>NZ_RQJX01000015.1 GCF_003850045.1 Aeromicrobium camelliae | reverse complement strand
TGCTCTCGACACCCACGAGCATCAACGAGCGGTCTTGCAGATGACGTGAGACATGCCTTGCAGATGTCCTGAACCAGCACACCACCGGGAGCACCGATGCGCCGCAGCAGCCGTGGTCCGGCGAACAGCTCCGACGCTTCGACCCAGCCAAGCGAGGGAGGGAGCCCCGATGCCGCCGAGGAACGAGCCGGACCAGGCGCCGCCTCTCGTCGTCGCCGACGCCACGATTCACGTCTCCTCGTCGCGCCCTGAACGCACGGACATGTGGGTTCAGGACGGCGTCATCACCCACGTCGGCCGGAGCCGGGAGGACGGGCCGACCGGGTCGCGGGTGGTGGAGGCGCACGGCGCGTCCATCGTGCCGCTCGTCGTCGGCAGCGCGGCTCGGCACGGGAGGGGAGTGCGTCCGAGCACCAACGAACTCGTCGCGGGTAGCCCCGCCACGTTCGCGATCACCAGATCCCGGATCGGCCCCCGCGCCTTCGAGACGTGGATGATCATCCGGCCCACGGACCTCGTCGCGGTCGTGGTGGCCGGGCACGTGATGGCGTGGCGCGGGGAGCCGACGGCCGCCTGTGATCCCGAGGCGCCGTCCTGGTGCGGAACATGGGTCGACGACGCGCGTGCGCTCGAGCAGCACCTCCTGCCCGGCGGCCGGTACACCGAGACCCCGCCATGGTCGGGTCGACGCCTCCACCGGGCGCTTACCGGACGCGCGGGCAGCGCATCGTCCCTCTCGACGACAGCGGTTTCTGGGCCTTCGGGGAACGTCTCGACGGCGTGCTCTACCACGCGGACTTCGTCATGACGAGGCGGTCGACGGGTCGGTGAGCGCTGCATCGAGGTCCCGCAGGCACGCGGACGCCCACTCGGTCGCGGCCTGCGGGTAGGCGTCATCGGGCTGAGCCAGGACGTCCACGGCCGTGACCGTCCAGCGCCTGGGCCAGTTCGAGTGGACGTGGTGGCGATCGCCCGCCTCGGCGACGCGGCCGACCTTGGTGCCGGAGACCCGCCGGCCAACGGCGCGCCGGAACGCGTCGATCGACGGTGCGCCGGGGCCGAGCATCTCGCGGACCCCCGAACGCAGGCCTTCGGCAGCCGCACGGGTGAGCCGCGACGGATGCTGCAGCTGGTAGCTCGCGATCGCGAAGTAATGGGCACGCTTGGCGGTCTCGCCGTCGATTCCCGCGAGGACGCGGTTCTCGACCTCGAGCAGTTCGTGGACCCTCGTCCAGCACTCCGCGCTCCGCGGGAGTTCGGCTCCGCACTCGACGCATTCGGGCATGTCCGCACCGTAGCGCGCCACGACGGTGAGGTCAGAGCCGACGAAACGGATACCGGTCGCGCACGTGGGCGTTGAAGTACCGGCCGATGCTGTCGGCTGCGACGAGTTCCTCATGCACCTTGCGGGGGACGCCGCGATAGCGGTAGACGGTCCCGTGATGGAACTCGACCTCGAGCGTGCCGCTCGCGGCGTCGTAGCCGATCGAGCGCACGCTGGAACTGTCGACGGGCCGGCGCCTCATCGACGCGCCGCCATCCCGGCCGCGCGGGTGCGGTCCGGTGTCTCCCCGAGGACGGAGCGGTAGGTCCGCGTGAAATGCGCCTGGTCGGCGTAGCCGAGATCGGCTGCCAGCGCAGCGAGGTCGGTGGCCGGTGACGTGAACAGCGTCGTCGCGGCCGTCTGCAGGCGGCGGCACTCGATGAGCCATTTCGGCGTCACCCCGACGTGGTCGTGGACGACGCGCCGCAGCCGTCGTTCACCCACCCCCAGCCGGTCGGCGAGATCGGCGACCCGGAGAAGATGCGTGTCCTCCTCCGCGATCTGGCACGCTTCGTTGGCGAGGTGCCCGGAGTCGTCCACCTGCTCGGCGAGCGGACCGAGCCAGCGGCGAAGGATGCTCGTGATGCGGTCGCTCATGTCGACGGCGCTGATCGCGGCGACGATGTCCGCGTGAGGTGACGAGGGCAAAGGCTCGGCCGCACCGACCAGCGAGTCGGGCGGCGTCGCGATCAGCGCCCGCATCCCCGCCGCGCGCAACAGGATCCCGACGGCCCATGACCGGCCGGTCAGTTCACGCACCTGGACACGAGAATCGGGACCGTAAAGTGCTGCGCCCTCGGGTCCGATGACGATGTTCCCGGCCGGATACGTGAGCACACGCTGCGGTCTGCGCTGACCGGCAGGGACGTCCCACCGCACGATCCACACGTGACGCACGAGCGGGTCGAGGCCGGGGTCGAAACGCTCGAAATGCACCTCGCGATCGCCGGGATTGAGGTGACCCTTCGACGTGACCACTCCGACCCCCTGTCCGGATTTTTCAAGACCTCCACGTCCTCCGTCGCGAGGATGAGGCTATGACCGAACAGATTACGGCTGCCACGGGTGATCACACGACCCGTGGAGTTCCCCACGGAAGTACGTCGCTCACCCCGCACATCGTGGTCGAGCCCGCGGCCGACGCACTGGAGTTCTATCGCGACGTCTTCGGGGCCACGGTCGATGACGTGACCCGCTTCGGCGACACCGTGGCCCACGCCGAACTCGACTTCGGGCACGGCCGCCTGACGCTCAGTGACCCGCTGGAGGGATACGGTCTCGTGTCGAACGACCCGGAGCGTGGTGCCACGTATTCCTTGGCGCTGTACCTTCCCGACGTTGACGCCGTCGTCGAGCGCGCCGTGCAGCGCGGAGCGACATTGCGCGAGGCCGTCGCCACGTTCGTGTCGGGCGACCGCTTCGGGTCGGTGCTGGACCCGTTCGGCGTGCGCTGGTCCATCATGACGCGTGTCGAAGACCTCGCACCCGAGGAGAGCCGGCGCCGGGTGAAGGAGTGGGCGGCACAACAGTCCGCCACCTGACTCGCCCCGCAGGGTCGTCGCCCGCGAGCGGTGGATCAGCGTCCATCCGCTACCGGGAAACGGACGCTGACTCACCGCCCCGGCGGAGAAAGGGACGCTGAGTCACCGCTCCGGATCAGCGGCGGACGGCTGAGAGGTCGCGGATGGTGCGACCCTTGGCGAGGCCCTTGGCCTCGAACTTCGTGATGGGACGCCCGGCGAATCGTTCGGACCAGTCGCCGGAGAAGTCGAAAGGTCCGGCGCGGTCGAGGACCTCACGGATCTGCTCGGCGTAGTCCTCCCAGTCGGTCGCGAGCCGCCACACGCCACCGGGCTTCAACACCCGGGCGGCGAGCGGAACGAAGTCGTCGGTGATCAGTCGGCGCTTGCGGTGCCGCTTCTTGTGCCAGGGGTCCGGGAACCAGACGCGCAACTCGTCGAGTGCTCCTGCGGGGAGCATGGTCGAGAGCGCCGGCACCGCGTCGACGACGGCGAGCCGCACGTTGGTCACGTTCTCGTGCCGCATCGTCACGAGGGTCTGTGCCACGCCCGGCACATAGACCTCGAGCCCGAGGAAGTCCACCTCCGGATGCTCGGCCGCCGCATGGACGAGGGACTCGCCGCGGCCACTGCCGATCTCCATGATGACCGGCGCTTCGCGGCCGAAGGTCTCGCTGAGGTCGAGCCGGAATTCCGGGTCGACCGAGGTGCTGGAGACGGCCCGGGGAACGTCGAGCACGTAGCGGTCGGACAACTCGTCCCAGGCGAGCTGCTGGCGGTCGGTGAGCCGCCCGCCGCGCCGGATGAAAGACACGACATCGCGGTGATGACGCGGGTCGACGGGGCACTCGGACACCCCCGAACCCTACCGCCGACCGATCTGCCCGAGGTGCAGACGTCGTTGGACCGTTCTACTACGATGGGACCACAGAGGTCACATTCCCACCGGAGGAACGATGCGCAGCAACAACCCCGTCTTCGCCCGAAGCGAGGAGTTCAACCGCGCCACGACGCCGTACTCCGATCCGTCCCAGTGGACGATCGATCTGAGTGGCGACGCCGGCTCGACTACGAGCGAGACCCCCACCCGTACCGATCGCATGACGATCGACTCCGTCGTCGAGAAGACCGGGATCACGCTCGGTCTCGTGGCAGTCGCCGCGGCCGTCACCTGGTTCCTCGTCGGCGACCTGGCGGCTGACGAGAGCGCGGTCGGCCGTGCGTACGCGTTCGCGATGGGCGGCGCGATCATCGGCCTCGTCCTGTCGCTCGTCAACTCCTTCAAGAAGGTCGTCAACCCGGCCTTCGTGATGGCCTACGCGGTCGTCGAGGGTGTCTTCGTCGGCGCCTTCTCCAAGATCGTCGCGACCTGGGTCGGCCAGCCGTCGATCGTCTTCCAGGCCGTCCTCGGCACCATCATCGCGTTCGCAGGCACCCTCGCGGCGTACAAGTTCTTCAACATCCAGGTCACGGACAAGTTCCGCCGCGTCGTGACGATCTCGGTCTTCGCCTTCGTCGGTGTCGTGCTCGTCAACTTCGTGCTCAGCATGTTCGGCGTCTTCGAGTCCGGCGGACTGCGCGGG
Organism: Aeromicrobium camelliae; assembly: GCF_003850045.1. Lineage (GTDB taxonomy): Bacteria > Actinomycetota > Actinomycetes > Propionibacteriales > Nocardioidaceae > Aeromicrobium > Aeromicrobium camelliae. The sequence continues at coordinate 109,500 of NZ_RQJX01000015.1, read as the reverse complement.
TTCAACACCCTCGGCCTCATCGTCTCGGCGATCGCCGTCGTGCTGGCCGTGTTCATGTTGATCCTCGACTTCGACTACGTCGAGCAGGGTGTCGCCGCGGGTCTGCCGCAGCGTGAGTCCTGGCGTGCAGCCTTCGGCCTGACCGTCACGCTGATCTGGCTGTACATCGAGATCCTGCGCATCCTCGCGATCTTCGCCAACAACGACTGACCGCGTTCGCGCTGAAAGGGCCGGCACCCGCGGGTGCCGGCCCTTTCGCATGCTCGATGAGAGGTCGGGCGGTGAGCTAGTACGCAGCTGAGCTGGTCGGGTGGGTGGTGGCGCACCGCTGAGTGCGCTGGCTGCGTGCTCACGCGCCGCTGGCGTTCGTTCAGCGCCGGCGCCGCAGCACGCTCGCCCAGCGACCGTCGGGCACGACCTGGGTGCCGCCGTGCTCCGAGGCCTCGACGGCCGCGTCGGTCACGGTCATGTAGTCGCGCGGAGTCCCGGCGTAGCCCTGATGGGCGCGCTCGCGCCAGGCCGCGGCCGCTGCGGCGTTGAGGAAGGACGCCATCGTGGCGTAGCCCATCGCCGAGGGGTGGAAGCGATCCTCGCCGAAGAGGGCGTCGCCCTTGGAGACGAACAGCGGGCCGAGCAGGTCGGCGAGCGATACGACACGAGCTCCGGCCTTGACGCTGGCGACGGTCTGCGCTCGCGCCATCTGCCGGCTGAGCAACTGCGCGACCCAGCGCAGCGGCTGGGGGAGTTGCTTGACGGTGCCGAGATCCGGGCACGTGCCGACGACGACCTCTGCTCCCTCCGCGCGCAGACGAGCGATCGTCTCGCTGAGGAAACGCGTCGCCCGGCCCGGTGAGACCTGGTGCGTGACGTCGTTGGCACCGACGAGAATGATCGCGAGGTCGGGCTGGTGGTCGGCTGCCGCCTCGAGTTGTCCGGCCAGGTGGGACGAGCGAGCGCCGACCTTGGCGACGGAACGCACATCCACGGGGGCGTCGAACAGGTGCGACAGACCCAGGCCGATGAGGGCCGGGGGAGTCTGGTCGGCGCGCTTCATGCCATACCCGACGGCGGTGGAGTCGCCCATGACGAGGACCTTGACCGGCGTGCCGGGGAAGTCGACCCCATAGACGCCATCGGCGAGCGGGGGCACCTCGTCGGTCGTGCCGATCCGGCGGCGAGCCAGCAGCACCTCACCCATGAGGAGTCCGTACGCCCCCGAGATCGCTGCGACTGCGCCGGCGGCGGCCTTCGCGGTCGTCTTGGGGAGCAGGGGCATGCGCCGATTCTAGTTCCGTCATGCGACACCTGCGCCGGGAGCGGGGGAGAATGAGGCTGACCCGGGTGTGGGTTCGCTCACCTACGATGGTCCTGTGAGCGAGTACGTGCCCAATCTGCGCGACGTCGGCGGTCTCCATGCCGCGGACGGCGCGATTCAGCCGGGGCGTCTGCTCCGCAGCGCCTTGCCGTTGTCCGACGACCGCGTGCCCGAGCACATCACCTGGCCGCCGCGGCTGGTGCTCGACCTGCGCTCTCACCATGAGGTCGAGCCCGAGCACCCGCTCACGGCGACGGGAGCCCGCATCCGCAACTTCCCGCTGCTCAGCGCGCTGCAGCCGGGCGTGGCGCCGCCGGAGAGCCTCGGGGATCTCTACCTGCTCATGCTCCGCACCTCGGCGCCCTATCTCGTCGAGGTCGTCGACGAGATCGCCCGCGCCGACGGCACCGCGCTCGTGCACTGCGCGGCCGGCAAAGACCGCACGGGCGTCTCCGTCGCGCTGACCCTGTCGCTGCTCGGCGTGCAGCGCGATGACATCGTCGACGACTACCTCGTCACCGCCCGCAACGAGGAGGAGATCGAGGCGCGTTTCCGAAGGGTCTTCGGCCCACGGCGCGCCGAGCTCCCGACGGCCTACTTCACCACCCCGGTCGATGCCATCGTCGCCGTGCTCGACGCATGGGACCAGCACGAGGACGGCGTGCACGGCTGGTTCCGCGCTGCCGGCGGCGACGCCGAGACCGTCAAGCGCCTCCACGAACGGCTCCTCGCATGATCGGCGACTACAACGTCCCCGCCCGCGAAGTCCCGCTCGGAGGGCTTCGCCAGCTCACGGTGCACCGCACCCTGCCCAGCCGCGGTCTCCCGACCATCGGGCCGTGGTGCTTCGTCGACCACTTCGGGCCCACCACGGCGACGATGACGGTGCTGCCGCACCCGCACACGGGGCTGCAGACCGTCACCTGGCCGATCACCGGCCGTATCCGCCACCGCGACAGTCTCGGCAGCGACGTCGTGCTGGAACCGGGCGAACTCAACCTCATGACGTCCGGCGACGGGGTGTCCCACTCGGAGTTCTCGGTCGTCGACGACGGTCCCGCCGACATGCACGGCATCCAGTTGTGGGTCGCGCTGCCCGACGCCGCCCGCCTTGGTCCCGCGGCCTTCGAGCACCACCCGGATCTTCCTCGCGTCGTCGGGCAGGGGTGGCAGGCCACCGTCCTCGTCGGGGAGTTCGCGGGCGAGCGCTCGAAAGCCACCCTGTTCTCGCCGGCCATAGGTGCCGAGGTGCGGCTGCAGCCGGGCTCGCACCGGCTGCCGGTCTCTCCAGCATTCGAGCACGGCATCCTCGCCGTCGACGCCGACCTCACCGTCGAAGGGGAGCGGGTCGAGCATCGCAGTCTCCGGTACCTCGCACCGGGACGCGAAAGCGTCGAGGTTCACGCCGATCAGAGCACGATCATCATGCTGCTGGGCGGAGAACCGTTCGAGGAGGAGCTCGTGATGTGGTGGAACTTCATCGGCCGCACGCACGAGGACGTGGCGCAGGCGCGCGAGGACTGGCAGGCCCAGGCAGCGCGCTTCGGTCACGTCGACGGCCATGATGGAGCGATCATCCCCGCACCGCCGATGCCAGACTTGCGGCTTCGGCCCCGCCGACGCCAGATGTGAGGCGTCGCACATCCCGCCGAAAACGGATACTGTCGGTATCTGGAGCCGAAGGGGTGAGCAGGGATGACATATTTCACCGGCCGCGTGGCGGTCGTGACGGGAGCGGCCGCCGGCATCGGTCGCGCGCTGGCTCTCGAACTGGCCAAACGGGGCGCGCGGATCGCGATCTGCGACATCGATGACGAGGGCCTCAAGGAGACCGAAGCGCTGGCCGCGCAGTACGGCACCGAGGTCCGGGCGGACCATCTCGACGTCGCCGACCGCGAGGCCATGTTCGCGTACGCATCACAGGTGGTCGAGCAGTTCGGCGTCGTGCATCTTGTGATCAACAACGCCGGCATCACGTTCGTCGGCGACATCGAGGAACTCGAGTTCGCCGATCTCGAGCGTGTCACCGATGTGGACTACTGGGGCGTGGTGAACGGGACGAAGGCCTTCCTCCCCCATCTCATCGCCTCGCGCGACGGTCACGTCGTCAACGTCTCCAGCGTCTTCGGCATCATGGCATCGCCCACGCAAGGTGCCTACAACGCGGCCAAGTTCGCGGTGCGTGGCTTCACCGAGACGTTGCGCATCGAGATGCTGCTCCGCAAGCGACCGGTCGCCGTCACCTCCGTCCACCCCGGCGGCATCCGCACGGACGTCGCTCGTAACGCCGGAAAGACCGGCGACCGTGATCGCGAGACCATCGAGGGAGTCTTCGACCGGATCGCCCGCACCTCACCTGAGCGCGCCGCCGAGATCATCCTGCGGGGTGTTGAGAAGCGGAAAGCCCGGGTGCTCATCGGACCCGACGCGGTGGCGCTCGACATCCTCAGCCGCGCGGTGGGCCCGGGATACCAGCGTTTGCTCGCCCTCGCCGCCTCGAGGACGAAGCTCTGATGGCGGTCCGGAACGACTGGTCGGGCCACACCTTCGAGCATCCCGCCGGACGGGTCCCGATCGCGGGCGACGCACTGCACCTGCGCACCGGGACGCCGCTCTCCAACGTCATGCGGCTCGCCCCCTCGATGGGCGACATCTTCGAGATCCGCGTGTTCGGCCAGAAGTTCGTCTTCGTGCAGAGCGCCGAACTCGCGGCCGAGCTCTGCGACGAGAGCCGGTTCCGCAAGGCGCTGTCGCCGGCCCTCGAGGCGCTCCGCGAGTTCGTCGGAGACGCCTTGTTCACCGCGTACGACGGCGAGCCGAACTGGCAACGCGCCCACGACCTCCTCATGCCCGCCTTCACGAAGGACTCGATGCGGGGCTACCACACCACCATGCTGGACACCGCTCGCGAGATGTTCGATGTCTGGGATGCGGTGGACGGTCCGATCGACGTCACCGCCGACATGACCAAGCTGACGATGGAGACGATCAGTCGCACCGCCTTCAGTCGCGACTTCGGCTCGTTCACCTCCCGCGAGGTGCATCCGTTCGTGCCGGCGATGATCGCCGCGCTCACCACCGGCATGCGCAAGTCCTCGCTCGACACCATTCCCGGCGGCAAGCGCATCGCCCGCAAGATCGATGCGGAGAACGCCGATCACCTCGCGTACGTGGATGAACTGGTGGACGGCCTCATCACGGATCGGCGGGCCAGTGGGGAAGAACGGGGCGACCTGCTCGATCTCATGCTCCGGACCGCGCACCCGCAGACGGGCGAGAAGCTCGACGACGTCAACATCCGGCACCAGATCCTCACGTTCCTGGTCGCCGGCCACGAGACGACCTCGGGCGCGCTCAGCTTCTCGCTCTACTACCTCTCGCGGCACCCGGACGTGTTGGCGAGGGCCCACGCAGAGACGGACGCGATCCTGGGCCCTGATCCCGACGCCGAACCGACGTTCGAGCAGGTGCCGAAGTTCCGCTACCTGCGCCGCATCCTCGACGAGGCGCTGCGGCTCTGGCCGACCGCTCCGGCGTTCTCACGCAGCCCGCGCGAGGAGACGATGCTGGCCGGGACGTACCGCATGACGCCTGACGACTGGGCGCTGATCATCCTGCCGCTGACGCACCGTGATCAGCGGGTTTGGGGTGAGGACGCCGATCAGTTCAACCCGGATCGCTTCCTGCCACAGAACAGCCGCGGCAGGGCCAAGAACATCTACAAGCCGTTCGGGACGGGCGAACGAGCCTGTATCGGCCGGCAGTTCGCCTTGCACGAGGCCATCCTCGTCCTCGCGCGCATCCTGCACCGCTATGAGATCAGCGGAGACCCGGACTACGAACTGCGGATCGATGAACGGCTCACGATCGTCCCGAAGGGCTTCCGGCTCGAGCTGCAGCCGCGGACGCCGTCGTCGGAGGCACCGTCGGGCCACGCCGATGGTGGTGACGACCGGGCGGGCCGATGCCCGGTCTCGCACTGACGCTCAGCGCAGGCTCGTCCGGCCGTCGGCATCGACCGTCCAGAACGGGTTGTGAGCGACCTCCCACAGGTGGCCGTCCGGGTCGGCGACGTAGGCGGAGTACCCGCCCCATGGGGTCGGCGCGGCCGCGCGTGTGAGGGTGGCACCGGCCTGGACGGCCTGCTCGACGACCGCGTCGACTTCGTCACGCGTGCGGGTGTTGTACGCAAGCGCGATCCCGGAGAAGCCGGAGCCGGTGTCGCCGACGCCGGTGTCGGCCGCGAGTTCGGCGCGCGACCACAACGCGAGGACCAGGCCCGGGAGCTGATAGTACGCGACCTCGGGTTCGTCGTTGTTCTTGACGAACCCGAGGCCGCTCTCGTAGAAGGCCCGCGCGCGGGTGAGGTCGGTGACGCCGAGCGTGATGAGACTGAGACGTTGCTCCATGCTCGTCACGCTGGCGGCGTCCCCTGACGATCAGCGCTCCGTCGCGTCGTCCTCGTCCGCCGTGAGCGCCTTCGTGGTGCTGCCTTCGCTGATCGTGATGCGTGTCGGCTCGGTGCCCGCATAGACGCCGCTCACCCGGATGTTCAGCACACCGCGGTCGTACGAGGCGCTGACTGCGTCGGCGCCGATGTGCGACGGCAGCGTGAACGTACGCTCGAACTGGCCGTAACGGATCTCGCGGATGCTGCGGCCTTCGCGGTCCTCGGCCCGCTCGTCACGGCGTTCGCCGCGCACGACGAGGCGGTCCTGCACGACCTCGACGGTCACGTCGGACTCGATGTCGATACCGGGTACTTCGAGCCGGACGATGACGTCGTCGCCGTCGCGTACCGCCTCGGCGGCCGGCATGAAGTCCGTGCGCAGGGGCTCGGGCCACGTGCCGGTGCCGAACGCGGAGCGCATGAGGGCGTCGAAGGGGTCACGGCGAGTGAACAGGGAAAGTGTGGTCGACATGGGCAGTCCTCCTTCTTCACGTTCCCGGTCCCCACGACCGGTCACAAGTTGAGTGTAGGTCACTCAACTTTGCTCACCCAAGTCCGCGCACCTACATTTCGCTGATGGCGAAAACGCTGCCGTTTCAGGCCCGAGTGGCGGCCTCGAGGGTGTCGCTCAGTGGCGTGGTGGGTCGTCCGATCAGCGCGGCGAGCTCGCTCGTCGTCACCCCCAGCTCGCCCTGCGCGATGGCCGCGTCGACGCCGACGACGAACTCGATCGCACCTTCAGGCAGCCCCGCCTCGCGGAGCACGTCGCGGTGTTCGTCCGCGGAGACGCGGCGCACCTCCACGTCCGCGCCGGTGGCGGCGGCCAGCGCCTTCGCGAGGTCGTCGAATGTCCAGGCGGTGTCGCCCGACAGCTCATAGACCGGCTTCGCGTCGGGGTCCACGAGTATGGCCGCGGCGGCCGCGGCGTAGTCCGCGCGAGCGGCCGAGGCGACGGTGCCGTCTCCGGCGCTGGTGATCACGGCCCCGTGCTGGCGGGCGTTCTCGAGTTCGCCCAGGTAGTTCTCGCTGTACCAGCCGTTGCGCACGATGACGTGAGGGAGGCCGGAGGCCGCGAGGAGTCGTTCGGTCTCGACGTGGTCGGGCGCGACGGGGTTGAGGGAGGTGTCGCTGGCTCCGAGCGCGCTGGTGTAGACGATCCGGCCCACGCCGGCGGCGCGGGCCGCGTCGATGACGGCGCGGTGCTGATCGACGCGCTGGCCGACCGCGTTGCTCGAAATCAGCAACAGGTCGGTGACGCCGGCGAGTGCGTCCTCCAGTTGCTCGGGCTGGTCGTAGTCGAAGGCGCGCACCTGGGCTCCGCGCTCGCGGAGGTGGGCCGCTCGCTGGGGGTCGCGCGCGAGGGCGACGACCTGGTCGAGGTTGACGTGCGCAGCGAGTGCGTCGATGACGAGGGTGCCGAGGGCGCCCGTCGATCCGGTCACGGCGATGGTCATGGGGTTCTCCTGGTCGAGTACTTACATTTCGTAAGCACTATACTGGAGTAAGTAAACGAGCCGGGAGGTGCCCCATGGTCGATCTGCGAGCCTTCGACGTGTTCGCGACCGACTGCCCGTCGCGCTCAGTGCTCGATCACGTGACCAGCCGGTGGGGAGCACTGACCCTGGCCGCGCTGCGGCCGGGCCCTCGCCGCTTCAACGACATCGCACGTGCGATCGGTGGCATCAGCGATCGGATGCTCTCGCAGACCTTGAAGACGTTGGAAGGTGACGGACTCGTGGTCCGCGATCAGCAGCCCGGCGGCCAGCGGGTCGAGTACGCCCTCACGCCCGAGGGGGAGCGGATCGCCGACGCGACACGCCACCTCATCGACGCGCTGTACGAGGTCATGCCGACGCTGCTGGCGCCCCGGAGTGCCGGCTAGGCGTCCAGCAGGCCCGCGGCGCGGGCGATCTCGGCGTAGTCCGCGGCGAGGGTCTCCGGCGTGGCGTGCGCGTTCAGCCCGCTGGGGTTCGGCGCCACCCACAACTGCGCTCCAGCCAGGTCCCGAGGCTGCCGTCCCGTCGCGGCGCGCGGCTCGCCGAAGGCGGTGCGATACGCGGTCACGCCCAGCACGGCCACGACGCGCGGGCGGCGTTCCTCGACGAGGTGGGCGAGCCGCTGTCGTCCTTCCACTAGCTCGGTGCGATCGAGTTCGTCAGCGCGAGCTGACGCGCGGGCGACGAGGTTCGTGATGCCGACGCCGCATGCGGCGAGCTGCGGACGCGCTTCCTCGGGGTCGATCGTCTCGATCAGGCCCGCGTCGCGCAGCGCGGGGTAGAAACGGTTGCCGCGCCGCGCGAAGTGCAGACCCGTCGCGGCACTCACGAGTCCGGGATTGATGCCCACGAACAGCAGTGCGAGTTCGCCCTCGGGGAGGAGGTCGGGGATCGTGCGTCCTGCGAAGGACTCGAGCTCCGCGCGGCTCCACCGACTCCTGACGCTCACGACGGCCAGCCTAGGGCCTCGCGGGCTCAGACGTCGGCGTACTGCACCCCGGTCGCGTGCAGCGGGCAGTAGCCGAACGGGTTCTTCACCAGGTACTGCTGGTGGTATTCCTCGGCGTAGTAGTACTCGTCGAGCGGCCGGATCTGCGTGGTGATCTGCCCATAGCCGTGGGCGGTCATCTGCCGCTGGTAGGCATCGCGCGACGCCTCCGCCTTGCGCTGCTGCTCCTCGCTCGTGGTGAGCAGGATGGAGCGATACTGGCTGCCGCGGTCGTTGCCCTGGCGCATGCCCTGGGTCGGGTCGTGGTTCTCCCAGAACACCTTGAGGAGCTGGTCGTAACTGGTGACCGCGGGGTCGAAGACGACCCGCACGACCTCCGCGTGACCGGTCAGGCCCGTGCAGACCTCCTCGTACGTCGGATGCGGCGTGATGCCGCCCGCGTACCCGACGGAGGTCGACCAGACGCCGGGCTGCTCCCAGAACGTCTTCTCCTCGCCCCAGAAGCACCCGAGTCCGAAGACGGCCACCTCGAAGCCCTCAGGCCCATCCGTCTCGATCGGGTTGCCGGTCACGAGGTGCCGGTCACCCACCGCGAACGGCCTGGACTCGCGTCCGGGCAACGCGGTCTCGGGGGTGGGGAGCTGGGTCTTGTCGCGACCGAAGATCATGGTTCGCCTCATCACTGGTCGAGAAGGTGCGGACATGTCACACAACGCCGTGCGGCGTCGGTCTGTTCCCTTAGTCTCGAAGAGTGAGTAGTCAGAGTCCGCGTCCGGAGGGCCGGCGCTACGAGGTTCCGGTCGGCATCGAGATCGCCGCGGCCTGGTCGTGGCGCCTGATCGTCATCGCCGTGGCGGGCTATGCGCTCGCGTGGCTGCTCGGCTTCCTCTCCGAAGTCACGGTCCCGCTCGCCGTCGGCCTCTTGCTCACGGCGTTGACCGCCGGTGCCGTCGACGCGATGCACCGGCGCAAAGTGCCGCGGATCGTGGCCACGTTCATCGTCGTCATCGGCATGCTGGTCGCCGTGGGCGGCCTCATCACGGTCGTCGGGACGCAGCTGTCCACGCAGTTCAACGATTTGCGCGACGCCGTGGTCGAGGGCATCGCTCAACTTCAGGATTGGGCCAAGCAAGGGCCGCTCAACCTCAGCGACGCCCAGCTGGCCCAGTGGATCGATCGAGTCCAGGCGGCGATCGCGTCGAGCGACAGTTCCGTCGTCAGTCAGGCCACCGAAGTCGGTACCCGGGTCACCCACTTCGTCGCGGGCTTCTTCATCGCGATCTTCGCGACCTTCTTCTTCCTCTACGACGGCGCGAAGATCTGGGATTGGGTCGTGCAGTTCTTCCCGCGTGCCTCGCGCGACAAGGTGCGCTCGTCGGGGCGTGCGGCGTGGGGGTCGCTCACCGCGTTCGTCCGGGCGACGGTCCTGGTCGCCCTCGCCGATGCCGTGGGGATCGCGCTGGTCGCGGTCATCTTGCAGGTGCCGCTTGCGCTGGCCATCGGTGTGCTCGTGTTCCTCGGCGCCTTCATCCCCATCGTGGGCGCTCTCATCTCGGGCATGGTCGCGGTGCTGGTGGCCCTCGTGGCGCACGGCCCCATCACTGCACTGCTGATGCTGGCCGGGGTCGTGGCCGTCCAGCAGATCGAATCGCACGTCCTGCAGCCCTTCCTCATGGGGCACATCGTGGCGATTCACCCGCTGGCGATCATCGTGGCGATCGCCGCCGGCATCGTCGTCGCGGGGATCGTCGGCGCGCTGCTCGCGGTGCCCTTCGCCGCGTGCGTCAACAGCATCGTCCGGCACCTCGCCGAAGGCGAACCACCCGTCACCGACGGCGTCGTGGGGGACGAATCGCAGGACTTGTAGCGCCACGCGCCACCACCCTCCGCTTTCAGCATTCCTGAAGCCCCCCTGAACGGCTGCTGAGAATCGCTGGTAGAGTCACCTGTCGCTGACTGAGACCGACAGAGAACGCAACCGATGGCAGTGGCTTACGCGGCCGGGGGGACGCGACGGTAAGCCCGGAAGACGAGGCTTTTGACGTGGCACTGATCGATGCCGACCAGCTGTACAAGGTGTTCGGCCGCGGTGCCGAGCGCGGTGTCCCCCGCTTGGCGCGCGGCGAATCCCGAGACGACTTGCGTCGTGACGGCCTGACGGCCGCGGTGATCGACGCGAGCTTCACCGCCGAACGCGGCGAGATCTTCGTGGCGATGGGTCTGTCCGGCTCCGGGAAGTCCACCTTGATCCGCATGATCAACGGTCTGCTGACGCCCACCGCCGGCGAGATCCGCATCGACGGGCAGAACATCAACGCCCTCGACGCCAAGGGCCTGCGCGCGGTGCGCCGCGAGAAGGTCAGCATGGTCTTCCAGCATTTCGCTCTGCTGCCGCACCGCACGGTCGGGGAGAACGCTGCGTACGGGCTGCAGTTGCGCGGCATGAACCGCAGCGAGCGGGAGCAGCGCGCCGAGGACGCGCTCGCGATGGTCGGCCTCGGCGGTTGGGGCGGTTCGCTGCCGGGCGAGCTCTCGGGCGGCATGCGCCAGCGGGTCGGACTCGCCCGCGCCCTCGCCGCCGGCACCGAGATCCTGCTCATGGACGAAGCCTTCAGCGCCCTCGATCCGCTGATCCGCCGCGAGATGCAGGACCAGCTCGTCGAACTGCAGTCGCGCCTGGGCAAGACGATCGTCTTCATCACGCACGACCTCAACGAGGCGATGCGTCTCGGCGACCGCATCGCGATGATGCGCGACGGCCGGATCGAGCAGATCGGCACGTCAGAGCAGATTCTCAACAACCCTGCGAACGACTACGTCGCGCAGTTCGTCCAGGACGTCGACCGGACTCGCGTCCTCACCGCCTCGTCGGTGATGGAGCGACCCGTCGCCGTCCTGGGGTCCACGCAAGGGCCGCGCACGGCGCACAAGCTCATGCGCGAGCACCAGCTGGGTTCGCTCCTGGTGGTCGACCGCCAGCATCGCCTCGTCGGCGCCGTGACGGAGAAGGACGTCGTCCGCGCTGTCGAACGGGGCCAGGGTGACCTGGACGGACTCGTGGTCCCCGCGACCACCGTCACGCCGGACGTGGCCGTGGCCGATCTGTTCACGGTGTCGGCCGAGAGCCCCGCTGCGCTCGCGGTCGTCGAGGACGGGCGGCTCGTCGGCGTCATTCCTCGGGTGACGCTGCTCAGCGCCCTGGGGGCGGTCGGCGGCGACGCCGTGACCGACGCGCCAGACGGAATCGGGTTCACCGCCCCCGTCGCGGAGCCCACCGCGTGATGGGCCGCGCGTCGAGTCCAGCGACCCCCGTGCGAGTGACCGAGGTGATCCGATGAGTTCCGTCCTGCGTACCGAGACCGTGGAGTCCGGCGTTCCCCGCATCCCTGTCGGCGACTGGGTCGAGACCGCCTTCGACTGGGTCCAGGACTCGATGGGCACGTTCTTCGGCGCGGTGGCCGACCTGATCGGCACGACCGTCGGTGGTCTGACCGACATGTTGCAGGCGCCGCCGGCCGTCGTGCTCGTCGCCGTGTTCGCGCTGATCGCCTGGCTGCTGCGGGACTGGAAGCTCGCACTCCTCGCCGCAGTGAGCCTGTTGGCGGTCGTCGGCATGGACCAGTGGGACAACGCGATGCAGACGCTGTCGCTCGTGCTGGTCGCCACCATCGTCGCGTTGGTGATCGGCATTCCCATCGGAATCGCCGCGGCACGTTGGGACGGGGTGAGCCGGGTCGTGCGACCCGTCATGGACCTCATGCAGACGATGCCCGCGTTCGTGTGGCTCGTACCGGTGGTGACGCTCTTCAGCATCGGAGTGCCCGCCGGTCTCGTGGCGACCGTGATCTTCGCGCTGCCGCCAGGGGTGCGGCTCACCGAACTGGGTATCCGCCAAGTCGACCCGGAGGTCGTCGAGGCCGGGCAGGCCTTCGGCGGCACCCCGGGTCAGATCCTGCGCGGCATCCAGCTCCCGCTCGCCATGCCCACGATCATGGCCGGCATCAATCAGGTCATCATGCTCGCGCTGTCCATGGCCGTCATCGCCGGGCTCGTGGGTGGCGGAGGCCTCGGCAGTGAGGTGACCAGCTCGATCTCACGCCTCGACGTGGGCCTCGGCTTCGAGGCCGGACTGTCCGTCGTGGTGCTCGCGATCTACCTGGATCGGGTGACGGCCGCTGTGGGTGAGGGCGGTCTCGGTCGTCTCCGCGGCCGCCGGGCCGGTCGCCGGACCCCGCCGGCGAGCCGGACGGCGACGGACGACGCGTCCGCCCGCACCCCCGCCACCGCGTGACCTCGAGTCAAACGCAACGAACTGAACGCACGCTGACAACGAATCGAAAGAGGAGAACATGAAGTTGAGTGGACGTAAGCGCGCGACCGGCCTGCTCGCCGGAGCTGTCGCGCTGGGCCTGACCCTGGGTGCCTGTGGTGGCGGCGACGATGCGAGCGGCGATGGCGGCGACGGCGCTGACAAGTCGATCACGCTCGGCATCATCCCCTCGTGGACCGACGGCTTGAGCACCGCGCACCTGTGGAAGCACGTGCTCGAGGAGGAGGGCTATGAGGTCAAGATCGAGGAGATCTCCGAGGCCGCTCCGCTCTACACCGGCGTCGCGAACGGCGACATCGACGTGTATCCCTCGGCCTGGCCCGAGGTCACCCATGCCTCGTACATGGAGGAGTACGGCGACGACCTGGAGGACCTCGGCGCGTACTACGACGGGGCCAAGCTCACCTTCGCGGTGCCCGAGTACACCGACATCGACTCGATCGCCGACCTCAAGGGCAACGCCGACATGTTCGACGGCAAGATCGTCGGCATCGAGCCCGGCGCGGGTCTGACCAAGCAGACCAAGGAGAGCGTCATCCCCACCTACGAACTCGACGACGAGTACCAGCTCGTGGAGTCCTCGACGACCGCGATGCTCGCGGAGTTGAAGAAGGCCACCGGCGCGCAGGAGGACATCGTCGTCACGCTCTGGAAGCCGTTCTGGGCGAACTCCGAGTTCCCGGTCAAGGACCTCGAGGACCCCGAGGGCGCGCTGGGTGAGGCCGAGACGCTCAACGCGATCGCCACCGCCGGCTTCTCCGAGGAGTACCCCGAGCTCGCGGAGATGTTCGCGAACTTCAAGCTCGACGATGAGGCCTACGGCTCGCTCGAGAACCTGGTGGTGAACGAGTACGGGGAGGGCCGCGAGGACGAGGCCGTCGAGGCGTGGCTCGAGGAGAACCCGAACTTCATCGAGAGCCTCAAGGGCTGACCCTTCACGGACGCTGACGCCCGGTCGTCGCCTGCTCCGGCAGGGGGCGACCGGGCGTCGCCGTGTCCACGCGGATCGGTGACCGGGGCGGCGGCCTATTCTGGCTCGGTGGACCTCGACGATGTACGCGCCGCCCGTGCTCTCCTCCACGGTGTCACGGAGGTGACGCCGGTCGCCCACTCGCGGTGGCTGGCCGATCTTGTGGGTGCTCCGGTGTATCTCAAATGCGAGAACCTGCAGCGGGCCGGTTCGTTCAAGGTGCGCGGTGCCTACGTGCGGATCGCGCGACTCGCCGAGTCCGAGCGTGCTCGCGGCGTCGTCGCGGCGAGCGCCGGCAATCATGCGCAGGGCGTGGCACTTGCGGCGCGCAAGCTCGGCACGACGGCAACGATCTTCATGCCAGAGGGCGCCGCGCTTCCCAAGGTGCAGGCGACGCTCGGTTACGGGGCAGACGTTCGCTTCCACGGGGCCGGCGTCACCGACGCGCTCGAGGCTGCCGTCGAGTTCAGCGAGCGCACCGGTGCCGTGCTGATCCACCCGTTCGACCACGAGGACATCCTGGCTGGGCAGGGCACGGTCGGGCTCGAGATCGTCGAGCAGCAGCCGGACGTGCGGACGATCCTCGTGCCGCTCGGCGGGGGAGGGCTGGCGGCGGGTATCGCCCTGCTGAAGCAGGAGCGTCCGGACCTGCAGATCGTCGGCGTGCAGGCCGAGGCCGTCGCCGCGTACCCGCCTTCGTTGGCCAAGGGCGAGCCCCAGCTGGCTGCGCTGGAACCGACGATGGCCGACGGCATCGCGGTCGCGCGCCCCGGCGACGTTCCCTTCGGGGTGATCCGCGACTACGTCGACGAGGTCGTCACCGTCGGTGAAGACACGCTCAGCACGGCGCTGATCGGACTCCTGGAGCGCGCGAAACTGCTCGTCGAGCCTGCCGGGGCCGCGGGGGTGGCCGCCTTGCTCGAACGTCCCGACGCTTTCGCGGGCCCCGTCGTCTCGGTGCTGTCCGGCGGCAACATCGATGCGCTCCTGCTCCTCGAGGTCATCCGGCACGGTCTCGCCTCGGCCGGGCGTTTCATGATGTTCCGCGTGCGGATCTCGGACCGCCCGGGCGAGCTGATGCGGCTGCTCACCGAACTGGCGCGCAACGACGTCAACGTGCTCAACGTGAATCACGACCGCGCGTCGGAGGCGTTGGGCGTGCGCCAGGTCGAGGTCGCACTGCAGGTGGCCACGCGCGGCCCCGAGCACCGTGAGGAACTGCGCGAACACCTCACCCGCCTCGGGTACGACCTCTTCTGACGCCCTCTCCCGCGCCGGGCGGTGGGTATGGGTCCATTCGGAGGGTCAGTATGGACGCATACTCACCGCTCGGCGCGGGGAATGGACGCTCACTCACCGCCCGGGCCGCAGGGGAATGACGAACGCCCCCGGCATCGTGCCGGGGGCGTTCGGGTGTCGACTCAGAACGGCGTGGCGTCGAGGATCTCGACGGTGATGCTCTTGCCGTTGGGGGCCTCGTAAGTCGCCTCGTCGCCGACCTTCTTGCCGGAGATCGCCGCGCCGAGCGGCGAGGTGGGCGAGTAGACGTCGAGGTCGACGCTGGAGTCCATGCTCAGCAGCTCGCGCGAGCCGAGGAGGAACGTCTCGGTGTCGCTGTCGCCAGCGAAGCGGATCGTGACCTTCATGCCCGGCTCGACGAGTCCGTCGTCCGCGGGTGCTTCGCCGACCTCGGCCCGGCGGAGCATGTCCTCGAGCTGGCGGATGCGAGCCTCGGTCTTGCCCTGCTCCTCGCGCGCGGCGTGGTACCCGCCGTTCTCGCGCAGATCGCCCTCCTCACGGGCGGCGGCGATCTTGGCCGTGATGTCGGCACGCACCTCGCACTTGAGATGCTCGAGCTCCGCCGTCAAGCGGTCGTAAGCCTCCTGAGTGACCCAGATGGTGTCGGACTCGGTAGACGTCATGATGCCTCCTCCACGTACGGAACCCCGGGTCACCACCCGGGGTTGAAACTCCGAGTCTACCAGGAATCAGGCGGGTTCACAGGCCCGAAGCGTCGCCGTGGTGGCGCGCTGCTCGGTGACGATGTCCGCGCGGACTCGGGTGTGGCGGGGGTCGGCGGGAACCTCGATGATCGTCTCGCCGACGACCGCTTTGTTCTCCGCCTGGGCGTACACCTCGCACTCCAGAGGAAGATCGTCCTCGCTGCGGTACACGTTGACGGTGATCGAGGTGAGCTCGTCGGACTCGACCTCGTAGCCGAACACCTCTGCTTGGTACGGCGGGACGTCGTCCCACGCGACCCATGCCGCCCAGGCAACGCCGACGGAGATCCCGAGCACGGCCACGAGCGGCCACACCCAGCGTGGGGTCGCGCGGCGCCCGTACCGCTCGGACAGATCGGTCATGCCCCCAGTGTCTCAAACCGGTCGTGACGTCAGGTCCGCACCATCGCCGTGAAAAGATGGAGCCCGTGGACGAACGATTTCGACTGATGCACGTGCACGCGCACCCGGACGACGAGTCCAGCAAGGGAGCAGCCACGACCGCCAAGTACGTGGCCGAGGGTGTGGACGTGCACGTCGTGACGTGTACCGGCGGTGAGCGGGGCTCCATCCTCAACCCGGGCTTCGAGCACCCGGGGATCTTGGAGAACCCCGACCTCATCTCGGAGATCCGGCGCGAGGAGATGGAGCGGGCGCGCGACATCCTCGGCATCACGCAGGACTGGCTCGGCTTCGTCGACTCCGGATGGCCCGAAGGCGACCCCAAGCCGCCGCTGCCTGAAGGGTGCTTCGCACTCGTTCCGTTGGAAGAGGCGGCCGCGCCGCTCGTCCGGCTCATCCGCTCCTTCCGTCCCCACGTCATGACGACGTACGACGAGAACGGCGGCTATCCCCACCCGGACCACATCAAGTGCCACGAGATCAGCGTCTACGCCTTCGAGGCGGCGGCTGACCCGGAGCGGTACCCCGAGCTGGGCGAGCCGTGGCAGGTCAGCAAGCTCTACTACCACTTCGGATGGTCGCGGCGCCGTATGGAGGCGATCGAGGCGGCCATGCGCCGGCACGGACTCGAATCGCCCTACGCCGAGCGGATGAATCGTCCTTTCGACCCTGAACGCGAGAAGCGAGTCACCACGCACGTGCCGTGTGCGGACTACTTCCACGTGCGCGACGAGGCGCTCATCGCCCACGCGACGCAGATCGACCCGAACGGCTTCTGGTTCGCCGTGCCGCGCGAGATCGAGAAGGAAGCGTGGCCCACCGAGGACTACGAACTCGTCAAGAGCTTCGTCGACACGACACTTCCCGAGGACGACCTGTTCGCCGGGCTGCGCTGACCGCGGGCCCGCGGGGCTCCTGATGGCGCCACGGCCTAGTCTGAAGGCGTGGACTTCAGCTATCTGCCGTCGGTCATGATCGCCGCCGAGGAGATCGACCCCGAAGGCAACCAGTCGATCGGCTGGCTCGCGGGTGGCTTCACCCTGCTTCTGTTCATCGTGGTCGCGCTACTGCTGTGGTCGTTCGCGCGGATGGCGCGGCGGGCCCGCGAGCCGTGGCAGGGCGAGGACGAGCAGGACACGTCGTCGCCGGAGACCCCAGGCGACGACGACACCACGCCGTGACCCTCTGGGACGACTACGTCCAGGCCTATCCGCAGTATGCGGCCGAGGTGCCCGAAATCGACCAGTTCGGCGATTCGCCCGAGCTCGCGGACGAGCTCCTCGAGCTGGTGCTGCGCGGTCCTAAACGCGCTACAGCCGGCCTTGCCACCTACGGCATCCCGGCGGTCGGCACGCACTGGGTCATGACCGACGGTGCCGGTCGGCAGCGCGCCATTCTCCGCACGACCGACGTCCGGGTCGGACGTCTCGACAGCGTCGACGACCAGTTCGCCTGGGACGAGGGCGAGGGCGACCGCAGCCGGCGCTACTGGCTCGAGGCCCACCGCCGGTACTTCCGTCGGGTCGTCGAGCCGACGCCGACCGACGACGAACTGAACGCCCTCGAGATCGTTTTCGAGCGGTTCGATCTCGTCTGGCCGCCGTCCGACCTGTGACGCACCTCTCCTTCCTCACCCCCTTCTGACCAGGCGCGATGCGATCGCGACCACGAAAAAGGGGGTCCTTCGCGCGCATTGGGTGATATGTGCTGTGTAATATGCTACCCCGGTGTGACGGCAGCCACAGCGGTCCTCGGGCGCTGGCGACGAGTCGTGCATCCAGGGGCGGGCAACCACCCGCCTTCCAATCTCACCTCATCAACGATTCCATCTGGAATCCCATGGCGTACTTCGCGCTGGCCGGCTCATCACGGACAAGCGACAGTCGGACGATGGCATCTCCTCACTGCAGGCTCTGCTGCTGACCCTGGCCAGCCGCGTGGGCGTCGGCAACATCGCCGGCGTCGCCACCGCGATCGCTGCCGGTGGTCCCGGAGCGCTGGTCTGGATGGTCATCTGCGCCCTGCTCGGCTCGGCCAGCTCGTTCGCCGAGTCGACGCTCGCGCAGGTGTTCAAGCGCAAGGTCAACGATGAGCACCGCGGTGGCATGCCGTTCTACATCGAGCACGGGCTGAAGCTCAAGTGGCTGGCGGTCCTGGTCTCGACGCTGGCCATGGTCGGCTACGGATTCGTCTTCCCGGGTGTCCAGTCCAACAACATCGCCTCGAGCATGGAAGGCGCGTTCAGCATCCCCACCTGGGTGACCGCGGTCTTCATCACGGCCCTCATGGCGTTCGTGATCGTGGGAGGCACCAAGCGCATCGTCGCCGCCGCGCAGATCATGGTGCCGATCATGGCCGTCGGCTACGTGCTCGCCGCGCTGGTCATCACCCTGGTGAACGTCGACCAGATCGTCCCGACGTTCCGACTCATCTTCGCCTCGGCGTTCGGCACCGATCAGGTGTTCGGCGGCATCGTCGGCGCAGCTGTCGCATGGGGTGTGCGCCGAGCTGTGTTCTCCAACGTCGCCGGCGTCGGCGAGGGCACCTACGGGTCGGCCGCCGCGTCGGTCACGCACCCGGTCAAGCAGGGCCTCGTGCAGTCGTTCTCGATCTTCATCGACACCGTGGTCGTCTGCTTCGCGACCGGGTTGATGATCGTCATGACCGGTTCGTACAACGTCTTCGCCGCCGATGGCGAGCCGATCGTCGAGCACGTGCCGGGTCTGGAGGCGGGGGCCGCCTACACGCAGGAGGTCATCAGCACCGTCATGCCGGGCTTCGGGTCGGCGTTCGTGGCGATCGCCCTGTTCTTCTTCGCCTTCACGACGCTGGTGGCGTTCTTCTACATCGCCAAGACCAACCTCGTCTACCTCACCGGCACCGAGTCCAGCCGCGTCGGTGACCCCGTACTGAAGCTCGGAATGCTCGTCATCACGTTCACGGGCGCCATCATCAGCGCCGACGCGATGTGGGGGATCGGCGACATCGGTTACGGCACGCTCGGCTGGGTCAACATGCTCTGCATCCTGGCCCTGTCCGGCACGGTCATCAAGGTGACCCGCGACTACGACCGGCAGCGTCGCGCCGGTCTCGATCCGGTGTTCCGTCCCTCCGAACTCGGCATCAAGGGTGCCGACTTCTGGGAGTCCGACGCGGCGGCGGCCGAGCCGGCGCGCAACGCCGAGCACGAGGCACGCTGAGGTGAGCGGTGGCGCTTCCCCCGGGGAGCGCCACCGCCGCCGCTCGATGCGTCGTCGGGCCGGGTGTGCCAGCGTGGAGGTATGACGAACCGCCTCGCTCAGGCCCAGTCGCCCTATCTGCGTCAGCACGCCGACAACCCGGTGGACTGGTGGGAGTGGGGCCCCGAAGCGATGGAGGAGGCGCGGCGCACCGATCGCCCCATCCTCCTGAGCGTCGGATACGCCGCGTGCCACTGGTGCCACGTCATGGCGCACGAGTCCTTCGAGGACCCGGCCACGGCGGCGTTCATGAACGAGCATTTCGTCAACATCAAGGTCGATCGCGAGGAACGCCCGGACGTCGATGCGATCTACATGCAAGCGACGCAGGCGATGACCGGTCAGGGCGGCTGGCCCATGACCTGCGTGCTGACGCCCGACGGCGAGCCCTTCTTCGCGGGCACCTACTTCCCGCCCGAGCCGGCGGGTCAGCACCCGGCGTTCCCCCAGGTCCTCCAGGCGCTCGCCGAGGCGTGGCGCGACCGTCGCGAGGAGATCGTCCAGGCGGGCGCGCAGGTGCGGGCCTTCCTCGCCGACCGCGGAGCAGGCGGCGGGGGAGCGCTGACACCGGACCATCTCGCCGGAGCCGTCGACGCGCTCATCGGGGAGTTCGACAGCGACTTCGGCGGGTTCGGTAGCGCGCCCAAGTTCCCGCCGTCCATGGTGCTGGAGTTCCTTTTGCGTCATCACGCGCGCACCGGGGACGAGGTGTCGCTCTCCATGGTCGAGCGCACGTGCGAGGCGATGGCCCGCGGTGGCATGTACGACCAGCTCGGGGGCGGTTTCGCCCGGTACAGCGTCGATCGCCACTGGCGTGTGCCGCACTTCGAGAAGATGCTCTACGACAACGCGCTGCTGCTGCGCCTCTATCTGCACTGGTGGCGCCAGACCGGCGCGCCGCTCGGCGAGCGGATCGCGCGCGAGAGCGCGTGGTTCCTGCTCCGGGAGCTCCGAACGCCGGAGGGCGGGTTCGCCTCGGCCCTCGACGCCGACAGCGACGGTCACGAGGGAACGTTCTACGTCTGGAACCCCAACCAGCTGATGCGCACGCTCGGAGCGGTGGACGGGGCGTGGGCGGCGTCGCTGCTCGGCGTGACGGCCGCCGGCACGTTCGAACGGGGGCTGTCGACGCTGCAACTGCGCGAGGACCCCGACGATCCCGAGCGCTGGGAACGGGTGCGGGCGGCGTTGCTCGAGGCCCGCGCGGAGCGCACCCGTCCCGCGCGTGACGACAAGGTCGTCGCGGCGTGGAACGCGCTGGCGGTGTCGGCGCTCGTCGAAGCGGGCGTGCTCCTCGAGGAACCGGCCTTCGTGGAGGCGGCGGTCGAGGCCGCCCAGCTGCTGTGGCGGGTCCACGTGCGCGACGGCGTGGTCCGGACTTCGCGCGACGGTGAGCCGTCCCGCAACGCCGGTGTCCTCGAGGATCACGGCACGATGGCCGAGGCGTTCATCGCCGTCCTCGGTGTGACGGGGGATCCGGCCTGGCTGGATCGCGCCCAGAGTCTGCTCGACCGGGTGCTCGAGCACTTCGCCGATCCCGACGGCGGCTGGTTCGACACGGCCGACGACGCCGAGCAACTGCTGGTGAGGCCCCAGGATCCGTCCGACAACGTCACGCCGTCGGGCACGTCAGCGGTCGCGCACGCGATGCTCGCGATGGCGGCGGTGACGGGGGAGCAGCGCTACCGCGAGGCCGCGGAGGAGTCCATCAGCGCGGCGGCTCCGCTGGCGCAGCAGGTGCCCCGGTACGCGGGCTGGACGCTGGCCGCCGCCGAAGCGGTGCTCGCGGGCCCGGCGGAAGTGGCGGTCGTCGGCGACGACCCGGTGCTCTACCGGGCTGCTCTCGGACTGACGACGGCGGGCGCGGTGGTCGTCCGCGCGGACGAAGGGGCGGCGATCCCGTTGTTCGAGGCCAAGACCCGCATCGACGGCCGGACGGCCGTCTACGTCTGCCGTGATCACACCTGCCAGCGCCCCATCACCGACCCCGCTGACCTGACCGCGGATTACCAGGTGATGTAGTTTTCTTGTCACTTCTCCGGGTGAGTTCACCCGGAGAAGTGAAGAAAACCTACGTCACCTGGTAATCCTCCATCAGCGGGGAGGATCGCGACCGCGAGTCAGCCGTAGACGAGGAGGCTGACACCGATGTAGTGGACGATGAACGCGGCGATCGTGAGCGCGTGGAAGACCTCGTGGAAGCCGAACCAGCGGGGGAACGGGTCGGGGCGCTTGAACCCGTAGACGAGCGCACCGAGCGTGTAGAGCCCGCCGCCGACGACCATCAGCACGAGCACGGACGTCGGCGCAGCCTCCGCGAACTCGGGCCAGTAGAGGACCGCGGCCCATCCGAGCAGCAGATACAGCGGGACGTAGTTCCACCGTGGCGCGTGGAGCCAGAAGACCTTGAACAGCACGCCCAGCAACGCCCCGCCCCAGACCAGACTCAACATGATCGCGGCGTGCCGGCCGTTGAGCAGCAACAGCGAGAACGGGGTGTACGAGCCCGCGATCATGATGAAGATGTTCGAGTGGTCGACGCGTTTGAGCGTCTGCATGACGCTCCCGCGCCATGTCCCCGTGTGGTAGACGGCCGAGACGACGAAGAGCGCGAGCGAACTGACCATGAACACGGCGGCACCGGCGCGCGCCTCGGGGTCGTCGGCGAGCACCAGCATCACGATGAAGGAGAAGAACGCCAGCGGCGCCGTGGCCAGATGCAGCCAGCCGCGGAGCTTGGGTTTGATGTCCTCGACCCTCGATTGAAGACGGTCGGAGACGTCGTCGAGAACTCGTTCTGAGGACCGTCGCGTCACAGGTCGAGGATAGTGGCTCGACCCAGTATCGGCAGAGCGTAGGCTGAGCGGCATGGGGATGAGCGACCTGCTGTACGGCGTGTACGAGCGTCGGCTGTCCAAGATGCTCGACCCCGAACGACTGCCGCATCACGTCGGCGCGATCGTCGACGGCAACCGACGGTGGGCGCGCGGAGCCGGCGCCGGCGTCGACTTCGGGTACCAGGCAGGCGCCGAGAAGATCACCGAGTTCCTCGGCTGGTGCGACGAACTCGGCGTCAAGATCGTGACCCTGTGGGTGCTGAGTACCGACAACCTCCGTCGTCCCCCCGACGAGCTTGCGGCGCTCCTGTCGGTCATCGAGCAGATGGTCGAGTCACTCGCGCAGTTGGGCCGGTGGCGGCTCCAGCTCATCGGCAACCTCGACATGCTGCCGCCGGAGTCGGCGGCTCGGCTCAAACGCGCCGCCGAAAGTACCGAGGGCATCGACGGCCTCAACGTCAACATCTGCGTCGGCTACGGCGGACGCCAGGAACTCACCGATGCGATGCGCTCGCTGCTGCTCGATCAAGCGGCGAAGGGCAAGTCGCTCGAGGAGGTCGCCAGCACGCTCGACGTCGACCACATCGCCGAGCACCTCTACACCAAGGGCCAGCCCGACCCGGATCTCGTCATCCGCACCTCCGGCGAGCAGCGATTGAGCGGCTTCCTGCTCTGGCAGAGCGTCCACTCGGAGTTCTATTTCTCCGACGCACTGTGGCCGGCATTCCGCCGGGTCGACTTCCTGCGCGCGATGCGCTCGTACGCCTCGCGGGAGCGGCGCTTCGGCGCCTGACCCGTCGCCGGCTCGTCACCGGGAATTGACCCTCCCGTCACGCGCTGTCACCGCGTGTCGCCGCGCCGCGGGCCTGCATCGGTCGTACGTTCAGAATGTGCCGACGCTCGCCCCTGAGACAACGGTGCCCTTGGTCAGACTCGATCACTAACTGAGGGCCGGGTGCAGGGTGCGCACGAGGCTCTCGAGGAGACAGCCGTGGCTGTGACACAGAGCAACGCCCCGACCGATGCCCCGCGCCGCACGTATGTCCTGGACACGAGCGTCCTGCTCGCGGACCCGGCAGCCATGCAGCGTTTCCATGAGCATGAGGTCGTCATCCCGGTGGTCGTGATCAGCGAGCTCGAAGCGAAACGACACCATCCCGAGCTCGGGTACTTCGCCCGCAACGCACTGCGTTTCCTCGACGACCTGCGCCTCGCTCACGGCACGCTCGCCGCGCCGCTTCCGATCGGCACCGAGGGCGGAACATTGCGAGTCGAGCTGAACCACACCGATCCCGAGTCGCTGCCGGCGGGCTTCCGTCTGGGCGACAACGACACGCGCATCCTCGCGGTGGCGCGCAACCTGGCGAACGAGGGACACGTCGTGACGCTCGTGTCCAAGGACCTGCCGATGCGGGTCAAGGCGTCTGCCGTCGGGCTCAAGGCCGAGGAGTACCGCGCGGAATGGGCGTTGGAGACCGGTTGGACGGGGATGCGCGAACTCGAGGTGCAGACGGCCGACCTCGACGCCCTGTACGACGACGGCATCGTCGACCTTGAGGAGGCGCGCGAACTGCCGTGCCATACCGGCCTGGTCCTGCTGTCGGCCGCCGGCAGCGGACTCGGGCGGGTGACCGCGGACAAGCGCGTCCAGCTCGTCCGCGGCGACCGTGACGCCTTCGGCATCCACGGCCGTTCCGCAGAGCAGCGGGTCGCGCTCGATCTCCTCCTCGACCCCAGCGTCGGGATCGTCTCGCTCGGAGGTCGCGCCGGAACCGGCAAGTCGGCGATGGCGATCTGCGCCGGCCTCGAAGCGGTGCTCGAACGCGGGCAGCACAAGAAGGTCGTCGTGTTCCGGCCGCTCTACGCCGTCGGCGGGCAGGAACTCGGGTACCTGCCGGGCAGCGAGTCCGAGAAGATGGGGCCGTGGGCGCAGGCGGTCTTCGACACGCTCAGCGCCGTCACCTCGCAGGCGGTCGTCGAGGAGATCCTCGATCGGGACATGCTCGAGGTGCTGCCGTTGACGCATATCCGCGGGCGATCGCTGCACGACTCGTTCGTCATCGTCGACGAGGCCCAGTCGCTGGAGCGCAACGTCCTGCTGACGGTACTGTCGCGCGTCGGCGCCAACTCCAAGGTCGTCCTCACGCACGACGTCGCGCAGCGCGACAACCTGCGGGTGGGGCGCCATGACGGTGTCGTCGCGGTGGTCGAGAAACTCAAGGGCCACCCGCTGTTCGCGCACGTCACCCTCACTCGTTCCGAACGCTCGCCCGTGGCCGCGCTGGTCACGGAGATGCTGGAGGACGTGACCCTCTGAACGCGCGGAGGGGACGTTCGGCAGGCACCACCGGCCCGAAGCCCTGCCGAACGTCCCCCGAGCAACCCTGCTGGGAGGCGCCCCGCAGTCAGCCAGTGCCGCAGGGGTCCACCGGAGTGTCGCGGGCGGCGCCGCGGAGGAGATAGAGGGGGCGGCCGCACAATTCGGTGACCTCGGCGTAGCGGTCGTCGAGCAGATCCGTCGGGCCGCTGAACCCGTAACCCGGCCAGCTCGAGGGCGTGGCTGTCAGAACGATCCACGTCGGCGCATCGTCCGATTCGATGGTGGCGGCGAGGCGCTCCAGGTCGTTGTCGCGCACGAGGGCGGGCAGCAGCCACAGGTACGGATACCGCGTGTCAAGGCCGGTGGCATAGGCGATGTTGACCCCGAAGGGGAACACGACGATGCCGTCGTTCGGTTCCGCGACCGCGGCGATCGCCGCGCCGACCTCCGCGCGTTTCGCCGGCGGCTCCACGTCGCGCTCGACCCAGGCGGCCACGAGCGCCGCCACGAGGACGGCCGCCAGGACGGAGCGCAGCACCCATCGCCCGCGAGGTCCGAACGAGACCACCGCGATTCCCGCGACCACGGCGACCGGACCCGACAGCTGCACCAGATAGTGCAGCCAGGCGCTCCCTCCGGCCGCGACGGAGACACCGCCGTACCCGATCACCGCGAAGAGTGCCCACGTCGTCGGGCGGGGGCGCTTCCACAGCAGGGGCAACGCCGCGAGCGTCACCGGGATCGCACCGCCGAGGAACGCCGCCCACCGCAGGTTCTCGCGCCGATCCAGCACGCGCGGGCTGTCATGGTTGATCGCCTCCGCGGCTTGCAGGCGGAACGGGTACATCGCCTCGAAGAGCTCGGCGGGGGAGGTGCCGCGATTCCACGACCACAGGACGATGACGAGGCCAGCGCCGACGATGCCGCCCAGGAAGCCCAGGATCAAGGCGCGTGCGCGCACCCAACCGAGCTGGTGCCGGATCAGCGCGGCGAGGCCCGCGACGCCCACGAACACCACGACGTCGACGAAGTTCTGCTTCACCAGGATCGCGCCCGCGCCGGCGGCGCCGCTGAGCGCGGCGCGAAGGGACGCGGACCGAATGGTGAGGTCGGGGTGCAGCGCACTGACGGCGGCCCACATGCCGGCTAGCACGAACGGGGCGGCGAGGAGTTCGCCGTCGACCCGGCCGTTCGCCACGACCGGAGTGCTGAAGAGCAGGGCGGCGGCGAACGCCGCGGGCACGGCAGCAGCAGGCCCGGCCAAGGACCGGGCGACGCGACTGGCCAGCCACACCGACATGCCAGCGGCGAGAAGGCCGATGACGCGCAAGGAGACCATCCCGCCCGTGGCCTCCGCGAGGCGGAAGATCGTGATGAGCAGCGGTGGCCGGTCGACCCAGTGCTCGCCGTACAGATAGGGCCCGGCGGAGTTCCAGCCTCCGCCGACGGTGAGGAAGCCGGCCTCGTCGGGCGACAGGGGATAGCGAAGGCGAGGCACCCGCGCGGCGACGGCGGCAACGACGGCAAGCGCGACGAGCAGGCTGCGCGAGCGGGTCACGATGCCACCCTAGCGACGCGGTCGCCGCTACGAGTCGCGGCGTGCTGGTGGGTCCGCGTCCGTTTCTCCCGGGTCAGCGCCCGTTGAGCACCGCGATCACTGCCGCGCCGATCGCGACCCAGGCGAGCGAGGTCAACGACGTCCAGGGGAAACGGCTTGGACGTTCCGCGTCGTCCTCGGGGTTTCCGGGCGCTGTGATGGGATCGTGCGCGACACCCGACCGCATCGCCGCCTGCTCGGCGGCGATGCCGGCAGCGAGAATGATCACTCCGACGACCAGGACTGCGCCGAACGGAAGCACGACGAGTGGAGTCTCGATGAGAAGCAGCGCGGCGACGGCGCCGGCGGCCACCGCGGCGGCACCTCCGGCGACGACCGCTGAGAGAACGGGTCGGCGCACGATCGTGCTCAACGCGCGATCGAGCACCAGTGCGAGAGCCACGACGTTGAGACACAGCAGCACGAGCATCGCGGCCATGCCCCACGTCACGGTCACGGCGTCGCCGGCCGCCCACGCGCCGACGCCGTTCAATGTGACCACGACGCCGACGAGCTGCACGACGCTCGGCGCCAGAAGGCGGAACCAGTCGGTTCTCTCCGCTGGCCGGCCACTGGCGATCGCGCGGGCGTAGGCGGCCGGGTCGCCGAAAGCGTGTTCGGCAGTCTCTCCGGCATCGCGGCAGTGAGCATTGGCCTCCGTCAGCGCGTCGCCGATCCGGTCGCCCGGCACATCGCGCAGGCGCGCCTCGAGGATGAACTGCTCGACCCAGGTGGGCTCCATATCAGGTGCCAGCCGGGCCTCGAGTCGGTCAGTCATCAGGTTTCCTCCGTCATGGTGTCGAGCAGATGCGAGTGCATGAGTGAGGCGAATCGTCCCCACCGCTCGGCCTGCTCCTGCAGGGACCGGTTGCCTTCTGCGGTCAACATGTAGTGCTTGCGGCCGGGACCGCCCTCGCCCGCACGCCACTCGGCCTCCACGAGACCGCCGTCCTCGAGCCGGCCCAGGAGCGGGTACAGCGTGCCGCCCTTGACTGTCCCGAGTCCGGCCTGCTCGAGACGCACCGCGATCGCGTAGCCGTAGGTCGCGCCGTCGTCGATCGCCCGCAGGACAGCGAGTGAGAGAACAGCGCGCAGCCACTCCGCCGGCCAGGCTCTCTCGGTCTCCACGGCTGCATCGTATCGCTATCTAGGTAGTGTCACAACCTAGCGGGCTCCGGGAGGCGCCATGGCGCCGACGGGGCGGTCCGCCCGCGCCCGCCGTCGTCGCTCACGGCCGCTACGGTGGGGGCGCTATGGAACGCCGGATGCCGTGGATCGTCGGGACGCTCACCGCTGTGGTGTATGCGACCCTGTCCGTCCTTCGTTTCCGGCGCTTCACCGTGACCTCCTGGGACAACGCCATCTTCGAGCAGGCCGTCGCCGCCTACTCGCGTTTCGAGGCACCCATCGTTCCGGTGAAGGGCCCGGGCTATCACATCCTCGGCGACCATTTCTCGCCCATCTACGCGGTACTCGGGCCGATCTACCGCGTCTTTCCGCATGCGCAGACGCTGCTGGTCGCGCAAGCGGTGCTCATCGCGATCTCGGCGGGCATCATCACGGCCTTGGGCATCCGCTACCTCGGAGGCGTCGCGGGGTCGATCGTGGGCCTGCTCTACGCGGTGTCCTTCGGGGTGCAGTCGGCGGTCGCGGCCGATTTCCACGAGGTGGCGTTCGCCCTGCCCTTCCTCGCGCTGGCGGGAGTCGCCTTCGTCGAGGCGCGTTACTCGCGGGTGGTCCTGTGGTCGCTGCCGCTGCTCCTGGTCAAGGAGGACATGGGGTTCACCGTGGCCGCGATCGGGGTCGCCCTGTGGTTGGCAGGGGAGCGGCGGCGCGGCGTCGCACTTGCGGTCACCGGCGTCGTGGCCGTCGGCGTGGTCGTGGGACTCGTCATTCCGCACTTCAACTCCGGCGACGCCTACGACTACACCGGCGCTCTGGGCGGCGAGTCCGGTGTGCTCGCGACGCTCGCCGCCGAGCCGCAGCGCAAGCTGTCGACGCTCGCCCTCACCTTCGCGATCACCGGGCTCGCGGCGCTGCTCTCGCCGTGGGCGGTCGTGGCGGTGCCGACCTTCGCGTGGCGCTTCGTCGGCGACAACCCGTACTACTGGGGCACCGAGTGGCACTACTCGCTCGTGCTCATGCCTATCGTCGTCGTCGCGATGATCGACGTGCTCGCTCGCCGCCGCCGGCTCATCTGGCCGGCCACCCTGGCCGCGGTGGCGGTCACCGCGGTGACGGTCGTGGATTCCCCGCTGACCACGCTCGCGAAGGCCGAGACGTGGCAGGAGTCGCCTCGCGCGGAGGCGGCCGAGGGCGCGATGGAGCATGTGCCGGACGGCGCCTACGTGGAATCCGACCTCGGTCTGCTGACGCACCTGGTCACGGACCATCACGTGTACTGGCGCGGCACCGTCGGCGACGCCGTTCCGGACTACATCGTGTTCGACGCGATGTACTCCGAGGACGACGTCGTCGAGTACGGCCGCCGCGCGCACGGCACGACCTACACCGTCATCTTCGACGAGGGCGGTTACGTCGTGGCGCGCCGCGGCGGCGCGGATTAGGCGGCCGGGTCGACCACCTGGCGGCCGCCCTTGAGCACGGCCGCGAGGGTGGTGGCGGGATCGGCGAGCAGTGTGATGTCCTCGAGCGGGTTGCCCTCGACGACCAGGAGGTCGGCGTGCGCTCCGGGGGCCACGACACCGAGCTCACCCTCGGCCTGCAGGAGCCGGGCAGCCGTGGTCGTGGCGGAGCGGAGGATCTGCTGGGGGGAGGCCACTTCGGCGCGGATGAGGAACTCACGCGACTGGTGCTGCTGCATGCCGCCGAGCAGGTCGGTGCCGAAGACGACGTTCGCGCCGCCCTCCGTGGCGAGCTTGAGCGCGCCCAGGCCGTAGGACAGCACGTCGTCGACCTTGCGCTGGCTGGCCGGCGGGAGACCGTGCTCGGCGCCCTCGGCCTTGAGCCGGTCGTAGGTCACGAGCGTCGGCACGAGGAAGGCGTCGTACTCGCGGAACAGCGGGATGCTCGTCTCGTCGATGAGGTTGCCGTGTTCGATCGAGCGCACGCCCAACCGCAGGCCGCGGTTGACCGCCCGGGCCGTGTACGCGTGGCCGAGCACGTACCGGTTCGCGCCGGTCGCCTCCTCGACGATGGCGAGGATCTCCTCGTCGGAGAACTGCGTGGAGTCGACGCGGTCGGTGGGAGACGCCACACCGCCGGACAGCATGACCTTCACGTGGTGCGCTCCCGTGCGCAACTGTGCGCGGGCCGCGCGGCGCACTTCGCTCACGCCGTCGCAGACGATCCCGATGTGCGGGCAGCACGCGTGATCGTCGACGATCTGCGAGCCGGGGCCGCGGACGTCGCCATGGCCGCCGGTCTGCGACAGGGCCTTGCCGCCGAAGAAGAGCCGGGGAGCAACGAACAGGTCGCGGTCCACGGCCTCGGCGAGTCCGTAGTCCGCCCCGGCCGCGTCGCGGACCGAGGTGAAGCCGCGCAGCAGCATCTGGCCCATGAGCTGCTGAGCCTGAGCCGCGACGAGGAAAGGTGACGTCTCACCGAGGCGAGCCAGATCGGCCGTCGATGCGGTGACGTGCACGTGGGCGTCGATGAGGCCGGGCATCACGACCCGACCGCCGGCGTCGAGTACCTCGTCATCGCGGGCGTCCACCTCGCCGGGCGCGGTGATGGCCGCGATGCGCCCCTCATGGAGGATGATGTCGCGGGGATCGCTCAGCGTCCCACCCTCGGGGTCGAGGATCCTCGCCTGGGTGACAGCACGGAACTCGCGGGACAGGTACACAGGGCCTCCTGGCGACGTGGGATGAATTGCGGTCACCGTAGCGCTGGTGCAACGTTTATTGCAAGAAGGTGGGAGGGGTCGCGATGGGCGACATCCGGCAGTGGCTGGCCGATCTGGTCGGCGAACGCAAGGTCGGCCGCGGCACCAAAGCGGTGATCGACGCGATCATCGCCGACCCGGAGGACAGCGCGTACGCGTCCGCGCAGGAACTCGCCCGCCGAGCCGGTGTGAACGCTGCGACCGTCGTCCGCGCGGCGCAGCTCCTGGGCTTCAGCGGGTGGCCCGATCTGTCGACCGAAGTCCGCAACCGGTACCTCTCGTCGCTCACCGTCGAGCGGGTCTATGACCTGTACTCCGCCGACGATGCGGACCCCGTCGGCCAGACCATCGGTCAGGACCTGCGGTTGCTCGAGACGATGCTGACGAGTCTGGACACGGCCGCGGTGCGAGCGGCCAGCGAGGTCATCCGCACGTCCCGCCGAACCGTCGTCTTCACCACGGGCACCTATGCTGCGCCGGCGCAACAGCTCGCCCACGTCGGGCAGATGCTGGGATACGACGTGATGCTGCAGTCGGGTGCATCCACCGCCATGCTCAACAGTGCGCGGCTGCTGGGGGAGGGCGACTGCTTCTTCACCTACAGCATCTGGAAGACCACGTCCCTGGTGCGGGAGTTGGCGGACGTGGCCAAGCAGCGCGGTGCCACCGTGGTCGCCATCGCCGACCGCCGCTCGGCCGTCGCGGAACTCGCCGACGTGTTCATCGCAGTTCCGAGCGAGGGCCGCAGCTTCGTCCCCTCGATCACCTGCGCGGTGAGCGTCAGCCAGTCGATTCTCCGCCTGCTCGCCGACGCGGACCGAGCCGCGACGCGGGCTCGGCTGCGCGAGCTGGACGACTTGTGGGAGCGCCTCGGCATCGTCGACGACGAATGAGACGTAACACGATCGTGACCCACTGCAACGTTCATTGCGTTTAGGGTGGGGGTCATGTCTGCGACCTACCTCACGCTCATGGTGCTCTACGGCGCCCTGATGATCGCCGTCGCGCTGTGGTTCTCCCGCGCGGCGGTCATGAAGGACGGCGAGGACTTCGTCCTCGCCGGAAAGTCCCTCCCCGCCCCCGTCCTCGCCGGCACGATGCTCGCGACGTTCGTCGGCAGCGGATCGATCATCGGCGGCGCCAACTTCGTCTACTCCTACGGGCCGATTCCCGGCATCATCTTCTTCCTCGGGACGTTCGTCGGCATCCTGTGCCTGCTCGCCCTCGCACCGAAGGTGCGAGCGAACGGATTTCGCACCGTGCCCGAGTTGTTCCAGGCCCGCTTCGGCCGGGCCACCCGCGTGGTCGGAACGGCGATGGTGCTGCTGGCCTTCGTCGGGATCACCGCATACCAGTTCACCGGGGCGGGGAACATCCTCTCGCTCATCCTGCCGGTCTCGGCAGCTCAGGGCACCGTCATCGCCGCGGTGCTGATCACGGTGCTGACGCTGGGAGGTGGCCTGAAGTCCGTCGCGTGGACGGACTTCTACTCCGCGGCCCTGATCGTCCTCGGTCTGCTGGTGTGCCTGGTCTACGTCTTCACCCAGGACGTGGGCGGCGTCGGCAGCTACGTCGACCGCCTCGACCCGGCGCTGCGGACCTTCACCGGGAGCCTCGGACCGGTGCAGATGCTCGGGTACTTCCTGCCGTTGTTCCTGCTCATCCTCGGCGACCAGAACATGCACCAGCGCTTGGCGGCGGCGAAGGACGGTGGCACCGCGACGAAGGCGACCATCATGTTCTTCGTGGGCGCCATCTTCATCATCGGCCCGATCATCCTGCTCGCCTCGTCGTCGAGCTTCCTGCTGCCCGGCATCGAGCCGGACATGGCGATCCTCGGGCTCGCCGGAGCGGAGACGACGCCCGAACTGATCGGCGGGATCGTCCTGGTGGCGGCCCTCGCGCTGATCATCACGACCGGCTCGTCGTACCTGCTCACCTGCTCGGGCAACTTCGTCTACGACCTCATCTTCGTGAACCAGCCCGAGCGCGCCAACCAGCGTGCGGGCGTCATGGTGGGCCGGACATCGGTGCTCGCGATCGCGGTGTTCGCCTACATCATGGTGCAGTTCTTCCCGTCGGTGCTGGAACTGCAGATGTACGCCTACACGATGTACGGCGCCGCGTTGACGCCGGTGATCCTCGCCGCGCTGTTCTGGAAGCGCGCCACCGCGGCGGGTGCCATCGCGACGATCCTGGTCGGTGGCGCGGTGACCGTGTTCTGGGAGGCCACCGGACGGTCGGCCGACGTGAACTCGGTGATCATCTCGCTGCCGGCGGCGATCGTGACGCTGGTGGTGGTCTCACTGCTGACACCGGCCCGGGCCCGACCGGTGGAAGCGACGGCAGCGGCTGACCAGCGCTGACCGCGCACAGCTACGACGAGGGGCGCCGTCCAGCCGGACGGCGCCCCTTCTCGTAGCTGCGGTTCAGCTCACGGGTGCGTCATGCTCATGACGTCCAGAGCGGTGTCGAGATCGGACTCGCTGATCTCGCCTCGCTCGACGTAGCCCTCTTCGAGCACGACCTGACGAATGGTCTTGCGCTCCTTGACGGCCTTCTTGGCGATGGCCGCGGCGTTCTCGTACCCGATGTAGCGGTTCAGCGGGGTGACGACCGAGGGGCTCGACTCCGCGTACTCTTTGCAGCGGTCGACGTTGGCCGTGATGCCGTCGATGCAGCGGTCCGCCAACGTGACCGAGGCGTTGGCGAGCAGGCGCATCGATTCCAGCAGGTTGCGGCCGATGACCGGGAGCATGACGTTCAACTCGAACGAGCCGGACGCGCCGGCGAAGGCGATCGTGGCATCGTTGCCGATGACCTGGGCGGCCACCATGAGCGTCGCCTCGGGGAGCACCGGGTTGACCTTGCCGGGCATGATGCTCGATCCGGGCTGCAGGTCCGGCAGGTTGATCTCGGCCAGGCCGGTGCGGGGGCCCGAGCCCATCCAGCGCAGGTCGTTGCAGATCTTGGTGAGGCTGACCGCGACGGTCTTGAGCGCACCGCTCATCTCCACGAGCCCGTCGCGCGCGCCCTGAGCCTCGAAGTGGTCCGTGGCCTCGGTGATCGGCAGGCCGGTCTCCTCGGCGAGGATCGCGATGACCCGCTGCGGGAAGCCCTGAGGCGTGTTGATGCCGGTGCCGACGGCGGTGCCGCCGAGAGGTACCTCGGCGGTGGCGGGCAGGGCCGCCTCGACGCGGCGGATGCCCTTGCGGATCTGGGCGGCGTAGCCGGCGAACTCCTGACCGAGGGTGACCGGGGTGGCGTCCATCAGGTGCGTCCGGCCGGACTTCACGACGGTCGCGAACTCCTCGGCCTTGCGCTCGAGGCTGCTGGCCAGGTGGTCGAGGGCCGGGACGAGCTGGCGCAGCGCCGACTCCGTCGCGGCGACGTGGATCGACGTCGGGAAGACGTCGTTGCTCGACTGCGAGGCGTTGACCTTGTCGTTGGGGTGCACCTCGCGGCCCAGCGACGTCGAGGCGATCGTGGCGATGACCTCGTTGGTGTTCATGTTGCTCGACGTGCCCGATCCGGTCTGGAAGACGTCGATCGGGAACTGGTCGTCGTGCTGCCCGGCCGCGACCTCGGCGGCGGCCGCGACGATGGCATCGGCCTCGTCCTGCTCGAGGATGCCGAGCTCGGCGTTGGCGCGGGCGCAGGCCGCCTTGATCTGTGCCAGGGCACGGATCTGGGCGGACTCGATCGGCGTTCCCGAGATCGGGAAGTTCTCGACGGCGCGCTGCGTCTGCGCGCGCCACAAGGCGTCGGCCGGGACCCGGACCTCGCCCATGGTGTCGTGCTCGATGCGGTATTCGGTCATGTCTCGCACCCTATCGTTGTCAGGCTCTCTGGTGGCTTCCGGTGGTGGCTGCAGCGGGGGCGTCGTTTCCCGTCAACAGCAGTGCGCCGCCGGCCTGCGACGAGCAGGGCGGCGGCGCACTCGGAGGCGGCGGTGACGGCAGGTCGAGAGAGGTTGACCGGCTGCCGTCACCGGCCGCAGGTTCACACGATCGCGTCGGTGAGGTGGTTCGGCGTGCCGAACCGGTGAGCGGTGATGCTGATCGCCTGCTCGAGCACGAACGGGAGCAGCTCGATCCGGCCCGCCTCGGTCACCGGGTGGTCGTAGACCGCGATGTCCGGGCGGCCGTCCACGGCCCGCAGCACGTCGGAGGCCGAGCCGCCGACGAGGCGAACGCGCTGGGCCGGACCACCGGCGAGGGCACGTCGCCACGCGTCCTCGGCGAGCACCTCGACGGCGAGGCCCGTGCCCTCGAAGAGCGCGCTGTACTGGCTCGTCGGCAGCGAGACCGTGACGGGTGCGCCGACGGCCACGGCGGCGGCCGCCACGCGGACCAGGTCGGCGACGTCGCCGTCCTCCTCGAGCCGGATGACCGCGGGGGAGGGGACGTAGCGGAACACGTTGCGCTCGGCCCACAGGCCGCTGACGTCCTTGCGCACGCCGAACTCGGCCCGCAGGCTGGCCGCGTCGCTCTGGGCGGCACGGTCGAGCCGGGCGCGGGCTGCCTCGTCGAGCGCGAGGATGCGCGACGCCTCCTCGACGAATCGCGTCACTGCAGCGGCGGGACGGTCCTCGACGGTCGCTTCGACGCTCTCCCAGTTGCCGAGCGCGACGAGGTAGTTGGGGCCACCAGCCTTCGCGCCGGCACCGACGGCCGACTTCTTCCAGCCGCCGAAGGGCTGGCGGCGCACGATCGCGCCGGTGATGCCGCGGTTGACGTACACGTTGCCGGCCTGGACCTTGTGCAACCACAGCTCGATGTCGGCCGGGTCGAGCGAGTGCAGGCCGGCGGTCAGGCCGTAGTCGACCGCGTTCTGCAGCTCGATGGCCTCCTCGAGGGTCTCGGCGGTCATGATGCCGAGGATCGGGCCGAAGTACTCCGTCAGGTGGTACTCCGAGCCGGGCTGCACGCCGTCACGCACGCCGGGGCTCCAGAGTCGACCCGTTTCGTCGAGCTGCTCGGGGCGCACGAGCCACGTCTCGTCGGGGCCGAGCTTGGTGAGGCCGCGCAGGAGCTTGCCCTGTGCCGGCTCGATGATCGGGCCCATCTGCGCCGTCGGGTCCGAGGGCCAGGCGACCTTGAGCGAGCGGACCGCGTCCAGGAGCTGGCGGCGGAAGCGCGGCGAGGTCGCCACCGAACCGACGAGGATCACCAGCGACGCGGCGGAGCACTTCTGACCGGCGTGGCCGAACGCCGAGTACACGACGTCCTTGACGGCGAGATCGAGGTCGGCGCTCGGGGTGACGATGATGGCGTTCTTGCCACTCGTCTCGGCGAACAGCGGCAGGTCCGGACGGAAGCTGCGGAACAGCTCGGCGGTCTCGAACGCGCCGGTGAGGATGAGCCGATCGACCCGCTCGTCGGAGATGAGCTGGCGGCCGAGCTGGTCCTCGCCGACGTTCACGAGACGCAGCACGTCCTCGGGGACGCCGGCCTCCCACAGGGCCTTGACCATGATCGCGCCACAGCGGCGAGCCTGGGGGGCGGGCTTGATGACGACCGAGGAACCGGCGGCCAGCGCGGCGAGCGTCGAGCCGGCCGGGATCGCGACCGGGAAGTTCCACGGCGGCACCACGAGCGTCAGCTTGACCGGCTGGAATCGGGCGCCGTCGACCTCGTCGAGCTCACGAGCGAGCTCGGCGTAGTGGAGGGCGAAGTCGATCGCCTCGGACACCTCGGGGTCGGCCTGGTCGAGGGTCTTGCCGCACTCGGACGCCATGACCTCGAGCAGTTCGCCGCGGTGCTTCTCCAGGCTGTGCGCGACACGGACGAGGATGTCGGCCCGGTCGGCGCCGCTCAGCGCACCCCAGGACGGGGCTGCGGCGACGGCACCGGAGATCTGCTCCTCGAGGTCGTGCGGGTGCACGATCGTGTGCCGCTCGACCAGATCGTCGCCGAGGGTGGACTCCGGCACGCGAGTCAGGATGGCGCGCGCCCACTCGCGGTTGCCCGGCAGCGCGGGGTCCGTGTCCGCCGCGTTGGCGAACTCCGAGGGGTAGGGCTCGGGGAGAGACCGGCGGTCCTGGCCGCGGTTGGGCTGGGGCGCCTCGGTGAACATGAGGCCCAGCGACGTGCGGAACCGCTCCTCCTCGCGGCGGAACAGGTCCTCGTGGGTCGAGAGCTCGAACACGGCGGACATGAAGTTGTCCTGGCTCGCGCCTTCTTCGAGGCGGCGGATCAGGTAGGCGATGGCGACGTCGAACTCGTCGGGGTGCACCACCGGCGTGTAGAGCAGCAGCTCACCCACCTCGCGGCGGACCGCGGCGGCCTGTCCGGGGGCCATGCCGAGCAGCATCTCGAACTCGACGCCGCGGCGGACGTCGCGCTCACCGGCGAGCAGCCAGGCCCACGCCAGATCGAAGAGGTTGTGGCCGGCGACGCCGATCCGCACGTTGTCGATGCGGTCAGGGTGCAGGGCGTAGTCGATGACGCTCTTGTAGCTCGCGTCGGACTCGGCCTTGCTCGACCACGTCGCGAGCGGCCAGCCGTGAAGGGCGGCCTCGACGCGCTCCATCGGCAGGTTCGCGCCCTTGACGACGCGCACCTTGATGGGGGCGCCGCCGCGTGCGACGCGCTTGGCCGACCACTCCTGCAGGTGCTGCATCGCACCCAGGGCGTCGGGCAGGTAGGCCTGGAGGACGATGCCGGCCTCGAGCTTCTCGAACTCGGGGAGATCGAGGATGCGGGTGAAGACCGCGATCGTCAGATCGAGATCGTGGTACTCCTCCATGTCGAGGTTGATGAACTTGGGGCGCGGGGACTCCGCGGCGCGGCGGTACAGCGGCACGAGGCTCTCGACGATGTGGTCGACGGCCTCGTCGAAGGCCCACCGGTTGTGCGGGGCGACGGTCGAGGACACCTTGATCGAGACGTAGTCGACGTCCTCGCGGGCGAGGAGGCGGTGAGTCCCCTCGAGGCGCTTCTCGGCCTCCTGCTCGCCGAGGACGGCCTCGCCGAGCAGGTTCATGTTCAGCCGGGTGCCGGGCTTGCGGATCTTGGCGATCGCGGAGCCGAGCTGGTCGTCGCGGGCATCGATGATGAGGTGGCCGAGCATCTGCCGCAGCACACGGCGCACGATCGGGATGACGAGGCGCGGCAGCATGCGGCCACCGACGGCGCCGAGCTTGACGGCGACCTTGAGGTACCAGGAGAGGAAGTCCGGGACGTCGCGCGCCAGCTCGGCGAAACGCCGGGCCGCGATCCGCGGATCCTCGGGGCGGATGACGCCGTCGATGAAGCCGACCGTGAAGTCGAGACCCTTGGGGTCCTTGAGCAGCCCGGCGAGCTGGGCTGCGGAGCGGTCGACCGGCTCGGACTCGGCGTCGCGCAGCCAGCGGCGGACGAGCGCAACGGCGTCGTCGGCCAGGGAATCGGGGATCGGAAGGGGGGCGGACATGACACCAGTATGGAAATCCGGATTCTTCGGGTAAAGTGACGTTTTCTTACGATTATCGTTCGCTCTTGCCGAAGGTTCACCATGCTCGAAGTCCGCCGCCTCAGCCTCCTGCGCGAGCTCCATCACCGCGGCACCATCGCCCGGGTCGCGGCGGCCCTCCACCAGAGCCCGTCGTCGGTCTCGCAGCAGCTGAGCCAGCTCGAACGGGAGGTGGGAGTCCCGCTCCTGCGCAAGGTCGGACGGCGCCTGCAGCTGACGCCGCAGGCCGAGATCCTCGTCGGCCACACGGCGGCGATCCTGGCCCGGCTCGAACAGGCGGAGACGGATCTGGAGGAGTCGCTCGACGCGGCGGTCGGCACCGTGCGGATCGGCATCTTCCAGTCTGCGGCACTCGCACTGATGCCCCGGACGTTGCTCTCGCTGCAGGCGAGTCACCCGCTGGTGCGGGTCGAGATGCACCAGCGCGAGCCTGAGACGGCGCTGGGTGCGACATCGATCGGGGACTTCGACCTCGTCGTCGCCGAGCAGTACCCCGGCCACGCGGCCCCCTGGCACGCCGAGCTCGATCGCGTCGGCCTCATCGCCGACCGCATCCGCCTGGCCACACCGCGCCGCGGTCCGCTCTCGCAGATCCGCACGATCGCCGACGCCGCCACGGCCCCGTGGACGATGGAACCCGACGACGTCGCCTCACGGCACTGGGCGGAGCAGGCGTGCCGGCAGGCGGGGTTCGAGCCGGACGTGCGCTACGAGACGCCGGATCTGCAGGCCCAGATCGACCTCGTCGAGTCCGGGCTCGCGGTCGCGCTGATCCCGGATCTGCTGTGGCTCGGCCGCAGCGCCGACGTCCTGCTGCACGACCTCGCAGGCGACCCTCGGCGCCAGGTGTTCACGGCGACCCGTCCGTCGATCGCGCAGAGCCCGGCGATCGTGGCGTGCCGCGAGACCCTGGTCAGCGTCGCCGCGAGCCTCGAAGCACCC
Organism: Aeromicrobium camelliae; assembly: GCF_003850045.1. Taxonomy (GTDB): domain Bacteria; phylum Actinomycetota; class Actinomycetes; order Propionibacteriales; family Nocardioidaceae; genus Aeromicrobium; species Aeromicrobium camelliae. The sequence continues at coordinate 71,348 of NZ_RQJX01000015.1, read as the reverse complement.
AGTACGACTCCCGGCGTTCCTGCAGCGTGACCGGCACCTCGAGGGCCTCGACCTCGTGGAACCGCCGGGCCAGCCGGTCGCGCACCGCGGGGGAGTCGGCCATCGACCAGACGCACAGCTGCCCGTCCGGCCGGAGCCTGGCCGCGCACTCGGCGACGAAGTCGTCCCCGTAGACCGCCGCGTTCTGCTCGTACACGAGGAAGTCCGGCCCGTTGTCGACGTCCAGCACGATCGCGTCGAGCGAATCGGGCGACTGGGCAGCCACGACCTCGCGGACGTCGGCCACGACGACCTCGGTCCGCTCGTTCTCCAGCAGCGCCGTGCCGCCCGGGATCGTGCCGTCGGCCAGCCAGTCGACGAGCTCGGGCTCGATCTCGGCGACGATCACCCGCTCGGCGCCGCCGTCGAGCAATTCGCGCAGCGTGAAACCCAGTCCGAGGCCGCCGACCAGCACCTCACGCGCACCCAGGTCGAGGACCGTCCGGGCGAGGAGCCGCTCGGACGTCGATTCGGCGTCGTCCATGACGAAGACGCCATTGACCCGCAGCTCCAGCGCGCCATCGGGTCGCCGGCGCAGCTGCGCAGTCATCAGCCGTCGTAGTCGACCGCCGAGTAGGCGCGCAGCTTGTGAAGCTGGTGCTCGCTGAAGATCTTGCGGATCGTGCCCGAGCGGGAGCGCATGACGATCGACTCGGTGAAGGCGAGGCCGCTGCCGTACCGGACACCGCGCATGAGCTCGCCGTCGGTGATGCCGGTGGCGACGAAGAAGCAGTCGTCGGCGCTCACGAGGTCGTCGGTCAGCAGGATGCGGTCGAGGTCGTGACCGGCGTCGAGCGCCTTCTGGCGTTCTTCGTCGTCCTTCGGCGCCAGCCGGCCCTGAATGACGCCGCCGATCGCCTTCATCGCGCAGGCGGTGATGATGCCCTCGGGCGTGCCGCCGATGCCCACGAGCAGATCGACGCCGGTGCCGGGCCGGGCCGCCGTGATGGCGCCCGCGACGTCTCCGTCGAGGATGAACTTGATGCGAGCGCCGGTCGCGCGGATCTCCTCGACGAGGTGCTCGTGGCGCGGACGGTCGAGCACACAGACCGTGACGTCGGCGTTCGAGACGCCCTTGGCCTTCGCGACGATCGAGATGTTCTCGGCGACAGGCAGGCGGATGTCGACCTGGTCGGCGGCCTCGGGACCGGCGACGAGCTTCTCCATGTAGAACACCGCCGAGGGGTCGTACATGGCGCCGCGAGGAGCCACGGCCATGACCGAGATCGCGTTGGGCAGGCTCTTGGCGGTCAGCGTGGTGCCGTCGATCGGGTCGACGGCGACATCGCACTCCGGGCCGGTGCCGTCGCCGACGCGTTCGCCGTTGTACAGCATCGGGGCGGCGTCCTTCTCGCCCTCGCCGATCACCACGACGCCGTCCATCGCGACGGTGTTGATGAGCGAGCGCATGGCGTTGACGGCGACCCCGTCGGCGCCGTTCTTGTCGCCGCGGCCCACCCACCGGCCCGCCGCGAGGGCGCCGGCCTCGGTCACGCGGACCAGGTCGAGCGCGAGGTTACGGTCAGGGGCGTCGGCAGCAGGCTTCAGGCTCTCCACATCCGGCATCCTAGCGGTGCTCGGAGCTGATCGCCGAGGCTCTGGGGTGGCCCCCTATCGTGGCGGCATGAGCAACTACGGCGGCGCGAATGCCAAGATGAGCGACGTCCTGCGCACCGTCCTGGTGCTCGCAGCAGGGGTTCTCGCCCTCTTCTTCATCGGTCGGGTGTTCTTCACCGTCGAGCCCGATCACCCGGTCTCGGCCGTCGACTATCAGGAGGCCGCGTCGGCCGTCGAGCCCGCCGCAGGCTTCGATCCGTTCGTGCCCGAGCGCCTGCCCGACGGCTGGATCTCCAACTCCGCGCGCATCGACGCCGGAACGTGGGAGATGGGCGTCGTGACCGACGACGACCAGTTCCTCGGCATCCGTCAGCTGCGCGACGGCGAGGGTGAGGCCTACAGCCGCGCCGTCGAGGACGACGGGCAGCAGGTGTCGCTGCAGGGCCGGGAGTGGCGGGTCGGGGAGACCCGCGACGAGATCGTGTACGCCCTGACCGACGGGGACATCACGACGGTCGTGCGCTCGACCGCCTCACCCGAGGACACCGAGGACTACGTGGCGTCGCTCGTGCCGTTCTCGACGCTCTCGCCCGAGGCCGCCGCGAGCCGCTGACGGGCTCCGTCGAGCCACGTCTGGCAGATCGTCGCCAGTTCCTCGCCGCGTTCCCACAGCGCGAGCGACTCCTCGAGCGAGGTGCCGCCGGTCTCCAGGCGCTGCACGATCGAGATCAATTCGTCGCGCGCCTGCTCGTAGCTGAGTTCCGGGCCCGTGCCCGGCAGCGCGTCAGTCGTCATGGTGGTGCTCCTCGATGTGCTCGATGCGGGCGGTGAGCAGCCCGTCGGTGAGGTGGATCTGGACGTCGTCGCCGGACGTGACCTGCTCGGTCCGGACGACGGGGTGCCCGTCGGGCCCCAGGACGACGGCGTACCCGCGTTGCAGGGTGTTGAGTGGCGACAGCGCGCGGACGCGTGCGAGGTGGTGGCCGATCTCGTCGTGGGCCCGGTCGAGCCGCGCGGTGAGGGCACGCCGTGCCCGGTCGCGGTGGTGGTCGACGAGGTCCTGCTGCATCTCCACCACCGTCGTGGGGGTGGCGAGCACCGGGCGGCTGCGCAGCGCGTCGAGGCCGTGCTGCTCGCGTTCGAGTCGCGTGCGGAGGGCATGGCGGGCCCGGGTTCGCATCTGCCCCAGCGCGGCGATCTCCTCGCGCACATCGGGGACGATGCGCTTGGCCGCGTCCGTGGGGGTGGAGGCGCGAAGGTCGGCGACGAGGTCGAGGATCGGGGTGTCGGGCTCGTGCCCGATCGCACTGACTACAGGTGTGGTGGCGGCGTGGACCGCGCGGATGAGGGCCTCGTCGGAGAACGGAAGGAGGTCCTCGACGCTACCGCCGCCGCGCGCGATGACGATGACGTCCACGTCGTCGTGGTCGTCGAGGAGGCGGAGCTCGGTGATGACCTGTCCGGCGCATTGACCGCCCTGCATGAGGGCGTGCCGGACGTGGAGCGTGGCGCCGGGCCACCGCAGTCGGACGTTCTCGATGACGTCGCGCTCGGCCGCGGAGTCCTTGCCGGTGATGAGTCCGATGCCGCGGGGGAGCGCGGGCAGGGGGCGCTTGAGCCGCGGGTCGAACAACCCCTCGGCGGCGAGCAGCTGCTTGCGGCGCTCGAGTTGCGCGAGGAGTTCGCCCTCGCCGGCGGGCCTGATCTCGCGGATCGCGAGGGAGAGCCGCCCGCTCGGCTGATAGAAGTCCGGCTTGGCGTGCACGACGACACGGGCGCCCTCGGTGACCGGCGACGGCGAGGCGTCGAGCACGGAGGCGTGGCACGTGGCCGAGATGCTCAAGGAGGCCTCGAGGTCGCGCAGGGTCAGGAAGCACACGCCGCGTCGCCGGTTCAGCTGCGCGATCTCGGCCTCGACCCACACCGCTCCGAGGCGGGCGACGTAGCCGCCGATCAGCCCGGAGATCTGCCGCAGCGGCGCGGGAGAGTCCGGACTCGTCTCGAGAGGCATGCGTCCACCCTAGGCGCAGGGTCCGCCGTTCTTGCGCAGTACCGGACCAGGTGTGGAGCGTGATTTTCTGCGCCCGGGCCCGCTCGCGTCCCACCCGCCGGGGGTTTCCGCGTTCGTTACGATGGCCACCATGACGTCCTCGGTCGAACTCGGCATGCCCACGGTCGGCGGCTCGGTGCTGCTGGCCGATCCGCGCGGCTACTGCGCGGGCGTCGATCGTGCGGTGATCACGGTCGAGAAGGCCCTCGATCTGTATGGTGCGCCCGTGTACGTGCGCAAGCAGATCGTGCACAACAAGCACGTCGTGCAGAACCTCGCGGCGCGCGGCGCCATCTTCGTCGAGGAGCTCGACGAGGTGCCCGAGGGATCGACCGTCGTCTTCTCCGCGCACGGCGTCTCGCCGGCCGTCCACGCACAGGCCGCCGAGCGTCAACTCAAGACCATCGACGCCACCTGCCCGCTGGTCACCAAGGTCCACCACGAGGCCAAGCGCTTCGCCAAGGAGGACTACCGCATCCTGCTGATCGGTCACGCCGGTCACGAGGAGGTCGAGGGCACCGCGGGCGAAGCGCCCGACCACATCACGTTGGTCGAGCATCCCGACGACGTCGACTCTCTCGAGTTCCCTGAAGGGACCCGGCTTTCGTGGCTCTCGCAGACCACGCTGAGCGTCGACGAGACGATGGAGACCGTGCGCCGGCTGCGCGAGAAGTTCCCGCAGCTCGAAGACCCGCCGAGCGACGACATCTGTTACGCCACCCAGAACCGTCAGGTCGCGGTCAAGGAGATCGCCAAGGACGCCGACCTGGTGATCGTGGTGGGCTCGGCGAACTCCTCGAACTCCGTCCGACTGGTCGAGGTCGCTCTCGAGGCCGGCGCCGCCGCCTCGTACCGCATCGACGACGTCAGCGAGATCGACGACGCGTGGCTCGAGGGGGTCTCGGTCGTGGGTGTCACCTCCGGCGCGTCGGTCCCCGACGACCTCGTGCAGGACGTCCTCGCCTACCTCGCCGAGCGCGGCATCGGTGACGCCCGCGCCGTCCGCACCGCGGAGGAGTCGCTGATGTTCGCGCTGCCTCCCGAGCTCCGCCGCGACCTCAAGGCCGCCGGCCAGTAACCACCGCGCCCGGCACTCACCGAACCTAGCGCAACGAGAAGTCCGACGTTCGAGATCGAACGTCGGACTTCTCGTTGGCAGGGTCACCGGCGCGGGTGGACCACCATCGCCGTGCCACCGCCGCGGCGTTCGGGCTCGGCAGCAGCCGTGATCCGGCCCCGCCGGTCGACCTCGATCGCTGCCGCCGCACCGATCTCGGCCTGCGACGTGAAGGCGTCCCCGGCGGGCACGAACTCGTGGCCGTACGGCGTCAGCAGATCGCCGTACTGCTCGATGAACGCGGGCTCGGCCGTGGTGGCGGCGGTGTTGCGCTGCGAGGCGCGTGGCGCGGCAACGGCCTCGGGGAGGCTCATGCCCAGGTCGACGCGGTTGAGCAGGATCTGCAGGACGGTGGTGATGATCGTCGAACCGCCCGGCGAGCCGAGGACGAACCGCACGCGGTCGCCCTCGGTCACGATCGTCGGCGCCATCGAGGAGCGCGGCCGCTTGTTCGGCTCGATGCGGTTGGGATCCGCGGGATCGTAGACGGTCGTGAAATCGGTCAGCTCGTTGTTGAGCAGGAAGCCCCGACCCGGCACGGTGATGCCGGAGCCGCCGGTCTGCTCGATCGTGAGCGTGTACGCGGCCGCGTTGCCCCACCGGTCCACCACGGACAGGTGTGTCGTCGAGACGTTCTCGGTGTCGGCCTTCTCCTCGTGCGCCGCGGTGCCACAGGCGGCGCCGTCGAGGGAACCCGCGGCGACGGGCTTGGGCGCCGCGGTGTCGGGGTCGACGAGGCACGCGCGGCTGTCGGCGAACTCCTGGCTCAGCAGCGTCGAGGTGGGCACATCGGCGAAGGCGGGGTCTCCCACGTAAGCGCCGCGGTCGGCGTAGGCCAGCGCCGAGGACTCGAGGTACAGGTGGAGGCTCCGCGCGAGGTCGTCACCGGGTCCGAGCGGGAAGTTCTCGAGGATGTTGAGCGCCTCACCGACGGTGGTGCCGCCGGACGACGACGGCGCCATCCCGTACACGCTCAGGCCGCGGTAATCGACGTGCGTCGGCTCCTGGTCGAGGACCTCGTAGCCGGCGATGTCCTCCGCCGTCATGCTTCCGGCGGGCGCCGGAAGCTGAGAGGCCGGGTCCTTCGGCGGTGCCTGGACCGTCTGAGCGATCTCCTGAGCGAGCCGGCCGGAGTAGAACGCTTCCGGTCCGCGCGCCGCGAGCAGGGTGTACGTGCGGGCCAGATCCGGGTTGCGAAAGCGCGTCCCCACCTTCGGCGCATCCCCGCGCGGGAGGAACAGCTCGGCGGTGTCGGGGAACGCGGCGAACCGCTCCGCGTTGTCGAGCGTCTGCTGGCGGAACGTCTCGTCGACCACGAAGCCGCGCGCCGCCAGCGAGATCGACGGCTTCAGCACCTGCCCGAGGCGCTTCGTGCCGAACCGCTCGAGAGCGCGCTGCCAGGTGGCGACGGTCCCCGGGACGCCGACCGCGACGCCCGAGGACACCAGTTCCGGCGTGAACCGGTAGGGCTCCCCGGTGGCGGGATCGATGAAGGCGTCGGGCGTGATGCCCGCCGGCGCTGTCTCGCGGCCGTCGATCGTGCTGACCTCGCCGGTCTTGGCGTCGAAGTACACGAAGTACCCGCCGCCGCCGATGCCCGCGCTGTACGGTTCGGTGACCCCGAGCGCGGCGGCGGTGGCGACGGCCGCGTCGGCCGCGTTACCCCCGCGTTTGAGGACGTCGAGCCCCACCCGGGTCGCGTCGGCGTCGACCGAGACGACCGCCCCATGGGTGCCGGTGGCGGTGGGACCCGCCTCCGTGCCGGGACGGTGGCCGCCTCGGCCGGCGAGGGCGGGAGCGCTCAGCAGCGCGAGTGTGGTGGTGGCCGCGGCGACAGCTGCCGTGGCGCGAAGGAAATGCCGTGTGGCCATGTCGATCCCCCCGAATCGTCGTTCTCGTCACCGTAGGACGAGGAACGGACCGGGGCAAGCGAGGAAACGGAGGGTCTAGGCCGGCTCTTTGAGGATGCGCACGACGATGACCGCCAGTGCGAGGGCATGCCCCACGAGCAGCGGGACGCCGAAGGCGATCGTGCCCGAGAGCGCCCTGCCGAGGACGCCCGCGGAGTCCGGCAGACCCTCGATGACGAGCGCCGAGCCGAAGAATGCCGCGACCGCGAGGATGATCGCGGCGAACAGCAGCGGGGGGAAGACGCCCGCGGTGAAGAAGGCATCGGATCGGACGGCCAGCGGGACCGTGGCCACGACGAGAACGAATCCGACGCCGAACGCCACTCCCAGCCGACCGTCGATGAGGTCGAGCGCCGTGACGATGAGCATCGCGAGCGCGGCCAGCACGACGGCCTGCCGGGCGGTCAGGTCGTGACTCGCCAGGTTGCGTGGTGCGCGCCACAGCGCCGAGGCCATGATCACGACGTTAGTCGATCCGTGAGCTCGGGCGCCGTCATCGCGCGGGGTGTCGTGTCGACCAGCCGCGGCATCTCGAGCGGGCGGTCGCTGACCTGCAGATCCTGCAGGCGCCGGGCGCTGACGAGGACGCGCGACTCGACGGACGCGACCGTCTCGTTGTACGCGCCGACGGCGCGCTCGAGCGCTGCGCCGAGCCGGTCGACGTGACCCGACACCGTGCCGATGCGCTCGTACAGCTCGCGAGCGGCTCGGTGGATCTCGCGCGCGTTGTCGGCGAGCTTCTCCTGCGTCCACGCGAACGCGACGGTGCGCAGCAGCGCGATGAGCGTCGTGGGGGTCGCGAGGACGACCTGCTTGGCGGCCGCGTACTCGAGCAACGACGCGTCCGTCTCCAACGCTGCGGACAGGAACGACTCCCCGGGCACGAACAGCACCACGAATTCGGGCGCCGTGTCGAACTGGCGCCAGTAGGTCTTGGCGGCGAGCTGGTCGACGTGCGTGCGCAGTTGGCGGGCGTGACGGCGCAGATGCGCGGCGGCTTCGTCGTCGTCCTCGGCCTGGGCGACGTCGAGATAGGCGTCGAGCGGCACCTTGGCGTCGACGACCACCGACTTCCCGCCAGCGAGCCGCACCACCATGTCCGGTCGCAGGAGCGTGTCGTCGCTGCGCGTCGAGACCTGGAGGTCGAAGTCGCAGTGTTCGAGCATGCCGGCGAGTTCCGCCGTGCGCTTGAGGTGCATCTCGCCCCACCGCCCGCGGACCTGCGGGCGTCGGAGAGCGGAGGCGAGCGAGGCCGTCTCGCGGCGCAACTGGTCGCTGCTGAGCCGGACGGACTCGACCTGCTCGCGCAACTGCGCCTGCCAGGCCACCCGCTGGGACTCCAGCTCCCGCAGCCGAGCGTCGAAACGGTCCAGACTGGCCGCGACGGGCTCGACGGCACGGTGGGCGGCGTCGAACTCCACGGCGGGGGCTGCGGGACGGCGGCGCGCCCCGGCGACGTGGCCGAGCGCGAAGCCGGTCACGAGGGCGAGAACGGCGACGAGCAGCAAGGTCAGGGCGTCCATGCCTCCACTGTCACGCGGACCACTGACAAACCCAGGCGCTCAGGACAGCCGCGACGCGAGTCGCTGTCCGAGGCGTTCGAGCAACGCGACCGCGTCGCGCATGCTGCGGGCCGGGTCGGGTTCGAGGGAGCTGAGCGCCAGTACGTCGTCGAAGCCGGCAGCGGTCCACCGCGCCTCGTCCACCTCGCAACGCCCGCACACCGCGACGGTCGGGACACCGAATCGCCGGGCCGCCGCAGCCACGCCCGCGGGAGCCTTGCCGCCCAGCGTCTGCTCGTCGAGCGAGCCCTCGCCGGTGATCACGAGGTCGACGCGCTTGAGGTGCTGATCCAGGTCGACGGTCTCCAGCACGAGGTCAATGCCGGACCGCGCCGTCGCTCCGAGCGCCGTGAGCGCCGCGAATCCCACGCCGCCCGCCGCACCCGCCCCGGGTACCTCGCGCGCATCGCTGCCCGAGGCCGCGGCGAGAACATCCGCCCACTGGCGCAATCCGCGTTCCAGGAACTCCACCTCGGCGGGGGAGGCGCCCTTCTGCGGCGCGAACACCGCGGCCGCTCCGCGCGAGCCGAGCAGCGGGTTGTCGACGTCGCTGGCCACCACGAACTCGACCTCGTGGCAGCGTGGGTGCAGGCCCGCGAGGTCGACCGAGGCGATCTCGGCGAGATGGCGTCCGATCGGTTCGAGGTCGAGCCCGGCGCCGTCGCGGATGGTGGCACCGAGCGCGACGAGCAGACCGCTGCCGCCGTCGGTGCTGGCGCTGCCGCCGAGCCCGATGACGACCCGATCCACGCCCGCGTCCAGCGCGTCGCGCACGACCTCGCCGAGCCCCCGGCTGGACGCGTCCAGCGGCGCGAGCGGGCCGTCGAGGCGCTTGAGTCCGCATGCGTCGGCGAGTTCGACGACGGCGGTGTCGTCGCGACGTGCCCAGGAGGCGGTGACGGCCTCGCCGGTCGGACCGTGCACCTGAACGGTCCGACGCTCGTAGCCCGCGGCCACGAGCGCGTCGATCGTGCCGTCGCCGCCGTCGGCGATGGGCTGCCGGATGACGTCGAGGTCGGGACGCGCGCCGAGCAACCCTCGTTCGAGTGCCGCAGCGACGGCGTCGGCGTCGAGCGACCCCTTGAACTTGTCCGGAGCGAGCAACACGGCCGGGCGGTGATGGGTCATGGGCGTGGGGCTCCCGTCGAGTCGCGGATCACGAGTTCGTGGCCGGTGGTGCGGCGCCGGGGCCGAGCCGCGGGCTCTTGCAAGGTGAGGGACAGCGCGATCTCGCCGATGCTGGTCATCGGCAGTCGCACCGTGGTGAGGGACGGCGCAAGGTCCTGTGCGACGCCGATGTCGTCGAAGCCCGCGACGGAGACGTCGCGGGGGACGTCGACGCCGGCGCCCCGCAGCGCGGAGAGGACGCCGATCGCCATGTCGTCGTTGAGCGCGAGGATGGCGGTGACGTCCGGGTGCTCGTCCAACACGCGGCGCGCCGCCTCCTTGCCGCCGCGCCGCGTGAACTCGGCCTCGATCACCGGCATGGAGGCCGGATCGAGCCCGTGCTCGGTGAGGGTCTCGGTGGCGCCGGCGAGGCGGTCGGCGACGGTGGTGAGCAGACGTGATCCCGCGACGATCGCCAGGCGGCGGTGTCCGAGGGAGAGGAGATGCTCGACCATGGAACGGGCCCCGTCGCGGTTGTCCGGCAGCACCGCGTCGGCGCTCAGGTGGTGGCGGCCGATGACCGCCACCCGGCCACCGGTGGCGCGGTAGTCGTCGAGCGCCCGGCGGGTCTCGCGCTGGACCGCGGCGTCGACGAAACCGGAACCGGCGATGATGATCCGACCGACCCGGTTGGCGGTCAATGCGCGGATCTGAGCGACCTCGCGGTCCGGGTCCCGGCCGGTGTGACACACCTGGACGGTGAGCCCCTCGCGGTCGCCCACGCGCATCACCCCGGTGGCGATCTCGGCGAAGTAGGGGTCGCTGATCTCGTGGACGACGAGCCCGACCGAGGGCGTCGATCCGCCGGCGAGGGAGCGTGCGTGCGGATTGGCGACGTAACCCATGTCGCGCGCGACTTCGCGGACCCGCTCGGCGACGCCGCTGCTGACTCCGTCCCGTCCCGAGAGCGCTCGCGAAGCGGTCGCGAGCGACACTCCCGCGCGCTCGGCGACGTCTTGCAGACGCAACGCGCGTGGAGCTCGCATCGATGCACCTCTTCTCACTCGGATTCCGATGTGACCCTTGACACACTCCGGGGGTTCGGCTCTACTTTAGCGCAAGCGCTTACGAAAGCGCTTTCGAGCACAGCAGCGACCATGCGCGAGGAGTAGAGATGATCGGTCACGAGCGGCGGGAAGGACGCGGCCACCGCGTCGGCGGAGCCTGGAAGCGAGGGTCGTCGGCGGTCGTCGCCGGTGTGGCCGCGCTGACGCTCGCCGGCTGCCTGAGCAGCGGCAGCGCCGGGGGCGGAGGAGGAGATTCCGACGAGGACGGACCGATCACGATCGGCATCTCGCTCCCGTTGACCGGCGACTTCTCCGAGCCCGGCAAGGGCGTGCAGCGCGGGTACGAGGCCTGGGCCGCGTACGTGAACGAGAACGGCGGCCTGCTGGGTCGCGAGGTCGAGCTGAAGATCCTCGACGACCAGTCGAACGCCGACCGCGTCGCCTCGGACTACGAGAAGCTCATCAACCAGGACGGCGTCGACCTCGTCTTCGGACCGTTCTCGACGCGCCTCGTGGTCCCGGCCGCGCAGGTCGCGCAGGACTACGGCTTCCTGTTCGTCGAGCCTGCGGGCGCCGCCGAGGAGATCTTCACGCAGGGCTTCGACAACCTCTTCTACGCCGCGCCGGCGGTCGCGCAGGATCACTACGACTACCTCGCGGACTACATCGAGCAGATGCCCGAGGCTGAGCGTCCGAAGACCGCCGCCTACGCGGCGATGGACGACCCCTTCGCCCAGGGCACCGCGTACGGCCTCAAGGACCGGCTCGAGGAGATGGGCGTCGAGACCGTCGTCGACGAGGTCTACCCGCCGAACACGACGGACTTCAGCTCCATCGCCAACAAGATCGCCGACTCCGACGCCGACATCCTCGTCGGCGGCACGCAGTACCAGGACGCGGTCAACCTCATCGTCGCCGTCCGCCAGCTCGGCTACCAGCCGCGCATGGCCGCGTTCTCGACCGCGCCGACGAACCCGGAGTTCCCCGAGGCCATCGGCGCGCAGACCGAGGGCATCATCTCGCCCACCGGCTACACGCCTGAGGCGTCGTGGGAGACCAACGCGGAATTCGTCGAGTTCTACACCGAGATGCACGGCACCCCGCCGAACGAGGATGAGGCCAACGCCTGGACGACCGGTCAGGTCGTCGCGGCGGCCGTCGAGGCCGTCGAGTGCGCGGACGCGTCACCGGAGTGCCAGCAGTCGCTCATCGACTGGCTGCGCGAGAACGAGGTCCAGACCGTCGTCGGTCCGCTCTCGTGGGACGAGGCCGGACGCCCGCAGGGCGCCCACCTGATCCAGCAGTACGTCGACGGCGAGATCAAGATCGTCCTCCCCGAGGAAGCGGCCGAGGCCGACTTCATCGCCGAGAAGCCGGCCTGGTGATCCGATGAGTGGTTCCCTGATCCTCCAAAGCGTCGTGCTCGGCGTGTTGCTGGGAGGGCTCTACGCCCTCCTGGCCGCCGGACTCACGCTCTACTTCGGAGTCATGCGGGTGGTGATGATCGCCCACTCGGCGTTCCTCATCCTCGCGGCCTACCTCGCCTGGTATTTCACCAGCCAGACCGGCCTCGACCCGCTGTTCTCGCTGATCATCACCGTCCCGCTGTTCTTCGTGGCGGGGGTGGTGATGCAGCGCCTGCTGATCTCCCGGCTCCGGCCGGCGACCCTGACGATGATGTCGGTGCTGTTGACCTTCTCGATCGCACTCGTGATCGAGGGCATGCTCGGGTTCATCTTCAGCGGCACGCAGCGCCGCATCCAGCTCCCGTACTCGGGCACGAGCTTCGAGGTCTTCGGGGCGAACATCGCGGTCGTCAAGCTCATCGCGTTCGTGCTCGCGGCGGCGTCGCTGCTGGCGCTGTACCTCATCATGAAGCGCACGCGCTTCGGTCAGGCGCTGCGCGCGACGATCCAGCATCCCGAGGCCGCCCGCCTCGTGGGTGTCAACACCGACCGGGTGGCGGGCTACGGCTTCGGCCTCGGCCTCGCCACCGCGGCGGTCGGTGGGACGGCGCTCGCTCTCGACTCCACCATCTACCCCTCGCTGCACTGGCACTGGATCGGCCCGCTGATGGCGATCATCGTCGTCGGCGGTCTCGGTTCCATCCCGGGCGCCGCGATCGCGGCGATGGTCCTCGGCATCGGCCAGGCGCTGCTGCAGCTGCCGCTCGGCACCACCTGGGCGCAGACCATCTTCTACGTCGCGCTGTTCGCGACGCTGATGCTGCGTCCCCAAGGATTCTTCGGAGGTCGTCTTGCCCAGAGGTTCTGACATGACCGCGTCACGCACCGTGAACCGCGGTGTCAAGATCGTCGGACTCCTGGCGCTGATCGCGCTGGCCCTGGCGTTCCCCAGCCTGGCTCCCGACCCCTTCATCCTGTCGGTCGGCGTCGTCATCATGAGCTACGCCGTCCTCGCGACGTCGTGGAACTTCGTCGGCGGCTTCACGGGCTACATCTCGCTCGGCCACGCCGCGTACTCCGGTCTCGGCGGCTACGCCACGGCCCTGCTCATCCTCGACGCGGGACTCAACCCCTGGGTCGCGATGCTCCTGGGCGCAGTCGGGGTCGCGCTGCTGGCCGTGCCGATCGGCATCGCGAGCCTGCGGGTCCGCGGCGCCTCGTTCGTCATCGTCTCCATCGCGCTCGTCCTCATCATGCTCCTGGCCTTCCAGAGCTGGGGCTCGGTGACCGGCGGATCGAACGGTCTGCGCGTCCCGCGTCCGTTCGGCCCGGAGGTCCTGCGTCCGGAGCAGCACGAGCGGTTCTTCTACCTGCACCTGGCGCTGCTGGCCATCGCGCTCTTCACCTGGTGGGCGATCGACCGGTCCCGCTTCGGCATCGGCCTGAAGGCGATCCGCGAGGACGAGGACAAGGCCGAGGCGCTCGGCGTGCCGACTTTCTCCTACAAGCTCGCGGTGTTCGTCGTCTCGGCGTTCTTCACGGCGCTCGGCGGCGGCCTCTACGCCCTGTGGTTCGGGTTCCTCGACCCGATCTTCCAGTTCTCGATCCTCGTCGGCTCCTACATGGTCCTGATGAGCCTGCTCGGCGGCATCCGCAGCCTGTTCGGGCCGTTGCTCGGCGCCGTGATCGTCGGGTACGCGCTCGAGTTCTTCAAGGCCCAGTACGGCGACACCCAGTTCCACCTCGTGGCGCTCGGTCTGCTGCTGGCGCTCGTCGTCCTGTTCATGCCGGACGGCATCATCCCGGCAGTCGGGCAGCTCGTCGCCCGGTTCCGTCCGCAGGCGGCGTCGATCCGCGAGCAGACGCAGGCCGAACTCGCCGCGCAGCGTCGCGGCGAGGCGTCCGAACCGGACCGCGACGACGCGATGGCCGTTTCAGGAGAGGAAGCACGTCGATGACTCAGACTCAGCAGGAGAGCAGCGCGCCGGTCTCGACCGGCCGCAGCCTCGAGACGAACGGCCTGCGCAAGTCCTACGGCGGGGTGACGGCACTCGACGGCGCCTCGGTGACGTTTCAGGACGGCAAGGTCAACGCCCTCATCGGCCCCAACGGGTCGGGCAAGACCACGTTCTTCAACTGCGTGACCGGCATGATCCGCGCCGACGAGGGCACCACGACCTTCCGCGGCACGGACATCACGACGGCCTCGCCGCACCGCATCGCCCGGCAGGGGATCGGCCGCAGCTTCCAGCTGTGCCGGATCTTCCCGCGCATGACGGTCATGGAGAACATGCTGGCGGCCGTCCGGCCGCAGTCCGTGTGGAAGATGCTCGGCTCGGCGCGCGACGCCGCCGACCAGGAGCGTGCCCGCGAACTGCTCGCCCGCGTGGGCATCGACCACCTCGAGCACGCCGAGGCGCGGGACCTGTCGTACGGACAGCAGAAGCTGCTCGAACTCGGCGGCGTCCTCATGGCCGACCCCGACACGATCATGCTCGACGAGCCGGCCGGCGGCGTGAACCCCGCGCTGATCGATCGCATCGCCAACCTGATCCGCTCGCTCAACGCCGAGGGCAAGACCTTCATCGTCGTCGAGCACAACATGGAGCTCGTCATGAGCCTGTCCGACCACGTGGTCGTGTTCGACCGCGGGCGCCCCATCTGTGAGGGTCCCCCGTCGCTCGTGCAGAACGACCCCCGAGTCCTGGAGGCCTACCTTGGCATCTGAACAGCACGACGCTCCCCAGGGGCGTCAGGAGTATCTGCTCGAGCTCGACGACGTGCAGGCCGGGTACGGCCGGGCGGCGCTCGTGCTGCGAGGACTGACCGTCAAGGTGCCGCCGGCGAGCGTGGTGTGCCTCGTCGGACCGAACGGCGCCGGCAAGTCCACGGTGCTGAAGGTCGCGAGCGGCATGCTGACCCCGCGCGCCGGCAGCGTCCGGGTGCTGGGCCAGGACGTGACCCGCAACGGCCCCCAGGACATGCTCGCGGCCGGTCTGTCACACGTCCTGCAGGGGCACAGCGTGTTCCGGGAGATGACCGTCGGCGAGAACGTCATGCTCGGCGCTTACACGGTGCGCGACAAGCAGTTCATCGCCGAGCGGGTGGACTTCGTCAAGTCGCTGTTCCCGGTGGTCGGTGACCGGTGGGACGCCCTCGCGGGGGCGCTCTCCGGCGGCCAGCAGAAGCAGGTCGAGTTCGCCCGGTCGCTCATGGTCGATCCCAAGGTCGTGCTGCTCGACGAGCCGTCCATGGGTCTGGACCCCAAGGCCACGGCGACCGTGTTCGAACAGGTCGTGCGGATGCGCGACGCCGGCCTCGCCGTGCTCATGGTCGAGCAGAACGCCCGCCGGGCGCTCGAGACCGCCGACCTCGGCTGCGTCCTCGACCTCGGCCGCGTCCACATCTCCGGTCCGGCGCAGGAGCTGCTGGCCGATCCCCAGTTGGCGGAGCTCTATCTCGGCGGCCGCCCTCACACCGACGACTCCGCAAAGGCGACCCATGTCTGAAACCACCTACCGCATCATCATGAACGGCGTCACCGGGCGCATGGGCTACCGGCAGCACCTGGTCCGGTCGATCCTCGCGATCCGCGACGACGGCGGCATCGTGCTGCCGGACGGGTCGCGCATCCGGGTCGAGCCGATCCTGGTGGGTCGCAACGCCGAGAAGCTCCAGGAGCTCGCCAAGCGTCACGACGTCGCGGACTGGACGACCGACCTCGACGGCGCGCTCGCCGATCCCTCCGCGACCATCTACTTCGACGCGCTGGTCACGAGCGAGCGCGTCGGAGCGATCCTCAAGGCCGTGGAGGCCGGCAAGCACGTCTACACCGAGAAGCCGACGGCCGAGAGCGTCGCCGACGGCCAGCGCCTCGCCGACGCGGCCGACGAGGCGGGGATCATCAACGGCGTCGTCCACGACAAGCTCTACCTGCCGGGTCTGCGCAAGCTGCGCCGCCTGCTCGACTCCGGCTTCTTCGGCCGACTGCTGTCGGTGCGCGGCGAGTTCGGCTATTGGGTCTTCGAGGGTGACTACCTGCCCGCTCAGCGCCCGAGCTGGAACTACCGCGCCGAGGACGGCGGCGGCATGGTCCTCGACATGTTCTGCCACTGGAACTACGTTCTGGAGAACCTCTTCGGGCGGGTCGAGGCCGTGACCGCGAAGGCCGTCACGCACATCCCGCAGCGCTGGGACGAACAAGGCCGCCCGTACGAGGCGACCGCCGACGACGCCGCGTACGCGATCTTCGAGCTCGAGGGCGACGTCATCGCCCAGGTCAACTCGTCGTGGGCGGTGCGCGTCGAGCGTAAGGAGCTCGTCGAGTTCCAGGTCGACGGCACCCACGGCTCGGCAGTGGCCGGACTGTTCGGTTGCCGCGTGCAGCCGCGCGTGCGCACGCCCATGCCGGTCTGGAACCCCGACCTGCCGACCGACCAGGACTTCCGGTCCCAGTGGGACGAGGTGCCCGACAACGCGACGTTCGCCAACGGGTTCCGCGCGCAGTGGGAGCAGTTCCTCCTCGACGTGCACGCAGGCCGTCAGCACGCCTACGACTTCGCGGCGGGCGTGCGCGGTCTCGAGCTCGTCGACGCCGGTTACGCCTCCTCGCGGGAGGGCCGACGGGTGACGATGGACGAGGTGCGGGCCGGCGCGACGGGGCAGAACGCATGACGACGGTGCACCTGCCCGGAGCCGACGGAACCTGGCGCACCCGGACGCTCGCCGAGCCGTTGGAGTGGGAGCGCCACCCGGACGGTTTCACGTCTCGGATCGCGTTCGCCGCGGCCCACGTCGTGGCCGATCCGCTCGGCGAGAACGTGCCCGGGGCCCCGGCCGTCGTCGACTGGGACTCCACCCTCGCGTTCCGGCGTCACCTGTTCGCGCACGGTCTCGGCGTCGCGGAGGCGATGGACACCGCCCAGCGCAACATGGGCCTGGACTGGGCAGCGATCCAGGAGCTGATCCGGCGCAGCGCCGCCGAGGCGAAGGAAGCTGGGGCCCGCATCGCGGCGGGCGCCGGCACCGACCACCGTACCGAGCTGAGCTCGCTCGACGAGGTCACGGCCGCGTACCTCGAGCAGGTCGAATTCGTGGAGTCGACCGGCGCACAGGTCATCGTCATGGCGTCTCGTCAGCTCGCGGCCACGGCGCGGCACGCCGAGGAGTACCGCAAGGTGTACGACGCGATCCTCGGGCAGGTCAGCCGTCCAGTGATCCTGCACTGGCTGGGGGAGATGTTCGACCCGCAGCTCGCGGGGTACTGGGGGTCGGCGGACGTCGACGCCGCCACCGAGACCTTCCTCGGCCTCGTGCGCGACCACGCCGCCGTCGTGGACGGCGTCAAAGTCTCGCTGCTGTCCGCCGAGCACGAACGCAGTCTGCGCGCCCGGCTGCCCGAAGGCGTCCGCCTCTACACGGGCGACGACTACCACTATCCGGAGCTGATCCGGGGCGACGGTACGCATCACTCCGACGCCCTACTGGGGGCCTTCGCCGCGATCGCCCCTGCGGCCGGCGCGGCGCTCGCGGCCCTCGATCGCGGCGATCTCGCTGCCTACGACGCGGCGATGAACCCGACGCTCGAGCTCTCGCGCCACGTGTTCGCGCCACCGACGTGGTTCTACAAGACCGGTATCGCGTTCCTGGCGTGGCTCAGCGGCCACCAGCCCGGATTCACGATGGTGGGCGGTCTGCAGACCGGTCGCAGCGTCGTCCACCTCGCTCGGGTCCTCGAGCTCGCCGACGAGGCGCGGCTCTTGCCCGACCCGGACCTCGCGGCCCACCGCATGCAGCTGTGGCTCGCGTCGGCAGGACTCACCCGATGACCGCGGTGAACGCGCCGGCGGGTGTCGCGGACGTCCCGTCGGGGCTGCCGGCCCGCGTGCCCACGCCCGAGCCCGGTGATCCGCGGCTTGCCCGGCTCGCACTCAACCAGCGCACGACGGCGAACTGGTCCCTCCGCGAGGCGATCGACGGTTGCGTTGCCGCCGGCATCCCCTCGCTCGGTGTGTGGCGCGAGCCGTTGGCCGAGGTCGGAGTCGAGGTGGGTGCTCGCTGGATCCGGGAGGCGGGTCTGCGCGTGTCGTCGGTCTGCCGTGGTGGCTTCTTCACCTCGGCGGACCCCGACGAGCGCCGCCGCGCCTACGAGGAGAACCTGCGAGCACTCGACGAGACGGCCGCGCTCGACGCCGCCGCGCTGGTGCTCGTGCCCGGTGGTCTGCCCGAGGGCGATCGCGACATCCGGGGCGCGCGCTCGCGTGCCGCGGAGGCGGTTGCCGAGCTGGCTCCGCACGCCGCCGCACGCGGAGTGCGGTTGGCGATCGAGCCCATGCACCCGATCTACGCGGCCGACCGCGGCGTCGTCTCGACGCTCGAGCAGGCGCTCGACATCGCCGAGCCGCACGACCCGGACGTGGTCGGCGTCGTCGTCGACACCTTCCACGTGTGGTGGGAGCCGGGCGTGCTGGACCAGATCGCTCGCGCCGGCGATCGGATCTACAGCTACCAGGTCTGCGACTGGATCACGCCGCTGCCGCCGGACGCGCTGTTGTCGCGCGGAATGGTGGGCGACGGTCACATCGACTTCGCCACGCTGACCGCCGCCGTGGCCGCGACCGGCTACGACGGCGACGTCGAGGTGGAGATCTTCAACGCCGACGTCTGGGCCGCGCCCGGTGACGAGACCGTCGCCACCATGGCGCGCCGCTACATCGAACTGGTGGAACCGCACTTGTCCCCCCGCATCACCCCATAACACCCGATCGTTTCTCGTTCGGGGGAGAGGAACGGCACATGCACATCACACGATCACGTCTCGCGAGGTGGGGGGCGGTCTTGACCGCCGCCCTCCTCATCGCGGGACTGGCGCCGGGGTCGGCTTCGGCCGACCGGGACAAGGGACCACGCGAGGTGCGGGTCCATCCCGGGCCGACGCCCCAGCACTGGGATCCGCTGACTCCGGGCAAGTGGGAGTTCGCCAAGGGTCAGGTGGCGATGAAGGAGGCCGGCACCGCTCCGGAAGGACCGCGGCGCCCGTTCGAGTACGCCATCGTCAACCAGGGCCCCGACCTCGCGTCGATCGACTACCGGGCCTCGGTGCGCATCGACGAGCCGGTCGAGCGCAACGACCGCGACGTCGTCCTGATCTGGAATTACCAGTCACCGACACGCTTCTACTACGCCCACCTGTCGCAGGACAACGGCATCTACGCGCACAACGGCATCTTCGTGGTCGACAACGCCGATCGCCGCCGGATCGACGATCAGTGGAACGGCACGACCGGTGCGGCGCCCGCGATCGACGACACCGACTGGCACGACGTACGGCTCACGTACGACGCGCCGACCGGTGCCGTCGAGGTGCGGATGGACGGCGCTCGCGAACCGCTCATGACCGCGACGGACACGACGTTCTCCGGCGGCCGGGTCGGGTTCGGGTCGTTCGACAACTACGGGCGCATCCGCGACGTGAAGGTCTCGGGCGTCCCGGCGAGCGACCAGCCCGATCCGAACGCCCCGATCACCGATCCCGTGCCCGAGGGCCCGGCGCCCGCCGACCTCGCGCTCGTGCTCGAGGAGGTTGCACAGCTGCCGGAGTCCGATCCGACGCCTGCGCCGACCGACCCGCGCATCATGCGGCACAACCGGATCAACTACGTGGGCGAGGTGCCGGACGGCTCGGGACGGCTGTACGTTCCCGACCTCAACGGGCCGATGTACCTGCTGGACAAGGAGACCGGGCAAGAGCAGGTCTACCTCAACGTGCGCGAACAGGACCCGCACTTCTTCTCCGGACGGGGGATGGGCAGCGGTTTCGGCTTCGTGACGTTCCACCCCGAGTTCGCGAGCAACGGCAAGTTCTATACCGTGCACACCGTCGGCGCCGAGGGCATCGCGGCGAACGAGCCGACGTACCCGAACCAGCCGAACGCCACGGTGCAGTCGGTCGTCACCGAGTGGACCGCGGACGACCCTGCGGCTCCGGTGTTCGCCGGCACGCGGCGCGAGATCTTCCGCTTCGGGTTCGCCACGCAGATCCACGCGATCCAGCAGATCGACTTCAATCCGACGGCGCGGCCGGGCGACGAGGACTACGGTCTGCTGTATCTCGCGGTCGGTGACGGCGGTCTCGGGCTGAACACCGACATCCCGCAGCGTTTGGACACGCCGGACGGCAAGATCCTGCGGATCGACCCGCTGGGCACCGACGGTCCCGACGGCGCCTATGGGATCCCCGCCTCCAACCCCTTCGTCGGAACCGACGGGGCCTTGGGTGAGATCTACGCGATCGGCATGCGCGACCCGCACCGGTTCACGTGGGACCCGGAGGGCTCGCACCAGATGTTCCTCGGGCACATCGGCCAGCGCGCCGTCGAAGCGGTGTACGAGGTGCGCAAGGGCGACAACTTCGGGTGGAGCGACATCGAGGGCCGGTACCGGTACGAGAACGACCGCCAGTGCGTGCTGTTCCCGTTGACGCCCGAGCAGCAGCAGAAGGGCTACGTCTACCCGGTCGCGTCGTACGATCACGATTCACCGACGAACTGGGACTGCAACGCGGACTCCGGCCACGCCATCAGCGGCGGCCAGGTGTATCGCGGTCCGATCAAGGAGCTGCGCGGCCGCTACGTGTTCGGCGACCTCGTCAACGGATCGGTGTTCTCGACCGACGTCAAGAAGATGCGTCGCGAGGCCAAGCAGGAGGCGCCGATCACCGAGCTGCAGCTGCGCGACACCGACGGCAACCAGCTCCGGATGACGGACTTCGTCGACGACGTGCGGGTGGATCTGCGGTTCGGCACGGACGCCGACCGCAACCTGTACCTGCTGGCGAAGTCGAACGGCACGATCTGGAAGGTGACCGACGCCGAGCGCGTCAAGCCACGTGAGGTCGTCGACAAGAAGCTGCGCGACCATCTCGTCTCGTTCTACGACTTCGACCGGGGCTTCGCGCAGAACGGCGCCCTGGAAGAGGACCAGGGCGACGCGAACCTGCTGCTGTCCCTCGTCAACGGCGGCAAGGACATGCGCGTGCGTGACGGGGCCTACCCGGGCAGCATCAACTCCTTGCAGACTCGCCAGGTCAACCCGGAGACCCCGGGCAATGACGACTGGAAGGCCGGGTTGTGGGACGCGAACGGCGTCAAGGGTCTGGAGCGGCTCGCAGGCGCCGAGGGCATCACCGTCATGGGCTGGTTCAAGATGACCGGCGACCATCCGGCGCTGAACAGCAACACGCCGGATCCCGCCGACCGGTACAACGCGGTCGGGTTGGCCGGAGTGCTGGCCGGCAACAGCGACGGCCACGGGGTGCGGGCCCTGCTCGAGCTCATCAACGTGAACGGTGAGCTGCGGCTCGTGGCCTTGGGCCGGCGCCTGGACGAGGGAGCGTCGCAGACGTTCGCCGCGTCCCAGGACTGGCAGGAGCTCCTGCCGCGCGACGAGTGGGTCCACCTGGCCGCGACGTTCGACTACACGACCGGCGACATGGCGTTGTACCGCAACGGCAAGCCGATCGACGGGTTCTACGTCAACGAGGGTGACCCGTGGCAGGTCGACGGCACCGGAACGTCGCCGACGCTGCCGCGCGGGATCAAGATCGGCGGGTCCTACCCGCAGAACACCCGCGAGCAGAACCCCTGCGACTGCCGGATGGACGGGTTGATGATCCTCGACACGGCCGCCAGCAAGCAGGATGTGGCCCGGCAGTACCGCGCGTTCGTGCGCGACTGACAGGAGGACGGCCGGCGGTCCCGGGCGCGCTCAGCGTTCGGAGCCGCCGGCCACCTCGTAGGACCACAACTCGCTGTGGGTGGCGACGGGCTTCGGCGCGTCGCCACCGGCGCGTTCGCCTTCCGAGCGATGGCCGTGGCCGAACGCGGGGGAGGACACCCACGCCTGGAACGCCTCCTCGTCGCGCCACCGGGTGACGACGAGCCACTGCTCGCGGTCGTCGGTGGGCTTGAGGAGCTCGAATCCCTCGAAGCCGTCGGCGCCGTCCACGGCACCGGCGCGCTTGGCGAAGCGGTGGGCGAGCTCGTCGCCGCTGTCCTTCGGCACGGTGATGGCGTTGATCTTGATGACGCTCATGCCCTCATCCTCCCACCCGCGCCCCGGGCGGTGAGTTAGCGTCCGTTCTCCCGCCGGGGCGGTGGGTAAGCGTCCATCCTCGGCCTCCGAATGGACGCTTACCCACCGCCCCGGCGGTGAGGTGAGGGGTCTTCGCGGCGGATGGGAGGCTGGGGGAGTGAGCGACCTCATCGAGACCGAGCGACTGACCCTGCGGCCGTTCCGCGTCGATCACGAGCCGGACGTCGAAGCCGTCTACGAGATTCACAGCGACCTCGAGATCGTCCGCTGGCTCGACAACCCGCCGTTCGTGCTGATGGCCGATCACGAGGAGGCGCGCGCCTGGATCGATCGTCGCGCCCAGATCGAGGCCGAGGACTTCCGGCAGCTGCAGCGGGCGATCGAGGTGACCGAGACCGGGGAGACGGTGGGCCAGGTCGGCATCCAACGCCTCGTCCGCCAGGACGGCGGTTTCGTCGGCGAATACGAGATCGGCTGGCGGCTGCGGCCCGGCGCGACCGGGTCGGGCTATGCCACCGAGGCGGCGCAGGCGCTGGCTTTGGCGGCGTTCGCGATCGGTCT
This sequence comes from Aeromicrobium camelliae, assembly GCF_003850045.1. GTDB lineage: Bacteria > Actinomycetota > Actinomycetes > Propionibacteriales > Nocardioidaceae > Aeromicrobium > Aeromicrobium camelliae. The sequence goes on along the minus strand of NZ_RQJX01000015.1, from coordinate 48,880 downwards.
CGATGAGCTCGCCATCCTCATGTACCCCGACAACGCGCCGTCGGCGGCGGTGGCGCGCCGGCTCGGAGCCGAGGAGCTCGGCGTCCAGGCCGACCCCTGGTACGGCGGCGACTCCCTCATGTTCCGCCTCCGCCCGCCTCGGGCGGTGAGTTAGCGTCCGTTCTTCTGCCGGGGCGGTGGGTTTGCGTCCGTTCGGGCACCCGAAATGGACGCAGAGTCACCGCCCCGGTGGCGAGGCGAGCAGCACGACGTCGTCGTCGGCGGGCACGGTGTCGAGGTGCCACCGCGGTGCCGCCGCGCGCGCTGCGGCCACCTGCTCGGGGGCGAGGAGGGTGGCGAAGACGCCGCGGGGTGCGAGCCATTCCGCGGCAGTCTCGATGACCGCCCGCCAGTGGTCGAGCCCGTCTGGTCCGCCGTCGACGCTGCGCCTCGGCTCGTGGGCACGGAAGTCCGGGTGGATGCGCTCGACCTCGTCGCTCGGCACGTGCGGCAGGTAGGCGACGGCGAGGTCGACGCGGCCTCGAAGCTCGGCCGGCAGCGCATCCCACCAGCTGCCGTGCCGCACCTCGAACCCGTACCGCGAGGCGGTGCGGCGCGCGCTGGCCAGCGCTTGCTCGTCGATGTCGGTGCCCACGACGCGTGCGGCGGGCCAGCGCTGCGCGAGCAGCGCGGCGAGGGTGCCGGCGCCGCACCCGAGGTCGACGGCGACGGTGGGTTCCATCCCCGCGACCGCGTCGACGATGGCAAAAGCACGGGCGCGCGGCACGAACACGCCGTCGCCCACATCGATCCGGGTCCCGTCGATCTCGGCGAAACCGAGGACCTGCTCCAGCGGAACCCCTGCAACGCGCCGCGCCACCGCTGCCTCGAGCGGAGCGCCGGAGAAGGCGGCGCGCAGGGCCGCTGCCTCGTCCTCGGCGAAGACGCAGCCCGCCGCGCGCAGTCGTTCTACGAGGTCGTCGCTCACGACCGTAGGCTACGAGGAATGGACGAGAATCCCGTCATCACCACGGATCGGCTGACCCTGCGGCGTTTCACACTGGATGACGCGGACTTCCTGTTCGACCTCTTCTCTCGTCCCGAGGTCGCGCGGTGGAGTGGCTCAGGCACCCCGATGGAGCGGCGTGAGGAGGCGGTCGAGCGCATCCGCCGCCAGCCCGAGCGTGCCGGTGATCATCCGGCCTGCGGTGTCTTCGCCGTCGAGGCGAACGGTCAGCTCGTGGGGATGGCGCTGCTCGTGCCGATCCCGGCCAGCGCGGGGCGCACGAGCGAGGGCGAGATCGAGATCGGGTGGCATTTCCATCCCGACGCCTGGGGGAACGGGTACGCGACCGAGGCGGGCCGTGCTCTCGTCGAGCGGGGCTTCGCCGCCGGGTTCCCCGCGCTCTACGCCGTCACCGACTCGGACAACGTGCGCTCCCAAGCGGTGTGCCGGCGTCTGGGGATGACCGATCTCGGCCTGCGCGACGACTGGTACGACCGGTCGCTGCGCGCGTTTCGGCTCGACCGCCAGGAGATCGCGGCCGACCAGTAGGCTTGAGCCCCGTGGCACTCACCATCGGCATCGTCGGACTCCCCAACGCGGGCAAGTCGACCCTTTTCAACGCTCTGACCAAGAACGACGTCCTCGCGGCGAACTACCCGTTCGCGACGATCGAGCCCAACGTCGGCGTCGTCGGGGTTCCCGACGCACGGTTGGAGAAGCTCGCGGAGATCTTCGAATCGCAGAAGATCCTGCCCGCGACGGTGCAGTTCGTCGACATCGCCGGCATCGTGCGCGGTGCGTCCGAGGGTGAGGGGATGGGCAACGCCTTCCTCTCCCACATCCGCGAGTCTGACGCGATCTGCCAGGTGACGCGCGTCTTCCGCGACGAGGACGTCACCCACGTCGACGGTGAGGTCAACCCGAGCAGCGACATCGAGACCATCTCGACCGAGCTGATCCTCGCGGACCTGCAGACGGTGGAGAAGGCGATCCCGCGGTTGGAGAAGGACTCGCGCAAGGACAAGTCGCTCGCGGCCCAGCTCTCCGAGGTGCAGAAGGCCAAGGAGGTCCTCGAGGAGGGCACCGGCGTGCTCAAGGCCGGTCTCGACCTCGAGCTGCTGCGCGACCTGCACCTGCTGACCGCCAAGCGTTTCCTCTACGTGTTCAACTGCGACGCCGAGGAGCTGCAGGACGATGAGCTGAAGGCGCGTATGCGCGACCTCGTGGCGCCGTCGGAGGCGATCTTCCTCGACGCCAAGGCCGAGGCGGAGCTCGTCGAGCTCGGTGACGACGAGGAGGCCGAGCAGATGCGCGCCGAGATGCTCGCCGACATGGGCGTGGAGGAGCCGGGCCTGGACGCGCTGGCTCGCGTCGGGTTCGACACCCTCGGCCTGCAGACGTACCTGACCGCCGGGCCCAAGGAGGCCCGCGCGTGGACGATCAAGAAGGGCGCGACGGCCCCCGAAGCTGCCGGCGTCATTCACACCGACTTCCAGCGCGGCTTCATCAAGGCCGAGATCGTCTCCTTCGACGACCTCGTCGAGGCCGGTTCGATGACCGCCGCCAAGGCCGCGGGCAAGGTCCGCATGGAGGGCAAGGACTACGTCATGGCCGACGGCGACGTGGTGGAGTTCCGGTTTAATACAACGTCACAGGCGAAGAAGTAGACATGGCTTTCTGGCAGGCGTTGATCATCGCAGTCATCCCCTCGATCGCTGCGGTCGCGTCTGCCCGTTTGGGTTTCAGAGATCTGGGCGTCCGAAGACGTCTCGACACTTCAAGGCAGTTTCTGGACCTCTTTGCGACGGCTCATGGACGACCCACGGATGGTCGGGAGGCGGTCGGCGTCGGGGAACAGGTGGCGACTGTCCACCTCATCGCTGACTTCGCCGCAGAGGAAGACATGCTCAAGAACGCCGCCCGGGAAGGGCTCAAGGAACTTGCGACTTGGGGGTCAGGTTTGGACGCCTCGATTGAGGAGATTCTCCCGCAATTGCTGGACTCCCTGCCGGATGACAAGGCTGCAGAGGCCGCCGCCCAGGCGGTAGCGATCTTGAAGAAGAGCAACGCCAGTCAGCAGAAGATTGCGAGCGCAGCCTCCGACGCCTTGAGAAGGCTTCAGAGCTGAAGGGCGGAAGCCATGAATAGCCGGATTCCCGCAGCCGATGACCGAATGAAGCGCGATGCGGCTCGCCGTGACGCTGCGGTCGTCCGAGCAGACGAGCGGACGTCCCGGCTCTTCGGAGCGATGACCGCCTCGTCGGTGTTCTGATCGGTGCGGCGATCTCGATCTTCGTGACCCTCGCGGGTTCCATCATGACGATCAGAAGCAGGCTCGTACCGAAGGCGCGATTCCGACGTCGAGTTTCTTCGGACGGCACACCACCACCGCGTGACCTTGTTCCAGGTCGCCCTCGTGCTGCAGAGAGCTGAGGCCGACCCGGCAGGGTCTGGCGAACGTGCCGAGTTCGAGCGAGAGTTCGAAGAGAGGAAGTCGGACCTCTTAGAGGTGCAACTCGAATCCGAGCAGGCACTGGGTCTAATCTCGATCTCCGCCGATCCTGCCGTCTACCGCGAGTCGAGACGCATCCGGGACGCCGTTGGCCAGGCTCTTGGAGCCATGCCCCGGGAAGTGAACGACGTAGCGGCCGCGAGGCTCTACAACGAGAAACTCGGCGAACTTGCCGAAGCCGAATCAGACTATGTCGAAGCCGTCCGAGACGATCTGGACTGATCTGTAGGGGACTTCCCATCGGGGAGTTGTGGCGACGGATAGTCGTATTGTCGGGTCCCACCCCTAGTCTCGTTGTATGGCGCAATGCACAGCACCGTCCCGAGGCCACCGAACTGCGAGTGGGCGTGCGAACTGTCCTGCCTGTGGTGGCACGGGGTACTCCCGGTCGTACCCGTCGTACTCGTACGGCGGTGGGTCGTCGTACAGCGGCGGTGGGTCGAGCTACAGCAGCACGTCCAGGGGTAGCGGCGGAGGTTCGCGTAGAACGAGATCAGGTCGGTCGGTGGCGTACACCTCGACCGAGTGGCGCACGGTCGAACCCTTCACTAGGAAGGCAAGCGAGCAGGCGCAAGCGCACCCGGAACGGCGCGACCTCTTCCTTTGTCACGCTTGGGACGATCGAGAAGGCAGCGCGAAAGAGTTGCACGGTTACCTGAAGGCGAATGGTGCTTCAGTGTGGTTCAGCGAAGAGGATCTTCCTCTCGGCTCGCTGATGATCCGCGAGATCGACAAGGGTCTGCGGAACTCCCGCGTTGGGATCGTGTTGGTCACGCCCGCGTTGCTCAAGAGCATCGAGGCCGAGGGCGTGGCCGAGAAGGAACTTGCTGTGTTGCTCTCGTCTCGTCGCGTCATCCCGGTCCTGCACGGAGTGACCTTCAATGATCTGAACGACGTCAGCCCGATGCTCGCTTCGCACGCCGGACTGAGCACGAAGGACTCATCGTTGGACAACGTGGCCGCGAAAGTCGCCGCCGCTGCGGCCGCCCTCCCTGAAGCCTAGGTCCGAAAGCAGCCCGCCCGGTCGAGAATCTCGCGCGCAGCCTAGACCTCTGTCGCTCCAGCACCCGAACCTCACTAAACCCGGCGCGACTTCGGCGAGAAGCGATAGCCGCCCGGACACTTTCACAATCACACAAACAAGTTGACGAGCCTGTCGGCGAGGACTACGGGCTCTAATTCGTACTTCGGCGTCTGCCGTCGGTAGCCCCATTGTTGACGCGCTGGACCTGGCGGGAGACCTTGAGCGACTTGCGGAGGAAGTCGACGTCAGCAAGCTGAACCCCAGCGGCTTCACAGAGTCGCAGGCAGGCGAACGAGCGGAGGGCGATGAGCGCTTGAACCGCTCGGCCACGGCCTCGGCGTCGGCTCTGCCCTTCTCGCACACCGACAAGATCTTCCCGCGTACCTCGAAGTCGCCACGCGCGCGAGTCGGCGCCTCTACGAACGGCATGGCTTCAAAGCAGCAGGGTTCATCGACCTCGCGCCCGGCGTCAGCGCGACCGCGATGACACGACGCGCTGCCGCTCACGTCTAAGGGCGGCCGGCCCGGTCAGCGCAAGCGACCGCGGATCTCGGTGGCGGCGGCCGCGGGGTCGGGCGCTTGCGTGACGGCGCGGACCACCACGACGCGTTCCGCGCCGGCGTCCAGTACCGCGTCAAGTCGATCGCCCGGGGCGATGCCGCCGATGGCGAACCACGGCTTCGTCGCGACGGCCGCCGCGTGGCGCAGCAGATCAACGCCGACGGCGGCCCGGCCGGGCTTGGTCGGCGTCTCCCAGACCGGACCGACGCAGAAGTAATCGACGTCCTCGTCCTCGTTGGCCGCCTCGAGCTGGTCGACCGAGTGCGTCGAGCGCCCGATCAGGAACTCCGAGCCGAGCAGCGACCGCGCCTGCTGGGGCGAGAGATCGCCTTGCCCGAGATGGAGGATGTCGGCGCCCACCAGCGCTGCCACGTCCGCACGGTCGTTGACCGCGAAGAGCGCGTCGTGACGGCGAGCGATCGTCGCGAGAGTCTCGAGCGCACTCACCTCCTCGGCGGCCTCGATCGTCTTATCCCGCACCTGGATGATGTCGACGCCGCCGGAGAACGCCGCGTCGAGGAAGCCGGCGAGATCGCCCTCGGGACGCGCGTCGGTGCAGACGTACAGCCGGGAGTCGGCCAGTCGCCGGCGGCGGGCCGTTCGGTCGAGGTCCGCGGATACGGCGAAGGAGGGGGCGCTCATGTCGCCTAGACTAGTGGCGTTCGCGGGAGCCCAAGACGGGCTGAGAGGGCTACGTGCCGACCGCCATACCTGATGCGGGTCATGCCGCCGGAGGAAGGAACAACGTGGCGAGCGCCATCGTCGTCGGAGCCGGGATCATCGGCCTCACCACCGCCTGGCGGTTGGTGGAACGAGGCTGGGACGTCGCCGTGTTCGACCCAGCGCCGGTCTCCGGTGCCAGCCACGTCGCGGCCGGCATGCTGGCTCCCGCCTCCGAGGTCGTCTGGGGCCAACCGTCGCTCTACCCGCTGATGGTCGAGTCCGCCCGCCGCTATCCCGAGCTGATCGACCGCCTCTACGCCGGTCGCCCGCAGGAGGTCGGGTACCTCCCGAGCGAGACGCTCGTCGTCGCCGCGGACCACGCCGACCGGACCGCCCTCGACGAACGGACCTCGCTCCAGACCTCGCTCGGGCTGAAAGCTCACCGGATCACCTCGCTGGACGCCCGGCGACTCGAACCGGGCCTGGGGCCGGCGGTCGTCGGCGGCGTGCACCTGCCCGACGATCACCAGATCGACCCCCGCGCGCTGTGCGCGGTGCTGCTCGACCGGCTCGGAGACCGCGTCGTCCGCCAGGAAGTGACCGGCTTCGTCGAACGTGGGGGCGTCACCCGCGGGGTCGTCCTGGCCGGCGGCGAGGCGCACCACGCGGACCAGACGGTGGTCTGCACGGGGTTAGGCCTCCTGCCCGGTCTCGAGGCGCTGCCGCTGCGGCCCGTCTTCGGCGACATACTGCGTCTCGTCCCGACCACCGGAACCCCGCCGTTGCTCGGGAGGACCGTCCGCGGGCTGGTGCGCGGCCGCTCGGTCTACCTCGTTCCGCGGGCGGACGGTGGCCTCGTGCTCGGTGCCACCGTCCGCGAAGACGACGACCCGCTGCCCAGTACCGAAGGCGTCCACCGGCTGCTCGACGACGCCCGGCGTATCGTGCCGGGCGTGCTGGACACCCGGATTCTCGAGGTGTCGGCACGCGCCCGCCCTGGCACACCGGACGACGTCCCGATCGTCGGACGCCTCGATCCCGGCCGCGTCATCTCCACCGGCTACTTCCGCCACGGCATCCTGCTCGCCCCGCTCGGCAGCGACATCACCGCCGACCTCGTCGAGTCCCGCGAGATCGACGACGAGCTTCTCGCAGCACTCGACCCGCACCGTTTCGACCGACCGCATTCGACTCCTGGAGCACCATGACGTCATCGCACGAGATCACCGTCGTCCTCGACGGGGAGACGGCCCGACTGGCGCAGGGCATCACGCTGCGCGAGACCGTGGCCCGCCACATCGGCCGAGAGCTCGACCCCGACGGAACTCCCGCCGACGGCGGGCGTCTGGGTGTCGCGGTCGCCGTGGACGGCGCCGTCGTGCCGCGCCGTGAGTGGCACGCGCACGTGATCGCCGCCGGCTCCACCATCGATGTCGTCACCGCGACCCAGGGAGGCTGACATGGACGACGCACTGGTCCTCGGGGGAGAGCGGCTGACCAGCCGGCTGATCATGGGGACCGGCGGCGCCTCCTCCCTCGCGACGCTGGAGGCGTCGCTCGTCGCGTCCGGGACCGAGGTGACCACGGTGGCGATCCGGCGCTACGCCGCAGCGGGCGGCAACTCGGTCTTCGCCATGCTGGAGCGTCTCGGCGTGCGAGCGCTGCCCAACACCGCCGGCTGCTTCGCGGCCCGCGACGCGGTGCTCACCGCTCAGCTCGCGCGGGAAGCGCTGGAGACCGACTGGATCAAGCTCGAGGTCGTCGCCGACGAGGACACGCTGCTGCCGGACCCGGTCGAGTTGCTGACCGCCGCCGACCAACTCGTGGCGGACGGCTTCTCCGTGTTCGCGTACACGAACGACGACCCGATTCTCGCCCGGCGGCTGCAGGACGTCGGCGTCGTGGCGGTGATGCCCGCCGGCGCGCCGATCGGCACCGGACTCGGCATCCTCAACCCGCATCACATCGAGATGATCGCCGCGGCAGCCGAGGTCCCCGTGGTGCTCGACGCCGGCGTCGGGACCGCGTCGGATGCCGCGCTGGCGATGGAGCTGGGGTGCGACGCGGTGCTGCTGGCGAGTGCTGTCACCCGCGCCCACGACGCGCCCCTCATGGCCCGGGCGATGCGCGCCGCCGTCCAAGCTGGCCGGGACGCCTATCGAGCGGGCCGCATTCCGCGGCGCTCGCTGGCTCGGGCCTCCTCGCCGGACGAGGGCCGGATCGACGCGTGGTGACCGAGGACTGGCCCGCAACCGCCGAGGCGCTCATGCGGTCGCGTTTCGCGGCGTTCCAGCGCGGCGACGCCGACTGGCTGCTCGAGAGCTGGCATTCTTCGACCCGGCCGCGCGACCTCGACCTGTCCGACAACCCGCGATGGCGCGGGCTGCAGATCCTCGACACCGTCGACGGAGACGTCGACGACGAGACGGGCGTCGTGGAATTCCGAGCCACGTACCTGATCGGCAAGGAGCTCGGCATCGTGCACGAGCGCTCGCGGTTCGCGCGAGAGGACGGGCGCTGGCGGTATGTTGACGGCGAGCTGCGGTGATCGGTCGTCGCACGCTGAGCCCCGAGGAGTGTGTATGACTGCGCAGCCAGCACCGCAAGGGCCGCCCGGCCACCACCCGTCCGCGCCCACGGGCGCCCTGCCCTGGGGTCTCGGCCTTCTGATCTTCTTCCCGATCCCGTTCATCGGTTCACTGATCGCGTCCATCACGATGCTCATCGTCGGCATGTCGCAGCGGAAGCTGGGCGGCCTCGCCCGCGACAACGCGCAGCGCGCCGCGAACTGGGGCCTGACCTATCTGCTCGCCACCGTCGTCCTCGTCGGTTCGCACTTCGGCATCCTGTTCGCGCTCCGGCAGATCGACGGGTTCTTCCCGTTCGGCTTCATCATCCTGACCTGGGCCGCCGTGACGGTGCTGCACATCGTCTTCACCATCTTTGGCCTCGTTCGGGCCAGCGGTCAGCGGCCGGTTCGGATCAACGGCATCCCGTTCTTCCGCTGAGTGTCGGCGAAGGACCGCCCGGTAGCGACATCACCGTGATAGATGATCGAGTAGCGACCGAGGAACCAAAATCAGCGCTTCGTGCACCGGATCGACAGGGGAGGTCCCATGTGGGGTAGACGCCGAAAGGCTCCCGCTGAACCTGACTTCGGACGGGAGTTCGCGCAGTTCCGAGACGGACTCGGGGTGTTGCGTCGCGACGGCGAGCGTGTGGGTCACGTCGCCACGGCACTGACGAATTTCCGGACGCCTTCGCGTCGCGCCCAGTCAAGCCCTGGGTGTGGATCGTCGTGGTGTGGGCCGACGGCGTGAAGGAGTTCCCCATTGAGGACTACCCTCCGTGGACCTACGTGGCAGAAATGCGGTCGGGCTACCTCGACTGGAACGACGGCGCCGATCCGAGCCGGTTCGGCCGCTACGAGGTCGAGTGGATGCCGCCTCAGCAGGCAGGCGACGAGCGCGCTCGACTCGGTATCCGGAGTAGTGACTTTTAGCCGTGTGAGGCCCTGTCGTCTCCGCGCACGGAGGAAGCTGCGGTCTTTCACCCGGTCGCCGGGCGCCCGGCGCGGCGCCGCGGTTCGGCCTGCAACAGGAACCCGAGAGCGGACGGTCGGCTGTCGGTAGGCTGCCGTCGTGAAGCGCGCACCACGGCCGGCATCGGGTCGGGATCTCGAGGGAGCCAGCGGATGTTGAAGACGAAGCGCGTCGAGGGACGCCGCGCCTGGGCGGCGGCGAACGGCTGGGCCTTCGCAGAGAAGGCCATCGTCCCCGTCGACGCGATGACCGGACGCGTTCCCCGGCGTCCTACGGTCGAGGTCACCGATGAGATCCGCGGACGTTACGGCCGACGGGAGGCGTTCGTGCACGACCGCGCCCCGTTGGTCGGAGGCACGGAGCCGTCCCAGTTCATGCGGAGTGTCAGCGGGGTGAGCGTCGCGGTGTCCCTGCCGATGGCATTCGTGCTCTTCCCGAGCGATGCTCGGGGGTTCAGGGCGGTGACGTTGAACCACGCGAAGCTGCGCGCCTACCTGATGCCGCACGTCGGCGACTTCGAGCATTACCGCGACGCCTTCGGTTCCCGCTCGTTGATCTGGTGTCAGCCGGGTGCGGGTCAGTACTTCCTGCACCTGGTGCAGCCGTTGCTGGAAGCGCCGTTGTCCCCGCCCGGGGGACCGGAGATCAATCGGCGGGGGCTCATGCTCGCTACGGGCGGGTCATCGATCCTCATGTGCGATCCGCTCGCCTACACGTTCGAGGACGACCTGCAGCGGCTCGGGATCGCCGCCCGAGTCGCTGAACGCGCTGAGCAGCTCGCCCAGCGCACCGCCGACGCCTGAGGGCCGAACAAGCCCGGGTACGGGCGCTTGCTCGCTTCGCTTCAGTGGGGCGGTGGGTCAGCGTCCGTCGGGGCGGCGGGTGCGGGTGAGGGCGTAGATCGCGAGGATGATCGCGACGAGCCCGGCGGTGGAGAACAGCTGTGCCCGGGCGGCGTCGTCGGTGAGCATCAATGCCGCGAGGGCGGCGAGCGCGACGAGCACGCCCCACGTCAGATACGGGAAGCCCCACATCGTGAGGCCGAGCGATTCGCCCCGCTCCCGAGCCTCCGCCGCGAGCCGGGGGCGCAGCTTCAACTGCGAGACCGCGATGATCACCCACACCACGAGCAGCGCTGCGCCGACGGCGTTGAGCAGGATCGACAACAGGTCGTCGGGCAGCAGCCAGTTCAGCAATACCGCCACGAACCCGAAGAAGATCGACACGAGCACCGACACCCACGGCACGTTCCGCTGCGACACCCGGGTGAGCGCGTGCGGACCGTCGCCGCGGTGGGCGAGCGAGTACGCCATGCGCGAGGTGCCGTAGACCTGCGCGTTGAACGCCGACAGCAGCGCGATCACGACGACGACCTCCATCAGCACCGCCGCGATCGGCAGGCCGGCGAGCTCGAGGACGGCGGCGAAGGGGCCGGTGAGGAGGTCGGGGGAGTCCCACGGCATCACCAGGACCATGATCGCGATCGAGCCGAGATAGAAGACGAGGATGCGCCACACGATGCTGCGGGTCGCGCGGGCGACGGCGAGCTTGGGGTCCTCGGCCTCGGCTGCGGCGATCGTGACGATCTCGATGCCGCCGAAGGCGAAAGCGACGACGAGCAGGCCCGCGGCCACCCCGCTGATGCCGTTCGGCGCGAATCCGCCCTGCCCGAGGAAGTTGCTGGTGCCGACCGCGTCGGTCCCCGGGAGCAGCCCGAAGACCAGGAGCACGCCGACCACCAGGAAGGCGATGATCGCGGCCACCTTGATGAACGCGAACCAGAACTCGAACTCGCCGAACTGCCGCACGCCCCACAGGTTGATCACGGCGAAGACGGAGACGAAGACGAGCGCCACCAGCCACTGCGGGACGTCGGGCAACCAGCCGCTGACGATCTGAGCAGCGCCGGTGATCTCGGCGCCGAGCACCATGATCAGCATGAACCAGTAGAGCCACCCGAGCAGGAACCCCGCCCACCGGCCTAGCGCCTCCTCGGCGTAGACGGAGAAGGAACCGCTCGCCGGCCGTGCACTCGCCATCTCGGCGAGCATCCGCATGACCAGCACGACGATGACGCCGGCGACCGCGTACGAGACGAGCACGGCGGGCCCGGCGGCGGCGATGCCGACGCCCGAGCCGAGGAAGAGCCCGGCACCGATCGCGGAGCCGAGCCCCATCATCGTGAGGTGGCGGGTCCGCAGCCCCTTGCCGAGCTGCTCGGCGTCGGACGGAACGGGGGTGTGTTCGGAGGTCATCGAAGTCCTGAGGTCAAGGTGGTGCGTGGAACCGATGCGCCGGAGCGCACCGGACCAGGGTAGGAGCGCCGGCCGCGGCCGCGTCGCGCGGGCCACAGTCCGACGACCGCCACCCGTACGATGTCGCCATGACGACGCCCGCTGAGCACCCGTCCGCAGTGCCTCCGCCGCCCGGCACCATCGACCTCACTCTGCAGGGGTCGATGCTGACCTCCAACGCGATCACGCCGAATGTCCGGATCAACGGTTACCCGGTGCGCGCCCAGTACGGCCTCAACCGCATTCCGATGCCGCCTGGTCGGGCCCGCGTGGATATCTCGTGCCAGTGGCTGCTCGAGTACGGGCGCGCGAGCCTGGAGTTCGACGTGCGACCCGGTGAGGCGGTCCCCGTCTTCTACATGGCGCCGATGCACCAGTTCAGCGACGGCAGCATCGGTCACGAACCTCAGAAGCGCAAGGGGGTGGCCGCCACGGTGGTGGTGGGCCTCGGCTTCGTGGTCGTCGTGGCCCTGATGGTCGTCCTGCTCGCTACGCTCTGACGTCGCTCGGGGCGGCGTGCGCTCCGGGTTCGGCTGCGTGCTCGCCGCCCGGCGTGGGGAGCGTGAGGTCGCCCTCGTCGGCATGGTCGCCCGCCGCCGGTGGCGCCAGCGCGACGGCGATGGCCGTGGTGACCGGCACCGCCAGCACGAGACCCACCGCACCGACCAGCGTCCGTACGATCTCCTGACCGATCTGCTCGGTCGTGGCAACTTGCAGCAGTTCCTGCTGGTAGGCCGTGATGAGCAGCAGGACCGCCATCGCCGATCCGGCGTAGGCGAAGACGAGCGTGTACACGCTCGAGGCGATGTGGTCGCGACCGATGCGCATCGCGGAGCGGAACAGCTGCCCGGGCCCGGCGGTGGGTTGAAGCCCGCGCATCTCCCAGACCGCCGACGCCTGGGTGACGGTGACGTCGTTGAGGACGCCGAGGCCGGCGATCACCATGGTCGCGGCGACGACGCCCGACAGGCTCATGTCCGGGGCGCTGGCCACCAGCAGGTGATCGTCCTCGGAGCCGACGCCGGTCAGGTGCGCCCAGCTCGTCGCGAACGCTCCGGCGACCGCCGTGAACGCGATCCCGAACAACGTGCCGAACAGGGCCGCGGTGGTGCGGATGGAGATGCCGTGGGCGAGATACAGCACGACGAGCATGATCGCCGTCGATCCGACGATGGCGATGGCGAGCGCCGGCCCGCCCGCGAGCAGGGCCGGCAGTACGAAGCGCACGAGCGCCAGCAGGGTCACGCCGATGCCGAGGATCGCGAAGACGCCGCGCCAGCGGCCGATCAGCGCGACGAGCACGCCGAACACGATCGCCATCACCAGCAGCTGACTGCCGCGCTGGTAGTCGTGGAACTCGTAGGTGGCTTCCTGTCCCTCGGGCGCGATCTCGATGAGGATGATCTCGTCGCCTGCCACCATCCCGGCGCCCACGTAGCGGGTCGGGTCGAGCGTGAACTCGGCCGTGTCACCGGCCTCGGTGGTGGCGGTGATCTGCGCGCAGTCGCCCTCGACCATCGGAGTGTTGTCCGGGCCGATGCCCGTGCTGCCGCAGTCGAACGGCTCCACCGACTCGACGGTCGCGTCGACGAGGTCGACGCCTTCGGCGGAGTACGGGCCCACGCCCTTGGGGACGTCCTCGCTGTTCGGCCAGAGCGCGACCATGCCGGCGATCGCGGCGACCGCGATGACACCGACGACGACGGCGAGGGCCGTCGCGAGGCGAGGGCGGGGCGGAGCGTCGAAGGAGTGCGCATGCGAGTGAGCCACGGTGAACAGCCTAGGAGGCGCACCGGGCTGGCACCGTGCTGCGTCGTTCAGGGCATGTCGGGCGTCGGCACCGGCCGGTCACGCCGAGTCCAGGGCCACGTCATCAGCGCCCAGGACACCGCCACGATGAGCGCCTCGAACACGAGATAGAGCGGCCACGGGCCCAGCAGATCCAGGAACGAACCGGTGCTCGGCTTGGCGTTGACGAAGCCGTAGTTGGTGCCGAGGACGAGGTTGAGCGGGTACATCACCGCCATCCACACGGCGGTGATGGCCGCGGTGCGCCCCATGCCTGACCACGTCGGACGCAGCCCGAGACCGAAAGTGAGGAACACCGCTGCCCAGATGACGAGGATGTGCATCGCCCAGAAGGCGAGGAACTTCGAATCGGGAAAATCGCTGACGAGCGCGGGAGTCAGGAGTGCTTGGGGAGTGAGCAGCAGCCCCCAGTAGTAGGTCAGCGCGACGGCGGTCGGGCGATGGGTCCAGAGGGCGATGGCGGCCGCGACCGACGCGAGGTCGCACAGCTGGATCGGCAGGCTCGTTTCGAGGTCGAAGTTGCCCGGAAGGTGGTCGATCACCTGGAGCGGGAGAGTGCACACGACCACGGCCACGGCGAACCACCGGCTGACCCGGCTGGGGTCGTCGCGGTGACGGCGTCCGAGCGCGACCATCGGGGCGACTCCGGCCAGGCACACCGCGATCATCACGAGGTGTGTCGTGCCGTACGGCTCGAACTCGCCTCCCATGACGCCACTGTGCCATGACCCAGGACCGAATCGATGCGATCGGACCGCCCTCGGTGTAGGCAGGAGACATGGAGGTGCTCGCCGGGCGTGTTCTGGTTCGTCCGCTCGACCTGGAACGGTCGCAGCGGTTCTATCGCGACGTCCTGGGACTCGCCGTCTACCGCGAGTTCGGGCCACCGGACCACCCCGGCGTCGTGTTCGTCCTCGGCGGCGGCTTCCTCGAGGTCTCCGGCAGCGGACGTGACGACGCTCCTCGGGCGAACGTCGACCTGTGGTTGCAGGTCCGCGACGTGCGCGCCGAGCACGCCCGTTTGCGGGACCTGGGCGTCGAGGTGCTGCGCGAGCCCCGTGAGGAGCCGTGGGGGCTGACCGAGTGCTGGATCGCCGACCCCGACGGTGTGCGCATCGTGCTGGTGGAGGTCCCCGACGACCACCCCATGCGCCGTGACCCGCGAGGTTGAGGAGTCAGCGCAGGGCTGCCACGATGAACGGCGTGCCTAGCGAGAACGAGTCCGTCCCCGAGCACCTTCCCGGCGGTTCCGGCGGCGTCTGGAAGGTCGGCCGCACGGTTCGCCGGCCCACCGGCCCGTGGACCCCTGCCGTGCACGAACTGCTCGGCTGGCTCAGCGAGCAGGGCCTCGGTGGCATCCCGCACGTCGGCGGGCTCGACGAGGACGGACGCGAGATCGTGTCCTACATCGAGGGCCGCGGTGTCCCCGTCGACGACGAGGTGGTGCTCGACACCGTGCTCGTGGAGGCGGTGACCTGGCTGCGGGACTTTCACGACATCGTCGAGGACTTCCGGCCCGACGGCCCTCGGACCTGGCGGCAGGCCGGCGAGGCGGAACTCGAGCCGGGGCAGATCATCTGCCACAACGACCCGGGCGCCTACAACTGGATCGTGCAGAGCGGCCACTTCGTCGCGATGATCGACTGGGACCTGGCGGGGCCGGGGGAGCGGATCGACGACCTCGCCTTCCTCTGCTGGACGGGCATTCCGCTGTATCGCGAGATCCCGGTCGAGGACGTCGCCCGCCGCATCGACCTCGTCGTCGACGCGTACGGGGAGTGGGGTCCGCGGACTCTGCTCGACGCCGTCGTCGCCCGCATGACCACGGCCACCGAGCGCATCGCCGCCGGGATCGAACGTGGCGACCCGGGCATGCTGAATCTCGCCCGCAAGGGCGAGCCCCAGCGCACACGTGATCGCGTCGCGGCCTTCGTCGAGCGCATGCCCGCCATCCTCGCCGCCCTCGACTAGCCGACGGTGATCGCGCTCCGTCGCGGCTACGCCCCTTGTGCGACGGCTCCATTGCTCCCTCGTTCCTCGGTCGCTACTCGACCACCTAACCGGCCCTAGGTGGTCGAGTAGGAAGGTCGCTCAGCGACCGACCGTATCGAGACCGAACTTGCGCAACGTGGTCTCGATACGCGGCTCGTTCCCCTAACCGGCCCTAGGTGGTCGAGTAGGAAGGTCGCTCAGCGACCGACCGTATCGAGACCGAACTCGCGCAACGTGGTCTCGCTCCGTCGCGGCTACGCCCCTTCTGCGGCAGCTCCATTGCTCCCTCGTCGTTGCTTGCGACACTGGTGAAAACAGGGCGGTTGTGAGGTGTGTCACGGTACAGTGAGCCATGGACTCCGCTCTGACGACCGTCGGTCTTCCGGTCGCGCTCGGCATCATCATGTTCGGTCTCGGCCTCTCCTTGACCGTCGACGATTTCCGCGACGTGCAGCGGCATCCCCGCGCCGTCGTCGTCGCCCTGGCGTGCCAACTGCTCCTGCTCCCGGCCCTGTGTTTCGGCCTCGTGCTGCTGCTCGATCTGCCGCCGCTGCTCGCCGTCGGCATGATGCTGCTCGCGGCTTCGCCGGGAGGGACGAGTGCCAACCTGTACAGCCACATCTTCCGTGGCGACGTCGCGCTCAACGTCTCGCTGACCGCACTGAACTCGATCGTCGCGATCGTGACGCTGCCGCTCATCACCAACCTCTCCATCGCGTACTTCGGACTCAGCGACAGCGTCGACCTCCAGTTCCGCAAGGCCGTCGAGGTCTTCGTGGTGGTGCTGGGACCGGTCGTCCTCGGCATGCTCGTGCGGTCTCGGCGGCAGGACTTCGCGGCCCGCATGGACCGGCCGGTACGGATCGCCTCCGCGGTGATCCTGTTCGTGCTCGTGATGGGTGTCCTGATCGACCAGCGCGACAACGCCATGGACTACCTGGCGCAGGTCGGGCTGGTCACGGCGCTGTTCTGCATCGCGAGTCTCGCCGTCGGGTTCTTCGTGCCCCGTGCCTTCGGCGTGACCGACCGGCAGGCGATCGCCTCGTCCTTCGAGATCGGCGTGCACAACGCCACTCTCGCCATCTACGTCGCCGTCGAAGTGCTCGACAGCGTCGAGATGTCGGTGCCGGGTGCCGTGTACGGGCTCATCATGTTCATTCTCGCCGCGCTCTGGGGCCTCCTGCTGACTCGCTGGATCCTCCCGAGCGGGACGCGGGTCGCGGCCGGGCCCGTGGAGACCGGTTCCGCCGGAGGGACGGAACCGGCGCCTCCACGGCACCGGGCGAACTGACTCACCCCAGTTCGAGGCGACGGTCCAAGCCGAGCTCGTCCAGGAAACGCTCGTCGTGGCTGACCACGAGCAGCGCTCCCTCGTACGACTCGAGCGCCTCGACGAGATGCCCGATGCTGGCGAGGTCGATGTTGTTCGTCGGCTCGTCCAGGATGAGCAACTGCGGCGCCGGTTCGGCGAGCAGCAGACATGCCAGGGTGGCGCGCCATCGTTCACCTCCCGACAGCGTCGATGCGGGCTGGTCGGCCGCACGCCCACGGAACAGGAAGCGCGCCAACTGCCCCCGGATCGTCGTCGGGTCGGCATCGGGCGCGAACCGTCGCACGTTCTCGACCACGGTCAGCGCCGGGTCGAGTAGCCGCAGGTTCTGCGGGAGGTACCGCCACGGCACGAACACCTGCACCGTGCCGTCCCGTGGCTCCTCACTTCCGGTGATCGTCCGCAGCAGCGACGTCTTGCCGATGCCGTTGCGTCCCGTGAGCGCGATCCGCTCCGGCCCCCGGACGTCCAGGTCGAGCAGCGCGTCGCCGTGCGCCGGCGCCAGGCCGACCGCGCTGAGCACCTGCCGCTTCGCGGGCACCCGCGTCTGCGGAAGATCCACGCGAATCTCCCGGTCGTCGCGGACGCGCTCCTCGGCCTCGGCCAGCGCAGACCGCGCCTCCGCCAAGCGCTCCTCGTGCATGCCGCGGAGCTTGCCGGCGGACTCCTGCGCCGCCCGTTTACGGGCGCCCATGACGATCTTGGGCTCGCGTTTCGTGGCGTACATCTTCCGCCCGTAACGCTCACGGCGCGCGAGGATCTGTTGACTCTCGATGAGCTGTCGCTTCTCCTTCCTCACTTCGGCGTCGGCTGCGGTGACGGCTCGTTCGGCCGCCTCCTGTTCGATCGCGACGGCCTCCTCGTAGGCGCTGAAACCGCCGCCGTACCACCGGATGCCGCCCTCGCGGAGGTCACCGATGTCGTCCATGAGTTCGAGCAATTCTCGGTCATGGCTGACGACCAGCAGTGTGCCGCCGAAACCGGTGACGAGGTCGTAGAGGCGTTGCCGGGCCCGACGGTCGAGGTTGTTGGTCGCTTCATCGAGCAGCAGAACCTCCGGTCGCTGCAACAACAAGGCCGTCAGCGACAGGAGGACGAGTTCGCCGCCGGAAAGCGATCCGACCGGACGCTGGAGGCCGACTGCGGCCAGGCCGACTCGGGCGAGCGCCGCTGCGACACGTTCCGCGATGTCCCAGTCGTCGCCCACCGTGTCGAAGTCGCGCGGGTCCACCGAGCCCCCCTCGATGCGGGCGATCGCCGCGAGCACGGGGCTGACCCCCAGCACGTCGGCGACAGGGGCTTCGGCGTCGGCGGCCGGATCCTGCGGCAGGTAGGCCAGCAGGCCGTCGACGCTGACGCTTCCGCTCGTCGGCGTCAGCTCGCCGGCGAGCAACCGCAGCAGTGTCGATTTGCCTGTCCCGTTGCGGCCGACGAGGCCGTGGCGGCCGGGACCGACGCCGATCGTGAGGTCGTCGAGGACGAGTTCGCCGTCGGGCCAACGGAACGTCAGGTGCGATGTGGTGAGTGAGGTCGATGGGCGCATAGGCACCTCCAGGGGTCCAGAAAGAGAACGAGAAGGACGCGTGGAGACGCTGCGCAGGGATGAACGAACCGTTCGCGAGCAGAGGTCACAAGCGCGCCGGCGACATCGCGGCGCAGGTCTCGGAACCTCAGAGCTTCACGGTGATGGATACCTCGTGATCGGGGAACGGTGCCGACCACTGTAGCGCATCACGAGACCGGCGGGGGCGTTGTCTGCTGTTCATCTGCGCGCCGCCGAGAAGCAGGCGATTGGTCATCAGGGATCGAGACGCTCCGAGTCGTCCTTTGTCGTACTACTTCATCGAAACGGAGTCATCGACTCGTGTCATCCTCACGTCGCCGGGCGGTTCTCGCCCTCGCGTCGGCCTC
Source organism: Aeromicrobium camelliae (assembly GCF_003850045.1). Classification (GTDB taxonomy): domain Bacteria; phylum Actinomycetota; class Actinomycetes; order Propionibacteriales; family Nocardioidaceae; genus Aeromicrobium; species Aeromicrobium camelliae. The sequence continues at coordinate 30,257 of NZ_RQJX01000015.1, read as the reverse complement.
GCTCCTCGCCGGTTTCCTGCCGGTGACGGGCGCCATGGCCGCGCCGGCACCAGCTCCCTCGGATCCGCCGGCCCCGCCGGCCGTCGAACTGCCCCCACCCGCACCGGCCGGCCCGCTCAGCGGCGTCCTCGTCAGCGAGGTCGCCTCCGGCGGCCCCGGCGGAGGCTCCGAGAACTTCATCGAGATCACCAACTACGGCCCTGAGCCGGCCGACATCTCCGGGTGGAAGATCTTCCGCTGCGGGCAGACCGGCGACGGCTACGGCCCGCAGGCCGTGGTGCCCGACGGCACGGTCCTCGCGCCGGGCGCGCAGTTCACCGCAGTGCGCGAAGGCGGCGGACTCGACGACGGCACGGCCGACGCGACGTACGACACGAGCCTGCACTCCTTCGGCTTCGGCGCCTTCCTGCAGAACGCCGAGGGCCAGCTGATCGACCGCGTCGGCTTCTACCACGAATCGGTCGACAGCGACTGCAAGAACCCGGTCAGCCTGCAGAACCAGGCCAGCTGGGCGCACGGACAGTCGCACCAGCGCGCCGCGCTGACCGGCGACGTCACGAAGGACTGGATCGTCGCCGAGCGCACCCCCGGCGCTGCGAACGCGACCGAGCCGCAGAGCATCACCGCACCGGGCGACATCGTCATCAGCGAGTACGCACCGGGCGGCCCCGCCGGCTACAACGACGACTTCATCGAGCTCGCGAATGCTGGAGACGAGCCGGTCGACATCAGCGGCTGGAAGGTCTGGCGGTGCGGTGACAACGCGCAGACCTACGCGCAGTCGAACGGGCTCCCGGCGGGCACCGTGCTCGAGCCGGGCCAGACGTTCACCCTGGCCAGCAACGCGTCGCCGACGCCCGCCGACCTCCGGTACGCGACGAGCGTCCACTGGATCAACTCCGGCGCGATGGTGCTGACTGCGGAGGACATGATCGTCGACCGGATGAGCATCTACTCCAACCGCGTGAGCCCGTGCACCGACGGCAACGCCAAGGTCATGGACCTCTCCGTCGTCGACGGTGAGAGCTACCAGCGCGTCTCGCGCACCGGCGACAACGCGACGGACTTCCAGGCCGCGAAGCGCACGCCGGGTGAGTGGCTCGCGGCCGACCAACTCGAGCCGGTCGAGATCGCCGATTCCGCGTTCGCCGGCAGCGTCCAGATCACCGAGATCATCGGCAGCGGCCCCGCGGGCGGCAACGACGAGTTCGTCGAGATCACCAACCTCGGCGACGCCCCCGTGGATCTGACGGGCTGGTCACTCCATCGCTGCGAGGGCACCGGCCGCCGGTCGGCCGAACCGCAGGTCGCCGACCTCGGCGGCACACTCGCGCCGGGAGCGACCTATGTCGCGGCGCAGAGCAGCGCCTCGGCCGAGGTGCTCGCCGTGGCGCAGGCGACCTACTCCGTGGGCCTCAATCAGACCGACGGCTACGGCGCCATGGTCGTCGACGCCGACGGCGCTCGCGTCGATGGCGTCTCGGTGTACGACACGATTCCGCTGGATCATTGCGGCCGCGGTCTGACGCTGCAGAACAACACCAAGAGCGATCTCGGCATCAGCTACCAGCGTGCCCGGTCCACGGGCGGCAGCTACGACGACTTCATCAAGGCGGACCGTTCGCCCGGTCAGTATGTCGCGCACACGTGGCGCGACGAGGCCACGCCGCGCGACGGTCAGCTCGATCCCGTCACGGTGGAGCGTTCCTACCGTCCCGGCACCCCGATCGTCGAGCGCGACGGCGAGGAGGCCGAGGAAGACGGCAGCTTCGTCACGCAGGTGCGTACCGAGCACGCCGGGGACGCGCAGCTCGACGTGAGCTTCCGGTCCGCCACGCCGATCAACATCGACCGCGACGCGACGCGCATCTGGTCCGGCACGACTGCGACGGTGCCGCCGGCGAGCCTCGCCATCGAGGGCGAGCAGCTCCTCGGGGCCGACGCCTCCCTGATCAGTGAGGGCGGTACGGGCGCCTACCCGTTCCAGCGCTACGAGATCACGATGGCGGACGTCCCGGAGGAGGGCGCCGAGGTCGTGTGGACGGGAATCACGCAGCCGCGCAACGAGATCCAGCTGTACGGCTGGGATGCCGAGCAGGGCAGCTGGCTGGCGATCGCGGCCGGGCAGCCGTCTGCGGACGGCGAGTTGACCCTCGTCGGCCGCGTCACGTCGGCGATGTTCACGGAGGGCGTCGTCAACGTCCTCGTACTCGACGGTCCGCGCACCACCGGTGGTCTGTTCGACGAGGTCGCCGTGACCGACGGCGCGTTCGCCGACCCCGGCGAGTACGACCTCGCGATCAACCACATGACCGACACGCAGTTCTATTCCGAGGGCTTCGTGAGTGTCTTCACGGACATGGTGGCGTGGGTCGTGGCCAACGCTCAGGGGCGCAACATCGCCTACAACTCGCTGACCGGCGACATCATCGAGAACTGGATCGGCGGCAACTCCGATCCGCTGCGGGCACGCCGTGAGTTCTCCGATGCGAAGAAGATCGTGAACCTGCTCAACGAGGCGGGCGTCCCCAACGGCGTCCTCCCGGGCAACCACGACAACTTCTGGGGCCGCAACAACGACATGTACAACGAGTACTTCGGTCCGGAGATGTTCGCCGACAAGCCGTGGTGGGGCAACTCCTGGCAGCCGGGTGACAACAGCGCCCACTACGACTACTTCGTCCACGACGGCACCAAGTTCCTCATCGTGAACCTGCCGTACCGTCCCTCGGAGGCGCAGATGGAGTGGGCCTCGTCGGTCGCGCAGGCGAACCCGTCGTTCAACGTCGTGCTCGCGACGCACTCGTACCTGTACACGGACGGGACCGTCGAGGACGTCGACCGCCGGTACACCGCGCTGGGGCGGCAGATCTGGGAGCGCATAGTCGCGCCGAACGACAACGTGTTCCTCGTGCTCGGCGGCCACTACCACGGGGTGGCCACCAACTACGCCGACCCGGTGACGGGGGAGCGGGTCGACGCGACGCAGCTCAACGACAGCACCGTCGTGATCGACAACGTGGGAGCCTCCGGTCGCCGCGTCGTCGAGATGCTCGCCGACTACCAGGGCTACCGCTCGACGCAGCCCAACCCCCGCGCCGATGTGCACGACCGCGACACCGGGTTCCAGCGCCTGCTGCAGCTCGACCTTGACGCGGGCCTCATGGCCGTCAACGCGTACTCGCCGACCCTCGATTCGTTCGAGGCATGGAAGTACGACGAGCCGGACTTCCGGGGAGCGAACGCCCGCTACGGGCCTGAGGACGACGAGTTCGTCGTCCAGCTCTCGCTCCAGCGTCCGACGTCGTTCGCGACGCAGGCCTGGACGGTGCAGGGCACGGCGAGTGAGGCTGCGACCGTGCGTGTGGCGTCCGGCGAGGTCGCCGAGCACGAGTGGGCCGCCGAGGACGAGGGCCTCAACTGGTACGCGGTGATCTCCGCAGCGGCCCCGGTCGCCGAGGAGTCGGCCGAGGACGCGCAGGGTCGCGCGGCTGAGGGCGCCTTGCTCGAGGAACTCCTGCAGCAGCAGTCGATCGAGCGGGCCGAGACGGAGCCGTACCCGGCCGGCATGGTGCAGCGCCCGGCTCCTGAGGCGTCGGCTACGCAGGAACCGTCCGACGCGGAACCGACGGCCGAGCCCGCAGCGCCGACGGCCGAGCCGTCGGAAGGCGAGCCGACCGCGGAGCCCACGGAGGCCGAGCCGACGGAGGGTGAGCCGACGGCGGAGCCGACGACAGCACCGAGTGAGCCGGAACCGACGCCCGAGCCGAGCGCGGAGCCGGGTCTGCGCGCCTTGGTGGAGCCGGCGGCGGTCAGCGGCGCGATGGTGGCGACCTTCCCGCGGATGATCGGCACCGAGAGCCGACCGGGTGAGCCGACGGACCCGGGCGACCCCGGCGATCCCGAGCCGCCGGTCGATCCGGGGCCGGGCGGCCCCGGCACCCCGGGCGGGCCCGGTAACCCGCCGGCGGGCCCGGGCGCTCCGGGTACGCCTGGAGGTTCGGACCCGGCGCCCGGTGGCGCGGATCGTCCGTCGCGGGATGCGGCCGACCGTCCAGCGGCGGCCGGGAACCTGCCGGACGCCGGTTCGGACATCGGATTGCTGCTCCTCCTCGCCGGAGCGGCGGCGACGGTGGCCGGCTGGGCGATCTGGCGGCGACGTCGCGCCTGACGGTGCGGTGATGCGAGGGCGGGTGGTCGATGACCACCCGCCCTCGCGGCGTTAGGATGCCCAGCCATGAGCGTCGAGATCTGGTTCGACGAACGGGATGATGCCGAGGCGTTCCTCGAGGAGCTGCAGCACGAGGCCGACGTCCGTCGCGTCGGGTTCGCCGGCGAGGAGGACGACGAGGACCACGCCTGGGTCGTGCTGCTTCCCGCCGCCGACGAGGCGGTGCTCGACCTCGCCGACGGGCACGGCGGCTGGGCGCCCGAGACCGTGTCGCCACCGGCCGTGCCGGTGCCAGTCGACCTGCCGCGAGCGCCGCGACGTCTCAAGCGCGCGCCGGGCCAGGCCGAGTCGCGCTGAGCCGGTTCATGGTCCCGGCAGCTGCAGGCCGAGCTCGTGCGCTGCCTCGCGCAGTGCCGGCAAGAACTCCTCGAGTTCGAGCGCAGTGCGCCGGAAGACGGGCGCAGCCACGGCCAGTGCCGCAAGCAGGCGCCCGCCCGGTGTCATGACGGGGACCGCGAGCGCCGCCATCCCGACGTCGTTCTCTTCGTCCTGGGTGGCCCAGCCGCGCTCCGCGACCCAGTCGATCTCGGCCCGGAAGGCATCGCGATCGGTGATCGACCGTGGCGTCTGCGGCGCCAGCTCGAGTGTGGAGATCAGACGTTCGCGTTGATCGCGCGGGCTGAACGCCACGAGCGCCTTGCCCAAGGCCGTGGTGTGGAGCGGGCCGTGATCCCCCGGGTCGGTGGTGATGCGGAACTGCGGCCCGTCGACCTTGTGCACCGTGAGGTGACGTTCGCCGTCGAGCACCGACAACAGTGAACTCTCGCCAGTCGTGGCGGTGAGCGATTCCAGCACGGGGAGTGCCAGTCCGTTCAGTCCCCGCGCGTTCGCGACCTGGTGGCTCAGCTGGAACACCCGCAGCCCGAGCCGATAGTGCTTCGTCTCGGGGTCGAAGCTGGCGTACCCGGTGCTCACGAGCGTGTTGAGCAGCCGGTACACGGTGCTGAACGGGTAGTCGACGCGCTGTGCGAGTTGAGAAGCGCTGGCGCCGTGCGGAAACGAGCCGAGACACGTGAGCAGCTCGAGTGCCTTGCCGACCGTGCCGGCCGAATCCGGAGCCATGAGGACCTTTCTACACGTCGCAGTTGACATCGCCGTGTGACCGTCACCATACTCCATTGTCACTATTAGAAACCAATTGCCATTATTTGAAAGCGAGATGTGATGCGCATAGCCGTCGTAGGGGCGGGGCTGATCGGTCGGCAGCATGCCCGGTTGATCGCCGAGCACCCCCGACTCGAGCTCGCGTACGTGGTGGATCCCTTCGTTCGAGCGGACGACCTCGACGTGCCCGCCGGCGCGGTCGTCGAGCGACTCGAGCCGGTGCTCTCCGACGTCGAGGGCGTGCTCGTGGCCACCCCGAACGCGCTGCATCGCGAGTACGCGCTGCTCGCGCTCGAGGCCGGCGTCCCGGCGCTCGTCGAGAAGCCGCTCGCCGAGAGCATCGAGTCCGCCCGCGAGATCGTCGACGCGGTCGAGCGGACCGGAACCCCCGTTCTGGTGGGGCACCACCGGCGGCACTCGCCCCTGCTGGCCAAGGCCGTCGAGACCATCGCGGCCGGCGAGCTGGGCGAGATCGTGGCGGTGAACGGCCTCGCGCTGTTCCACAAGCCCGACGACTACTTCGATGTCGGGCCCTGGCGCACGACCCGCCCCGGCGGCGGCCCCATCCTCATCAACCTCATCCACGACGTCGACAACCTGCGGGCCCTCTGCGGTGACATCACGCGGGTCCGGTCGGTGACCAGCTCCGCTCGCCGTGGATTCGAGGTGGAGGACACCGCCGCGGTGATCCTGGAGTTCGCCAACGGCGCGCTCGGCACCTTCCTGCTCTCCGACGTCGCCGCTTCCGCCCGCTCCTGGGAGCAGACGTCGGGGGAGAACCCGCGGTACGACTCGGCGCCCGACGAGGACTGCTACCACATCGCCGGCACCCGCGGATCGATCTCGGTCCCCACCTTGCGGTTGCGGTACTACCCCGAGACGCGCTCCTGGTGGGAGCCCTTCGCCGTGACGGAGCTGGCGCAGGAGCGTCACGACCCGCTGCGCCGACAGCTCGACCACTTCGCCGACGTCATCGCCGGTACGGCGCAGCCGAAGGTCACGGCGGCCGACGGGCTCGAGTCCGTCCGCGTCGTCGCCGCAGTCGAGGAGAGCGCGCTGACCGGAAACCCGGTCGACCTGAGGGTGCCCTCCGGCGCCTCAGCCGCTGAGAGGAGTGCTGATGTCGCAGCCCGGTGATCCCGTGGTCGAACAGCAAGGACCGTCCGAACGCGGTCCCCTGCGCTACATCGCGGTGGTGGAGGAGGTCATCGGCGGCGTCCTCGTCCTCGTCATCTTCGGCTTCGTGCTGCTGCAGGCCGTGCAGCGCTACACCCCCGGTCCCACCTGGGTGGGCGCGGGGGAGATGGCACGTTTCGCCTTGCCCGTGCTGACGTTCCTGCTCGTCGGGCTGCTGTACGGACGCAGCGGCCACATCGTCGTGCGGGTCATCGAACGTTACGTCCGCGGGCGGGCGGCGCGCGTGCTGGCTGTCATCACGCACCTGGTCGTGGCCTTCACGGCACTGCTGCTGCTGAACGAGGCATGGCTCCTGTTCCAGTCCTCCGGCAACCAGTCCACGCCGGCCCTGGGTCTTCCCATGACCTGGATCTACCTGCTTCCGCTCATCGGCGTGGCGCTGCTGCTCGTGCGCGCGGTGCTGGCGGTCGTGTGGCCCGGCTCGACCGCGGTGGATCCCCAGAACGACGACACGGAGGTGCAGGCATGAGTTTGTGGATTCTCGGAGCGCTGATCGTCGCGCTCATCGCGATCCGGGTCCCCGTCGGACTCGCCTTCCTCGGGCCCAGCCTGCTGTACATGTTCCTCGAGGGACATTCGGTGGGGCTCGGGTTCCGGCAGGCCTTCAACGGCGTGGCGTCCTTCCCGCTGCTGGCCGTCCCGTTGTTCTTCCTGCTCGGTGCCATCGCCAACCGCAGCGGTGTCGCAGACCGCATCTTCGAGTTCGCCCTGGCATTGCTCAGCAAGGTCCGCGGCAACCTCGGGTACGTCAACGTCGGCACCAGCGTCGGCTTCTCGTGGATGAGCGGATCGGCCCTCGCCGACGCGGCGGCCATGGGCAAGATCCAGGTCAACGCGATGGAGAAGGCCGGCTACTCGTTCCGCTTCGCCTCGGGCCTGACGGCGAGTTCCTCGCTCATCGCGGCGGTCATGCCGCCGTCGATCCCGGCCGTCATCTACGCGTCGGTCGCAGCGCTGTCGACCGGCGCGCTGTTCGCAGGATCGGTGATTCCCGCGCTGATGATGGCCGGAAGCCTCGTTCTCACGGTGTTCTTCCTGACCCGCCGCGACGAGAACCTGGAGACCACGCCCTTCGACGGCGCCCGTGTGCGTCGTGCCGCGGTCCGCATGGCCGGTCCTGCGGTGGCGCCGATCATCATCCTCGGCGGCATCCTGTCGGGACTCTTCACGCCGACCGAGGCCGCCGCCGTGGGCGCGGCGTACATGGCGATCCTCGGCCTCTGCTACCGCACCCTCACCTGGCGCTCGCTGCTGGATGCGGTGCGGGAGACCGCGCACACGACCGCCTCGATCTCGCTGATCCTCGCGTCGGCCGTGCTGCTCGGCTGGATCCTCGCGCGCGAGCGGGTGCCGCAGGCGGTTGCCGAAGCGGTCACGTCGATCACGGACAGCCAGCTGGTGTTCCTGCTGATGATCAACGTGCTGCTGATCGTGCTCGGGATGGTCATCGACGCCACCGCCGTGATCATGATCGTCGTCCCGGTGATCATGCCGATCGCCGTCGAGTTCGGCATCGACCCCGTGCACCTGGGCGTCATCATCATCGTCAACCTCATGATCGGGCTGCTCACCCCGCCGGTCGGCAGCGTCCTCTACGTCATGAGTTCGGTGACCCGACGTGGCGTGGACGAGGTGTTCCGCGGCGTCGTGCCCTTCCTGATCCCGCTGCTGATCGTGCAGCTGCTCATCACCGCGTTCCCGCAGATCGTCACGACTCTGCCCCACTTGCTCGGGCTCTGAGCCCGCGTCACCCCCGAAGGAGAAACATGAGAATCCGACAGCTGTGCGCTCTCGCGACCGCACTTCCGTTGACCGTGGCACTGGCCGCGTGCGCCGGCCCGCAGGGCGAGTCCGGCGGCGGCGACGAGGCGAAGCTGAGCTTCGCCAACAGCTACCCCGACAACCACCCGCACAACACATGCGGCGCCGAGCTCGTCCGCGACGCCGTCGCCGAGGACGGCATCGAGATCGAGATCTTCCCGTCGAGCCAGCTCGGCGGCGACGTCGACCGGTTCACCTCCGTGATGTCCGGCGACATCGACATCGACCTGCAAGGTGCCTCCGGGCTTGCCGGCACCTTCGAGCCCATCGGCGTGATGGACATGGCGTACGCGTTCGAGGACGCGGATCACCTGTTCGCCTGGTTCGACGAGTCCGAGGAAGCCCAGGCGCTGCGCGACGAGTTCGAGCAGGAGACCGGCGCCAAGATCCTCGACGTCTGGTACTACGGCGACCGCACGTTCTCGGCCAACAAGCCGATCCGGACGCCGGAGGACCTGGCGGGCCAGCGCCTGCGCTTCCCGGACTCGGCGGTGCACCTGCAGAACGCCAAGGCGCTCGGCGCCGAGGCCGTGGCCGTCGCTTTCGAGGAGATCTACCTCGCGCTGCAGCAGGGCACGGTGGACGGTCAGGAGAACCCGATCGCCGTCGTCTCGGCCAACAGCTACGACGAGGTGCAGGACTACGTGAGCCTCAACCGCCACTCGGTCGGATCGCAGCTCGTGGTCGTCAACAGCGACACGTGGGAGGGCCTGTCGGCCGATCAGCAGGACGCGCTGGAGACGGCCGTCCGCGAGACCCGCGAAGAGGACCGCGCCTGCATCGAGGAGGAGACGGAATCCATCGTCGAGGAGTGGGCGTCCAACGGCGGTCCCGAGGTCGTCGAGGACGTCGACGTGGAGGCGTTCCGCAGCCGCGCCCGTGACTACCTCCTGAACAACCTGGAGGGCCGACAGCTCGAGCTCTACCAGGACATCGTGGAGTTCCAGCCGGGCTCCTGAGACACAGAGACAGGGGCGCCGGACCGTGCGGTTCGGCGCCCCTTCGTCACGTCAGCGGTGCAGATGCTCGCTGAGGAACTGCACCTGGAGAAGCTTGAGGTTCTCGGCCACGGTCTCCTGCGGCGTCATGTGGGTGACCCCCGAGAGCGGCAGGACCGTGTGCGGCTTGCCGGCTGCCAGGAGCGCCGAGGACAGGCGCAAGGTGTGCGCGGACACGACGTTGTCGTCGGCGAGGCCGTGAATCAGCATGAGCGGCCGTTCGAGCTTCTCCGCGAGTGGCAGCAGGGAGTTGCGGTCGTAGACCTCGGGCTGGGTCGCCGGGTGTCCGAGGTAGCGCTCGGTGTAGCAGGTGTCGTACAAGCGCCACTCGGTGACGGGTGCGCCGGCGACGGCGGCGTGGAAGACGTCGGGTCGGGCGAGCACCGCCAGGGCCGCCAGGTAGCCGCCGTACGACCACCCCATGATGCCGACGCGCGAGGCATCGACCCGGTCGCCGTAGCGCTCCGCGACCGCGGCGACAGCGTCCACCTGGTCCTGCAGCGTCACCTCGGCGAAGGAGTCGAGGATGGCGCGATCCCAGTCGTGTCCGCGTCCGCCCGTACCGCGGCCGTCGGCCACGACCACGCAGAAGCCCTGGTCGGCCAGCCATTGGGGCTCGAGGAACAGCCGCGCCGACGCCATGACCCGCTGTGCGTGCGGACCGCCGTACGGGTCCATGAGGATCGGCAGCGGGTTGCCGTCGTGCTCGCGGGGAAAGAGCACGGCTGCGCGGAGTTCGCGCTCGCCCAGACTCACCAGCTCCACCTGCGGTGCGAACGGCGGCTCCTGCATGACCACGCGGATCGCCCCGGAAGCCGACGTGTCCTCGTGGTGCACGAGCACCTCGGGTGTCGGACTGGCGAGCGACGAGCGGGTGATGACGGTGGTGGGTCCGCCCACGACCGCCCCGTGCACGCCGGCGCCGGCGGTGAGCACCGTCTCCGAGCCGTCGAAGCCGAAGCGGACGACGTGAACCTCGGTGGGCTCGTCGGAGACGGTGGCGATCACGGCGTCATCGAAGATGCCGACGATCCCGCGGACCTGCCAGCGCGGGTCGCTGATGGGGGAGCTGTCGACGACGAGGCGGCGGCGATCGTCCATGTCGTCGCACCAGACCAGGCGGCCGCCCGGCCCGAACTGCGGGGTCACGGTGAGGTCGACCCAGGCGTCGTCGGCGAGCTCCGCGAGCTGAGAGGTGGCACCGGAGTCGACATCGACCGAGAGCAGCAGCGACCGGCGCTGGTCACGCGTGATCACCTGCAGGACGGGGGCGCCGTGCTCGGTCCAGGAGACCCGGGCGAGGTACTCGTACGTCTCGCGGTCCCACTCGATCTCCTTGCGGCTGCCGTCGAGGCCGACGTGCCACAGCGTCACGTCGGCGTTGGGCGTGCCGGCGGCGGGGTAGCGCTGCTCGGCGGCCGGGCGATCGGGGTTGGCCGGATCGGCGACGTGCCAGACCGGAACGTCGTTCTCGTCGTAGCGCTCGACCAGCAGCGAATTGCCGTCCGGCGACCACCAGAACCCGCGGAAGCGGTCCATCTCCTCGGCGGCGATGAATTCGGCTTGTCCCCACACCTGCGTCGGCGTCTCGGGTTCGGCGAGGGCGCGGTCGTCAGCACCGTCGACACCGATGACGCGCAGCGCGCCGCCCGAGGCGTAGGCGATGCGGCGGCCGGTGGGGTCGAGGCGCGGATCGATGACCGGACCCGCCGCGGGGAGTTCGCGCGTGGAGCGGGCGCCCAGGTGGGTGGCCCACAATCGGCCGGAGAGCCCGAAGCACAGCCATCGACCGGTCGCGTCGACGTCGTAGGCCACGACGCCACCCGCCGCCTCCCGGCTGCGTTCGCGGCGAGCCCGCTCCTCGGGCGACAGCTCCTCATCATCGGCACCGAGCAGTGCCGCCGGGTCGACGAGGAGGGTCTCGGACCCGGTCTCCACGTCGTACTCCCACAGCTGTCCTGTGCGGGTCACCCCGTCAGGTGTCCGGACGAACCGCACCGTGCGTCCGTCGGGGGAGACGGTGATGTTCCGCGGGATCCCGAGGGTGAACCGGACGGTGCGGGCGGCCAAGCGCGGGTACGAGACGGTCATGTCACCATCTTGGCGCACAGGAGGGCGCCGATCGGGACCGGTTGGTCAGAGGGGGCGACTAGCCTTTCTCTTATGTCGCTGCCGGATCGCCGCCTGCTGCTCGTCCACGCTCACCCCGACGACGAGTCGATCAACAACGGGGCCACCATGGCCAAGTACGTCGCGGAGGGCGCTCACGTCACCCTCGTGACGTGCACGCTCGGTGAGGAGGGCGAGATCCTCACTCCCGAGATCGGCCACTATGCCGCGGACCAGGAGGACCGGCTGGGGGAGCACCGCATCGGTGAGCTCGCCGAGGCGATGAAGGCGCTCGGCGTGACCGATCACCGCTTCCTCGGCGGCCCGGGTCGTTTCCGCGACTCCGGCATGGTGTGGGGCGAGGACGGCAATGCCGCCGCGGGCGAGCAGATCCGTCCCGACGCGTTCTGGGCGGCCGATCTCACCACGGCCGCCGATCTGCTCGTCGAGATCATCCGCGAGGTGCGTCCGCAGGTGCTGGTGACGTACGACCAGTTCGGCAACTACGGGCATCCGGACCACATCCAGGCGCACCGGGTCGCCATGTACGGCGCCCAGCTCGCCGCCGTACGGTCGTATCGCCCCGATCTGGGCGACCCCTGGCAGATCGCCAAGATCTACTGGACGGCGATGTCCGCCAGTCATCTGCGGGAGGGCCTGCGCCGGCTCAAGGCCAGTGGCGACACCAGCTTCGACGAGTGGGACCCGGACCAGGCGCCCCCGTTCGCCGTCGAGGACGAGTACCTGGACGCGCGCATCGACGCCAACGCCTGGGTCGAGGCCAAACTGGACGCGATGCGCGCCCACGCCTCGCAGATCGCCGTCGACGGGCCCTTCTTCGCGCTGTCGAACAACCTCGGCAACGAGGTCTGGGGCACCGAGTACTACCGCTTGGCCGCGGGCCAGCGCGGACCGGTCGGCCAGGGCGGCTTCGAGGACGACCTGTTCGCCGGCGTGTGATCGGCCGTCTCGTCTGCGTCGCGCTCGGCGCGTACACCGCGGTCCTGGGCGTGCTCGTGCATCGCCAGCGCGCGGATGTGGGCGGCTGGGCACTCCCGTGGGGGCTTCTCGTCGTCCTGACCCTCGTGTGGCTCGTCGCGCTGTCCGCCGCTCACCTCGCCGAACTCGGTCCCGCCTGGGCCGGCGGAACCTGGGCGCTCGTCGTCCTGCTCCTGCAACTCGGTCGGGACGTGCTCGTCGGGTCCGACGCGGTGGGGTGGACGTTCATGCTGGCGTCGCTGGTGATCTTCGTGGTGATCACGTGGCGGTCCGCTCACCGGAGATCAGGCTCCACCTCATAGGCTGAGAGGGTGTCCGATCCCGTCGATCAGGCCGCTTTCCGCGGCGCATTGTCCCGATTCGCCAGCGGTGTGACGGTGGTGTCCACCGTCCACGAGGGCGTCGACCATGCGATGACCGCGAGCGCCTTCACCTCCGTGTCGCTCGACCCGCCGCTCGTGCTCGTGTGCTCGCACAAGACGAGCCGCTTCCACGACGCAGTGCTGGCGTCGGGCGTCTGGGGAGTCTCGATTCTCGCCGAAGAGGGCCGGGACGATTCGGCGTGGTTCGCCCACCGCGGGCGACCGCTCGAGCAGCAGTTCGCCGAGATCAAGCACCACCGTGGCAGCACCGGTGTGGCGCTGCTCGACGCCTCGTTGGCCTGGTTGGAGTGCGAAACCGTCGCGGCCCACGACGGCGGTGACCACACGATCCTCGTGGGCAGTGTCGTCGACGCGGCGGTACGCGAGGGACCGGACGACCCGCTGCTGTATTACCGTTCCCACTACGGGACGATCGTGCGATCTCCGGAGTCGGAGAAGACGGTCTACGGAGGATCTCAGTGACGAAGAAGACCTCGACCACCGCCAAGGCGAAAGGAAGCAAGCGCCGGCGGTGGCCCTGGTGGACGCTCGGGGGCGTGCTGGCGGTTCTCGCGGCCGCGTACGTCGCCGGCTACCTCCTCACCGGCGAGCGGCTGCCCGCGAACACCACCGTCGCGCAGGTCGACGTCGGCGGGATGGAGCCCGCGGCGGCGGTTTCGACCCTCGAGGAGGGCGTCGCCGATCGGGTCGACGCGCCCATCCTCGTGCAGCACGGCGAGCAGACCTTCGAGCTTGCGCCGGCGGACATCGGACTGGCGCTCGACGCGGAGGAGAGCATCGATGCCGCCGGTGGCGAGCGGACGTGGGACCCGCGCGACATGTGGGCCCTGATCTTCGGTGACCGCGACTACGCTCCAGTGCTCGACGTCGACGACGAGAAGCTCGAGGGTGCCGTCGGCACGATCGCCGAGACCGTCGACGTGCCGGTGGTGGAAGCGTTCATCTCGTTCCCGGAAGGCCGTCCGGAACCGCGCGAACCCGTGGCAGGCGAACTCGTCGAGCGCGAGGAGCTGTCCGAGGCGATCGCCGATGCGTACCTCATGACCGAGGAGCCGGTCGATGTCCCGACCAGCACCGTCGAACCGGAGGTCGACTCCGAGGGATTGGCCGAGGCGGTGCGCACGATCGCCGAACCCGCCGTGAGCGGGCCGGTCATCCTCAACGTCGGCGAGCAGACGGTCGAGCTGCCCATCACCGCCTACACGCCTGCTCTGACCGTCGAGGTCGTCGACGGAGCCATGCAGCCGAAGATCGACCCGCAGACGCTGGAGCAGCCGCTCACGGACTCCACCACCGGCATCGGGGAGAAAGCGGTCGACGCGCGCGTCGAGATCCAGAACAACCAGCCGGTCGTCATCCCCAGCAAGCCCGGCGTCGGTCTCGATCCGAAGACCATGGCCGACCAACTGCTTCCGGTGATCACCAAGACGGGTCCTGAACGCTCGATCACGGTCGAGGCCACGCCGGTCGAGCCGGAGTTCACCACCGAGGACGCCGAGGCGCTCGGCATCCGCGAGAAGATCTCGACCTTCACCACCAACTATCCGCACGCCGACTACCGCAACATCAATCAAGCGCGTGCTGCCGAGCTCATCAACGGCACGATCCTCGAACCGGGGGAGACCTTCAGCTTCAACGACACCGTCGGTGAGCGCACGGTCGCCAACGGTTTCGCGATGGGCACCGTCATCAACGGCGGCGTGTTCCGCGAGGAGATGGGCGGGGGCGTCTCGCAGGTCGTCACCACGACCTACAACGCCGCGTTCTTCGCCGGGCTTGAGGACGTCGAACATCATCCGCACGCCTTCTACATCAACCGGTATCCGGTCGGTCGTGAAGCGACCGTGTACTACGGCCACCTGGACCTGCGGTTCAAGAACTCGCTCAAGAACGGCGTGCTCATCCGCGCCTACGTCAACCCGAGTACGCCGGGCACGCAGGGTGCGATGACGGTCGAGATGTGGGGCACGAAGGAGTACGACATCGAGGCCGGTGAGTCGCCGCGTCGGAACTTCCGCCAGCCGGGCGTGCGCTACGACGACACGAACCGGTGCGTTCCGCAGGCGCCGATCCAGGGCTTCGACATCGACATTCATCGCACGTTCTACCAGAACGGGCAGAAGGTGAAGTCCGAGACGAACACGGCCCGCTACCAGGCCGCCGATCACGTCATCTGCGGCCCGCAACCGGCCCCTCCGCCCCCACCCGAAGGCTGAAGGTTGCCCTAGGTGGTCGAGTAGGAGGTCGCCCAGCGACCGACGTATCGAGACCACGTGACGTGGTCTCGCTCCCTGGTTCCTCGGTCGCTACTCGACCACCTAAGCCGTGTCGCCGTCACTCGCGTTCGGGGGTTGGAGATACACGTATTCGTGGTGGGTGACGAAGCCGAAGGGGGCGTAGAGCTGGAGGGCGGGGTTGTTGTCTTCCATGACTTGCAGATACGCCTTGTCGGCGTCGTGCTAGGCGGCCCAGGCGAGACACGCGGCGACGACGCGTCGGGCCAGGCCACGGCGCCGGTGGGCCGGGTCCACCTCCACGGCGGCCAGCCCGGCCCATTCGCCGGTCACCACGACGCGGCCGATCGCCGCGTCCTCCAGCATCGCGAAGCCGACCCGTTCGGGACCTTCGAGCACCGCCCGGGCCACGTCGAGGTCCTCGACGCGGCCGTAATGCGCGAGCCACGCCTCGCTGGCCGACGGTTCGATCCGCACCAGCGGATCCGGGGCGTAGGTGCCGAGATCGGCGACCTGGACGATCGCGCCGGGGCGGGTGCTTCGCGGCCGCTGCCAGCCCGCGTCGAGAAAGCGCTGATGCCACCGGGAGCCGACCACGACCTGAGCGGCAGGAGCGACGCCGTGCCGCTCAGCGAACGCCGCGACCGCGTCGAGCGCGTCGGCGAACGGCATCCCGGGGTCACCATGGACGGCGACGGAGTTGGCTCTGCCGGTGAAGCCACCCGCCGCGCGCAGTTCCCACTCGCCCAGGGGCTCGGAGTGCACGGCCGGCCATCCGCGGGAGGTGATGCGCATGAGGTCGTCAGCGCTCACCTCACGAGCGGCTCGGCTTCGCTTCGGACGCGCCGGGACGCGCTTGGCGGCCACCACCGCGGCACGCGGGACGGCCCGCGTCGACCCGTCGCGACGCTCGATGACGAAGTGGTCCGGCTCGACGCGGACGAGGCGCCCGACGGTGTCGGTGAACTGCGGTCCACCCGTCGGACCGGTCTGTCCCGTCGCGGCACGCACGGTGACGCGCTGCCCGACGTCGTCGCTGTCGAGAGGTTCCACGCCTCCAGCCTCTCAGGGTGCGTTCATAAGGTGGACCTCAGGTGCGGACGGTTCGCGACTCCCGCGATACTGGTGATGACCGTTCCGAAGGAGTGCTTCCCGTGACTTACGTGATTGCCCAGCCGTGTGTCGACATCAAGGACCGTGCCTGCGTGGACGAGTGTCCGGTCGACTGCATCTACGAGGGCAACCGCATGCTCTACATCCACCCCGACGAGTGCGTCGACTGCGGTGCGTGCGAGCCGGTCTGCCCCGTCGAGGCGATCTTCTACGAGGACGACACTCCGGAGGAGTGGAAGGACTACTACGACGCCAACGTGCACTTCTTCGACAAGCTGGGCTCGCCCGGCGGTGCGACGAAGATGGGCGTGATCGACGCCGACCATCCCTTCATCGAGGCGCTCCCGCCGCAGAACCAGGAGTGAGCGCGGCGTGACCGGCCCGGTCTCGGCCCGCCTTCCTGTCTTCCCCTGGGACACCCTCGCGGAGGCCAAGGCGCGTGCGGCCGCGCACCCCGACGGCATCGTCGACCTCTCTGTCGGCGCCCCCGTCGACGACTCCCCGCAGGTCGCCCAGGACGCGCTCGCGAAGGCCGCGAATGCTCCCGGCTATCCGACGGTGTTCGGGCCCGTGTCGCTTCGTCAGTCGGTCGTCGACTGGCTGGCCCGGCGGTTCGGCATCACCGGCGTGACGCCCGACCAGGTGCTCCCGACGGTGGGTTCGAAGGAGTTCATCGGCAACCTCCCCGTCCAGCTCGGTCTGGGCCCGGGGGACGTCGTCGCCTTCCCGACGCTCGCGTACCCGACCTACGAGGTCGGCGCGCGCTACGCCCGCTGCGAGCCGGTGGCGGCGGACAGTACGGTTGCCTTCGGCCCCTCCGCGCCGCGACTGCTCTACCTGAACTCGCCGGCCAATCCGCACGGCCAGGTGCTCGGCGCCGACCACCTGCGCAAGACGGTCGAGTGGTGCCGTGAGCGAGGAACGCTGCTCGTCAGCGACGAGTGCTACCTGGAGTTCGTCTGGGAGGGCGAGGCCACGTCGGTGCTGCACCCGGACATCAACGGCGGGTCACTCGAGGGCATCCTCGCGGTGCATTCGCTGTCGAAGCGCTCCAATCTCGCGGGCTACCGTGACGCGTTCGTCGTCGGTGACCAGGCGGTGATCGGCGAGTTGCTGGCGCTGCGCAAGCACCTCGGCTTCATGCTTCCCGCCCCCGTGGCCGCGGCGATGGAAGCGGCGCTCGGCGACGACGCCCACGTCGACGCGCAGCGCGAGCGGTACGCGCGACGACGCGCCGTGCTGCGCTCCGCGCTGGAGAAGGCCGGCTTCGAGATCACGCACTCGCAGGGCTCGCTGTACCTGTGGGCGACGCGCGGCGAGCACTGCCGCGACACGGTCGCGTGGCTGGCCGAGCGCGGCATCCTCGTCGCGCCTGGGGAGTTCTACGGTCCGGCCGGCGCCCGCCACGTGCGGGTCGGTTTCACCGCGACCGACGAGCGCATCGCGGCCGCGGCCGCACGCCTCGCCTGACGTCGCGCCTGTCTGCGTCGGAGCGCGCGCGGGGCGACGCTCTCGTGCGCTGCGGTGGAGCCGCTCCTGTGCCTACGGTGGGGGAGACGGACCCCGAGGCCGAGGAGGCTGGCATGACTGAGGATCGCGACCATCTGCTCGAACTCATGGACGACATGCCGATCGCCATGATGACGACCGTCGGTCCGGCTGGGGAGCTTCGCGCCGTGCCCATGGCGCGTCAGCAAGTGGAGCCGAGCGCGCAGATGTGGTTCATCAGCGCGCGCGACACCCGCCACGTCCAAGACATCAACGCCAATCCGCGGGTTCAGCTGACGTTCAGTTCCCGCGACGTCTGGGTCGCGGCGTCGGGAACCGCGACCGTGGTCAACGACCCGGAGAAGCTGCGCGAACTGTGGACGACGTTCGCCGAGGCGTGGCTTCCCGGTGGGCCCGACGATCCGAACGCCGTTCTGCTGCGTGTCGATCTGCAGGAGGGCGAGTACTGGGACACGCCCGGAGGCAAGGTCGCGTCGGCGCTCAGTTTCCTCAAGACGAGGATCACCGGCGACACGTACGACGCGCGGCACGGCTCTGAGACGCTGTGAGCGGGGCCAGAACCAGTCGGCACGAGTGGGCGCCGACCACCCACGCGTGGGCGAGCGAGGTCGACGCCGCACATCTGAGGCAGATCCGATCGGCTCCGCAGCAGTACGCTCCGGACCCCCTGCACCTCGTTCTCGAACTGCTGGCGTACCCGGTCGACGAGGCGCCCTACATCGAGCGCCAGCACATCGTCGTGACCCTCGGTGCGGACGGCTCGGTGAGCATCGCTGACACCGGACGGGGGACGGACACCCGGTTCGACGACGAGGGGCTGGCCGTTCGCAAGCCCATCATCGCGACGAAGGACCTGCGGTTCTTCGACCATCCGGACGCCGAGACCCTCGCGGACGGACACCCCCGCCGCGGCGTCTCTGTCGTCGCCGCACTCAGCGAATGGCTGGTGCACGAGAACCGGCGTGCCGCGGGCGCGTGGACACAGCGCTACGAACAGGGAGTGCCCGTCACCGGACTCGAGCCGATCAACTCCGACGCTCCGACGGGAACGACGATCACCTTCCGCCCCGATCCGCGCCTCGTACCTGGCCGGCTCGACATCGGCGAAGTGCGACGACGCTGCGAGCAGCAGGCGGGCGCCGTCGCTGTGACGGTGACCACCCGAAAAGAGACCGAACCCTCGTGACCGGCGGGAAAAGCGGACGATAGGGTCGAACCGCCAGCCAGTCCACGAGGGAAGGACGACCGATGACGGCACCCGCCGCGGTGACGATCGATCGACTCAGTAAGCACTTCGGACCTGTCAGGGCGGTCGACGATCTGTCGTTCACCGTCCGCCCGGGAGCCGTGACCGGCTTCCTCGGCCCCAACGGTGCCGGGAAGACCACCACACTGCGGATGCTGCTCGGGCTCGTGCGCCCCACGTCGGGCCGCGCGCTCATCGGCGACACGCCGTACCTGGAGTTGCGCCAGCCGGCGCAGACCGTCGGCGCGTCACTCGAGGCGTCCGCCTTCCACCCGGGGCGTTCGGGGCTCGACCACCTGCGCATGTTCGCCCCGCAGGTCGGCGTCCCGGAGTCGCGCTGCCACGAATTGCTCGAACTGGTCGGCCTCGACCAGGCCAAGAAGCGCCGGGTGGGTGGCTACTCGATGGGGATGCGCCAGCGCCTCGCGCTCGCCTACGCCATGCTCGGCGATCCTGCCGTCGTGATCCTCGACGAGCCGGCCAACGGTCTCGATCCGCAGGGCATCGTGTGGCTCCGCCAGTTGCTGCGCGCGTTCGCCGATGAGGGGAAGACCGTGCTGGTCTCCAGCCACGTGCTGAGCGAGGTCCAGAGCACCGTCGACGACGTCGTCATCATCGCCAAGGGCCGTCTCGTTCACGAGTCGTCGTTGGGCGACCTGCGCCGGCTCGCGGCGCCGAGTGTCGAGGTGCTCAGCCCCACGCCGCAGCGTGTCGTCGAGTTGGCCCAAGCCCAGCAGTGGCGCGCCGAGCCGCAGCACGACGGCCTGGTGGTCCTGCACAACGCGGACGCGGCTCAGGTCGGTGCGGCCGCCTTCGCCGCCGGCATCGAACTGCACCGCCTCGCCGACGTCGGTGTCGGCCTCGAGGACGTGTTCTTGAGACTCACCGGAGAGCCGACGCAGGAGGTGGCCGTATGAGCGCCGCGATCCGTGGAGAATTCCGCAAGTTCCTGTCTACCCGCATGTGGTGGATCCTCGGGTTGGCGATGTTCGCCTACCTGCTGTTCCTGGGCGCGGTGCTGGCGTTCTCGTTCGCGTACGGCAGCACGACAGCGAGCGTGGACACCGGGGCTCCGCTGCTCTCCGGCGAGGACGCCGCGACGATGACCTACTCGCTGACCAGCCCGCTCGGCTATGTCTTCCCGCTGATCATCGGCAGCCTGCTGTTCACGAACGAGTTCCGCCACCAGACCATCACGCCGACGCTGCTGGTCGAGCCGCGCCGCACGGTGCTCGTGCTGGCCAAGCTCGTCGTGGCGGCGATCTTCGGCGTCATCATCGGCGTGATCGCCACTGCCGGCACGGTGGCCGGCGGAGCTCCGGTCCTCGCCCTCATGGGCGAGGGCGCCTACCTCGGCAACAGCGACGTCTGGTCGCTTCTCGGCTGGTCGGTGGTCGTGATGGCGATCTGGAACGTGTTGGGCGTCGCGATCGGCGGACTGTTGACCAACCAGGTCGCGGCGATCATCGTCATCATCGGCTTCACCCAGTTCGTCGAGCCGATCGCGCGTGTCGCCATGACCGCGGTCGACGCTTTGCAGGGCGTCTCCGCGTACCTGCCCGGGGCCGCCGCCGACGCAGTCCTCGGGACGAGCTTCTTCGGCTCGATGGGCGAGACCGATCTGCTCAGCCGCTGGGCGGGCGGCCTCGTGATGCTCGCGTACATCGCGATCTTCGCGCTCGGCGCCCGCTTCATCACGCTCCGCCGCGACATCGGCTGAGTGATGCCGTCGTCGCCCCGTCAGCTGACGCGGGCGACGACGGCGTCAGCAGGCGCCTCGTCGTCCTCGGTCCAGCCCTGCTCGTAGTCGTCCGCGGACCAGGACATCCCGTCGAAGGCGATCTGCTCGATCCGCAGTTCCGCGGCGTTGCCGACCAGGAAGTGCGCGAGCGCCCAGCCTCGGACGGACGGTTCCGCGGTATCGCCGACGGGAAGCCGCACGCTGTTGCCGTCCTCCGCGGGTTCGTTCGGGAGCGGACCGTAGGCCCCCTCGAGAGCTGCCACGATCGCGGTGACCGAGCCACCCGCGACGGGATTGATGTGGCACGTGAAGCTCGCGGGGGAGTGGCCCCGCTGCGCTGACGCCAGGGCCCGGGCGAACGGTTCGTGATCGGCGTACGCGTCCGGATAGGCGGACCGCTGCACGGCCTGCGCGGCCTCCGTGATCGGCAGATTGACGTAGTCCGGCACCTGCACGAGCCCGTCGTAGAACCGGTTGATGGCGTAGGTCGGATCCATCACCTGCTCCGGCGCACCCCATCCCTGAGACGGGCGCTGCTGAAAGAGCCCGAGCGAGTCGCGGTCCCCGTAGTCGATGTTGTGGATGCGCGACTCCTGATACGCCGTGGCGATCGCGATCGTCGTGGCCCGCGGTGGCAGGCCGCGACGATCCGCGATCGCCGACATCAGGGTGGTCCACTTCGCCTGCTCGAGATCGGTCCGAGCACTGAGGTCGCCCACCTGGGCCACGCAGTACTGGGTGCGACGTGGCTCAGCGTCGTTGATGACGGCGGCCACGAGCCCACCCGCCACGAGCAGGCCGCCGACGAGGACCCACCGGAAGCGCACGGCTCAGTTGGCGTGCAGTGCGGCGTTGAGTTCGACGCTGCTGCGGCCCTCGCGCGGCCGGGCTTCCAAGGCGCCGGTCTCGCTGTTGGTGAGGAACAGGATGCCGCTGGCACCGGACAGTTCGGCCGCCTTGACGACGCGTCCGTCAGGCAGCGTGACCTTGCTGCCGGCCGTGACGTACGTGCCGGCGGCCACGACGCAGTCGTCGCCGAGCGAGATGCCGATGCCCGCGTTGGCGCCGATGAGGCAGCCTTCGCCGACGGAGATGACTTCCTTGCCGCCACCGGACAGCGTGCCCATGATGGACGCGCCGCCGCCGACGTCGGAGCCGTTGCCCACGGTGACGCCCGCGGAGATGCGGCCTTCCACCATGGCGGTGCCGAGGGTGCCGGCGTTGAAGTTCACGAAGCCCTCGTGCATGACGGTGGTGCCCGAGGCGAGGTGGGCGCCGAGGCGGACGCGATCTGCGTCGCCGATCCGCACACCGGACGGCACGACGTAGTCGGTCATCCGCGGGAACTTGTCGACGCTCGTGACCGAGAGGTGGTGGCCGGCGGCGCGAGCGCGGGCGCGCGTGCTCTCGAAGCCCTCGACGGCGCAGGGCCCGAGGTTCGTCCACACGACGTTGGCGAGGAGGCCGAAGATGCCGTCGAGGTTCTGGCCGTGCGGTGCGACGAGTCGGTGCGACAGCAGGTGCAGGCGCAGGTAGACGTCGTAGGCGTCGGCCGGCGGCGCTTGGAGGTCGTCGATCACGGTGAACACGACGGCGCGTGTCACCTGTCGGATGGGGTCGTCGCCGGCGGCCGCGGTGAGCTCGTCGGGCTCGCTGGGGTTCTCGGGGGCGGCGCCGAGCTGCGGCTCGGGGTACCAGACGTCGAGGACGGTGCCGTCGGGGGTGACGGTGGCCAGGCCGTAACCGAATGCTCCGGGATGGTCGGGGGTCGTCATGGCCCCCAACCTATCGGGCGAGGCGCAGCCGGTGGACGTCGTCCCCGACGCTCAGACGCCGCCGGCGAAGTCGTGCTGCCGCCACGCCTCGTACACGGCGATCGAGGCGCAGTTGGCGAGGTTCATCGATCGGCGTGCGGGCTGCATAG
This sequence comes from Aeromicrobium camelliae, assembly GCF_003850045.1. Lineage (GTDB taxonomy): Bacteria > Actinomycetota > Actinomycetes > Propionibacteriales > Nocardioidaceae > Aeromicrobium > Aeromicrobium camelliae. The sequence continues at coordinate 7,648 of NZ_RQJX01000015.1, read as the reverse complement.
GGAGGCGGAGCCGGTCGGTGACCGCCTCGTCGTCGAGCACCTCGGTCGGAAGCCCGGTCGGCTCGGGACCGAACAACAGCACGTCCCCGGGCTCGTAGGCGACGTCGGTGTAGCGCCGGGTGGCCTGCGTCGTGAACGCGAAGACGCGAGCGGGGAGGAGCTGGGCCCAGGCGTCGGCGAGGGTCTGGTGCACCGTGACGACGGCGAGGTCGTGATAGTCCAGGCCGGCACGTCGCAGCTTGGTGTCCTCGAAGTCGAAGAGCGGGTCGACGAGGTGCAGTTCGGAGCCGGTCGCGGCCGCCAGCCGGATCGCGTTCCCGGTGTTGCCCGCGATGCGCGGCTCGAAGAAGAGAATCCGGAACACCCGGGCAGCTTACTGCCGGCGCGGCCAGAGAATCAGGTCGTGTTCCTCAGGTCGCGCTCGGTCGAGCGCGAGCGGCGAAAGACAGCGAGCACGGACTGTTGCCAATCGACGGGAGCGGTGCCGTCGCCGTCCGGCTGAAACGTCTGCCCGAAGATGGCCGACGTGCTGGTACTGAGGCGACGCCGAAGCGCCGCGCGTTCGGCGGGCGAGACTCCCTCACGGATCGCCTCACCGATGAGGCCGCGGGTCAGGATTCGTGCGGCGTGCGCCGCGTCGAGGAGCGCCTGCTCGGAGTTCGGCCGCAGCTCGAGCGCGGCGCCCACCGCCCGGTAGATCTCCGCGATCCGCGCCGCGTTGGCTGCCTCGGCCTCGATGAACCGGCGCACCAACGTGGTGCGGCGGCCGGGATCGGGCAGCGAGGCGACGGCAGCCTCGAGGGCGAGGAAGGCGCGCCAGGCGTCCGAGTCCGTCAGGAGGTCGAACTCGCGCTCGATCGCGAGCGCCGTCAACGAACACAGAACAGTGCGGGCATCGTCCTGCGGGCTCGTCGAAGCTGCCACCTCGTCGACGACGATGTCGATCTCGTCGGGGCGCAGCGTGCTGGGCAGCGTCTGGCCCAAGGCGAGTTGTTCGAGGACGTCGCTCGTGAAGCGCTCCCGCGACGTCCAGAGCCGATAGGCGGCCGCGCGCGGCACATCCGCCGCCGCGATCACCTCCTCCATGGGCAGATCGAGGGTGGCGCGCAGTCCATGGAGCGAAACGTGCTGAACCGCCGCTCGCATCACCAAGTCACGCGTCTCCTGCTCACTGCGTCGGGGTCGCCGACTCATCATTCTCACTCCCGCCTCTTGCGACATCGTGTCTCTTAACTGTACCGTGAAGTTTGAGACATGATGTCGCAATGAGGGGACGAGATGAGCACATCGACGGACGCGAGGGTTCGCGGAACTACACCAGCGGGCTTGACACTACTCACGGTGTCGGTGGTCCAGTTCATGGTGTCGCTGGATCTTTCCGTGGTGAACGTCGGGCTTCCCGAGATCGCCGCAGCCCTGCGCTTCGACGGTGCCGGTGTCACGTGGGTGATTCATGCGTACGCGCTGACGTTTGGCGGGCTTCTGCTCGCCGGAGGCAAAGCGGCGGATCGCTATGGACGACGGCGCGTCCTGCTCATCGGGTTGACGCTCTTCGCGGCGGCTTCGCTGGCGGGGGGATTCGCGCAGGAGGCCAGCCACCTGGTGGCGGCGCGCGCTGTTCAAGGCGTGGGCGCTGCGGCCGTGGCGCCGGCCGCGCTCGCGCTGCTGACCGAGACGTTTCCTTCGGGAGCGGCACGACGCCGCGCCTTCGGCGTGTGGAGCGCGACCAACGCCGCCGGGGGAGCGCTGGGCATCCTCATCGGCGGGCTGCTCACCGAGTACGTCAGTTGGCGGTGGGTCATGTTCGTCAACGCTCCGATGGCCTTGGCCGCTCTCGGCCTGGCCTGGCGCGCCGTCGCGGTGCGGGAGAGGCCGGAACGCCATGTCTCTCCCGATATCCCCGGTGCGCTGCTCGCGACCGGTGGGATGACGCTCGTCGTGTTCGCGATCGTCAACTCCGATCAGGGGTCGTGGACGTCGCTGCCGACGATCCTGGGGGTGACCCTCGGCCTGGTCCTTCTCGTCGCCTTCGTCATCGTCGAGAAGACGACGACGCGTGACCCGCTCGTCCGGTTGGGGCTCCTCACCACTCGGTCCGTCGCCGGAGCGAACGCCTACAACCTGCTCCTCGGCGCCGCGATGGCGTCCGCCTTCTATTTCGTCTCGTTGTATCTGCAGCAGGTGCTCGGGCACGGACCGGCGTCGGCGGGCGCGATGTTCCTCCCCTTCACCGGCGGCGTCATCGCAGGCTCGTTCCTCGCCGTCCGGATGGGGGCGAGCGTGCAGCCGCGCACGCTGTTGGTCATCGGAGGGGTCGGCGCCTCGCTCGGTTTCGCCTGGTTCGGGTTCATCGGGGCGGACGGCTCCTTCCTCGCCGACGTCCTCGGGCCCTCCGTGCTCACCGGCAGCAGCTTCGGGCTGTGCCTCGGCCCACTGGTATCCGTCGCCACGATCGGCGTGCGAGTGGCCGAAGTCGGAGTGGCGTCAGGGCTCCTCAACAGTTCTCGTCAGATCGGCGCGGCGCTCGGCCTGGCCGTCTTCGGGACCGCAGCGTCCCAGCGCACCGGAGCGACGCTGAGCAGAGCGGACCTCGCCGACGGGTATGCCCTCGGCCTGTGGCTGTGTGCCGCGAGTTTCGCGCTGGCCGTACTCGTCGCCGTCGTCGCGCTGCCACGCCACCGCGACGAGCTCCCACTCCATTGATCAGCGTTAGAAAGGACACACTATGACCACCATCAGCACCGAACCGGTACGCCATCGACGCCGAGCGCTCGCGGCCATGTTCATCGGACTGGTCCTGACCGTCGTGGCGCTGGCCGTCGTCTACGTCGACCACGCCGGGGCGAACATCCTCGCCCGTCACATCCGGGAGGGGTACCCGTCCTACTCGGACGACCAGATCGACAGCGCCGCCCGGATGTACCTGATCTACCTGACGGCGCTGGGTGCGCTCGGCGTGGTCGCGTGGACGACAACCATCTGGGCCACCGTCAAGGGGAAGCGGTGGGTGCGGATGGTCGCGCCCGCGATCCTCGCGCTGGCCGCCAGCGTCGCCCTGTTCAACGTCTTCGTCGAAGACACGTCCGGCGACACGGGGCTGCCGCCGTTGCTGAGCTGGATCGGGGTGGGGCCGTGCCTGCCCGGGCTGGCGGCGTGCGTGCTGTTGTGGCGCTCACCTTCGCGCCGATCCCTGCGGTGATCGCCGCGCCTCCAGGGTGCCGGTGACAGGACTCGAACCTGCACGTCCAAGGACACAGGAACCTAAATCCTGCGTGTCTACCAGTTCCACCACACCGGCCCCGACCCAAAGAATAGGCGACGCGCTCTTGCGGGGTGACCCCTGCGTCGCTCCCGCGAGCGAAGCGGGAAGCGCCGGTACCGCGCGACCCGCGCCGAAGCCTCGTGCCGCCGAGCGGGTCAGGCGCCGAGGCCGAGGTCCTTGCGGAGCTTGGCGACGTGGCCGGTGGCCTTGACGTTGTACTGGGCGAGCTCGATCGTGCCGTCGGGGGCGATGACGAAGGTCGACCGGATGACGCCCTCGACGACCTTGCCGTAGAGCTTCTTCTCACCGAACGCGCCGTACGCGGACAGTACCTGCTTGTCCGGGTCGGACAGCAGCGTGATCGTGAGGCCGTCGCGCTCGCGGAACTTCGCGAGCTTCTCCGGCTTGTCGGGGGAGATGCCGAGGACCTCGAAGCCCTCGCCGCGCAGCCGGTCGATCGAGTCGCTGAAGTCGCACGCCTGCTTGGTGCAACCGGGCGTCATCGCGGCGGGGTAGAAGTACACGATGACGCGCCGGCCGCGCAGATCCGAGAGCGTGACCTCGTCGCCCGTGTCGGTCGGGAGGGTGAAGTCGGGTGCCGTGTCGCCGGGCTGCAGTCGGGTGCTCATACGCACTATCCTGGCTCATGACAGAAGGACCGAACGAGAGGCATGACGTGTCACAAGCCAGCCCGGACCAGCTCGTCGACGAGATCGAGGACATCCGCGTGCGGCTCGCGGGCACGATCGACGAACTCATCGACCGTTCCAATCCCAAGAACATCGTCAGGCGCCAGATCGCGCAGGTGAAGGCGCACTTCGTCGCTCCCGACGGTTCCGTGCGCGTCGAGAACGTCGTCCCCGTCGTGGCCATCACCGCCGCCGTGGTTGGCGGAATCATCGTCGTGCGTCGCCTGTTGGACTGAGCATGTCCGACGCCAAACTTCCCATCCGCATGCTGCATGACCGGCTCCTCGTGTCGGTCGACAAGGGCGCCGGCGATCGCCGATCCTCCGGGGGCATCGTGATCCCCGCGACCGCCGCCATGGGCCGCCGCCTGGCGTGGGCCCGGGTGGAGGCCGCCGGATCGCAGGTCCGCAGCGTGCAGATCGGCGATCGGGTGCTGTTCGACCCCGAGGACCGTGCTGAGGTCGAGGTGCGTGGCGAGAGCTTCATCCTGCTGCGCGAACGCGACCTCCATGCCGTCGCGTCGGAGCGCATCGAGGAAGGGCAGACCGGGCTGTACCTGTGAGTGAACTCCCGTTTCGTCGGCTGAGGGTTCCCCGGCCCCAGACGACGTTCGCCGACCGGGCCATGACACTGCGTCATCGCTGGCGCCTGATCCTGCGGATCAGCATCGCCACCGGCGGGGCGTTCGCGGTCGCGACCTACATCCTCGGCCACCAGCAAGCCTTCTTCGCCCCCATCGCCGCGGTGCTCGCGCTCATGGCGGGCGTCGGCATGAGGGTGCGGGTGACCTTCGAACTCGTGCTCGGTGTCGCCGTCGGCGTCCTCATCGGTGAGTTGCTGATCCTCGGCATCGGGCGAGGAGCCTGGCAGATCGCGCTCGTCTCCGCGTTGACCGTGGCCATCGCGACCCTGCTCGGCATCAAGGGCATGGCGCTCACCCAAGCGGTCAACTCCGGCCTGCTGCTGGCCGCCGTCGTCCCCTTGCCCGGTGCCACGGACCCGGCCTTGACCCGGTTCCTCGACGCGCTCGTCGGCGGGTTGTTCGGCCTCGCGATGGTCGTGCTGATCCCGCGCAATCCGGTTCGCGACATCGACGTCGACGTGCAGCGGCTGTTGCGGCGTCTGGGCGGAGTGCTCAGTCGCATCGCTCAGGCTCTGCGTACCGACGATGCGGCGCTGGCCGATCTGGCGCTCGAGGAGGCGCGAGCCGCGCAGAGCCTCGTCGACACCGTCTCCGACACCGCCACCAATGTCGCCGAGGTCGCGCGGATGTCGCCCATGCGCTGGCGTCAGCGCGACGACGTCGCCCGCTACGTCGACTCGGTGACCGACCTCGACAACGCCGTCCGCGACGCGCGTGTCCTCGCCCGGCGCGTCTCGGCCATGCTGCGACACGACGAGAGCGCTCCGTCAGGTCTCGACGAGGCGGTCGACCGCCTCGTCACCGCCGTGGGGATCTTCGCCGACGAGCTCGCGCAGAGCGACGAGTTCGACGAAGCGCGAGAGGAACTCGTCGAGGCCGCGCGCATCGCGATGTCGTCGCTGCCGGAGATCGTGACCGTCAACACCGCCTCGATCGCCGCGCAGATCCGGTCGTTGTCCGCGGATCTCATGCTCGCCAGCGGGGCCACGCGGTCCGAGCTGGACGAGCGTCTCGACTTCGACTGACTCCCGTTCGACAAAAGTTCCAAAATTTCGTAGTTTCGGAATATGTCGATCGAAGAGCGTCTCGCGCGCCTGGAGGAGCGGGTCGCCGCACTGGAGGAGACTCCGGTTCCCTCCGGCCTCTCCGCGGGCGATTTCTGGGTGTTGGAGGGCCTGCGGCCCGCTGCTCAGGGCAACGAGGGCGTCGTGGTGTGGGCCGGCGTCGTCGAGACCGGCGCGGGTCCCGTGGAGTGGCAGATGGGCCGTCCGGTCGCCGACCTCATCGACCCTGGACACCTCGACGACTTCGCCGAGCGGCTCGCGGCGCTCGGACACCCGGTTCGGCTCGCCTTGGTGCTGGCCGTCGTGCGCGGCACCACCAAGGTCACGGACCTCGCCGAGCAGCTCGAGTTGGCCTCGACCGGGCAGATCTACCACCACATCAAGGCGCTCACGGCCGCCGGATGGCTGCGCCAGGCGGCGCGCGGTCACGTCACGGTGCCAGCTGAGCGCGTCGTACCCCTTCTCGTCGCCGTGGGAGTGAGCAGTTGATGAAGCGTCAGATGACCATCGCGGCCGCGGTCATGGCCGTTGTCGGGTTCGCGGTCGGGTTCTGGTTGCGCCCCGGTGCGGGCGCGGTCACGCCGGATTCACCCGTCTCCGGCGACGAGGAACTCGGGCAGATGGCCGTCGGCCACGTACCCTCGGTCGGAGTGCACGCGCTGTCGATCGCGGCCGTCACACCCGAGGGGCAGCGCACCGCCACGGTCGGCGCCCCGCTGGACGGGACCTTCGAGATCGGGTCGATCACCAAGGGCGTGACCGGGCTGCTCTACGCCGACATGGTCGAGCGGGGCGAGGTGCGTCCCGAGACCCGACTCGGCGATCTTCTCGACCTCGGGGACGCGGACGCCGCCGACATCACGCTCGAGGAGCTGAGCCAGCAGCGTTCCGGACTGCCCCGGCTCGGGGGTGGCCTCGGTTTCTTCGCCCGGACGGCGCTCGACACGCTGCTTGCCCGGAACCCCTATGCGGAGACGCCGGACGAGGTCGTCGACCAGGTTCGAGCCGCCAAGGTGGGGGACAAGGAGCCGGTGTATTCCAACCTCGGCTACGCGGTGCTCGGCCACGCCCTCGCATCGGCCGCCGGCACCACGTACCCGGAACTGGTCGCCGAACGCATCGCGGAGCCGCTGGGGTTGTCGTCCTTCACGGTCCCGCTCAGCCCCGACCAACTAGCTGACGACGCAGTACAGGGCCGCGATCGCGCGGGCCGGGCGCAGCAGGCGTGGGCGGACGAGGGCTTCGCCCCAGCAGGCGGTATCCGGGCGAGTGCGGCCGACATGGCCACGCTTGCTCAGGGGTTGCTCGACCAGACGGCCCCGGGTGTCGCGGCGCTGGACCCGCAGGCCGACTTCGGCGATGGGCTGCAGATCGGGGCGGCCTGGTTCACCGAGAAGGTCGGGGGTCGCACCGTGACGTGGCACAACGGAGGCACCGGCGGTTTCCGGTCGTGGTTCGGCATGGACCGCGAGCACGGCGTCGCGGTCTACCTCGCCGGCGCGACCACCGTGGATCTGGACGAGATCGGTTTCGCCCTGCTCAGGGACGTTGCTCGCTCATGATCATCAGCTGGTTTCTCATCGCGGTACTCCTGATCGAGCTCGGCGCGCTGGTGCGTGCGGGTCTCGGCGGCCCCAATGCCCCCTCGCGCGTCCGGCTAGCAGTCGTCGTGCTCGAAGCGCTGGTCACCGTGATCGTCGTGCGCGCGCTGGTGGGCTGGGATGCGTGGACGCAATGGATCTGGGTTCTCGGCGTCGCCGTCTTCTGTGCCGGCTCGGCGCTCGCGGCGATGCGCTGGCGTGAGCTGCCCACGATCCAGCACGGCAGCGCCACGTGGCGCACCGCCGGCTCCGTCGTCTACGCGGCGGCGCTCGTCGTGATCGGCGGGGCCGTCACTCTGAGCTTCGTCTAGGTGTGATGTCCAGGGACGTTGTTTCTCTGGATAGGTGAAGGCCTCCGGGTGAGAGTGGAGCTGTCTAGGTTCCGTTTC
>NZ_RQJX01000014.1 GCF_003850045.1 Aeromicrobium camelliae | reverse complement strand
CCGATACCCCTCGCACCACCTACGCAACGCAATCCGCTTCCGCGACGGCACCTGCAGATACCCCGGATGCACCACCAAAGCCACCAACTGCGACCTCGACCACCGACAACCGTTACCGGACGGCCCCACCTCAGGCGACAACCTCTGGGCGTTATGCCGACACCACCACAAACTCAAAACCTTCGACCACGCCGTGCCCATCCCACACGAGGAGGGCTGGGCCTGGGACGTCGGCGGCACGATCCTGACCGAGTAGGTCAGACCTCGGCCACGGCGGCGAGCGCCTCGGGGAGGGTGAACGCGCCCGCGTAGAGGGCCTTGCCCACGATGGCACCTTCGACCCCGATCGACGTCAGCGATGCGATCGCGCGCAGGTCGTCCAGGCTGGAAACGCCGCCCGACGCAACGACCGGCTTGTCCGTGAACTCGCACACCTGACGCAGCAGGTCCAGGTTCGGACCCTGCAGCGTGCCGTCCTTGGTGACGTCGGTGACCACGTAGCGCGCGCAACCGTCGCGTTCGAGCCGCTCGAGCACCTCGAACAGGTCGCCGCCCTCCTCAGTCCATCCACGAGCGGCCAGCGTGCGGCCGCGCACGTCGAGCCCTACGGCGATCCGGTCGCCGTACTCGGCGATGGCGCGTCGGCACCACTCCGGGTTCTCGAGGGCGGCGGTACCGAGATTGACCCGACGGCAGCCCGTGGCGAGCGCCGCAGCGAGCGAGGCGTCATCGCGAATGCCACCGGAGAGCTCGACCTTGACGTCCAGACGCCCCACGACCTCGGCGAGCAGCTCGCGGTTGTCGCCCTTGCCGAACGCCGCGTCCAGGTCCACGAGGTGAATCCACTCTGCGCCGTCGGTCTGCCACTGCAAGGCGGCTTCGAGGGGCGATCCGTAGGAGGTCTCGCTGCCGAGTTCGCCCTGGACGAGTCGGACAGCCTGGCCATCGGCCACATCGACGGCGGGAAGGAGCTCAAGAGTCACGCACCCGATCGTATCGGCGCCCCCGCTGCCGTCGGCGGCGGCCGCTCGTACAGTGGTCCAGCCGTCGAACGCAGGAGGAGCCGTGGAGCCGGAGCACAGCGAGCAGGACCGAGACGGAAGCGAGCCGAGCACCGTCACGCTGCCTCACACCCCGGCCGAGGACGTGCTCGGCGTGCTCACCGGGACCTTCCTCGCGTCGCTGGGCCTGTACCTGCTGAACACCAGCCAGGCGGTCACCGGCGGCACGGCCGGCTTGTCGCTCTTGCTGTCCTACGCCGTCGCGCCCCCGTTCGCCGTGCTGTTCGTAGCGGTCAACCTGCCGTTCTTCGCACTCGCGGTGTGGAAGAAGGGATGGCTGTTCACGGGCAAGACCGTCGTCGCCGTGCTCCTGGTCTCCGGATTCTCGTCAGTCCACCAGCACGTCATGCCGCTCGACCACCTCGACCCGGTCTACGCCGTGATCACCGGCAATCTGCTCGCCGGGGTCGGCCTGCTGATCCTGTTCCGCCACGGCGCGAGCCTCGGCGGCTTCAACATCCTGGCCCTCATCCTCCAGGAACGTGCAGGACTGCGCGCCGGCTACGTCCAGATGGGACTCGACGTCGCCGTGGTCGTGGCAGCGCTCGCGGTGGTCCCGGTGACCAACGTCGCACTGTCGGCTGCCGGCGCGGTCGTACTCAACATCGTCCTCGCCTTCAACCACCGACCTGAGCGCTACCGCGCCTGAGCCGGCTCAGAGCGTCGCGAGCCAGTTCTCCAGCAGGCGGCGCCCGGCGTCGCCCGACTTCTCGGGGTGGAACTGCGTCGCCCACAGCGGGCCGTGCTCGACACCGGCGACGAAGCGGTCGCTGTCGTAGTTCGTCCACGTCACGCGCGGCGGCGCGAACGGTCCCCCACCGTCAAGCTCCCAGCGACGCACACCGTACGAGTGCACGAAGTAGAACCGTTCATCCTCGATGCCGGCGAACATCTGCGAGCCCTCGGGGACCTCGACCGTGTTCCAGCCCATGTGCGGCACGATGTCGGCCTGCAACCGCTCCACGGTGCCAGGCCACTCCCCGCAGCCCGCGGTCCGCACACCGTGTTCGATGCCCTCACCGAACAGAATCTGCATACCGACGCAGATCCCGAGGACGGGACGACCTGCGATGAGCCGACGTTCGATGATGCGTTCGCCGTCGACCGACCGCAGACCACGCATGCACGCCTCGAACGCGCCCACGCCAGGGACCAGCAGACCTGCAGCGTTCTCCGCCTCCGCCGGGTCGGCGGTCAGCACCACATCGGCACCGGCGCGTTCGACCGCCCGCACGGCCGAGCGCAGGTTGCCCGAGCCGTAGTCGAGGACCGCGACGCGGGGACTGGTGGAGGTCATAGAGCTCCCTTGGTGCTCGGGACACCCGACTCACGCGGATCGACGGCGACGGCCTCGCGGAGGGCCCGCGCCAGCGCCTTGAACTGCGCCTCGGCGATGTGGTGCGGGTCGCGGCCGCTGAGCAGCGTCATGTGCACGGTCATGCCGGCGTGGTGCGCGATCGACTCCAGCACGTGCGACGTCAGGGAGCCGATGTACTGACCGCCGATGATGGCGGTGATCTGACGCTCCGGTTCGCCGCTGTGCACGAAGTACGGGCGTCCCGAGACGTCCACGACGCACGCGGCGAGGGCCTCGTCGAGCGGAATCGTGGCGTTGCCGTAGCGGCGGATGCCCGACTTGTCGCCCAGCGCCTCACGCAGCGCGTCACCGATGCAGATCGCCGTGTCCTCGACGCTGTGGTGCGCGTCGATGTGCAGATCGCCTTCGGTGCGCACCGTGAGGTCGATGAGCGAGTGCCGACTCAACGCCGTCAGCATGTGGTCGTAGAAGCCCACGCCCGTGCTGATGTCGGCGATACCGGTGCCGTCGAGGTCGAGTTCGACGACGACGTGGCTCTCGGAGGTCTTGCGCTCGATGCGAGCAGTGCGTGCGGTCATCGGGGGTCGACCTCCATGAGTGCGGTGTAGAAAGCGTCCATCTCCTCGGGCGTGCCGACGGAAACCCGCAGCCAGCCTTCGGGTCCAGTCTCCCGGATGAGCACGCCGCGATCGACCAGACCCTGCCATACGGCGTGGCGGTCGGCGAACCGGCCGAACAGCACGAAGTTGGCGTCGGACTCGGCGACGTCGTAGCCGCGCCCCGCCAGCCACGCGGCCAGTTCGTCACGGGCCTCGCGGAGCGCGTCGACCTGGGCGAGGAGCTCATCGGCGTGCGCCAGAGCGGCGGTCGCCGCGGCCTGGGTCACCGCGGAGAGGTGATATGGCAGTCGGACGATGCGCAACGCGTCGATCACGGCCGGGTCCGCGGCGACGTAACCCACACGGCCGCCAGCCAGCGCGAAGGCCTTGCTCATCGTGCGCGTCACCAGCAGCCGCGGGTGGGTATCGAGCAGTTCCAGCGCCGTCGGGGTGCCGGCACGCCGGAACTCGGCGTACGCCTCGTCGACGACCACGACACCGGGCGCGACGTCCAGCACCGCCTCGACGGTCGCCAGCGGCAGGGCCGTGCCCGTGGGGTTGTTCGGGGAGGTCAGCAGTACGACGTCGGGCTGTTCGGCCTTGATGAGCTCGACCGCGGCCTGCGGATCGACGGTGAAGTCGTCCGCGCGCCGGCCCGCGACCCAGCGCGTGTGGGTGTCGCGGGCGTACTCCGGGTACATCGAATAGGTCGGCGCGAAGGACACCGCCGTCCGGCCCGGGCCGCCGAACGCCTGCAGGATCTGCAGCATGACCTCGTTGGAGCCGTTGGCGGCCCAGACGTGATCGCCGGTCAGGTCGTGGCCGAGGTACTGCGCGAGACGTTCGCGCAGCTCGGTCGCTTCACGGTCCGGGTACCGGTTGAGCCCGAGTGCCGCCGCACGCACCGCCGCGGCGATGTCGTCGGCGACCGCCTCACTCGGGGCGTACGGGTTCTCGTTGACGTTGAGACTGATGAGGTCTGGGAGCTGTGGGGCGCCGTACGGCTCGTAGCCGCGCAGATCCTCGCGGATCGGCACCCATTCGGGCAACGGCATGTCAGCGCTCCAACCGGATCGAGACGGCCGCACCGTGCGAGGGCAGGTCCTCGGCCTCAGCGAGCGCGACCACCCTGCGGCCGACCTCGTCGAGCGCCTCGGCGCTGTAGCTCACGACGTGCATGTTCTTGCAGAACGCCCGTACGGACAGTCCCGAGGAGTGGCAGGCGCAGCCCGCTGTCGGCAGGACGTGGTTGGAACCGGCGGCGTAGTCACCGAGTGACACCGGCGTGAACGCGCCGACGAACACCGCGCCGGCGTTGACGATACGAGCCGCGACGGCCTCCGCCTCGCGGGTCTGGATCTCCAGGTGCTCGGCCGCGTAGGCGTTGGCGACGTCCACTGCTTGGTCCAGATCGCGGACGAGCACGGTGGCGGACTGACGCCCGCCGAGGGAGGTGCGGATGCGCTCGGCGTGCTTGGCCGCGGCGACCTGCTCGAGGAGGGCCGTGTCGACGGCATCGGCGAGCGACTCGCTGTCGGTGATGAGCACGCTCGCGGCCAGCGGGTCGTGTTCAGCCTGGCTCACCAAGTCGGCCGCGACGTACGCGGGGTCGGCGGTCTCATCGGCGATGATCGCGATCTCGGTCGGGCCCGCTTCGGCGTCGATCGCAACGGTGCCCTGCAGGTACCGCTTGGCGGCCGCGACGAAGATGTTGCCCGGCCCGGTGATGAGGTTGACCGGAGCACAGTCCTCGGTCCCGTACGCGAACATCGCCAGGGCCTGGGCGCCACCGGCGGCGTACACCTCCTCGATCCCGAGCAGCGCGCACGCGGCGAGGATCGTGGGGTGCGGAAGCCCGCCGAACTCGGCCTGCGGCGGACTGGCGAGCGCGACGCCCGGAACGCCGGCGACCTGAGCCGGGACGGCGTTCATGACGACGGTGCTCACCAGCGGTGCTAGGCCGCCGGGAACGTAGAGACCGACGCGCTGCATCGGCACGATGCGCCGCTCGACCCGTGCGCCGGACGCGACCTCGGTGACGACGGTCTGCTCGAGTTCGGCCTCGCAGGTGGCGCGCAGGCGCGCGACGGACTCCTCGAGCCCGGCACGGATCATCGGATCGAGATCCTTCAGAGCACGGGTCATCGCCTCGACCGGAACGCGCAGGCTCTCGGGCCGCACGGCGTCGAACCGCTCCCCGGCGTCGAGTACGGCGACGCTGCCTCGCTCGCGCACGTCCTCGCAGATCGGCGCGACCGCGGCGAGGGCATGCTCGACGTCCACCTCGGCCCGCGGTACCGCGTGGCGGTACTCATCGAGGGTCGCAGGGGCGAGGGAACGCAGGTCGAGACGTCGTGGGGTCACGGATCAATTCTACGGAGCGCCGCGATCGCCCCGGCCCGCGCCGCTACCGTGGACCGGTGGGCACCAAGAACAAGGGCGACGCGACCCCGGCGTTCGCCGCCTTGCGGCGGGCGGGAGTCGACGTCATCGCGCACAGCTACGAACACGACCCCGGCTCCGCATCCTACGGTCTGGAGGCCGCAGCGGCGCTCGGGGTCGCGGCCGGGCGGGTCTTCAAGACTCTCGTCGTCGACCTCGACGGCGAGCTGTGTGTGGCGGTCGTTCCGGTCGAGCACTCACTGGATCTCAAGGCGGCTGCGTCCGCGTTGGGCGGAAAGAGGGCCCAGCTGGCGGACCCCGCGGCCGCGCAGCGGGCCACGGGATACGTGCTGGGCGGCATCTCTCCGTTCGGACAACGCAAGGCGCTGCGCACCGTGGTGGACGAGACGGTGCAGGAGTGGCCGACGGTCTTCGTGTCCGGCGGTCGCCGTGGTCTCGAGGCGGAGGTCTCCCCCGCTGATCTCGTGCGGCTGACGCGTGCCGTCACGGCTCCGATCGCGCGGTGACCGCGTCGCCCTGCACCGGCTCCGGAGCCCGCAGGAAGGTCGCTGCGACGATTCCGAGCAGACCGCCCAGCGTCCACATGAGCATCGGCGAGACGGCACCGAGCTCGAACCGCATGGGAACTCGGTCGCCGGGTTGGAGGCCGGTGACCGTCTGGGGGTCCGGCGGTCCGAACGAGTAGCCGACGCGTGAGCAGATGAGCGCCGCGACCACGGTGGCGACGATCACCACCGGCGCGAGTCGCCAGCCATCGGCGGCGCGACGGACCGCGAGAACCCAGCCGAACACGACGGACAGCACGAACCCGATCACCGCGAACCAGGCGACGATGCCGAACTGCGCCGCCGCGGCCCCCTCACTCAGCACCAGGCCCTGCTCGCGGTACTCCCACTGCGCGGGCTGAGCCACGGCGAGCCAGAGGAACCCGGCGGCGGCACCGAGCACGGCCATGATCAGCACGGCCGTGACCGCGGCGCTGAGCCACGACTTGACGCTCACCCGAGGCACCCGGGCCCGAGCAGCTCCTTGAGGTCGGCGAACAACGCCGAGCTGGTGGACACGCGCAGCGAATTGTCCAGACGCATGGTCTTGACTGTGCCACGGCCCGTCAACTTCAGATGCACCTCGGTGACGCCCGGGTGCGAGGCCAGCACCTGCTTGAACGACGAGACCGTCTCGGGCGTGCACATGGCGACCGGAATGGAGACGGTCAACGGACCACCGCCGCCGCCCTGCCCGGCGGCAGGGCGCGTGATCTCCTGCGCGGAGAGGTCGACGCCGTCGTCGCTACGTCGCAAGCGGGCCTTGACCACGACGATCGAATCCTGCACGAGCACCGGCGCGGCGAGGTTGTACGCCGCAGGGAAGACCATGACGTCGACCGAACCCTCGAGATCCTCGATCGTGACCGACGCCCATGTGTCGCCCTTCTTACTGAGGCGACGCTGCACGTTGGTGATGAGGCCGCAGATACGCACCTGAGAGCCGTCGGGCCGTTCGGCGTCCTCCAGCAGCTCGCCGATGGAGCAGTCGCCGCTCGCGCGGAGCACGTGCTCGAGGCCCGCGAGCGGATGATCCGAGACGTAAAGGCCGAGCATGTCGCGCTCGAAGCTCAGCAACTGCGTCTTGTCCCACTCGTTGAGGTCCGGGATGGTGACGTCGACACCGGTGAAGTCGTCGTCGAACGCCCCGAACAGCGAGTCCTGCCCGATCGCGGCATTGCGTTTGAGGTCGATGTACTGGTCGACCGCCTCCTCGGCGATCGTCGTCAGGGCACGACGACGATGCCCGAGTGAATCGAAGGCGCCCGCCTTGATCAGCGAGTCGAGCACCCGCTTGTTGCAGACCTGCGTGGGCACCTTGTCGAGGAAGTCGGCGAAGTCGGTGTACGCGCCCTTCTCCTCACGGGTCTCGACGATGCCGTTGACCACGTTGCTGCCGACGTTGCGGATGGCGGTGAGCCCGAAGCGGATGTCGGTGCCGACCGAGGTGAAGTTGTGGAACGACTCGTTGACGTCCGGCGGAAGCACCTTGATGCCCAGGCGTCGGCACTCGCCGAGGTAGATCGCCGACTTGTCCTTGTCGCCCTTGACGCTGGTGAGCAGGGCCGCCATGTACTCGGCCGGGTAATGCGCCTTGAGATAGGCCGTCCAGTACGACACCACGCCGTAGGCGGCCGAGTGGGCCTTGTTGAAGGCGTAGTCGGCGAACGGGA
The DNA here is from genome assembly GCF_003850045.1 of Aeromicrobium camelliae. Taxonomy (GTDB): domain Bacteria; phylum Actinomycetota; class Actinomycetes; order Propionibacteriales; family Nocardioidaceae; genus Aeromicrobium; species Aeromicrobium camelliae. The sequence continues at coordinate 82,787 of NZ_RQJX01000014.1, read as the reverse complement.
CGAGGATGTCCCACAGGGTCTTGATCGCCTCTGCGGAGAACCCGCGCTCCTTCATGCCCGCCTCGAAGCCCTCGAACTCCTTCTCCAGGACCTCGCGCTTCTTCTTGCCCATGGCGCGCCGCAGGTTGTCGGCTTGTCCGAGCGTCTGCCCGGCGAGCTCCTGGGCGATGCTCATGACCTGCTCCTGATACACGATCAGGCCGTAGGTCGTGCCGAGGATCGGTTTGAGCGCCTCGGTGAGCTCGGGGTGGATGTAGTCGATCTTCTGCTTGCCGGTCTTGCGCTTGGCGTAGTTCGTGTGGCTGTCGGCGCCCATCGGACCGGGCCGGTACAGCGCGATGACGGCCGAGATGTCCTCGAAGTTGTCCGGCTGCATCATGCGCAGCAGCTGTCGCATCGGGCCGCCGTCGAGCTGGAAGACGCCGAGCGTGTCGCCGCGGCCCAGCAACCGGTAGGTCTCGGGGTCGTCGAAGGGGATGTCCTCGAGCACGAGGTCCACGCCACGGTTGGCCTTGATGTTGGCCACCGCGTCGTCGAGGACCGTGAGGTTGCGCAGCCCCAGGAAGTCCATCTTGACCAGACCCAGCGACTCGCACATCGGGTAGTCGAACTGGGTGATGATCGCGCCGTCCTGCTCGCGCTTCATGATCGGCACGATGTCGAGCAGCGGCTCGCTGCTCATGATGACGCCGGCCGCGTGCACACCCCACTGGCGGATCTGTCCCTCGAGTCCGAGCGCGACGTCGTAGACCTTGCGGACGTCCGGGTCGTTCTGGTGGAGCTCGCGGAAGTCCTTGCCGTCGGCGAAACGCGCGTGCTTCTCGTTGAACAGTTCGCTCAGCGGCACGCCCTTGCCCATGACGTCGGCAGGCAGCGCCTTGGTGATCTTCTCGCCCATCGCGAACGGGTAGTCGAGCACGCGCGAGGCGTCCTTGATGGCCGCTTTGGCCTTGAGCCGGCCGAACGTGGCGATCTGGGCGACGCGGTCGGACCCGTACTTCTGGGTGACGTACTGGATGACCTCACCGCGACGACGCTCGTCGAAGTCGATGTCGAAGTCGGGCATCGACGGACGCTCGGGGTTGAGGAAGCGCTCGAAGATCAGGCCGTGCTGCAGGGGGCACAGGTCGGTGATCCGCAGGGCGTAGGCGGCGATCGATCCGGCTCCAGAGCCACGACCCGGCCCGACGCGGATGCCGTTGTTCTTGGCCCAGTTGATGAAGTCCGCGACCACGAGGTAATAACCGCAGTAGCCCTTGGTGCGGATGACGTCGAGTTCCTTCTCGACGCGCTGGCGCACCTCGTCGGAGAAGTCGTCGCCGTAGCGGTCGCGGATGCCCGCCCAGACCTCCTTGACGAACCAGGACTCCTCGGTCTCACCCTCGGGGACGTCGGCGCGGGCCATGTACCCGCCGGTCGACTCGGTGAACTCGATGTCGCAGCGCTCGGCGATGAGCAGCGTGTTGTCGCACGCCTCCTTCATGCCGTAGGTGTCCTCCCACAGCTCGCGCATCTCGGCCGCGGACTTGATGTAGTAGCCGCCGCCGTCGAACTTGAGCCGCTTGGGATCGCTGATCGTCTTGCCGGAGGCCACGCAGATCAGCGCGTCGTGAGCCTCGGCGTCCTGCGGGTGCGTGTAGTGCGAGTCGTTGGTGGCCACCGGCGGGATGCCGAGTTCACGGCCGAGGCGCAGGAGGTCGTCACGCACGACCTTCTCGATGCCGATGCCGTGGTCCATGAGCTCGAGGAAGAAGTTCTCCTTGCCGAAGATCTCCTGGAATTCCCCCGCCGCCCGACGGGCCTCCTCGTACTGGCCGAGGCGCAGCCGGGTCTGGATCTCACCGGAGGGGCAGCCGGTGGTGGCGACGATGCCCGAGGCGTACCGCTCGAGCAGTTCGCGGTCGGCGCGCGGTTTGTAGTAGTACCCCTCCAGGCTCGACAGCGAGGAGATCCGGAAGAGGTTGTGCATGCCCTCCGTGGACGTGGCGAGCATCGTCATGTGGGTGTACGCGCCACCACCGGCGACGTCGTTACCGGCCTCCTCGGCGCTGTCGCCCTTGCCCCAGCGCACCTTGCGACGCTCGCTGCGATGCGTGCCCGGGGTGAGGTACGCCTCCATGCCGATGATCGGCTTGACCCCGTGCTTGCGGGCCTTGGACCAGAAGTCGTAGGCACCGTGCACGTTGCCGTGGTCGGTCATCGCGATCGCCGGCATGCCGAGCTCGGCGGTACGTTCGAACAGCCCGTCGAGTAGGGCGTGACCGTCGAGCATCGAGTATTCGGTGTGGACGTGCAGGTGCACGAAGCTCGAATCGCTCGGCATCGCGGCTGTGGCCTCCAGACATGACGAGATCGGTGCCCAGCTGGGCGTCGTCGGGGAAGGCCTTCAGCCTACGCCAGCGCTCTGACAGAACCGACGAGGCTCGCCACGGGCTCAGCGTGACGAGGCTCGCTGATACTGACGGACGCAGAGCGGCACGAAGACGGCCAGGATGATGCCGACCCACACCAGGGTGTACAGCGCCGGGTTCTGCATCGACCACACGTCCGGAACCGCCATGCCGTCAGGAACGTTGCCGAACAGCTCGCGCACCGCCTGCGTGATGGCCGAGACCGGATTCCACTCCACGACCGTCTGGAGTCCGGAGGGGAACGACTCCAACGGCACGAAGGCGTTGGAGACGAAGGTCAAGGGCATGATCACCATGAAGGAGGCGTTGTTGATGACATCGACGCTCGGGACCAGCAGGCCGATGTAGGCCATCACCCAGCTGATCGCGTAGGCGAACAGCAGCAGCAGCGCGAACGCCGCGATCGTCTCCAGGATCGAGCCACGTGCCCGCCAGCCGACCAGCAGACCGGTGAGCGCCATGACGACGAGCGATACGACGTTGTACACGACGTCGGACGTGGTGCGTCCGACCAGCACGGCGGACCGCGCCATCGGCAGGGACCGGAACCGGTCGATGAACCCCTTCTGCATGTCCTCGGCGAGCGCGGCACCGGAGTACGTCGCCCCGAAAACGACGGTCTGGGCGAAGATGCCGCCGATGAGGAACTCCTTGTAATCCAGGCCCGGACCTGCGTCGATCGCGCCGCCGAACACGTACGCGAACAGCAGCACGAACATGATCGGCGACATGAGGACGAAGACCATGATCTCCGGCACGCGCTTGATCTTGATGAGGTTGCGCTTGGCGACGACCCACCCGTCGGTGGCGACACGGACCATGCTCATCGGACGGTCTCCTTCTCCGGCTCGTTCTCGGTGGGCTCGTGGTCGGCCTCGTGGCCGGTCAGAGCCAGGAAGACGTCGTCGAGCGTGGGGCGGCGCAGACCGACGTCGAGGACCTCGATACCGGCGGACTCCAGGCGCTGGAGCACCGCCATGAGTTGACGCGCGCCGTCACCGCTGACCGCCGCGGACAGGCCGCGGTCGCGACGCCGCACCTCGCCGCGGGCGAGTTCGGCGAGGATGCTCGCCGCCTCGTCGACCCGCTCGTCCTTGGCGACGACCATCTCGATGCGCTCGCCGCCGGTCTGCGACTTGAGCTGGTCGGCCGTTCCCTGGGCGATCGCGCGGCCCTTGTCGATGACGATGATGTCGTCGGCGAGCAGGTCCGCCTCCTCCAGGTACTGCGTCGTCAGCAGCAACGTGGCGCCCGACGCGACGAGTTCCTCGATGACGTCCCACATCTGCTGCCGACTGCGCGGGTCGAGACCTGTGGTGGGCTCGTCCAGCACGAGTACCGGCGGTTCGGCGACGAGCGCACCCGCGAGGTCGAGCCGGCGCCGCATACCTCCGGAGTAGGTCTTGGACGGCCGGTCGGCAGCGTCCGCGAGGTCGAAGCGCTCGAGCAGCTCACGAGCCCGAGCACCGGCTCGTTTGGCGCTCATACCGTAGAGACGGCCGACCATCTGCAGGTTCTCGAACCCCGTCAGATGCTCGTCCACCGCGGCGTACTGACCGGACAGGCCGATGCGTTCACGGACGCCGTTGGGGTCCGCGAGCACGTCCACGCCCGCGACCTCCGCCGTGCCCGCGTCGGGCTTGAGCAGCGTCGTCAGGATGCGCACCGCGGTGGTCTTGCCCGCCCCGTTGGGACCGAGCAGACCGAGCACGGTGCCCTGCGGCACCCGCAAGTCGAGGCCCGCGAGCGCCTCGACGTCTCCGTACCGCTTGACCAGGCCCTCCGCCTGGATCATGTCGCCCATGAGGTCTCCTCCGTCACGTGAGCGGGTAATGTTGACAACGTACACATCGCCACTGACAGGAATCAACGAGTGACGACAGCGGACCGCCCGTACCACCACGGAGAGCTTCCCGAGGCGCTCATCGACGCCGGACTGCGGCTCTCGCGGGCAGGCGGTGCGGCTGCGCTCACGCTGCGCGCGGTCACGCGAGAAGCGGGCGTCTCCGCGACCGCGGCCTACCGCCATTTCACCGATCACGACCACTTGCGCCGCGACACCGCGCGCCGCACCCGGCGCGCGCTGGCCGACACCATGCTCGCCACGATCGCGGAACTCGGCACGGACCTCCCCGCGGCGGAGACGGCGGTGCAGCGGCTGCGGGGCGTAGGGCTGGGCTACATCCGGTTCGCGCTCGACGAACCGGGATGGTTCGACCTCGCGTTCTCGATGCCGGACGATCCGACCGCCACCCCCGACGACGCGCCTGGACCCTTCGAACTCCTCATGGAATCGCTCGACGCGATGGTCGCCACCGGGGTGCTCTCCCCCGACCGCCGCCCGGGTGCCGAGTGGGCGTGCTGGGGCTCCGTGCACGGCTTCGCCGACCTCGTGGCCCGCGGGCCGCTGCGCGATCAGGAACGCGTGGTGGTCGACCAGCTCGGGCGCAACGTCGTCGAGGCGGTCATCGCCGGCGTGGTCGCCGGATCGCTCGATGCGTTGCGCGGCCCTCAGGCCTGACGGTAGCTGCTGAGGAAGTTGCCCAGCCGCTGGATGGCCTCGGCCAGATCGCGCGCCCACGGCAGCGTCACGATGCGCAGGTGGTCCGGGCGCGGCCAATTGAAGCCGGTGCCCTGGGTGATGAGGATCTTCTCGCTCGTGAGCAGGTCGAGCGCCAGCTGCTGGTCGTCCTTCACCGGGTACACCTCGGGGTCGAGTCGAGGGAACGCGTACAGGGCCCCGCGCGGCGTCACGACACTGACCCCGGGGATCTTGCGCAACTCCTCGACGGCGGTGTCGCGCTGCTCGAGCAGCCGCCCTCCGGGCAGGATCAGTTCCTTGATCGACTGGTAGCCGCCTAACGCGACCTGGATGGCGTTCTGCGCGGGCACGTTGGGACACAACCGCATCGAGGCCAGCAGCGTGATGCCCTCGAGGTAGTCCTGGGCGCGCTCCAGCGGACCGGTGACGACGAGCCACGCCGAGCGATACCCGCACACCCGGTACGCCTTGGACAGTCCGTTGAAGGTCAGCGTGAGGACGTCGGGCGCCACGCTCGCCAGCGGGATGTGCACCGCGTCGTCGTACAGGATCTTGTCGTAGATCTCATCGGCCATCAGCACGAGATCGTGCTTGCGGGCGAATTCGGCGATCGCGGTGAGCGTCTCGCGGCTGTACACCGCGCCGGTCGGGTTGTTCGGGTTGATGACGACGATGGCCCGGGTCCGGTCGGTGATCTTCGACTCGAGATCCTCCAGGTCCGGATTCCAGCCGTTCTCCTCGTCGCAGAGGTAGTGCACGGGCACGCCGCCGGCGAGGTTGGTCACGGCCGTCCACAGCGGGTAGTCCGGCGCGGGGATGAGCACCTCGTCCCCATTGTTGAGCAGTGCCTGCAGCGCGATCTGAATCAGCTCGGACACGCCGTTACCCAGCCAGACGTCATCGATGTCGATGGCCGGGAAGCCCTCCTGCAGCTGGTAGTGGTGCACCACGGCCCGGCGCGCCGACTGGATGCCACGCGAGTCGGAGTATCCGGCGGAGGTGGGCAGCCCGGCGATCACGTCCTGGAGGATCTCTGAGGGCGCGTCGAAGCCGAAAGGCTGAGGGTTGCCGATGTTGAGCTTGAGGATCCGGTGCCCCTCGGCCTCCAGCGCCGCCGCACGCGCGCTGACGGGTCCGCGGATGTCGTACAGGACATCGCGCAACTTCTCCGACTGCCGCACCACTGGACTCATGGCGTCATTCTGTCACTGCGGTCCGCGCGCACCGTGTCGCACACCCGGGTCAGGAGAGGTCGCGCACCACGTCGAGGGCGTGCTGGAGGTCGGGCGGGTAGGGCGACTCGAACTCCACGTACTCGCCGCTGCGGGGATGGATGAACCCGAGCCGGACTGCGTGGAGCCACTGCCGTTCCAGTCCCACCTTGGCCGCGAGTGTCGGATCGGCCCCGTACTGCAGATCGCCGACGCACGGGTGCTTGAGGGCGCTCATGTGCACACGGATCTGGTGGGTGCGACCGGTCTCCAGTTTGATCGTCAGCAACGACGCGTACCGGTGCGCCTCGAGCGTGTCGTAGTGGGTCACGCTGGGGCGGCCGTCCGAACGCACCGTGAACTTGAAGTCGTGCTTGGGGTGCCGAGCGATCGGCGCGTCGATCGTGCCGGTGTGCGGATCAGGGTGCCCCTGCACGAGCGCGTGGTAGGTCTTGTCGACCGTGCGGTCGCGGAACGCCTGCTTGAGCACCGAGTAGGCGGCCTCGGACTTCGCCACGACCATCAGCCCGCTCGTGCCGACGTCGAGCCGCTGGACGATGCCCTGCCGCTCCGGAGCGCCTGAGGTCGAGATGCGGACCCCCGCCCCGGCCAGGTGACCTGACACGGTCGGCCCCTCCCAGCCGACGCTCGGGTGCGCCGCGACCCCGATCGGCTTGTCGACCACGACGATGTCGTCGTCCTGGAACACGATCGACATGCCCTCGACGACCTCGGCGACGACCTCGGCGGTACGGGCGGCAGGGATCTCGGCCTCCAGCAGCACGCCGCTGTCGACGCGCTCGGACTTGGCCGGCGGTACGCCGTCGAGCAGGACGAGCCCCTCGGCGATGAGCTCGCCGGCGCGCGAGCGCGACAGGCCGAACAGCCGGGCCAGGGCGACGTCGACGCGCTCGCCGGCCAACCCTTCGGGCACGTACACCGATCGGCTCTCAGTCATGCCCGCTCACCGCCCTTGGGGCGCCGTTCCTCGCGGGTCCCGTCGATGCCGATGCCCTGGAAGGCGCGGATGACGATCATCACCGCGGCCACGTTGAGCGAGATGTCGGCGACGTTGAAGACCGGCCAGTTGGGCAGCTGCAGGAAGTCGACGACGTGGCCGTGCAGCGCCCCAGGCTCGCGGAAGATGCGGTCGGCGAGGTTGCCCGTGGCGCCCGCAAGGAAGAACCCGAACGCGACGGCCCACCAGCGGTCGCGCAGCTTGCGGGCCATGACGATCAGCACGACGCTCGCGGTGATCGCGACGATGCTGATCACGATGGTGAACTCGGCCCCGGCACCGAACGCCGCACCGGGGTTGCGCAGGAACGTCAGCCACAGCAGGCCGGGGATGACGGTGACGCGGTCCTGCCCCTCGAGATAGGCGACCGCGAGGATCTTGGTGACCTGATCGAGGGTCCAGACCAGGACCGCGACGATCGCGAACAGACCGATCCGTGACCGGCGGGGCGCTGTGGCGTCCGCTGACGAACTCAGCGACGCTCCTCTTTCCTCTTGCATTCCATGCATAGTGTCGCACGGGGGAAAGCCATGAGCCGCAGCTTGCCGATCGGCTCCCCGCAGTTCTCGCAGATTCCGTAGCTTCCGTCCTCGAGACGCTCGAGCGCCTTCTCGGTCTGGATGAGCAGGACCTGCTGGTTCGCGGCGAGTGACATCTCGGCGTCGCGCTCGAGGCTGTTGGAGCCCACGTCGGCCTGGTCGTTGCCGGCACCGTCCACGCCGGCGGCCAGCATCTCGCGCAATTCGACCGCCGAGGTCTTGAGCTCGGCGGCAAGGCGCTCGATGTCACCGAGCAGCTCGGTGTGAACCTGCTCGATCTCTTCGTCCGTCCACGGATCTTCGTCCGCGCGGACCGCCAACGTCGTACTGGGCATGCCGGGACAGTAGACCGACCGCGCCCCGGTGGCAAGTTCTGGATCCGTAGAATCGACCGCGTGACCTCACACGCCTCGACATCGTCAGAATCCGCTGCCCTCTACCGCCGGGTGCCCGCGCAGATCGAGCTTCCGGCCATGGAGCGCGAGATTCTCGATTTCTGGCGTGAGAACGCGGTTTTCGCCGCCTCGCTCGACACCCCCGCCGATGCACCCCGCTGGACCTTCTATGAGGGCCCCCCGACAGCCAACGGCACTCCCGGGACGCACCACGTGGAGGCGCGCGTCTTCAAGGACGTCTTCCCCCGCTTCAAGACCATGCAGGGCTACCACGTGGACCGCAAGGCCGGCTGGGACTGCCACGGCCTTCCGGTGGAGATCGCCGTCGAGAAGGAACTGGGCCTGGGCGGCAAGCCCGACATCGAGGCGTTCGGTATCGCCGAGTTCAACGCGCGCTGCCGTGAGGCCGTCCAGCGCAACGTCGACCAGTTCGAAGAGATGACCGACCGCATGGGCTACTGGGTCGACATGCGCGAGCCCTACCGCACGATGGACACCGAGTACGTCCAGAGCGTGTGGTGGGCGCTCTCGCGCATCTTCGAGCAGGGACTGCTGGCCGAGGATTACCGGGTCGCGCCCTACTGCCCGCGCTGCGGCACGACGCTGTCGGACCACGAGGTCGCGCAGGGATACGAGACCGTGGTCGACCCTTCGGTCTACGTGCGTTTCCCGCTCACGAGCGGACCGTGGGAGGGCACCGACCTGCTGGTCTGGACCACCACGCCCTGGACGCTCGTCTCCAACACCGCGGTCGCGGTCCACCCGGAGGTGACCTACGTCGTGGCGAGCCGCGGCGACGACCGTGTCGTCGTGGCCGAACCGCTCGTGGCGGCCGCCCTGGGCGACGACTGGACCATCGGAGAGCGGATCATCGGCCGCGAGATGGAGCGCTGGACCTACCAGCGCCCCTTCGAGTTCGTCGAGTTCCCCGAGTCGGCGCACTTCGTGGTCGTCGCCGAGTACGTGACGACCGACGACGGCACGGGGCTGGTGCACCAGTCGCCGGCCTTCGGTGCCGACGACATGGCGGTCTGCCGCTCGTACGGGCTTCCCGTGGTCAACCCGATCACCAACGACGGCCACTTCGAGGCGGGCGTGCCGCTCGTCGGCGGCCAGTTCTTCAAGGACGCCGACGCGGCGCTCGTCGATTCGCTGCGTGAGCGCGGCCTGCTGTTCGCCAAGCTCGACTACGAACACTCGTACCCGCACTGCTGGCGCTGTCATACGCCGCTCATGTACTTCGCTCTCCCGGCCTGGTACGTGCGCACCACCGCCCGCAAGGACGAGCTGCTCGCGGCCAACGAGGCCACGACCTGGTACCCGGACACCGTCAAGCACGGCCGCTACGGCGACTGGCTCGAGAACAACATCGACTGGGCACTCTCGCGCAATCGGTACTGGGGCACTCCCCTGCCGATCTGGCGCAACGACGCCGACCCGACCAAGCTCGTGTGCGTCGAGTCGCTGGCGCAGCTCTCGGAGCTCACGGGCCGGGACCTGTCCGAGCTGGACCCGCACCGGCCGTACATCGACGACGTCACGTTCACGATCGACGGTGAGCCCGGTACCTACCGCCGCGTGCCGGAGGTCATCGACGCCTGGTTCGACTCCGGCTCGATGCCGTTCGCGCAGTGGGGCTACCCGCACGTGCCCGGTTCCAAGGAGCGCTTCGAGCAGGCGTTCCCGGCCCAGTACATCTGCGAGGCGATCGACCAGACCCGTGGCTGGTTCTACTCGCTCATGGCCGTCAGCACGCTGGTGTTCGGCCACAACAGCTACGAGAACGTCGTGTGCCTCGGCCACATCCTGGCCGAGGACGGCAAGAAGATGAGCAAGCACCTGGGCAACATCCTGTTGCCCATGCCGCTCATGGACGAGCACGGAGCCGACGCTCTGCGCTGGTTCATGGCGTGCTCGGGCTCGCCGTGGTCCGCGCGGCGCATCGGCGACACCGCGCTCACCGAGATCGTCCGCAAGGTGCTGCTGACCTACTGGAACACCGTCGCCTTCCAGGCGCTCTACGCTCGCGCCGAAGGATGGACGCCGCAGTCCGGCGACGCTCCGGCCGTCGCCGACCGACCCGTGCTCGATCGTTGGCTGGTCTCCCAGACCCACCGGCTCGTCGAGAGCGTGACGTCGGCCCTCGAGGACTTCGACACCCAGGGCGCGGGCCAGCAGCTGGCGACCTTCGTCGACGATCTCTCGAACTGGTACGTGCGCCGCTCACGTAAGCGGTTCTGGCGGGGCGACACCGCCGCGCTCGCGACGTTGCACGAGGTGCTCGAAGTCGTCACCCGGCTGCTCGCTCCCCTCGTTCCGTTCATCGCCGAGCGGGTGTGGCAGGACCTCATCGTTCCCGTGACACCGGAGGCTCCGCGCTCGGTGCACCTGGCCACGTGGCCGGCCGCCGATACCGCGCTCATCGAGGAGGGGCTGGCCGAACGCGTCGAGCTCGCCCGCCGCGTGACCGAACTCGGCCGCGCCGCACGGGCGGAGGCCAAGATCCGTACGCGCCAGCCCTTGCGCCGTGCGCTCGTCGGGTCGGCCCACTACGACGCACTCGGCGAGGACCTGCGTGCCGAGGTGTGCGAGGAGCTCAACGTCCGTGACGTGGAGTCGCTCGCGGCAGCAGGGGGCGATCTCGTCGACTACACCGCCAAGGCGAACTTCCGTGCCCTCGGCAAGCGCTTCGGTCAGCAGACCCCGAAGGTCGCTGCGGCGATCGCTGCGGCCGACCCCGCACAGATCGCCGCCATGTCCACGGCCGGCACCACACTGACGCTCTCGGTCGAGGGCGAGGACGCCGAGATCGGCCCCGACGACGTCATCGTGTCGGAGCGCCCGCGTGAGGGATGGGCGGTCGTCAATGAACAGGGCGAGACCGTCGCGCTCGACCTCGACCTCGACGACGAGCTGCGCCAGGCCGGCGTCGCCCGAGAGATCGTCCGTGCCCTGCAGGAGGCACGCAAGAACGCCGGCCTGGAGATCACCGACCGCATCGCCGTCCGGTGGACAGCGGGCTCGGCGACCGCGGAGGCTGTGCGTGCTCACGCGGCGTCGATCGCCGACGAGGTGCTGGCCACGTCCCTGGACGAGGACGCCTCGGTGACCGGCGCCGAGGACGCGGTGCGTGACGCCGACCTCGACGTCACCTTCGCGCTCGGCCGGGTCTGAGTCCGAGCCGGGAGCACCGGCATACGAGAGCGGCCCCCCACCAGATGGTGGGGGGCCGCTCTCGTCGGACGTGGGAGTGTCAGCTCTTGTCGCCCTCGACCGGCGTCGACGCGATGTCGTCGGCCGCGAGGATGCGGTTGCCGCCGCGGCGCACCTGCGAGGTGGGCTCGATGTTCTCCTGCTCCGAGAGCTGCTTGAGCTGGTTCTCGAAGTACGCCTTGAGCCGCGCGCGGTACTCGCGCTCGTAGGCACGCAGGTGGTCGACCTCGGTCTGCAGCTCCTGGCGCTGACGCTCGATGTCGGCGAGGGCCTGCTGACGACGCTGGTTGGTCTCTTCGTCGAGCTTGTGAGCCCGCATGCGGGCGACCGCCTCGAGGCGCTCGGCCTTCTCCTTGGACTCGGTCTCGAGGCGCTCGGCCTCGGTGCGCGCGTCGGTGAGGAGCTTGTCGGCCTCCTCCTTCGCCGACTCCATGAGCTGGTCGGCGTTGGTGGATGCGATCTCCAGCAGACGGGCCGCCGCAACCGACGCCTCGCTGACCGTCGTGACCTTGGGCGCCTCGGGCACCGGCGCCGACTCGGGGGCCTTGACCGGCTCGGGCTCGGGCTCGGGCTCCGGCTCGGGAGCCTTGACCGGCTCGGCCGGCTGGCTCACCTGCAAGCGGGTCTGCTCGGCAGCCGGGGTGGCGGCCGGGCCGCCCGCGCTCTCGAGCTTGCTGCGCAGCTCGGCGTTCTCGGCGAGCAAGCGTTCGAGTTCGGCTTCGACCTCGTCGAGGAACTGATCGACCTCGCCCATGTCATAGCCTTCACGCAGCCTCACGGCTGTGAAACGCTTTTCGCGCACGTCCTCCGGCGTCAGCGGCATCGGTTCACCTCTAGGTTTGTGGTCACAAGTCGATCAGTCACAACATATCCACCGTACTCTGTCGCAGTGCAGGGCCGCTACGCGCCCGGCCCATTGACGGCACGATGTAGCGATCAGCCTAGTAGAACAGGCGCGGAAGCACCGCCTGCAGGATGATCAGGACGATGAGGAGCACCATCGGCGACAGGTCCAGCATGACCTGGCCGAGGCGCACGGGCGGGATCACCTTGCGCAGGGCGCGCAGCGGCGGATCGGTCACGGTGTAGATCGCCTCGCAGATCACCGCGACGAAGCCCGTGGGCCGCCATTGACGGGCCAGCACCTGAACCCAGTCGACGATGAAACGAGCGATGACGAGCCAGATGGCGATCTGGATGACGATCCAGATCGCGTCGCCTACGGCTGCCATGTATCAACTTTGGTTGTAGAAGCCACCGGCAACGATGGCCTGCTTGTCCTCTTCGGAGACCATGATGCTCTCCGGGGACAACAGGAAGACCTTGGCCGTGATCCGGTTGAGGGAGCCGCGCACCGCGAAGACCAGCCCGGCGGCGAAGTCGACGAGTCGCTTGGCGTCGTCGTCGCTGATGTCGGAGAGGTTCATGATCACGGGCACACCCGAGCGGAAGTGCTCGCCGATCGTCCGCGCGTCGTTGTAGGTGTGCGGCGTGACGGTCTCGATCCGCGACAGGTCGGCGCCGGTCATGGACGCAGCACGATGCTGGTCCAGGTCGGCCACGGGGCGCACGGCCGGACGGAACGTCTGCTGCGCGGCAGCAGGAGCCGTCTGGACAGCACGCGGCGACGTCCGCACCGGAGCCGGTGCGGGCTCGGTGTAGTCGTCCTCATCGGAACCGAAGTCGGCCTGTTCGACGAGGCCGAGATACTCTCCGACTTTCCGCATTGCGCCTGCCATGGCTACTCCGTCAGTGTCGTTGCGAGATGGTCTAGTGCGAGGTTACTGCAGCGGGGGCCGTTCACCGAGGATCGAACGCCCGATGCGCAGGTGTGTCGCGCCGTGGCGCACCGCGGCGGCGAAGTCCCCGCTCATGCCCGCCGAGATCATGTCGGCCGAGGCGTGGCGAGCACGCAGCCCATCGGCGATCTCGGCGAGGTGAGCGAAGTGCGGTTCGGGGTCCTCCCCCAGCGGCGCCACGGTCATGACGCCACGTAACCGCAAGGCGGGTGCGTCGGCGACGAGATCGGCCAGTTCGTCGACGCCCTCGGGCAGCACCCCGGCGCGACCGGCATCGTCGCCGCCGAAGTCGACCTGCACGAGGCAGTCCAGCACCCGCTCCGCCGCCTCCGCGCCGCGCGCCAGCGATCGGGCCAGCTTCGGCCGGTCGACGCTGTGCACGACATCGGCGTAGCGGGCGACGGCGCCGGCCTTGTTGGTCTGCAGCCCGCCCACGAAGTGCATCCGCGGCCGGGCCACGCCTGCGGACAGCAACCCGTCGAGTTCCTCGAGCTTGTCGCGCGCCTCCGGGTGACGGTTCTCCCCCACGTCGGTGACGCCCAGGCCGGCGAGCAGCGCGACATCGGCGGCCGGGTAGGTCTTGGTGACCGCGATGAGCGTGATCTCGTCGCGCGCACGCCCCGCGGCGGCACAGGCGTCGGCGATCTCCTGCTCGACGCGCGCAAGGCGTGCCTCGAGCTCGGCACGGCGCGTCACGCCGCGGCTCCTGGCTCGCGGAGGGCGAGGACGGCACCGAACCGGCCGGCCGCCTCACCCTGGCGACGGTAGGAGTGGAAGCGCTCGTCCTCGATCGTGCAGCCGCCCACGGTGGTCGCGGGAACGTCGAGGGCGCGCAGCTGGGCCGCGACTCCGGCACCCAGGTCGAGCGAGTGCGTCCCCCACGAGGTGGTGGACGCGGTGCCGGGTACCAGTGCGTCCACCTCCTGTGCCATGTCCTCAGGCACTTCATAGCAGCGACCGCACGCGTGGGGTCCGACCCAGGCATGAAGCTGCGCAGCGCCCCGTTCGCGCAAGGACTCGACCGCTGCGGCGACGACCCCGGCGGCCATGCCGACCCGCCCGGCGTGGACGACGGCACCGATCGGGGCGACGGCGTCGGCCAGAACGATGGGCACGCAGTCGGCCACCCGGACGACGGCGGCGACACCCGGGCGGTCGAGGATCAGTGCGTCGGCGGTGGGAACGACGTCCGGATCAGCGACAGCGACGTCCGCGCCGTGGACCTGACGCATGATCGCGACCCGTTCAACATTGAACGCGGACGGGATCTCGCGCAGCCCGGCGTCGGGCGGCGCGAGATCGCTCGAACCGTCGGTGAAGGCCAGCTCGGCCGGACTGAATCGTTCGCGGAACCAGAACACCGTCAGCGCAGGAAGTCCGGGACGTCGAGGCCGTCGTTGAAGTCGCTCTGCGAGGCGGGGACAGTGCGCGGCTCAGGCGTCGGGGCCGGGCTGCTCGGTTCGGGGCGCGGGGCGCGCTCCGGCGCGGGCTGCTCGGCCGCGGGCGGCGTGCTCGGCGCGGCGTTCTGCTGCGGCGCCTCGCCCTTGAGCAGCGCGGGCTGGGAGGCATCGCGCGCCTTGGGCTCGCCGCCATCGAAGCCGGCCGCGATGACGGTGACGCGCACCTCGTCGCCGAGCGAGTCGTCGATCACCGCACCGAAGATGATGTTGGCGTCGGGATGGACCGCGTCGCTGACGAGCCCGGCCGCCTCGTTGATCTCGAAGAGGCCGAGGTCCGATCCACCAGCGATCGACAGCAGCACGCCGCGAGCGCCTTCGATGGACGCCTCGAGCAGCGGGCTCGAGACCGCCATCTCGGCCGCGACGGCCGCGCGGTGCTCCCCGCGGGCCGAACCGATGCCCATGAGCGCCGACCCGGCATCGCTCATGACCGACTTGACGTCGGCGAAGTCGAGGTTGATCAGGCCCGGCGTCGTGATGAGGTCGGTGATGCCAGAGACGCCCTGGTAGAGCACCTGGTCGGCCTGGCGGAAGGAGTCGAGGAGGCTGACGTTCTGGTCGCTGATCGACAGCAGCCGGTCGTTCGGGATGACGATGAGGGTGTCGACCTCTTCACGCAGCCGCTGGATGCCGTGGTCGGCCTGGTTGGAGCGGTTACGGCCCTCGAACTTGAACGGCCGGGTCACGACGCCGATCGTCAGCGCGCCGAGCGAACGCGCGATGCGAGCGACGACGGGCGCGCCACCGGTACCGGTGCCGCCGCCCTCCCCCGCGGTGACGAAGACCATGTCGGCGCCCTTGAGCGCCGCCTCGATCTCGTCGGCGTGGTCCTCCGCGGCCTTCTGACCGATCTCGGGGTTGGCGCCGGCGCCCAGCCCGCGCGTGGAGTCGCGACCGACGTCGAGCTTGACGTCGGCGTCGCTCATCAGCAGTGCCTGTGCGTCGGTGTTGATGGCGATGAACTCGACACCCTTGAGGCCGACCTCGATCATGCGGTTGACGGCGTTGACGCCGCCACCGCCGATGCCGACGACCTTGATCACCGCGAGGTAGTTCTGAACCGCCATGCTGCTTGCCCTTCGCTCGTGAATGCTCTCGTGGGGCCGAGACCCGAAACCTTAACCCTGAGGTAGAGGCTTATAGTTATGTCAACCTCGTGACATGACATGACTCTAGGCCGATCACGAGGACGAGTACGGCCAACACGCCGCGCGCCGTCGGTCAATTCAGTCGCGCGTCGTCGGGCGCGTCGGAACACTCACGTCGTAGACCGCCGCGGGGACGTCCAGCAGGACCTTGAGGACGCGGATCTTGGGTCCCGGGTCCTCCGCGCTCCCCCACACCACGGCGCGTCCGTCGAGGAGAGCGAGTTCGACCGAGTCTTGCGTCTCGGCACTGATCGCGGCCACCTGACCCGCGAGCGCCGGGTCGGTGTCGCGCAGGTCGTGCGCGACGCGCGCGGCCGCCGCGACGACGTCAGCGTCGTCGGCGTCGACGCGCAGCTCTGGCAGCCCGGCCTCGGGCGAGTCGACCGGGAGGAAGATGACTCCCTGGGCGTCGACTTCCCACGGACGGTTGTCCCGGCTCACCCATGCCGACGGGGTCCGTTCGGTCACCGTGATGACGACGGTCTCGGGCCACGAGCGCGAGACCTCGACCCGGCGCGCCGGCGCGAGTTCGCTCACCCGTCCTTCGATCGCCTCGGTGTCGAGCCGCGCCAGCGGCGTGTTCAGCGGCACCTCCGCTGCCTGGAGCACCTGCTCCTCGGTGAGGTGCTCGATGCCCGTGACCCGGACCTTCTGGGCGACCAGCAGGCCCGAGAACCAGACGGCCCACACGCCGGCGCCGATCATCGCGACGACGAGGACGGCGAACACGACGCGAATCCACCGGCGCCGGCGGCGTTGCTTGAGCTTGGCCGCGAAGGCGTCACTCACCGGGCTGCTCCAGCAGCGACAGCAGCGCGGGCCCGACCTCGGTGACGTCCCCGGCGCCCAGCGTGACGACCACGTCGCCGGGTCGCACCGACGACGCCACCGCGGCGGGCGCAGCGGCGACCGACCCGACGACGCGTGCGGGCGGTCCGGCGACCGCGTCGACGATGAGCTGGGAGGTGACCTCGGGGTCGGGGTCCTCGCGCGCGAGGTAGATGTCGAGCACGGCGACCTCGTCGGCGAGCGAGAGCGCCTCCCCCATCTGGCCGCCGAAGATCCGGGTGCGGCTCACGAGATGCGGCTGGAACACCGCGACGAGGCGCGATTCACCCGCGACCGCCCGTGCGGCCGCTAAGTCGGCGGCGAGTTCGGTGGGGTGATGCGCATACGAGTCGTAGACCCGGACTCCTCCGGCCTCGCCCTTGTACTCCATGCGGCGCGCGGCACCGCGGAAGGTGCCCAGCCCGGCGATGAGCGGGGCCACCGGATACCCGAGGGCCCGGCCGGCCCCGAGGGCGAGCAGCGCATCGAGGGCGTAATGCCGCCCTGGGACCAGCAGCTCGAGCTCGTGCGTGTCGCCCTCCACGACGACGCGCAGCCGGGTCGTAGTGCCGTCCACGCGAAGCTCGGCACCGGCGATGTCCGCGACGGCGGGGGCGAACCCCACCGTGACGACCCGCAGGCCGGCGGCGCGGGCTCGGTCGGCGATCCTTTCGGCGCCGGGGTCCTCGGTGTTGACGACCAGGAAGTCGCCGACCGTCGCGACGAAGTCATCGAAGGCCTGTTCGTAGGCCTCGACGCTGCCCCACATGTCGAGGTGGTCGGCGTCGATGTTGGTGACGATCGCGCCGGAGGGCGCATAGTGCAGGAACGCTCCGTCGCTCTCGTCGGCCTCGACGACGAAGACCGGATCCGCACCGGCGCGTGCGTTCGTCCCGAGCGCCGGCACTTCGGCGCCGATCGCGAACGAGGGGTCCGCGCCCGCACCCACGAGGGCGCACGTGAGCATGCCCGTCGTGGTGGTCTTGCCGTGGGTCCCGGCGACCGCGACCGTGGTGATCGGCGGGGTCATGAGCGAGGTGAGCCCCGCCGAGCGGGGCCAGAGCCGCAGTCCGCGCGCACGTGCAGCGACGATCTCGGGATTGTCCTCGCGCACCGCCGTGCTCGCCACGACGGTGTCGACGCCGTCGAGATGAGCAGCGTCCTGGCCGACGAAGCACGTGATGCCCTCGGCTCGCAGGGCCTCGATGACCGCCGAGTGGCGGGCGTCCGATCCCTGCACGACGACACCGCGCTGCGCCATGATCCGAGCGATGGCCGACAGCCCCGCACCACCGATGCCGACGAAGTGCACGGTGCCGAGCTGTTCGGCGGGGAGCACCTCGTCCGGGAACGGGATCCTCACCGGCTCTCCCCCGCTGCGTGGATCATCGCGGCCAGCCGCTCGGCGGCGTCCGCGCGGACGATGTCGGATGCGGCACGCGACATCTCGGCCAGGCGGGTCGCGTCGCCGACCAGCGGGATGACGGCGTTCTCGACCCAGGCCGCGGTGAAGGCTGCGTCGTCGATGAGGAGACCGCCTCCGGCCTCGACGACCGGATGCGCGTTGAGCGCCTGCTCGCCGTTGCCGATCGGCAATGGGACGAACGCCGCGGGCAGCCCGACGGCGGCGACCTCGGTGACCGTGTTGGCGCCGGAGCGGCAGACGGTGAAGTCGGCCGCTGCGTAGGCGAGATCCATGCGGTCGATGAAGTTGAGCACGCGGTACGGCGGCTGTCCGGGGGCGGTCTCGACGGGGACCTCCTCGGGACGGCCGGCCGCGTGAAGCACCTGCACGCCGGCCGCGGCGAGCGCCGGAGCGGCTGCTGCCATCGCCTGGTTGATACGTCGCGCACCTTGCGATCCACCAGTGACCAGGATCGTCGGGAGGTCCGGGTCGAGTTCGAAGAAGGCGCGTGCCTCAGCGCGGCGTGCCGCGCGGTCGAGCGTCGCGATCTCACGGCGGATCGGCAGGCCGAGGTACTCACCGTGCGGGAGTTCGGTGTCGGGGAAGCTCGTGGCGACGTGCGTCGTGAAGCGTGCGCCGAGCTTGTTGGCGATCCCCGGCAGCGCGTTGCCTTCGTGGACGACGATGGGGAGGCGTCGCCGCCGCGCGGCCAGGTATGCGGGCACAGAGACGTAGCCGCCGAAGCCGACGACCACGTCGGGTCGCACCGTGTCGAGCACGGCGAGCGTCGCCTTGACCGTCGAGCGCAGCCGGACCGGCAGCTTCACGAGATCGGCGTTGGGCCGCCGCGGCAGCGGGACCGGCGGGACGAGTTCGAGCTCGTACCCGGCGCGCGGGATGAGCTCGACCTCCAGACCCCGGGGGGTGCCGAGGCAGACGATCGTGTCGCCGGACTCGCGCAGCACCGCTGCGGTCGCGAGCAAGGGGGATGTGTGGCCGGCGGTTCCGCCGCCGGCGAGGAGAACGCGCATCGTCATCGTCTACTTCTTGCTGCCGCGACGGCGCTGGCGGCGGCTGGCCGCCAGTGCTTGAGCCGCGCCGGGCTCGGTCGTGGCGCACTTGGCCAGGACCCCGAGTCCCACGAGCGTCGCGAGCAGGCTGGAACCTCCGTACGAGATGAGCGGCAACGGGATGCCGATGACCGGCAGCAGGCCGAGCACCATGCCGACGTTGATGATGGCCTGCGACAGCAACCAGATCGTGATGCCGGCCGCGGCGTACCGCGCGAAGCGGTCGCGGCTGCGCATGGCGATCCGGAAGCCGACGAAGCCCAGCATGCCGAACAGGCTCAACAGCACCAGCGTGCCGGCCAGGCCGAGCTCTTCGCCGATCACGGCGAGGATGAAGTCGTTGTGCGCCTCGGGCAGCGCCCCCCACTTCTGCCGGCTGCCGCCGAGCCCGACGCCCCAGAAACCGCCCCGGGCGAACGCCATCATGGCCTTGATCGACTGGTGGCCGGCACCCTCGGGGTCGGCGGTGGGGTCGAGGAAGCTGAGCAGTCGGGTGATGCGGTGCGGTGCCGTGGCGACGAAGAAGATGAGCAGGACGCCGAGCGCCAGCACCATGAACCACATGTGGCGGCCCGGCAGCCCGGCGACCCACAGCATGCCCACGATGACGGCGAACAGCACGAGAGCGGTGCCGAGGTCCTTCTGCGCCACGACGAGCGCGGCGACCGCGCCGGCCACGGGCACCATGGGCGTGAGGATGTACCGCGGGGTTCCGAGGTACTTGTACCGCCGCGCGTAGAGATCCGCGATCCACAGCACGAGCGCCAGCTTGGCGAGCTCGGACGGCTGGACGCTGACGCCGGCGAACAGCGGCAGCCAGTTGCGGTTGCCGTTGATCTCGACGCCGAGCGGGGTGAAGGTCAGGCCGATGAGCACGACCGTGCCGAGCAGGGCGGGCCGCATCAGGGCGCGCAGGACGTTCCAGGGCAAACGCAGCACGGCGACGAAGCCGAGGACACCCAGCACGGCGAAGACCGCCTGCCGGGTGACGATGTAGAAGGAGTTGTCGAACAGGCGCAAGGCGTAGACCGAGCTCGCGCTCAGGACCATGATGAGGCCGAGGCCGAGCAGGATCGCCGTGAGCCCGAGGACGATCTGGTACGACGCGAGCGGGCGCGAGAGCACCTGACGGACGGCATCGAGCGCCGACGTGGACCGGCGGGGTGCCGAAATGCTCATGAGCAGATCCTTCGGCGAGCGGGGGTGGGGAAGGAAGTGTCGGGACTACGCGCGTTCGGCGAGCCGTCGTACGGCGTCCGTGAACGCCTCACCGCGGTGCGCGTAGTCGGTGAACTGGTCCATGGACGCGCAGCCGGGGGCCAACAGCACCGTGTCACCGGCGTCAGCCAGCGACGAGGCGACCTCGACGACGCGATCCATGAGGTCATCCTGTCCCGTCTCGACCTCCACCACGGGGACTTCGGGCGCGTGTCGCGTGAGCGCGTCGGCGATGATCGCTCGATCACGTCCGATGAGGACGACCGCGCGGAGCCGGTCGCGCGCCTCGGTGACGAGGTCGTCGAAGGTCTGGCCCTTGGCCAGCCCACCGGCGATCCAGACGGCGCGCGGGACCGATCGGAGCGAGGCCAGCGCCGCATGCGTGTTGGTGGCCTTGGAGTCGTCGACGTAGCGCACGCCGCCGATCGAGCCGACGTCGGCGACGCGATGCGGCCCCGGCCGGAAGGCGCGCAGCCCGTCGCGCACCGCCTTGGGCTCCACTCCGTGCGCGCGAGCGAGCGCGGCCGCGGCGAGTGCGTTGGCGACGACGTGGGGCGCGTCGGAGTACAAGTCGCGGACGGAGCCGAGCTCGGCGGCCTGCTCAGCGCGATTCTCCACGAAGGCCCGGTCCGCGAGCAGTCCGTCCACCACGCCGAGCTCGCTCAGCCCGGGGATGCCGAGCGTGAAACCGATCGCGCGCGCCCCCTCGACGACGTCGGCCTCCTCGACCAGGCGCCGGGTCTCGGGGTCGGCGACGTTGTAGACGCACGCGCGCTGCACGTGTTCGTAGGCGCGGCCCTTGGCGGCGGCGTACGCCTCCGCTCCTCCGTGCCAGTCGTAGTGGTCGGGCGCGATGTTGAGGACGGCGGCTGACTCGGCCGACATCGAGGTCGTCCAGTGCAGTTGGAAGCTGGAGAGTTCGACGGCCAGGACGTCGTATCCGGCCGGGTCCATGACCGCCTCGAGGACGGGCGTACCGACGTTGCCGACCGCACGAGCACGCAGCCCGGCGGCCTGCAAGATGCTCTCGAGCATCCGCACCGTCGTGGTCTTGCCGTTGGTCCCGGTGACGACGAGCCACGGAGCGGCATCGGGTCCGCGCAAGCGCCAGGCCAGCTCGACGTCACCCCACACGGGGACGCCGCGCTCGGCGGCCTGCACGAGCATCGGGGTGTCCGGCCTCCAGCCCGGCGAGGTCACCACGAGGTCGACGTCGTCGGGGAGCGTGGCGGTGGCCCCCTCCCCCAGACGCACGTCGGCGCCGAGGATCTGCAGCAGCGTGGCCTTCTCGCGACGCTCGCGGTCCCCTTCGGACTCGTCCACGGCGATGACCGACGCGCCCAGGTGCGTCAGTGTGTCCGCCGCGGCGAAACCGCTGATGCCGAAGCCGGCCACGACCGCCCGAACGCCCTCCCACGAGGATTCGCGGCCGAGCGCCGACACGTCCTTGAGCTCACCGCTCATGCGAGCCGGACCCACTCCCAGTAGAAGATGCCCATCGCCGTGGCGACGCATAGTCCGCTGATGATCCAGAAGCGGACGACGATGGTGATCTCCGCCCAGCCTTTGAGCTCGAAGTGGTGCTGCAACGGAGCCATGCGGAAGATGCGCTTGCCGCCGGAGAGCTTGAAGTAGCCGACCTGCAGGATCACCGAGAGGGTGATGATGACGAAGAGGCCGCCGAGCACGACCAGCAGCAGCTCGGTGCGGGTCATGAGTGCGAGGCCGGCCATCGCGCCGCCGAGCGACAGCGAGCCGGTGTCGCCCATGAAGATCTTGGCCGGATAGGTGTTCCACCACAGGAATCCGAAACACGCGCCGGTGAGGGCCGAGGCCACCACCGCGAGGTCGAGCGGGTCGCGGACCTCGTAGCAGCCGGCGGCGCTCTCGGAGGCACAGTTCTGATTGAACTGCCACACGTTGATGACGACGTAGGCAGCGAACACCATGGCGGAGGCGCCGGTGGCGAGCCCGTCGAGACCGTCGGTGAGGTTGACGCCGTTGGAGGTGCCGGCGATGAGCACGAGCACCCACAGGACGAGCAGGATCGTAGGCAGGGTCCAGCCCGGGATGTCGCGGGTGAAGGACACCGCGTGCGTGATCGGCGTCTGGCCGTTCTCGTCCTCCCATCGGATCGCGAGGATCGCGAAGATCAGGCCCACCGCGATCTGGCCGATCATCTTGGCCTTGCTGCGCAGTCCGAGGGAACGCTGCTTGGAGATCTTGATGTAGTCGTCGAGGAAGCCGATCGCGCCCAGGCCCGTGAAGAGGAAGAGCAGCAGGAGCGCCGACGCGCTGGGAGTGAACCCGGTGGCGAGCTTGGCGACGAGATACGCCAGCAGGACCGAGATGATGATGACGAGACCGCCCATCGTCGGGGTCCCGCGCTTGGTGTGGTGCGAGGTCGGTCCGTCGTCGCGGATCAGCTGGCCGTACCCCTTGGCCACGAGCACCTGGATGGCGAATCTCGTCCCGATGAGGGTGCCGAGCATACCGATGGCACCGGCGATCAGGACGGCAAGCACGGCAAGGGGTTCCTTTCGGTGGGTGACGACGGCATCAGTCTGCGAGCAGGGCCTCGGCGACACGTTCGAGACGTTCGCCCCTCGATGCTTTCACAAGCACCACCTGGTCCGGTCGCAGACTAGCCATGAGTCTACGGATCGCCGCGTCGGCCGTCGGGACGACCTCCGCGATCGATCCGGCCCCGCGTGCGATGGGTGCCGCCTCGTCGCCGACGACCAGGACCCGCCCCACCCCCAGCGTCGCAGCGAGCCGACCGACGACCTCGTGATGCTCCTCGCTCGCGTCGCCGAGTTCGAGCATGGCACCGAGGACGGCGACCCCGCGGTCTCCCGGAGCGACAGCGGCGAGGGTGCGGAGGGCGGCCGCCATCGACTCGGGATTGGCGTTGTACGCATCGTTGAGCACGGTGAGCCCGTCCTCGCGCACGTGCCGCTCCATTCGCATAGGCGATCCCGCACCCGCCGCTGCCAACGACGCAAGGGCATCCTCGGTCGACACGCCCGCGGCCCGCGCGGCGGCGAGCGCCGCGGCGGCATTGACCACTTGATGCTCCCCCAACTGCGGCACGGTGAGGTCGTGTTCTTCTCCGTCGACGATCACCTGCAGATGCGGGTGGCCCTGAGCGTCGAGTTCAGGTGCTCCGAGGAAGCGGATGTCCTCGCCAGCACGGCCGAAGGAGGCGACGCGAGCCGCGGTGCGGGCCGCCATCGCCGCGACGCGCACGTCGTCGGCGTTGAGCACGGCGGTCCCGTACGGCGGCAGGGCCTCGACGAGCTCCCCCTTCGCCTGGGCGGTCGCCTCGGGCGAGCCGAACTCCGAGGCGTGGGCGGAACCGACGTTGAGCACCACCCCGACCTCGGGCGGTGCGATGCGACACAGGTGCGCGATGTGGCCGATGCCCCGCGCCCCCATCTCCACGACGAGGTAGCGCGTCTCCTCGTCGGCTCGCAGCACGGTGAGCGGGACGCCGAGCTCGTTGTTGAAGGAGCCTTGCGGCGCGATCGTCGGGCCTGCCGCGCTGAGCACCGAGCCGAGCATGTCCTTGACGCTCGTCTTACCCGCAGAGCCGGTGATGCCGACGACGGTCAGGTTCCCCTGCTCACGCAGACGGTCCAGCACGTGCCGCGCCAGTGCCGCGAGCGCGGCCGTCACGTCGTCGACGAGGATCGAGGGCACGTCGACGTCACGCGTGGCCAGCACCGCAACCGCACCGTCCGCGATCGAGGACGCCGCATAGTCGTGCCCGTCCACGTGCTCTCCCTCGAGCGCGGCGAACAGGGCACCCGGACGCACCTCACGCGAATCGATCACGACGGGCCCGTCGACCGTGACGTCGGCCGCCGCATCGACGAGCCGGCCGTCCACCACCGAGGCGATGTCGCCGAGGGTGAGGCCGGCGATCACGCGCGCGCCTCGAGACACTCGCGCAGGACGTCGCGATCGTCGAAGGGATGCACCACTCCGGCGATCTCCTGTCCCCGCTCGTGCCCCTTGCCGGCGATCACGACGGTGTCACCGGGGCCGGCCATGGCGACGGCCTCCGCGATCGCCGCCTTCCGGCCCGCGACCTCCCTGACCGTGGCGCTCGTGCCGCGCGCTCCACGAAGGACCGCAGCGCGGATGGCACCGGGTTCCTCCGTGCGGGGGTTGTCGTCGGTGACGATGACGACGTCAGCGTGCTGGGCTGCTGCGGCACCCATGAGCGGCCGCTTGCCGTGGTCGCGGTCGCCGCCTGCGCCGATCACGATGATGAGTCGTCCCGTGGTCATGGGCCGCAGCGCGTCGAGCACAGCGACGACCGCGTCCGGCTTGTGCGCGTAGTCGACGACCGCAGTGAAATCCTGCCCGGCGTCCACCCGCTCCATCCGGCCCGGAACGCCCGCGCTCTCCGCGATCCCACGCGCCGCCTCCTGCGGGTCGTGGCCCTGGACGGCGAGCGCCGCGACGACTGCGGCTGCGTTGGCGACGTTGAACGTGCCCGGCAACGGCACGGAGAGGTCGACCTCGACGCCCTCGGGTCCCAGCAGTCGAGCCGTCGTGCCGGTCGGGTGAGCGACGACATCCACGGCGCGCCAGTCGGCCGGGTCACCATGCGTCGAGACCGTGACGACCGGCACCGTCGAGCCCGTGGCCAGGCGCCGTCCGTACTCGTCGTCCACCACGACGACGCCGGAGTTGGCGTGCTGCGGTGTCAGCAGGCTCGCCTTCGCGGCGAAGTACTCCTCCATGTCCGCGTGGAAGTCGAGGTGATCGCGGCCGAGATTGAGGAACACGCCGACGTCGAACGTGAAGCCGTCGACTCGTCCCTGCGCCAGCGCATGGCTCGAGACCTCCATGGCGCAGACCTCGACGTCCTCCTCCCGCATCACGGCGAAGAGCGCCTGGAGCGCGGGCGCTTCGGGCGTGGTGAGCGCGGAGCGCGCCGGCACACCCCCGATGCGTGTGCCGATCGTGCCGATGACGGCGCTGCGATCCGCACCGAGCGCCGCTTCGGCCAGGTACGTACTCGTGGTCTTGCCCTGGGTCCCGGTGATGCCGATCGTCGTGAACGCCTTCGTGGGGTGGTCGTACAGCTCCGCTGCGAGTTCGGGCAGCACGGCCCGCGGGTTCTCCAGCACGATGTAGGGCACGTCGTCCGGCACGCACTGCAGACCGGCCGCGTCGGTCAGCACCGCGACGGCGCCCTCACTCACCGCCTGCGGCGCGTACCGGCCGCCGTGCGTCGTCGACCCCGGGAGCGCGGCATACAGGTCGCCGGGGACGACATCGGCGGTGTTGAGGCTCAACCCCGTCACCTCGGCCTCGCCGAAGGCACGGGCACCCAGCTGCCGGGCGATGGACCGCAGCGAGCGGTGCGGCAGCGCCCGCGGACGTACTCTCATCGACGCTTCCTCCACGGCTCCCAACCTACTGCGTCACGCTCGCGCGCACCGCTCGGGAGGCGATCACCAGTACTGCTCGACCTTGGGCGGCGCGGACCCCGTCGGAGTGACGCCGAAACGCTCCAAGGTCATCGACATGATGTCGTGGAACACCGGTCCGGCGAGCGAGCCACCACCGGCGCTCGCCGGGGGCTTGTCGATGACGACATAGGTGAGGAATCGCGGCTTGTCGGCCGGCGCGAAGCCGGCGAACGACACGGTGTTCTGACCGCGGACGTACCGGCCGGTCTCCGGGTTGACGCGCCACGCGGTGCCGGTCTTGCCCGCCACGCGGTACCCCTCGATCTGCGCCGCAGGGGCCGTGCCGTCGTCGGCGGTGACGGCCTCCATCATGCGCGTGACCTGCGCCGCGGCCTCCGAGGAGACGACCCGTTCGGACTTCCCCGCCTCGTTGGGGGTCTCGGTGCCGTCCGGCGCGATCGTCGACTCCACGACCGTGGGGTCACATGCCACGCCGTCGTTCGCGATGGCACCGAGCGCCCGCATCATCTGCATGGCGGTGACCGAGATGCCCTGCCCGAACGAGGTCGTGGCGTGCTTGGCGTCGGTCCAGCTGTCCGCCTTCTCCAGGATGCCCGCCGATTCACCGGGCAGCTCGACCCCGGTCGCCCTGCCGAACCCGAACTTGCTCAGGTAGTCGTGGAAAGTCTCGTCGTCCATCTGCTGGGCGGCGATGATCGTGCCGAGGTTGGACGATTGGGCGATCACGCCGGCGGCGGTCATCTGCAGTTCGCCGTGGTCCCAGTGGTCGCCGATCGGGAACCCGTCGATGACCATCTGGCTCGGCACGCGGATCTTGGAGTCGGCGTCGATGAGGCCCTGGTCGGCCAGCGCCGCCATCGTGACCGGCTTCATGACCGAGCCCGGCTCGTACACCGTCTGGGTGGCCCGCGACACCGTGTTGCGCTCGGTGATGCCGGTCCGGGCGTCGGGGTCGAATGTCGGCGACTGCGAGATCTGCAGGATCTGGCACGTCTTGACGTCCATCGTGATCGCCAGGCCCCAGTCGGCGCCGGCGGACGAGACGACCTCGGCGAGCCGTTGATCGGCGTACCACTGCAGGTCACGGTCGATCGTGGTCTTGACCGACGTGCCGGGCACCATCTCCTCCACGGTGCTGTCGGCCATCGGGATGCGCTGTCCCGTCGAGGACACCTCGAAGGTGCTCGACCCGTCCTTGCCGGTGAGCGTCTCGTCGTACATCTGCTCGATGCCCTGGACGCCCTTGCCCTCGGCGTCGGTGAAGCCGAGCAGGTTGGCCGCCAGCGATCCGCCCGGATAGCTGCGCAGCACCTCCTTCTCGGTGAAGACGCCGGTGTAGGACGCGTCGCGGACGGCCTCGACCGCGTCGGTCGCCTCGGAAGCGGGCAGGTCGCGCACGAGGTAGACGAAGCGGGAGTCCGGCGTACGCAGGGTTTCGATCGTCTCGAAGTAGTCGATGCGATCGGGCAGCTTCTCGTAGAGGATGCGGGCGATCTGCGGAGCGTGCTCGGCGGTCATGCTCGGATCGGCCGTGATCGTGAGCCCGTCGACGTTCGAGGCCAACTCGACGCCGTTGCGGTCGAGGATCTCGCCGCGCGGGGCGGGCACGGTCGTGGTCGCCGTCCCGGTCTGCACCGCCATCGCGGCGTACGCCTTGGCGTCGACGCCCTGGATCTGGAACAGGCGTGCTCCGAACAACAGGAACACCGCGAGCACGACGATGAGACAGAAGCGCAAGCGTCGGCGCGTCACCGCAGTCGTCACGGCGCACCTCCGGGTTCGGCCGGGATCGGCTGGCCGATGACGGCGCCGTCCGTCAGCCGCAGGAACACCGGCGTCGCCGGCGGCACCATGCCGTCGTCGGCGGCCTTCTTGGCGAGGGACTGCGGACTCTGCAGGTCCTGCAGCTCGCGCTCGAGTGCCTGCCGTTGGATCTGCAGGCTCTCCGCCTCGCGCGAGAGCTCGGAGAGCTGGAACGACTGCGCCTGCATGAGCGTGCTCATGACGATGAGACCGACGAGACCGAGACCGAGCACTCCCAGCAGCACGACGACGAACGGCGCCTTGTGCGCACGCTGGCGAACCGGCGCGACCAGGCGCAGCCCGGCTGATCGGACCTCGTGGCCGCGGGCGACGAGCGCGCGGCCTGCATGGGCGGCGGCAGTACCTCGTGCGCTCATGCGGTGATCCTCTCGACGGCGCGCAGCCGGACCGGCTTCGCGCGGGGGTTCTCAGCGATCTCGGCGTCGGAGGCCTTCTCCGCGCCACGGGTGACGAGTCGGAACTTCGCCTCGTGCTCCGCAGGCACCACCGGGAGCCCCGGCGGCGCCGTGGACGTCGTGGCCTGGGCGAAGACCCGTTTGGTGATGCGGTCCTCGAGCGAGTGGTAGGCCATCACGACGACGCGACCGCCCACCGCGGTGTGCTCAAGGGCGGCGGGCAGAGCGCGACGCGCCGCTCCCAGCTCGTCGTTGACCTCGATCCGCAGCGCCTGGAACGTCCGCTTGGCCGGGTGTCCTCCGGTCCTGCGTGCCGGTGCCGGGATCGCGTCGCGGACGAGCTCGACGAGCCGCGCGCTCGTGGTGAACGGCTCCTCCGCCCGCGCTCGCACGACGGCGTCGGCGATGCGGCGGGCGAACTTCTCCTCGCCGTACTCGCGCAGCACCCGCGCCAGCTCGGCCGCCTCGTAGGTGTTGAGGACGTCGGCGGCTGTCAGGGGGTCGCCGGGGTTCATCCGCATGTCGAGCGGAGCGTCCTGGGCGTAGGCGAAGCCGCGCTCGGCCTGATCGAGTTGCATCGACGACACCCCGAGGTCGAACAGCAGGCCGGCCACTCGCTCGACGCCGGCGGCGGCCGTCGCGTCGGCGATGGCGTCATAGACCGCGTGGACGCCCACGAAGCGATCACCGAACGGTGCCAGTCGTTCGCTCGCCCGTCGCAGCGCGTCGGGGTCACGATCGATGCCGACCACCCTCACCTGCTCGAAGCGCTGGAGCATGGCCTCTGCGTGGCCGCCGAGTCCGAGGGTGGCGTCCACGATCACGGGAGCCGTCGACGCCTCGATGGCGGGCGCGAGCAGTGCGAGGACCCGTTCGCGCAGGACCGGCACGTGCTGCGCCGGTGTCATAGGGACCCCAGGGCGAACGCGATCACGGCGGTCACTGCGGCGGACCCGCCGAGCGACACCGCCATCACGGCGCAGCGCTCGGCGATCTGCCGTCGCAACCGCGGGGCAGCTCCTGGCGCGGTCGTGGGGACAGATCCCCGCCCGCGTGGTTCTGACACCGGGGAAGGGATGTCAGATCCACCCAGGCGGGCATCTGAGCCCGCTACCGTCAGAAGATGCCCGGCATCACCTCGTCGGACATGTCCGCGAAGGTGTCCTCCTGCTCGGCGGAGAACTCGTCCCAACGCTGTGAGTCCCAGATCTCGATGCGGTCCATCGCACCGACGACCGTGCAGTCGCGGCCGAGACTCGCCCACTCCCGCAGCACGGGAGGGATCGAGATCCTCCCCTGCTTGTCCGGCGTCTCCGATGACGCGCCGGAGAACAGCATCCGCAGGAAGTTGCGCGCCTGCCGGTTGGTGAACGGCGTCGAGCGCACCCGATCGGTGAACTCCGTGAACGCCTCGGGCGTCCAGCCGTAGATGCAGTGCTCCTGACCCCGCGTGAGGATCACGCCGTGCTCGAGCCGGGGCCGGAACTTGGCGGGCAGGAAGAGGCGCCCCTTGTCGTCCAGACGCGGGGTGTAGGTGCCGAAGAAGTTGGTGACGTCGGGATTCACCACGGCCCTCCTCACCTCGCGCCATGAGCCACATGAGCTGCTCCTCCACCAGTTGCTCCATTTTGCACCACCTTAACCCACTTTGCACCACCTTTCCGCCACAGACACGTCGACACGGCGCGTGTCGTGGCGGGAGCAGACGAAAGCCCCGCCGGCTTTTTGCCTGCGGGGCATAGAAAAACCGCCCTCACCTCGCGGTGGGGCGGTTGAGTGGTGGGAAGTGGTGCGTCAGTGGAGCATGATCAGCGTCCGTCGTCCTGACGACGGTTCCAGCGCTCCTCCATCCGGTCGACGAAGGACCCCGAACCCGAGCCCTTGGGCTGCGGCGACCTCGGCCTGCCCTCCTCGCCGCCGCCCATCATGCCGCGCCGCCAGGTGCGGATGAAGGCGTAGGCGCTGGCCACCATGGCGACGAAACCGACCACACCGAGCCAGGTGGTGGCGGTGACCGCGCCGGCCAGCAGCATGGCGACGGCCGCGATGAATCCGACCGCGGCCAGCACAGCGAACTTGCGATACTGCGCGGCCAGCTTCGAACCGCGCAGAGTGGACGCGAAGTCGGGATCTTCCTCGGCCAGCGACTGCTCGAGCTGGGCCAGCAGGCGGGCCTCTTCGTCAGAGAGCGGCACGGTGGACTCCTCGGTCGGGTGGTTACTTCGATTCTAGGCGTGCGATCTGCTGGAGACCACCCGAGCAGGTGGAGAAATCGCGGCGGCTGCGAGCCGATTGTTCCAGGGCGAACAGCGCCTCCCGAGCACCCGGTTCCGTGTCGACGACGGAGCTCGGGACCAGGTCGGCGAAGACCCGCAGTCCACGGGTGGGAGCGGCCGCGAACCCGTGCGCCTCCAGCAGGGCGTCGAGTTCCTCGGCGAAGAAGCGGCGGGGACCGTGATCGCGCACGTCCCACGCGTCGAGTGGACGCTCCACGAGGGCCAGCGCGCCGGCGAAGTCTCCGGTGACCGCCCGCGCCAGCGCCCCGCCGACTCGACCCGCCACGGCCACGCTCACCAGACCCTCGGGCACGAGCGCGGTGGCGACGGCTGCGAGGGCCGCGTCGGGGTCCTCGACGTACTCGAGCACGCCGTGGCACAGCACGAGGTCGACCGACGCCGCCGGGACGTGATCACCGAGGTCTCCGGTGTCACCCAGCACGTGGCGGATCTCGACGCCGGCCTCATCGGCTCGTCGGGCCAGTGCCGCGAGCGCGTCCGGGCTCGGGTCGACGACGGTCACCTCGTGGCCGGCTTGGGCGACGCGTACCGCGTCGCTGCCCGTGCCGCCTCCGAGGTCGAGCACGCGAAGGACCTGACTGCTGCCGGCCGTCGCGACATCCAGCGCGTCGCGCACCGCCTGCCACATGACCTCACCGCGTACCGGACCCATGACCACAGCCTAGGGGACCGGCCTCGGCCCCACGGTCGTATGCTGCCGCCATGGCCCGCGTGGTGATCGTCGGTGGTGGCTTCGCCGGCCTGACGGCGGCCGCGCGCCTCGCGAAGCTGCGGCACGACGTGACTCTGCTGGAAGCGTCCGGAACCCTCGGCGGCCGGTTGCGCGGCCTCGAATGGGACGACCACGCCTGGCACCTCTCCCCCGAGACCGTGACGCTGCCGGGCGTCTTCCGCGACTTCTTCCGCAAGTCCGGCCGCACGATGGACCGCGTCATCGACATCTCCCCGGCCGGCCCGCGCCGGCACATCGTGGTGCGGGGCCGACGTCGCGACGTTCTCGACCTGCCGTTCGGCACCCGCGGTGCCCAGCACGACGCGGTGGTCGAGACGTTCGGATCGGATCCGTGGTCCCCGTGGGTGGACTCGCTGGGGCCGGTGTGGGACGGCGTGCGGCGCCGCATGTTCGACGAGGTCTATGACGGCGGGCTCGAGCGGCCGTATCGGCGGCTGCTGCGGCCGCGGCGGACCGTACGGCAGGCGGCCCGGTCGGCCTTCCGCGACCGCCGTTTCCGCACCCTGGTGCTCGATCCGGTGAGGCTGGCCGGCGACGACCCCGCGCACACACCCGCCTACACGAGCGTGTGGCACTACGCCGAGCGCAACTTCGGGCGGTGGCGCTTCGCCGGCGGGCTTCCCGCGCTCGCCGCCGCGCTCGAGCGACGGACCGGCGAGCGGAAGGTCGACGTGGTGCGGTCGACGCGCGCCCTGGACGTGAGGTACGCCGACGGAGCAGTCAGCGGTGTCGAGACCGCCGACGGCACTGTCGACGCCGAGGTGGTGGTGTGGTGCGCTCCGGAGCTGCCCCGCTCCTACCGCGAACCGTCGTTGGTGCGACGGATTCCGGCGCCGCGTTCGCTGCTCGTGCTGCGCGAGCCCCTCGACCTCCCCGAGGAGATCGTGGTGCACGCCGAGCTCCCCGTGCGCCTCTGGCAGTCCGGTCCTCGCCACTGGGTCGCGGAGAACCGGGCTGGCGGAGACGTCCTCGACGTCCTGGCGAGCGCCGGGATGGACTGGCGGCCGCTGGTGACCGCCCGCCGCGACCTCGCGCCGCGCGAACTCGTCGGACTCGGGCACGACGGCTGGGCCTGGCGCGGATGGCGCGCGGCGGCGCAACGTCCGGGGGTTGCGGCGCGACACGGTCTGTTCTTCGCCGGCGCGCACGCCCACCCGGGGTCGACGCTCGAGCTCGTCGGGCTCGCGACCGCCGCGGTGGCCGGTCACCTCGGAGAGGTGCCGCGCCGCTGACCGGGACCGCTCAGATGCGGCCTTCGGCGCGCAGCGTCTCGAAGATCTCCCGGGTGGCCTTGGAGCGGTTGAGCGTCATGAAGTGCAGTCCCGGCGCGCCCGCGTCGAGGACGTCGCGGCACAGCTGGGTGGCGAGCTCGATGCCCTTCGCGCGCACCGCCGCACGGTCCTCGGCGATCGGTTCGATCTGCTCGAGGACCTCCGCCGGCATGGCCGCCCCGGAGAGCTCGGCCATGCGCGCCACCTGCCCGAAGTTGAGGATCGGCATGATGCCCGGGATGATCGGCAGATCGCACCCGAGGCCGCGAACCCGCTCGACGAGCTCGACATAGTCGCTGGCGCGGAAGAACAGCTGGGTGATCGCGAACTCGGCACCCGCGCGAGCTTTGGCCACCAGCACCTCGGCGCACGCCTCGAGACTCTCGGCGTCGGGATGCCCCTCGGGGAACGCGGCCACGCCGACGGTGATCCCGCCCATGCGCTCCGCGAGTTCCACGAGTTCGATGGCGTGATTCATGCCCTCGGGGTGACCCTCCCACGGAGCCCGCGGGCCGCCCTGGGGATCGCCGCGCAGCGCCAGCACGTGGTCGACGCCCGCCGCGAGGTACTGCTTGAGGACCGACTCGATCTCCGCCGTGCTCTGGCCGACCAGGGTCAGGTGGCCGACCGGCTTCATCGACGAACCGCGGGCGATCCGCTCGGTGATGCGGACCGTGCGCTCCTGGCTGGTGCCGCCGGCGCCGTAGGTCACCGAGACGAACGTCGGGGCGAGCGGCTCCAGCTCCGAGATCGTGCGCCACAGCTGCTCCTCGCCCTCATCGTCCTTGGGCGGGAAGAACTCGAACGACGTGGTGGGGCGCTCGTCGCGCAGAGCGTCGACGAGGGAGCGGTCGGATGCGGGCACGTGCCAACGGTATCGTGATGGATGTGACCACCCCGCTCGACGATTCCACATTCCGGGAGCGCGTCGAGCACGAGTTGCACGCCGTCGCCGCGGCGCAGCGCGCGCGGCTGTCCGACATCGCGGCCCCGCTGACCGAGCTCGTCGACGCTGCCGCGGCGTTCGTCGCCGGAGGCAAACTGCTCCGGCCCCTCTTCTGCTTCGCCGGCTGGCAGATCGCCGGCGGCGATCCGGACGACCCCCGCATCGCCCGCGCCGCGGCCGCGTTCGAGTGGCTTCAAGGCAGCGCGCTCGTCCACGACGACCTCATGGACGGTTCGGATACCCGCCGCGGCCGTCCGAGCGTGCACCGCGCGTTCGAGGCGCAGCATCGCCAGGAGGGACGCTCCGGCGATCCTGTCGCCTTCGGGAGCCAGACCGCGATCCTGCTCGGCGACCTGCTGCTCAGCTGGGCCGACGAGCAGATCCGGCGCGTCCCCGAGGGCACCGACTGGCACCTGACGCGGGCGCTCCGCTTCTGGGATCTGGCCAAGACCGAGGTCATCGCGGGGCAGTTCCTCGACGTGCTGGCGCAGACGCGCCGTGAGTTGAGTGTCGAGGACGCCATGCGGGTGGTGCGATTCAAGGCGGCGACCTACACGATCGAGCGTCCGCTGCACGTCGGTGCGACCCTCGCCGGCGCCGACGACGCCCTGCTCGCCGGCCTGACCCGCGTGGCCCTTCCCCTCGGTGAGGCGTTCCAGCTGCGTGACGACGTGCTCGGCGTCTTCGGCGACGCCGCCGCGACCGGCAAGCCCACCGGCGACGACCTGCGTGAGGGCAAACGCACGGTGCTCGTCGCCCGGGCGGCCGAGCGCCTCGGCGCGGACCGCGTCCTCGGTCTGCTCGGTCATGAACACGGCGTCGACGAACTCGCCGCGCTCATCGAGTCCAGTGGGGCCCGCGCCGACGTCGAGGACGACATCGCCCGCCTCGAACGCGAGGCCGACGATGCTCTGGCGGCCCTCGGTCCCGAGGCGGTCAGGATCCTCACGCCGCTGGCTCGAGCCGCGACGCGTCGACACCGCTGACGAGGCGCGCCGCAGCGCCGCGAATCGACGGGAGTTTCGCGGCGGTTCTCTACACTCAAAGGGTCCGGGCCGGCCGGCCCACGACGCATGCCGCGAGGAGGTATCGGTGACGGTCACCGGCGATCAAGCGCTGGTCGGGCACACGCTCGACGGCCGTTACGTGATCCACGAGCGGATCGCGCGCGGTGGCATGGCCAGTGTCTTCCGCGCCACCGACCTGCGCCTCGACCGCATCGTCGCGGTCAAGATCATGCACGCCGGCCTCGGCGACGCCGATGATTTCCGGCAGCGTTTCGTCTCCGAGGCCAAGGCGGCCGCCAAACTCAACCACCGCAGTGTCGTGGCGGTCTTCGACCAGGGCACCGACGGCGACTTCACCTACCTCGTCATGGAGTACGTCCCGGGGCGCACCCTGCGCGACGTGCTCCGTGACGAGGCCCCGATGTCACCCCAGCAGGCGCTCGCCTACCTCGACCCCATCCTGCAGGCGTTGTCCGAGGCGCACGCGGCGAAACTCATCCACCGCGACGTCAAGCCCGAGAACGTCCTCATCACGCCGACCGGCGAGGTCAAGGTGGCGGACTTCGGGCTGGCGCGCGCCGTGAGCACCTCGACGACGCACAGCGGCGGCGCCCTCATCGGCACGGTCTCCTACCTGGCGCCGGAGGTCGTCCTGCACCGCGGCTCGGACCCTCGCGCCGACGTGTACGCGTGCGGGGCGATGCTCTTCGAGATGCTCACCGGCCGCAAGCCGCACGTGGCCGATACGCCCATCCAGGTCGCGTACATGCACGTCAACGTCGACGTCCCGGCACCGTCGACGCTCGTGGGCGGTCTGCCCGACTACGTCGACGCGCTGGTCGCACGGGCTACATCGCGCGATCCCGAACGCCGCTCCCCCGACGCCCGCGCGCTGCTGCACCAAGTCCGGCAGGTGCGGCGCGCGCTCGCCGACGGCGCCGAGGACGATCCCGAGCTCGCGGCGGATCTGCTGCCGACCTCACCCCGGGACAGTGAGGACGAGCCGACCCAGGCCGTCGACCTCGCCGCGCTCGGCTCGGCCGCCGACACCGCGCACACGACCGCGATCGCCGAACCCACCGTCGCCTGGTCCCAGCCCGCGCCAGTCCAGCCCGACGAGGTTGTCGAGAAGGAGGCACCCCGACGCGAGAAGTCCCGCCGGGGCCTGTTCCTCCTCATCGCCGCGCTGATCGCGCTCGTGCTGACGGCGCTCGGCGGGTGGTATGTCGCAGTCGGCCGTTACGTCGACGCTCCCGAACTCACCGGGCTGTCACGCGACGACGCGGTGAAGACCGCACAGGCGGACGGTTTCGAGGTCGAATTCGCTCCCGCCGCGTTCTCCGAGGACGTCCCAGCCGATCACGTCATCTCCACCGATCCGGCCGCCGGCGAGCAGATCCTGCCCGACACCACCATCACCGTGACCTTGTCCAAGGGCAAGGAGCGCTACGAGGTCCCCGACCTCGCCGGCAAGACGGTCGATGAGGCGCAGACGATCGTGGGATCGCTCAATCTCAAGCTCGGCGACACGACCGAGGAGTTCCACGAGGAGATCCCGCAAGGCAGCATCATCCGCGTGACCAACTACGACGTCGGGGCGCAGGTCAAGCGCGACACCGCACTCGACATCGTCGTGAGCAAGGGCCGCGAGCCCATCGCGATCACCGACTACGTCGGCACACCGATCGACGAAGCCCGCAACGGGCTGCAGGGCGTCGGATTCCTGGTGAACGTCCAGGAGGAGTTCAGCGACGACGTCGAGGAGGGGCGGGTGATCTCCCAGCAGCCGCAGGGTGGCACCGCGTTCCGTGGCGACACCGTCACCCTCGTCGTGTCGAAGGGCCCCGAGATGGTCAAGGTGCCCGACCTCGGCGGCAAGTCCGAGGCCGATGCCAAGAAGGCGGTCGAGGAGGCGGGGCTCAAGCTCAACGCCACCCGCAACCCCCTCGCCGGCGACGGCGCGAAGGTGCGCTTCCAGAGCCCGAGCGCCGGAACGGAACGCCGCAAGGGCGAGACCGTCACCGTCTTCCTCAGCTGACCGGACTCACCCGCGCCCTCACCCCGGTGGTTGGGTACGGCCGGGTGCGTGTCTCAGCGCCCCGAGAGCATCTCCGCGACGAGGAAGGCCAGTTCGAGCGACTGTGCGCGGTTGAGTCGCGGGTCGCACAGCGTCTCGTAACGGTGCGCGAGGTCGGCCGCCGACAGACGCGAGCCGCCGCCGACGCACTCCGTCACGTCGTCACCGGTCAGCTCGACGTGCAGGCCGCCGGGCCAGGTGCCGAGCGCGCGGTGGACCTCGAAGAACCCGCGCACCTCGTCGATGACTGCATCGAAGTCGCGCGTCTTGTAGCCGTTCTCGGTGGCGAAGGTGTTGCCATGCATCGGGTCGGTGACCCACGCGACCTCGACCCCGGCCGCGCTGACCTTCTCGATGAGGTGCGGCAGCAGGTCGCGGATCTTGTCGGCGCCGAAGCGGGTCACGAACGTGACCTTGCCGGGGATCCGCTCGGGGTTGAGCTTCTCGTACAGCGCGATCGCGTCGTCGGGAGTGCTCGTCGGGCCGAGCTTGACACCGATGGGGTTGGCGATCCGACTCAGCAGTTCGACGTGTGCGCCGTCGAGCTGCCGGGTGCGCTCGCCGATCCACAGGAAGTGACCCGACACGTCGTACGGCAGCTGCGTCCGCGAATCGATGCGGGTGAGTGCGTGTTCGTACTCGAGGATGAGTGCCTCGTGGGAGGAGTAGAAGTCCACGGTATGGAGCTCGGCCGGGTCGGCGCCGATGGCCTCCATGAACGCGAGCGCCCGGTCGATCTCGGCGCCCATCCGCTCGTACCGCTCCCCCACGGGGCTGTTGCGGACGAAGTCGGTGTTCCACACGTGCATCTGTCGCAGATCGGCGTATCCGCCGGTGGTGAACGCGCGGATGAGGTTCAGCGTGGCGCTCGAGGCATGGTAGACGTCCAGGAGGCGCTGCGGGTCGTGACGACGCGCCTCCGGGGTGAAGTCGAAGCCGTTGACGGCGTCGCCCCGGTAGGCCGGCAACGTGACGCCCTCACGGGTCTCGGTGTCGCTGGAGCGGGGCTTGGCGAACTGCCCGGCGAGACGGCCGACCTTGACGACCGGCACGCTCGCGGCGTACGTCAGCACGACGGCCATCGACAGGAGCACGCGCAGCTTGTTCCGCGTGTTCTCCGCCGTCACGCCCTCCAGAGTCTCGGCGCAGTCGCCGCCCTGAAGGAGGAACGCCTCGCCACGGGCCACCGCGGCCATCTTGTCGCGCAGCGCGTCGCATTCGCCCGCAAACACGAGCGGGGGCATCTTCCGCAGCGTGTCGACCGCACGATCGCGCTCGACCTGATCGGCATACGTCGGCTGCTGGGCGGCGCCGATCGCATGGAGGTCGTCAAGGCTGGGAATGCTCACCGCACCAGGATACGCGGGGCTCCTCGCCCCGTGAGACGCGGTTTCATCGTGCGGACGGGCTCACTCGTTCAGCTCATCCCAGACTTCGTCGGACTCGGCCTTCTCACGCTCCGCCGCGGCGGCCTCGGCCAGCTCCTTGTCGCGCTTCTTGGCGTCCTGCGCGTAGAGGTCGACGTACTCCTGACCGGTGAGATTCATGATCTCGTACATGATCTCGTCGGTGATCGCCCGCAGGATGAAGCGGTCGGACTCCAGGCCCTCGTAGCGGCTGAAGTCGAGTGGCCGACCGAACTTCACCCCGGGCCGGGCGAACCGGCCGAAGACCTTGCCCGGCGGCGCGATGATGTCCGTGTTGAGCACGGCCACCGGGATGACCGGCACCTTGGCCTCGAGCGCGAGGCGCGCGACGCCGGTGCGACCCCGGTAGAGCTTGCCGTCGTGCGAGCGCGTGCCCTCGGGGAAGATGCCGCACACCTGCCCTTCGGACAGCAGCCGCAACTGAGTCTTGAGAGCGCCGGCCGCAGCCGATCCGCTCGTGCGGTCGATCGGGACCTGGCCGGTGCCGCCGAAGAACTTCTTCTGCAACCAGCCTTTGACGCCGGGCGACTCGAAGTACTCGGCCTTGGCCACGAACGTGACGCGGCGCGGCATGACGAGCGGCATGAACAGCCAGTCGCTGTACGACAGGTGGTTGGCGGCCAGGATCACCGGCCCCTGACGCGGCACGTTCTCGAGCCCTTCGGCGAACGGACGAAAGATCACGCGCAGCAGCGGACCCAGCGCCAGGTACTTCAAGAACCAGTAGAGCACGAGAGGACGATACCTCCCCTCGCCCTCGCGCCCTCGGCGGTGCGAGGATGTGGTCATGACCGAGCGCGACGAGCGCGACGAGTTCGACCGGATCGTCGAGGGGCTCGAGCTGGACGTGGAGGGCCTGCCCGATCTGGACGAGGCCGCGGCCGAGCACGCCCGGCGCGAGGAAGAACGTCAGCGCGCCGCCGCCGAGGCCGACGAACTCCCCCACGAACTGCGTGACGCCGACGAGGTGGAGGAGGAGCCGTTCTACCGCCAGGTTCCGCCCGCGCGGCTGCGTCCCGCGCGGGGCACGGGGTTGGCGTGGGCGGGCGTCGCGGCGGCTCCGGTGCTGGCGCTGCTGTCGGCCGTCGTGGGCTTCTGGCTCCCTGCCGAGGTGCTCGCCGTGCTCACACTCGTCGCGGTCGTCTCGGTGGCCTGGCTGGTCTGGCACCTGCCCGAGCGCGGACCCTCCCACCGGGATTGGCCAGACGACGGCGCCGCGCTGTAAGCCGGGCCATGTCGGCGGCACCGATCAGACCGGCGTCCGGCCCCAGGTGGGCACCGACGATGCGTGCCTCAGCGCGGTAGCCGCGCCCCGTCAAGGTGCGCGCGAACGCAGCGCGCGCCGGGCTGAGAAGCAGCTCGCCGTTCTCGCTCACGCCGCCACCGATCACGAACAGACCGGGGTCGACCGCGGCGGCCACGTTGGCCAGGCCCACACCCAGCCAGTCGCCGACATCGCTGACCCAGGCTCGGGCCACCTCGTTGCCGGCGAGGGCGTGCCGCCCGACCGACGCTCCGTCGACCCGCTCGAGGTCGCCGCCGGCCTCCGCGAGGAGTTTGCGGCCGAACTCGCTGCCCTCGAGCGCCGCCGCGCGGGCGCGGCGCTGCAGCACCCGGCCGCTGGCGTACTGCTCCCAGCAGCCGACGTTGCCGCACTCGCACGGCAGGCCGTCCGGGACGACGCGCATGTGCCCGAACT
This sequence comes from Aeromicrobium camelliae, assembly GCF_003850045.1. Lineage (GTDB taxonomy): Bacteria > Actinomycetota > Actinomycetes > Propionibacteriales > Nocardioidaceae > Aeromicrobium > Aeromicrobium camelliae. The sequence goes on along the minus strand of NZ_RQJX01000014.1, from coordinate 43,404 downwards.
CCCCGGCGATGCCGAAGTGCCCGCGATAGGGCTGCCCGTCGATGACGATCGCGCCGCCGATGCCGGTGCCCAAGGTCACCATCACGAGGTCGGGCTCGTTCTGCGCCGCGCCGAAACGCCATTCGGCCCAGCCGCCGGCGTTCGCGTCATTGTCGACGAGCACGGGGAGACGGGTGCGCCGGGCGACGGCGTCCCGGAGCGGTTCATGGCGCCACGCCAGGTGGGGAGAGAACAGGACGGTCGACTGGGAGACGTCGACGTAGCCCGCGGCACCGATGCCGATCGCCCGGACCGTGTACTCGGCGCGGAACTGCGCCGTGACGTCGGCGATCGCGTCGACGATCGCCACCGGGTCCGTGGTGGGCGTCTCGCGTCGCGCTCGGGCTACGACGCGGCCGTCCTCGTCGACGACGCCGGCGGCGATCTTCGTGCCTCCGATGTCGATCCCGACGGCGAGTCGCTCAGCCATGCTGCTCCCCCGTTCTTCGCTCAGACGTCAACAGATTCGACCCGCTTCTTCAGACCCTTCAAGGCGGTGTCGACGATGACCTTCTCGGCCTTGCGCTTGAGCATCCCGAGCAGCGGCACCGAGACGTCGACCCGCAGCTGGTAGGTCACCCGGGTGGTGTCGGCGGCGACCCGGTCGAGCCGGTACGCGCCGTCCATGGCAGTGAGCATGGACGCGTCACCGACCATGCTCCAGGAGACGGCGTCATCGCCCTCCCACCGGTAACCCAATGTGAACTCGTCGCGGATGGGCGGGGCGGCCAGCAGGAACCGCACCTCCTCGGCGCGACCGTCGTCACCGGCTTTGAGCACGGTGACCTCCTGCATGCCCGTCGCCCACGAGGGATAGGACTCGAAGTCGGCGATCACCGCCATGACGGTGGACGCGGGCGCGGCGATCACGATGTCGCTCTCGGTGCGCGCCATCGGTCCCTCCTCTGTCGTCATGCAGGACCGGCGGTCCCGACCACGCCACAGCCTAACCACCGTCACCCTCCTGAGCCGATCCGCGGGAGTAGGGTGGTGGGCTGTGAGCACCCCCGCGACGACGCGCGATCTCGGCAATCTCTCGCTCGATCTGCTCGACCGACTGCGCACCGCCCCGGATGCCGTGGCGCTGCGCCGACGTGTCGACGGCGCGTGGCAGGACGTCACCGTCCGCGAGTTCCACGGCCAGGTGGTCGCCGCCGCCAAGGGTCTCGTCGCCGAGGGCGTCGACGCCGGTGACCGGGTCGCGCTCCTGGCCAAGACGCGGTACGAGTGGACCGTCCTCGACTACGCGATCTGGTGGGCCGGCGCGATCACCGTGCCGATCTACGAGACCTCGTCGGCCGCGCAGATCGCCTGGATCCTCTCCGACTCCGGCGCCACGCACGTGTTCGTCGAGACCGAGGAGCATCGCGAGCGCGTGGAGCAGTCGCGCGAGGAGGCCCAGCAGGTCGAGCACGTGCGACTGCTCGACGACGTACTGACGACGCTGGCGGAGGTCGGCGCGGACGTGCCGGACGAGGTCATCGAGGAGCGGCTCGCGACACTGACATCGGACTCCCTCGCCACGCTCATCTACACGTCCGGCACCACCGGACGCCCCAAGGGTTGCGAGCTGACGCACGGCAACTTCCGTGCCGAACTCGGCGGTGCGCTCGAGAGCCTCCCGCAGATGTTCTCCCAGCCGGGTGCGTCGACCCTCCTCTTCCTGCCCCTCGCTCACGTCTTCGCGCGGATCATCCAGATCGGCGCGATCCGCGCGGGCGCGGTGCTCGGGCATACGGCCGACATCCCCGACCTCGTCGAGCACCTCGGCGAGTTCAAGCCGACGTTCATCCTGGCCGTGCCGCGGGTCTTCGAGAAGGTCTTCAACTCCGCGAGCAGCAAGGCGTACGCCGAGGGCAAGGGCAAGATCTTCGATCGCGCTGCCCAGACCGCCATCGCCTACAGCCGGGCCACGGAGGACGACGGCCGCGCCGGCCTGCTGTTGCGCGCCCGCCACGCACTCTTCGACAAGCTCGTCTACGGCAAGCTGCGCGAAGCCCTCGGCGGCCGGGCCGTGTACGCCATCTCCGGCGGCGCTCCCCTCGGCGATCGGCTGGGGCACTTCTACCGCGGCATCGGCGTGACGGTCCTCGAGGGCTACGGCCTGACCGAGAGCACCGCCGCGCTCGCCGTGAACCGTGTCGACCGGCAGCGCATGGGAACCGTCGGCGTCCCCTTCCCCGACACCGAGGTCAGGGTGGCCGACGACGGCGAGCTGCTGTTCCGCGGTCCGCAGGTCTTCCGCGGCTACTGGCGCAATCGGGAGGCCACGGCCGCGGTTCTCGAAGCCGACGGCTGGTTCCACACCGGCGACCTCGGCGAGATCGACGACGACGGTTTCATCAAGATCACCGGCCGTAAGAAGGAGATCATCGTGACGGCCGGCGGCAAGAACGTGTCACCCAGCATCCTGGAGGACCGCGTTCGCGCTCACCCCTACGTGAGCCAGTGCCTGGTGGTGGGTGACGGCAAGCCGTTCATCGCCGCGCTCGTGACCATCGACCGCGAGCACTGGACCGGCGACCTCGACGACCCGGCGCTCCACGACGCCGTCCAGAGCGCCATCGACGACGCGAACACGCAAGTGTCACGCGCCGAGTCGATCCGCAAGTTCACCGTGCTCGATGAGGACTGGACGGAGGAGAACGGTTATCTGACGCCCTCGTTCAAGGTTCGGCGCCACGCCGTACTGCGCGATCTTCACGACACCGTCGAGGCGTTGTACGTCAGGTAGTCGCGCCATTGGGCGGTGACCGTGGCAAGGTCCGTGCCGACGGCCTCCCGAAGGGCGGCCTCGACACTCGTGCCCTCGCCGCTGGTCACCCGGCGGTAGAAGTCGAACACCGGCTCGAAGCCGTGCTGTTCGACGAGCATCCGGATCGCCAGCCAGGCTGACTCGTACACCGCGGTGACGCGCTGGGCATCGGCGAAGTCCTCACGTGTGGGCAGCCGCTGCGGCGGCCCGTCGTCCCGCACCTCGTCGAGGATGCGCTCGGCGCTCTCCGCGAGGCCGGCGTCGTCGTCGCGCAAGGCGACCCAGTCGGCGAAGCCCTCCACGACCCACATCGTGTCCTGCCCCGGAGCTCCGACGACCTGCGTCAACTGGTGCACGGCTTCGTGGGTCATGACGATCTGGCGCGCGCGGGCGTCCATCGTGGAGAAGACGTTCGGATTGAGCGCGACGACTGCTCCGGCGTCGGAACCGGCGTCCAGGCGCGTCGTGACCGCGGCGATGGCCGCCGCCTCGTCGGGCGCTCGACCGACGAGACGTGCCAGCAGGTCGGTACTGGCCGGTTGCACCACGACGAGCGGGTCGGGGCGTGCCTCACCCAGCGCTGCTTCGACCGACGCGGCGGCACGATCGGCCAACTCCGTGACGTCGTGCTCTGCGACGTCGCCGACCGCGACGACCGCACCCGCGCCCCCACGATCGACCGCGAGCGGGCCCGCCAGCCAGATCGGCAGCGGGTCGTCCTCGTGCGGCTCGGAGCCGGCGAGGACGAATCGATCGTCCTCGTAGGAGAAGCGGAGCACGACGGTGCTGCGGCGCGCCCCCGCTGGGAACACCGTGCCGTCAGCCTCCCACGCGACGCGCACGGTGACGGTGGTCGTCCCGTCGTCGCGTGAGGGTGCCTGACCGCCGTCGACGTAGCGCAGCGCCATCGATGCGGTGCCGAGATCGCGCAAGGCGTCGGAGACGGCACTGGCCGTCGCACCGCCGCCCGCGGCATCGGCGAACGCCTCGGTACCGGCACTTCGGCTCATGTCCGACAGCTGCTGGTCGATCCGTCGTACGGCGTCGGAGGGATACATCACGCTCGCGGCCCCCGGGTCGTCGGTGCGCCACGGGTGCTGCCAGAGCACCAGGGCGCCGCCGACGACCACGAGGGCCGCGAGCGCGAGAAGATTGGCCCGCAGCAGGGTGCGCGGGCGCGAAGCGTCAGGGTCAGCCGACGCGCGAGGCAACCGAGAAGCCGCTCAGACCGACGATCTCGACCGTCTTACCCGGGCGGGGTGCGTGGATGACCTGACCGTTGCCGATGTACATGCCGATATGCGACATGCTCGAGTAGGCCACCAGGTCGCCGGGCTGGACCTCGCTGATCGGGATACGCGTTCCGGCGTCGATCTGCGGACCGACCACGCGCGGCAGCGAGACGCCCGCGGCGGCCCACGCCGCCTGCGTCAGGCCGGAGCAATCCCACGAGTCGGGGCCGGTGCCGCCGTACACATAGGGATCGCCCAGCTGGCCGAGCGCGAAGTTGATCGCCGCCTGCGCGTTGCCGCTCGCCGGCGGGATGTCGACGGGTGCCTGCGTGTTGCCCGGAGCGGTGAGCTCCTCACGCTGCGGCGCCTCGAGACGCTGCAGGTCGGCCTGAGCGCGTTCGTAGTTGGCCTCGACCTCGGCCTTCTTCTCCTTGGCCTCGGCCACCGCGGCGTCGAGGCTCTTGCGGTGCTCCGCGAGCTTCTTCTGGCGGTTCTTCAACTCGCGGCTGGTGTCGCCGAAGGCGTCCAGCGCCTCGGCGCGCGAGGTGTTGAGGGCGTCCACAGCGCTCAGACCGTCGAGGAACACCTGAGCGTCCTTGCTGGCGAGCAGGTTGACCGTCGGTCCGAGGGGCGCGTCCAGGTGCTGCTGCACGATGGCGGACTCGAGCTCCACACGCTGCGCCTCGTACTGCTGCTCCACGGCGGCGATCTCCGCGGTGAGCTCGTCGATGCGCTTGGTGAGGGTCTGCTGCTCCTCGGAAAGCTGATTGACCTCTTCGTTGGCCGCTTCAGCGGCGTGGAACGCACGCTCGACGTCAGCAGGCGTGACCTGCGGATCGGCGTGTGCGGACGAGAGGGACAGTACTGCGGCGAGTGCGAGGGACGTGGAACCCACGGCGATCGCTCGCAAGGGCGCGACTCGGTGCGTTCGCGGCACGGATCATCTCCTGCAATCCTCGACGCCTACCGGGTGAGCTGACGGGTTCGGGCTCAAGGCTGCCCTACGGTCAGGCACGAGGCCTGACCGATTCACCCCAAAGTGGTTGGGTCCCCGGTTCGCCCGAAGGCGATTCGGCGGTGCCAGCGTCCCGACCGTCGGCCGAGGTCTCCGCTGACACAAGACCCCACTGTAGGCACCCGGCCCGGGGCCGATCAACTCGCCCCGCTGTTAGCTGGACGACGTTTTCGCCGCGCGGCGACCCGAGAGACCATCGACGTCCCGATCACGGTCGCAGCGGACCCGAGGATGAGCAGCGCGGCCATCGAGGCCGCGCCGGTGTCGGGAAGCTCCGCCGTGGGTGCAGCGATAGGCACGAGATGGCCGGGACGGGCCGCCGGCGGAGCGGAGGGTTCGGCGCCCGGATCGGCAGGCGGCGGCACCGCGACAGCGGCCACCGTCAACGGCGCCTCGTCCACGACCTCGCCCGCGACCCGCAGCTGCAGCACGTACGTGGCCTCGGCACGGGGCGCTTCGATGTCGACCTCCGCCCGACCCGCGCCATCCGTCGCGGTGGCAGCGAGCTGCTCGCCGGAAGCCAGCGTGACGGCGAAATCGGTGGCGGCAGGCAGACCCGAGACCTTCAGCGTCGTCACGGCGCCCGGTTCGACCGAGGAGACCGGCGGCACCAGCGTGGGATCGAAGGAATAGGTCACGGTGATGTAACCGGCACCGTGGTTGGGCCGAGTGGAAAGAGGAGTCAGCCCTGGCGCGAGGTACCCCGAGCCTCCACCGCCGGCACCCGCCGTCCGCATCGGGGGCTGTCCCCAGAATCGAGCGCTCCCGCCGCCTCCCCCGGCATATCCCCCGCCCCCGGCAGCCGTGGGATAATTGCCGAAGGACGCCGCCGCTCCCCCATCACCGGGAGTGATGCGGCCCTCGGCGTCGACCGTGGCGACCCCGCCGGTGCCGCCCGCGACGGCGACGGGCGAGGACGGCCCGCCCGGTGTGCCACCGACGGCACCGGAACCCGCCGCGGGCAGATCAGGATCATTCTCGCCACCAGCGCCGTGCGGGTCGATGGATGCATAACCCCCCGCGCCGCCGGCGAGGGTCACGACGCGCGTGGATTCGTTGGTGAAATGTCCGCCACCGCCGCCTCCCCCGGCCACGGCGACGAACCGGCCCGGCACGGCGAGATAGCTTCCTCCTCCGCCCGAGGCGAGGATCGGACCGTCGTCGCGATTCCCACCGAAAGTCAGGGTGCCTTCCTTGCCGACGAGGAGATGGAGAGTCTGCCCGTTGTAGGACGTGCCCAGATCGACCACGATGGTGCCGCCCGCGCCTGCGGAGTCGCCAGCGGCATCCTGGCTGTTGGCGGCGCCGGAGCCTGCCGCGATCTCGGCGGTCAGATCGGAGAGTCCGGCGGGTACCTGCCAGGTCGCCTGTGGCCCCGGGGCGAAGGTCACCGTGCACGCGGACAGGCAGGGCGCGGCGCCGTGAGCTGGAACAGCGGCCACGATGACACCAGTGACCGCCGTTGCGAGACTCGCGACGGCAGAAGCAAGGACACGCACGGAGACACCCTTCGAACGGCGGCAAATCACCGGCACTGTAACCGTGCGCACGGCGGTGTGTCCGGCGATTCGCTTCCCGTTCAGGCTCCTGCGGGGTCCGGAGTGGAGGACGGCGTGACGGTCACGAGCCGCAGCGGCGGGACGAGCCCGGAGCCGGCGAGCGCGTCGAGCGCGGCGCGCTCCTGCTCGTCGATCTGCACCGGATCGTCGGCCGGCGGCCCGAGCAGGACACTGACGACGCAGTCGGCGCAGGCGCCGGGGCTGCGGACGACGCACCGGTCGCAATCGACCACGAGGCTCTCGGTGTCGTGGTCGCCCGGCCGGCCGTGAGGCGATGCGGCGAAGCTGTGCTGGTTCATGCCTGCGACGCTACGGACCGTCACTGACATTTCCGGCGAGTCGCCGTCTCGGACTCCTTCAGAGATCTCCCGCGGACCGAACTGACAGTGGACCCGCCTAGCGTGTCCGCCGTGGTGATCCAACCGACCTTCGACGATCTCGGCCGTCCGCTGCTCGACACGACGTTCTGCGTCGTCGACCTCGAGACCACGGGCGGATCGCCGGCCAAAGGGTCGAAGATCACCGAGGTCGGCGCCGTCAAGATCCGCGGCGGAGAGGTACTCGGCGAGTTCCAGACGCTCGTCAACCCCGACGAGTCGATTCCCGCGTTCATCACCGTGCTGACCGGGATCACCGACCAGATGGTCATCGACGCGCCCCGGATCGACGAGGTCCTGCCGAGCTTCCTCGAGTTCGCGCACGGCTGCGTCCTCGTCGCCCACAACGCGCCGTTCGACACCGGCTTCCTACGGCACGCGGCCGGCGAACTGGGCATCTCCTGGCCTCGGTTCGAGGTCCTCGACACCGCGGTCCTCGCCCGCCGCGCCCTGCTGCGCGACGAGGTCCCCAACGTCAAGCTCGCCACCCTCGCAGCCAAGTTCTCCGAAGTCACTCCCGACCACCGCGCGCTCACCGACGCACGGGCGACGGTCGACGTGCTGCACGCCCTCTTCGAGCGGCTCGGTTCACTCGGCGTCACCACGTTCGAGGAGGTCCGCGACTTCACCGCAGCCGTCTCCCCCGCCCAGCGCGCCAAGCGCCACCTGGCCGATCACCTTCCCGACGCGCCCGGCGTCTACCTGTTCCGGCGCAGCGACGGCGAGGTCCTCTACGTCGGCACGTCGCGCTCCTTGCGCCGACGCGTCCGCTCGTACTTCACCCGCGCCGAGACGCGGTCGCGGATGGGCGAGATGATCGCGCTCGCCGAACGCGTCGATCCGGTCGTGTGCGCCACCGCCCTTGAAGCGCAGGTCCGCGAGCTGCGGCTCATCGACGAACACCGCCCGCCGTACAACCGGAGGTCCAAGTTCCCGGACCGTCAGTCCTGGATCAAGCTCACGTCCGAGCCCTGGCCCCGGTTGTCCATCGTGACGCGTGTCCTCGACGACGGTGCCGACTACATCGGCCCGTTCCGCCGCGCCGCCGCCGAGTCGGCGGTGGCCGCGCTCCACGAGTCATTCCGTGTCCGGCAGTGCACCACCCGCTTCGGCAAGGTCCCGCGACGATCACCGTGCGCCCTGGCCGAACTGGGTCGGTGCCTGTCTCCCTGCGACGGCAGCGTCGACGCCGAGCGCTACGGCGACGAGGTCCAACGGCTCCGCGACGCCCTCCACGGTGACCCGGCGGCCCATGTCGTGCGGCACGTCGAGGACAAGATGACGCAACTGGCCGCCGCCGAGCGTTTCGAGGACGCGGGCGCCTGGCGCGACCGGCTCGCGGCGTTCCTGCGCGGCTCGCGCCGAAGTCAGCGACTCCGCTCGCTGACCGAGCAGCCTCAGCTCGTCGCCGCGGCGCCCCACGAGGACGGCTGGGAGATCCACGTCGTGCGCCACGGCCGGCTTGCGGCGGCCGGCATCCTTCGTCGCGGCACCGCCACGTGGCCGTGGGTCGAGTCGCTGGTCGCCAGCGCGGAGACCGTGACCCCCAGCCACGGGCCGTGCCCCTCCGGGCTCGTGGAGGAGACGGAGGCGATCCTGCGCTGGCTGGAGCAGCCCGGCGTCCGGCTGATCGAGGGCAGTTGGGCGTCCCCGCGCTGGAGCACGGCTCGCCATCTCGACCGCTACGAGGTCGATCGCTCTATGCTCGCTGTGTGATCACCGCGATTGTCTTCATCGAGGCCGAGGTCTCGTCGATTTCCGAGACCGCCGAGCAGATCGCCGAGATCCCCGGAGTGAGCGAGGTGTACTCGGTGACCGGCGACCTGGATCTGATCGCCATGGTGCGCGTCCGGTCGCACGAGGATCTCGCCAAGGTCGTCCCGGACCGCATCAACAAGGTTCCCGGCGTCCTCAGCACGCAGACGCAGATCGCCTTCCGCGCCCTCAGCAAGCACGACCTCGAGGACGCCTTCTCCATCGGCCTCGACTGACCGGACGGGCTCAGCTCACCCCACGAGGCGCTGGGTCACGCCGCTCCAGCGGTCCAGGACCGCTTGCGCAGCGCCGGAGTCGATCGACTCGGCCGCACGCTCCACACCGCGCGCGATCCGCTCGGTGAAGCTGCCGGCACCGGCCTCGTGCGCGGCGATGCCCGCCCCCGCGTTCAGCAGCACCGCGTCGCGGACCGGGGACTTCTCACCGGACATGACCCGGCGGAAGACGTCGGCGTTGTACTCGGGGTCGCCGCCGCGCAGGGCGTCCGGCGCGGCCAGGGCGATGCCCACGTCGCGCGGATCGAAGGTCTCGGCCCGGATCTCGCCGTCGGCGTCGGGCAGCCACACCTGGGTCGTGTCAGAGACCGTGATCTCGTCGAGGCCGTCGTCGCCGCGGAACACGAACGCCTCCGCGCCGCGCCGGGCCAGTACTCCTGCCATCAGCGGGGCCATCCGGGGGTCGGCGCACCCGATCGCCATCGCGGCCGGCCGTACCGGGTTGGTCAGCGGTCCCAGGAAGTTGAACACCGTCGGGACGCCGAGTTCGCGACGGACCGGGCCGGCGTACCGCAACGACGGATGGAACACCGGCGCGAAACACAGGGTGATCGACGCTTCGGCGTAGACGTCGAGGATCCGCTCGGCCGGGACGTCGAGCCGCACGCCGAGCCGCTCGAACACGTCGGCCGTGCCGGTCTGGCTCGACGATGCCCGGTTCCCGTGTTTGACGACGCCGATCCCCGCACCGGCGATCGTCACGGCCGACATCGAGGAGATGTTGACGGTCTTGGCCATGTCGCCGCCGGTGCCGACGATGTCGACGACGCGGTCATCGAGGTCGAGCGTGGTGGCCTTGGCGTACATGGCGTCGACGAGCCCTTGGAGTTCATCGAGGGTCTCGCCCTTGGCCCGCAGCCCGATGGAGAAACCGGCGATCTGCGCGGCCGTCGCGTCCCCGGAGAGGATCTGCTCCATCGCCCACTGCGCCTGGGCATGGTCGAGGTCGCCGCCGGCGACGAGCGTCGACAGCAGCTGCGGCCAGGTGTGGCTCATCGGCGTGCGGCCAGGCGCGTCCGGGCCACCTCGAGGAAACTCTCGGCGAGCCGGAAGGGGTCGATCGGATGCGGGACGGCCGCTTCCGCTCGGGACCAGGTGGCGAGCCAGGCATCCTGCTCGCGGGCGGTGAGCACGATGACGGGAGGCGCGTGGAAGATCTCGTCCTTGATCTGGCGCGCGATGCCCATGCCGCCGGCCGGCACCGCCTCGCCGTCGAGGATCACGACGTCGATGTCACCCTCGTCGAGCCGCTGGATGACGACCGGCTCGGTGGCGACCTCGACGAACTCCACGCGCGGCAGATCGGGGTGCGGACGCTCTCCGATCGCCGATTTCACTGCGGTGCGAACCTCGCGATCGTCGCTGTACAAGAGGACACGCAGGGTGTGGTCATCGGTCACAACCGAATCGTACATAATGAAGGCGTGGCGACTACTTCAGCGATTCCCGCGTCCCGGCTCCACGGCGTCGAAGGACGGCCGTCGTATGTGACGGTCGGAACGATCGTCTGGCTCTCGAGCGAGCTGATGTTCTTCGCAGCCCTCTTCGCTGCCTACTTCACGGTGCGCAGCGTCGCCCCGGATCTGTGGGCGCAGGAGACCGAGCTGCTGAACCTCCCGTTCGCCACCGCGAACACGACGATCCTGGTGCTGTCCTCGTTCACGTGCCAGTTCGGCGTCTTCGCCGCGGTGCGCGGCCGCGCGGGCCGGGTCGGCTCGCTGCTCAACGTCGCGCAGTGGGGCATGCGCGAGTGGTTCATCCTCAGCTACATCATGGGCGCCATCTTCATCGGCGGCCAGGCGTTCGAGTACGCCGAGCTGGTCCACCACGGCCTCACGATCCAGAGCTCCGCGTACGGCAGCCTCTTCTACCTCGCCACCGGCTTCCACGGCATCCACGTCATCGGTGGTCTCATCGCCTTCCTGCTCGTCATCGGCCGCACCTACGTGGCGCGCAAGTTCACCCACGAACAGGCCATCTCGGCGGTCGTCGTGTCCTACTACTGGCACTTCGTCGACGTGGTCTGGGTGGCGCTCTTCGCGGCCATCTACCTGATCCAGTGAGCAAGGCTCACCTCACAATTTTCGACCTGGGTGTCCAGGGATACGCTGAAGAAATCACGGAATGAGGTTCTCGGTGCGCACATTGTCGACCAGACGCCGGCACCCCCTGGCCGGACTGTTAGTTCTCGCGGTGGGGCTGCTCATCACGGGTGGCCTGTACGCCGCGGTGGCGCCCAAGGCGGCCACGGCTGAAGAGTCGGCGTCGACGAGCGACATCGAGGCGGGCCGCCAGCTCTTCCTCGTGGGCTGCGCGAGCTGCCACGGCGTCAACGCTCAGGGCATCAACACCGAGGGCGCCGACGGCGAACCCGGTAACTACGGTCCCCCGCTGATCGGTGTGGGCGCCGCCGCCGTCGACTTCCAGGTCGGCACCGGCCGCATGCCGATGGCGCAGACCGCGCCGCAGGCGCCGCGCAAGGCCGACGAGTACACGGACGAGGAGACCGCTCAGCTCGCCGCGTACATCGCCTCGCTCGCGCCCGGTCCGCAGATCCCCGAGGAGCGTTACCTCGACTGGGAGAGCGTGGACGAAGAGGGCCTCGCCGAGGGCGGCGAGTTCTTCCGCACCAACTGCACGGCGTGCCACAACTCCGTCGGTGCCGGTGGTGCACTCCCGAACGGCCGCTACGCCCCGTCCCTGGACGGCGTCGAGGCCAAGCACATCTACGAGGCCATGCAGACCGGCCCCCAGCAGATGCCCGTGTTCTCCGATGACGTGATCACGCCCGAGGAGAAGCTCAAGGTGATCGCCTACATCAAGACGATCTCCGAGCAGCCCAGCTACGGAGGCGTCAACGGCGGCAGCCTCGGTCCCGTCGTCGACGGCGTCTGGGTCTGGGTCGTGGCGCTCGGCTCGCTCGTCGGATTCGCAATCTGGATCGGCTGGCACGGAACGAGGACGAAGAAGCGATGACGCAGGAACTCGAGAAGACCACCCCCGCCGGCGATCCGATCGCCGATCCGGGCCTCCCGGAGCACCAGTACCGCCCGCAGGACGTCGATCCGGCGCAGGAGAAGCGCACGGAGCGTCAGATCGCCACGATGTTCGGCGTCGCGACGCTGCTGCTCCTCGGGTTCTGCGTCGCCTACTTCACGATCGACCAGGACGCGCTGATCTTCGTCAACGGCGCCGGCACCGGCGGCTGGTCGGCGATGAACTTCACCCTGGGCCTCACCCTCGGTGGCGCCCTGCTGCTGATCGGCACCGGCATCATCCAGTGGGCCAAGAAGCTCATGGGCGACCACGAGATCATCGAGATGCGCCACCCCGCCCGCTCCTCCGAGGAGGATCGCAGCGCGGTCATGGCCGACATCAACGCCGGCATCGAGGAGTCCGGGATCGGCCGTCGTCCGCTGATCCGCAACAGCCTTCTCGGCGCGCTCGGCGCGATGGGCCTGCCGGCCATCGTCATGCTGCGCGACCTCGGACCGCTGCCCGGCGACAAGCTCATGCACACGGTCTGGAAGCCGGGCATGCGCGTGGTCAACGACGTCTCGGGGCAGCCGATCCGGCCGTCGGACGTCGAGGTCGGCCAGCTGGTCAACGGCCAGCCGGCGATCTTCTTCGAGACCGACGACGAGGGCCACGCGGTCATGCACGGCCACGATGTGCTCAACGCCAAGGCCAAGGCCGCGGTCATCCTGGTGCGCATGCGCCCCGAGGACATCACGCCTGCTGAGGGTCGCGAGAACTGGGGTGTCGACGGCATCCTGTGCTACTCCAAGATCTGCACGCATGTCGGCTGCCCGATCAGCCTCTGGGAGCAGCAGACGCACCACCTGCTGTGCCCCTGCCACCAGTCCACGTTCGATCTCGCCGACAACGGCAAGGTCATCTTCGGCCCCGCTTACCGTCCGCTGCCGCAGCTGCCGCTCGCAGTCGACGAAGAGGGCTACCTGGTCGCCGTGAGCGACTTCCCCGAGATCGTCGGTCCCTCCTACTCCTTCCTCGACCGCGATCAGAAGAAGCTTGACGAGGAGATGGCATGAGCCAGACCTATACCCCCGTCGAACGGACGGCGACCGGCAAGAAGCTGGCCGGCCCCGTCGGCTGGCTCGACGAGCGCCTCGGCCTCGCCGGACCCGCCAAGAAGAACCTGCGCAAGGTCTTCCCCGAGCACTGGTCGTTCATGCTCGGCGAGGTCGCCTTGTGGAGCTTCGTCGTCCTGCTCATCACGGGCGTGTTCCTCACGCTCTGGTTCGACCCGAGCATGGCCGAGACCACGTACACCGGTTCGTACCGTCCGCTGAACGGCGTCGAGATGTCGGTCGCCTACGCCTCCTCGCTCGATATCAGCTTCGACATCCGCGGCGGCCTGCTCCTGCGTCAGATGCACCACTGGGCGGCGCACCTGTTCATCGCCGCGATGTTCGTGCACATGCTGCGCGTCTTCTTCACGGGCGCGTACCGCAAGCCGCGCGAGCTCAACTGGCTCATCGGCCTCGGTCTGCTGATGCTCGGCATCCTCGGCGGCTTCAGCGGCTACTCGCTCCCCGACGACCTCCTGTCGGGCACGGGCCTGCGGATCGCCGACGGCATGATCAAGTCGATCCCGCTCATCGGCACTCACGTCTCGTTCTTCCTCTTCGGCGGCGAGTTCCCCGGCGACCAGATCATCGGTCGCCTGTACATGGTCCACATCCTGCTGATCCCGGCCCTGCTGCTCGGCCTCATCGCCGCGCACATGCTGCTGCTCGTCTACCACAAGCACACGCAGTTCCCCGGCCCCGGACGCACGAACGAGAACGTCGTCGGCTACCCGGCCCTGCCGGTCTACATCGCCAAGGCCGGTGGCTTCTTCTTCATCGTCTTCGGCGTCATCGCCTCGATGGCCGCGCTGTTCACCGTCAACGCGGTGTGGATCTACGGTCCGTACAACCCGGCCGAGGTGACCGCGGGCTCGCAGCCCGACTGGTACATGGGCTTCGCGGAGGGCGCGCTGCGGATCTTCCCGCCGCTCGAGTGGTCGTGGTTCGGCAGCACGTGGGCGATGAGCGTCTTCATCCCGGGCCTCGGCTTCCTCGGCCTGCTGTTCGTCGCCCTCGGCGTCTGGCCGTTCATCGAGCGCGCCATCACCCGCGACGAGCGTGAGCACCACCTGCTGGAGCGTCCGCGCAACAACCCGACGCGCACCGGCCTCGGTGTCGCCGGCATGACGTGGTTCGGTCTGCTCTGGATCGGTGGCGGCAACGACGTCATCGCGCTCAAGTTCGGACTGGACCTCAACGCCATCACGTGGTTCCTGCGCGTGGGCATCTTCGTCGGGCCGGTCATCGCGTTCATCGTGACGCGCCGCATCTGCATCAGCCTGCAGCGCAAGGACAACGAGGTGCTGACCCACGGCTACGAGACCGGCGTCATCGACCGCTCCCCCGACGGTGGCTACTCCGAGCGCCACGCGGCACTGCCGATCGAGAAGCAGTACGCCGTCACGTCGGCCAAGGAGCGTCCGAAGGCGATCGAGGCTCCCGAGCTCGTCGACGAGAACGGTGTCGATGCGCCTCGTTCGCGCCGCGAGCGTCTGCGTCACCGGATGCGCCGGTTCTACTACTTCGGCTCCGGTGCCGTTGACAAGCCCACGGCTGAGGACATGGCCCATGCCGAGGAGCATCTGCGGGGCTCGAACGAGCACCCGATCGAACTCGGCGAGGACTTCCAGGGCGTGTCCGAGACCGGTGTCCCGCGGGTGCACTGAGCACTGGCATCACGGCGAAGGGCCGTTCCCCCACCGGGGAGCGGCCCTTCGCCGTTCTCAGTACGTCGCGCGGTGAGCCCTCAGGCCGCCGTGACAGGGACGGTCGTCAGCTGACCCCGCGCCGCGAGCATGATGATGAGCGCCGCCGTCGTCAGCCCCACGGCGACCCAGACCGGTGTCATCACGTTCGAAGCAGCCGCCAGACCCAGCGCGCCGAGAACAGGACCGACGACGGCACCGACATTCAGGGAGGCCGTTGCGTAGGCGCCAGCCATCGTCGGCGCATTCGATGCGGCGTACAGGACCCGCGTGATCAGCGTGCTGCCGACGCCGAAGGACATCGCGCCCTGCACCAGGATCATGACCATCAGGGCAACCGGATGTGAGCCGCTGAGCGCCAGCAGAATCCACCCGGCGAGCAACAGAGGAGCGCCGCCGGCGAGCACGAGGCACGGTCGTTGGTCCGAGAGTCGTCCGGCAAGGGTGACCCCCACGAACGACCCGACGCCGAACATCACGAGCGCGACGGGCACCCAGACATCAGCCAGCGCGGCGACCTCCGTCACCACGGGAGCGAGGAAGGTGAAGACCGCGAACGTCCCCGCGTTGACCAGCGCGCCGAGCCCCATGGCGAGGAGGAGTCGTGGCGACGTCAGGTGAGCGAGCTCAGCACGAAGGCTCGCTCGGCCGTCTCCCCCGCGGGTCCTGACGGGTCTGCTGTCGACACCTCGGAGAACGCCGACGGCAGCCGGAATGCAGAGCAGTGCGATCGCCCAGAACGTCGCGCGCCACCCCACAGCCGTGCCGAGCATCGCGCCGGCGGGGACTCCCGCCACGGTAGCGATCGTCGTGCCGGACAGCAGTACGGCCAGAGCGCGTCCCTTGCGATGCTCAGGCACGAGCCTCGTCGCGGTGTTCAGCGCAACAGCGAGGAACCCCGCGTTCGCCACGGCGCTGAACACTCGGGCGGCCAGGAGGACCGGGAAGCGATCCGTGACAGCTCCGACCACGTGGAGGGCTGCGAACGCGACGAGACAGACGAGGAGCGTTCTTCGAGGCGGCCAGCGGCGGGCGAACGCGGCCATCACCGGCGCGCCCACGACCATACCCGCAGCGAACGCGGAGGTCAGCAAGCCCGCGGTGGCGACGGTGACGCCGAGATCGGCAGCGATGGCGGGGAGCAGTCCCGCGAGCATGACGAAGACCGCCAGGGCAAGCAGGTAGAGAACGAATGGCATCGAGTACTCCGAGGCGAGAGATCAGAACGTGAGGTCCTCGTCACCACGGCAGGCCCGGAAACGATTTGATGCGCGCCCGCGAGGACGCTGGGCGCTTAGCGGTTCACGGGGCTGGCGGGGTGACCGACAGCCCCTGACCTGTCTGACTCAGGGCTCGACACCCGACGCAGTCTAGCGTCGCCCGGTGGTGCCGTCTCGTCGGCCGGCGTCGTGAGCGTGAGGCAGGGCGCGGCTACGCGCCCGGAGCGGCCTCAGGAGCGCCCTGGAGGGCCGATCCGGCCTTCCAGGTCTCCCAGTCCACATTCCAGTCGGTCCAGCCGTTCTGCGCTTCGAGGGGCCGCGGACTACCGACGAACGTGATGACGTCACCGCGCTTGGAGTTCTCGTACAGCCACGCCGCGTTCTCCGTGCTCATGCCGACGCAGCCGTGGCTGACGTTGGCGCGCCCGTGGGAGCCGGCCGACCACGGCGCGGCGTGGACGAACTCGCCGGAGTTCGTGAGGCGCAGCGCCCACTTCACGCCCTTGAGGTTGTAGTAGTTCGGATCTGCTGAGTCCACGCCGGTCGTCGCAGCGTCCATGTCGATGGAGGCGTGCTTCTCCATGACGAGCTTCGTACCCTCGCGACTCGCCCATTGCGGCGCGCCGGTGGACACGGGGATGGTCCGCGCGACCTGGCCATCGATCTGCACGGTCATCGTGTGGGCGTTGACGTCGACAGTCGAGACGACCGATGAGCCGACCTGGAAATCGACCACCTGGTCCTGCTGGCCGTACACGCCGTTGCCCGCGGGCAGGCTGTTGAGCTGCAGATCCACGCGCACCTTCGTGCCGGCGGGCCAGTAGTCCTTCGGGCGCCAGTGCGCGGTGCGATCGTTGAGCCAGTTCCAGGCGCCCTCGACTCCCGGGTCGGACGTGACGGTCATGTGCTGTTCGAACGTCGCCTTGTCCTGCACGGGGACGTCGAACATGACGATGACCGGCATGCCGACCCCGACGGTCTCGCCCTGCAACGGGACGACCGAGGGATACGTCTGCTCGTCGAGCGTCAACGCCTGACTCGTGAAGGACGCGGCCAACGACGCGGTCTCGCCGTCCTCGCCGGTCGCCTGGGCCTCGAGGCGGTAGGCGACCCCGGGTTCGAGCCGCTCGCCCGCCGTCCAGCGGCCGCCCTCGATCGTTCCGTCGATGACGGCGTCGCTCGTCGTGTCGCGGACGGCCGCGCTGTCGAGCGTGCCGTTCGTGACATCGACCGTCACCACCGTGTCGACCGGGACGTCGGTCGCACCGTCGGCCACATTCGCCTGAAGCTCGGCGGCGGGCTTGTTCGCGACGGGGGTGAACGACGAATCGCCGTCGCTGCTGCAGGCGCTGAGCAGCAGGACGGCGATCAGCGCGGCGGTAGCACCGCGCAGAAACGACGAGGGGATCACCGTGACAGTGTAGTCACAATGATCCCCTCGTCCAGTCTCAGTGGGCGTGGACTCCGCGGTAGTACTCGAAGACCCAGCCGACGACGACCACGGCGCCGAACGGCACCGCCAGGAGGAACAGCCACCACCCGACGACGATGCCGAGCATCAGCACGCCGAACACCATGGCCGCCCACAGCGGCCACCAGCTGAACGGCGGGAAGAAGCCGAGCTCGCCGGCGCCGTCGATGATGTCGCCGTCCTTGCGGTCCTCAGGACGCGGATGCACCTGCTTGCTGACGAACCCCAGGTAGAGCACCAGCATGAGGCACAGCAGCAGCGTCATCGTCAGAGCCGTCGTGCCGGTCGGGTCGCCCGAGAGCACCCAGTAGGTGGGCGTGACGAAGACGAAGAAGACCGCACAGCCTGCGAGGATCCAGAACTCGTTCTTCATGGCTCACTCACCATCCTTGTCGTGCCGGCGGCGGTTGTTCTCGCCGAGCGCTTCTTCGCGGTCACCGATGTCCGGAGCGTCGGACAGCGTCTGCGTCTCCGCAGGGTTCTGCCGCATCTCCAGCGCCGCGAGGTCCGGGTGGTGCAGGTCGAACGCCGGGCTCTCGGAGCGGATGCGCGGCAACTTGGTGAAGTTGTGACGCGGCGGCGGCGAGGACGTCGCCCACTCCAGCGTGCGACCCCAGCCCCACGGATCGTCGCGGCCCACGAGCGGAGCCTTGCGCGAGATCCACACGTTGTACAGGAACGGCAGGGTCGAGGCGCCGAGCAGGAACGCGCCGATCGTCGAGATCTCGTTCAAGGTCGTGAAGCCGTCGAGCGCTCCGTAGTCGGCGTAGCGGCGCGGCATGCCCGCGACACCCAGCCAGTGCTGCACGAGGAACGTCAGGTGGAAGCCGATGAACAGCAGCCAGAAGTGGATCTTGCCGAGCTTCTCGTTCAGCATCCGGCCGGTCATCTTGGGCCACCAGTAGTAGAACCCGGCGAACATCGCGAACACGACGGTGCCGAAGACGACGTAGTGGAAGTGCGCCACCACGAAGTAGCTGTCGGACAGGTGGAAGTCGAGCGCCGGCGAGGCGAGGATGATGCCGGTCAGACCGCCGAAGAGGAACGTCACCAGGAAGCCCAGCGCGAACATCATCGGAGAGTCGAACGACACCGAGCCGCCCCACATCGTGCCGATCCAGTTGAAGTACTTCACGCCCGTCGGCACCGCGATGAGCAGCGTCATGAACGAGAAGAACCCGAGGTTGACCGCGCCGGTGACGAACATGTGGTGCGCCCAGACCGTCGCCGACAGCGCGGCAATGGCGAGCGTCGCGAAGACCAGACCGACGTAACCGAAGACCGGCTTGCGGCTGAACACCGAGAGGACTTCGGTGATGATGCCGAAGAACGGCAGCGCGATGATGTACACCTCAGGGTGACCGAAGAACCAGAACAGGTGCTGGTAGAGGATCGGTCCGCCGGTGGCGGCGTCGAACACGTGGGCACCGAGCATCCGGTCCGCGCCGAGCGCCAGCAGCGCCGCACCGAACACGGGGAACACGATGATGACGAGCAGGCTCGTCACGAGCGCGTTCCACGTGAAGATCGGCATGCGGAACATCGTCATGCCCGGAGCGCGCATCGTGAAGATCGTGGTGATGAAGTTGACGCCGCCGAGGATCGTGCCCAGACCCGCCATGTAGAGGCCCATGACCCACAGGTCGCCGCCCATGCCCGGGGTGTGGATCGAGTCGCTCAGCGGGAGATACGCGAACCAGCCGAAGCTCGCCGCGCCACCGGGGACGATGAAGCCCGAGACGGTGATCAGACCACCGAACAGGAACATCCAGTAGCTGAACATGTTGAGTCGCGGGAACGCGACGTCGGGAGCGCCGATCTGGATCGGGACGATCATGTTGGCGAAGCCGAAGAACAACGGCGTCGCGAACAACAGCAGCATCACCGTGCCGTGCATGGTGAAGAGCTGGTTGTACGTCTCGTCGCCCACGATCTGCGAGCCCGGACGGGCCAGCTCGGCACGGATGATGAGCGCGAGCACGCCGCCGAACAGGAAGAACGCGAACGAGGTCAGCAGGTACAGCTTGCCGATCAGCTTGTGATCGGTGGTGGTCAGGATCGTGACGATCTTCTGACCGATCGTGCGCTCACGCGGAAGCAGGACGGACGGGGAAGCGCTGCCCTCGTCGAACGCCGCGGTGGTGGCCATCATTCTCCTCTGTCATCAGGCGTGCCGGCGATCTTGGTCGCCTCGGACGGGCCCTGCGGACGGCCGATCTGGCCGGCCTCCTCGAGCTCCTCCAGGTGCGCGTCGTACTCGTCGCGGGACACCACATGCACGTTGAACAGCATGCGGGTGTGGTAGATGCCGCAGAACTCGGCGCAGCGACCGGTGAAGGTGCCCTCGCGGTTCGGGGTCATCGTGAAGCTGTTGTCCTGGCTTCCGGGGAAGACGTCCATCTTGAAGTAGAACTCCGGGACCCAGAACGAGTGGATGACGTCGGGCGACGTGAGCTGGAACTCGACCGACTCGTTGACCGGCAGGTACAGATCAGGCAGGTGCTCGGTATCGCCCTGGTCGTAGACGGTCTCACCGTCGGTGGCCTCGGGCTCGAGGTAGTTGAACGTCCACTGCCACTTGCTGCCGACGACCTCGATCGTGTGATCGGGGTTCTCGACGTCCTCGAGCATCGTGCTCTGCGCCTGGACGGTGTGGAAGAAGAACACCGAGACGATCATGACGGGGGTGATCGTGTACAGAACCTCGATCGGGAGGTTGTACCGGATCTGCGACGGTCCGGCCTCCTCGCCACGACGGCGCCGGTAACGGATGGGCGCGTAGAGGATGAGCGCGAACACGACCACGAAGACCACGAGCGTCGTGATCCATGCGCCGAGCCACAGGTGCCACATCGGCTCAGAGCGATCGGAGCCGGCGATCGGAAGCGCGAGACGCTTCAACTCCGACTCGTCAAGAGGGGAACAGCCGCTGAGCAACACCACGGCTGCGGCGAGGATCGCCGCCAACTTCTTCCGACCCACGGGGCGCCTTTCTGAAACCTGGACCATCACCTGGTTGTCACCAAAACCCTAACGCAGTGCCTCGCTGAGAGATCGCTCAGGTCGGCCTCACTCCGCCACGTCGTCACCGGCTCACCCGCGGATCGCGAGGGCTTGGTGAATTTCTTCACGAGCGTCGCGGCCGTACTGCTGCTCGACGCGGCGCAGGAAGGTGTCGGCGTGGAGGTCGTACTCCTGCGTGCCGACCGTCTCGACGACGGCGGCGGCGATCGTGCAGCCCACCTCGGCGCACCGCTGGGGGCTGAGCCCGGCCGCGACGCCGGCCAGGTAACCCGCCCGGAAGCTGTCGCCGACGCCGGTGGGATCGACCGCTTCGATGCCGTCGATGGCGGACACCTCGATGCGCTCACCACCGGGCGTGTAGACGACGGCCCCGTCCTTGCCGTGCGTGACGACGCGTGTGCCGACGTGCTCTTGGACCTCGGCCTCGCCCCAGCCGGTCTTCTTCTCGATGAGCGCGGCTTCGTACTCGTTGCAGAACAGGTAGGCCGCGCCGTCGATGAGGTCGCGGATGATCTCGCCGTCGGCCCAGGCGAGCTGCTGGGAGGGATCGGCCGCGAACGCCAGGCCGATCTCGCGGGCGGCCCGCGTGTGACGCAGCATGCCCTCGGGGTCGTCCGGGCCGATGAGCAGCAGATCGATCGGCCGGCTGCTGTGCAGCTCGGCGATGTCGATCTCACGCGCCTCGGCCATCGCGCCGGGATAGAACGTCACGATCTGCGCGTGCGCGTCGTCGGTCGTGATGGTGCACAGGGCCGTGTGGCGGTCCCGCGAGACGCGCAGCTGGGAGCAATCGACGCCGGCCGTCTCGAGCCACTTCTGGTAGCCCTGGTCGGCGAAGTCGGTCCCGACGGAGGCGACCAGCGTCGGGGCGTGCCCCAACTGAGCGAGACCGAACGAGATGTTGGCGGCGCAGCCGCCACGACGGACCTCGAGGTCGTCGACGAGGAACGAGACCGAGATCTTGTCGAGCTGGTCGGGGACCAGCGAGTCCGAGAAGCGGCCGGAGAACGTCTGCAGGTGGTCGGTCGCGACCGACCCGGCGATGGCGAGATGCACTGATCCAGCATACGAACCCCTCCCCCGCGTCCCCAGCCCCCCGGGCCGTGCGGCGACCGTGAGCGCGGAAATGACGACGGCGCCGGGGTGAGTCGAACTCACCCCGGCGCCGTCAGGAGAGGCTGATCAGTGGAACGAGTCGCCGCAGGCGCACGAACCGGTCGCCATCGGGTTGTCGATCGTGAAGCCCTGCTTCTCGATGGTGTCGACGAAGTCGATCGTGGCGCCGTGGAGGTACGGCAGGCTCATCCGGTCGACGACGACGTTGACGCCCTCGAACTCGCGGATCTCGTCGCCGTCGAGCGAACGCTCGTCGAAGAACAGCTGGTACCGGAGGCCCGAGCAACCGCCCGGCTGCACGGCGATGCGCAGCGAGAGGTCGTCACGGCCTTCCTGGTCGAGCAGGCTCTTGACCTTGGCCGCCGCTCCGGAGGTCAGCGTCACTCCGTCGGCCGGCGCCGTGGTCTGGGTCTGGTCCGTCGTGGTCATGTGTGCTCCTGCCGGTGGACTGCTGGTGATCGAGGTCAACGCCCCCCGTCACGATTCCATTCCCATCGTACGCGCTCGCGGGAACGAACTCGATCAGCGTCCAGCTCCGGCGGATGTCGACCAGGTGCGGGCGACACGCGCCGCGAGGTCGGCCAGATGGCGTGCAGGGGCGTGCATCGCCTCCTCCACGGCGAGGCGATCGGTGAGCCCGTAGGCCGATTCGACGCCGAGGGCACGCATCTCCCGCGCTCCGACGTCGACCGTGCCCGCCAGCACGACGCAGGGGCGCGCTGCCTCCGCGGCGATCGTGGCGACACCGTAAACGACTTTGCCCGCCCGCGACGCGTAGTCGAACGCCCCCTCGCCGGTCAGGACCAGGTCGTGCGACCGGGCGAGGGCACGGAGGCCGGTGGCGTCGGCGACGACCCCGAGACCGGTGGTGACGGAGCCACCGAGCAGCAGCAGGGCGAATCCCAGTCCGCCGGCGGCGCCGGCCGACGGCGAGTCGGCGAGTCGTCGTTCGGAGGGGGTGCGTCCGCAGACCGCGACGACGAAGCCGTCGAGGACCCGGTCGACGCGCAGGATGTCCTCCTCGGAGAACCCCATCTGTGCGCCGAACATCTTCGACGCGCCGAACATGCCGAGCAACCGGGTCTCCACGTCGGCCGCGACGACCAGCTCGACACCGGACAACCGCTCCCGGGCGGCCATCACGTCGACGGCCGACACCTGCTCCAGCCCGGCGGGTCCCCGGTCGAGCGGCCCGTCCGCCGTGGCACCGAGCGCCGCGAGCAGCCCCGCTCCCCCGTCGTTCGTGGCGCTGCCGCCCAGACCGACGACGATGCGGCGGGCACCGGCGTCGACGGCGGCGGCCACCGCCTCGCCGACGCCGAAACTCGTCGCCGTCCACGGTGAGCGGCGTGCCGGCTCGACCACGTGGAGGCCGCACGCCTGCGCCGACTCCACGTAGGCGGTGGATCCGTCGACGAGCAGTGAGACGGGCAGCGGCTCACCGACGGGACCCCGGACGGTGACCGCGTGCAAGCGGCCGCCGAGAGCGGCGTGCAGCACCTCGACGAAGCCAGGCCCGCCGTCCGCCATCGGCGCGACGGTGATCTCGTCGTCCGGGGCCGTGCGGCGCCAGCCTTCGGCGATCGCCTCCGCGGCCTGGGGCGCCGTGAGCGTCCCGGAGAACGCGTCGGGCGCGACCAGGACGCGCACGGTCAGGCCAGCGCTTTCTCCGCCGCTGCGAGCAGCACGCAGGTGCAGAGCCCCTCCATGGCGGCACGCAGCTCCTCCAGCGGCGGGAACGACGGCGCAATGCGGATGTGGCGGTCGCGCGGGTCTTGTCCGTACGGGAAGGCGGCTCCGGCCGGGGTGAGCGCGATGCCCGCCTCCTTGGCCAGCTGCACGACCCGCGCCGCGGTGCCGTCAGGCACGTCGAGGCTGACGAAGTACCCGCCCCGCGGCTGCGTCCACGTGGCGACGCCGTGGTCGCCGAGCCGCGCGCTGAGGATCTCATCGACGGCCGCGAACTTCGGACCGAGGATCTCGCGGTGCCGCTCCATGTGGGCGAGCACGCCCTCGGCGTCGCGCAGGAAACGCGCGTGCCGCCACTGGTTGACCTTGTCCGGCCCGATCGCGCGCACCGCGGCGTGTCCGAGGTACCAGGCGATGTTGGCCGGCGAGCTGCCGAAGAAGCTCACGCCGGCGCCCGCCAGCGTGATCTTGGAGGTGCTTGCGTAGATCAGCGGCCGGTCGGGATGGCCGCTCGAGGCGCACAGCCCCAGGATGTCGGCGGTCTTGACCTGCTCGTCGGTCAGATGGTGCACGGCGTACGCGTTGTCCCAGAAGATCCGGAAGTCCGGCGCCGCCGTCTCCAGCGCGGCGAGTTCGGCGGCGACCGCCTCGCTGATGACCGCGCCGGTGGGGTTGGAGTACGTCGGGACAAGCCAGATGCCCTTGACCGACGGGTCCTTGACGAGTTCGCGCACGGCGGCCATGTCCGGGCCGTCGTCGAGCATGTCGACGGCCACCATGTCGATGCCGTAGTGCTCGCAGATGGCGAAGTGGCGGTCGTAGCCGGGCGACGGGCAGATGAAGGTGACCTTCTCCTCCGCCGCCCAGGGGCGCGGCGAGTCGGGGTTCCCGTGCACGAGCGACCACAGGATCGTGTCGTGCATGAGCGACAGGCTGGCGTTGTCGCCCGCGACGAGCTGCTCGACCGGCACGCTCAGCAGTTCAGCGAAGATCGAGCGCAGTTCGGGCAGACCCGTGTTGCCGCCGTAGTTACGGACGTCGACTCCGCCGGCGCGGTAGTCGTCCGCACCCGGGAGGGTGAGCAGCTCGGTGGAGAGGTCGAGCTGCTCGGCCGAGGGCTTGCCGCGCGTGATGTCGAGGGACAGGCCGGCCTGCTTGAGGGCGTCGTAGGCCTGGCGCTGGTGGTCGTGGAACTCCTGCAGGTCCGCGCGGGACAGGGTGTCGATCGTCACGGTCCCAACCTATCGCGCGGTGCGGCTCAGCCCAGCCCGGGCGCGCCCCAGATGGCGAGCCAGCGACCGAGATCCTTCTCGACCGGGACGTCCGCCTCCACGATGCCGCGGATCTGGAGTTCGAGGGCGTTGTCGCGTCGCTGCGCGGACCCGCTCTCGGGGACGAACGGATAGAACGTGCCGCGCTTGAACAGGTAGACCAGGGCGAGCGTGCGGCCCTGGTATTCGAAGAGGAACGTCGAGCACAGCAGCGCCGAACTGAAGCCGTGATCGGCCAGCGAGGAGTTGAGGGCGTGCAGGTCGGTCGCGACGGCGATCGCGTCCCCGGCCTCGCGGTGCACCGACAACCAGGTGAACCCGTACTGGTCCTGGGTGCGCTCGATTCTGGCGCCTTCGTCGACGGTGATGATCTGCTCGACCTCGGCGATCACGTCGTCGTCCGCCGATCCTTCGCTGTCGCGGAAGCAGACCGCACCCCGGCCGAGGAATCTGAAGCCCTGGACCTCCAGCGAGAGCGCGGCCTGCGGCACCGAGAACAGCACCTCGAGATCGGCCTTCGGCGGCGTCGTACGACCGAAGATGGCGTCGAGGAAGCCCATCAGCCACGCTCCGAGAGGTCGGCGCTGATCTGCGACAGCTGCGCGAGCCGGCGGTCCAGCGACGGGTGCGTCGACATCAGCGCGGCGACCGACTCGCCGTTGAGCGCCGGGGCGATGAAGAACGCGTTCATGCTCTGCACGTCGCGCAGATCGCGGTTGGGGATGCGCGACATGTCGCCCGAGATCTTCATCAGAGCGGACGCGAGCTTCGAGGGGCGGCCGGTGAGGTAGGAACCCGACCGGTCGGCGCTCAGCTCGCGATACCGCGAGAGGGCGCGCGTCAGCAGGAAGCTGACGAAGTAGACGAGCACGCTGACGAGGAACACCACGATGAACGCGGGTCCGCCGTTGTTGTTGTTGCGGTTGTTGCCGCCACCGAAGTAAAAGCCCCAGCGGGTGATGAAACCGGCCAGCAGACCGAGCGAGGACGCCACGGTCATCACCGAGACGTCGCGGTTGGCCACGTGCGCGAGCTCGTGGGCGAGGACGCCTTCGAGCTCGTCGGCGTCGAGGCGCTGCATGATGCCCGTCGTCACGCACACCGCCGAGTGGTTCGGCGTCCGCCCGGTGGCGAAGGCGTTCGGGATGTCGGTGACCGCGATGGCCACCCGGGGTTTGGGCATGTCGGCCAGCGCCACGAGGCGGTCGATCATGGCGTGCAGCTCCGGAGCCTGCTGCGGGCTCACGACCTTGGCACCCATCGACTTCAGCGCGAGGCTGTCGGAGAAGTACCACTGCCCCCAGGCCAGACCGAGCGTGATGACGAGGCCGATGACGGCGCTGCCGGAGAAGTAGATGAGGACGGCGCCGAAGGCGACGTAGAGCGCACCGAGACCGAGGCTCACGGTCCCCATGCGCCAGGAGAGCCCCCGATCACGACGAAATCTGGTGCGGGCCATCGTTTCCCTTCTTGTCGTGGTCCAGTGGCGGCAGATCGCCGAGCGCGGCGTCGAAGTGGCGGGCGAGAGCGTCGTCGGGCGACTCCCCCGGTCGGGTCACGATGCCCTCGGCGACCAGCTCGTCGACCGCGTCGGCGGTGGCTTCGAGTTCTCGCGTGTGGCGTTCGGCCTCGTCCATCGCCTGACCGATCTCACTCGTGGCCGAGGAGATGCCGCGCGTGGCGTCGTTGATCTCGGCACGGGCGCTCGCCGCCGAGTACCGGGCGGTCAGCGTGTCCTTGCGCAGGCGGAAATCCTCGATCTGCCGCTCGACCCGGGTGGCAGCCTGTTCGAGCGACTGCTCCTCGCGCGCCAGCGAGGCATGGCGGTCGGCGAGTTCCTGGTGTGCCTTCTCGAGCGTGACCTTGCGGGTGAGGGCGTCGCGGGCGGCGGCGTCGTCGCCACGGCCCACGGCGTCGCGAGAGCGCGCGTCGAAGTCCTCGATCTGCCGCTGCAGCTGCGCCATCTGCACCTCGACGCGCTTGCGGCTCGTGGCCACCTCGGCCACACCACGGCGCACGCGAGTCAGCATCTGGATCTGCTCGCGGTACGTCTCGTCGAGCTTGCCCCGAAGACGTTCGGGGTTCTCCAGGTCGCGTTCGGCGGCACGCGAGCGCCACCACCGTCCGATGCGCGCTGAGATCCCACCACCTGCCATGGGCCCAGCGTACGGGGTCGCGCCATGCTGCGGGACGGCTGATTGGCGACGCCCGGTAGGGTTTCGCGCGTGATCGACGACGCACCCGGCAAGGGCCGCCCCACGCGTTCCCGCAAGGAAGCCGAGGCCGCTCGCAAGGAGCAGATGAAGCGGCCCACGGGACGCCGCGAGCAGATGCGCCGTGAGCGCGAGCGCCGTAACAAGCTGCGCGACAAGCAGCTCGCCGCCCTCGACGGACGCGGCGACGCCGCCTACCTTCCGGCCCGCGACCGCGGGCCTGTCCGGGCGCTGGTCCGCGACTACATCGACCGGCGCCGGTCAGTGGCCGAGTACATGCTGCCGATCCTCGTCGTCATCCTGGTCCTCAGCTTCATCCCGAACCCGACGGCGGTCACGGTCGTCTTCTTCCTGTGGAGCGTGACGATCCTGTCCACCGTCGTGGACGAGATCTTCCTCGTGATCGGCCTCAAGCGGGAGCTCAAGCGTCGCTTCGAGCCCGGCGAGACGAAGGGCGCGGTCACCTACGGCGTGCTGCGCTCGACCCAGCTGCGCCGCACGCGTCGGCCTCGCCCGACCATCGAGCGCGGCGAACCGCTGCGCGATCGCTACTGATCGCGCCGCGCCCTGAACCTCACTCCGCGTGCAGGCTCATCGGCCCGTAGACCTCGGTGTCGCCCTCGTGGAGACGCACCTGGTCGACCCCGTTGCCGAGAAGCGTCTCGAACTCCAGCCCGATGAACGTCTCGGCGTCGCTGCGGCTCTCGAAGTCGTGCGAGTTGCCGACCTGTGCGCCGTCGGCGGTCTCGTAGGTCCAGCGCCATGCAGCGGTCATGCTCAGTCCTCCTTGGTCGAGGGGGTCACGAACGGTGGTTTCACCACCGTGAACGATTGCGCGCGTCCTCGCACGTCGACGACCACCGTGTCGCCGTCGGCGACGCTGCGATCGAGGAGGGCCAGGCCGATCCCCTCTCGCAGCGTGGGGCTGAAGGTGCCCGAGGTGACCTCGCCGACCGTGCGTCCGTCCTCAGTCGCCACCTGCATGCCGGGACGAGGGATGGCGCGTCCCTGCGCGCGCAGCCCGCGCAGCGTCGAGACCGTCTTCTCCGCACGCTGACGCTCCAGCGCGGCTTTGCCCCAGAACTCGTCCTTGTCCCAGCCGACCGCCCAGCCGACTCGCGCCATGACGGGGCTGATCTCGGCCGAGAGCTCGTGACCGTGCAGCGGATAACCCATCTCGGTCCGCAGGGTGTCCCGGGCACCGAGGCCGCACGGACGGATGCCGGCGTCCGCGCCCGCCTCCATGACGGCGTCCCAGACGTCCGCGGCGTGATCGCTCGAGACCACCAGCTCGTAGCCGCGCTCGCCGGTGTACCCGGTGCGGCAGACGATCGCCTCGTGCCCGGCGATCGCGGCGGTGGCGAACGACATGTAGTCGTGGTCGGCCGGCACGTCGAGCCGAGACAGCACCTCGGCGCTGCGGGGACCTTGCACCGCGAGGATCGCGTAGCGCCGGTGGAGGTCGGTGACGTCGACGCCTTCGGGGGCGTGCGCCGCGAGCCGGCGGACGACCTCGGCGGTGTTGGCGGCGTTCGGGATCAGGAGGACCTCGAAGTCGCTGCGCAGGTACGCGATGAGGTCGTCGACCGTCCCGCCGTCCTCGTCGCAGCAGAGGGTGTATTGAGCCTGGCCGGGGCGGATCTTGCGCAGATCGTTGGTGAGGCAGCGGTTGACGAACTCGGCCGCGCCGGCGCCGCGCACCATCGCCTTGCCGAGGTGGCTGACGTCGAACAGCCCGACTCCCTCACGCACGGCGGCATGCTCGGCGAGGACGCCGCCGCCCGCATATTCCAGCGGCATCTCCCAGCCGCCGAACTCGGCGAATTTGGCTCCCAGCGCCTCGTGGCGGTCGTGCAGCGGCGAGTGCAGCAGGTCCATGCGCCCAACCTACCCGTGGATACAGTGTCGGCATGGTCTCGGTATCCCTGCGTCCCACAGCCCCGTCCAGCGACGTCGTGATCCGCGCGATCCGCGCCTCCGACGCGCTCGACGAGGACACCGTTCCGTTCTCCGCGCTCGGTTTCCGACAGGAGGCCGGGCAGACGCTGGTGACCAGCAGTCCGGCCGGGACGAAGGCGCCCGTCACGGTGTTCGTCGCAGTCGACGACGAGGCGAGCGACGAGGACCTGCGCCGTGCCGTCGCCGCCGGCCTGCGGGCCGCTCCCCCGGCACGTCACGCCGTGGTGGAGTTCGGCGCGCTCGAGCCGCACCAGCTGACCGCCGTCGCCGAGGGTGCCGTGCTCACGGCCTACCGCTTCGACCGCTACCAGGGCACGAAGGCTCGCGAGAAGGCTGCGCAGAAGCCTCAGCTGAGCGAGGTCAGCATCATCGCCTCCGACGCCCGCAAGTCGGAGGCCAAGACCGCGGTCGAGCGCGGCGTCACCATCGCGGAGGCCGTGTGTCAGGCCCGCGACTGGGTCAACACCCCCTCGGGCGACCTGCGTCCGGCCGACTTCGCCGCGCAGATGGAGGCCGGCGCCGCGAAGGGCGTCACGGTCACCGTCTGGGACGAGAAGCGTCTCGCGAAGGAGAGGTGCGGCGGCATCCTCTCGGTCGGGCGTGGATCGGAGGCGCCTCCGCGGCTCGTCACCTTGACCTACTCCCCCTCCAAGGCGACCAAGCACCTCGCACTCGTGGGCAAGGGCATCACGTTCGACTCCGGCGGCCTCTCGCTCAAGCCCGGCGCCAGCATGCAGACCATGAAGTGCGACATGGGCGGGGCGGCGGCGATCGTCGCTGCCGTCAACGCGATCGCCGCCCTCGGCCTGCCCATCCGCGTCACCGCCTACGCGTGCCTCGCCGAGAACATGCCGAGCGGTTCGGCCACGCGTCCGGGCGACGTCATCACGATGCGCAACGGCAAGACGGTGGAGGTCCTCAACACCGACGCCGAGGGCCGCATGGTCATGGGCGACGGGCTGTCCCTGGCCACCGAGGCCGAGCCGGACCACATCATCGACGTGGCCACGTTGACCGGCGCCGCGATGACCGCGCTCGGGCAGCGCACGGCCGCGATCCTCGGCAGTGACGAGTACTTCGAGGAGCGCGTCTTCGCCGCCTCACGCGAGGCCGGTGAGGACATGTGGCGCCTGCCGATCACGGACGAGGTCGTCTCGGCGCTCAAGTCCTCGCACATCGCCGACCTGCGACAGATCAGCAGCAAGCCGTACGGCGGCACGCTGTTCGCCGCGGCGTTCCTGCGCGAGTTCACCGGCGACATCTCGTGGGCGCACCTCGACATCGCCGGTCCGGCGTTCAACGACGGCGGTGCGTACGACTACACGCCCAACGGCGGTACCGGCGCCGGCGTCCGCACGCTCGTGCAGATCGCCAGCACCCTGGCATGAGCCCGTTCGACGAGCGACTTCACCGCGAGCACGTCGAGCGACGCCTCCCCTCGGTGACGGCGGCGGTCGTCGCTACCGATGAGGTCGTGTGGGCCGGTGCGGTCGGTGCCCGGGACGGGCGCGACGGCGCTGCGGTCGATCGCGCGACGCGGTATCGCATCGGCTCCATCACCAAGACGTTCGTCGCGGTGGCGGTGCTGCGGGCGAGGGAACAGGGTCTGCTCGACCTGTCCACGCGCGTCCGGCAACTCCTCCCCGATGCCGCACATGCGTCGTTCGCCGACGTCACCGTCGCCCAGCTGCTGACGCACACCTCGGGTCTCCAGGCGGAGACCCGAGGTCCGTGGTGGGAGCGGACGCCCGGCCTCGACTGGCCGACGCTGCGGGACTCGGCGCTTCGCCTCGCGCACCCGCCCGGCACGCGCTTCCATTACTCCAACGTCGGCTACGCGATCCTCGGCCGCATCGTCGAGCAGTTGCACGGTCGTCCGTGGTTCGACGTCGTCCGTGACGAGGTGCTCGCACCGATCGGTGCCGCGGACGCGATGTCGCTGCGGCCCGACACCTCGGCCGCGGTTCCGCTGGCGGTCCATCCGCACGAGGACCTGCTCCACGCCGAGCCCGAATTCGACGCCGGAGCGATGGCTCCCGCCGGCCAGGTCTGGTCGTCGATCGACGGCCTCGCCCGGTGGGCTCGGTTCGCGTTGAGCGACGGCGAGGGACTCCTCAGCCCCGCGACGATGGATCTCATGCGGGTTCCGCTGGCGGTGGACGACCGGCTGGGCGCGGGATGGGACAGCGCACAGGGGCTCGGCTGGCGCATCTGGCACGACGGTGCACGGCGGTACGTGGGTCATGGCGGCTCGATGCCCGGGTTCCTCGCGACCCTGAAGGTCGAGCCGGAGCGCGGCATCGGAGTCGTGGTCCTCACCAACACGACGCACGGGCTCGGCGAGCTGGCGGACGGCCTGCTGCGGGAGGCCGAGAGCGTCGTCCCGTCGCCGGCGGCTCTCCACCCGCAGCCGTCCGCGACGGTGCGGGAACTGCTCGGCACCTGGTACTGGGGACCGGCTCCGTTCATCGCCGAGCCTCACGAGGACGGCTTCCTGCTCAGCCCCGCGGAGGGCGCCGGGCGCGGCTCGCGCTTCGTTCCCGACGGCGACGGATGGAGGGGGCGCGACGGCTACTACGCCGGCGAACGCCTGATCGTCCGCGACGACGGCGCCCTCGACCTGGCGTCGTTCATCTTCACGCGGCAGCCCTACGACCCCGCCCACTCCTACCCCGGCGATCTCGATCCAGCCGGCTGGCACTGAGGAGCGGCGCGGACCTGAACGGCCGGTCGGCTGTCACTGCAGGTCGAGGGTGCGAGCGGCGTCCTCCACCTTGTCCCAGTCCGTGCGGTCTCCGCCGCGGCGGTCGGGGTGCGCTTTGGCGCGCGCGATCCTCCAGACCCGCTCCATCTCGTCGCGCGAGGGATCCTTGCCCAGCGGATCGACGCCCGCGACGGTCTCCAGGATCATCAGGGCCGCGAACTGGGTCGGACTGAGCCCGCTGCGTGCGGGCGCGGGGGGCGTGGAGACGCGGCGCTCGGCGGCCACGCGCTGGTTGTACTCACGCATCCGCTGCGGGTAACCGACACGGTTCGCGTCGTAGATCGGCATCTGGTGCTTCCGAGCGAAGTCGGAGGCGACCTTGGCAGAGGCGACCCGCTTGCGCGTCCACTCTCCGTCCGAGGCGACCAGCAGCACCGTCGTCTGGGTGACCGCGGTCGCCGGCTCGACGAACGCTTCCACTCCGCGCCGGGTCGCGACAAACTCCTCCAACGCCTTCAGATCGGCGCGATTCGCCTCACGGTCCGAGACGACGGCACCGGCGTCGGTGCGCTTGCGACGAGAGAACCAACCCACCCCCCTAGTGTGCCCGACGGCGACGAGCCGGAAGTTACTGACGGGTCGGCGACCCCGGTGGGCACGAGCGCATCTCTGGTGACAAGATGGAGCGCAGACACCGAGGGGAGGACTGCTGTGGCCCACGCCGATCCCGGCACCGTGTTCGACATCGTCGTGCTCGGAGCTGGAAGCGGAGGCTATGCCTGTGCTCTCCGCGCGGCGCAGCTCGGCAAGTCCGTCGCCCTCATCGAGAAGGGCAAGCTCGGCGGGACGTGCCTCCATGAAGGCTGCATCCCCACCAAAGCACTGCTCCACGCAGCCGAGGTCGCCGACACCGCCCGCCACGGCTCCGCGATCGGCGTCTCGACGCGGTTCGACGGCGTCGACATGCCGGCGGTCCAGCGCTATCAGCAGGGTGTCGTCGACCGGCTGCACCGCGGACTCACCGGTCTCATCGCCACCTCGGGCATCACCGTCGTCGAGGGCACCGGTCGACTGGTCGATGCGCACACCGTCGAGGTCGATGGCCGCCGCTACACCGGCACCAACGTCGTCCTGGCCACAGGTTCCGTCCCGCGCACGCTGGGCGTCGAGATCGGTGGCCGCGTCGTCACCAGCGAGCAGGCACTGACCCTGCAGGAGCTCCCCGAGCGGATCGTCGTCATCGGCGGCAGCGTCATCGGCGTCGAGTTCGCCTCTGTCTGGGCCTCGCTCGGAGCGCAGGTCACGATCGTCGAGGCGCTCGACCGCCTCGCCCCGCTCGAGGACCCGGTGCTCAGCAAGGGTCTGGAGCGCGCGTTCCGCAAGCGCTCGATCGGTTTTCGCACCGGCGTCAAGTTCACCCAGGTCTCGCAGGACGACGATCGCGCCGTCGTCCAGCTCGAGGACGGCTCGGCGCTCGAGGCCGACCTCGTCCTCATCGCCGTGGGCCGCGGACCGCGTTCGGAGGGCATGGGCTTCGAAGAAGCCGGGCTCGCACTCGACCGGGGCTGGGTCACGACCGATGAGCGGCTGCGCACCAACCTCGACGGCGTCTATGCCGTCGGTGACCTCGTCGCCGGGCTCCAGCTCGCGCACCGAGGCTTCGCGCACGGCATCTTCGTGGCCGAAGACATCGCAGGGCTCTCCCCCGCACCGGTCGTCGACGAACAGATTCCGCGCGTCACCTACTGCGAACCCGAGCTCGCTTCGGTCGGCCTGACCGAAGCGCAAGCCCGGGAGAGGTTCGGCGACGTCGACGTCGTCGAGTACAACCTCGCCGGCAACGGCAAGAGCCAGATCCTGCAGACCGCAGGCCTGGTCAAACTGGTCCGTCAGCAGGACGGGCCGATCGTCGGGGTCCATATGATCGGTGCCCGGATGGGTGAGCAGATCGGGGAAGCCGCTCTCCTGGTCACTTGGGAGGCGTACCCCGACGATGTCGCCCCGCTCATCCACGCTCACCCCACGCAGAACGAATCACTCGGTGAAGCCGCCCTGGCACTCGCCGGCAAGCCGCTCCACTCGCACGCCTGAATCGGACAGAGGAACACATGGCAACCAACGTCACCCTTCCCGCCCTCGGTGAAAGCGTCACCGAAGCAGGTCGGCGACACCGTCGAGGTCGACGAGCCCCTGCTCGAGATCTCCACCGACAAGGTCGACACCGAGATCCCCTCGCCCGTGGCCGGCGTCCTCCTGGAGGTCAAGGTCGACGAGGACGACACCGTCGAGGTCGGCGAGGTGCTCGCCGTGATCGGCGACGAGGGCGAGTCCCCGTCCGACGCCGGCGACGACACCGCCGACGCTCCGGTGAGCGAGGAGAACGTCACCGAGGAGACGCAGGAGGAGCACGCGAGCGAGCCCGACGAGGCCGCGCCCGCGCCCCAGCCCGAGGCCAAGCCGGCCGGCGGCTCCGCCGGCGGCCAGTCGGTGACACTGCCCGCGCTCGGCGAGAGCGTCACCGAGGGAGCAGGTCGGCGACACCGTCGAGGTCGACGAGCCCCTGCTCGAGATCTCCACCGACAAGGTCGACACCGAGATCCCCTCGCCGGTCGCCGGCACGCTCCTCGAGATCAAGGTCGAGGAGGACGAGACGGTCGAGGTGGGCGCCGAGCTCGCCATCATCGGCGACGCCGACGCCGCCCCCGCGCAGGAGGCGGCTCCGCAGGCCGAGCCGGAACCCGAACCGCAGCCCGAGCCCGAGCCGGAACCGCAGCCGGAGCCCGAGCCCGAGCCGGCCCCGGCGCAGCCCGAGCCCGCCAAGCAGGCCCAGGAACCCACTCGCGCCGAGCAGTCCGCTCCCGCCCAGGCGGAGAACTCGACCGGCGGCGACGAGGGGTACGTGACCCCGATCGTCCGCAAGCTCGCCAAGCAGCACGGCGTCGACCTGTCCTCGATCCAGGGCAGCGGCGTCGGTGGCCGTATCCGCAAGCAGGACATTCTGGACGCGGCCAAGAAGGCCGAGCAGCCCAGCGCCCCCGCCGCTCAGGCGCCTGCCGCGGCTGCCGCGCCCGCGCCGTCCACCGAGGTCTCGGCGCTGCGCGGCAAGACCGAGAAGCTCTCGCGTCTGCGCAAGACGATCGCGGCGCGACTCACCGAGTCGCTCCAGGTCTCGGCGCAGCTCACGCAGGTCCACGAGGTCGACGTCACCGAGATCGCGCGTCTGCGTGCGCAGCACAAGAACGCGTTCGCCGAGCGCGAGGGCGTCAAGCTGACGTACCTCCCCTTCTTCGCGAAGGCGGCGGTCGAGGCGCTCAAGGCCTACCCGCAGCTCAACGCCTCCCTCGACCTCGAGGCGGGCACGGTCACCTACCCGGCCGGTGAGCACCTCGGTATCGCGGTCGACACCGAGCGCGGCCTGATCGTGCCGGTCATCAAGGACGCCGGCGATCTCTCCATCGCCGGGCTGGCTCGCAAGATCGCCGACGTCGCCGAGCGCACGCGGACGAACAAGATCAGCCCCGACGAGCTGAGCGGTGGCACCTTCTCGATCACCAACCTCGGCAGCAACGGTGCACTGTTCGATACGCCGATCATCAACCAGCCGCAGGTGGCGATCCTCGGCGTGGGTGCGGTCGTCAAGCGCGCGGTCGTCGTCACCGACGCCCACGGCAGCGACAGCATCGCGGTCCGTCACATGGCGTACCTCGCGCTCACCTACGACCACCGCATCATCGACGGTGCGGACGCCGGCCGGTTCCTGACCGCCGTCAAGCAGCGTCTTGAGGGCGGGGCCTTCGAGGGCGAGCTCGGCTGACGTCATGCGCGTCGTCATCGGAGGGGCATCGGGATTTCTCGGTGCCCCGCTGGTGTCGGCGCTGCGCGACGCCGGGCACGACGTCACGCGGCTCGTGCGCGGGGACGCGGCCGACGCTGACGCGTCGCCATGGGACCCGGCAGCCGGCGAGGTCGACGAGGCTCTCATCGCCGACGCCGACGTCGTCGTGAACCTGTCGGGTGCGCCCATCTCGCAATGGCCGCGCACCGGACGCAGGGCCGAGGAGATCCTGCGCTCGCGGCTCGGTGCCACCACCACGCTCGCGCGGGCCGTGGCGCACGCCCCCACTCCCCCGGCCTTCCTCAGCGGGTCCGGCATGTCCTGGTACGGCGTCGACCGCGGCGCGCGGGTGCTGACCGAGGAGGACGGCCCCGGCGACGGCTTCCTGGCCGAGGTCTCGCAGGCGTGGGAGACCGCCACCACTCCGGCGGTCGAGGCCGGCGCCCGCGTGGTCTACCTGCGCACCTCGATGGTGCTGGACGCCTCGGGTGGCGCCCTCAAGCTCATGAAAGTCCCGTTCTCGTTCGGCTTCGGGGCCCGGCTCGGCTCCGGCCGGCAGTACTTCTCCTGCATCAGCCGCCGCGACTGGGTTCAGGCGGTGTGCTTCGCTGCCGAGCATGACGAGATCAGCGGGCCGCTCAATCTCGCCGCCCCGAACCCGCCGACCAACGCCGAGTTCACGCGCGCCCTCGCCCGCGCCCTCGGACGCCCCGCCGCGCTCACCGCGCCCTCGTTCGCGATCCGGGCCGCGCTCGGCGGCATCGCCGAGGATCTGCTCGGCTCCTTGCGCCTGGAGCCGCGGCGACTGACCGAGTCCGGCTTCTCCTTCGCCGACCGCGACGTGGACGCGATCCTCGCCACGGCACTCGCCTGAGACACGCTCCGAGTCACCTGCGCTCGCGCACGTCGCGGATGCGCCAGCGCCCCTCCTCCACCACCAGCGTCACGTCACGCTCATTCCAGTTGTCGCGAGGAAGATCCCGCTGGGTGGCGTCGGGGAGGACCGCGACGGCAGCGCCGAGGCGTTCGACGCTGCGCACCCTGTCGTCGGCCAACCGCTCGCAGGAGCGGCGTTCGAGTCGTGCGCCACGCACCGTGATGCCGCGGTCCCGGTACTCGGTGAGCACCTGGCGGTCGGCGGTACCTGCGGCGGAGCCCTCAGCGTAGACCGCGTCGAGCGCCGCCGGGTCCGCCCGGGCGTAGGCGATCTGACGCTGCACGTCGAGGCCCTCGACGACCAGGCAGGGGTCTGCTGCAGCGGAGGGCAGGAGCGTGGCCAGCACGGCGATGAGGTCACCCATGTCGCCCATCGTCGCGCTGACCTACGCCGAAGGCTCCGGCCTTTCCACAGGCACCGCGCAAGCGGCTGGTCGCGAACGCCTCGCCGACGAGGTCGGTCAAGAGGCGTAGGCTGACGGGCGTGAGCCTACGCATCCTGGACTCCTGGTACGGCGAGCAGGCGATCGACTACCTCGACGCCTGGGAGCTGCAACGCCAGCTGCATGCGGACCGCGTCGCGGATCGGATCGAGGACACCGCCCTCTTCCTGGAACATCCGCCGGTCTACACGGCCGGCAAGCGCACGGAACCGTTCGAGCGCCCGCAGGACGGCACCCCGGTGGTGGACGTCGACCGCGGCGGCAAGATCACCTTCCACGGGCCCGGTCAGCTGGTCGGCTACCCGATCACCAAGCTGCCCTCCCACGTGCTGGTCGTCGACTACGTCCGGCGCGTCGAGGAGGCGCTGATGCGCGCGCTCGCCGAGTTCGGCGTCACCACGGGTCGCGTGCCCGGCCGCTCGGGAGTCTGGCTGCCCGAGGCGCCCGGCCGCCCGGAACGCAAGATCGCCGCGATCGGCATCCGCGTCTCGCGGGGCGTCACGATGCACGGGTTCAGCCTCAACTGCGACGTCGACCTCGGCTGGTACGACCGGTTCGTCCCCTGCGGGATCGCCGACGCCGGTGTCACCACCCTGTCGGCCGAGCTCGGCCGGACGGTCACGGTACCCGAGGCCGCTCCCGCGGTGGCCCGGCACCTCACGGACCTCCTGTCCTGGAAGCCGTACGACCCCAGTCCGGACATCGACCGCACCGCCCATGTCGGCCTCTCGGTCGGCTCGGTGAAGCTCCCGGTGCAGGGGTAGGCTGACCACGATGACTATCGCACCCGAAGGCCGTAAGATGCTGCGCCTCGAAGTCCGCAACGCGCAGACGCCCATCGAGAAGAAGCCGTCGTGGATCAAGACGCGCGCCAAGATGGGTCCGGAGTACAACGAACTCATGCAGCTCGTGAAGGGCGAAGGCCTGCACACGGTGTGTCAGGAGGCCGGGTGCCCCAACATCTTCGAATGCTGGGAGGACCGCGAGGCCACCTTCCTCATCGGCGGAGAGCAGTGCACGCGACGCTGCGACTTCTGCCAGATCGACACCGGCAAGCCGACGGCGCTCGACCGCGACGAGCCGCGCCGCGTTGCCGAGAGCGTGCAGAAGATGCAGCTGCGGTACGCCACCATCACCGGTGTCGCGCGCGACGACCTTCCCGACGGCGGCGCCTGGCTGTACGCCGAGACGGTGCGCAAGATCCACGAGCTCAACCCGGGAACGGGCGTGGAGAACCTCATTCCCGACTTCAACGGCAAGCCCGAGCTGCTGACCGAGGTCTTCGAGTCGCGGCCCGAGGTGCTCGCGCACAACGTGGAGACCGTCCCGCGCATCTTCAAGCGCATCCGCCCGGCGTTCCGCTACGAGCGTTCGCTCGACGTGCTGACGCAGGCGCGGGCCTTCGGTCTGGTGACCAAGTCCAACCTGATCCTCGGCATGGGTGAGACCCGCGACGAGGTCTCCGAGGCGCTGCGCGACCTGCACGAGGCCGGCTGCGATCTCATCACGATCACCCAGTACCTGCGCCCGTCGGTGCGCCACCATCCCGTCGAGCGCTGGGTCAAGCCCGAGGAGTTCGTCGAGCTGGCTGCCGAGGCCGAGGAGATCGGCTTCGCCGGTGTCATGTCCGGGCCGCTCGTCCGCTCGTCCTACCGCGCCGGCCGCCTGTACCAGCAGGCGATCGACGCGCGCAGCAAGGCCGAGTAACCGGCCGGTCCGGCCTAGCGTCGGGCCGCTCCGTGGGCGCAGGGCGCTCGCGTAGAATCGACGCATGTCCAACGCTCCTGCCGTCCCCACCGGCCGCATCGCGCAGATGCGCCAGGCCTACCGCAACACCAAGCAGACCGACCCGAAGCTGGGCTGGATTCTGCTCGGCGTGTGGATCCTGACGGCAGCGATCGTCGCGACGCTCAGCCTCGTGCTCATCGGCACCGGCTGGCTCGGCATCGTCCTCACGGTGCTGTTGGTCCTCACCACGGCTTCGCTTGCCACGATCACCGTCTTCGGTCGCCGCGCCGAGCGCTCGATGTACCAGCAGGCCGAGGGTCAGCTCGGGGCCGGCGGTGCCGCGCTGACGATGCTGCGCGGACGCTGGGACGTCAAGCAGGCCGTCGGCTTCACCAAGCAGCAGGATGTCGTGCACCGTGTCATCGGCCGCCCCGGCGTGATCCTCGTCGGCGAGGGCAACCCGGGCCGCACGCGTTCCCTGCTCGCCAGCGAGGCCAAGAAGCACCAGCGCATCGTCGGCGAGGGCACCCCGGTCACGACGCTCGTAGTCGGTCGCGGCGAGGGCGAGGTCCCGCTCCCCAAGCTCGTCAAGAAGGTCCGCAAGCTGCCCAAGGCGATCAAGCCGGCGCAGCAGACCGACATCCTCTACAAGGTCAAGGCGCTCGACGCGATGCGTCCGGCCGCCCCCATGCCGCGTGGCCCGATGCCCACGAGCATGAAGGGCGCCCGCAAAATGATGCGCGGCTGAGTTCAGCTCGCCTTCGGCACCTTCACGACTTTGCTGCCCACCGCGAGATCGTGAAGGCCGCGGCCGTCTTTGGTCTGGATCAGCGCCGGGACGACGACGCTCATCAGCGCGGTGCGCAGCAGTCCGCGCCACCAGCCGATCACGGCACCGTCGCGGTTGATGACGGCGAGCCGCACCGCGCGCTTTCCCGGAGACACGCCGAACAGCCCCACGAAGAGTCCGACGAACACGATGAAGACGAACTGGATGACGAAGCTCTGGCGGGGTCCTTCGGGCGGATAGCCGATCCCGAACGCGAGGCCGGCGATCAGCGCGGCGAGCAGCCAGTCGATGACGAGCGCCACCAGCCGGCGGCCGATCGTCGCTTCAGTCGGATCTGCGACGTCAGGGGCGTCGTGGGAGGGCGATGACGGCACGGGTCGAGCCTATCGAGCAGGTCCGCACGGCCTTTCTCGCGGCCCGCAAGGTCACCGTCGAGTTTGTAACATCGATGAAACAAACCAGTGATGGACGGGAAACTGCACGTGCGTAGCGTCAAGGACGACGCTCCCCACCGCGTCACGATCACGTAGTACCGACGATGACCCGCCAACCGGCGGTCGAGGAGGCCCTCATGTTCGGCAATGCCGACGAGCTGTTCAAGTACATCAAGGACGAAGGTGTCGAGTTCATCGACGTCCGCTTCACGGATCTGCCGGGCATCCAGCAGCACTTCACCGTACCGGTCTCCTCCTTCGACGAGGGCGTGTTCGAGAGCGGCCTCGCGTTCGACGGCTCGTCGGTCCGCGGGTTCCAGAGCATCGACCAGTCGGACATGACGCTGCTCCCCGACCTCAAGACGGCCTACGTCGATCCCTTCCGCGCGCGCAAGACGATCGCCATCGACTTCTTCGTGCACGACCCGATCACCGGTGAGGCCTACTCGCGCGACCCGCGCAACATCGCTCGCAAGGCCGAGGCGTACCTGAAGACCACCGGAATCGGCGACACCGCCTTCTTCGCGCCCGAGGCCGAGTTCTACATCTTCGACCGCGTCAGCTTCGGCACGAGCGCGAACAAGTCGTACTACGAGATCCAGTCGGCCGCCGGTGCCTGGTCCACCGGCGACGACATCGTCGACAACCGCGGCTACAAGGTGCGGTACAAGGGCGGCTACTTCCCCGTCACGCCGACCGACCACTTCTCCGAGCTGCGCGGCGACATGATGGCCAACCTCGAGCGCGTGGGCCTCACCGTCGAGCGCGGTCACCACGAGGTCGGCACCGCCGGCCAGGCCGAGATCAACTACAACTTCGACACGCTGCTCAAGGCCGCCGACGACGTGATGAAGTTCAAGTACATCATCCGCAACACGGCGTGGGCCGCGGACAAGACCGTGACCTTCATGCCGAAGCCGATCTTCGGCGACAACGGCTCGGGCATGCACGTCCACCAGTCGATCTGGAGCAACGGCGAGCCGCTGTTCTACGACGAGGCCGGCTACGGCGGACTGTCGGACATGGCCCGCTACTACGTCGGCGGAATCCTCAAGCACGCTCCGAGCCTGCTCGCCTTCACGAACCCGTCGGTCAACTCGTACCACCGCCTCGTGCCGGGCTACGAGGCGCCGATCGCGCTCGTGTACTCGGCCCGCAACCGCTCGGCGTGCGTGCGTATCCCGATCACCGGCAACAACCCGAAGGCCAAGCGCATCGAGTTCCGCTGCCCCGACCCGTCGGCCAACCCGTACCTCGCCTTCTCGGCGCTGCTGCTGGCCGGCCTCGACGGCATCAAGAACAAGATCGAGCCGCCCGCGCCCGTGGACAAGAACATCTACGAACTCCCGCCCGAGGAGTACGCGCAGATCGACCATGTCCCCACCTCGCTGGGCGCCGTGCTCGACTCGCTCGAGGCCGACCACGAGTTCCTCACCGCCGGTGACGTGTTCACGCCCGACCTCATCGAGACGTGGATCGAGTACAAGCGCACCGAGGAGATCGCGCCCGTGCAGCTGCGCCCCCACCCGCACGAGTTCGAGCTCTACTACGACATCTGATCCGCGTGGGCGACGCCCACCGGCCAGCTGGCTGAAACGGCCCCTGAGCTGCGAGGACACCACCCAGCGTCCTCCAGCGTCAGGGGCCGTTTCTGCTGCGGCGCCATTGCAGCCCGAACCGCTCCACGGCCCGCGTGCCGATACGCCGGCGTCCCCATTACCGAAGCCCTTGGGAGAAACCCGGGGCCGCGGCTTGTGCGTCCTCGTGCCGGTGCTTCAGGTGACGCACTGCCAGAATTGTAGTGTCAAGAGACTATGAACGTAGTAGCATGAAGGCGTGAGGCGCGAAGCGATGATTGTCGGGGCGGGTATCGCGGGCCTGGCCGCTGGGAGGGCACTGCTGGACGACGGTTGGGACGTGACGCTGTACGAGCGTGCCGATGGCTTGCCTGCGACGGGAACGGCGTTGGGCATGTGGCGGAGGCGATGGCGGCGCTGGAAAGGCTCGGCATCGCGGACGCGGTGCGAGAGCAGGGGGTTCTGCAGCAGGGAGCCACATTCCTTCGTCCGGACGGATCGACGTTCGCTCGAGTCATCTCGCGCGAGCCTGCCTACCTGGTCCCCCGACCGACGTTGCATGAGCTCCTCTACAGCGGCGCTCTCGAGGGAAAGGTGCGATGGTCGTCGGCCGTTTCAGATCATGCTTCTCTTCCCGAGGCCGATCTGATCGTGGGTGCCGACGGGATCAACAGCCGGATCCGGCAGGCCGTCAGCGACCGGACAGCCTCGTCGCGGCCGCTCGGAACGGCCGCATTTCGCGGAGTCGTGCCCGGGACTGTTGACGAAGTGACGGAGACGTGGGGGCGCGGACGCCTCTTCGGCATCACGCCCCACGATGCGCGGACGACCAACTGGTTCGCCTGCGTGCGGGAGGATCTTCTCAACGAGCGGGGAGGCGACCTCTCGGAGGCAGAGCTCCTGACCGAGCTGTTCGGCGACTGGCATACGGGAGTTGCGCAGGTCGTGAACAAGGCGATCTCCACGCAGATCGATCGACGCGCATTGCATGACTCAGCTCCACTGGCCTCAATGGTCCGAGGACGCACCGTGGTCATCGGTGATGCGGCCCACGCGATGGCACCGAACGCGGGACGCGGCGCGTGCGAAGCGCTCATCGATGCGGTGCAGTTGGCGGATGCGCTCCGCACAGCCGCGACGATCGAGGACGGACTGCGTGCATTCGATCGGAGTCGGCGTCGCGCCGGGCAGAGAACGGTACGACTCTCGCGTTTTCTCAACAAGATGTCGACCGCGCGCCACTTCGGTGGCGTCCGTCAGCAGATGATGAACGCGCTCACCCGCTTCGCCTGATGGATGGCGATGTTGACGAGCGACGACGAGAGCCGAGAATGAAGAGCAGCCAGAACAACCGAGACCGAGCACTGCACGCCGCCCTCGCCATCGCCGGCAGCCAAGGGATCCGCGCGTTGACGCACGGGCGGGTCGATTCCACGGCCGGCTTGCCTGCCGGAACGACCTCCAATCACTTCCGCACTCGCGCCGCGCTCCTCCACGCCACAGTGGATCACCTCGTGAAGGCCGAGCAAAGCGCTTTCGCCGCCGATAGTGCACCACGGACCGTGGACGATCTGATCGAAGCGATCACCCAGTTCATACAAGACGCTGCCGGGGCGCAGCGAGAGCTCACCGCTGCCCGGTACGCGTTCTTCGTCGAAGGATTTCACGATCCGCACATCAAAGAGACGCTTGCCCAGGCACGCCAACGGATCGACGTCTGGGCTGCGCAGTCCCTTGAGAGACTGGGCGTCTCGCGGCCTTTCGCGGCTGCTGATCGAATCCTCACCTATGTCGACGGTGCGATCCTGCACGCACTCGCTTTCGACGGGATCTCCTACGTCCAGGATCTCGCGGTCGCCGTCCGCTCGTTGATCGATGGCGTAGAAGGCGCATCGGCGCAGGATCCTGCCCACTGAATCGCCCAGGAGATCGGGCGGTCGTCTGAGAGGAGTTCTCTGGACATGAAGGAGCTGTCAGGAATGATGCTTGACGACGTGATTGTGGTCGGTGCCGGGCCCACGGGTCTGCTGCTGGCCGCCCCGCATCGAGTTGGTCGAGCAGTGGCCGATGAGGATCCGCCAGTGTGTGTTTGAACCGTCCCGGCGTGTCCGGAGAGCTGATTCATTGGAAGGATCACTCTCATGGCACGACCCAGCAAGTACCCGACCG
>NZ_RQJX01000013.1 GCF_003850045.1 Aeromicrobium camelliae | reverse complement strand
GCTCGTCGGGGTACTTCCTGGGTGCTGCCATGACTCTCATCCTCCATGGATTGAGAGCCTCCACCAGACCCGGGGCGATTCACGGTATCAGCGAAGGGCGAGCCCAGGACGCCTTCTTCACTGGCGAGCCGACATTGGCGCCGACCGGAAGCTTCAGCCACAGTTCGTCGGAGCCTAGGGGCCGATCAGCAGGCGACGCAGGCCATGACCCAAAGCTGTTCGAGACCTCCATCCGGCTGTCAGTACCCTCCACCCGCGCGAAGATGCCGGCAGGCACGATCAGCTGACGGGCGACGTTGTCATCGACGACGAGCGACTCAGACCATTGATCAGCACTGTGCCACGCAGTGGCCTCTTGCCCGTCCGCCATCCCGGCTCAGCTCTCCTCGAAGCCCGACTGGTCGAACTTGAGCGTCTTGGCGTTCTCGGAGACTGTGCGTACCTTGCCGTCGCCGAAGCCGGTCTGGTTGATGGCTTCGATCTCGATTCGGACGGTCAGCTCGGTGCCGTCGTCGGCGCGAAGGTTGGCGATGACCTCGTCGGCGAT
This sequence comes from Aeromicrobium camelliae, assembly GCF_003850045.1. Lineage (GTDB taxonomy): Bacteria > Actinomycetota > Actinomycetes > Propionibacteriales > Nocardioidaceae > Aeromicrobium > Aeromicrobium camelliae. The sequence continues at coordinate 86,509 of NZ_RQJX01000013.1, read as the reverse complement.
GTTCTTGAAGTCCATCGCGATCTTGTCGGAGTTGAGAGTCTTCACGCCGTAAAACCGGGTCTTGGGCAGCGGGTGGAAGACATCGACCCTGGGAGTGTTCGCGTCGTGCTCCGTGGTACCGCCGTGCTGTTCGATCAGCTCGGCGAGTTGCTCTTCAGCGGTCGGCTTCGGAGCCGACTCTTCCTCGATCTGCTTGGATGCGACCTCGGGCTTCACGAGCAGGAGCGTGTCGGCGGTGTCCGGCGGAAGCGTCTTGCCGTCGTTGGTGGGCGCCCAGAGCCCGATGTAACGGCCGGTGGATTCGTCGTAGCCAGTGGCGAGAGCGAAGGCGTCAGTCTGCCAGATCATCGGCATGTCAACGACGCCCTCGTTGAGGACCTTCCGGTCACGCAGGCGCGGCATGTACGGGTACTGCGAATAGAGACTCCACAGCGCGCCGAGGGAGACGTGACCGTCCTTCCAGATCTGCGGCACCTTGGTGATCGCCAACCGGATGGTTGCAGCGGCCTGCCGGATCGACAGGTCGCCGTCGTTACCGAGGCGTCGGGAGACACGGTCGGCAAGCGCGTCGGACTGGCCTTCGACCTTTGTCTCCTTGATCAGGAACGGGGCCCCCGGGTCGGGCTGAGCGGGAACCAAGGCCCAGGTGAAGCTCTGCAGCAGACGCGCGGTGACGGTCTGGTCGGCCTGCGTCGCACGCTGTGAAGCCTGGTTCTTCTGGTTCTGGGTGAGATCGAGATCCGCCTCGTTTGACAGGACGTGCTTCCAGCCGAGGTAGTCGCGAGTCGCGTTATCGAGTTCTTCCAGCCTGGCCTCGTCCGCGGCCAGGTACACAAGCGCGTTGCGATGCGTGCGGTTCGAACTGCCGCGATGCTCCGTGGCCTTGTGGGCAAACTCTTTGGCCGCCGACTCCGCCCCACGCTTGTGGGCGAACTTGGGGTGCAGGATGACGAGGCGAGCCTCGTCGCTGTCTGGGATGTCGGCATTCGACTCCGGGCAGACGTGAACGCCAGCGAAGTCGCCACGCGTTCGGCCCTGATCCTGAAGTCGACGCACAATCTCGGCCCATACGTCCTCCTTGTGGAGACGCTCGGCCTGGTCCTTCGCGGTCCGGGTGATGTTGGGCTGGACGTCGTACCAGTATTTGCCTGAGCCGGAGTAGAAGTACGTCGCTCGGTCGCCGAGCTGCGTCAGCGCGGAGTGGAAGTTACCTGGGATATCGCCGGGAATCGCGGTGCCCAGGAAGACGCGCTGCGTGCCGATTCCTTTGTGCACAGACCCCGGTGCGATCGTTGGGGCCGCTCCGAAGAAGACCGTTCGGGCGAGCCGCTTGGTGAGCGCGCGCTGGCCGAAGAGCGGCTTCTCCTTGTCGATGCGAGCCGGTTCAGAGTTGGGGCCGTCGACATCAGCGTCGATGATCGCCTTCCAGGAGTCCTGGAGATACTGCGTGAGCTCGGAGTTGACGTTGGACGTCGCGAGCGGTATCGAGGCGGGCATGATCATCGGCGACTGGTCTTCGCCGGTCCAGAGAGCGTGGATGACCGTGCTCATCAGCCTCAGCACGCCCCGCGTGCGCTGAAAGCGCTCCAGTGACGACCACTCCTCGTAGAGGGTGTCGAACAGCTCCGGGTGGATCGGGTAGGTCCGCTTGATCCGGTCCTCGTAGGCGCTGTCGCGCACTTCGCGCGGGAAGTCGTCGGAGAACTTGCGATACATCTCGACGTACGCCCGAGCGGTGGCACCGATCGCCGCGAGCGCTGCGGCGTCGGGCTGCTTGAACAGACGTTGCTTGACGATGTGGTAGGCCTCGTCCGATGACGCGGGGCGCCATTGGTCAGCGACACGGCGGACGACGTTCTGCAACCGCTTGAGTGCTTCCAGGCCGTGCTGGCCGCCGACCTCCTCGGCGTTCCCAGCGACGATCGTGTCGTTTGCGTCCCCCCTTTCCGAGGCCGGGATCGAGATCGCCAGCAGGACACCCTTCGTGCCCTTAACAGCCTCCGTGAGCGACTGGGCAAAGGTGAACTGATCGTCGAACGTGCCACCTGCAAGGTCATCGCGACCGACGAGGGAGCGCGCGTACGCGACCCACTCGTCAATAAGAATGACTGCCGGTGCGTACTTCTCGAGTAGCTCGTGCAGCGCGTCGCCGGGGTGTGTGCGGTCGCGGTCAGCCTTGGCCACCATGGCGTAGGCCTGCGGCCCACCGAGCTGCCAGGCGAGCTCACCCCAAATGGTGTTGACCTGCGTCCCGTCGTCCTTGGTCACGCCCGACGGACTGAGGTGGTTGCCGACGATCGCGACACGGTTGACCGCCGTGGCCGAGTAGCCGTTAGCCGTCAGGAGCTCCTGTGTCTCCTGAGGGAAGCCGCCGACCGGATGGCCAGCGGCGACGTGCCAGAGCGAGAGCATCGAGTGGGTCTTGCCGCCGCCGAAGTTGGTCTGCAGGTTGATGACCGGCGAGGCGTTGTCGTCACCCTCGAGGCGGCGGACCGCGCGGCCGATGAGGTCACGTAGGCCTTCGGTCAGGTAGGTACGTCGGAAGAACTCGACCGGATCGGCGTAGTCGGAGTCGACCTCTCCCCCGGTGGCGACCTTGTAGAGGTCGGCGGCGAACTCGGAGGCGTGAAAGTTGCCCGTAGCGACGTCGTCGTGCGGCTGGAGCACCTCGCGCCACGGGCGAAGCCCTGCAGCCTCAGGGTTATCGACCGCTGCTCTCAGAACCTTCTTGTCGTCCTTGTCGGCCGTCACCCGGCGCAGGTTCAACCGAATCGCGCGGACTTCGTCTGCCTCCTTGGCTGCGCCGATGAGCTTGAGCAGCCGTTCGCCGGTGTCGAGGGCGCGGTACGCGTCGTCGTCGGTAAAAGTCCCGTTATGCGCCCACTCGTTGCGCACCTCTCGAAGCTCACTGGCAAACGTCTCGCCGGCGCGACCGATGGCCTGGTTGAAGGGGTACCACCCCGGCTTGAACCCGGCGGTGATGTTGCCCTCGGTGAGGATCCTGAACTGCACCTGGGGATCGAGGGCATCGTACGTCTTCGTCGACGGCGCACCGTTCTTGCTGTCCTTCGCCTGAACGAGCTTCGTCCAAACCGCCCCCAGCGAGGGGTCGCCCTGGCCAACGACTGTGGAGATGAAATCGTCCAGCGCCGGCGCCAGCACCTGGAACATGCGGTCGATGCGGTCTCGGTTACTCAGTGCCATGTCAGTCGGTCTCCGTGACGGTGTCATCTGCGAGCTCATCGGGCTCGAAGTGAGCTGAATCTTCTTCGGCGAAGCCTTGGTCGATGTCGCGCTGGACATTCTTGCCGATGGCGGCCTCAACGAGCTTGCACAGGCTCTCGCGGCGTGCCCTGAAGAACGCGTGGAAGTCATCCGCGCGCAGGAGCTCTGCCGGCACGAGATGCGTTCCGAGCAACTCGTCGAGGCGAGGTGAGTCCAGCTGGGCGCGCGCCTCGATCACCTTCAGGTACGACGACGGCGCAGTGCCGCCGATCGTCCGATTGGTCCGCGCGCTGATCGTGGTCTTGTTGACGATGCTCTCGCGGTGCTCGTCGTCGATCCCCGTGTCGTTGCACCACTTCTGCGGGAAGATGTGATGGATGTCGACGGCAAGGTCGACGTACTGGACCTTGTCGAGCGCCTTGTCCTCCATCCAGTCACGCGCGCCGCCCGCGAGGATGAGCGCTGCGATGCCCTTGTAGGCTGCTGCGTTCCGGGTTCGGAGCGAGTGAAGGCGCGACTCGGTGAAGTTGGCGTCTTGAATGGTGCGCGGGACCGGCATTGACTCGTCGCGGGCCCAGGCCGGGACCATCTCGATGTCACGTGCGAACCGAGTTTCGATGGCGGAGCCGTATAGCTCCCCGAGCACACCGCACCAGTACCAGCGGATGAGTCGCTCGCTCACGCTGATGAGGTCAGCGTCCTTGCCGAGCACGACCTTGATTGTGGCCAGCGGGACCAACTGCTTCGGATACGGCACGTCGCGTGGAGCGAAGATGTGACGATCGGCGAGGAAGGTGGCCGCCCAGATGAACGCCTCACGGAGCTGGTCGCGCCACTCCAGGTAGTCGGCAAGCGTAAGCTTGAGGACGTCTTCGCGCTTTGCAGAGATTGCCGGCGGCCGGTCGGACGTGTCAGCCAGGTTGCGTTTGCGGGTCGTGAGCATCGTGACCGCTTGCAGGAAGTCGATGTTCTCTACAGCTGCGAGGACTGGATACGAGGACCACTTAAGTTGGGTTTCCTTCCAATCGTCGTTCAGGCGGAAGTCCTCGCCCGACTTTTCGTAGTAGCCTGCGTCCCCGGCGAAGACTGCGGTCAGCAATTCGAAAACGTTGAGTGGCAGACCTCCGATGTTGACCTTCTCAAAGACAGTGGCAACGGCCGCCTTGTCCGTGCTCTCGTCGAGCACGATCGCTGGGATGTCATAGGTTGCGGCCGGCTTGATGAACTCCTCGTGGAACCGCTTGCCGAGATCTCTGTCCGCGAGTTCCAGGATCCAGCTCATGTAGTCGCCGTAGAGGAGATGCAGCGGGAAGTAGCCGTGTTCGCGCTGCTTGTCGTGGTCGCTCAGGTCGAGGACGACATCCTTGCCGAAATTGGTCTTGATGACTCCGTCGGCGGGGATGCTGATGAGAGCTTCGTCCACCCGGTTTGAGTCGCTCAACGCGGTTTCCATGTGCACCAGGTAGCGGCGGTCCAGAAGTTTGCCGCGGCTGTCCTTGGTGGCGACCGCGCCATCGCCGCTGAGCGCCTGCGTGAGGGACGTCAGACGCTGCTGGCCATCGAGCAGGAGGAACTTCGCTTCAGTGCCGGGCGCGAGTTCGACACCCTCGATCGGACGCGGTTTGAACCGAACCTGGGTATTGCCGGTTTTCAGGAGCATGACCGCGCCGAGAGGGTGGCCCCGCAGCACCGTGACCAGCAACTGGCGGATGCGCTCGTCTTCCCACTTGTACCCACGCTGGAAGTCCGGGAGCTGGATCTCCCCCGACCGCGTCCACGTCAGGTATTCACCAAGCTCGTACATTGGTGTCAGGAAGCCCATCTCAGTCCTCTTCGGGTTCGAAGTCGATCACAGCCTGCGTGGCTAGTGGCCTGGCGTCGGCGGCACGCTTGGCCGCATCCAGGACGTCGGGCCAACTCGTGACGACGTTATTGAAGCTCAGCGCATCCTTGGTCCAGCCCTGCTTCTCGGCGAAGCGGAACAGCAGGTGGGCGAGCTCCTTCACCAGGTCGGCTTCGACCGCACCGTCCGGGCGGCTGAGCGCGGCTTGCAAGAAGTCGCCGGCCGGGGCGATGCCCTCGCGCTCGAGCGTTTTGATCAGGTGGTGCAGCGCTTCCCACGCGCTGGTGTGGTCGTCCGAGAAGACGTCGTAGTCTGACGGCAGGTCGGCCGGCTTGATCAGCGCGACCTTCCCCGCTGCGCTGGTGAGGATCTCGTTACGGCGCATGGTCTCGACGCTGGTGTTGCGGGCGCGGGCGAGGTTGTCGGCGTCGCCGAAAGTGCCGATGCCGTAGCCGTGTTGGCGGTACCAGGCGATGGCGAATCGGGTGGTCGCGTCAAAGTCACCCTCCTGCTCCGACAGCACCCGATCGAGGATCTCGTTGATCCGCGCGAGCGCGGAGCGGACGGTCATCTTCGAGCCGTCGTTCTCGATCACCCCGCTGTAGCGGCTGAACACCGACATACCTGGCCCGATCGCCGCCTGCGGCAAGTCGACGGGCGCGATCTGGCCCTGTTGGAGCTTGCGGAGCGCGTCGGGCAGCTCGGCCTCGAGTGCAGCGATGAAACCGCGGCGATCGGTGGTGGGTGCGGACTCCGGGCGGGGGCGGAGGGAGAGGACGATCGACGATGCGAGGGCGTTGGTGCCGCTCGCGATCATCCGGTTGCTGAGCTCGCTGCGGTTCGGCCATGTGGACGTGATCTCCCAGCCGGAGCGGATCATGCCGTCGAGGAGGGTCTCCCAGCCTGTAGATGCCTCACCAGAGCCGTCGACCTCGCTCTGCTTGAAGGCGTACCAGACGGTGATCGGATAATCGTCGCGCGCTGCTTCGCGGGCACGGGCAAAGACCGACCTGAAGCCTTCCTCGAAGAAGGCTCGCGCCCCTTCCTTGCCATCGTGGCGGTAAGGATTGGCGACAAGTTCCTCCGCTTTCGGGACCAGCATCGTGCTGAGAAGGTCCGAATGAACTGCTCGCAACGTGCGGCGAAGCCAGACGTAGAAGAAGTCCGACAAGTCCGAGTAGCCAATGTTGTCGTAGTATGGCGGGTCAGTGCTGACCAGGACACCCTCGTACGATCGGGAACTCGCATCCGCCTGGTCCGCGTGCCCCGAGGCATCCGGAACCAAACGTTCAAGAGCCTTGCCGACCCAAGTCCACTGGTCACGCATGTTGCCAGACGACGCTGACAACGGGTTCGCCTCGCAGAAGTCCCAAACCATTGGGATGGCCTGTCGAGCGAACAGGTGGCCGATGCCCTCGTTCTTGACGTCGGAGCGCCATGCACACAGAGCGTTGTGATAGTCGGTCGCCTTTGAGATGCCGAAACCCAGGAGAGTGGCAACGCCATCGGCGTACTCCTGGGTGCCGCCGTCGGCGAGGACCCGCTCCCGGGCCTCGGCGACCAGGTCGCTGAAGGTGGTGAGTGCGACGAGCTGGCGGTTGGTGAAGAGGTCAGCCCAGGTCGTGATGCCGTAGTTCGGCGTCTTGAAGTCCCGTGGGTTCGTCGGAAGCGTTCCTTCCGGTACATCTTCGGGGCGTTGAAGGTCAGCGGCCTGCACGTGTACCTCGGTCGGTGCGAGGTAGACGCGCTGTCGGTTGCCCTCGGCGACAACTGACATTAGCTTCTGGTCCATTCGGCCGGCGCGGCCCTGCTCACGGATGTACTTCAGCGGCACGGACGACTCGCAGGCGATGCAACGCCCCCCGAGCCGCCCAACAGTGCCGTCGTTCTCCTTCGTCGGCGCACCTGCGAGGCTATGTCCGATGTCGAACGCCACTCGCTGCCCCGATGGATGGTCAGCGTCCGCAACGACGGTCGGGACGACATACGCCTCCTTGCCCTTCTTCTTGCCCAGCCACCAGGACCGGACGAGGGGCATCTCGATGCCGCAGGCGGGGTTGGGGCAGGTGACGGTGCGGGCCCAGATCCAGGCGATGACGGTGGCCTTGGATCCGTCCGGGAGTGTGGCCTTCGGGTAGAGGTGGCCGATCCGCTCCTCGGCCTGGTCGCGCATCCACTGGCCGTAGGCGCGGACGTCGGCAGCGAGGCCCTCGGCGCCCTTCCACTGGCGGATCTGCGACTCGGCCAGGCCGGGGAACACGGGCGACTGGTCGCGGAACTTCGGCGGAATCTCGATGAGCGCCTTGTTGATGAGCACGGCGACCGGATTGAGGTCGGAGGCGTGCGCCTCGAGGCCGAGCCGCTGCGCCTCGAGCGGGATAGTGCCGCCGCCGGCGAATGGGTCGAGGATCGGAGGCGGGTTGCCATCAGTCGACTTGAGAATCTCCTGGCGGGCTTCCTCAAGCAGGCGCTCGTCACGGATGTTCTCCCAGACCACGAGCCGCTCAATGATGCCGTGCAAGCGCTCTCGCTCGGCCCGCTGCTCCTCTTCGTTCAGGCTGGGGTCCGAACTCGGGTCATCAACCAGCTGAGCGAAGAGGACTGCCCGGGCGGCGGCAAGTGGCCGGCGAGCCCACCAGAGGTGCAGCGTCGACGGGTGACCGTGCCGGATCGACTTCTCGCGAGCGGACTCGCGGTTGATTGCCTCCAGCGGTAGCGCCACTTCGATCAGCTTGCGTTTGTGCACTGGTTCCTCGACCCTCCGTGCCCGATGTGACGGGCGAATCTGGACGCCGATACGGCGCGTGATGATGCGTACAGAACCCTACCGTTCGGCTCCGACAGAAAGGCCGAAAACGCGAGAGAACTGTGGGACTAGTCCGAGGTCAAAACGGTGTCGTCCCCTTGGCCCACGTCTTGGCCCAGTCGCCGCGAATGCCGGTGGCTTCGAAGTCGCCCAGATCGGTGGTCGCGAAGGGGTCGGCGAGATAGCGGACCTCGTCGTTCTGCGCTCCTCGGGTGTCGACCTTGACAAGGGCGAGGCGGTAGCGCGGGACCGCGTTTTTGCCGGTCATGACCTCGTTGTGGGTCACGAAAAAGTCCTTAGCGCCGTCGATGCGCGCCTTGACTTCGATTCGGTAGGTGTCGCCGTTCGCATCGGTCGAGAGGATGTCGAAGCCCTTGTTGTTAAACGCCTGCTCGACGGGCTTGCGGCCCAGCTCACGTTCGCGGGCCATGACCAGGTCGACGCCTCGGCGCTCGACCTCCTTCGTCTCCTTGGCGTGCATAGGTGCGTTGGCGGGCAGGTCGCCTTCGAGCATCGCGATCGGGAGCACAAGAGCGGCGGTCACGATCCTTGGAGGCTTGGTCGACATCAGGCTCTGCTGATCGAGCAACTCGAGGCGCTTGCGGAGGCGGACGTCAAGCTCAACAGCCTTGCGGTTCAGGCTTTCGGAGGACTCCTTGGGCTTGTCGCCGGCCTGTTCCTTCTCACTGGCGATGGCGGCGTCAAGGAGAAGTCGATCGCGTTCGCCCACTAGCCGCTTGGTCACAAGGTCGCGTGCCTTGCTCAACTCCGAGAGTCGGCGCGGCTGGACGTCCGCGAGGTACTCGGGCAACTGGTTATTGATGATCCAGCTCGTTGCCTTGTCCTCAGCCTCGGCGAGCCACGGCAGATCACGAGCGGCTTTAGTGACGGCGTTCTCGGGTGCGGCGACGCAGTCCAAATAGGGCGCAGGCCCGGCGGGGCTGACGGTGCCGTAGGAATCGACGTAGGCGTAGCCAAAACGGCGGGCGACGGACTCGCCGGTGGCGTCGGCGACCTCCTCGATTACGCCGACGAGCAGGTGAGGCTCCTCCAGCGCGGCCGAGACGAGGACGGTGCCTCGGTTGAGTGCTCCGCCGAACTGACGCACGGCCTCATCCATGACTGCGTCGTGGAGTGGGTGACCGGGGGCGAGGAGGTCGGCGCGGGCCAAGTCGCCGGGCTGGACCTTGTCGAGGTCGAAGGTGACACGGTCGTACTTGGTGGCGATCGGTCCCTTGCCGGCTGCCCGGATCTGTTGGGGGACGTTGGCGATCTCGTAGCGACCCTGTTCACGCTTGACGATGCGGCCCCCGAGCCGGGTGAACGCAGCCTTGAAAGCGAGTTCGATGTAGTGCGGTTGGAGCCGACGTGCACGGGCCTCGTCCATTGCCGCTCGAAGAACCTGCAAATCCGCTTCAGCCAGATGCTCAGATGCAAGGGCACGTTCGTCGAGGAGATCCTTGAGCCCTTCGCCGACAGACGCATCGATGACATCGTGCATCTTGTCCTTGACATCCGGTCGCTCGCCGTACTGGATGGCATCTAGCAAGAGCGTCCGCAGCGGGACCTCATTGAAGGCTTCACCGAGGACGTCGAAGACCTTGCCGCCGTAGGTCTCTCGCATTTGTTCGAGCTTCTCGAGCAATCGGCTGAAGACCTCACCTTCGCGGGTGTTCGCAGCGACGAGGTTCCAGAGACGGCAGACTTCCTCCTGGCCGATGCGATGAATTCGACCGAACCGCTGCTCGATACGGTTCGGATTCCAGGGCAAATCATAGTTGACCATGAGGTGAGCTGCCTGGAGATTCAAGCCCTCGCCGGCGGCGTCAGTCGCAATGAGGATCTGGACGTCGCGGTTCTTGGTGAACTCCTCGGTGATGATCCTGCGGTCGCCACGACGAACACCGCCGTGGATGGCTTTCACCGCTTCAGGTCTGCCGAGCAGAGAACCGATTTTGCGCGTGAGGTAGTCGAGCGTGTCGCGGTGCTCAGTGAAGATGATGAGCTTTCGAGGCGAGCCGTTGGTATCGCTGGTCAGAGCGTTGTCCTGAAGGATTCTCGACAGCTCGGTCCACTTGCGGTCAGTACCGGCGTCTCGCACACGCTTGGCGGTTTCGACGAGTGCAGCAAGCTCGATGAGTTCCGCGTCGAGTTCCTCAACTGTTTGCGCAGCTGTCGCGGCGTCCATCACGTCCTCTTCGAGCTGCTCCAACTCCTCAGCGTTGTACTCGTCCTCATCGAACTCACTGATGTCGATTGTGGGTTCGCTCTCGCGGTAGGTGCCGTTGAGGATCTCCGTCTTCTTGCGCTCCAGGCGCTCGCTGCGGCGTACGAGGCTCTTGTAGATCGCTTCGGGCGACGACGCGAGACGCCGTTGGAGGACTGTGAGGGCGAAGCCGACGGTGTTCTTGCGTTTGCCGCCGAGCTTCTCCGCGCGGTTCATCCCCTCGCGGACGTAATGGGTGACGTCTTCGTAGAGGTCCTGCTCCAGCGCGGTCAGCTCATAGGGAACGGTTTCGGCGATGCGTTCGGGGAAGAGTTTCTTGCCTTCGAAGGTGAGCAAATCCTCCTTGACCATGCGGCGCATGATCCCCGAGACGTCGACGCTCTTCTTCTGCTTGCCCTCGAATCGGTCGCGGTCGAGCAGGGTGAGGAAGAGCTGGAAGTCCTCCTCCTTACCGGAATGCGGCGTTGCGGTCATCAGCAGCAGGTGGCGGGTGATCTGGCCGAGCAACTCGCCGAGCAGGAACCGCTTGGTCTTCTCCAGTTTGCCGCCGAAGTAGTGCGCGCCCATGCGGTGCGCCTCGTCAACGATGATCAGATCCCACTCAGTCTCCTTGAGCTGGGCCTGCAGGTGCTCGTTGCGGGAGAGCTGGTCCATCCGCGCGATCAGCAGCGGGTTGGTCTCGAAGACGTTGAGGTTGATGTTGGCGTCGATCAACTGGTTGGTCAGCAGGTCGAACCGCAGCCCGAACTTGAAGAAGAGTTCGTCCTGCCACTGCTCGACCAATCCGCCAGGCGCCACGATGAGGCACTGCTTCACATCGTCACGCAGCAGCAACTCCTTGATATAGAGGCCGGCCATGATTGTCTTGCCAGCTCCAGGGTCGTCAGCAAGCAGGAAACGCAAGGGAGTGCGCGGAAGCAGCTCCCCGTACACGGCGCGAATCTGATGCGGCAGGGGCTGAACGTCGCTCGTAGCGACAGCGAGCATGGGGTCGAAGAGGCCCGCCAGGTTGATGCGCTGTGCTTCAGCAACCAACTTGTAGTCGCTCGCCTCCGCATCGAAGGCTCGGCTTCCTGTTGGCGCAATTGACAGGGTGGCTTCGTCCTTCCGGAAAACCACCTGCTGCCCAAGTGCGCCCTTGGCATTCTTGTACGTCAACTCCAGCGCGTCGGTGCCGTGCCACTGTGCGGCGATTACTGTGATGACCTCGGCAGGGATCAAACCTTCAACCCGCAAACCGGGTTTGAGTTCCTCAAGCTGCATTTCTGACCTCCTGATCGACAGTCGGCCAACGTTACGCGAACGGTCCGACAGCCCAGTGTGTGACATGCGCGTCGGTGGCCACCACTAATCTTTGCAGCAACCCAAGGACGAATGAGGCACGAGGCCATGGATCGAGAACAACGGCAAGAGCTACGCGCGACCGCTGAGCAGGTCTCACATTGGGTCGATCAGGCGAATTCATGCGTGGCACTACGCGGCAAAATCGAAGCGGATGCGTCCCAAGCCCTCGGCGCCCTACGGCAGAGGATCGTCAACGTCCATGTGGATGGCAACCGCGTCGCGTGGAGGGTGCTGCCGCTCCGGAATCCGGACGAGAAGACGCTCGGCTCGATTGCCCGTCGGGCTCAGCTCCCGACGCTCTCATCTAAGGAAAGGGGGTGGCTTGACGGGCTGACGTCATCAGCCGCTGCCGCGGTCCGTGACGTCAAGCCGTTAGTCGGTGCGCGTCGCTTCTTCAGCGGAAGCTCGAGAAAAGCCACGGGCTCCGCCGCCGGCGAGTACCTCACGCGCGTCCGAGCAGAAGGGCTCGCTGTCGACGTTCCGGGCCTTCTCGACGCGCTCCTACGACATCACACGGCCGAGCGTTCCGACATCCCTCTCCACCATGCGATGGAGGAATGGGTCGGCCTCCGCTCGCTCATCAGAGACCTCGGAGCTGACCCGCAGGTTAGCCCTGTGTCAGTCCTGGGCCCGCTTACAGCGTCTATCGAGAGCATCAACGCAGCCGTGCGACGCGAGGAGAGCCTCCAAGCCGACGCGCGCGCTGCGGGTCAGAAGGTTCGCGAGAGCGAGGTGTCAAAGATCCTGAGCGATATGCCGGTCGAACGACTCAAGAACGCCACGCGCGACCGCCTTCGCATTGGCCCACTGATTGAAGGCGGCATCACGACGGTCCAAGCTGTGCTCGACCGCGGTGCGGCACTCGAATTTCTCCCTGGAATCGGAGCGACCACCGCCACCCGGATACGGGGCGCCGCTCAAACGCTGCGGCAGACAACCCACGATGAGATGCCGGTGCGCGTCGACATCAAGAGCCGCACGCCCGAAGCAACCGAGCTCCTCCATCGCCTTCGGGACTGGGACGCACTGCGGCGGATCAAGGGCGCGACAACCGATTTGGCGTTGACGCACGCGCTGACTCCGCTCGCCAATGGTCTCGACAGAGACGTGACGCACCTGGTCGTCACCGCCGGGGACCGTACTCCCGAGCAGTTCTACGACGCCGTCCAGTCGGTCAACCAGCGAGCGGCTCAAGTCTCTTTCGCAGCATCTGATCCGTCAGATCGCGACCCCTGGGAGGACTTCCTCACGAGACCTGCCGACTACTTTGCGTTGCTGTCCGAGCTCGGCTTTATTACGGAGGACGACGAGAAGACCCACGGGGACCTGCCGGACGACATTGTCGATGCAGTTCGGAAGCTTGAACTCAACACTCAGCATCTGACGGCCTCGCTCCGCGGCTACCAGAGTTTCGCCGCCCGGTTCGCTCTCACACAGCGCAAGGTGATCATCGGCGACGAGATGGGCCTCGGGAAGACCGTCGAGGCCCTCGCTGTCCTCGCACACCTGAAAGCCAAGGGCTCCCACCACGCCCTCGTGATCTGTCCAGCTGCCGTCGTCACCAACTGGCTGCGCGAAGTTCAGTCCAAGTCGGCTCTCCGACCTCACAGGGTGCATGGGCACGGCCGCGACTCAGCGCTGCGGAACTGGACGCGTAATGGTGGGGTCGCAGTCACCACCTTCGAAACCTTGGCCTGGGCTAGTGAGAGCATCGGCAGCGTCGACATCGGCTGCATCGTGGTTGATGAGGCCCATTACATCAAGAACCCTGCTGCACTGCGCTCGCAGCGCGTTTCAGACCTCATCGACAGATCTGACCGAGCGATTCTCTTGACGGGCACACCGTTGGAAAACCGTATCGATGAGTTCCGAAACCTCGTGAGCTATCTCCGGCCGGACCTATTGCTGGATGCGAACGAGCTCGCGCCTCGACGTTTTCGCCGCCAGGTCGCACCTGCATATTTGCGGCGGAACCAAGAGGACGTGCTGACTGAGTTGCCAGAACTCGTCGAGGTTGACGAGTGGCTTCCCATGTCGTCGAAGGACGAGCAGGCGTACCGGGAGGCGGTCGGCGCCGGCAACTTCATGGCGATGCGCCAAGCCGCGATGGCGAACGGTATCGACTCCGAGAAGATGCGACGGCTCATCGAGATCGTCGAGGAGGCCGAAGACAACGGCCGGCGCGTGATTGTTTTCTCTCACTTCCGCAAGGTGCTCGACGAGATCGCTCAGGTGCTACCTGGCGAGGTATTCGGCCCTCTTACCGGGTCCGTGCCGGCGGCCGCACGCCAGACGATGGTGGACCGCTTTTCCTCAGCCGGCCACGGCGCGGTGCTGGTCTCGCAGATCGTCGCTGGCGGCGTAGGGCTCAACGTGCAGGCCGCGTCGGTGGTGGTGATCTGCGAGCCGCAACTCAAACCCACAATCGAGTGGCAGGCGATCGCACGGGCGCGGCGCATGGGCCAGCTCCAAACCGTTCAGGTGCACCGGCTTCTGTCTGAGGAAGGCGTTGATCAACGAATAACCGATCTCCTTGCGCGCAAGAAGGAGCTATTCGACGACTTCGCTCGAGTGAGCGAAACTGCGGAGAGCGCGCCCGAAGCCTACGACGTCACTGAGGCCGAGCTCGCGCGGGAAGTTGTCGCGGCTGAACGCGAGCGTCTGTTCAAACGGCCCACTGCTGAATCCCGCGAGGAAGAGGCGGTCTGATCCGTTTCGGGGCCCGAGGGCGCCGCGCAATGGGCATTCGCTCCGCGGCGTCCTCGCGCTTCGGCATCGTTTGCTAACTCCACGCTGGCCGCAGTGCCGGAAAACGTGGAGTTTGACCGTGAGGTTCCGGCGTCGTCGTCTGCGCGGAAACGTGGCCATCGGTCTTGCACCGCGCAGTTGGCCGGGCCAACCCCTCCGCGGCCTTACACGCTGACCAAGAGGAGCCACCACAAGGAGAAAACCCCCGAACCGAAGGTCCGAGGGTTTTCGATGTCTGTCGACATCTAATTGGTAGCGGGGGCAGGATTTGAACCTGCGACCTCTGGGTTATGAGCCCAGCGAGCTACCGAGCTGCTCCACCCCGCGTCGGTAGTTCCTACTTTACGGGACGGCCATATGCCGTTCAAACTCGGGGTCCCCCTCTGAGCTTCCGAGCTGGAACCGCGGGAAGATCAGCGTTCTCGCGCGCGCTGGACGGCGGACTCGCCGTGGTCGCGCACGGCGATAACAGCCGCGGTCAGGGTCTCGGGATCAGCAGAGAGGCCGGCGATCACCTCGTCGAGCTGGTCGAGTCCCGCGTCGGCGAGCAGGCGCTTCTCGTTCGTCACCCACTGGCCTCGCGCCGCCATCACCGCGTGGGCGAACTCGAGCGCAGCGACCGCAACCAGGCCCGCAGTCTGCGTGACGCGCCCGTGGATCGCATCGTTGTGCTCGGCGTAGACGAGGTTCATCCGGGCACGCCCCATCCACACTTCGGGCGCGAGGCGCCGAAGCCCATCGGGATACGTGGGACGCGGGAGCTCTCCCCTCAGCACCTGGTTGATGCCAAGCTCGGCGACGACGAGGTAGCTCGGGATGCCGGCGAGGTGGAACATCAGCGGTTCGATGTGGAAGTCACCGCGCCGACTCCGCTCGAGCTCGCGCTCGACGACGGCGAGGTCGCGGTAATGGACGTCCACCCGCCGGCCGTCGATGTGCAGCCACGCGCCACCGTTGAACACTCCCCCGCCCCAGTCACCGATCTCCGAGACCTCGCCGTCCCAACCGACGTCGCGCAGCGACTGCGGGTCGAAGGCGCCGCGGTAGTAGATCGCCATGTCCCAGTCGCTATCGGGACGCGCAATCCCTTGCGCACGTGACCCGCCGAGCGTGACGGCCTCGACGGCCGGGAGCGCGGCGAGGGTATCAGCGACGTGGTCGAGGAACTGGGAGTCGTCCATGGCGCTCACGCTAAAGGACCCACCGCGGTTCCCGACACCACCTCACTTGCTGAGGTTGCGGAACTGGCGGCGTACCGAAGAGAGTGGCCGAACCGAAGCGAGGGAGCGCTTGATCGCGGAGGAGGACGCTGCCCGTGGCGATGGAGTCGGACGCGGAGCCCCTTCGCGCTGCCGGAAGCCAGACGCAGCCCCGCGCGGCGAAGCGCCAATGTTGTCAGGAAGCGCAGAATTTCTAAATCTCGCACCTCGGCGCGCGCAAATCGATATTGTGCCCTTATGGATCTCGCCGAGGTACAGCTAAAGGTACAGCTTGCGCTCCTTCGCACATTCAAAGAGGAGCACGCTCTTTTCGAATATCGCGCAAGCGAAAGGTCAATCGTGCACCAACTCGCCTTGAGGGTACGAGATCAGTTTCCCAATTTTGACGTAGACGTGGAGTACAATAGAGAATCCGGCCAAGGTGATGTGAAATGCGTCCATACCGAGCCCGGCAAGCGCTTACTTAAGAGACGACGACTCCCTGACCTTGTGGTGCATCACCGCGAGGCCATCGGAACGAATAGCAATTTGCTTTGTCTTGAAGCCAAGACGGCCTGGTCGCCCGGCGGGATCACACGCCTGGACGGCGATTCGCTCAAGGTTCAAGCGCTCATGCAGACCTTCGGGTATAGGCATGGTGTTGCGCTTGAACTCCACCCATACGGAGAGTCTCGATGGTTCACCTTGCAAGAGGGTGCACCTGTGGAGGTCCGCGAGGACGATCAGATCAAGATAGGCACTAGCGAGTGATGCCCCACACCAGCAGAACCTCGCTCACAGTTCAGAACTCACTGACGACGATGAAACACCTCAACGCCCGCTAGCGGCTCGCTGTGACTCGGTCCAGCGGGTGAGTTCGGCGGTGAGCTGTGCGGGAGCGTCGAGCTGGATGAGGTGCCCCGCCCCTTCAACCAGCGTGAGGCTCGCGCCCGGAATGAGCGACTGGAGCCGGTGGGCACGGTCCACGGCAATCCACTCGTCCTCGGCACCCCACACGATGTGCGTCGGCTCGTCGATCGTCCCGTACAGCGGCTCGACTTCGTCCGTGAACCGTTCGTCCGCCTGGGCCATCTGCCGGTACAGCGCCGCCGGCCCCTCGCCACCGGTCCAGGGTTCGACGAGCATCGCCAGATCCTCCGGTCGCAATCCGCGATGGCTCGCACCGCTGATGTAGGCCTCGACAGCCCCGCGATGCACCGCAGGAGGCAACTGCTCGAAGACTTCGGCGTGCTGCTTGACCAGCCTGAAGAACGGCGAACCCCATGGCCTGAGTGCCACCACGTCGACGAGACACAACGACGCGAATCGCGCCCCGTGGAGCAAGCGGGCGCGCAGAGAGACCACTCCCCCGAAGTCATGCGCGATCACGTGCGGCCGCTCGAGCCCCCACTCGCGCAGCAGCTGCGCGAACAGCTCTCCCTGCACGCCGAGGTCGACCGCGTGGTCGGGGTGCTTCGACGACACGCCGTACCCGGGCATGTCCCACAGGTACACGGTGAACCGGCTGGAGAGCGCTTGAGCGATGGGGCGCCACAGCGCCGACGACCACGGCGTGCCGTGCAGAAACACGAGCGGCGGGCCATCGCCGAAGCGATTCCACGCCACGGTCCGGCCGTTCCACTCGATCGTTCGTGTGAGGTGAGGAGTCACGCCAGCGACGATAACCGCGGGCGGTGTCACGTTGCCGTATTCGGCTCGGTGGTCTCGATACGGTCGGTCGCTGAGCGACCTCCCTACTCGACCACCAATGGCCGGATTAGGTGGTCGCGTAGGCCCGAGGAACGAGGGCCGTATCGAGACCAGCCGACGTAACGCGGTCTCGATACGGCTCCGCAAGCTCCGCCTACTCGACCACCTATGGGGGTGGTGAACGAAACCACAAAAGTGTCGGTGGCCTTCTCTAGGTTAGAAACATGATCGAGAGCAGTTCTGACGCGCGGGTCGGCTTCCTGGCCGAATTGCGGCGCGAGAATGCTCTCGCGGAGTACCGCCGCTGGTCGGCCACGCTCGAGTACCTCGACGCGGAGACCGCGCGGATCGAGCGGGAGGTCGAGCCGCAGCAGCGCGAACTCGCCCTCGCGGCCGTGCGGTCGGTGATCGCGCAAGCCAACGGGTGGAGCGAGCATCAGATCACGGCACGAATTCACGAAGCCGAGACCGCCCGCGGTGAACTGCAGAATGTCTGGGCAGCGTTCGGCGAGGGTCTGCTCGACGCCGCTCGGGTGTCGATCATCGCGGCGGGTGCGTGGAAGCTGACCCAAGAACGATCGATAGCCAAACTCGACCGGCGCGTCGTCGCCTACGCCACGACGCATACGACCGGCGAACTGCACCAGTGGATCAAACGGTTCATCGCCCGCGTCGAACCCGACGAGGTCGAAAAACGGTACGAGGACATCGTCGCCGAACGATCCGTCACCATCCATCACCACGAGGACGGGACCGGCGACCTGTACGCCGAAAACCTGCCCTCGTACGTCCTCGCGGGGATCGACCAGCGGCTCGACCACGCCGCCAAGACAGTGACCGAGGACGAGCGGACCATCGCCCAGCGTCGCGCGGACTTCCTCGTCGACGCCCTCGACCACATCGACCCCGACAACGAACCCGCCCGGACCCCGAACCTCGCGATCGGGGTGATGGTTCCTGCGTCCACGCTCGCGGGCATCGATGATCAGCCCGCCATCAGCGCCGACCGTGACTGGGTGATCCCCGCCAACGTCCTTCGCACACCCGCCGAAAGCGGCCACACGTTCTGGTACCGGCTCCTCGTCGACGAGAACGACAACATCCTCGCCACCCGCTACGACGGCCGATACCCCCCAGACCACCTCCGCAACGCGATCCGCTTCAGAGACGGCACCTGCCGATACCCCAGAATGGAGCCATCGCATAAGGGGCATAGCCGCGATGGAGACGAAGAAGGCGCAGAACTGCGACCTCGACCACCGAGAACCACTCCCCGACGGCCCCACCTCAGGCGACAACCTCTGGGCCTTGTGCCGCCACCATCACAAACTCAAGACCTTCAACCACGCCGAGCCGCTGCCCTTCGGTGAGGGATGGGCGTGGCGCGTGGGCGAGACGGTGCTCCGGGAGTAGAGCGCGTCGCGTCGTGTGGTCTCGATACGCTCCCTCGTTCCTCGGTCGCTACTCGACCACCTATGACGTCGGCCCTCGTTCCGGTTCCTGAGTAGCCGCGAGGAACGAGCGGCGTATCGAAGGGCGCGGCTACTCGACCACCTACGAACTTCAGTCACGTGGTCTCGATAGGCTCCCTCGTTCCTCGGTCGCTACTCGACCACCTATGGCCGGTTAGTCTCCTGGCATGGGTGAGGAACGGGCTTTGGGAGCGTTGGAGTCGGCGGGGATCTCGTTTGCGGTGACGCGGCACGGGCCGGTGTCGTCGCTCGAGGAGGCGGCCGCCGCGCGCGGCGTCGAGCCGGCGAAGCTGCTCAAGTCGCTCGTCGTCCGCCGCGCCGAGGACGACTACCTGTTCGTCCTCGTCCCCGGCGATCACGGCATCAGTTGGCCCAAGCTCCGCGCTCTGCTCGGCGTCTCACGCCTGTCGATGCCGGACAAGTCCGTCGCGAAAGACGTCACCGGCTACGAGCGCGGCACCATCACCCCGTTCGGCTCCACGCACGCCTGGCCGGTCATCGCGGACAACCGCATCGTGGGCGCCGGCCCGGTCTCCATCGGAGCCGGCGCCCACGGGGTCGCGGCGACCGTCGACGGCGACGACCTCGTCGCCGCCCTCGACGCTCAGGTCGCCGACGTCACCGATCCGCTCTGACGCCGCCCGAACCGGCCCCGCACCTTCTCCACCAGGAGGTACAGCACCGGCACCAGGATCAGCGTCAGCAGCGTCGAGGTGACGAGTCCACCGATCACGACGATCGCCAGCGGCTGCGAGATGAACGCACTACCGCCGGTGATACCGAACGCCATGGGCGTCAGCGCACCGATCGTCGCGAGCGAGGTCATGAGAATCGGGCGCAGACGATGCCGCGCGCCCTCCTCTACAGCATCGGTCGGTGACAGCCCCTGCTCGCGGTACTGGTTCACCAGGTCGATCAGCACGATCGCGTTCGTCACGACGATGCCGATCAGCATGAGCATGCCGATGAGTGACGGCACACCGAGGGGGATGCCGGTCGCCACGAGCAGACCGATCGAACCGGTCGCCGCGAACGGCACCGACACGAGCAGGATCAACGGCTGGATCAGGCTGCGGAACGTGCCGACCATGATGAGGTAGACGATCAGCACTGCCAGCGCGAGCGCCAGACCCAGCTGCGTGAACGCCTCATCCTGATCGGCCGCGACACCACCGATGGAGGCCTCCGCGCCGTCCGGAAGGTCCAGATCGTCGATCGCCGACTGCAGCGCCGTGGTCACCGAGCCGAGATCGTCGCTCTCCGGCGTCGTCGACACCGTCACCGAGCGATCCCCGTCGAGACGCGTGACTGTCGTCGGCACCTGCAGCTCCTCCACCGTGGCGACTTGACCGAGCGTCACCCCCGGCGCGAGCGGCGTCTGCCGCAGCGCCTCCACACCCTGCGGCACCTGGCCCATCGCCAGCACCGCGTCACGACGCTCGCCGTCGAGCACGACCTGACCGAGCGGAACCGGTTGCAGTGAGCTCGCCACGATGCCGGCCAACGAGGTCTCGTCCAGGCCCGCCGCCGCGGCCGCCTGCTGGTTGAGCGTCACCGAGACGATGGGCTGCTCCCCCGACGCGTTCGACGTGACGTCCTGCGCGCCGTCGATGCCCTCGACGGCTTCGAGCACCTGCGTGGCGGCCTCGTCGAGCGCCTCCGGATCGTCCGCCGTCACGACCACGTCGAGGCTGGACGCGAAGCCACCGGTCGCATCCAGTGTCACCTTGCCGACGTCCTCCAGGCCGTCGATCGCAGCGCGGATGTCGTCCTGGAGCGCGGTCTGGTCGGCCTCTGGATCGGTCGTGACCGAGAACGACGCGTCGCTGGAGCCGGCGAGGACGGCGAGGCCCTCGCCCTGGCCGACGGTCGTCTGCACCGTCTCGACGCCGTCGATCTCGAGCAGCGCCTCCTCGACCTTGGTCGCGGCCTCATTCTGCCGTTCGAGCGAGGCGCCGGGCTCCAGCTCCTGCGTCACCGCGACGGTGTTCTGACCGGAGTCGCCGAGGAAGTTCGTCTTCATGAGCGGCGCGAGGGCGAACGTGCCGATGAGGATCGCCACCGCCACCACGAGCGTGATGACCGGGTGCGCGTTGGTGCGGTGCAGCAGCGGCACGTACAGCCGCTGGAGGAAGCCCTCGCGCTCCTTCTGCTCGGCCTCGCGGCGCACCTGCTCGGCGTCGACCTCGCCCGTCGGGGCCTTGAGGAACCAGCCGGCGATGACCGGGATGATCGTCAGCGCGACGACGAGCGAGGCCAGCAGCGCGAGCGAGACGGTCAGCGCGAACGGACGGAACAACTCGCCGACCTGACCGCCCACGACGGCGATCGGCAGGAACACCGCGGCCGTCGCCAGGGTCGCCGACGTGATAGCGCCCGCGACCTCCTTCACGCCGGTGATGATCGCCTGCACCTTCGGCGTCCCGTAGGACAGGTGGCGTTTGATGTTCTCGATGACGACGATCGAGTCGTCGACGACGCGACCGATCGCGACGGTGAGCGCGCCGAGCGTCAGGATGTTGAGCGAGTAGCCGCCTACGTAGAGGCCGATGAAAGCGAGCAGCAGCGACAGCGGGATCGAGATCGCCGTGACGAGCGTCGAGCGCAGCGACAGCAGGAAGACGAGGATCACGATGATCGCGAACACGAGTCCAAGCGCGCCCTCGACGGTGAGGTCTTCGACCGACTTCTCGATGAACGGCGCCTGGTCGAAGACCACGTCCACGGACGCGCCGTCGCCGACCGCGGACTCGATGTCGTCGAACACGTCGTGCACGGCGTGAGAGATGTCGACGGTGTTGCCGTCGGGCGTCTTGGTGATCCCCACCGCGATGCTGTCGCGGCCGTCCGTGCGGGAGATGGACGTGGCGGGGGCCTCCGCGAGGGACACGTCCGCGACCTGACCGAGGGTGACCGGCTGCGTTGCGCCTACCAGCGGCAGCACGGCGAGGTCCTCCACCCCGGCGAACGACGTGCCGACCTGCACTGTCAGCGCGCGCTCCCCCTCGTTCACGGTCCCGGCGGGCACGAGCGCGCCGTTGTTCTCCAGCGCCGATGTGATCGCCTGCGTGTCGAGTCCCGCGCCGGTGAGGGCGGCTAGGTCCGGGGTGATCTCGACGCGCTGCGTCGGCGCGCCGCTGACCGTCACTTCGCGGACACCTTCGAGGTCGGACAGCAGCGGCACCACGTCCTGCTCCACGCGGGTGGCGACTTCGGCGAGGTCGGCGTCGCCGGCGATGGCGAGCTGGATAACCGGGAAGTCGTCGACGCTGCCGGCCAGCACCTCGGGGTTGACGTCGTCCGGGAGCGCGATGGTCGGGCCGGACAGCCGGTTCGTCAGGTCCTGGCGCGCCTGACCGAGGTCGGTCCCGTAGTCGAGTTCGACGAGGACCATCGAGACGCCGCTGCTCGACGTCGCGCTCGTCGAGGCGACGCCCGCCAGACCGCGCACGGCCGACTCCACCGGTTCGGTGATCTGCTGGTCCACGACCTCCGGCGACGAGCCCGGGTCGGTCGTCACGACCGCCATGACGGGCAGTTCGAGCGACGGGATGAGCTCGAGTTTGAGGCTCGACATGGAGACGAAGCCGAAGATCGCGACAATGACGGTGGACAGACCGACGAAAGCACGGTTGCGCAGACTGAACCGGGCAAGACCGGACACGGGACTCCTTAGGATGGTTAGCGTCACGCTAACTATGACAGGGCGGAACAACGGGAGACGAATGAGCAGTGAACGCGATGCGGTGATCGCGCGACTCGAGGACGACCAGTTCGCCATCGCGATGATGCTCGTCCGCCGCGACACCGGCGCACTGAGCGGCGACGACATGCCGGCTCAGCAGCTCAAGACGCTCTTCGTCGTCCGCGCGCTCCACGAACCCACCGCGCACGACATCGCGCTGCGGCTCGACGTCAGCGCAGCTACCACGTCCGGGCTGCTCCACCGCCTGGAGGATCGCGGCTACATCACGCGGCGCCCCTCCCCGACGGACCGGCGTGCGCGCATCATCGAGGTGACGCCGAGCGGCGACCAGTTTCTGCACGAGATGCTGACGATGGTCCGCAACACGAGCCTCGAGATCATCGACGGCCTCACGATGGAAGAGCTCACCGCCCTCGCCATCGGTACGGCCGCTGTCCGCCGTGAGGCCGAACGGCTCGAGCGCGGTCAGGACTCCTGAAGCGGCACGAAGTTGTACACCCCGTGGCGGGTGATCGTGGGCTCGTTCCCGTGCCGGACGACGCGCGTCATGGCGGCTCCGACCGGGACCACGAGCACTCCGCCCTCAGGTGAGAGCTGGTCGACCAGCGCGTCGGGGAGCCGCCGCGCTGACGCCGACACCAGGATGCGGTCGTAGGGGGCTTCCGCGGGCCATCCCAGCTCGGCACCGGCCTGCTCGATGCGCGCGTTGGTCGTGGTCACGTTGTCGCGCCCCATCTGCGCGAGTTCGGGCACGATCTCGACGCCGATGACGAACCCGTCCGGACCCACCCGATGTGCCAGGAGCGCGGTGGTCCACCCCGAACCGCTGCCCACGTCGAGGACCCGGTCGCCCGGCTGCGGGTCCAGCAGTTTGAGCATGTCCGCGACGGTCCGCGGCTGGGAGTTCGTCATCCCGTAGCCGATCGAGACGGGAGCGTCGATGCCCGCTTGGTCGGCAACGTCATGAGGGAGGAACCGCTCGCGCGGAACCTCCCTCATGACGGCCTCGACCCACATGGGTCAGGAGCCTCCACCCAACTGCTGCTCGGCCTGCTCGATCGCGTCGGCCATCTCGTTGATCCGCCGCTGATACGTGGCCAGATCGCCCTCCTGCAGCGCCTGCTGAGCCTGGTCGTACAGCTCCGTGGCCTGCTGGAGCAGCTGCTCCGGGGTCTGAGCCTCGGCGGGCTCGCCTCCGTCGCCCTCCTCCGGCGGGGCCTCCACCTCGTCCTCGGGCGGCGGCGCCGCGCCCTCCTCGAGCCCGAGCGCCGCGCGCAGCGCCTCGTCGAGCGTATTGCCGATGCCGACGTCCTCACCGAACGACGCGATGATGTACTGCAGCACCGGGTACGAGCCCTCCTCCACGGAGCGCTGGATGTAGACCGGCTGCACGTACAGCAGAGCACCGCCGACCGGCAGCGTCAGCAGGTTGCCGCGCAGGATTCGCGCGTTGGTCGCCTGCTCGAACGGCAACAGGGTCTGCGTCACCTGGTTGTCGGCCTGGATCTGCGCGGCGATCTGGTTGGGACCACCGACTCGTGTCTCACTGGGCAACTCCAGGATCTGCAGCTTGCCGTAGTTCTCCGGGTCGGACGCCTCGGAGTTGACCGACATGAACGACGCCAGGTTCTGACGATTGTTCGGCAGGTAGACGCTGGTCAGCGAGAACTGCGGCGTCTCCTGGTCGGGTCGGCTCATCGTCAGGTAGTACGGCGGCTGCAGCGCGCCCTGGTTGCCCGACGGGTCCTCCGGAACGCGCCAGCGCTCGCCGTCCTCGTAGAACGTCTGCGCGTCGGTCACGTGGTACCGCGTGAGGATGTCGCGCTGGACCTTGAACAGATCCACCGGATAGCGCAGGTGCTCCAGCAGGCCCTCGGAGATCTCGCTCTTGGGCTTCACCGAGTCGGGGAACACCTTCATCCACGTCTTGAGGACGGGGTCCTCCTCGTCCCACTGGTACAGGTCGACGGTGCCGTCGTAGGCGTCCACGACGGCCTTGACGGAGTTGCGGATGTAGTTGACCTGGTCGGTCGGCAGTGCCATCTGCGCGGCGGTCTGCGTCAGGGTGTCCGACGTCGCCTCGCGCAGCGAGCGGTGCTGGCTGTACGGGTAGCTGTTGCTCGTCGTGTAACCGTCGGCGATCCACACCACGCGACCGTCGACCACGGCCGGGTAGATGTCGCCGTCCACCGTCAGCCACGGGGCGACCTTCTGCACACGCTCGCGCGGGTGGCGGTCGTAGAGGATCTTCGACTCCTCGTTGACCCGGTCCGAGAGCACGATGTTCGGCTCAGCGAACTTGAGCGCGTAGAGCACCTTGTTGAACAGGTTGCCCACCGGCACGCCGCCCTCGCCGTCGTACGTGTTGGCGGTGGCGTTCTCGGGGTTGTCGTCGTCGCTGCCCCCCGAACCGCGCGGAATGTCGACCTCGATCGGCTCCGCACCTTCGGGGCGGCCGACGATGGAGTACTCGGGCGACTTCTCGCCGAAGTAGATGCGCGGCGGCACCTCGAACTCGAACTCACCGGTCGGCGGGATGTCGCGGGCCGCCCAGACGGGCTCACCCTGGGGCCCGCGCTCGTTGCCGTAGGCGGCGATGACGCCGTAGCCGTGCGTGTAGACCGTGTGGTCGTTGGACCAGGTGCGCTGCGAGCTCTGCAGACCGTCGAGGTCGACCTCGCGCGCGGCGATGATGACGTCGCGCGGCTGGTCCTCGCCGTCGAAGCGGTACCGGTCGACGTCGAGCGTCTTGTTGACCGTGTAGTAGCCGCGCACCTGCTGCAGCTGCTGGAACGCCGGCGACACGAGGGTCGGGTCGATGAGTCGCGAGCTCACCCGGGACTCGGCGCTCGCGTTGAGCTCCTCGGGCGAGAGCTCCGTCGCCGCCGAGTACGAGCGGGTCTCCACCTCACTGACCCCGTAGGCCGCGCGCGTCGCCTCGATGTTGCGCGCGATGTACGGCTCCTCACGGTCCGCCTCGGAGGGGCTGACCTGGAACTGCTGCATGAACGCCGGCCACAGACCGCCGATGAGCACCGAGGACAGGATGAGCCCGCCCAGACCGATCGCCGGAAGAGTCCAGCTGCGGGCGATGATCGTGGAGAAGAACAGCAGTGCGCAGATGATCGCGACCGCGATCATGATGTTCTTGCTCGGGATGCGCGCGTTGGCGTCGGTGTAGGTGGCGCCGTCGACGACTCCGCCCGTGCCGAGCAGCAGGGTGAACCGGTCGAGCCAGTACTGGAACGCCTTGATCAGCACTGCGATGCCGGCGAGGACGGCGATCTGGATCTGGGCGCCCCGCGTGAAGCTCAAGCCGCGGCCGGCGAAGCGGATGCCGCCGTAGACGTAGTGCACGAACGCGGTCACCACGATCGTGATGATCACCATCGTGAAGGCGAAGGACGCGATGAACGTCAGCCACGGCAGGTCGAAGACGAAGAAGCCGTTGTCGCGGCCGAAGTGCGGGTCCTCGACGCCGAACTCGGTGCCATGCCACCACTGCTGGAACGTCTCCCAGCGGGACTGGCCGACGACGCCGGCGAAGATGCCGAGGATCACGGAGATGATGATGAATGCGGCCTTGCGCACCGGAGTGAGCGCGAAGCGGTACCGGGCCGCCGGGTCGTCGCGACGCAGCAGGTGCGGTTCGGCGCGCGTGCGGTACGCGAGGAAGAGGTTCAGGGCGACGAACAGCGCGAACACGATCGCGAAGCTCACGAAGAGGCCGACCCGCGTCCAGATGACGGTGGTGAAGACGTCGGAGTAGTCGACCGAGCGGAACCACAGCCGGTTGGTCCACACGTTGGTGAAGACGGAACCGAGCACGACCAGCGCGGCGAGCGTGATGAGAGTCGGCACGAGAACGCGACGACGGCGGTCGGGCGGCGGAGCGGCCGGTTGCGGACGGGGGGCTCCGAAGATGTCGCTCAACAGTTCTCCTGGGTCATGTCGCCGGCATGGCCGATGGCAGGCCTAAGCCTATCGAGTGACCCCAATCACGACATGCTCGCGTTCAGGAGCGCCACCAGGCCGGGGACGAGCTCGGGCCCCTCCAGCAGCGGCGCGTCCTCGGGGGTCCGGGCCCGCACGGTGGTGTGGGCGCTGCCGTCGCGCAGCACGGCGGCGCAGATCCGCACCTCCTGGCGTTCGGGATGCTCGGCCACGACGCGCACGAGTTCGTCGGGGTCCTCGGGCAGGTCGGCCTGCGCCGACGGCGGGAGCATGACCCGCTCGATCACCACGGCGCAGCCGTGCACGGTGTCGGGCCACATGAGCGTCGGAAGCACGTCCTCGACGGAGCGGTCGGCCGGCACGCCGTCCTGCTCGACCGGCGTGTACCCGTCAGGATCGCTTAGCTGATCGGCGAGCGCCGGCTGCGCGGCGATCAGCTCGGCCGTGCGCACCAACGCGAAGAGGCGCGGGGACTGGTCCCAACCGCCCTCGGCCACGTGCCGCTCGACCTCGAGGGTCGCCTGGCGCAACGGGGAGTCGGGGGCTACTTCGAGCATGTGGGGACCTCGGCTTCCGGGTTGTCGGCGAGCGTCTCGATCGCCTCGATCGCCTGCTGCATGGTCTCGACGTCGACGAGCGTCATCGCGGTGTCGGCGGTGGCCGCCTCGGCGCAGTTGGCGCTCGGCACGAGGAACACGGTCGCTCCCCCGTCCTCGGCGCCGGCGATCTTCTGCTTGATGCCGCCGATCGGGCCCACCGCCCCATCCGGGGTGATCGTCCCCGTGCCGGCGATGGACAGGCCGCCGGTCAGGGCGCCAGGCGTCAGCTTGTCGTAGATGGCGAGCGCGAACATGAGCCCGGCGCTCGGACCGCCGACGCGATCGCCGATGTGGTTCTCGATCTCGATCGGGAAGTCGAAGCCGACGCCCACGACGATGCCGACGCGGGCGCGCTCGGGGTCGTCCTCGGCGGGGACCGTTCCGATGGTGACCTGCTGCGGAACGCCCTCGCGGGCGATCTCGAGCCGTACCTCGTCGCCCGGCTCGAGGGCACCGATCGTGTCAGCCACCTGCTGCTGGTCGGCGACCCGTTCGCCGCCCACCGCGAGGATCTCGTCTCCCTCCTCGAGCACACCCTCCGCGGGCGACCCCTCGACGACCGAGCGGACGCTGACCGTCTCGGGAACGTCCATGCCGAGGGCCCGCAGCGCGGCCGCGCGCGAGGCGTCCTGCGAGGAGCTCAGCTGCGCGGCGCCCTGCTGGCTCGCGTCTTCGTTGGTCTCGCCGTGGGGGTAGAGGAAGTCGTGCGGAACGAGGTCGACGTCCTTGTCCCACCAGGCCTGCAGCGCGGCAGGCAGCGCGATCTCGGTCTCGGCGCGCGACACCGAGACGGTGGTGAACGCCAACTCGCCTTCGGTCTCGTACGTCTCCACGCCCGCGCCGAAGGTGAGCAGCGGCTGCCCGTCGAGGGTGCTGAGGGTGTCGAAGGACGGTCCAGGGCGCATCGTCGAGTACGGCACCGGGAGGATGAACACCAGGCACGACACCGCGACCAGCGCGATACCGGTCACCGTCAACGTGGCCGTCCGGCGGCTCATCGCAGGCTCTTCCGCGTCGTCGTCACCCCCGCAGCCTAGACACCTGCGCGAAGCAGTTTCGATTGGCGACACGGCCTAGTCTTGACCCATGGCTGGCGACGAACCCCGCGAAGAACCGGAGAACCCGTTCAAGGGCACGCCCATGGAGCATCTGTTCGGCCAGATGGGCGGACAGTTCGATCTGTCCGCGCTCCTGTCCCAGATGCAGTCGATGTTCGAGCCGCACGAGGGCGCGGTGAACTACCGCCTCGCCACCGACATCGCCCGGCAGACCCTTGCCGCGAGCGGCCCCGACCCGTCGCCGACGACGACTAAGCGCGGCGCGATCGACGACGCTGTCCGCCTCGCCGAGATGTGGCTGGACCGCGCCACCGAGCTGCCGAGCGGCGTCACGTCGAGCGCGGCGTGGAGCCGTGCGGAGTGGATCGAGCAGACGATGCCGCAGTGGCAGGTGCTCGTCGAGCCCATCGCCGCCAACGTCGTCGCGTCCATGGGCGAGGCGCTGCCCGCGGAGGCGAAGGCCCTCGCCGGTCCGTTCGTCGCGATGATCTCGCAGGCCGGCGGCGCGATGTTCGGCCAGCAGATCGGTCAGGGCATCGCCGGTCTCGCGACCGAGGTGCTGTCCTCGACGGACGTCGGTCTGCCGCTCGGCCCCCAGGGCATCGCGGCGATCCTCCCCCACAACGTGAGCACGTTCGCCGAAGGCTTCGAGCACGGTGAGGCCGACGTGCTCCTCTACGTCGCGCTGCGCGAGTGCGCGTACCAGCGCCTCTACGTCCACGCCCCCTGGCTGCGCAGCGCGATCGTCACCGCCATCGAAGAGTTCGGCCGCGGTTCGCGGATCGACGCGAGCGCGATCGAGGAGAAGATGCGCTCGATCGATCCCACCCGTCCCGAAGCGATCCAGGAGGCCCTCGAGGGCGGCCTGTTCGAGCCGGACGTCACGCCCGAGCAGCAGCACGCGAAGAACCGCCTCGAGCTCCTGCTCGCCCTCGCCGAGGGCTGGGTCGACGAGGTGGTCGGGCAGGCCACGGCCGAGACGATGCCGGCCGCAGTGGCGCTCGCGGAGGCCATGCGTCGCCGTCGCGTCACCGCGGGGCCGGCCGAGCAGACGTTCGCCGCGCTCGTCGGGCTCGAACTGCGCCCGCGCCGCCTGCGCGATGCCGCGAACCTCTTCTCGGCGCTGCGCGACCGCGAGGGCACCGAAGCGCGTGATCGCGTGTGGAGCCACCCGGACCTGTTGCCCACGAGCGAGGACCTCGACGATCCGCTGGGTTACAGCGAACGGCACGGCGAGACCGGCCAGATCACCGACGACGAGTTCGACGCGGCGCTCGGCAAGTTGCTCGCGGACGAGGCGTCTCGGGGCGACGACGAGCAGAAGTGACGCTGCACCAGGACGCCCACGCGGTCCTGTCCGCCTGGCACGCGCCGGACACCGACCAGGAGACGCTCCGCACGCGCTACCTCGCTCATCTCGAAGCCCACGATGACGCGATGTGGCGTACCTGCCACCCGGACCATCTGACGGCCAGCGCGATCGTGCTGTCGGACGACGCACGCCACGTCGCTCTGACGCTGCACCGCAAGCTCGGCCGGTGGTTGCAGTTCGGCGGCCACTGCGAGTCGGACGACACCAGCCTCGCCGGCGCCGCCGCCCGGGAGACGCGTGAAGAGTCCGGCATCGCCGAGTTCGCACTGGACCCGCGGCCGCTCCTGTTGTCACGGCATGAGGTGCCCTGCGGGCCGCTGCGCCCGGCGCATCACCTCGACGTGCAGTACCTGGCGGTCGTGCCGGCGGGAACGGAACTGGTCGTGTCCGAAGAGTCGACGGACGTGCGGTGGTTCGACGTGGACGCGCTTCCGGCCGACACGGACGACACCGTGCGGGCGCTCACCGCGACTGCCATGACACGGCTTCGAGAAAGCCCTCGGCCCGCTCCCGGCGCTCGTATCCACTGAGCAGCCGCTGGAATCGAGGTCCATGATCGGCCTCGAGCAGGTGGGCGAGCTCGTGCAGCAGGACGAAATCCACGACGTAGCCCGGCATCGGGCGCAGCCGATCGGACAGCCGGATCGACCCGTCGTGCGTGCTGCATGACCCCCAGCGCTTGTGCTGATTGCTGACCCACCGGACCGACGACGGCTTCGCAGCTCCGTCGAGGTACCGCTGCGAGAGATCGGCCGCCCGGGACATGAGGTCGTCGTCGGCCTGCGGCGCCCGGCGCCGCTGCACGCGCGCGTCGAGCTTGGCGACGAGATCGCTCACGACACGCTCTTCCTCAGCTTTGCTCATGCTCGCCGGGATCATGACGATGGTGCGGTCGCCTTCACGTCGCGCCTGCACCGTCCGGCGGCGCCGAGCGCTGCGCCGGACCTCGATGCGGGGCGCGTCGTTCATGCCGAGGACTGTAGTGCGCGGCACCGACACGGGTCGCTGTCCACTGCTCGTCCACACCTCGCCTCGGCGATCCCCACAGGTTCTCCCCAAGGTTGTCCACAGGCGTGGACAACTGGTCTGCGGGATGGGCTTGACGCCCGGCCCGCGGGGCCCTACGTTCAGTCCAGACGAACCCCCGGTGGCCGCAGGGGAAGGCGCGCCGCCGGGGGTTCTTCTCTGCCTCAATACCGGCTGAATCGACGTGCAGCCTCTACGCTTAACGTGACCTACCCCACATCCAAGGAGACCGTCATGGCAGACGACAGCTGGAGCGGCGAGTTCTACTGCGTGAAGTGCAAGGAGAAGCGCGAGGCGACCGGGACGATCCAGGTCAACGACAAGGGCACCAAGATGGCCAAGGCCACCTGCCCAGTGTGCGACACCAAGCTCAACCGGATTCTCGGCAAGGCCTGACCCCACGCGGCTGTGGATGACGGCCGCGCGCGACGAGCAGGACGCGGCACGATGACGTCATGGCCGTCCGCCCCCTGCTTCGTCCCGGCTCCGCGGTGCTGCGTCGCGACGCTCAGCACCTCCAGATCGGCACCACGCCGGGAGTGATCGTGCGCGACGATCCCGGCGCTGCCGCGGTGCTGCGCCACGCCGACGGCGTGCGCGTGGCCGAGGAACTCGCTGACATCGCCGAACGCGAAGGCTCGACCCACGGTGCTGAGCTGGTAGCCGAGCTCATCGCTCGCGGCGCGCTGGTCGTCGCATCGCTGGGTGGCAAGCGTCCGCGGGTCGACATCCGCCACGACCTCGGATGCGCGCGCTTCGCGCAGGTTCTGCGCGCCCTCCTCGCGGACGACGCCGTCTTCGCCGAGGGCCCGCAGGCGCTCATCGTGGCGGCGACCGTCGGCGAACCCGCCCGGACCGCGTTCCGGGCGATGAGCGACCACCGCATCGCGCATCTTCCGGTCGCGCTGCTCGACGACAAGGCCCGGGTCGGTCCGCTCGTCCTGCCCGGACACACGCCGTGCCTCGACTGTTTCGACCTGCAGCAATCCACCACCGATCCGCACTGGCCTGCGCTCGTCACGCAGTTCGGCGTCGCCCGGCCTTCACGTGTCGGTGCCAGCGCAGCGGCGCTCGGCCTTGCGGCCGCCGAGATCGCCCGGGCCGTCGCCGAACTCGACGCCGGAAACACCCCGCACCTCGCCGGGCGAACGGTCCTCCTCGGTCCCGCGCCCACCCAGGCCGTCGCGTCCGCAGTCCGATTCCACCACCGCTGCGGATGCCACCTCCTCGCCGCCTGATATCACTGCGGATTCGACCGGCGCCCCTATCCTGATGACGTGGCCGGCCGCGACAAGGACGAGGAACGCCCACTGACGGGCAGCGCCTTCGCGCGGGGCGCCCGGCTGGCGAGCCTTCCGGCCTCCTTCGCCGCCCGCACCACGTTGGGTCTCGGCAAGCGGATGGTGGGAGCCCCGGCTCAGGCGGTCCTGACCGACGTGCAGCGCCGCACCGCCGACCAGATCTTCAGCGTGCTCGGCCAGCTCAAGGGCGGCGCGATGAAGTTCGGGCAGGCGCTGAGCGTCTTCGAGGCAGCCCTCCCCGACGAACTCGCCGGGCCGTACCGCGACGCGCTGACCAAACTGCAGGACGCGGCGCCGCCGATGCCGACATCGACCGTCCACCGCGTCATGACCGCCGAGTTCGGCGTCGACTGGCGCCGCCGCTTCCCGGCCTTCGACGACCAGCCGGCCGCCGCCGCATCCATCGGTCAGGTCCACCGGGCGACGTACCGCGACCCCGAGACCGGCGACGAGACCGAGGTCGCGGTCAAACTGCAGTACCCGGGCGCCGGCGACGCCCTGCTGTCGGACCTTCGGCAGATCTCCCGGATCGCGAAACTCTTCGGTGTCCTGGCCCCCGGCATGGACGTCAAGGCGCTCGTCGCCGAGCTGCGCGAGCGCGTGGCCGAGGAGCTCGACTACGGACTCGAAGCCGAGGCGCAACGCGCCTTCGCCGAGGGCTTCGCCGACGATCCCTACGTCGTCGTCCCGATGCCGCTCGCGCACACCGAGCACGCCCTCGTCTCGACCTGGATGGACAGCTCGGGATCGCTGGCCGACGTCATCGACCACGGCTCGAAGGAGGACCGCGACCGGCTGGGCGAGGCATTCGTGCGTTTCCTGTTCGCCGGCCCCTCTCGCGTCGGACTGCTCCACGCCGACCCTCACCCGGGCAACTTCCGGATACTCGACGACGGCCGGCTCGGCGTGGTCGATTACGGCGCGGTGGCGCGGCTGCCCGACGGCCTCCCCGACGTCATCGGTCGGCTGCTGCGCGCCTCGGTGGACGGTGATTACGAGGCCGTCGTCGCCGGACTGCGCGACGAGGGCTTCCTGCGCGGTGAGGCGCTCGACCCGGAGGTCATGGAGCGCTACCTCGCGCCGCTCATCGAACCGGCCCGCGCGGAGACCTTCACCTTCAGTCGTGCCTGGTTGCGCGCGCAGGGCCAGCGACTCAGCCGGCCGGACGCCGAGGGGTTCGGGACCGCGCGCCAACTCAACATCCCCCGCGAGTACCTGCTCATCCATCGCGTGTGGATGGGCGGCGTCGGCATCCTGTGCCAGCTCGGCGCGACCGCCCCGTTCCGCGAGATCCTGGCCGAATCGCTCCCCGGGTTCGCCGACTAGGCGTGCTCGGTGACGACGGAGAGCACCGCGTCGCCGTACCGCTCGAGCTTGGCCTGGCCGACACCGCGGATACCGGCCAGCTGCTGGACGCTCGTCGGCTTGACCTCGGCGATCGCCTGGAGCGTGGCGTCGGTGAACACGACGTAGGCCGGTACCGACTGTTCCGTGGAGATCTCCTTGCGCCACGTGCGCAAGGCCTCGAACAACGCCTCGTCGTAGGTGGAAGGACAGTCCGCGCACCGGCCGCGGGACCGGTCGGCCGCCGCCAGCGGTTTGCGGCACACCCGGCAGAGCGCCACCTTGCGTTGGCGCGGCGAGCGGACCGGCTGCCGGGCCTCGTGCTGGGCCGGCAGCAGCGCATCAAGGAACCGCGTCGGCGGTCGGTTGCCGCGGCCGCCGGGATGCCGCGTGGCCGACCAGCTGATGATGAGGTCGTGGCGGGCCCGCGTGACGCCGACGTAGAACAGCCGGCGTTCCTCCTCGACCGCCGCCGGGGTGTCGGCGTGGACGCTCGGCATCATGCCCTCGTGCATGCCGACGAGGAACACGGCGTCCCACTCCAGACCCTTGGCGGCGTGGAGCGTGGCCAAGGTGACGCCGTCGGCCGTCGGGGCGTGGGCCTGCTGAGCCCGGCGGTCGAGATCGGCCACGAGCGCCGTGAGGTCGGCGTCGGGCTGCTCCGCGGCGAGATCACCGGCCATCGTGACGATCGCGTGCAGCGACTCCCACCGATCACGCACCGCGCCCGAACCGCTCGGTGGCTCCTCGGTGTGGTTCATCGTCGACAGGACGGCACGGACGTCGGCGACGAGGTCCCCGGCGCCCTCGCCTGCGCGTGCCGCACCCCGGAGCAGCGTGACCGCCTGGCGCACCTCGGCGCGTTGGAAGAACCCTTCGACGCCGCGCAACACGAAGGGGATGCCGTGCTGGCCCAGCGCCTCCTCGAACGCCTCGGACTGGGCGTTGATGCGAAAGAGCACGGCGATCTGCTTGTACGGCGTGCCACGACGATGCAGCAGGGCGATCTCGTTGGCGACCGCGTTGGCCTCCGCCGTCTCGTCCGGGTACCCCTGGTACGACACGGGGTTGCCCGGCTCCTGCTGCGAGCGCAGCTGAACGCCGTCGCCGCCGCGCGGCCCGAAGACCGCGTTGGCGGCCGCGACGATCTGGGGCGTGGACCGGTAGTTGCGGACCAGCTCGTGGCGCTCGGCGTCGGGGAACTTGCGCCCGAACCCGGCGAGGATGCGCGGGGACGCGCCGGCGAACGAGTAGATGGTCTGACGTGGATCGCCGACGACGCAGAGGTCGTCGCGTCCACCGAGCCACAGGTCGAGGAGAGTGGCCTGCAGCGGGTTGACGTCCTGATACTCGTCGACGACGAACCAGCGGTACTGACGGCGTACCTCGGCGGCCACCCGCTCGTCGTCGGCGAGGATCGCGGCGGTGACCAGGAGGATGTCCTCCATGTCGATGCGGCCGCGCTCGTGCTTGACGTCCTCGTAGGCCCGGAGGATGGCGCCGGTGGTGCCGTGATCGAGGTCGGCGACCTGGCGCCGACGCTGGGGCGCCTCGCGCGCGTAGTCCTCGGGCCGGATCGTGGAGACCTTGGACCACTCGACCTCGGCGGACAGGTCGCGGATGAGCGCCGTGTCGGTGGGCACGCCGACCCGCTTGGCGGCCTCGGCGACGAGCCCGAACTTGGACGCGATGATCTCGGGGAACTCGGTGCCGTAGACCCGTGGCCAGAAGTACCGCGCCTGCCGCAACGCCGCAGAGTGGAACGTGCGCGCCTGCACGCCACCGGCACCCAGCTGGGCGAGCCGCGTGCGCATCTCCCCGGCCGCGCGGGTGGTGAAGGTGACGGCGAGGACCTCCGTGGGCTTGTAGACGCCTGTCGCGACGCCGTAGGCGATGCGGTGCGTGATGGCGCGCGTCTTGCCGGTCCCCGCGCCCGCGATGACACAGACCGGGCCGCGCAGGGCCTGGGCCACCTGACGCTGCTCGGGATCGAGTCCGGCCAGCAGGTCCTCGGCGTCGGGCACGCGGCAACTCCTTGAGCAGTCGTGGGAGGATGGACGACGTCCAGGTTAGACGTCGGAGGTGACAACCGTGTCGGCAGCGTTCACGCTCTTCTCGACCCCGTGGTGTGGCTATTGCCATCGCCTCAAGGGTCAGCTCGAACGCGAGGGGATCGAGTTCACCGAGGTCGACATCGAGAAGGACCCCGACTCCGCGCTCGTCGTCGAACAGGCCAACGGCGGCAACCAGACCGTCCCCACCCTGCTGTTCGAGGACGGCTCCACGCTGACCAACCCCACGGTCGCACAGGTCAAGGAGAAGCTGGGCCGCTGAGCCAGCTCTCGATCAGCCAGCGCGAGATCGAGACGTGCGGCGGCGGCAGAACGATCTCCTCACCGCCGACGGCCGCCGTCAGTTCGTCGCGGGTGAACCAGCGCGCGTGAGCGATCTCGTCCTCGTCGACGCTGATCTCGCTGGCGGTCGCCCGCCCGAAGAAGCCGAGCATGAGACTCGACGGGAACGGCCAGGGCTGGCTTCCCGCATAACTCACGTCGCCGACGGGGAGACCGACCTCTTCACGCACCTCCCGGCGCACCGCATCCTCGAGCGCCTCGCCCGGCTCCACGAAACCGGCCAGCGTCGAGTACCTGCCCTCCGGCCACGCCGCGTTGCGGGCCAGCAGCGCGCGGTCCGACTCGTCGGTGATGAGCATGATGACCGCCGGGTCGGTGCGCGGAAAATGGTGCGCGCCGCACTCGCGGCAAGTCAGCAAGTGTCCTGACTCCGCCACTTCGAGCTCGGTGCCGCAGCGGGCGCAGAAGCGATGGGAGCGCAACCAGCGGGCCATCGCGATCGCGTGGATGGCCAGCGACAGTTCGTCCGGCCCCAGCAGCGGCGCGAGAACGCGCACGCTCGTGGGCGCGAGATCCTCTGCGACGCGATCGACCACGACGGCCGCATGGGTGACTCCCCCGGACTCTCCCAACAGCATCCACGTGCCCTCAGGCGCCTCGTCGCGGGTGATCCACCGCAGGGCCGGTCCGTCGACGGTGGGGACGTGCTCGCCGCCCACCACGAGAACGCGAAGCCCCGGATCGTCCTTCCAGGTGTCGTCGTGACGGCGATTGCCCTGCCGGTCGTGCCGAGCACGGTCGAAGGCGAAGTCCACCCGCTCACCGTAGCCCGAGTCGCTCCTCGAGATCGGATCGGCCGGGGAGGTCGTCGAAGCGCCGCACCTCGTCGAGTCGCACGTAGTAGAAGGCGCCCGTGACGCGCTCGGGCTCGATCCCGTGCATCTCGGCCCACGCGAGTCGGTAGATCGCCAACTGGAGCGGGTCGGCGTCCGCCCGGCGGTTGGTCTTCCAGTCGACGACCTCGAACCCGTCGTCGGTCGCGAACACTGCGTCGATCCGCCCGATGAGCTGCTGACCGCCGAGGCGCAGTGAGAACGGCGCCTCGATCGCGACCGGCTCGCGCTCGGCGAACGGACCAGCCTCGAAGGCCTTCTGCAGCGCTTCGAGGTCGGCGTCGTCGAGCACTTCCGTGTCGCCGCGGCCCGGTAGGTCGCCCGGGTCGAGCAGCGTCTGCTGTCCGAAGCGGGCCTCGATCCAGGCGTGGAGCCGCGTGCCGAAGCGCGCCGCGGAGGACGGGCGCCGTGGCATCGGCCGGGCCAGGGAACGAGCGAAGGCGGTCTCGTCCTCCGCGAGCGCGAGCGCGGAGGTGGCCGACAGGGCGGGCGGCAACGTCACCTCGACGACGGACGACTCGGCGTCGTTCGCCTCCTCGATCAGCAGGTCCAGCTCGGCGCGGATCTGCATGAGTTCGGGGTGCACCGTGATCGGCAGCGCTTCGGTGGCAGCGAGGTGATGCCGGACGTCCTCGGCGAACGCGCGCCGCGTTTCCATCCCCTGCAACGGCATCGGCCAGGCGTACGTGGTGGCGTCGACGTGCGGATTCTGTTCGTCCTCGTCCGGCTCGGGCGCCCACACCAGCGGCTCGACGTCACGCTCGCCCAACCATCGGCGCACATCCTCGAGGAAGCGGGAGACCTTGCGCGGCTTGAGCTGGGTGCGGCCCCAGCGGTGGCCGCTCACGTGGAGCCGGTGGCGTGCGCGGGTGAAGGCGACGTAGCCGAGGCGGATCTCCTCCATCAGCGCGTCGGCCTTGTTGCGGGCCTTGAAGTCGGCGTCGCCGGCGGAGGTGAACTCCTCGATGTCCGGGACGAAGTCGGCATCCCCGCGCAGGGCGACGGGAAGGACGCTGGCGTTCGTGGTCCAGCGCGGACGCCCCTTGGAGTCGGGAAAGACCCCGTCGGCGACGAACGGCACGACGACCTCGTCGAACTCCAAGCCCTTGGACTTGTGGACGGTGAGCAGCTTGACGGAGTCGGCGTCGGAGGGGGCGCTGAGCTCCATGCCCTTGTTGAACTCGTTCTCGGCCTGCAGATACGCCAGGAGACCGGCGAGCGAGGCGTAGCGATCGGACTGCGCATAGTCGCCGATCGCGTCGAGCAGCAGCGTGAGATTGTCCGAGGAGATCTGCTCGGTGGCCAGCTCGACGTCGAGGTCGAGCTCGGTCACGACGCGTCGGGCCAGGTCGAGCAGCGGTTCGTGGACGTGCCGCCGCAACCGCGACAGCATCGCCGCGAGCTCAGCGAAGCGGGCCCGGGCATCGTCGGAGTACGGCAGGTCGCCGGGGTCTTCGACAGCCTCGGCGAGTGCGACGATCTCGGTCGGGTCGGTGCCCGCCGTGGCGTGCTCGAGATCGGACTGCAGCCGGCTCTCCGGGTCGTCGTTCTCGGAGTCGTCGCGCCAGATCCGGCCGAGGTGGGCGGCGCGTCTTCCGAGGAGGGCGAGATCGCGGTCGCCGATGCGCCAGCGCGGGCCGGTGAGCAGCCGCAGCATCGCCGGGTTGGCGGTGACGTCCTCGAGCAGCTCGAGGACCGCGAGGACGTCGAGCACCTCGGGCTGGCTGAGCAGCCCGGTCAGCCCGACGATCTCCACCGGGATGCCGCGACGCCGCAGCGCCTGGACGATCTCGGTGTTCTCGTTCGTGGCCCGCACGAGCACCGCGATCTCGCGCCAGACGTGCTCGCGTCCGGCCTCACGCGCCCGCTCCCCCGCCGCGGCGACCAGCTCGACGAGATGGTCGATCTCCTCCGCGACGCCCCGGTGCAGGGCTACGGACACCTCACCGGGCGGGTTCTCCGGCGCTGCCTGCAAGGGAGTGACGACCTTGGCGACCGCCGGATCGGCGTAGTAATCGGCCGCGATGACTCCGGCGAGGTCGATGATCTCCGGAGCACAGCGGCGGCTCACCGCGAGCGAGTGCAGATCGCCCCGCGAGCCGTCGGCTGCCGGGAAGTCGTCGAGGAACGCGGCCAGATTGCCCGACGCCGCACCGCGCCAGCCGTAGATGCCCTGGGCCGGGTCGCCCACGGCGCTGATCCCCCGGCCGGCGAAGAGCGCTCGCAGCAGATCGCGCTGCGCGACCGAGGTGTCCTGGTATTCGTCGAGGAGGACCACCTCGAAGCGCTCGCGCAACGCCGCGCCGACCTCCGGCAACTGGGCGAGCTGGGCACCCCACGACATCTGGTCGGAGAAGTCCATGACGCCCGCGTCGAGCTTCGCCGTCCGATAGGCGTCGACCAGCCGGCTCAACTCGGTGCGTTTACGCGCCCGGTCGGCGACGTCACGATGCAGCGCGAGCTGCTTGTCGACCGACTCGACCTCGGCGATGATGCGGGCGTCGTACTCGCGCAGCTGCTGCGTGGTGACCAGATGCTCCGAGAGCTGCGCGTCGAGCGCCAGCAGGTCGGTGATCGTCGTGGGCATCCACGCCGAGACGTGTGAGAGCGGCCCGTCGTAGCCGCGCACGATCCGTGCCGCGATCTGGAAGCGGGTGGCGTCGGCGAGCACCCGCAGATCCGGTTCCACGCCCAGCCGCAGCCCGTGCTCGGAGATGAGCATGCCGGCGAAGGCGTGGTACGTGGAGATGGTCGGCTCGCCGTACTCGAGCGAGAAGTCGCCGATGAGGTCGAGCGATCGCCGCACCCGGGTGGCGAGCTCGCCGGCGGCTTTGGCGGTGAAGGTCAGGCCGAGGATGCGTGCGGGATCGATCTCCTGGTGCCCGACGAGCCACACCACGCGCGCCGCCATGACCGCGGTCTTGCCCGACCCCGCCCCGGCGATGATCGCCTGCGGTCGGTGCGGATCGGCGACGATCGCCGCCATCTGCTCCTCGCTGAACGGGATCCCCAGGATCTCGCGGAGATGGTCCGGATCGCGGACGAGTTTCATGCGTGCTCTCCTCCCCCGATGGTGAAGGTGGTGGTGGACGGACACACCATCTGGAACTCGCAGAACGAGCACGTGTCAGGCATGGCGACGAAGCGTTCCTCACGCATGACCCGGATGGAGTCCCGCACCAGGTCGAGGGCGAAGAACGGCTCGGTGGGCGCGTCCTGCGGCTGGACCTTGGGCACGTCGGGATGCTTGGCGCCCGCCGGCTGGCGCAGCTGCACGAGCTCGGCGCCGCCCGACGGCGCGCCGGGAGCGAGCTCCTCGGTGGCACCGTGCGCGACGGCCAGCTGGTACACGCCGAGCTGGGGGTGCGCGGCCACCTCGGCGGCCTTCGGAGCGTTCTTCGAGGTCTTGAAGTCGACGACGTGCACCCGCCCCTCGGCGTCCAACTCGACGCGGTCCATCGAGCCCTTGAGCACGGCCCGCTCCCCGTCGAGCTCCAGCTCGACCTCGAACGGGTGCTCGGCGGCCAGCGGTGTGCGGGGGTTGGTCGCATGCCACCGGGCGAAGCGCAGCAGCGCGGTGCGCGCATCGGCTTTCTCCCGCGCGCTGATCCACGGCGCCTGGTGGTCGAGCCGGTCCCAGACCTCGTCGAGGTGCCGCTCCATCTCCGCGAGGTCCGGCTCACGGACGTCACGGCGCACGATGTCGGCGGCGATCGCGTGGACGACGAGGCCGAAGCCCTGCGCGGTGGAACTGCCGCGCGTGCCGCGGGCCTCGCGGGAAAGGAACCACTTGAGCGAACAACTGGCGATCTCGGCGACCGAGGACCCCGACAACACGAGAGGAGCGTCCGGGTCCTTGAGGGGGTGGTCGTTCACGGTGAGCTCGCGGGTGCCCCACCAGCGGTCGGGGTGCGCCGCGCGCCCTGCCCACACGTCGTGGCGGGCGATCTCGGCGAGCATCGCGGCAGCCTCGTCGCGCAGCGCCGCGTCCTGATGACCGGCATAACTGCGCAACTGGGACACGACCCCGCGCAGCGACAACGGCCGGTGCGGTCGGGCGCGCGGCAGCACGCCGGGATCGGCGGGCCCGAACCCCGCGTCCAGCAGGGCCCGGACGAAACGGGAGGGCTGATCGCCGTCGTCGGTCGGCGTCTCGACAGCGGTGACGACGAGTGTGCGACTCGCCCGCGTGCAGGCGACGTAGAACAGTCGCCGTTCCTCGCGGAGCCGGTCGCTGCGGGACGCCGCGTGCGCGCCGTCGAGCGCCTCCGCCTGCAGTAACGACCCGCGGTGACGCAGATCGGGCCACCGCTCCTCCTGGACGCCGGCCACGACGACCAGAGGCCACTCGAGGCCCTTGGAACGGTGCGCGGTCATGAGCCGGACCGCATCGGGGCGGCTCTGCGAGCCGACGAGCTGATCGGCCGGGATCTGCTGAGCCCTCAGCTCGGCGATGAAGTTGGCGACGCCGACCCGCTGCTTGCGCTCCTCGGTACGGGCGGCGTGGTGGAACAGAGCCACCACCGCGTCGAGGTCGCGATCGGCGGTGAGTCGTCCTTCTCCCCCGGACTCCCACTGTGCCCGGAGCCGCTGAGGCCAGTCGGTCCCGTCCCACAGCGTCCACAGTGCCTGCTCGGGAGGCTCGCCGTCGCTGATCTGTCGCGCGGCGCGCTGCAACAGGGAGGCCAGGCGGCGGGCGCGCTCCACGGCCTCGGCCGTGGCCGGCTCGAGTCGCCCGAAGCCCAGCATCGCCGGATCGCTGAGCGCATCGGCGGTCAGCTCGGTGGACCGGCGTTCGGGGGCACGCTGGCGCAAGACGCGACCGAGCCGCCGCAGGGCGGGAGCATCGAGTTCGCCGAGAGGCCCGCTGAGCACGACCTTCGCGTGCTCGGGATCGAGAGGGAAACCGCGGGCGATGAGATCGGCGGCTTCCAGGGCCGAGAGCAAGGCCCGCACCGCCGGTTCGGCGGTCAGAGGGATCTCGTCACCGGCCACTTCGACGGGCACCCCGGCGGGGACGAGCGCACGCTGCAGCCGGGCCAGATCGCTGCTGGTACGCACGAGCACCGCCATGTCCGACCACGGCAGCTGCCGATCGAGATGGGCGCGGCGCAGAAGGTCGGCGATGTGCTCCGCCTCAGCGGTGGCCGACGCGTAGGTCTCGACCCGCACCTCGCCCGGATACGGCGCGTGGGAGCTGACCTCACGGTGGCGCCGCAGGATCTCCGGGTCGAGGCTGCCCTGATGGCCGACGGGGCCGAGGACGGTATGAGCGGCACGGAGGATCTCCGGCCCGAACCGCCGGGTGACCCGCAGCGCCATCACGCGCGCGGGCGCGGCCGGTGTGCCGAACTGCTCGGGGAACTGCGTGATGCCCGCGGGGTCGGCCCCGCGGAAGCCGTAGATCGCCTGGTCGTGATCGCCCACCACGACCACGTCGCGCCCGTCCCCGGCGAGTTCGTGGAGGAGGTCGACCTGAAGGGGGTCGGTGTCCTGGTACTCGTCGACCACGACGAGCCCGAACCGCTCACGCAGCTGCGCACCGATGCGCGGGTCGTCGATCAACTGGCGGGCAGAGGTGACGAGGTTGGTGTAGTCGGCGAGGTTCTGCAGGCCGGTGACCTGGTCGTACTCCTCGATCGCGTCAGCCAGCCGTGCCCAGTCGGCACGCTCGCGAACGCGCGCGAGCTCGCGCAGATCGGCGACATCGAGGCCACGCGCCGCGAGGTGCGCCATGAACGACTGGACCTCGCCGGCGAAACCGCGCGTGCGCAGTGCCTGACGCAGCGACGCCGGCCAGGACTCGACGTCGTGCCCGGCGAGGAGCTCGGCGATGACGGCGTCGCGCTCCGGCGCCGTCAGCAGGGTGGGCGGAGCGGCGAATTCCTCAGGGTCGGAGAACTCACGCACCAGCGCGTAGCAGAAGGCGTGGAAGGTCATGGCCGGCACCACGCCGGCGGAGCCGCCGAGCCGGGCGGCGATACGCTCGCGCAACTCCTCGGCCGCCTTGCGGCTGAAGGTCAGGACGAGGATCTGCTCGGGACGCAGTTCCTCACGGGCGATGCGGTCGACGACGACTTCGACGATCGTGGTGGTCTTGCCGGTGCCCGGCCCGGCCAGCACGAGCAACGGCCCGCCGCGGTGATCGACCACCGCCTGCTGGCTCTCGTCGAGCTGCGGCGCAGGTGCGGCCGCGGTGTCCGGACGGACGATGCGGTACTCCACGGGCGACGAGGGCATGACGCCATGCAATCAGACGCCACCGACAGCGCGGGGCACATCCACCCGTCCGCGCCGCACCGGTGTGCCTTCGCGCGCCCAGTGCTCCTGCGCCTCGAGCATCAGATGCGCCGGCAGCGTGCCGTCGGCGCGCACGACCCGCCACCAGCAGACGACGTGACCGACCCGCGACATCACCTGACCGACCTGCCGGGGCCCGCCTTCGCCGAGGTCCTCGGCGATGAGTCCGAAGGTGAGCACCTGGCCCGGGGGAATCTGCTCCACCCGGGCCAGGACGCGTTCGGCGAACCGCTCGTTCAGCTCAGTAGGCCGGCTGCGAAGGATCGATCTGATCGACCCAGGCCACCACACCGCCGCCGACGTGCACGGCGTCGGAGTACCCGGCGCCCTTGAGCACCGCGAGCGCCTCCGCCGAGCGCACCCCGGACTTGCAGTGCAGGACGACCTGCTTGTCCTGCGGCAGCTGGTCGAACGCCTTGCCGTTGAGGATCTCGCCCTTGGGGATGAGCACCGAGCCCGGGATCTTGTTGATCTCGTACTCGTTGGGCTCACGCACGTCGACGAGCACGAAGTCCCGGCCGCCGTCCGCGCGCTCCTTGAGCCAGTTGTTCAGCGTGTGGACGCTGATCGTCGAGTCGGCGGCAGCCTCGGCCGCCTCGTCGCTCACCGCGCCGCAGAAGGCGACGTAGTCGTCCATGAGCTTGGTCGGCAGCTCGCCCTCGGGATCGCGGCGGATCTTCAGCGTCGTGTAGCGCATCTCCAGCGCGTCGTACACCATCAGCCGGCCGATCAGCGGGTCACCGATGCCGGTGATGAGCTTGATCGCCTCGGTGACCATGATCGACCCGATCGAGGCGCACAGGACACCGAGGACACCGCCCTCGGCGCACGACGGAACCATGCCCGGCGGCGGCGGCTCGGGGTAGAGGTCGCGGTATTGCGGGCCTTCCTGCGCCCAGAACACCGAGACCTGACCCTCGAAGCGGTAGATCGAGCCCCACACGTAGGGCTTGCCGAGGATCACCGCGGCGTCGTTGACGAGGTAACGCGTCGCGAAGTTGTCGGTGCCGTCGAGGATGAGGTCGTATTGGCTGAAGATCTCCAGCACGTTGTCGTTGTCCAGCCGTTCCTGGTGGACGATGACGTTCACGTACGGGTTGGTCTCCGCGACCTGCTCGGCGGCGGACACGGCCTTGGGCTTTCCGATGTCCGACTGGCCGTGGATGACCTGGCGCTGCAGGTTCGACTCGTCGACGACGTCGTCGTCGATGATGCCGAGCGTGCCGACGCCCGCGGCGGCCAAGTAGAGCAGCGCGGGGCTGCCGAGACCGCCCGCACCGATCACGAGCACCTTGGCGTTCTTGAGTCGCTTCTGGCCCGTCATCCCCACGTCGGGGATGATCAGGTGGCGACTGTAGCGGCGAACCTCGTCGATGGTCAGTTCGTCGGCGGGTTCCACGAGTGGGGCAACCACACGTCTCTCCTTCGGCCTGGGGGTCCGGATGTCCGGCATAACCATGCGGACGCCCCCATTGTTCCCCGCCTCGCCCAGCAGCCCGGTCGGCGTCCGGATCGTGAACGCGTACCGACTACGCTGGCGTGCGTGAGTTCTGCTGCCGACGCCCGCCCCCGCACCAGTCGCCTTCCGCGCACCGCTCGCCGGGCGCAACTCCTGGAGGTGGCACGGGGTGTGTTCGTCGAGCAGGGCTACCACGCCGCGTCGATGGACGAGATCGCAGAGCGCGCAGGGGTCTCCAAGCCGGTGCTGTACCAGCACTTTCCCGGCAAGCTCGACCTCTATCTCGCGCTGCTCGCGACGTCCTGCGACGAGATCATCGAAGGGGTCCGCACGGCCCTCGCCTCGACCACGGACAACCCGCGCCGTGTCCAAGCGACGATCGAACTCTGGTACGACTACGTCGCCGACCAGGGTCAGTCGTTCCGTCTCGTCTTCGAGTCGGACCTGACCAACGATCCGGAGGTCCGCGAGCTCGTCGACCGCGTCATCAGCGAGTCGGCCAGCGCGATCGCCGAGGTCATCCGGGAGGACACCGGCCTGTCGGATGCCGCCGCCCAGCTGCTCGCCGTGAGTCTCGTCGGCATGGGTCACGTCGGCGCCCGCAACTGGCTCTCCGCTCAGTCCACCCTCACGCGGGACGA
The DNA here is from genome assembly GCF_003850045.1 of Aeromicrobium camelliae. Taxonomy (GTDB): domain Bacteria; phylum Actinomycetota; class Actinomycetes; order Propionibacteriales; family Nocardioidaceae; genus Aeromicrobium; species Aeromicrobium camelliae. The sequence continues at coordinate 41,928 of NZ_RQJX01000013.1, read as the reverse complement.
GGCCGTGAGCCTCGTGTCGTCGCTCGCCTGGCGAGGCATCGGCGGTTTCCCCAACCCGCATCGCACCCCGTCCACCGAAGGAGAGGAATGACCGTGGAGGTCAAGATCGGCGTCCAGAACGCCTCCCGAGAGCTGTCCGTCGAGACCGACGCCGCACCCGACGCGGTGCTGTCGGAGCTGCGCACGGCGATGGCGGACAACTCCGTGTTCACCATCACCGACGCCAAGGGCCGCACCGTGGCCGTCCCGGCCGACAAGGTCGCGTACCTGTACTTCACGTCCGACGCCGGTCGCAAGGTCGGCTTCGGTCTCACCTGAGCCGACGCGCCACCGACAACTCAGGCTGCGAGGCCGAGTTTCTCCATGCGGGCGGTGTGGGCCTCGGTGAGGCGGGTGAGCATGCGCCCGATCATCGCGAGGTCCATGCCGCTGCCGGGACGGTCGACGCTGCCGACGAGCACGGCGGTCAACGCGTCGCGCTCGGCGACGACCGCCTGCGCGTGGCTGAGGGCCTCCCCCATGAGGCGGCGTGCCCAGAGCGCGAGCCGACCGCCGACCTTCGGGTCGTCCGCGATCGCCTGACGGATCACGTCGACGACGAACTCCGAGTGCCCGGTGCCGCTCAGCGTCGACAGCACCAGCTCGCGGGTGTCGGCGTCGAGGAACGCGGCGATCTCACGGTAGAAGTCCGCCGCCAGCCCGTCGCCGACGTACGCCTTGACGACCCCCTCGAGGAACGTGGACGGCTGCGTCTGACGGTGGAAGCGCTCGAACGTCGAGACGAACGGGCGCATCGCCTCGAAGGGATCGACCTGCAGCTCGACGAGCCGGTCGCGCAGCTGCTCGAAGTGATGGAACTCCGCGGTGGCCATCGCCGCGACCTCGACCTTCGTGGCCAGCTCGGGGGCGAGTTTGGCGTCTTCGGCGAGCCGCTCGCAGGCGCTGATCTCGCCATAAGCCAGCAGTCCTAGCAGATCGATCACGCCTTGACGGTAGGCTGGATCATCGAAGGCGTTCGGCACGGCGGTCATGACCCGCAGCGTAACGCGATGCGGCACCGCTCACGACGCCGCCCGAACGAAAGACTTGCGACGTTCCTCGAGGACGTCTGAGAAGAAATCCGAGAAGAACACTGACTACTTTCACCGAGCTGGGTGTCGAACCCGCCATCGCCGATGCGCTGGCCGAGGTCGGCATCACGACACCGTTCCCCATCCAGGAGATGACCCTTCAGGTCGCCCTCATGGGCACCGACCTGATCGGCCAGGCCCGCACGGGAACCGGGAAGACGCTCGCGTTCTCCATCCCGGTGATCCAGCGGACGCTGGCCCCCGGCGACGCCGACTACGAGCAGCTCGCCGCCCCTGGCAAGCCGCAGGCGCTCATCGTCGCACCGACCCGTGAGCTCGCGCTCCAGGTCGCCAACGACGTCAAGACCGCCTCCAAGAACCGCGGGACCCGCAACCTCACCATCTACGGCGGCGTCCCGTACGAGCCGCAACTGGAGGCACTCGAGAGCGGCGTCGACATCGTCGTCGGTACCCCCGGGCGCATCCTCGACCTGGTCAACCGCCGCGCGCTGGACATCAGCCACGTCAAGTCGCTCGTCCTCGACGAGGCCGACGAGATGCTCGATCTCGGCTTCCTGCCCGACGTCGAGGCGATTCTCGCGCGGACACCCGAGACCCGCCAGACCATGCTCTTCAGCGCCACGATGCCCGGCGCGATCGTGAGCCTCGCCCGCAAGCACATGCACCACCCGATGAACATCCGGGCGGAGTCCAGCGAGGCGAATCAGACCGTCCCGGCGACCAACCAGTTCGTGTGGCAGGCGCACGACATGGACAAGCCCGAGATCGTCGCCCGCATCCTGCAAGCCGACGACGTCGGCCGCGTGATCATCTTCAGCCGCACCAAGCGTGCCGCCCAGCGTCTCGCCGACGACCTGGCCGACCGCGGCTTCCCGGCGTCGCCGCTGCACGGTGACATGGCCCAGAAGGCCCGCGAGAAGGCCCTGCAGGGCTTCCGCGACGGCAAAGTGAACATCCTCGTCGCCACCGACGTCGCCGCTCGCGGCATCGACGTCGCCGGCATCACGCACGTCATCAACTACACGTGCCCCGAGGACGACAAGACCTATGTGCACCGCATCGGCCGCACCGGTCGTGCCGGTGCCAGCGGTACGGCTGTGACATTCGTCGACTGGGCCGACGTGCAGCGCTGGAAGCTCATCAACAAGGCCCTCGATCTGCCCTTCGACGAGCCCGAGGAGACGTACTCGACCTCCGAGCACCTCTTCCGCGACCTGGGCATCGACCCCACCGTGAGCGGTCGGCTCAAGCCCGCGGCGCCGAAGGAGAAGAAGAAGGACGACGCTCCGTCGGGTTCCGCCGGCGGCTCCAGCCGCAACCGGAATCGCACCCGTCGCCGCAGCGGTTCGGGTGACGGCAAGCCGGCCGATCGGTCGGAGCAGACCTCCGCCTCCACCAGCGACACGGCGTCCGAGGGCGAGAACGGTCAGCCGCGGCGCCGTCGCCGCCGTCGTCGCCGCAGCGGCGGGTCAGGGTCCCAGGGTGAGGCGTCCTCGCACGCCTCCGCCTCGAGCGACTGATCCCGTCCTCGGCCGCGAGCGACGTACAGTGCTCGCATGGCAGAGGCGACACCTCCTCCCCATGAGGGCGAGGCGCACGGTCGAGGGCTCGCCCAGCGACTGAACTGGTTGCGTGCGGGCGTCCTCGGCGCCAACGACGGCATCGTCTCGGTGGCGGCCGTCGTCGTGGGCGTGGCCAGCGCGACCGACACGACGTCGGCGATCCTCACCGCAGGAATCGCCGCGCTCGTCGGCGGCGCCATCTCCATGGCACTCGGCGAGTACGTCTCGGTGAGCAGCCAACGCGACACCGAGCGTGCTCTCATCGACAAGGAACGTGGCGAACTCGAGGCGTTCCCCGCCCAGGAACTCGAGGAGCTGACTCAGCTGCTCGTCATGCGGGGCCTATCGCCGGTCACCGCCCGGCAGGTGGCCGCGGAGCTGACCGAGCACGACCCCCTCGAAGCCCATCTGGCGGTCGAACTGGGGATCGACCGCGACGACCTCATCAACCCCTGGCACGCCGCCGTGTCCTCGGCGGTCGCGTTCACACTCGGCGCGATCCTGCCGATGCTGGCGGTCACACTCCCGCCGGCGTACTGGCGAATCCCGGCGACCTTCATCGCGGTCCTGGCGGCCCTCGCGATCACGGGCGTCGCGAGCGCCACGCTGGGCGGCAGTTCGCGAGCTCGCGCCGCCGCCCGTCTGGTGGTCGGCGGATTCCTCGCATTGGCCGCGACGTACGTCGTGGGCGGCCTGCTGGGAACCGCCGGCGTCGTCTGACTCAGGCGGTGACCACGACCGGCGTGCCGAGGGGAGCCCAGTCCCACAGGAACGCGGCGTCCTCGGGCTTCTGGCGGATGCAGCCGGCGGAGAGCGGCCGGCCGAGCTCGTCGACCGACTGTTCGAGGTTGCCCGCGTTGTCGACCGGGATCGAGTGGAAGCCGATCGGCTCGCTCCATCCGGTCGTGAACTCGACGAAGTACTCCATCGTTCCAGAGTTGTCGAAGCTGGTCGCGTGGCGGTATCGCGCCCGCACGGCGTAGGAGCCGGGGTCGAGATTGTCGAAACGGCTTCCCGAAACCAGATAGGTGGCGGTCACGGTGCCGTCGGCCTCGATGAGCCACACCCGCTGGTCGCCCTGGTCGAACACCACGCGGCGCCCCTCCCCCGATTCCGGCGGCGGAGGCGGGACGGCGGGCGCCTGGGGTTCGGGCTCCTCCCGCGCCTGCTCCACGATCGGCGCTTCGACCGTGGGTAGCGATGCGGTCACGATCGTCGGAGTCACCGCCTGATCGTCGGAGGCGACCGACAGGGACGGCGAGAAGACGGCGGTCAACCCGACGGCGAGTGACGTCGCGCCCGAGCCGAGAAGCAAGGTGCCGCGCACCTGATGCGTGCGCGGCGGCCGGCGGTGTTTAGCCACCTGATGCCACCACCTTGGCCAGCACGCGATAGGCCTCCGCACCCTTGTGCTGCGCCGCGGTGCCGAGAATGGAACGGCCGATGGCCGGGGCCTCGGCGAACCGGATCGACTTGGGAATCGGCGGTTCGAGCACTTCCAGCCCGTAGGTAGCGCTGATCGCGGCGAGCACGTTCTGCGCGTGCCTGGTGCGGCCGTCGTACATCGTCGCGAGAACGCCGCGCACCTCGAGGTTGCCGTTCACGAACTGGCGGACGTCGTAGATCGTGTCGAGCAATTGGCCGACCCCGCGGTGCGAGAGGGTCTCGGCCTGCAGCGGGATGATCACCTGGTCGGCGGCCGACAAAGCGCCGACGGTGAGCACACCCAGCGCAGGGGGACAATCCAGGAGGATCCAGTCATAGTGCTGTGCGACCTTGGCCAGCGCGACGCGCAGCCGCTGCTCGCGGCCGGTGCGGGTGATCAGCTGCTCCTCGGCCTGGGTGAGCGCGATGTTGGCCGGCAGCAGGTCGAGACCGTCGTCGGTCTCGAGGATCGCGTCCAGCGCCGGGATCTTGCCCAGCAGGACCTCGCCCACGGTGAGCTCGAGCTCTTCGGGATCGATGCCGAGCGAGAACGTGAGGCTCCCCTGCGGGTCGAGGTCGACGACGAGGACGCGATGTCCCAACTCGACGAGTGCGGCGCCGAGAGAGGCGACGCTCGTGGTCTTCGCCACGCCGCCCTTCTGATTGGCGAACGCGATCGTCGTGGTCACGCGGCCCATTGTGCCACCGTGCGTGGTCGGACGAGACCGATCCGTGTGCGCCGGCCGGCGCGTCGGCTGGCATGCTGTCGTCATGACGGCTCGCGCACTGGTCACCGGCCCCACCGCCGGCATCGGGAACTCGTTCGCACGCCTGCTCGCGGCGCAGGGCACGGACCTCGTGCTGGTGGCCCGCGACGAGCAGCGACTGGAGCAGCTTGCTCAGCGGTTGCGCGCGGAGCACGGCGTCGACGCCGAGGTCCTGCGCGCCGACCTGACCGACGACAGCGACCTCGCCCGGGTCGCCAACCGCATCACCGACAACGCGCGGCCGGTCGATCTCCTCGTCAACAACGCGGGCGCGTCGATCGCCGGATGGTTCGGCACCACCGATATCGCCGACGAAGACCGTCAACTGGACCTCCTGGTGCGCGCCCCCATGCATCTGATGGACGCCGCGCTCAAGGCCATGTCCGGACGGGGCCGCGGCGCGATCATCAACGTCGCGAGTGTCGCGGCCTTCACGCCGCGCGGGGCGTACTCCGCGCACAAGTCGTGGCTGGTCAACCTCTCGCAGTGGGCGCACCTGCAGTACGCCGAGGCGGGCATCGCGGTGCAGGCGCTCTGCCCCGGCTTCACCCGCACCGAATTCCACCAGCGCATGGACGCCGACATCTCCGACATCCCGCGCTGGATGTGGCTCACGTCCGACAAGGTCGCGAAGGCCTCCCTGAAGGACCTCCGCAAGGGCAAACCGTTGTCGATCCCGTCGCTGCGCTACAAGGTCCTCGCCACGCTGGCCCGTCACCTGCCGATTCGGCTCGTCGCCAACGTCGCGAAGCGGGGCCGCTGATGAGCGTCCCGAAGACCCTCCAGATCCCCGACGGGGTCGAGGTCACGCGCATCGTCACGCCGCGCTGCGATCACGCCGTGCACGTGGCCCGCGCGAAAGGGCCTCGCCGCGGCTCGATCCTCCTCGTCCACGGCTGGACCGGCAGCAAGGAGGACTTCACACCGGTCCTCCCCCTGCTGGCCGTGCAGGGCTTCGACGTGGTGGCGTACGACCAGCGAGGCCAGTTCGAGACTCCCGGAGCGCTCGACGACGACTACTCCTTGGAGGCGTTCGCCGAAGACGCCCTGGCGCTGGCCACCGAAGCGTTCGAGGACGACCGCTTCCATCTGCTCGGTCATTCGTTCGGCGGGCTCGTCGCCCAGCGAGTCGCCCTCGCCGCTCCCGAGCGCCTACTCTCCTTGAGCCTGCTGTGCACGGGCCCGGGAGCGCTCGGCGACTCCCCGACCCGGCCCCTCAAGCACGTCGTGGCCGCGATCGGTCAGGTGCCTTTGCTGCAGATTCACCAATTGCGTGAGAAGGGCGTCAAGCGCCCGGCTCAGATCACCGCGTTCTTGGCCAAGCGCTTCACGTCGGGAGTTCCCGCCGCGCTGAAGGCCATCACGCAGCACCTCATCGATGCTCCGGACCTCGTCGACGAGGTCGCCGCGACCGGCGTGCGCTGCTGGGTGGCACGGGGCGCGACCGACGATGCCTGGCCCTTCGAGGCGCAGGACGATCTCGCCGAGCGACTCGGCACCGAGGTCGTCGTGCTGCCGTCAGCGGCACACTCCCCCGCGGTCGAGGCCCCCGAGGAACTCGTCGAGGCCTGGCTGCCATTCCTGGAGAGCTGACCGCATCAGTCGGCGCCGACGATGCGGCGCAGCGCGGCGACGTGGGCGCGGTAAGCCTTGGCGCCCGCGCTCGTGAAGGAGGCCCAGGTGCGGACCCGTTTGTCCCTGGTGCCCTTCGAGATCGTCACGTAGCCGGCCTCCTCGAGGGCCTTCACCTGCTTACTCAGCACCGATTCGCTGACGCCGAGCGTCTCACGCAGCACCGCGAACTCGACCTGGTCGACGGTGTCCAGCACCGCGCAGATCTGCAGGCGATGCGGCGCATGGATGACCGTGTCGAATCCTTCCACGCCGACCGTCATCGCGGCTCCTGCAGCGCCTGCCGGTAGTCGCGGTCCCATTGCGGGCCCACGATGGTCCAGAGCAGAACGATCATTGCGCCCAGCGCGACGCTGAGAGCGACGTTCCGGGTGACAGCCGTCGCCACCAGACCGGCCACGAACGGCACGATCATCAGCCAGTACCGCCAGGCATCGCGCACGAAGGGATTGCCGAAGTCCCAGACCCCCGTGCTGTTGCGGTACCACCCGATGGAGCTGAACACGACGACGGCGCCGACCAGCACGAAGGGCAGACGCCACCAGGTGTCCAGCGCGAACGAGATCATCAGCAGCGCAGCTCCGAGGGAGAGATAGGTGTAGAACCCCCGGGGGGCGCGGGCACGGTCGGCGACGTCGCCGCGGGCCTTGTCGATGGAGGCCAGTGCCTCGCGCGCCGCATCGCGGTCGAACTCATCTCGACTTTCCATGATGGAAAGCGTAACGCCGACTTTCCACGGTGGCAAGCCGGATCGGAAAGTCACCCGAGCGCGGATCTCAACGCACGCCGAGCCACGGGTCCCAGATCGTCGACCGTGCTGGTGAGCCGGCGGATGGAGCCGAGGGCGCGATCCAGGTCGTCGTCGCCACGCGTCGGCTCGGTGAGTTCGATGCCGACGAACGCCGCCGAGACGAGTTCGGCCAGCGCATCGGGCGCGATGACCTGCTCGAATGGCGAGCCGACGAGGACGCGCCGCAGCACGTCGCCGACCCGCTCAGTCCACAGTGAAAGCGCCTCCCCGGCAGCGGCGGCCAGCGCCGGATCGACTTGCGCCGCAGCCAGGATCTGCCCGAGCACCGCCACGGTGCCGGCCGCCCGCTCCTCCCGGTGCAATCGGTCGGCGAGGTCGACCAGCTCGGTGAGGCTGTCCACGGCGTCGAAGCGCTCGGCGTAACGGTCGATCCGTGCTCGCGTGGCCTCCAAGCAGGCCTGACCGATGAGGTCGGTGACGGTCCCGAAGTGGTAGAAGACCAGGCCCTGCGCGAGCCCGGCACGCTCGGCGATGCTCCGCGCCGACACCTTGGCGATGCCCTCCGAGCTGATCGTGTCGATCGCCGCCTGCACGAGCCGTCGCTTGGTGTCCTCTGACTTGGCGGTCATCACCCCGCCCACCCTACGGGGGCCGGTCGCTCCGAGTACGGCATCACCACCGGCGAGGCGGGGCGCTCGGCGAACTCGCAGACGAACCGGCCGTCGTAACCGAAAACGGGACCGAAGCGAGGGTGCTCCACGCGGACGTCGATGGCGTACTCCTGCGCTGCGTCGTCGTAGCGTTCGCGAAGGTGGTGCTGCGAATGTCGAGGGCGCCGTCGACCACGTGCACGTCCAGCGCGACGGCGAGGTGCTGATGCGTCCCGAGGAAGTCCACCACGCCGACACCCGGCACGTGGATCATCGTGGCATCGAAACGCCGCCGATGGCCGCCGCCGAATTCGAAGGTGCGCACGAAGGAGACCGTCTCGCGCCCGAGACCGTCGACGTACGCGTGGTTCTCGATGGTGAAGGGGACGTGGCGGCCGGTCTCGGGAAACAGGATGTTGCGCAGTGTGCCGAGCCGCAAGAACGGCTCCATGTAGGCGGGGCCCGCGCCACACCTCGCGCATCTCGCCGCGGCCCACGCAGAGTTCTCCCGGCTTGAGCCCGAATCGAGACTGCAGCGCGGGATGAAGCCGCCCGAAGTCCATGCCCAGCGCCTGGGCGAAGATGCTCGTCATGCCTTCTCCAGCGTCGCCAGGTCGGGCGGCCACGTCGCCGAGAGCGAACGCGAGCGACCGCGCGGGCGCCTGGTCGCGCTCGGCCCACAGCCTCAGGCGGTCGAAGGGCCATGCCGTCGCCCACCCCATGAGCGGCCGGAACAGCACGTCGATGCGTCGGTAGCGCGCCCGGTAGTCGTATCCGGTCAGGAAGCGGAGTGCACCTTTCTCCGGTTCGTAACGCCAGTACCCGGCGCCCTCGGCGATCGGCGAGAGCACGTGCGGGGAGGCGAACCGCAACGAGGACGTCGCGCCGCCGGTCTCGCGCCGCCGGTCCCCCACGTGGACGCCGGTGCCGGACACGCCGAACGTGGAGTACGTGAACCGTCGCACGCCCTCCTCACTCGCCTGGGGTTCGATCCGCCCGAACCGCAGGTCCCACCGCGCATGCTGCGCGGGATCCTGCGTCAAGGCCCATACCCGCTCGAGCGGCGCGTCGATCACCGTCTCGACGTAGATCCCTCGTCGTGCGCGCCTCATGGCCGATGGACCCCTCTCTTGAGCACTCACTCAAAACACAAGCTACACGAGTTTGAGCGAGTGCTCAAGAAGGTCGACTCAGCCCAGCAGTCGTTCGAACTGCTCGGGGGCGGTGGTGTTGCAGCCGAGCTCGAAGTTGATCTTGCCCGTGCCGTGATAGTCGCTCGATCCGGTCTTCACGAGATCGAGACGGTCGGCGATGCCGGCGAGGTCGGCTCGCGCCTCGGCGTCGTGGTCCTGGTGGTCGACCTCGATACCGGCGAGTCCGAGCGCCGCGAGTTCGGCGAACGTCGCCTCGTCGAGCAGGCGGCGGCTTTCCCGAGCCCAAGGGTGAGCGATGACGGGGCGACCGCCCGCCTCCTGCACGAGCCGGACCGCGCGGAACAGGTCGGCGGCATACCGGTCGATGTAGGCGGGCTTGCCCGGGGTCAGCAGCGTCGCGAACGCCTCATCGCGATTGCGCACGTAGCCCTTGGTCACGAGGGCGTCGGCGATGTGCGGACGCCCCGAGGAGACGGTCCCCTCGGACGCCGCCTGGACGTCCTCGACCGTGATCTCATACCCGAGTTCGTTGAGTCTGGCGACGGTGAGCGGGAGCCGGTGGTCGCGCCCGGCGATGACACGGTGCAGTTCGTCGACGAGCGGCGCATACTCCGGATCGAACTCGTAGCCCAGCAGGTGAACGCTCGCGCCCCGGTAACGCGTCGAGATCTCGATGCCCCGGACGAGGCGGACGCCCACGTCGTCGGCCGCCTGGAGCGCCTCGGCCCAGCCGGCAGTGGAATCGTGATCGGTCAACGCGACGACGTCGAGATCTGCCTCCTGGCGCGCCTTGCGCACCAGGTCGGCGGGGTCGTCGGTGCCGTCGGATCGGTTCGAGTGCGTGTGGAGGTCGATGCGCACGTGCTCAGGCTAGCGCCGAACGCTCACCAACTCGCGACGTTCCACCGCGTCACGACCGGCGTCCCCCGATCCTCGCCGAGGACGGAGTAGGTGCCGGTGTCGAGCAGGAACGATCGTCCGTGCTCCACACCGAGCCCGAGCCAGCGCGCCGTGAGCGCGCGGAGGCTGTGACCGTGCCCGAAGACGAGCGTCCGTCCGCCCTGCTGAACTCGAGCGACGACCCGGTCGAGCCGCTCCGTCAGTTGCTCGGCCGTCTCACCTCCGGGGGACGGATGCGTCCAGACCGTCCAGCCGGGGACGCTCTCACGGATCGTCTCGGTCGTCAGCCCCTCGTAGTCGCCGTAATCCCACTCCACGAGGTCCTCATCAACCTGCGGATCGGCGAACCCGGCGAGTTCGGCCGTGCGGCGTGCCCGCAGCCGCGGACTCGACAGCACGCGATCGAACGCGACGTCCGCGAGCAGCGGCCGGAGCTTGGCGGCCTGCTGCTCCCCCACGTCCGTGAGCGGCAGGTCGGTGAACGACGTGTGCCGCCACGCCTTGCTCCACTCGGTCTCGCCGTGCCGGGCGAGCCACAGTTCGGGAGCGTGTTCGCTCACTGGGGGATCAGCGCCCAGTAGTCGAGATCGAGCAGGACCTGCGCGGCGTACGTGCCGTCCTCACCCCGCAACGTCATGGACGGGTCGTGTCCCTTCGTGGCGACGAGTCGCAGCCGCAGCGCGCCGACGCCGGGAGCCGGGGTGTCCGCCTTGTCGAGCACCTCCGACCAGGCGTACACCGTGTCGCCCGCGAACGCCGGAGCCGCGTGTGCCCCGGCGTTGATCGCGGCGATGAGCTGAGCGTTCGCCAGACCGTTGAACGACAAGGCGCGGGCCATCGAGATGATGTGGCCGCCGTAGATGAGGCGGGTGCCGTCCGGGCGCGCCTCGACGTTGAAGTGCACCTTCGCCGTGTTCTGCCACAGCCGGGTCGCCATCATGTGTTCGGCATCGGTGAGCGTCACGCCGTCGACGTGGTCGATCCGCTCACCGACGGCGTAGTCGTCCCAGCGATGCGGCTCACCGGCCGCGGCCGTGTCGTAGTCGGAGAAATCGAGCCCCTTCGGGATCACCAGGTCCTCGACCGCGACGACGGAGGCGAGCTCCGGCACCACGGTCTCGGGAGCTGCCGCCTCGACGTCGCGCTTCCGCACCATGACCCACCGTGCCCAGTCCAGGGCGACCTCACCGCGCTGATTCGTCGCGGTGGAGCGGACGTACACGACACCGCTCTTGCCGTTGGAGTTCTGCTTGAGGCCGATGACCTCCGAGCGGGTGGCGAGCGTGTCGCCGGGCACGACCGGCTGGTGGAACCGGCATTCGGCGTATCCGAGGTTCGCGACGGCATTGAGCGAGATATCCGGGACGGTCTTGCCGAAGGCGATGTGGAAGGCGATCAGCTCCTCGACGGGCGCCGGCGACAGTCCCACGGACGCGGCGAACTCCGCGGACGACGGCACGGCGAAGCGGGTCGGATACAGGGCGCCGTAGACCGCGCGGTCACCCTCGGTGACCGTGCGGGGGGTGGCGTGCTCGATCACCTGACCGACGGTGAAGTCCTCGAAGAAGTTGCCCGGGTTCGTCTTGCTCATGACATCCTCACGCTCGGTGACATACGACACTCATCATGTCGCACCACCGGCCGCGGAGGGCGTCACCCCCGGGTCGCGAGATTCAGAACGTCGCGCCGGCACCGGGTCGGTGCGCGAGGAGCTCCTGACCGCGAGCAAGGTGCTTGTGTTCGACGAGGATCTCGAACTTGCCCGGAAGGATCGTCTTCACGCTCGAGAAGTCGCGCTGTCCCCGCTGGAGGCCGTAGAAGACCGCGGACAGGATGCCGCCCCAGACGATGCCCAGCACGAGACCGGTGAGCACGGCGCTGAGCCACTGTCCCTCGGCTGCGAAGATCCCGAGCAGCAAGCCGATCAACAGGCCGAACCAGGCGCCGCTGGCGATACCGCTGAGGATCACCCGACCCCAGGTCAAGCGCCCCGTCACCCGCTCCACCTGCTTGAGGTCGGTGCCGACGATGAGGACGTTCTCGACGGGGAACTCCTGATCTGAGAGGTAGTCGACCACCCGCTGAGCCTCCTCGTAGTCGTCGTACAGGCCGAGCGACTGCGGGTATTCCAGGGAGAAGATCTGAGCCATGTGTCCAGCGTAGACCTCGACAGCGGCCTTCACGCGGGACGAAAATCGTTCACCCGCCAGACACCGCACGGTCGCCGGGTCGTCCTAGCGTCCTCGCGTGAACCTTCGTCTCCCCACCCTCACCGCCGTCGGTTGCATCGCAGCGCTCGGTTTCGCCAGCGTCTCGGCAGCGGCGGTCCAGTTTCCCGATCCGGCCGCATCGGCCGTCACCCTGACACCGATCGGCACTCATCACACCGGGCAGTTCGATGAGAGCGCCGCCGAGATCGTCGCCTTCCATGCCACGACGAAGCGCACGTTCGTCGTCAACGCACAGTCCGGCGTGATCGACGTTCTCGACAGCGCCGACCCCAGCACTCCGGCCGCGATCGGCACCATCGCGGCCGCGGGGACCTCGTGGGCCGGCGGCACGCTCCCGGCCGGCGCCGTCGTCAACTCGCTGTCCGTGCGCCCCGACGGGCTCGTGGTCGCGGCGATCGAGGCCCCCACGAAGACGGATCCGGGCTGGCTGCTCTTCGCCGACGCGAACTCGCTGAGTGTGCTCGGTGCCGTACAGGTCGGCACGCAACCGGACATGGTGAGCCTGTCCCCCGACGGCCGCCTCGCCATCTCCGCGAACGAGGCCGAGCCGGCCGACGACTACAGCCTCGACCCGGAGGGCTCCGTCTCGGTCGTCAGCCTGCCCAGCGGTGTCGCGGCGCCGGCCCAGGAGGCCGTGCGCACGGCGACCTTCCACGACTGGGAGGCCGGCGGCACGCGCACCCTGCCGGAAGACGTCCGTGTCGTCGGCCCTGAGGTGAACACCGCGTTCCCGATCTCGGCGAACCTGGAGCCGGAGTACGTCACGGTGGACGCCAACAGCACGACGGCCTACGTGACCCTGCAGGAGAACAACGCCGTCGCGGTGGTCGATCTCGCGAGTGCCACGGTCACCGACATCTGGCCGCTCGGGTTCAAGGACCACAGCCATCCGGGCCAGGGCTTCGACCCCTCCGATCGCGACGGCACCATCGCGATCGCCCCGCAGCCCGTGCGCGGCATCTACCAGCCCGATGGCATCAGCGCCTACGAGGCCGGCGGTCAGACCTACCTCGTGACCGCGAACGAGGGCGACGCGCGCGAATGGGGCGACTACGCGGAGGGCGTGCGGGTCAAGGACCTCGGCGCTGACGGGATCCCTCCGATCTGTACCGACAGCCCCGCCGCGGCGCTCACCGGCGACGCCGAACTCGGCCGTCTCAACGTGAGCCTCGCGAACGGCCTGCGCGCCGACGGCTCCTGCTACGAGCAGCTCTACGCCTTCGGCGGGCGCTCGTTCTCCATCTGGACCACCGACGGCACTCAGGTCTACGACTCCGGTGAGGAGTTCGAGCGGATCCTCGCCGATGCGGTGCCGGAGTTCTTCAACTCGAACCACAGCGAGTCGAACTTCGACGGACGCAGCGACGACAAGGGCCCGGAGCCGGAGAACCTCGCCATCGGACAGGTCGGCGACCGCACGTACGCGTTCATCGGCCTCGAGCGTGTGGGCGGCATCGTCGTCTACGACATCACCGATCCGCAGGGCCCCAGCTTCGTCAGCTATGCGAACAACCGCGACTTCGCCGTGTCGGCGGAGGACGAGATCGACGCCGGCGGCGACCCGGCCGACGTGCTGCGGCGCGCCGGGGACCTCGGCCCCGAAGGCCTGGCCTTCGTTCCGGAGGAGGCCTCGCCGACGGGCGAACCTTTGCTCATCACCGGCAACGAGGTGTCCGGCTCGACGACGTTCTTCATCGTGGGTGCGGCCGGAAGCGAGCCGGCACCCGAACCCGAGCCGGCTCCGGGTCCGAGCCCCGAGCCGACGCCGGGGGTCGGCGCATCGACGCCTCCGCCGGCCCACGAGGCTGCGGAGACGGCTCGCCGCGTGTCCGGCGAACTGCCGGACGCCGGCGCCGACGTGTCGCCGTGGTGGTTCGCCCTCGGCGCAGCACTGCTCGCCGCCGGTGGCGGCACCGTGCTGGCCCGCCGGCTCCGCAGCTGACCTTCCTCGATCGTCAGACGTCCCGAGGGCTGGAGCCCTCGGGACGTCTGGCCTCGAGTGGTGCGGATCAGATCGCGTAATCCTTGAGGAGGGCGCGACCGATGATCATCTTCTGGATGTCGGAGGTGCCCTCGCCGATCAGCATGAACGCCGACTCGCGGTACAGACGCTCGATCTCGTACTCCTTGGAGTAGCCGTATCCGCCGTGAATGCGGAACGACGCCTCGACGACCTCGTTGCAGTACTCGCTCGCGAGCATCTTCGCCATGCCGGCCTCGACGTCGTTGCGCTTGCCGGCATCCTTCTGCCGCGCCGCGCGGACGACCATCGCATGCGCCGCCTCGACCTTGGTGGCCATCTCGGCCAGGCGGAACAAGATCGCCTGGTGCTGTGCGATCGGCTTGCCGAACGTCTCCCGCTGCTGCGCGTAGGCGATGCCGAGCTCGAAGGCGCGGTTGGCGATGCCGACGGCGCGCGCACCCACGTTGACGCGGCCCACCTCGACCCCGTCCATCATCTGGTAGAAGCCCTTGCCGGACTCGCCGCCGAGGATCTGGTCCGCACCGATCTTGTGCTTCTCCAGGATCATCTCGGTCGTGTCGATGCCCTTGTAGCCCATCTTGTCGATCTTGCCCGGGATGGTGACGCCCTGAGCGGTCTCACCGAAGCCGGGCTCCTTCTCGACGAGGAACGTCGTCATGTTCTTGTAGACCGAGTCCTGGCCCTCGTCGGTCTTGCACAGCACCGCGACGAGATTGGCCGAGCCGCCGTTGGTCAGCCACATCTTCTGACCGGTGATCTCGTAGGAGCCGTCATCGAGCTTGGTCGCCTTGGTCGAGACCGCCGAGACGTCCGATCCCAGCGAGGGCTCGGACATGCTGAACGCGCCGCGCACCTCGCCCGTGGCCATCCGCGGGAGGTACTTCTGCTTCTGCTCCTCCGTGCCGTGCTGCTTGAGCATGTAGGCGACGATGAAGTGGGTGTTGATGACGCCGGAGACGCTCATCCAGCCACGCGCGATCTCCTCGACCACGAGGGCGTAGGTCAGCAGCGACTCCCCCAGTCCGCCGTACTCCTCGGGGATCATCAGCCCGAAGATCCCGAGCTCCTTGAGACCCTCGACGATGTCGGTCGGGTACTCGTCGGCGTGCTCCAACTCGGTCGCGACAGGGAGGATCTCCTTCTCGACGAACTGGCGTACGACCTTGAGAATCTCTTCCTGCTCTTCGGTCAGGCCTTCGGTGCGGACTAGACGACCCATGCGGATCCTCCTCGGGTGACAGGTGTGATCGACGCGACTGTACCGCGCATCTCACAGTAAGTGACTAGCGAGTAGCGCGCGCTCCCTGTCGCAGCGATCAGACCGCGCTCTGATCGGCTCCCGTGTCTTTGCGACGACGCGTCCACAGCAGGCCACCGGCCGCGGCGGCGACCACGACGACCGCGCCCAGAATCCACCACCACGTGGAGCCACCGGCAGCGGCATCGTCCGAGGCCTCGTCGTCGGCGTTCTCGGCCGCAGGCGGCTCCGCGTAGTCCGGCTCGCCCGCGACGTCGCCCACCGCTTCGGCGCGCACACGGATCGGGATCTCGCCGGTCTCCTCGGCGTCGCCCGCGCTGCGATTGACGAAGACCGCGCAGTAGTAGTCACCAGCCAGCGAGGCGTTCGCGACCTCGCCAGTGATCTCGCGATTACGGTAGGCGACCTCGGGCGTCGCGTTGGTCAGGGTCACCGCCTGCGTCCCGTCGTAGTACGCGCTCGCCGCCTCGATGTCGACCGGCGAGAATGCCCCGCGATTGGACCCGTAGGTATCGACGCGGACCAGCAGGTCAGGACCCTTCAGCGCGCCCGCCACCGTGCCGCTCTGGTCGAACGTCGCCTCGCACACGCCTTGCTGACCCCACTCGACCGGCATGCGGTAGAACAACGCCTCGCCGGTGAGGATGGTGTCGGAATAGGTCACGGCGGGTTCGAGCTCAGGCGCGCCGCTGAAGCTGGGCGTGCCAGCGATGGGTTCCGCAGAAGAACCCCCGGCCTGCAGCTGCGGGACTTGGTAGGAGTTCGAGCCCTTGGGGAGCGCTTCGAGGTCGGTGACCTCCGGCTCCTCCACCACCAGCAGCTCCAGCGCCTTGCTCTCTTCGGTGTCGGGCGTTTCGACCGACAGGATCGGGTTGCCGCCTCCACACTCGGTGAGGTCCTCACTGGTCAGAATCGACGTGGCCGTCACCGGGGTGTTGCGGGTAAACGCGCCGATCGCCGCCGCGCTCACCGGGATGGTGCAGGGCTGACCGTCCTCACCCAGCACGCTCAGCTCGATGCGTTCGCGCTCGGCCAAGCCCCTCATCGTGGGCCGGATCGTCGCACTCACGAACACCGCCCCGCCTGCGGGGTCGGGCAGTTCGTATGTCTTCGTCGCCGAGCGGTCGATGGTGTCAAGCCACTGACCGTCCTCCATCGCGGTCGCGTCCTCGGCCGTCGATCCGCCGACGATCGGCCGGCCAGCGGCTTCATATCCGCGTGCCGCGCGAACAGACAAGCGCTCCAAGGTGTTGGGGAGAGCGCCGATGTCCTCGACGTCGTAGTAGGTGCCGCCACCGGCGCTGGCGATGCACGAAAGCTGTTCGCGAGCCTTCGAGCCGACCTGCAGTCCGATGGTGTCGATGCGCAGGTCGATGCCGCGCTCGACGATACGACCGGCGATCTCGCACGGATCGACGTTGCAGTTCTCCTCCCCGTCGGAGACGAGGACGATGCTGCGGGGGCCCTCATCGGGAAGGTCGTTGGCTGCCTGCTCGAGGGCGTAGGCGATCGGGGTGTTGCCCAGCGGCTGCAACGCTGCGACGCCACTCTTCAAGGCGTCGCGATCGAGCTCTTCGACTGGAGCCAGCAGGTTGCTGTCCTCGCAGGATCCCGCGCCGTCGGAGATTTCGGCCCCGTAGGCGCGCAGGCCGACGCGCGCCTCCTCGGGCAGTTCGTCGATGACCCGGTTGAGGCTGGCCTTCGCTGCCTCCATGCGGGTGCTTCCGCGTCCGTCGGGCTCCGCCATCGAACCCGAGGCGTCCACAACGAGGACGAGTGAGCCAGGATCACCGTCGCCTGACTCCTGCTCGGCATACGCCGTCGCCGGCAGCAGACAGACGGCTAACGTGATGGCGATCACACCGCCACAAAAGCGCGCTGGATTTCGCCTCGATCCCCAGTCCGTAGTACTTTCGTCCCGGAACGTCCCCCAAGTCATGGCTCGCAGTGTATCGGTGCTCCTCCTTGGGTTGGTTCACGAACGCTTCGGGGGTGTTCCTTTCCTGACTATGTGCTCGTCGAAAGGAGCATGCCGATGCCCGGCGTCGTTGCGCTCACCTCGTTACGCCCGGATCTTGGGCTCGAGTCGCAGGTCGGTGGCCTCGGCGTCATGGACATCCGGCATCCTGAGGCTGCGGAGCAGCTCTTGGGACGTTGGTCTGACGAACCGGTCCTCGTGCTGTGCACGCAGGCCGATCTCGACAATGCCCGATCGGTGGTCGCATTGGCCGCGACCCGCTTTCCCTCCCTGCGGGCGTCGGTCGAAGCGCTCCCCGGCCCGAGCCTGACTCTCGCCGAGCTCGGGCGGCGGGCGGCAGCTCAACCCGACCTCGTGTCGAGCGTCGCCGCTCTCGACTCCCTGCGCGAAGCAGCGTGGATCGCGGCGTGGCTGCCGCAGGTGCGCAAGCTCGCGACAGTGAACCCGTCGATGGGCCAACATCTGCGTTCCTATCTCCCCGGTGCCGGATTCCTCGTCGAGTTCGCCCCGGACCCGCACGTCACGACGCTGACGGGACCTCGCGCCCAAGGCCGCGCCAAGCAGTCGCAACCGCGACGCGCCAAGTCCCGAGGCGCCGAACCTGCGGACTTCTCCGGCCACACACTCGTGCACTCGTCGACCGACATCAGCTGGCTCGTCGACGATGTGCGGCGCTCCCTGAATCTCGGTGCCGCCGAACGCGGTGAGCCGCTCCACGACGTCGTGGACGCGCACGGCTCATCGCGCGTTGTCGAATTCGTGACGGTGCGACCCGACCTCGAGCCGGACATCCACCGTCGTCTCTCCCACGCGGTCGAGTGCGCAGCCTGCGGCGCTCACCATCCCCGCTCGGTCTGTCCCTGGTGCGGGATGACGACCGATCAACCTCTCCTCGCGACCCCCGACCAAGGAGCCACCTGGTGAACCCCCGCCAACGCACCGGCGTTCTTCTCATGATCGGTTCAGCGCTGCTGGCGATCGTCTTGTTCTTCGTCGTCTCGAACTACGTCTCCGGCGTGAACTCGAAGGTCGCGCCCATGGTGACGGCGTACTCCGTCGCAGACGGCATCGACGCGTATCAGGTGATCCAGTCCGACGACGTGGAGGAAGTCGAGATTCCGCGGCGCTATCTCCCCGAGGCCGCGGTCACGAACATCGACGACATCGTGGGACGACGCGCCGCCTTCAACATCGCACAAGGCACCTACATCGGGTCGGACATGCTGCGGCCGAATTCGTCGCTCGGCGACAACGAGCGCGAGGTCGCTTTGACCGTCGATGCAAAGACCGGCATCGCCGGACGAGTGGCCCCCGGCGACTTCGTCGACGTCATCGCCGTGCTGCAGCCCGAAGAAGGGCCGGCCAGCTCGCAGGCAGTGGCTCGCTCCGTCCGTGTTGTCTCGGTCGGCGGCGTGGAGGTGCGAACGGAACAGCCCAGCCGTAACGAGCTCCAGGAACGCGAGGTCATCCCGGTGACTCTCGCACTCACACCGGAGCAGACCTACGCCGTCACCCTCGCGGATGCCACGGCAGTCACGGTCCGCCTCATCGGCCTGCCCGACGGCCTGGAGAGCGATAACCGCGGCGGCGAGCCGACCGGCACCAACACCGCCATCCTGCAGAGTCAGATCAGCTGAGGGGTCATGTCATGAGCACAAAGGTCATCATCGCCGCCCCCCACCAGGACGCCGCGGCCGAACTCGCCGGGCTCCTCGCCGAGCTTGAGGACGCCACGGTCGTCGACATCGCCGACACCAGCGCTCGTTTGGAGCGCCTCGTCGGCACGCACCAGCCCGATGTGGCGTTCGTTCACGAGGGGTTGGGTCCCGTCTCGGCGATGGACACGGTGCGGACGCTCGTCGCCCGCTACCCCGGCACGGCAGTCCTCGTCGTGGCGGACAATCCCTCGTCGGACTTGTTCGCCGCAGCCATGGATGCGGGCGCGCGCGGCGTCCTTGCCCGTCCTCTGGTTCTCGACGAGCTCGTCCAGCGATTCGAGGCGGCCGCTCAGTGGTCCGCCACGATGCGCTCGCTGCTCGCCCAGGATTCGACGCCGTCGGACGGCGCGTTGTCGCGAGGATCGGTGATCGTAGTCGCGGGTGCCAAGGGAGGCGTCGGCACGACGACCGTGGCGGCGCACCTGGCTCACCACCTCGTTCGGGCAGTGCGCGGTCGTAGTGTCTGCCTCGTCGATCTGGATCTCGAGGCTGGCGACATCGGCACTCTCCTCGGAGTGACGCACCGCCTCGACATCTCCGATCTCGCGAAGGTGTCCGACGACCTCAGCGTCGCGACGATCAACTCCGCACTTCACCGGCGCGCCGACGGCGTCGCCACGTTGCTGGCTCCCACGCGCTTGGAGGACGTGGGCGAGATCGGTGAACGCGAGACGGTCATCATCCTCGCAGCATTGCGCCAACAGTTCGACATCGTCATCGTGGACGCCGGTTCTCACGTCACGCCGAGCAGCGCTGCCGCGGTGGAAGTCGCCAACAAGGCCGTTCTCGTCTCCACGCCGGACGTCCTCTCCCTGCGCGCCGTCCACCGGACGATCACGCATTGGCAGCGTTTCGGGTCACGCGAGCCCGAGCAGGTGTCGATTCTGCTCTCGCAGGTCTCCCGACACCACGAGATCCAGCCCGAAGCAGCCGCACGTCTCGTGCCGGTGGCTCCGCTCAAGACCTCCATCCCCGATGCTCCCAAGACTCTGGAGCGGGGGATCAACCACCAGAACCCCGAGAAGGTCGACGACAAGGACCACTGGGCCGCGATCGACCAGCTCGCGGGCGAGCTCGGCTTGCTCGGCGACAGCGGGCCCGAAGCACCTCGCGTCAAAGCGAAGCAGCGCCGAGGTCTTCTCGGGTCGCGCCGCGCCGAGGTCGGACAAGCGGCACTGGAATTCACTGCACTTTTCCCGCTTGCACTCTTGACCATGGCGCTGTTGTGGCAGGTCGCGCTGTGGGCGGTCGCGATCGTGTACACGGGCAATGCGGCCGACGAAGGGGCTCGTTCGGCGGCTATCGGCGGTTCGCCTTCGCAAGTAAGCCGGGACGCTCGTGCTGCGGTGCCGGGCTGGATCGAGAACGGCATGAGCGTCTCGACTCCGGCGCAGTCCGTTCGCGTGCGTACCGAGTTGCCCATCTTCGCTCCCGGCTTGTCGTTCAATGGGCTGGCCTACACCTCGACCGTTCACTACGTTCAGGAGTGATGCCGATGCGCACGCGACAGCTGCACCGTGACCGCGGTACCACTGCACTGGAGATGACGGCCCTCGTGCCGCTCGCCGTTCTGGTGTTGTTCGTCTTCATCCAGGGCGCGTTCGCGCTGTACGGCGTGACTGCCACCCAGACCGCCGCACGACAGGGCGCACGCGCGTACTCGCTCGACCAGAACGCGAGCGCCGCCGTGGACAGTGCCCTGCCGTCGTGGATGCGCCACCGCGTCGAGACCTACGGCCCCGGTCATGGGGTTCGCGTGCAGGCCGACATCCCCGTGATCATTCCGGGAATGAGCTTCACGATCGAGCGTAAGGCGGTCATGCCGTGAAGCGTCAGACGTTCAAGTCCGACTCGCTGCGCACAGCCGATGCCGTCAGCCGCGACATCCAGGCCGACGCCGAGGCTAGCGACGACGCGCTGGTCGCGGAGTTCCGCGAGAAGCTGCTCGAGGAGATCGACCTCAACGAGCTCTCCCGCCTCGAATTGTCGCAGCGCCGCGCGCGACTCGAACGCGTCATGGCACACCTCGTGGGGCGAGACGGTCCGCTGCTGTCGAGCCGTGAACGAGCGAGTCTAGTGCGGCGCGTCGTCGCCGAAACCCTGGGCCTCGGCGTCCTCGAACCGCTGCTGCTCGACGACTCCATCACCGAGATCATGGTCAACGGACCATCGACGATCTTCGTCGAGCGTTTCGGTCAGGTGGAACGTGCGAAGGCGCGCTTCGTCAACAACGAGCAGTTGCTGCAGACGATCGACCGGATCGTCTCGGAGGTCAACCGCCGTGTCGACGAGTCCAGCCCCATGGTCGACGCGCGTCTGCCCAACGGCGAACGTGTCAACGTCATCCTTCCGCCGCTTTCGCTCGACGGTCCCGTGCTGACGATCCGCAAGTTCCCCAAGCCGTTCACGATGCAGGAACTGATCGACCGCGGCACCCTCACGGCGCCGGTCGCGGCGTTCCTCGACGCCTGCGTCAAAGCCCGGCTCAACGTCGTCGTCTCGGGAGGCACAGGTTCGGGTAAGACCACGCTGCTCAACGCGGTCTCGGCCTCGATCCCCGACGGTGAGCGCATCGTCACGATCGAGGACGCGGCCGAGCTGTCGCTGCAGCAGCAGCACGTCATCCGGCTGGAATCGCGTCCCGCCAACGTCGAAGGCCGAGGACAGATCACCATCCGTGACCTGGTCCGCAACAGCCTTCGTATGCGTCCGGACCGCATCATCGTCGGCGAGGTCCGCGGCGGCGAGACGATGGACATGCTCTCGGCCATGAACACCGGTCACGAGGGTTCACTCACGACAGTGCACGCCAACTCCCCCGAAGACGCCATTCATCGTCTCGAGACGCTCGCCAGCATGAGCGACCTCGAGTTGCCGTTCACGGCGATCCGCGAGCAGGTGCGCAGCGCGGTCGACGTCATCGTGCAGCTCAATCGTGCCAGTGACGGCACCCGCCGCGTCATGGAAGTCGTCATGTTCGTCCCCGCCGACGACGACGGCAACCGCCGTTCCCACGTCGTCTCGCGCTTCGACGAGAACCGTACTGACGGCACGACGCGCGGGTCGCACGTCATTGGCAGCATCCCGCGCAGCATGGCAGCGCGTCTGCAGCGTAACCAGGGGTACTTGCCCGAGGGCATCCCGGTCGCGCTCGGAGATCAGCCCGTGGGCAGGAGGCTCGCGCCGTGACCGTCTCGGTCCTGCTGCTCATCGCGACTCTCGCGCTCTTCCTGTTGGCCATCACGCAGTTCCTCACGGCCAGCAACGAGCTGAGCCGGCTGCGACGCGCCATCGACCCTCGCGATGACGAGGGAACCGGGCGCGCGTCGACCGCTCGCCTTGACCGGCTCATTCAGTCCAGTCCGGTGGGCCCAACGCTCGAGGCCGCGCGCTTGCAGATCGGCGCACCGCTGACCATCTCGCAGCTCACTGCGCTGATCATCGCTGCGAGCGTCAGCCTGGGGGTCATTCTCGGATCGATGCTCAGTTGGCTGTTGTTCCCTCTCGGCGTGCTGCTCGGCGTCTACGCGTTTCGCTGGTACGTCCGCCGCAAGGCCGACCAACGGCGCGAAGCCTTCATCGCTCAGATGCCGGACTTGGCCCGCACCTTGTCGAACGCCGCCTCCGCCGGACTCTCGGTGCGCACCGCGATCGCGCTTGCCGCCGAAGACATGGAGGAACCAGCGCGTTCCGAGCTCACCGAGGTGAGCAACCAACTCGGGCTCGGGCGTTCCCTGGAAGAGGCTGTCGGCGACATGGAGAAGCGCCTGCCGTCGCGCGAGGTCTCGGTCCTGGTCAATTCGCTCATCGTGAGCGCCCGCTCCGGCGGCGCCCTGGTGTCCGCGTTGCGCGACATCGCCACCACCTTGGAGACTCGCAAGGAACTGCGTCGGGAGATCCGCACGACCTACGCCCAGACGGTGGCGACGGCATATGCCGTCCTAGGCATGGGCCTGCTCTCGCTCTTCCTCATCGAGCAGATCAATGAGGGCAGCGTCGACGCGATGCTGCGCAGCAACGTCGGCCGGATCACGCTCATCGCCGCAGGCGGCATCTATGCGTTCGGCGTGTGGTTGGTACGACGGATGACCCGGGTGGAGGTCTGACATGCTGCCTCTGCTGTTCGGCCTCGCCAGCGTGGCCGTCGCGATCATGTTCGTCGCCGGGTACCGGGCGGCCCGGGCCGACACGCTCGCCGGATTGGATGTCGCCGACATCGCCCTGCTGCGCGACAAGGCGCAGAAGAAGCAGCGTCTCGGGCCGCTCGACCGCATCGCGCGACGCTACGCACCGGTACTCGAGTCACTCCTCGGCGCCAAGCGCATCGAGGCGCTGCGGTTGCGCATCGAGATGGCAGGCCGTCCCAACGGGATGACCGTGACGACGTTCCTGGAATTGGTCGTCAAGTACGCCATCCTCCTCGGGACTGCCTCCCTCGCGTTGCTGTCCCTCGGGCAACCGCTCTCGGCCGTCGCCGTTCTCGCAGGTATCTACTTGTTCCCGATGAGCCGGCTGAGCGGACACCTGAAGAACCGGCGCGACCAGATCGACACCGACCTTCCGGACATGCTCGATATCCTCGCCGTGACCGTCGGTGCCGGCATCGGCTTCCGATCGGCCCTTGAGCGCGTGGCGTCGCGGTTCGAGGGACCGCTGCACGACGAGATCATGCAGACGCTGCGCGAACTCGACGTGGGCGTTCCGCGTCGACGCGCGTTCACCAATCTGCGGGATCGGTGCCAGTCCGAAGCGATGAACTCCTTCGTCTCGGCGTTCCTCCAAGCAGAAGAACTAGGCGCTCCTCTCGCGGAGAGCCTCAGTCACATCGCTCGTGACAGCCGCAGGGACGCTTCACAGCGCGCGCGGCGCCGTGCTGCGCAGATGGTACCGCGGGTCACCCTCGTCGTCTCCATCGTCATGGTGCCCCCGACAGTGGCGGTGATCGCCGTGGGCCTCTACCTCGGCTCGGGGATCGATCTCGGGAGCGTGTTCAGTGGCGGATGAGGCGCACGATCTGCTGACCCGGCTGACCAAGGTGACCTTCCTGGCGCGGATGGGGGTCATCCTTGTCGGCGTTGCTGCAACGCCGGTCGACCGACGGTTGGAAGTGCTCCTCGTCGTCCTGCTGACCGTGATCGCGGCACTCGGGCTGTTCCGCACCGAAACCGTCACCCGCGTCATCGCGCGTCACCCCATCCTGATCGTCGTCGATACGCTGCTCGCCGGCCTCGTCGCGGGTGCGGCAGGCGCCGACAGCCTGCTTGCCCTGTATGCGCTCTCCACGGCATTGCTCATCGGTATCTACTTGCCGCGGTGGTATGCGGCGATGCTGGCCGTCGTCCTCGTCGCCACGTTCGTCCTCGCCTCGCTCGCCACCGCCGACCGCCCCGCGCTCGACGCTGTCGAGTGGACAGTTCCGGTGGCGATGGCCGTGATCGTGTTGCTCGGCTCCGCCACCCGACGACTCCACGAGGACACCGTCGCCAAGTGGCGCACCATCACGATGCTCGAAGCGCGATCCGGTCGGCAGTCCGAACGGCTGCGCCTCGCTCGCGACATGCACGACTCCGTCGCCAAGTCCCTCCATGGCATACAGATCGCCGCCGCCACGCTCCCCCGCTGGATTCGCGAAGATCCGGAGAGGGCCGCACGGCGATCGGAGGAGATCGCGGCCGCCGCCACGCACGCCACCAGCGAAGCACGCATGCTGCTCGAGGGGTTGCGCGAGAGCGAACTGTCCTTCGCCGAGATCGTCCAACGGCACGTGGAAGAACTGGAAGCCGGGTTCAACGGGACGGTCAAGCTCGAGGGCGCCGAGGACCCCCGCTGGGACGAGCTGTCTGCCGCGGTACTCCTCCAGATCGATCTCATCCTCGGCGAGCTGCTGGAGAACATCCGCCGACATAGTCAGGCGTCGCAGGTCGTCGTCGCCTTCGCCAGCGAGCCCACGTGGACCATCCGGGTGGAGGACGACGGGGTGGGTTTCGATCCGGCCCGGGTGCCCTCCACGCGCTTCGGGCTCACCGGGGCGCACGAACGCCTGGCGCTGCTCGACGGGGAGCTGAGTATCGAGAGCACGCCCGGCCGGGGCACGCGTGCACAGGCCACCATTCCACTCTGCCCACA
Source organism: Aeromicrobium camelliae (assembly GCF_003850045.1). GTDB lineage: Bacteria > Actinomycetota > Actinomycetes > Propionibacteriales > Nocardioidaceae > Aeromicrobium > Aeromicrobium camelliae. The sequence continues at coordinate 16,701 of NZ_RQJX01000013.1, read as the reverse complement.
GCTCGAGAACGCCTAAGTCCTAGGGGGACGCATGTCAGCTGTCACGGTCGCGATCGCCGACGACAATGCGGTCGTTCGTATGGGTCTGCGGAGCCTCCTCGAGTCGAGCGACCGCGTTGAGCTGATCGGCGAGGCGTCCGATGGGCAGGAGCTGGTCGAACTGGTCGAGCGCGAACGACCCGACGTCACGCTCTGCGATATCCGCATGCCTCGCCTCAACGGCCTCGGCGCCCTCCATCGAGTAGCGGATCTGACGCGCTTCGTCATGCTCACCAACAACGATGACGAGGCGACCGTACGCGAGGCGATGCAGACTGGCGCCCGAGGTTATCTCGTGTACGGACATCACGATGGGGACGAGATCCTCGCCGCCATCGTCTCCGTCGCCAACGGCTCGACCGTCTGGGGGCCCGCCGCCACCCAGGCACTGCTCTCTCCCTCCGCTGCGCCGTCGACTCGTGACAGCGGCCACCCGGCCGCCGCTCATCTGTCGGAACGCGAACGCGAGATCATGGAACTCGTCGCTGCCGGCAAACGCAACGCCGAGATCGCCAGCACCTTGTTCCTCGCCGAGAAGACGGTCAAGAACCACCTCAACCGCATCTTCCCGAAGCTCGGTGTGACGACCCGGGCGGAGGCGATCAGCCTGTGGCTGAGCCCCAAGTCCCGCCACGAGTCCGCGGAGGTTGGGCCCTGAGTTGGGTCGCCGGGCCCATCCGTCCCGGCTCGACTCTCCGTAATGTCATGGCTGTCGGGAACACCCGGCCGCAGACCACCCGGTCCGACGAACGGGCCACAGCATCACAAGGAGACACCATGGACAAGCTCATCGCCCTCTACGCCACCCTCACCTCGATGGTCGCCGCTCCGCGCGACAAGGAAGAGGGCCAGGGCACGCTCGAGTACGTCGGCATCGTCATCGTCGCCGGCATCCTCGTCACGGCGATCGTGACCGCTCTCGGTGGCGGCGACACCATCTCGAGCGCCATCACCAGCGGCATCAACAAGATCACCTCGCTGGGCGGCTGATGATCGTGCAGCGTTCACGCGACCACGGGCGGGAGCGCGGCGCCGCCGCGAGCCTGCTCGTGGTCGCCGGCGTTCTCGTGGGACTGGCGGTCTTCACCCTCATGGTGTTCCCGATCGCCACCGCCACCGACGCCAAGTCCCGCAACCGTACTGCCGCAGACGCCGCCGCCCTCGCCGGAGCGGAAGGTATCGTCGGCGACCTCGAGAGCGTCCTGCTCTCCGGGTCTTGGAGCGGCGGCTGGGGCAACCTCGCGGACCTCACCGACAGCGGCCTGACGGCCGCGCAGAATTACATGAGCCGCAACGATTCACAGGCCCGACTCGTGTCATACAGCTCACGCTTGGAGGGCCTGACGTGGGTAGTCGAGGCCGAGGTGGAGAGTCCGCCGGTCAAGGCGGGCACCAACCCGGTCCGCAGTTACGCCCGGGCTGAGGTAGGCCTTCCGAACTGCTCGTTCGACTACGAGGAGGTCGAGCCGACGCCCACGCCGGAGCCGACCGAGCCGCCCGAGGAGGGCGAAGAGCCCCCCGAGGAGACCCCGCCTCCTCCGCCACAGCCCGGACCAGATCGGATCATCACGTGTGATGGGCGCGAGTGGATCGTCGAGGACCAGGGGACGGTCGAGGACCCGGACTACGAACTTCCCGGGGGACTGATCTCCGCCCTACTGGACGACCTGAAGCCCCGCCTGGTGGCATGATCTGAGAGGTATCGACATGGAACGCACCGCAGTGGTGGTGACCGCACTCGGGTGCGCGATCGCCACGGCCCTCGCGAACCTCGTCGCCGCTTTCGTGGGCATCAACGGCAGCACCACGGGCGGCATGTGGATTCGCACCGCCCTGGTGATCGCCGTGATGCTCGTCGTGGCGTCGCGCAGCGCCAACCGGCGCGAAGCCGAGGGTTTCCCGCTTCCCGAGGTTGTCGGGCTCTGCATCGGCTGGGCCCTCAACCCGTTCTCCTGGATCGGGCGTTCCTTCGTCGGTCAATGGTGGGCCGACGGCAACACCACCATGGCGATGGCCTTCGATTTCGGGGCCTGGATCGTGACCGCCATTCTCATCGGCCTCGCCGTCAAGCGCGTGCGCTCCGCTCAGGACGTCGCAGGAGTCCGGCGATGAGCGCCTCAGGACGCAGGTTCGGCCGCCACGTGCGAGCCGGCCACGAGTCCCCACTGTTCGAAGGCACCACGTTCGGCTTCGATGATCGAGGCCGTCCCTCGCTGAAAGGACCCGAGACGATTTCTGCGCAGCACATCGACGGCGATCACGTGCCCGGAGCGCGTGACGTGCGCGATATCGAGGTCGAACCGCATTCGCAAGCCGTGCACGTGCCGGCAGGGACGCAGCCAGAGGGCGCCGTCGATCCCGTCTCGGCCGAGCAGCCCACGCCGGCGGCTTCTGGCCGTGTCAGCGATCTCCACCGGCGCCACATCCCGGCCGTCCACGATCAGTCGCGTCATGGCGCGATGGTAGCCCGCGGACGCCGCCACCAGGAGCGTGGACAGGGCTCGCTCGAGCTCACCGGCATCATCGTCACCGCCGCCATCCTCGTCGCCGCCGTCATCGTGGCCACGACGACGCAGAGCGATCGGATGGGCAACACCATCGCTTCGACGATCTGCAAGATCGTCACCCTCGGTCAGGGCAACTGCGGCGACGCCGACACCGCGGCGCGCCCGCCCTCGGACTACCTTCCCAGCGAGCCCTGCGTCATCAACGGATCCGGCAGCTCCACCAGCGGACAGGTCGGCATCACCTTCGTGAAGATCAGCGCCTCGGAGGGCTGGCTGATCGAGGAGCTCGGTGACGGCACGTTCCGGTTGACCCGCATGACCGACCTTGGGGTCGGAGGCACCGTCGGTATCGGCTTCGGCGCGACCGTGACCGTCGACGGCGACCGCATCGGTGTCGAGGCACAGGCGGGCGCGTCATCGTCCCTCGTCGGCAAGAGCGGCGACGTCTACATCGCCGACTCCCTTGAGGAGGCCCAGGAGATCCTGTCCCAGAAGGGCACCGACGAGACGAAGGACTTCTGGCTCGGCGACGACAATCCAATTCGCGACGGCTGGGACTGGGCCTTCGGCGCGGGCGAGCACGAGCAGCGCGAACCCGATGAGTGGTACGAAGCGGCCGGTCAGAGCACCGAGGGCTCGGCGAACGCCACGCTGCTGAACGGCGACGCCGGCGCCACGGGCCAAGTCGAGTCGTTCCTCGGCACGCGCTACCGCTCCGACGGCACCAGCACCGAGTACTTCGAGGCCTCGATGGAAGGCGAGCTGAGCGCCGGCGTTGTTGTCGCCGGAGCAGGACTGCAAGGTGCCATGGGCGCCATCGTCGAGGTCGATCGCGACGCCGACGGCAATCCGACCGCCATGCGTCTCGTCTCCTCGACGATGGGCGACGCGTACGCCTACGACGACCCGTCCAACAAGGAGACGCCGGAGACGACCCGCACCACGATCGAGATCCCGCTCGACACGCAGGAGGGCCGCGACCTCGCCGCCCGCACGATGTGGGCCGTCGGTCTGCCGCTCAACGGCGTCTTCCCCGACGTGGATTCCAGCGCCTGGGCCGTCCCTGGTTTCGACGCCGCCTCCGTCGGTCGAGACCTCGGCGAGTTCGCCCGCGACCACGGCAAGATGTGGCGAGAGACCTTCACCGAAGACGTGTCGACCAACGGTTTCAACATCACCGGCAAGCTCGGCGGCGAGCTCGGCGGCGGTGCTGAGTGGAGTGACACCAGCATCACCACGACCGGGGCCGAGTACTACGACGGCACGGGCTGGGTCGAGCGTCCCGGCTGTGCGGCATGATGGCCTGCATGCGTGCTCGACGAACGATCGCCCTCGGTCTCCTCGGTGCCGTGATGCTCGCCGGCTGCTCCGGAGGAGGTGACTCCGTGCCCGACGACCAGGCTCTCAAGCCGATCGAGACTCCTGAGGGGTGGACCGAACAGGAGATCGGTGGGGTCACGTTCGCAACCCCGCCCGAGTGGGAAGAGCTGGAACTCCCCGACTCCACCGAGGGCACCGCGCGCATCGGTTTCGCTGACGAGCCGAGCAGCTCCGGCTCGACGGGCGGCATCATCGTGATGGTGCTTCCCGAGGCTCGGTTCCCGGCCAAGACGCAGGCGCAGACGTTCGTCACCAGCGCCAAGAACCAGGAACAGGCGTCCGGCGACGAGATGTCCGAGTTGGTGTGGCCGGGCGCGGAGGTCGCGTGGTACGCCACCTACACCGCTGAGGTGGGCGCTGAGGAGACGGTGCCGCATCCGACGGCTCACCTCGTTCTCGACTTGGAGAACGGCTACCAGGTTCAAGCCACGGTCCGCGCTGAGGAGGGCAGTCCTGCTGCCGATCACCTCGAGGATGCGCTGGCCACCATTCGCGTGTCCGACGACGTGAAGATCACGGAGGGCGCGTGAACGACGGAGCGTCCTCGATGCACCGCACCGTTTCACTCTTCGCGATCGCCTGCCTGGCCGCTCTCGTAGTCGGACCGTTCGCTGCGTGGATGGCGCACGAGCAAGGGGCCATGCCGGGCACCTTCTCGGCTGAACGTCACAGCGCCGGCGAGGAGTTCCGCGTCAGCGAGCCTGGGCGCAATGTCGCGATCTGGGCGTTGCCCGCCGAGGTGGACCGAGCGTCGGTGCGCTGCACGAGCAACGGCGAGCTGCTGGGTCTCGCCGAGGAGCGCACCACGCAGGTCGATGGCGAGTCTGCTGTGCTGCTGCTGGACGACGAGTTCCTCTCGCTCGAGCGGCTCTCGTGCAGCGGCGGCGGGGTCCAGGAGCTCGCGCTCTCCTCGCGGATGGCCGAGAGCACCTCGCGCACGATCACGATCGGCGCGCTGGTCGCCACTCCGGCGCTGTTCGTCGTCGGACTCGTCCTCCGCCGGCGCGGGTTCCGCTGGCCCGTCTGACTCAGTCGCCGACCAGAGTCTCCGTCGGCTGACGGCGCCCGCGCGCGAGCGTCACCACCGCCAACCCGGCGAGGATCAGCACGAGCCCGCCATAGGTCGCCCACGGCAGTGCCTCGCCGAGGAAGATCGCGGCGAGCATCGCCCCCACCGGCACTTCGAGCAGGAGCGCCAGCGAGATCACCACCGGCGTCATCACGGCGAGCAGGTGGTTGATGACCGAGTGCCCGAGGAACTGCGCGCAGACGGTGACCGCGGCGATGAGCGCCCAGTCTCGCGCAGCGAATCCGCCGAGTGGCACGCCGCCGATGAGACAGACCGCGAGCAAGGTCACGCCGCAGACGCCGTAGACGAGGAATGTGTAGGTCGTCGTGCCGAGCGTCTCGCGCGCCCGTGCCCCCGCGACCACGTAGAGCGCGGCGAACAGGCCGCCCGCCAGCGCCAGACCGTCACCGATGAGGGCATCGCGCGACAGCGACAGATCGACGCCGGTGATGACGAAGACTCCCCCGATGGCCAAAGCGCACCCCGCCACGACGGCGAGCCCCGGACGCACGCCGCGCACCACGTCGATCAGTACCACCCAGAGGACCTGCATCGACACGAGGGCGATCGCAGCGGCGACCGAGGTGAGCTTGAGCGAGGAGATCCACGTCGCGAAGTGTGCGGCGAGCATGACCCCGGCGAAGGCCACCAGCAGCCAACGCCGACGGCTCTGCGTCGTCAGCTCTCCGCGCCCTCTGGTCAACGCCGTCGGGGCGAGCAGCACCGTCGCAGCCGCGTTGCGCCAGAACGCGATCGCCAGCGCCGGAGCCGTCGTCGCTGCCATCAACGGTCCTGAGGCCGAAACTCCGAGGATCGCGACGGCGAGCAGCAGTACGGTCACCGTCACAGTCTCGCGCGTGGGGCTGCCGCGGCCTCACGCCGGTAGGGTTTGAGCGTGAGCACGACCACCGGACGCATCTTCCTGTCCCGCATCGTCGGGCAGGCCGTTTTCGATCCCGTGGGCGACCAGGTCGGCAAACTTCGCGACGTGGTGCTCGCCGTGCGGTCTGCACGACAACGTCCTCGCGTGCTCGGCCTCGTCGTCGAGGTACTCGGACGACGACGGGTCTTCCTGCCGATCACCCGCGTCACGTCGATGGACTCAGGACAGATCATCACCACCGGCGTACTCAACGTCCGCCGGTTCGAGAAGCGACGTGCCGAGACGCTCGCCGTGCACGAGCTCTTCGACCGCACCGTCACCTTCGGTGAGGGGCTGACCGGCACGGTCTACGACATCGCCATCGACCAGGACCCGCGACGGGACTGGTACGTCTCCGACGTCGCCGTTCAGGAGAAGAGCAAGCGCTTCGGCCGGCGCGGGGCCAGCCATGTTCTGGAATGGGATCAGCTGACCGGTCTCGCCCAGGAGGAGATCAGCCAAGGCGCCACGCACCTGCTCGCCACGATGGACGAGATGCGTCCGGCGGACCTCGCCAACGCGCTGCGGGATCTGACGCCCAAGCGGCGTCTGGAGATCGTCGCGGAGCTCGGCGACGAACGGCTCGCCGACGTCCTCGAGGAGATGCCGGAGAAGTTCCAGGCAGAGATCCTCGGCGTCCTCGATCCCGAGCGCGGCGCCGACGTGCTCGGGGAGATGAGCCCCGATGACGCCGCCGACCTCCTGGGCGGACTCCCGGCGCAGGCGGCCGAGCAGCTCCTGCGGCTCATGGAACCCGATGACGCCGAGGACGTGCGGCGCCTCATGATCTACGAGGACCGCACCGCCGGCGGCATGATGACGACCGAACCGGTGATCCTGCCCCCGGGGGCGACCGTCGCGGAGGCGCTCGCCATGGTCCGCGAGCCGGAACGCCCGCCCGCACTCGCCGCGATGATCTACGTCTGCCGTCCTCCGGTCGAGACGCCCACCGGACGCTTCCTCGGGGTGGTGCACTTCCAGGCGCTGCTGCGTGAACCGCCGTCGACGCTGGTCGGCGCCATGGTCGAGGGCGACATCGACTGGCCCCGCCCGGAGGCCTCGCTGTCCCACGTCGCCAACCTCCTGGCCGCCTACGACATGGTCGCGTTGCCCGTAGTCGACGAGAACCAGCATCTCCTCGGTGCGGTCACAATCGACGACGTCCTCGACCATCTGCTGCCCGAGGGGTGGCGCGAACAAGACGACACGTCCACGGAAGGGGGTCTGGTCCGATGACCGATCGAGAGCGCGCACGACTCGACCAACCGCGAGAGCTGCGCCGATCGTTGCGTCCGCGCCGCGAACCCGACCCTGAACGCTTCGGCCGGTTCGCTGAGGGCGCGGCACGCTTCCTCGGCACGGCGACGTTCATCATGTGGATGACGATCTTCATCGCCGTGTGGATCGTCTGGAACGTGCCGTGGGGTCCGGACCGTCCCCGCTTCGACGAGTACCCGTTCATCTTCCTGACGCTCATGCTCTCGCTGCAGGCGTCCTACGCCGCTCCGTTGATCCTGCTCGCGCAGAATCGGCAGGAGGCCCGCGACCGCATCGCGGCCGAACAGGACCGCGATGCCGCGGCCCGTGCCCACGCGGACATGGAGTTCCTGACTCGCGAGGTCGCCAGCCTGCGGCTGAGCCTCGGCGAGGTCGCGACACGCGACTTCCTGCGCAGCGAGTTGCGCTCCCTCGTCGCCGAGCTGGAGCGCGGCGACGACACCGAGTCCGCCGAGCAGACCCCCCGCTGACCCGTCGGCGGTCCGCCTCGCGGGCGGCCGCCGTCCGGGCTGGAGCAGGGCCGTACGATGGGAGCCATGGCTGCCGTCACCGAAGACCAGGTCCGCGAGGCGCTCAACGCCGTCAACGACCCGGAAATCAAGCGACCGATCACCGAGCTCGGGATGGTCGACACCGTCACCATCACCGACGACTCGATCACGGTGCGCCTCCTGCTCACCGTGGCCGGCTGCCCGCTGAAGGACACGCTCAACCGCGATGTCACGGCGGCGGTCACGAAGGTCGCCCCGGCGCACCTCGTCTCGGTCGAGATGGGCGTCATGACCGACGAGCAGCGCAAAGCCATGCAGGAGCACCTGCGCGGCGGCCGCGCCGAGCGCGAGATCCCGTTCGCGCAGGCCGGGTCGCTCACCAAGGTGTACGCGATCGCCTCGGGCAAGGGCGGCGTCGGCAAGTCGTCGGTCACCGTCAACCTCGCCCTCGCGATGGCGCGTCGCGGTCTCAAGGTCGGCATCGTCGACGCCGACATCTACGGACACTCGATCCCCGACATGCTCGGCCTGGGCGACCAGCGCCCCACGCAGGTCGAGGAGATGATCATGCCGGTCCCGGCGGCCGAGGGCATGAAGGTCATGAGCATCGGCATGCTCAAGCCCCGCAAGGACCAGGTCGTCGCGTGGCGCGGCCCGATGCTCGATCGCGCACTCGTGCAGATGCTCGCCGACGTGTACTGGGGCGACCTCGACGCCCTCTTCCTCGACCTTCCCCCCGGCACGGGCGACATGGCGATCAGCCTCGGACAGCATCTGCCCGGGGCCGAGGTCGTCGTGGTGACCACTCCGCAGCAGGCCGCCGCCCAGGTGGCCGAGCGCGCCGGGACGATGGCCTCGATGATGCACCAGCGCGTCGTCGGCGTCATCGAGAACATGTCATACCTGCAGCTCCCCAACGGTGAGCGCATGGAGATTTTCGGCTCCGGCGGCGCCGACGAGGTGGCCAAGGGCCTGACCGCACGCCTTGGTTACGACGTCCCGCTGCTCGGCCGCGTTCCGCTCGAGGAGAAGCTGCGCGAGGGAGGCGACACCGGCCATCCCATCGTGGCGGCCGATCCCGCGGCGCCGTCGGCGACGGTGCTGCAGGACATCGCCGACACGCTGAGTGGTCGCCAGCGTGGGCTCGCCGGCATGCAGCTCGGGCTGTCTCCCGCCGGTCGCCTGTGATTTCAAGGCCCTGATCCGTGTTCGGAATGGGTTGGCCGGAGATCGCGGTCATCCTCATCGTCGCGATGATCGTGTTCGGCCCGGACCGGCTGCCAGAGCTCGCCCGCCAGGCCGCACGGATGGTGCGGACGGTCAAGCAGATGGCCGACAACGCCAAGTCGGACCTCCAACGCGAGATCGGTGACGACTGGCGCGACCTCGATCCCCGCGCCAGCGTCCGGGAACTCCTCGAGGAGGACAGCGGCACGACCCCGTCCCCCGTGAAGGAGACGCGCATCCTCCGCCCCGGTGAGATCCCGCCGTTCGACGACGAGGCCACCTGATCTCAGTCGCTGATCTCGGCGTACAGTTCCTCGGCGACGCGGCGCAGGATCGTGCCGCACGCGTCATCGAGCCGGTCGGCGTCGGACATGTCGAGCGCGACAGCGCGGCCCTCGCGGGCCTCCTCCCTCATCCGGTGCGCCACCTGCACGGCTGTACCGAAGCCGATGTGCCCTTGGAGGCGCACCACCGTGCGGTCGTCCTCGTGTTCGAGATTGACCAGAGGCGCCGATGTCTCGGGGCGGTCGGCGAACATGTGGAGCCCGAAGCGATGGGAGAGCTCCTCGAGCGCCCGCACGCCACGCGTGCTGTTGCCCACCGCGTCGAGCCTCGGGCTGAACGCCGCGACGCCGAACTCCGAGGGATCGACGGCGGTGATGCCCCCGGAGACGCCGCTCTTCGCGGGAAGCCCGACCCGCGCGGCCCACTCCCCTGAGGCGTCGTACATCCCGCAGGACGCCATGACGGACACCGCGTCGCGAGCGACCGCCGCGTCCATGACCTGCTCACCGGTGACGGGATTGCGGCCACCGAAGGCGAGGGTGGCCGCCATCGTGGCGACGTCGCGGGCGTCGACGCGTACGGCGCACTGGCGGAAGTACGCGTCGAGTGCAACGTCGACAGGGCAGGCCAGGGCGCCGTGGGATGCGAGCACGTAGGCGAGCCCGCGATTGCGATCGCTGGACTCCGACTCGGCCGCTGCGACGTCCTCGTCCACCGCGAGATCGCGTCCCGCGCACCGGGACATGAACGAGAGCAGGGCATCGACTTTCGCGTCGGCGTCGCCACCCGGAGCCATGGACGTCGTGGTGATGGCACCGGCGTTGATCATCGGGTTGGCCGGCCGCCCCGTCTCCGGCTCGACGCTGATGGCATGGAACGGCTCCCCGGTCGGTTCCAGACCGACTCTCTCGAACACGGCGTCACGACCGTGCGACTGCAGCGCGAGGGCGAACGCGAACGCTTTGGAGATCGACTGCACGGTGAAACGGTGGTCGGCGTCGCCGGCAGCATGGACGTCGCCGAAGGGGCCGACGAGCACCAGGGCGAACAGGTCCGACTCCGGCGCGTCCACGGCGTTCTCAGCGGCGAGTTCGCCGTCGTCCTGATCGCGAAGGTCGTCCAGGACCGAGGTCAGGGCATCGGCAACGGGGTCGCTGTCCATGCCCTCTATGCTCACACGCCGACGGGACCCAGGAAGCGTGTGCGGCCGCGCGACGGCTCTCGGTGCGAGAGGGCCGCGCGAAGCTGTGCCCTGCCCCGGTGGATGCGTGAACGCACCGTTCCCAGCTTGACGTTGAGGACGTCGGAGATCTCCTCATAGCTGAGACCCTCGACATCGCAGAGTACGACGGCGACACGGAACTCACGCGGAAGCGAAGCGAGCGCGGACTCGACGTCGGGATCGAAACCGGCGTCGTGCACCACGTACTCGGGAAGCACGTCGGCGCTGGGCATCCGCTCCTCGGCGCCGTCGAAGAGCGCGAGCGTCTTCTGCCGCTGTGCCTTACGGGCCTTGTCGAGGAACAGGTTCGTGGTGATGCGGTGAATCCAACCGGCGAAGTTACCCGGCTCGTAGCTGTCGAGCGAGTTGAACACGCGCACGAAGACGTCCTGCATGAGGTCCTCGGCGTCCTGGCGGTTACCGGTGAGGCGGTAGGCCAAGCGGTACACCTGGGCCGAATGCGCTTCGACGATCTCGTCCCACCGCTGTGTGTTCGACTCCATGTCTCGATCCTCGGACGTGATACTGAGAAGAGCCCCAGAAACGGCTGACGGTTCGCCCAGTCGCCTTGTGACGTTCTTCACTAACAGTGTCTCATGATGTCGCTGTGTCCGCGAGTCCGGCCCGGCATCGCAGTGACGAAGCGCTAGGCTGAGGCACGACAACGGTTCGGACGAGGAGAGCATCATCACCACCGCAGCGAGCCTGGCCTTCGCCGAAGACCTGCACCCCGAAGACGACCACGCCGCCAGCGCGCGCGCCCACGGCGAGCGGCTCGGAGCCACTCCGGTCAGCCCGGGCGCAGGCGCCGCGTTGTCCTTCCTCGCAGCCTCGGTGTCGGCCAAGGCCGTCGCCGAGATCGGCACCGGTGCCGGCGTCTCGGGCCTCTATCTGCTCCGCGGCATGGCCCCGGACGGCGTCCTGACCTCGGTCGACTTCGAGGCCGAGCACCAGCGGCTCGCCCGCGAGGCGTTCGCTGCCGCCGGGATCGCTCCTCAGCGGTTCCGGCTCATCACCGGTTCAGCGCTCGAGGTACTCCCCCGGCTCATCGACCACGGCTACGATCTGGTGTTCGTCGACGGCGACAAGGTCGAGTACGGCGAGTACCTGGACGAGGCGCTGCGGCTGGTCCGGCCCGGCGGCGTCATCGTCTTCGATAACGCCCTCTGGCACGACCGTGTCGCCGATCCGGCCCAGCGCGACCCGCAGACGACGGCGATCCGCGATCTCATCACCCGCGTGCGCAACGAGGAATCGCTGCGCAGCCTCCTCATCCCGCTCGGCGACGGCCTGTTGGCCGTGCAGGTCGCGGGCTGACCTACTGCTCGAAGCGGGGCGCTGAACGGAACCCCGCAGGGCCGCGCACGACCGCGACGACCTCGAAGGGCTCGATGACGGGGGCGACCCCCACCGCGAGCGTGGCCGGCGCCTGGTCGGCGGCGGCCGTGAACTCGTTCTGGAACTCCTGGCGCGCCTCGGCCGAGACGAAAACGTAGGTCCCCTCGAACCACTCCCCCTCGCGGGCGCGCCATGTCTTGAAGCGCAGCCCGGGGAGGTTGGCGAAGCGCGTGAAGGACTCGTCCTCCACATAGGCCCTGAGCTTCTCCAGGGCACCCGCAGGTGCGCTGGTCAACGACCAGCGCACCGAGAGTCCGAACACGTGCTCAGACAGCCTTGAGAGCTTCGCCGAGTGTCTCTGCTTCCTCGTTGGTCAGCTCGACGACAAGTCGTCCGCCACCCTCGAGCGGGACGCGCATGACGATGCAGCGTCCTTCCTTGGTGACCTCCATCGGTCCGTCGCCGGTCCGAGGCTTCATCGCCGCCATCTGTTCCCCTCTCGTCGTGGACGACGGGCGATGGCGCCCGCCGTGCCTGTCCATTATCGCCTATCGCACCGACACGAGGCGACAGACCCGTCCACGTTTGTCCCTGGAACGGTCAGTCGGCGCGTCCGATGGGACGCGCGACGCAGTCGGCGAGGTGGTCGTTGACCATGCCGGTGGCCTGCATGAGCGCATAGGCGGTGGTCGGCCCCACGAAGGCGAAACCGCGACGTTTGAGCTCCTTGGCGAGCGCGGTGGACTCCACCGTCACCGCCGGCACCTCGGCCATCGTCCGCGGCGCTGGATGGGAGGCGGGGCGGAACGCCCAGATCAACGCATCGAGTCCACCGTCCAGCTCCACGACCGCACGGGCATTGGCCACGGTGGCCTCGATCTTGCGCCGGTTGCGCACGATTCCGGCGTCCTCCATCAGTCGCTCGATGTCAGTGGCGCCGAACGCCGCCACGGCGGCCGGGTCGAAACCCGCGAAGGCAGCACGGAACGCCTCGCGCTTGCGCAGGATGATCGACCAGCTCAGTCCGGACTGGAACGCCTCCAAGCTGAGCCGCTCGAACAGGGCGACGTCACCGTGAAGTTCGCGGCCCCACTCGGTGTCGTGATACTCGCGCATGAGCGGATCGACGTCCGTCGCCCAGGCGCACCGCACCTCCACCGCGTCAGTCCTTCTCGACGAACCAACGCACCGCGTCCTCCACGTCGTCGGTGACGTGGATGCGGTCGAGGTCCTCCTGCACCATCATTCCGGCGGGCAGCATCGTGGTGCGGAGCCAGTCCATGAGGCCACCCCAGTACTCGGTGCCGAACAGCACGATGGGGAAGGTGGTGATCTTGCCGGTCTGCGAGAGGGTCAGCGCCTCGAACAGCTCGTCCATCGTGCCGAAACCGCCGGGCATGACGATGTACCCCTGCGAGTACTTCACGAACATCGTCTTGCGCACGAAGAAGTACCGGAAGTTGATGCCGATGTCGACCCAGTCGTTGAGACTCTGCTCGTGCGGCAGTTCGATGCCCAGGCCCACGGACACGCCGCCGCACTCGCTCGCGCCCCGGTTGGCCGCCTCCATGATCCCCGGGCCGCCGCCGGTGATGACGCCGTATCCCTCCTCGCAGAGACGGTGAGCGATGCGGCGCGCGGCCTCGTACATCGGAGCGTCGGGGGCGGTGCGGGCGGAACCGAAGATCGCGACCGACTTGCCGAGCTCGGCCAGGCCGCCGAAGCCTTCGACGAACTCCGCCTGGATCCGCAGGACTCGCCAGGGATCGGTGTGGACCCAGTCATGCGGACCGCGGTGGTCCAGCAACCGCTGATCCGTCGTCGAGTCGGGCACCTGGTCGCGTCGCAGGCGCATCGGACCGCGCCGGTACTCCGAGGGCCGCTGCTCGGTCATGAGGTCAACCACCTTGTCAGTCGTTCGTGCACGGAACGCACCTCGGCGACGCGGACGTGCTCGTCGGCCTTGTGCGCGAAAGAGGGATCGCCGGGTCCGTAGTTGACGGCCGGGATCCCGAGCAGGGTGAACTTGGCGACGTCGGTCCAGCCGAACTTCGGGCCGACCTGTCCACCGACCGCCTCGACGAAGGCGGCCGCGGCGGGCCGATCCAGGCCGGGCAGGGCGCCTGGGGCGGAGTCGGTGACGATGAGGTCGAAGCCCTCGAACACCTCACGCAAGTGAGCGAGCGCTTCGTTCTCGCTGCGGTCGGGCGCGAAGCGGAAGTTCACCGTCAGCACGGCGTCATCGGGGATGACGTTGCCACTCACTCCCCCACGCACGCCCACGGCGTTGAGACCTTCGCGGTACACCAGGCCGTCGATCTCGACCTCGCGGGCGACGTACCTGTCGAGCGTGGCGAGCGCAGGCGCGAGCTTGTGGATCGCGTTGCTGCCCATCCAGGAGCGCGCCGAGTGCGACCGCTCGCCGGTGGTGCGGATCTCGACTCGCATCGTGCCCTGGCATCCCGCCTCGACGCCCGCGTTGGAGGGCTCCATGAGGATGGCGAAGTCGCCCTCGAGCCATTCGGGATGCTCACGCGCGATGCGGCCGAGGCCGTTGTGTTCGGCAGCGATCTCCTCGGCTTCGTAGAAGACGTACGTCACGTCACGGACGGGAGCGTTCAGCTCGGCAGCGAGCTTGAGCGCCACCGCAACCCCGCCTTTCATGTCGCAGGTGCCCAGGCCCCACAGGGTGTCCCCCTCGAGGCGCGCCGGCAGGTTCCCGTTCTCAGGAACAGTGTCAAGATGCCCGGCGATGACGACCCGCTCGGAACGACCGAGCGACGTGGCGGCGACGAGCGTGTGACCATCGCGGCGGACCGTCAGGTGCGGCAGGACCGAGAGCGACCGTTCGACCGCGTCGGCGATATCAGCCTCGTGGAGGCTCTCCGAGGCGATATTGACGAGGTCGGCGGTGAGGTCGACGACGTCGACCGACAGATCGAGTTCAGGCACGTCCCCACCCTAGGGCGTCTCATGCACGCTCGAAGACGCAGAACTCGTTGCCCTCCGGATCGGCCATGACCGTCCACCGGATCTCTTGGTCACGAGGCCGCAGGATCGTCGCCCCGCGATCGACGAGGTCATCGAGCGTCGCTCCCGGAAGCAGCCGCACGTCCCAGTGGATACGGTTCTTGACGGCCTTCGGTTCGGGCACGGGGACGAAATCGAACGATTCCACCGGCGCTCCGGGGATGCCGTCGAGGTGACTGTACCCGTCGCCGTCCTGGGCGGGCACGCCCCACACCTCGCCCCACCAGTGGGCGATGCGCTCGGGGTCGGCGGCGTCCACCACCACGTCCTTGAGCCCGGTGCGATGGTGCGGCTCGACGACGAAGACGCAGAGCTCGCCGCCCTCCGGGTCCTCGAATACGGTCCACGGGAACTGGCCGTCCTCGCTCAGCTGCGGAGACGAGGCGAAGGGCTCGAGATCGTGCGCGGACAGGTCGAGGTGGACGCGCTGCTTGACGCTCTTGGGCTCGGGGACGCGATTGAGCCAGATGGTCTGGCCCGGATCGTCGCCGCGCAGCACTCCCTCACCGTTGTGGTTGAACGCCTCGAACCGCAACCCGAGCCGCTCCGCCCACCACGGACCGACGCGATGCGGATCGACCGCGTCAATGCACAGATCCTTGAATTCCACCAGCGCCGTAGCCATGCCCTCACGCTAACCCCGTCCGCCGACACCCGCGAGCAACCAGCGAGCGGGCGCGGTCGCACAGCGGCGGGCCCGTCGTAGTTGGTCGAGTAGCGGCAAGCCCCCGACGTAGGTGGTCGAGTAGGCCCGAGGGACGAGGGCCAATGGAGCCGTGGCAACGGGGGCGTAGCCGCCACGGAGCGAGACCAGTGGGGTGACGTGGGCTCGCTCCATCGCGGCTACGCCCCTCTTGCGATGGCTCCATGTCGGTCGCTGAGCGACCTCCTACTCGACCACCCGATCAGGGGCTGTGCACAAGATGCGGAAAGTGTCGGTGGCCTTCTCTAGATTGGGAACATGATCGAGAGCACGCCCGACGCGCAGGTGGCCTTCATGGCCGAACTGCGGCGCGAGAGTGCTCAGATGGACTACCGACGCTGGGCTGCGATGCTCAAGTTCCTCGACGCCGAGACGGCGCGGATTGAGCGGGAGGTCGAGCCGCAGCAGCGCGACCTTGCTCTGGCCGCGGTGCGGTCGGTGGTGGCCCAGGCGAACGGCTGGAGCGAGCATCAGGCCGCGGGTCGGATTCACGAGGCTGAGACTGCTCGAGATGACCTACCCACTGTCTGGAAGGCGTTCGGCGAGGGTGAGATCGACGCCGCTCGCGTCTCGGTCATCGCGAACGGCGCATGGAAACTCACCCGCGAGCAATCGGTCGAAAAGCTCGACCGACGCAGCGTCGCGTATGCGGCCACGCACACCGTCGGCGAGTTGCGGCGGTGGGTGAAGCGGTTCATCGCCCGCGTCGAGCCCGATGAGGTCGAGAAGCGGTACGAGGACGTCGTCGCCGAACGGTCGGTCACGATTCATCATCATGAGGACGGCACCGGCGACCTGTTCGCAGAGAACCTGCCCTCGTATGTCCTGGCTGGGATCGATCAGCGCCTCGACCACGCCGCGAAGTCACTCAGTGAGGACGACCGGACCCTGCATCAGCGCCGCGCCGACCTGCTCGTCGACGCGCTCGACCACATCGACCCCGACAACGAGCCCGCCCGCACGCCGAACATGGCGATCGGTGTCATGGTGCCCGCCTCCACGGTGGCCGGGATCGACGACCAGCCCGCGATCAGCGCCGACCAGGACTGGGTGATCCCCGCGAACGTGCTGCGCACACTCGCCGAGAGCGGCAACCCGTTCTGGTACCGGCTCACCACCGACGACCGCGACAACATCCTCGCCACCCGCTACGACGGCCGATACCCCTCGCACCACCTACGCAACGCAATCCGCTTCCGCGACGGCACCT
>NZ_RQJX01000012.1 GCF_003850045.1 Aeromicrobium camelliae | reverse complement strand
TTCGGTAGAGGTGGCTCCTGAGGCCGAGCGCCCCGCCTTCCGGCCTTGCGCTCCGTCGCCCTCAGCAACAAGAACTACATTAGCGACCCCGTCCTCAGCCGGTCAAACCGGGGTCGCGGTGTCCTCGGTCACATACTGGAAACTCAACGTTTTCCGACCGTTCACACCAGCTGGACGCCGGAAACGGAGCGCTTACCCTTGCGGAGCACCACCCACCGTCCGTAGAGGGCCGTGTCGGCGTCGAGCGCCAGCTCGGGGTCCTCGACCCGCTCGTTGTTGACGTAGGCGCCGCCCTCGGACACCGCACGCCGTCCGGCGGACTTGGAATCGACCAGCCCGGACGCCACGAGAGCGTCGACGATGGTGGTGCCCTTCGGCACCTCCCGCGCGCCGGCCTCGGTCAATGCGGCCGCCAGCGTCGACTCCGGGAGCTCACGCAGTTCGCCGCGACCGAACAGCGCTGACGAGGCGAGTTCGGCGCCCTCCGCCTCGGCCTGTCCGTGCACGAGCGTGGTCACCTCGCGCGCGAGCCGGCGCTGGGCGGCGCGCAGCCCCGGCTTCGTCTGGTGTTCTCTCTCGATCTCGGCGATCTCCTCGACGTCGAGGAAGGTCAAGAGACGCAGGTACTCGCCGACCTTGGCGTCCTCGGCCTGGATCCAGAACTGGTAGAAGGCGTACGGACTCGTGAGCGTCGCATCGAGCCAGACCGCTCCCCCCTCGGTCTTACCGAACTTCGTGCCGTCGGCCTTGGTGATCAGCGGCGTCACGAGACCGTTGACGCGTCGGCTGTCGGCACGCCGGACGAGTTCGACGCCCGCGGACACGTTGCCCCACTGGTCTCCCCCGCCCATCTGCAGCCGGCAGTCGTACCGGCGCGAGAGCTCGAGGTAGTCCATCGACTGCAGGAGGACGTAGCTGAACTCCGTGTAGCTGATACCGGACTCGAGGCGGCTGGCCACGACGTCGCGCGCCAGCATCCGGTTGACCGGGAAGTGCTTGCCGATGTCGCGCAGGAAGTCGATGACATTGACCTCACGCGTCCAGTCGAGGTTGTTGACGAGCTGGGCGCCGTTCGGTCCCTCGAAGTCGAGGAACGGCGAGGCCTGGGCGGCGATCGAGTCGACCCAGCCGGCGACGGTGTCCTTGGTGTTCATCGCCCGCTCGCCGCTCTGCTTCGGGTCGCCGATCAGGCCGGTCGCGCCACCGACGAGCAGCAGCGGCCGATGCCCGGCCAGCTGCAGCCGGCGCATCGTCAGCAGTTGCAGCAGGTGGCCGATGTGCAGGCTCGGCGCGGTGGGGTCGAAGCCCGTGTAATACGTCAGCGAGCCCTCCGACAGGTCGGCGCGCAGAGCGTCGAGGTCGGTCGACTGTCCGATGAGACCACGTGCGACGAGGTCGTCGAGAACATGCTGGGTCACGGGGATTCCTTTCCTTTCGCCGCGACCGAGCCTAGTCGTCAGGGTTTGACGGCGATGACCGGCATCGGAGCGTCGAGCAGGATCATCTGCGTCACGCGGCCCATGAGCATCTTGCCGACGGGCGTGCGCTTGCGGACCCCGATCACGAGGCGCTCAGCCCCGGCCTTGGTCGCCTCCTCGATGACGACGTCGGCGACGTCGAGCGAGGCGGCGCGGCGCACCTCGTACGGCAGGTCCTCGAGGTCGAAGCGCTCCGTGAACTCCGAGAGGTCGATCTCGTGGGGTTCCTCGAACTCCGGGTCGATCTCGTCGACCGTGATGATGACGAGCTTCTGCCCCGTGGCCTGCGCCTCCGCGGCCGCCCAGCGCAGGGCGCCCTTGCCGTAGTCGTCCGGACGGTAGGCCACAGCGATCGTCATGCTTCGAGGTTACCGGGACCCGGCGATGGAATAGGGGTGAGGCCCGTCGCGTTCGCACGAGCGTGAGTACTCCCATCAAGGTCGACATCTGGTCCGACATCGCGTGCCCGTGGTGCTTCATCGGCAAGCGGCGGTTCGAGAAGGCGGTGGCGGACTTCGACGGCGACGTCGAGGTCGAGTTCCACAGCTTCGAGCTGGCTCCCGACACCCCGGTGGACTTCTCCGGTTCGGAGGTCGATTTCCTCGCCACCCACAAGGGCATGCCCGAGCCTCAGGTCCGGCAGATGCTCGACCAGATGACGCAGCTGGCTGCGACCGAGGGCCTCGCGTACGACTTCGATGCGCTCCAGCACACGAACACGCTGCTCGCGCACCAGGCGTTGCACTACGCGAAGGATCACGGGCTGCAGCGCGAGCTCAAGGAGCGCCTGCTGTCGGCCTACTTCGAGCAGGGTCGCCACGTGGGGCGCATCGACGACCTCGTCGAGCTCGGCTCCGAGGTCGGCCTCGATCCCGAGGATCTGCGCGGCGCGCTCGAGTCCGACCGGTACCGCGACGCGGTGCAGGCGGACATCGCTCAGGCCCGCGAGTACGGCATCAGCGGCGTGCCGTTCTTCGTCGTCGACGGCAAGTGGGGCGTGTCGGGGGCGCAGGACCCTCAGATCTTCACCCAGGTGCTCGAGCGTGCCGCGAGCGAGGGAGCCGTCCGATGACCGGCCCCTTGGAACTGGTGGGTGACGACGCGGGCATGTGCGCCGACGGCGTCTGCGCGCTGCCCGATCAGACGGCGGAGACCTCCGAGGACGACTCCGCCCTGGGGTGACGCCGGTAGGCCGACACCGTAGGGTCGCCCGTGACCCACAGGCGCCAGGGACGGTCGGCCGCGCGTCGCACGCCCACCCGGGGCCCGGCGCTCACCGGCGGTGGAGCGGCGGGCTCGGGTCCCAGCACGACGGCCGGGCCCACGCGCACGTCGGTGCCGAGGTCGGCCGTCGTGATGCCGAGGACCCGCGCGAGGTTGCCCGGACCGCGGCCGAGAGCGTCGGGACGGACCTCCCCGCGACGCTCGTACGCAAGCTCGTGGCCGTCGACGACTTCCCCGGCCCTCAGGAGCACCGCGGCAGCCTGCTCGCTGGGTCCCGTGACGATGTTCGCGCAGTGGTGACCGTGGATGCGATACACGTACAGCCGCCACGACGGTCCGTACATGATCTCCGAGCGCGGAGTGCGGGTGTAGGCGTGGGAGGCGGGATCGGTGACCCCGCCGTAGGCCTCCACTTCCGTGATCCGCACGGTCACCCCGTGCGCCGTCAGTTCACGTCCGAGCAGACTCCTCGCGCGTTCCAGGACCGACACGGTGCCACCGTACCGGTCACCGCCATCAGGGTTTGACGGCGAGCACGGCGCACGGGGCGTCGAGGATGACGCGCTGCGCGACGCTGCCCAGCAGGGCCTTGCCGACCGGTGAACGATGGCGCACCCCGACCACGACGCGGCTCGCGCCGACCTCGCGTGCCACGTCGACCAGCGCCGCTGCGATGTCGGGCACGACCTCGTGCCGGACATGCGCGGTCAGTCCCTGCTCCTGCAGGGCGTCCTGGACCTCCACGATGTGCTCGTCGCTGGCGAACCGGGGGTCGACCAGGGCGTCTCCTCGTGTCGCGTTGAGCAGCACGAGATCCTCGTCGCGCACGCGCGCCTCGTCGGCACCGGCGCGCAGTGCCGCTCGGCCGTACTCGTCCGGGCTGTAAGCCACCACGATCGTCATCGCACATCCACCTTCTCTTCCTCGTCCTCGTGCGCGGGCGCCGTCCGGCGCAGCCGCGGCCCGACGATGCTGCCCACGAGCAGCAGCGCCATGACGATGTAGACCACGACCGCGACGGGCTCGCCGACGAGGGTCGAGAGATCTCCTTGCGAGATCGCCAGCGCCTCGGCCAACGTGGTCTCGAGCCGGGGTCCGAGGATGACGCCGATGATGAGCGGCAGCACCGGCAGACCGAATCGCCGCATGGTGAGCCCCAGCAGGCCGAACACGAGCAGCAGGCCCAGGTCGAAGGCGTCGAAGTTCACGCTGTACGCGCCGAGCGAAGCGAAGAACAGGATGCCGGCGTAGAGGTAGGGCCGCGGGATCTGCAGGAGCCGCGCCCACACCGGTGCGAGCGGCAGGTTCACCACGAGCAGCAGGGTGTTCGCCACGAAGAGGCTCGCGAGCAGTCCCCACACAAGTTCGGGCTCGGCGTCGAACAGCTGCGGGCCGGGTTGGATGCCGTAGCTCTGCATCGCCAGCAGGATGATCGTCGCCGTCGCCGTCGTGGGCAGGCCGATCGCGAGCAGCGACATGAGCGTGCCCGCCGCCGACGCGTTGTTGGCCGCCTCCGGACCGGCGACGCCCTCGATCGCGCCCTTGCCGAACTCCTCGGGCCGCTTGGACAGCTTCTTCTCGGTGATGTACGACAGCAACGTCGGCGTCTCGGCGCCACCGGCGGGCAGCGCGCCGAACGGGAAGCCGTACGCCGTGCCCCGCAGCCACGGCTTCCACGAGCGCGACCAGTCCTCGCGGTTCATCCACGGCTGCCCGACCGGGATGACCTCGAGCGGCCGACGCCGCAGATGCGCCGCGACCCAGAGGGCCTCGCCGATCGCGAAGATCGCGACGGCCACGACGACCACGTCGATCCCGTCCGCCAGTTCAGGGCGTCCGAACGTGAGCCGCGGCTGGCCGGTCGTCGTGCCGACGAGCGCGATCGCGAGCCCGAGGAACAGCGAGATGAAGCCGCGCAGCTTGGAAGCGCCGAGGACCGCCGTCACCGCGAACAGCGCGAGCGCCATGAGCGCGAAGTACGAGGGAGCGCCGAGCGTCACCACGACGTCGGCCACGCGCGGCGCGAGCACCACGAGCAGCACCGTGCCGATCGTGCCGGCGACGAACGAGCCGATCGCCGCGGTCGCGAGCGCCTGCGCCGCCCGCCCGGCCTTGGCCATCTTGTTGCCTTCGAGGGCGGTGATGACCGAGGACGACTCCCCCGGCGTGTTGAGCAGGATCGAGGTGGTCGAACCGCCGTACATGCCGCCGTAGTAGATGCCGGCGAACAGAATGAGGGCGCTGCTCGGCGACACGTTGTAGGTGACTGGGAGCAGCAGCGCGACGGTCATCGCCGGCCCGATGCCCGGAAGGACGCCCACCGCCGTACCGAGCAGGACGCCGAGGACGGCATAGAGCAGGTTCGTGGGCGTCAGCGCGGTGCCGAAGCCCTCCAGCAGCATCTCCATCAGAGCACTCCGTCCAGGATGCCGGCCGGGATCGGGATGCCGAGCCCGACATAGAAGCCGTACCAGGTGAGCAGGGCCAGCGCGATGCCCACGATGACGTCCAGCACGAGCCGGCGACTGCCGAGGATGCGGGCGCTGGCGGCGAAGAGGAAGGCGCCGACGATGGCCCAGCCGAGCCACGCGATCGTCACGACGGCGACGAGGAAGACGCCGGTCAGCTTCGCGACCGTGATCCAGTCGCTGCCTTGACCGAGGTCGACGTCCTCACCGCCCTCCGCCTCGGCCACATCGCCGCGCGCCGTCGCGACGGCGAGGAGCACGGAGAGCACGAGCAGCGCGGTACCCACGACGTACGGGAACGCGTCGGGCTGCACCGACTGATCGGCGAAGCCGGGCGCGAGGCCGACCGCCTCGATGACGACGTACGCGCCGACCACAGCGAGGAAACCGGACAGACCGTACTGGGCCCGGTCGACCTGCGGGCGGGCCTGCGTCGGGGTGTCGTTCGTGGTGGTCATACGAGTCCCAACTCCTTGAGGGTGGTCGCGACGCGGGTGTCCTGTTCGACGAGGAACTCCCCGAACTCGTCGCCGGGGAGGAACGCGTCGGTCCATCCGTTGCGTTCCAGCGCGTCCTCCCATTCGGGCGTCTCGCGCATGCGGGCGAGCAGATCGATGAAGTCCTCGCGGGTCTCCTCGCTGATGCCCGGAGGCGCCAGCACGCCGCGCCAGTTGGTGAAGGTCATGTCGATGCCGGACTCGGTGAGGGTGGGGGCGTCCACCGTGTCGAGCCGCTCGGGGCCGGACACGGCGAGGACGCGGAGCGACCCGTCGGCGATCTGACCTTCGAACTCTCCCAGTCCCGACATGCCGGCATCGATCTTGCCGCCGAGCAGCGCCGTGGTGAGCGGACCGCCGCCGTCGTAGGTGATGTAGTTGACGTCCCGGGGTGCGATGCCGACGGTCTGCGCGAGCTGCATCGGGAACAGGTGGTCGGGGCCGCCGGGCGAGGAACCGCCGCCGATGGTCACGCCGCCGGGGTCGGCCTTCCACGCCTCCACGAGGTCGCCGACGGTGCGGTAGGGCGAGTCGCCGGGCACGAGGATGCCCTCGTACTCCTCGACGAGCTGGGCGATCGGCGTCGCCTCGCTCACGGTCGCGGCGGCGCCGTTGGTGTACGTCGATCCGACGACGCCGAGCCCCATCGTCATCATGAGGTCGTCGGCGCCCTCCTCGTTGAGGAGCCGCTGCATGGCGACCGTGCCGCCGGCGCCGATCACGTTGGTGATCTCGAACCGGCCGGTGAGGTCGTTCTCCTCCATCGCCCGCGTCGCCGAACGTCCGGTCAGGTCGTAGCCGCCGCCGGGACTGTTGGGGATCATCATCCGCAGTCGTCGGTTGGTGGGGTCGTCGCCGCCGTCGCGGGTGACGCCGCACCCGCTCGCGACGAGGACGGTCACGAGCGCGAGGACGAGCATGCGCCCGACCCGGCCGATCCCGGTGTTGCCTGTCATGAAAGCCTCCTGATCTGCAGAGCATCATGGCCCGGGCTGTGGTGCACGTCACGATTGCGATCGCAAAGGAGGTTGTGGTCATTGTGGTCACGTCGCCGCGCCGTCTGACGCTCGCCGGGCAGGTCCTCGCGCTGCAGCTTGCGGTCGTATTCGTGGTCCTGGCGATCATCGCGCTCCTGTCGCTGCATCAGTCGACGGACTCCTTCGTCGACGAGCAGGGAAGCCGCATGCGTGGCGTGGCGGAGTACCTGGCCAACGATTCCGTGGTGCGGGAGTTCACCGACGACCCGCACGCGGCGCAACGGCTGGCACCGCCGATCGAACGGGCGGTATCGCTCTCCGGCGCCACGGACGTCACCGTGACCGACGCCGAGGGCGTCGTCGTGAGCTCCTCGGACGTCACCCGGGTCGGCCGTCCCGCCCGGCTGGGCGAGAGCGACGCGCTCGGCGGACGAGGTTGGAGCGGCACGGTGTCACGACCCGACGGCCGCGTCATCTCCGCGCACGCACCTGTGCTCGACGACGACGGCCAGTTGCTCGGCCTCGTGCTCGCCGAACAGCGCTACCCGAGCACGTGGCAGCTGCTGACCGACTCGGGCACCGACCTCGCGGTGTTTCTCGGCTTGGGAGCGGGACTGGGCGTCAGCGGAACGTGGCTCGTGGCCCGCGCGTTGAAGCGGCGGACCCGGGGGCTCGACGCCGCTCAGATCGCGACGCTCGCCGATCACCGCGAAGCGCTCCTGCACAGCATCCGCGAAGGCGTCGTCGGGGTGGACACCCGCGGTCGGATCAGCATCCTCAACGACGGCGCGCGCGAACTGCTCGATCTGCCCGCCACGGCGGTCGGCCGGCGGGTGGACGACCTCGGGCTGGACCCTGCCGTCGTCTCCCTCCTCGCCGGCCGCGGTGACGTCCAGGACGCGCTCGCCGTCGTCGGGTCGCGCGTGCTCGTCGTCAACCGGCGAACGGCGCGGAGCCGCGGGCGCGGGGTCGGTAGCGTGACGACCATGCGCGACCGCACGGAACTCGTGGAGATCCAGCATCAGCTGAGTTCGAATCTCTCGATCACGGACACGCTGCGGGCGCAGACCCACGAGTTCACCAATCAACTGCACACCATCTCCGGGCTGCTGCAGCTCGGCGCGTACGGCGAGGTGACGCAGGTGGTCGGCACCGTGGCGCGGCGCCGCGCGGACCTCGACGCCACGATCACCGAGCGCATCGGCGACCGCGCGCTCGCCGCCCTGCTCGTGGCCAAGTCCAGCGTCGCGCTCGAACGCGGCGTTCGGCTCACGCTGACACCGGACTCGCGGTTGGAACCCCTGCCCGACGACCTCTCGGCGGATCTCATCACGGTCCTCGGCAACCTCGTCGACAACGCGGTCGACGCCTGCAGCGCGGTGACCGATCCCCGGGTCGACGTCGCCGTGCAGGAGCGGAATGGAGGCATCCACCTGCGGGTGCGAGACAACGGTCCGGGCATCGCCCCCGAGTTGCTCGACACGGTCTTCGTTCGGGGCTTCTCGACCAAGGAGCAGACGTTCGGCGGCCGCGGCATCGGCCTGCCGCTCGTGCGCGTGATCTGCCGGCAGCGCGGCGGCGAGGTGAGGGTCACGAACGATGACGGTGCGGTGTTCGATGTCGAGCTCCCGAAGGGAGGCAGGCGATGACGCTGCGCGTCCTGGTGGTCGACGACGACTTCATGGTGGCGTCCATCCACCAGCGATTCGTCGACCGGACGGAAGGCTTCACCACGGTCGCGACCGCACGCACGGGGGCAGAAGCCCTGGCAGCCGCCGAGCAGTCGTCGCCGGACCTGGTCCTGCTCGACGTGCACCTCCCCGACATCGACGGGCTCGAGGTGCTCCGCCGGTTGCGCGCGGGTGGTCACGATGTGGGCGTCGTGATGGTCACGGCCGAACGCGGAGCCGAGACCGTGCGTGCCGCGCTCCTCGGCGGCGCGATGCAGTACATCGTCAAGCCGTTCGACTACGACGACCTGGCTTCGCGGCTGCGCTCGGTCGCGGCGAGCCTGGCGACGCTGCACGAGGGCGAGACGGACCAGGAGCAGATCGACCGGCTCTTCGCGGGGGCCGCTCCGAGCGCAGCGGCCGCTCCCCTGCCCAAGGGACTGAGCGCCGAGACCGCCCGGCTCGTCCGCGAGGCGCTGCGGGCGAACGGTGAACTGTCGGCGAGCGAGGCGGGCGAGCGCGTCGGTATCTCGCGTGTGAGCGCACGCCGCTATCTCGAGCACCTCGCCGCCTCCGGAGAGGCGGACGTGCGACTGCAGTACGGCGCCGCGGGTCGTCCCGAACGCCGGTACCGCAGCCGCCACTGAGCGTCCGTCAGTGCAGGCGGGCGCGGATCTCCTTGAGCTGGTCGTGGACCCGCGCCGGCGCCGTGCCGCCGCGGGCGTCTCGCGAGGCGAGAGAACCTTCGACCGAGAGCACCTCTCGGACCGCCGGCGACAGGTGCGGCGAGATCTGCGCGAAATCCTCGTCGGTGAGGTCCCACAGCTCGATGCCACGCTGCTCGCACACTTGCACGCACGCGCCGGAGATCTCGTGGGCCTCACGGAACGGCACCCCCTGGCGGACGAGCCACTCGGCGATGTCCGTCGCGAGGGCGAATCCCTGCGGAGCGAGCTCCGCCAGCCGCGCGGTATCGAAGGTGAGCGTCGCGACCATGCCGGTGAACGCGGGCAGCAGGACCTCGAGCGTGTCGATCGAGTCGAAGACCGGCTCCTTGTCCTCCTGCAGGTCGCGGTTGTATGCCAGCGGCAGCGCCTTGAGCGTCGTGAGCAGTCCGGCCAGGTTGCCCACGAGTCGCCCGGACTTGCCGCGGGCGAGCTCGGCGATGTCCGGGTTCTTCTTCTGCGGCATGATGCTCGACCCCGTGGAGTAGCCGTCGTGCAAGGTGACGAAGCCGAACTCCTTGGTGTTCCAGATGATGATCTCCTCGGCGAGCCGGGAGACGTCGATGCCGATCTGCGCCGTCACGAACGCGAACTCGGCGACGAAGTCGCGGGCCGCCGTGCCGTCGATCGAGTTGGGGGTCGAGCCGGTGAAGCCGAGATCGGCGGCGATCGCCTCGGGATCGAGACCCAGCGACGATCCGGCCAGCGCGCCGCTGCCGTACGGCGACTCGGCCGCGACGCGGGCATCCCACTGCTCGAGGCGGTCCAGGTCGCGCACCAGCGGCCACGCGTGGGCGAGCAGATGATGGGACAGGAGCACCGGCTGAGCGTGCTGCAGGTGCGTACGGCCCGGCATCGGAACGCCGAGGTGGTGCTCCGCCTGCGAGGTGATCGCGAGAGCCAGTTCGCGCACGAGCTGCGCGATCTGCCGCCCGTGGTCGCGCAAGTAGGCACGGAACAGGGTGGCCACCTGGTCGTTGCGCGAACGCCCGGCCCGCAGGCGCCCGCCCAGCTCGGCTCCCGCTCGTTCCAGGAGCCCGCGCTCGAGCGCGGTGTGCACGTCCTCGTCGTCCGGCTCGGGCAGGAACTCCCCCGAGCGGACGTCGGCGGCGAGCTGGTCGATCGCGGCGAGCATCGCCTCCAGATCGGCGTCGGACAGCAGGCCGGCACGGTGCAGCACCCGGGCATGCGCCCGCGACCCGGCGAGGTCGTACGGCGCCAGCCGCCAGTCGAAGTGCGTCGAGCGTGAGAGCTCGGTCAGCTCCGACGACGGGCCGGAGGCGAACCGGCCGCCCCACAGACGCGTGGACTCCTGGGTCTCTTCGGACACGACTTTCCTCTCGTCGATCTCGCTGGGCCGTCAGGCGGACTGGCCGGCGAGCTGGGTGAAGTACTCGGCGACGGCCGGGCCGCCGTCGGGGTCGCGGCAGATCAGCAGCACGGTGTCGTCGCCCGCGATCGTACCGAGGGTGCCGACCGAGCCCGCATGGTCGATCGCCGAGGCCAGGAACTGCGCCGCGCCCGGCGGGGTCCGCAGGACCACGAGGTTCGCGGTGGCGTCGGCAGTGACCATGAGTTCGCGCACCAGACGCTGCAGGCGAGCGACGGCCGCCGAGCCGTCGCCCGCCCGTGGCGTCGGGTCGCCACCCTCGGCCGGAACCGCGTACACGAGCGTGCCGTCGCTCTGCCGGACGCGGACGGCGCCGAGCTCGTCGAGGTCACGCGACAGCGTGGACACCGTGGCCGTCACGCCCCGGTCGGCCAGCAGCGCGAGAAGGTCGCTCTGCGACCGCACGCTGTGGCGCGTCAGCAGGTCGACGATCAGCTGCTGACGGGCGGCCTTGGTGGCGGGGATGCGCGTCATGTCAGCGCTCCAGGTCTCCGGAGCGCTCCAGCAGCCAGGTGAGCACCGCCTTCTGCACGTGCAGCCGGTTCTCCGCCTCGTCCCACACCACGCTCTGCGGCCCGTCGATGACCTCGGCCGCGATCTCCAGACCGCGGTAGGCCGGGAGGCAGTGCAGGACGATCGCGTCGGGCGCGGCCTGCGCGAGCCGTTCCGGGGTGACCGCGTAGTCACCGAAGATCGCGATGCGTTCGGCCTTCTCGTCCTCCTGGCCCATCGAGACCCACGTGTCGGTGATGACGACGTCCGCACCTGTCACGGCCGCCTGCGGATCGTCCGTGACCAGGACCGAGCCGCCGGTCTGCTGGGCGATGCGTTCGGCGTCGGCGACGATCGCCACATCCGGCTGGTAGCCGAACGGAGCGCCGACCCGCACGTGCATGCCGGCGGTGGCCCCGCCGAGCAGGTACGAGTGCCCCATGTTGTTGGCGCCGTCGCCGACGTAGGCCACGGTGAGCCCCTCGAGCCGGCCCTTGTGTTCCAGCACGGTCAGCCAGTCGGCGAGGATCTGGCACGGGTGGAAGTCGTCGCTCAGCGCGTTGATGACGGGCACGCCGGAGTGCTCGGCCATCTCCTCGAGCCCGGACTGGGCGTAGGTGCGCCAGACGATGGCACTCACCATGCGACCGAAGACGCGCGCGGTGTCGGCGACGGACTCGCCGCGGCCGATCTGCGTCGTCGTGGCGTCGAGGACCAGCGGCTGGCCGCCGAGGTCGGCGATGCCGACCGCGAACGACACCCGCGTGCGCGTGGACGACTTGTCGAACAGCACGGCGACCGTCTGCGGCCCCTCGAGCGGCCGACGCGCGTACGGCGCGGCTTTCATCTTCAGGGCGAGCTGGAGCACCTCGGCCTGCTCGGCCGGTGACAGGTCGTCGTCGCGCAGGAAGTGGCGAATGGTCATGCGTTCCGGACCTCCTCGATGACGGCGCGCACGGTCGCGATGGCGTCACGCGCCTGGTCGGGCGTGAGCACGAACGGGGGCGCGAGGCGCAGCCGGTCGGCGGTCGGCGCGTTGACGATGACGCCGGCGTCGAGCGCCGCGTTCATGACGGCCGGGGCGATCGGCTGGTCGAGCACGACGCCGAGGAGCAGTCCCCTCCCCGTGATCTCGACGACCCCGGGGGCGTCGCTGAGCCCGGTGCGGAACATCTGCTCCAGGTCGTTCACCGCCGCGAGGAGCCCCTCGTTCTCGATCGTCTCGATCACGGTGAGGGCCGCGCGGGTGGCGACGGGGTTGCCGCCGAAGGTCGTGCCGTGGTTGCCGGGGCCGAGCAGCACGCCGGCGTCGCCGAGGCCGATGCACGCACCGATCGGCATGCCGCCGCCGAGCCCCTTGGCAAGGGTCACGAGGTCGGGCGTGATCCCCGAGGCGCTGTGCGCGAACCAGTCGCCGGTACGCCCCATGCCGGTCTGAACCTCGTCGATCCAGAGCAAGGCGCCGTGCCGCGAGGTGATGTCCCGGGCGGCGGCGAGGTAGCCCGCGGGCGGCACGACGACGCCGGCCTCACCCTGGATGGGTTCGAGCACGACGGCGGCCACGCTGTCGTCCACGGCGGCCGCCAGCGCGGCCTCGTCGCCGTACGGCACCCACGTCACATCGCCGGGAAGCGGCTCGAACGGCGTCCGGTACGCCTCCTTGGAGGTCAGCGCCAAGGCGCCCATCGTCCGCCCGTGGAAGCTGCCCTCCGCCACGACGAGCCGCGTGCGGCCGGTCCGGCGGGTCGCCTTGAGTGCCGCTTCGTTGGCTTCGGTACCCGAGTTGGCGAAGAACACCCGTCCGGGCGCGTCCAGCAGCCCGAGCAGACGCTCGGCGAGTTCGACCTGCGGGATCGACGTGAAGAAGTTGCTGATGTGGCCCAGGGTGCCGAGCTGCTCGGTGACGGCCTTGAGCAGCGCCGGGTGCGCGTGTCCGAGGGCGTTCACCGCGATGCCGGCCAGCAGGTCGATGTAGCGGTTGCCGTCGGCGTCCCACACGAGTGCGCCTTCACCGTGCACGAGGACGCGCTGCGGGTCGCCGAACGTGTTCATCAGCGAACCGCGGTAACGGTCCATCCACTCAGGTCCGCCGGGGCGTGGTTCACGGCCGTGGATCGGGACGTTCACGACTTCTCCTTCGAGCTGCTGGTGGAGTACAGGGCAGTGCGGATACGGGTTTCGACGCCGGGCAGGACCTGGGTGCCGACACCTTCGTCGGTGAAGAGCTCCAGGAGGACCGCGTGCGGCTCGCGACCGTCGATCACCGTGGCGCGCTGCACTCCGCCGCGCAGGGCGTCGAGGCACGCGCTCATCTTGGGGATCATGCCGCTCGCGAGGGTCGGGAGCAGTTCTTCCAGCGCTTCGGGGCTGATCTCGCCGATGACGTCGCGGCTGTTGGGCCAGTCCGCGTACAGGCCCTCGACGTCGGTGAGCACCAGCAGCTTCTCGGCCTTGAGCGCCACGGCGAGCGCGGACGCTGCCGTGTCGGCGTTGACGTTGTGGACCTGGCCGTCGGCGTCGGGCGCGACGGTGGAGACCACGGGGATGCGTCCGGCGTCGATCAGATCGAGCACCGGCTCGGGCCGGACACCGGTCACCTCGCCGACGAGGCCGACGTCGACGGGCTCGCCGTCGACCAGCGGCATCGTCCGGGTCGCGGTGAACAGCCCGCCGTCCTCGCCCGACATACCGACCGCGAGATCACCGTGCTGGTTGAGCAGGCCGACGAGCTCGCGTCCGACCTGGCCGGTCAGGACCATGCGGACGACATCCATCGCCTCGGGCGTGGTGACGCGCAGCCCGCCGCGGAACTCCGACTCGATGCCGAGCCGGTCGAGCATCGCGTTGATCTGCGGCCCGCCGCCGTGGACGACGACCGGCTTGAAGCCCGCGAGCCGCAGGAACACGATGTCCTCGGCGAACGCCTGCTTGAGCTTGTCGTCGGTCATGGCGTTGCCGCCGTACTTCACGACGATGATCTTGCCGTGATACTTCTTCAGCCACGGCAGGGCGCCGGCGAGCGTCGCCGCCTTGTCCGTGGCCTCGCGCCAGGAAGTCTCGTCCCAGATCTCGTCGGGGTCGCTTGCGTCGATGTGGTCTGTCATGTCGAGTAGGCCGAATTCTCGTGAACGTAGGCGTGCGTGAGGTCGTTGGTCCAGACGGTCGCCGCCGCGTCGCCGGACTTGAGGTCGATCGTGACGGTGACGTGGCGCGGCGTCAGGTCGACGAGGTCGATCGACTCCCCCACCCCGCTGTCGCGGCACACCCAGACGCCGTTGATCGCGACGTCGAGGTCGGCCGGGTCGAAGACCGCGTCCGAGGTGCCGACCGAGGCGAGGATGCGCCCCCAGTTCGGGTCCTTGCCGAAGATCGCGGTCTTGAAGAGGTTGCTGCGCGCGACCTCACGTCCCACCGACAGCGCGTCGGCCTCGCTCGCCGCGTTGATCGTCTCGATCGCGATCTCGTGGTCCGCGCCTTCGGCGTCGGCCAGCAGCTGCAGTGCGAGGTCCTGGCAGACCTCGGTGAGCGCCGTGGTGAACTCCTCCACATCGGGGCTGGCCCCCGAGGCACCGGAGGCCATGAGCAGCACGGTGTCGTTGGTGGACTGACAGCCGTCGGAGTCGAGCCGGTCGAACGTGCGAGCCGTGGCGCGGCGCAGCGCGGCATCGAGGTCTGCTGACGAGAGGTCGGCATCGGTCGTGATGACGACGAGCATCGTGGCGAGGGCCGGCGCGAGCATGCCCGCTCCCTTCGCCATCCCGCCGACGGTCCAGCCGCCGACCGAACGCGCGGCCTGCTTGCTGACCGTGTCGGTGGTCATGATCGCCGTCGCGGCGTCGGTCCCGCCCTCGGCCGACAGCGCGGCCACGGCCGCCTCGACACCGGGGAGCAGCTTGTCCTCGTCCAGCAGCCGACCGATGAGGCCTGTGCTGCACACCTGCACGTCGACGGCGCCGATGCCCAGCCGCTCGGCGGCCACCTCAGCGGTGCGGTGCGTGGTGGCGAACCCCTCGGCGCCCGTGTAGCAGTTGGCGCCGCCGGAGTTCAGGACGACGGCGCGCGCCGTGCCGCCCTTGATCGTCTCGCGGCTCCAGATGACGGGATTGGCCTGGCAGCGGTTGGACGTGAAGACGGCCGCGGCAGCACTCGACGGACCGTCGTTGACCACGAGGGCGACGTCGGGCTTGCCGCTGTCTTTGAGCCCGGCGGTGACACCGGCGGCGCGAAATCCCTGAGCAGCGGTGACACTCATGCCGCCACCTCCCGCTGACCCCAGATTTGCGCTCCATCCGTCGACCGAGCCCCGGGTCGGTTGACGATCTGGGCGCACAGCTGGGTTCTCCGGCCGTGGTCGCTCATGGTGCTACTCCGATCGTCGTGAGGCCGGTCGTCTCGGGCAGCCCGAGCGCGAGGTTCATGGACTGGATGGCGCCGCCCGCCGTGCCCTTGGCGAGGTTGTCCATCGCACCGATCGCCACGACGCGGCCGGCCCGCTCGTCGAGCGTGGCCTGGACGTGCACGGTGTTCGCGCCGAGCGTGCCCTGGGTCTGCGGCCACTGCCCTTCCGGCAGCAGATGCACGAACGGCTCGTCGGCGTACGCGGCCACATACGCGGCCCGCACGTCCGCCGCGGTCACGCCCTCGGCGGCCGGGGCGGAGACGACCGCCAGGATGCCGCGCGACATCGGCACGAGCACCGGGGTGAAGCTGACGACCGGGTTCTCGGCGCCGGCGGCGCGCAGGTTCTGCTCGATCTCGGGCGTATGCCGGTGGGTGCCGCCCACGCCGTACGCACTGGCCTGACCGAGGACCTCCGAGCCGAGGAACGTCGTGGCGAGCTTCTTGCCTGCCCCGGATGGCGCCGTCGGCGCCACGATGGTGAGCGCCGAGTCGTCCACGAGCGGGAGCGCCGGCATGATCGCCAGCGTGGAGACGGTCGGGAAGCATCCCGGGCCGGCGACGCGACGCGTGCCCGCGAGTCGCTCGCGCTGCCCGGGCAGCTCCGGAAGACCGTAAGGCCACGTGCCGGCGTGGTCGCCGCCGTAGAAGCGCGACCAGTCGTCGGAGCTCTGCAGCCGGAAGTCGGCACCGCAGTCGATCACGAGCACGTCGTCGCCCAGCTCGGCGGCGACGGGCGCCGACGTGCCGTGCGGCAGCGCGAGGAACACGACGTCATGACCGGCCAGGTTCTCGGTGGTGGTCTCCAGCACCTCGCGGTCGGCCAGTGGCACGAGGTGGGCGTGGTGGTCGCCCAGCCGCGACCCGGCGCTGGAGCCGGCGGTCAGGGCGCCGATCTCCACCTCCGGGTGGGCCAGGAGCATGCGGAGCAGTTCGCCACCGACGTAGCCGGTGGCACCGGTGACAGCGACGGAGATCGACATCAGTCGGTCCCGAACTCCATGGCGGCCGCGTCGAGGGCCTGCTCGTCGCCCTCGACAGCCGGGTTCGCCTCGATCTGCTCGGCGCCGCCGGCCGGCAGGGTGCCGAACAGCGTGCCATTCTCGACGAGCACCTGACCCTGGTCGAGCGGCTGGGCCGCGTACATCTCGAGCTTGGCCCGCGAGTCGGCGATGTCGAGGTTGCGCATGGTGAGCTGGCCGATCCGGTCGGACGGTCCGAAGACCGCGTTGTCGGTGCGCTCCATCGACAGCTTCTCGGGGTGGTACGAGAACGCCGGACCCTGCGTGTCGAGGATCGTGTAGTCCTCGCCCCGCCGCAGCCGCAGCGTCACGTCACCGCTCACGACGGACGCGATCCAGCGCTGGATCGATTCGCGCAGCATCATCGCCTGCGGATCGAGCCACCGTCCCTCGTACATGAGGCGACCCAACCGGCGGCCGTGCTGGTGGTAGTTGGCGATGGTGTCCTCGTTGTGGATCGCGTTGACGAGCCGCTCGTAGGCGATCCACAGCAGCGCCATGCCCGGGGCCTCGTAGATACCGCGGCTCTTGGCCTCGATGATCCGATTCTCGATCTGATCGGACATGCCCAGGCCGTGCCGACCGCCGATCGTGTTGGCCTCGTGGACGAGTGCGACCGGATCGTCATACCGCGTGCTGTTGATCGCGACGGGGAGCCCGGCCTCGAACGAGATCGTGACGTCCTCGGTGTCGATGTCGACCGACGGGTCCCAGAACTTGACGCCCATGATCGGCTCGACGGTCTCGAGGGAGACGTCGAGGTGCTCGAGCGTCTTGGCCTCGTGAGTCGCGCCCCAGATGTTCGCGTCGGTGGAGTACGCCTTCTCGGCGCTGTCGCGGTACGGCAGGTCGTGGGCGACGAGCCACTCGCTCATCTCCTTGCGCCCGCCCAGCTCGCTGACGAACGCCGCGTCGAGCCAGGGCTTGTAGATGCGCAGGTTCGGATTGGCGAGCAGCCCGTAGCGGTAGAAACGCTCGATGTCGTTGCCCTTGAAGGTCGACCCGTCACCCCAGATGTTGACGCCGTCCTCCTGCATCGCGCGGACGAGCAGCGTGCCGGTGACCGCACGGCCCAGCGGGGTGGTGTTGAAGTACGTGCGACCGGCGCTGGTGATGTGGAACGCGCCGCACGACAGCGCCGCCAGCCCCTCGTCGACGAGCGGCCGCTTGCAGTCGAGCAGCCGGGCGATCTCCGCCCCGTACTCGAGGGCGCGGCCGGGCACCGAGTCGATGTCGGGCTCGTCGTACTGGCCGATGTCGGCGGTGTACGTGCACGGAACGGCGCCCTTGTCACGCATCCAGGCGACGGCGACGGAGGTGTCGAGGCCGCCGGAGAACGCGATGCCGACGCGCTCGCCGACCGGCAGATCAGTCAGGACTTTGGACATAACTGCAATTATTGCACGTCTCTGCAAATGCTTGCACGTGGGGGTACTGCCAGAATCAGGATATGGAGTTCCTCGCTGTCGCGCTGGTCGTCCTCGTGGCTCTCGCCCTGCTGGTGGCGGGGTTGCGTCGCCGCTCACGACGCACGGCCGCCGCCCGGGATGCGACGAGCGCGCTGCGCTCCGCGCTCGACCGCGCCGCGGCACCGATCCCGGAACTGCTCGCGGCGATCGGCGAGTACGCCGCGTGGGAGCGGGCGGTCTTCGCCGAGGCGCGGGACGCCGCCGACGAGGCGACCGCCGCCGGTTCGGCCGAGGAGTGCGTCGCCGCCTACGACCGATTCGTCGCCGCGACGAACGATCTCTTCGCGATCGTGGAGGTCTACCCGGATCTCACCGCGGACGCGGACACCGCGGGCCGGCTGCAGGAACTGGAACGCGCGATCGAGCAGGGCGCGACCGCGCGCTCGCGGCTCGTGCCCCTCCTCCCCCGCTGAGACCTCAGCGCAGGGTGGCGTCGAACCGCGCGGCGGCCTCCACCGCGGCGGCGCGGGCTTCGGTGATCTCCGCGTCCGTCAGGGTGTGATCGGCGGCGCGGAGCCGGACGTTGAAGGCCAGCGACTTCTTGCCCGCCGGGACCTGGTCGCCCGCGTAGATGTCGAACAACCGCACGGACTCCACGAGCGGGCCCGAGGACGCGAGTGCCGCCTGCAGGTCGCCGGCGTGCACCGATGCGTCGACGACGAACGCGAGGTCTTCCTTGGCCACGGGGAACGACGAGAAGTCCGGGCGCGGACCGAGCTCGGGCGCCGCGCCGATGAGCGCGTCGAGGTTCACCTCGCCGGCGACGCCGCGCGCGGGGAGACCGTAGGCCTCGAGCACCTTCGGATGCAGTTCGCCCGCGTGTCCGACCACGGTGCCGTCGAGCAGGAACGCCGCACACCGGCCGGGGTGGAACGGCGCGAGCGCGACGGCCTCGACCGTGAGCTCGACGTGGAGCACGTCGGCGAGACGCTTGGCGACGGCGATCGCGTCGGCCCAGGTCGCGTCCCGGCCGGGACCGGACCAGCCGCGCTTCTCGCGCTGACCGAGCATCGTCCACGCCGCCATGAGCGGCTGATCGGGCAAGGCGGCGTCGAGTACCGCGAGCTCGTCGTCGGTCGGGCGGCGGTCGACGCCGTAGATCGGAGCGTGCGGCGAGTCGTCGCGCGTGCGGAACACCCGCCCCATCTCGGTGAGCGCGACGTCCTCGTGGCCGCGACCCACGTTGAGGCCGGCCGCCCGCAGCAGCCCGGTCAGCAGTGTCGTGGTGAGCCCCGGCTCCTGAGCCGACAGCGGATTCTCGAGCAGCACCTGACGACGCCGCTCGTCATCGGCCGGCAGGCCGAGCTTGTCGAAGTCCTCCTCACCGGCGAACGGGAAGGTCTTCACCTCCACGAGGCCCGCGCCGGCGAGCGCGTAACCGACGCGGCGGCGCAGCTCCTGCGCTCGCGTCAGACCGCGGCCGCCGGGTGCCTGCGGAAGTACCGAGGGGACCTGGTCGTATCCGACGACCCGCAGCACCTCCTCGACGACGTCGTAGGGGTCGTTGAGGTCGAATCGCCATGACGGCGGCGTGACCACCAGCTGGTCGCCCTGCACCTCGACCTCGCAGGCGTTGCCGCGCAGCGCGGCGACCGAGGCCTCCAGATCGATCGAGGGAACGCCGGCGATGCGCCGCGGCAAGTCAGCCGCGAGCGTGACCGCCGGGCGCGGAGCGACCTCCCCGACGACCGTGATGCCGGGCTCGATACGACCGCCGCCGTGTTCCACGAGCAGTTCCGCGACGCGCTGCGCGGCACGCGCCTGCAGCGACGGGTCGACGCCGCGCTCGAAGCGCCGGGCGGCCTCGGACGAGAGCTTGTGGCGGCGCGCCGCACGGGCGACGGTCGAACGGTCGAAGTACGCCGCCTCGATGACGACGTCCGTGGTGGTGTCGTCGATCTCGACGTGCGCGGCACCCATGATCCCGGCCAGGCCGACGGGGCCCTCGTCGTCACAGATCAGCAGGTCCGCCGGGTCGAGGACGCGATCCACGTCATCGAGGGTGGTGAGCCGCTCTCCCGCGCGCGCCCGGCGCACGCCGATGGGGCCGGAGAGCTTCGCGGCGTCGTAAGCGTGATTGGGCTGGCCGAGCTCGAGCATCACGTAGTTGCTGATGTCGACGGTCAGCGAGATCGAGCGCATGCCGGCCTGCACGAGACGACGCGCCATCCACTCCGGCGTGGGGCGGGTCGGGTCGATGCCGGTCACGCGACGCGTGACGAAGACGGGGCAGGCCTCCCGGTCCTCGACGACGACCGGGTACCCCTCGCCGTCCGTGTCGGTGACCTCGATGTCGGCGGGGTCGCGGAACGGCAGGTCGAACGCCAGGGCGGTGTCGCGACCCACGCCGCGCAGCGACCACGCGTATCCGCGGTCGGGGTTGACCTCGAGATCGAGGGTCTCGTCGTTGAGCCCCAGCAGCGCGATCGCGTCGTCACCAGGCTCGGCGGAGCCGGCCTCGAGCACGAGGATGCCGCTCTGGTCGCCACCGGGCAGACCCAGCTCGGCGGTCGAGCAGATCATGCCGTCGGAGACGTGTCCGTACGTCTTGCGGGCGCTGATCTCGAAGCCCAGCGCGGGCAGGAACGTGCCGGGCAGCGAGACGACGACGAGGTCGCCGGGTCCGAAGTTGTGCGCACCGCACACGATGCCGCGACCGGCGGGGAGGTCGTCCGTGGCCGGGTCGTTGTGCTCCGGGCCGACGTCGACGCGACACCAGTTGATCGTCTTGCCGTTCTTCTGCGGTTCGGGAACAGCTGACAGCACCCGGCCGACGACGAGGGGGCCGCTGAGCTGCCCGCCGACGATCTCCTCGAGCTTGAGGTCGAAGGCGGTGAGCCGCGCGGCCAGCTGCTCGGTGGTGACCGAGTCAGGCAGGCCGACGAGCTCGCGCAGCCAGGGAACGGGGACCTTCATCTCGTGCGATACCTCTCGAACTCACAGACCGATGCCGAAAGGCTCGGTGAAGCGGATGTCGCCGTCCCACAGATCGCGCAGATCGGCGATGTCGTAACGGCTGGTGATCGTGCGGTCCAGACCCATGCCGAAGGCGAAGCCGGAGTAGCGCTCCGGGTCGACGCCGCAGGCGATCAGCACGCGCGGGTTGACGACGCCGCATCCGCCCCACTCGACCCAGCCTTCACCGCGGCAGGTCGGGCAATCGGCGACCTGCGCCGGATCGTTGTGGCAGACGTAGCACAGCAGGTCGACCTCGGCGCTGGGCTCGGTGAACGGGAAGTACGACGGGCGGAAGCGCGTCGTCGTGCCCTCGCCGTAGATCGCGGTCGCGAGGTGGTCGAGCGTGCCCTTGAGGTGCGCCATCGACAGGCCCTCGTCGATCGCGAGGCCCTCGACCTGGTGGAAGACCGGAGCGTGAGTGGCATCGGGCTCGTCGGTGCGGAAGACCCGGCCCGGGCACGCGATGTAGATGGGTGGCTGACGCGTGAGCATCGTGCGGGCCTGCACCGGAGAGGTGTGGGTGCGCAGGACCATGGCGGCCTCGGCCGGCGCGACCCAGAAGGTGTCCATCATGGTGCGGGCCGGGTGGTCCGGGCCGAGGTTGAGGGCGTCGAAGTTGAGCCATTCGGCCTCGACCTCAGGGCCTTCGGCGATCTCCCACCCCATCGCCACGAAGATGTCCGCGACGTGATCTTGGATCGTGGTGAGCGGGTGCCGCGCGCCGACCGGCTCCATGTCGACGGGCACCGTGACGTCCACGGCCTCCTCAGCGAGGCGGCGCTCGAACTCGACGGCCTCCACCTGGGCGGTGCGCTCCGCGAGCGCCTTGTTCACCGCGCCACGCGCCTGCCCGACGCGCTGCCCGACTTCCTTGCGGGCCTGGGGCGGGAGCGCACCGATCTCGCGGTTGGCCAGGGCGAGCGGCGAACGGTCGCCGACGTGGTCGATCTTGACCTGCTTGAGCGCCTCGACGGAGTCGGCGGCCGCGATCGCCTCGAGGGCGGCATCGCGCATGCGCTCGACCTCGTCGGCACGCAGCGGGGTCACCTCGACGGGGTCGTAGTCGGAGTTGGGCGCGGACATGACGACCTTTCAGTGACGGATCGAGGAGCCTTCGGTCGAGTTTATCGACGGGGCCTCCGCGGTCATCGACGCGGGCTCGTTGATCGGCAAGCGCACCTGGATGCGCGCTCCCCCGAGCTCGCCCGTGCCGATGTCGATCGTGCCGTGGTGCTGCTGAACGACTCCGCGCACGATGAACATGCCCAATCCGCTCCCCGCGCCCGGACCGCTCTTCCAGAACCGGCTGAACACCCGCTGGCGCAGTTCCACCGGGATGCCGCTGCCGTAGTCGCTGACCTCGACGACGACCCCGTCGCCGTCGCGCCGGACGGCGAGTTCGCGCAGCCCGTCGCCGTGGCGGATCGCGTTCTCGACGAGGTTGGTCACGACCTGAGTGATGCGGTCCTCGTCGCCCCAGATCACGGGGATCTCCCCCTCCACCACCGGGGCGGGGTGCTCGTCGGCCGCCGCGTACGCGCTCGCGAGGACGCGGGCTGCGAGTTCGTCGAGCCGCACCGGGCCGGTCCGCAGCGTGAGCCGGCCCGAGTCGATGCGCGCCGCATCGAGCAACTCGGCGATCAGCCGGCTGAGCCGGTCGGCGTCGGCGTCGACGGTCGAGAGCATGAATTTGCGCTGCTCCTCGCTGAACTGGTCCCAGCGGCTGAGCAGGGTGGCGGTGAAACCCTTGATTCCGGTGAGCGGCGACCGCAGCTCGTGCGCGACGGTCGCGACCATGTCGGAGCGCTCGCGGTCACGCTGGTTGCGGATGCGCGCATTGCGGATCGACACGATCACCTGGACGACCCGGCCCGCCGGGCGATCACGGATCAGCGACGCGGTGATGAGGTACTCGCTCCCGCGCGGCGACCACCACGAGTGTTCCGAGATGCGCTTGCGGAGCTCGAAGCCGTCGTAGGGCCGGACGACGTCGAACCAGGAGTTGCCGTTCAGATCGTCGAACGGCACGGCCTCCGAGAGGTGCATCCCGAGCATCTCGTCGCCGACGGCGCGCGCCATCTCACGAACGCGCTCGTTGACGTACTCGACGATGCCGTCGGCATCGGCGACGATCACGCCGTCGGGGAAGTTCTCGAAGGACACGCAGGCGAGGATAGTCCGACCGGAGGGTTTGGTCCTAGTCCGCGGAGCGAGATCAGATGATCATCTATGCATGGCCGCAGCCGAGGCGTACACGCAGACGGCGGCGGCGGTGGCGAGATTGAGGCTCTCGGCCCGGCCGTAGATGGGAACGCCCACGATCTCGTCGGCCAGCGCTCGCACGGCATCGGGCAGGCCGTGGGCCTCGTTGCCCATCACCCACGCGGTGGGTGCGGTCAGATCGATCGCGGCGTCGTGGAGCAGCCGTCCGCCACCGTCCGCGGCGAAGACCTGGAGACCGGAGTTCTTGAGGGTCTCGACCGCCCGGCCGAGGTCGCGCTCGATCAGGACAGGCAGGTGGAAGAGCGATCCCGCGGTCGAGCGGACGACCTTGGGATTGAGCGGGTCGACACTGTCCCCCGCCACCACGACGGCGTCCGCTCCAGCGGCGTCGGCGCAGCGGATCACGGCGCCGAGGTTGCCCGGATCGCGGATCTCCGCGCACACGACGACGAGTCGCGTCCGGGCGGGCAATGCGTCCAGCGTTCCGGTCACGTCGTGGCAGCGTGCCACCACACCCTGCGGCTGGACGGCGTCGGCGATCTCGGCGAGCACGTCGTCCGCGACCACGTGCCAGGCCAGGTCCGGATGCTCCTCGCGCCACTGTCCGTAGCGGCTCGTGGCGTCGGTGGTGGCGAAGACCTCGATGACGACGCCGGGTTCGGCGAGGGCCTCCCGCACGGCTTGCGGACCCTCGGTGAGGAACTCGCCGGTCTTGGCCCGGAACGCACGAGTGGCGAGCCGCCGGGCGTGCTTGACGCGTGCGGAACGCACGGTCAGCTCGCCGGGCTGGCTCGCCACTGCAGGTGGAGTCGTGGGACTCAGGCCGCGGACTCGGCCTTGGGCGCGTTGACGTCCTCGGGGAGGTTGGCCTTGGCCACCTCGACGAGAGCGTTGAACGCCGCGATGTCGTTGACGGCCAGATCCGCGAGGATCTTGCGGTCGACCTCGACCTCGGCGGCCTTGAGGCCCTGGATGAAACGGTTGTACGTCAGACCCTGCGCACGCGCCGCGGCGTTGATGCGCTGAATCCAGAGGCGACGGAAGTCGCCCTTCTTGGCGCGGCGGTCGTTGTACGAGTAGACGAGCGAGTGAGTGACCTGCTCCTTGGCCTTGCGGTACAGGCGCGAACGCTGACCACGGTAGCCCGAGGCCCGCTCGAGGACCTCACGACGCTTCTTCTGGGCGTTCACGGAACGCTTGACGCGTGCCATCGGTGTCTCCTTAGAAAATCAGTGGGGCGCGGCTCAGAGTCCGAGCAGCTTCTTGACCTGCTTGGTGTCGGCCTTCGACACCTCGGTGGTGCCGTCGAGTCGACGGGTGCGGGTCGAGGACTTGTGCTCGAGCAGGTGGTAACGGTTCGCCTGCTGGCGGCGCAGCTTGCCCTTGCCGCTGAGCTTGACGCGCTTCTTCATGCCCGAGTGGGGCTTGAACTTCGGCATGTTAGGCCTCCATGTCTGGGTCGAGGTTCTCGGAGCGACGCCGCGGCTTCTTGGGCGTCGCATTCTTCTGCTGGGCCTCGCGGTAGGCCTTCTCGGCCTCCGCCTCGGCTTCGCGGTCGGCGGCACGCTGCGCGGTGTTCTCGGCCTTCTCGGCCTTGACCTGCGCCTGCGCCTCGGACTTCTTCTTGTGAGGAGCGAGCACCATCGTCATGTTGCGACCGTCCTGACGGGCGTTCGACTCGATGAAACCGAGATCCTCGACGTCAGCGGCCAGCTTCTGCAGCAGCCGGAACCCGAGCTCGGGTCGGTGCTGCTCGCGGCCGCGGAACATGATCGTGATCTTGACCTTGTCGCCCGCCCGGAGGAATCGCACGACGTGACCCTTCTTGGTGTCGTAGTCGTGCTGGTCGATCTTCGGGCGGAGCTTCATCTCCTTGATGATCGTGTTCGACTGGTTGCGTCGGGACTCACGGGCCTTCTGCGCAGCCTCGTACTTGAACTTGCCGTAGTCCATGAGACGGCACACCGGCGGGCGGGCCTGCGGCGCGACCTCGACGAGGTCGAGATCGGCTTCGGCAGCCAGGCGCAGGGCATCGTCGATGCGGACGATGCCCACCTGCTCACCGCTCGGTCCGACGAGACGTACTTCGGGAACGCGAATCCGCTCGTTGACGCGCAGCTCTGTGCTGATGGGTCCTCCTGATGGTCGTGGATGGAGGACATGAAAAATGGCCTCCGCGAAACGAAGGCCACCATCGCGACACGCACGCGGCGTATCGGGCGCGACGACACGTGTACGCCGCGCAGAACCTCAAGGTCCGAGAACCAGGCAGGTGGGAGGTGACCTCCACTTCGATCAACCATGTTAGCAGGCCGGTTGTTCCCGACGCCAATCCGGTACGGCGCGGCGGAGCGGTGCGCCAGCACCCACCGCGAACCTCCATGTGCCGGACCGCTCACCGCCCACGGAAGGTAGAGGTGCCGACGGTCGGCCTAGTCGGCGGGAGCGACCCACGCCGGGCCAGCGGGAGTGCGGACCAGGACGTGCTCCTGCGCGAGATGCTCCACGTCCTCGGTCTCGATCACGCGGAACCGCGGTCCGCCGAGGTCGAGGAGCATCGCGGACGCGCCCTCCGCGAGAGCGGCGCGCGCCGCGTCGCGCCCGTAAACCGGGACGGGACGCGCCTGCGGGTTCCACTGCTGCATCGCGGCGACGCTCGTGAAGGTGAGCAGCGCTTGGCGTCCATCGGCACCTTGCATCAGCACGGCCGCCATGTCGGCGTTCTTGTCGCCCTCGATCGCGGCGAGTTCCGCGCTGCCGGTGAGCACCGCCACCACCGCCACGAAGATCCGGGCGCCGCCGAGCCGACCCAGCACGTCGACGTCGGTGCCGTCAATGACCTCGACCAGCGAGGGGTCGAGCTGTCCGTCGTCGTCGGGGAACGCTGGTTCGGCGAGCGTACGACCGTGGCCGCTCATCGCACGTGTCCCTGGAGCCACGCGACGGCTTCGCGGGCCGCCGCACCGTCGCTGCCCTGGATGGCGAAGAGGATGACCCGCTCGTCATCCCGGGTCACGAGGGTGGGCCACGGAGCGCCTTCGCGCATCGCGACGGAGCCGACCTCGTCCCACGACAGCTGCCGGCGGCGGAAGCCGTTGACGACGGTGATGCCGTGGTCGTCGGCGTGCACACGGCTGCGGGTCACCGCGAACGCGAGCAGTGCCACCAGCGCGACGAGCGCCCACAGCGTCGCCGCCTGCGAGACGGTGAAGACGACGTCCTCGGGAAGCGCACGGCCGATGACGACCATGAGCACCACGAGGATCCCCGTCGAGATCCACATGATGAGCGATACCGCGACGGGGCGGAAGCTCCTGCGCGTCGCGTCCATCAGATCCGGCACGACAGGATGTCGGTCACGAGGATGCCGCGGGCACCGATCGCGTAGAGGTCGTCCATGACGCGCTGAGCGGTGTCGCGGGGCACCATCGAGCGGACGGCGACCCATCCCTCGCGATGCAGGGGCGACACCGTGGGCGACTCGATGCCCGGGGTCAGCCGGACGGCCTCCTCCACCCGGTCGACGCGGATGTCGTAGTCCATCATCACGTAGGTGCGGGCGACGAGGACGCTCTCGAGCCGGCGACGGAACACCGCGAAGCCCTCGGGCTCGTCGCCCTCGTGCCGTGTGATGACGACAGCCTCCGACGAGAGGATCGGGTCACCGAAGACCTCGAGACCGGCCTGGCGCAGCGTCGTGCCGGTTTCGACGACGTCGGCGATCGCGTCGGCGACACCGAGGCGGATCGAGGTCTCCACCGCCCCGTCGAGGCGCACGACGTCGGCCTCGACGCCGAGCGTCGAGAGGTGCGCCCGCACGATACCGGGGTACGACGTCGCGATCCGGCGTCCCGCCAACTCGCGCTCGGACGACAACGTGCCGGCGGGCGCGGCGAACCGGAACGTCGATTCACCGAACCCGAGGGCCATGGCCTCATCAGCCTTGGCGCCGGAGTCGAGCAGCAGGTCACGGCCGGTGATGCCGACGTCGAGCGTGCCCTCCCCCACGTAGATCGCGATGTCGCGCGGTCGCAGGTAGAAGAACTCGACCTGGTTGTCGGCGTCGACGGTGACGAGGTCCTTGGCGTTGCGGCGCTGCCGGTATCCGGCCTCGCCCAGCATCAGCGCGGCGGCTTCGGACAGCGCACCCTTGTTGGGGACGGCGACCTTGAGCATGGTCCATCTCTTTTCGTCCGGTCGGGCTCGGGTCACGACAGCGGCTGAACCCGGGGCGTTCGGTGGCTGGGGTCCGCTGCCGTCACAGATGCGCGTAGACGTCGTCGAGCGTGATGCCGGCGGCGATCATCATGACCTGGGCGTGGTAGAGCAGCTGGCTCAGCTCCTCGGCGGCACGCTCACGTCCTTCGTGCTCGGCGGCCATCCAGGACTCGGCCGCCTCCTCCACCAGCTTCTTGCCGATGGCGTGCACGCCGGCGTCCAGCTCGGCGACCGTGCGCGAACCCTCGGGGCGGGTGGCGGCCTTGTCGCTCAGCTCGGCGAACAGGCCCTCGAACGTCTTCATCGTGAGTCAGTCTATCGTCCCGCCCGGGCGGCCCGGTCAGCCCCGCAGCGCGCTCAGCGTCGCCCAGGTCGCGAGCGCGGC
Source organism: Aeromicrobium camelliae (assembly GCF_003850045.1). Taxonomy (GTDB): domain Bacteria; phylum Actinomycetota; class Actinomycetes; order Propionibacteriales; family Nocardioidaceae; genus Aeromicrobium; species Aeromicrobium camelliae. The sequence continues at coordinate 88,414 of NZ_RQJX01000012.1, read as the reverse complement.
CTCGGCGGCTTCGCGGCCCTTGTCCTCCTTGCTGTCCGCGAGCCCCGCCCGGTCCAGCGCCTGCTCCTCGGTGTCGCAGGTGAGGAGGCCGAAACCGACGGGAACGCCGGTCTCGAGGGCGACGCGGGACAGCCCGTCGGTCGCGGCCGCGCACACGTAGTCGAAGTGCGGAGTGCCGCCGCGAATGACGACACCAAGCGCCACCACGGCGTCGTAGCCCTGCTGGGCGCACGTTTTAGCCACGAGCGGCAGCTCGAAGGATCCGGCAGTGCGCACGAGGTCGACCTGGGACGCGCGGGCGTCGGCGAGCGCCAGCTGCGCGCCGGCGATCAACCCGTCCATCACGGTGGTGTGCCAGCTCGAGGCGACGATGGCGACCTTCGCACCGCTCGCGTCAATGGTGAGACTCGGGGCTCCATGACCGCTCATGCCGACACCTCCTGGAAAAACGCACGATAGGTGACACCTCCTGGAAAAACGCACGATAGGTAGGTGTCGGCATGAGGTGCTGACTCATGCTCGCTCGCTGGCGCTCGCTCATGCGGGTGCTCCTTCATCGAGTTCGGCTTCGTCGAGGGCGACCAGATCGGGCAGGTCGTGCCCCATCCGCTCGGCCTTGGCCTGCAGGTACCGCAGATTGTGCTTGGTCGGCCGCACCGCGATCGGCACGCGCTCGTCGACCTTCACCCCGTAGGTGGCCAGCTGGGCCGCCTTGTCCGGGTTGTTCGTCAGCAACCGCACCGACGTCACGCCGAGGTCGCGCAGGATCTGGGCGCCGGCTGCGTAGTCGCGCTCGTCCTCACCGAAGCCCAGTTCGAGGTTCGCGTCGACCGTGTCGCGTCCGCGCTCCTGGAGTTCGTAGGCCTGCAGCTTGTGGAGCAGCCCGATCCCGCGCCCCTCGTGGCCGCGCAGGTAGACGACGACGCCGGCGCCGGCGGCGGTGATGTCGGCCATCGCCGCCTGCAGCTGGGGGCCGCAGTCACAGCGCTGGGACCCGAACACGTCTCCGGTGAGGCACTCCGAGTGCAGCCGCGTGAGGACGTTCGCGGCACCCGGATCGCCGTACACGAGCGCGATGTGCTCGGCGCCGTCGATGCGATTGCGGTACCCGTGAGCGACGAAGTCGCCGAACTCGGTAGGCAACTGCGTGGTCGCGAGGCGGTCGACCTGGGACTCGTGGAGCCGCCGGTAGACCTGCAGGTCCTCGATCGACACCAGTGCGAGGCCGTGCTCGTCGGCGAACTCGCGCAGCTCCGGGAGCCGCTTGAGCGTGCCGTCGTCGTTCATGACCTCGCCGATCACCCCGGCGGGGGTCAGCCCGGCGAGGCGGGCGAAGTCGACGGCCGCCTCGGTGTGGCCAGGGCGTTCGAGCACGCCGCCGGGCTTGGCGCGCAGCGGGACGATGTGGCCAGGCTGCACCAGTTCGAACGGCTCGGTGGCCGAATCGGCCAGCACGCGGCACGTGCGCGCCCGGTCGGCGGCCGAGATGCCGGTCGTCACGCCGTCGCGCGCGTCGACCGAGACCGTGTAGGCGGTGCGCAAGCGGTCGCGGTTGTGCGGCGTCATGAGCGGGATCGCCAGGCGATCGAGGATCTCGCCCACGACCGGGGCGCAGATCAGACCGCTGGAGTACCGGACGAGGAACGCCATGAGTTCGGGCGTGGCCTTCGAGGCGGCGAAGATGATGTCGCCTTCGTTCTCACGGTTCTCGTCGTCGACGACGACGATCGCCTTGCCGGCGGCGATGTCGGCGATGGCGCGCTCGACCGGGTCGAGTCGCACGGCAGTGTCAGCCATGGATGGCTCCTTTCGCGAGCAGACGCTCGACGTACTTGGCGAGGACGTCGACCTCGAGATTGACGCGAGCGCCGGTCGGCAGAGCGCCGAGCGTGGTCTCGGCGAGCGTGGTGGGGATGAGTGAGACGGTGAACGACGGCTCGGACCCGTCGATGACGTCGACGACGGTCAGCGAGGTGCCGTTGATCGTGATCGAGCCCTTCTCGACGAGGTACCGGGTGAGCGTTTCGGGAACACCGAAGCGGAGGACCTCCCAGTGCTCGCTCGGTGTGCGGTCGAGCAGCGTGCCGGTGCCGTCGACGTGGCCTTGCACGATGTGCCCGCCGAAACGCGTCTGCGGGGTCATCGCACGCTCGAGGTTGACCGGCGTCCCGGCGACGAGGTCGCCCAGCGACGAACGCTTGAGCGACTCGGCCACGACGTCGGCACCGAACACGTCGCCGTCCAGCGTCGTGACGGTCAGGCAGACGCCGTCGACGGCGATCGAGTCGCCGTGGCGCGCGTCCGCGGTGACGCGAGGGCCGCGAACGAGCAGCCGTACCGCGTCCGCCTGCGGCTCCACGGCCACGATCTCGCCGACTTCCTCGACCAGTCCGGTGAACATCAGTACCCCTCTCCCTTGCCCATCGCCTCACGCGGCGGCGGCCCCGGCGTCCCGACGATGCGGATGTCCGGGCCGATCTGTCGCAGGTCGGTGATCGTGATCGGCCGAAGGTCGGCGAGGGTCGTGGCCTCGCCCTCCAGCGCGGCCCGGCCGGATCCGAGCATGGCCGGCGCGATGTAGCCGATGACGCGGTCGATGAGCCCGGCATTCCAGAACGCTCCGGCCAGCCGCGGTCCGCCCTCCAGCCACACGTGGTGGATGTCGTTCTCCATCAGCTTGGCCAGGACGTCGTGGGGCTCGCGGGTCTGGATCAGCAACGTGGGCGCGACCCGGTCGAAGACGCGGTAGTAGTTCGGGATCGGGGTCTCCCCCACCACGATGCGCATCGGCTGCTGCTCGTACGGCAGCGGCATGTCGTCGGCGTCGCGGACGGTCAGCCGCGGGTCGTCGGCGAGGACGGCGCCCGTCCCGGCCATGATCGCGTCGCACTCGGCGCGGAACTGCTGCACATCGCGACGGGCCTCCGGGCCGGTGATCCACTTGCTGGTGCCGTCCGGCGCGGCGCTGAGCCCGTCGAGCGTGGCGGCGTATTTCCACGTGACGAAGGGGCGACCGAGCCAGTAGCGCGTAGCCCACGGCGCGAGCAGCTCCTTGGCCTCCTCGGTCAGAACCCCGGTGGTGACCTTCACTCCGGCGGAGAGGAGAGTCTGCGCTCCGCCGGCGCCGATCGGGTGGGGATCGTCGACGGCGTACACGACCTCGGCGACGCCGGCTGCGATCAGCGCCTGCGTGCACGGGCCGGTGCGACCGGTGTGATCGCAAGGTTCGAGGGTCACCACCGCCGTGGCACCGCGCGCGGCCTCACCTGCCTGGCTCAGCGCGTCGACCTCGGCGTGCGGCGTTCCGGCGCCACGGTGGACGCCCACGGCCAGCTCGCGACCGTCGGGATCGAGCAGAACACACCCGACGGGCGGATTGGGCAGCGTGCGCGGGACGGCTCGGGCGGCGTCGAGGGCACGGCGCATCGCCGTCTCGAGGTGCTCGGTGGTGGGCACTGCGTCGATCTCCCGCGGTCGGGTGCCCGCACGACCGGGGTCACGCCCACGGCCGACAGCCGAGGACGTGGCGTGCGCCTCCCATCCGGACTTTCACCGTCGGTCCTGGAATTCCACCAGGTCAACCGGCCCCGGAGGGCGCGGGTCGCGGACTGTCACCGCCGGCTCGGACTTTCACCGACCCCGGGCACGCGAGCACGTGGCTCGTACGTGTCCCATCGTACCGGAGGGCGACGGTGCGTGGCGGACTGCTCGGTCAGTGGACGCAGGCGGCTGCACGCTCGCGCAACGCCTCGACCATCGCGCCGGGGTCGTCGGCGCCGAAGACGGCCGACCCCGCGACGAAGGTGTCGGCACCGGCCTCGGCGCACCGTTCGATCGTCTCGAGCGACACACCGCCGTCGACCTGGAGCCAGATCTCGCCGCCGGTCGCGGCGATGAGCTCACGGGTGCGCCGGATCTTCGGGACGCACAGATCGAGGAACTTCTGGCCACCGAACCCCGGCTCGACGGTCATCACGAGCACCATGTCGAGCTCGGGCAGCAGGTCGGCGTAGGGCTCGATCGGCGTCGCCGGCTTGAGCGCCATCGACGCGCGCGCCCCCAGGGCACGGATCTCGCGCGCGAGCCGCACGGGAGCGCGCGCGGCTTCGACATGGAAGGTCACACTGGCTGCACCGGCGTCGACGAACTGGGGAGCCCATCGGTCGGGATCCTCGATCATCAGGTGCGCGTCGATGGGCTGCTCGACCGTCTTGGCCAGGGCCTCGATCACCGGGGCGCCGAGCGTGAGGTTGGGGACGAAGTGGTTGTCCATGACATCCATGTGCAGGAAGTCCGCGCCCGGAATGCGGGCGGCCTCCCCTGCGAGATGGGCGAAGTCGGCGTTCAGCAGGCTCGGGGTGATGCGCACGTCGGACACGCCGTCAGCCTAGCGGCGCGTCACGCCGCTGCCCTCGCTGGATCGAGCGGGATTTCTGACGAGGTGGTCTGGCCGCTGGCTGTTTATCCGGTCGCTGAGCGACCTGCCCTACCCGACCACTCACCGAGCACTCACTCGCGGCGGCGCAGCAGCGCCAGGAACATCGCGTCCGTGCCGTCGGTGTGGGGCCACCACTGCTGCATCGACTCCAGGTCCAGGCCCGCGTGCTCCTGCAGGGCGGCATCGACCACCGCGCGGGTCTCGGCGACGACGGGGGAACACGTCGCGTAGGCGACGACACCCCCGGGACGGGTCAGCTCGATGGCGCGGGCGAGCAACTGTCCCTGCAGCGCGACGAGATCGTCGAGATCGGCAGTGGTGCGGCGCCACCGCGACTCGGGGCGCCGCCGCAAGGCACCGAGACCTGTACACGGGGCGTCGACGAGCACCCGGTCGAAGCTGCCCGGTTCCCACGGTCCGTGGCGGCCGTCGTGCACGGTGACCTCGACGTTGTCCAGCGCGCGGACGGCCTGGCGCACCAAGTCGGCGCGGTGCCGTTGCACCTCGTTGGCGACGACGCGCGCTCCCCGACCGGCGGCGAGCGCCGCCCAGAGCGCGGACTTGCCCCCGGGCCCGGCACACAGGTCGAGCCATCTCTCGTCGCGCCCCTCGATCGGGGCGGCGGCCGACGTGATGGCCACGAGCTGTGATCCCTCGTCCTGAACCCCGGCGCGACCGTCGCGCACGGCGGGGATGTCGCCGGGCATGCCGCCGCCTTCGAGGATGCGAGCGTACGGCGACAGCTTCCCGGCGACTCCCGGCAGTTCGTCGGGCTCGCAGAGACCCGGCCGGGCGACGAGGGTGACCTTGGGCGCCGCGTTGTCCGCGGCGAGGAGATCCACGAGCTGCGCGGGGTCGGGCAGGGCCTCACGCAGCTCCCGCACGATCCACCGGGGATGGGAGTAGCGGATCGCGAGGGCGTCGTCCTCGTCGAGCCCCGTTGTCACCTCGTCGAGCCACGCGCCGAGAGCACGACGTCCGATGCGGCGCAGAATCGCGTTCGTGAAGCCGACCGGCTTGTGCCCGACGTGCCGCCGCACGAGGTCGACCGTGGTGGTGACGGCCGCGTGGTCGGGCACCCGCATGCTGAGCAGCTGATGAGCCCCGAGGCGCAGCGCGTCGAGGACGGGCGGGTCGATCCGTTCGATGCCGTGGCTGGCCAGGGTGTCGATGATGGCGTCGTACGTGCCACGAAGCCGGACGGCACCGCTCACGAGCTCGGTGACGAATGCGGCGTCGCGGCCGGACAACTGGTGCTCGCGCAACACCCGGGGGATAACGAGATTGACGTAGGCCCCGTCCTCGCTGACCTGCCGGACGATGTCGTACGCGGCGGTGCGCGCGGCGTCGACACTCATCGCAGGACCGCCGTCGTCGCGCCGCCGAGGCCGCGGCCCCAGTCGGCGGCGGGCATCGACTTCTTGCCGTGGGGCTGCACCTGGCCCAGCCGCACGTCCGTCGTGCCGGTCCCGACGCGCACCTCGCGCTTGCCGATCGACGCCTCCCCCGGCGCCAAGGTCGACTCCTCCAGCACCTCGACCGGCCCCAGTTTCAACCGGTTCTCCTCGTGCGTCGTCCAGGCGCCGGGAGCCGGGGTGCACCCGCGGATCTGCCGGTCGATCGCGAAAGCGGGTCGTGTCCAGTCCACCCGCGCGTCGTCGGTCGTGAGCTTGGCGGCATAGGAGACGCCATCCTCCGGCTGCTCGATGGCGCCGATGTCGCCGTCCTCGATGTGGTCGAGCGCGTCGACGAGGAGGCCGGCGCCGACGTCGGCGAGCCGCTCCAGAAGGGTGCCGGCGGTGTCGTCGGCGCGGATCCGCTCGGTCAGCGTTCCGAGCACCGGTCCCGCGTCGAGCTCCTCGACGAGACTGAACACGGTCGCGCCGGTGACCTCGTCACCGGCCATGATCGACCGCTGCACGGGAGCTGCGCCGCGCCACGCGGGCAACACCGAGAAGTGGAGGTTGATCCATCCGAATTCGGGGAGATCGAGCAGTTCGCGACGCAGCAGCGCCCCGTACGCCACGATGGCACCGCAGTCCGGCTCCAGCGCCCGCAGGCTGTCGAGGAACTCCGGATCGGAGGCCGAGGAGGGCTTGAGCACGGTCAATCCAGCCTCTTCGGCCGCCACGGCCACCGCCGAGGGCTCGAGCCGACGGCCCCGGCCGACCCGGGCGTCGGGACGGGTCACGACCGCCACGACTTCGTGTCGGCTGGCGATCAGCGCGCGCAGCGACGGGACGGCGGTGTCAGGGGTGCCCGCGAAGACGACTCTCACGAGGGTCGAGTCTAGGTGGCGGTCTCAGAAGTCGATCGGGTCGATCTGAATTCGCCACGGCGGCAGCTTGGCCGCGCTCCGCTCGGCAGCGGCCTGTTTGAGGGCGGCCGCCAGCGCCAACCCCTCGCGGCGCGGGGCGCGGAGGATGAGGCGCTCGCGCTGCTCGTCGAGCGGCACCGGCCCCAGGACCTCGGTGTGCGGGGTCCACGGGCGCTGCGTGAGCACCTCGATCTCGGCGGTCGGACCTTCCACCGTCGCAAGACGGCCGACGGGCGGCAGGTGCGTCTCGGCGCGCTCCGCGAGCTCGCGGCCGGCCAGACCGACCGGGTCGGCGCGGACGAGCGCCTGCAGCGTGGGCGAGTCGCCGACGGCGACCGCGCGTCCATGGTGGGCAGCGAGCGCCAGCGCGTTGAACCAGCGCCGATGCGCCTCCTCCACGACCCGCACGTCGTCGCGCGCGAGCATGAGCCAGGTGTCCAGCAGCACCACGACGGCGTACCCGCCCGCCACGGCGGGTTCGGCGCCCGGCGTGGCCAGGACGAGGACGCGTTCGTCCTCGGCCGGCTCCACGTGATCGAGCACCGCCGCCCCGCCGGACGTCACGATGCGGTGATCGGTGAAGGCTTGGTCGAACTCCTCGGCCGTCCGCAGTTGCCCCACGACGGGCGCGCGCAAGCGGTCGTCGCCGCAGTGCGGGCATCGCCAGTGGTCGACGGTGGTGCCGCACCACCGGCAGCCGAGCGGCGCACGCGCAGAGGTCTGCACGAGGGGGCCGGAGCAGGCCGGGCACTCGGCGCGCTCGCGGCAGCGCTGGCAGGCGACGGAGGCCCGATACCCGCGCCGGGGCACCTGCACGAGCACGTGGCCCTCGGCCTGGCGGATGGCGGTGAACACGGCGTGCGGAAGGCGGACCGGGGCGGCGCCGCTCTCGGTGCCGTCGGTGACGGTGAGCTGCGGCCACTCGCGGCGACGGGCAGCCTGATCGCCGCCGAGGCCGACACACCACCCGGATTCGACCAAGGACTGCGCCTCGGCGGTCCGGCCGTATCCCGCGAGCAGGACGCCCGCCGACTGCTGCGCGGCGCGCAGGAGCAGCACCTCCCGAGCATGCGGGTAGGGCGCGCGCGGCTCGGCGTAGAGGTCGTCACCGTCGTCCCAGAGCGCCACGAGGCCCAGATCGCGCACTGGCGCGTAGGCGGCGGCACGAGTGCCGAGCACGACGGGAACCTCGCCTCGCGAGACGCGCAGGAACGAGCGGTAGCGGGCGGCCGGCTTCTGCGCTCCGGTCAGGACGACGTGTCGGCCCTCCCCCAGCACCTCGGCGAAGATCGCGTCCCAGCGAGCCACGTCGCGGACGTCGGGCACACACACGACGGCGCCACGACCGGACCGCACCGTCGCGGCGACCGCCTGCGCCACGGCGCGCTCGGGCTCGTGGCGTGGCAGCACCGACAGCACGGCACGGGGCGCCTGGCCGGCCGCGAGCGCTTCGACGAAGGCCGGTCCGTCCAGATAGGGATACCAGGCATCGGACCCCGCGTCCTGCGGCGGCGGTGCCGGCTCCTCCCGCGGATGCGCCTCCGCACGGGCATGCCGCGGCGGAATGGCGAGCCGGAGGACGTCGGCCAGCGTGCCGGCGTACCGGTCGGCGACAGCGCGGGCGAGCGCGAGGAGCTGCGGGGCGAGCACCGGCTCGGGCGACACCAGCTTGTGCAGGGGGGCGAGCCGGCCCTCGTGCGTGGTGTCGTCGACGCGTTCGGCGATGAAGCCGTCGGTGAGCTTGCCGGCGAAGCGGACCTTGACCCGGCACCCTGGGACCGCCTCGGCGAGCAGGTCGTCGGGCACCCGATAGTCGAAGGGGCGGTCGAGGTGCGGTAGCGGGGTGTCGATCAGCACGCGCGCCACCGACGCCGACGGCGCGGCCGCCTCGGCTCCAGGAAACGCCAGCTGATCGGTCACGTGTCGATTCTCCCAGCCGCCGCCGACAGCTCGGGTCGCCCTGGCGGTTTTCCACCAGGCGGGACGACAACTGGCCGTGATCACGCGAGACGTCGCGTGATCACGGCCAGTGTCGCAGCGGACTGGCGCGAGAGCTGCGTCGGTCAGAGACCGGCGGCGGCCCGGAGCGCCTCGGCGCGGTCGGTGTTCTCCCACGGCAGACCCGGACGGCCGAAGTGGCCGTAGGCGGCGGTCTGCGCGTAGATCGGCCGCAGCAGGTCGAGGTCGCGCACGATGGCCGCCGGGCGCAGGTCGAAGACCTCGAGGACCGCGTCGCGGATCGTGTCGACCGGAACCGTCTCGGTGCCGTAGGTGTCGACGTAGAAGCCGACCGGGTGCGCCACGCCGATCGCGTACGCGACCTGGACCTCGGCCTTGGTGGCCAGGCCTGCGGCGACGATGTTCTTGGCGACCCAGCGCATCGCGTACGCGGCCGAGCGGTCGACCTTGCTCGGGTCCTTGCCGGAGAAGGCACCGCCTCCGTGACGGGCGTAGCCGCCGTAGGTGTCGACGATGATCTTGCGGCCGGTCAGTCCGGCGTCGCCCATCGGCCCGCCGATGACGAACTTGCCGGTCGGGTTGATGTGCAGGCGGTAGTCGCTGGCGTCGATGTCGTACTCGGCGAGGACGACGTCGATGACGTGCTTCTTGAGGTCGGTCGGGAGCTGGTGCTCCAGGTCGACGCCGTCCTCGTGCTGCGTGGAGACGACGATCGCCTCGACGCGCTTGGGACGGTCGTCGTCGCCGTACTCGATCGTGACCTGGGTCTTGCCGTCCGGGCGCAGATACGGGAGCGTGCCGTCCTTGCGGACCCGGGTCAGCTGCTCGGCGAGCCGGTGCGCGATCGTGATCGGCAGCGGCATGAGCTCGGGGGTCTCGTCGATCGCGAACCCGAACATGAGGCCCTGGTCGCCGGCGCCCTGGCGGTCCAGCGGATCCTCCGACTCGCCGGTGCGGCCCTCGTAGGCGGTGTCGACACCCTGCGCGATGTCAGGAGACTGCGCATCGAGGGTCACCTGGACGGCGCAGGACTCGCCGTCGAAGCCCTTGATGGAGGAGTCGTAGCCGATCTCGAGGACCCGGTCGCGGGCGATCCGCGCGATGTCGACGTACGCCTCGGTGGTGACCTCGCCGCCCACGAGCACCATGCCGGTGGTCACGAACGTCTCCGCGGCGACCCGGCTCTTGGGGTCGGCGGCCAGCAGGGCATCGAGAATGCTGTCGCTGATCTGGTCGGCGATCTTGTCCGGGTGGCCCTCGGTCACAGACTCCGAGGTGAACAAACGGCTCACGGTATGAACTCTCCTGTGGGTGGACGTCGTTAGCACTGTACTCGGCCGCACCTGGCCGGGCCGGTCATCCCAATCGTTGGACGATCGTGTCCCAGATGACGTGGGCGACCTCGGTTTTAGGCCGTTGCCCGACCGGCTGCGCTTCGCCGTCGGCCGTCAACAGGAGCACGTCGTTGTCCTCCTGCCCGAACACGCCTCCCCCGCTGACGTCGTTGACGACGAGCAGGTCGCACCCCTTGCGCGCGAGCTTGGCCCGCGCATGGTCGAGCACGCCGCCGTTCTCATCGCCGGTCTCGGCGGCGAAGCCCGCGATGAACGGCTCAGCGACGTCGGCCGGCCGGGTGCGGACGAGCTCGGCGAGGATGTCGGGGTTCTCGACCAGTTCGATGGTCGGGGCGGCGCCGTCGGGGCGCTTCTTGATCTTGGCGTCGGCGTAGGTGGCCGGGCGGAAGTCGGCAGGAGCCGCGGCCATGACGACGGCATCGGCACCCACGGAGGACTTGAGCACGGCGTCGCGCAGCTCGGACGTGGTGGTGACGTCGATCCGCTCCACTCCGGCGGGGGTCGGGAGCGCGACGTTGGCCGCCACCAGGGTCACCTCGGCACCGCGGGCGGCGGCCGCCTCGGCGAGCGCCAGACCTTGGCGCCCGGAGGAGCGGTTGCCGAGAAACCGGACGGGATCGAGAAACTCGCGGGTGCCGCCGGCGCTGACGACGACCCTGCGGCCGGCGAGGTCGCGCGGCCTTCCGGCCAGCACGTTCACGCACACGGCGTAGATGTCCTCGGGGTCAGGGAGACGGCCGGCCCCGGAGTCGGCACCGGTGAGGCGCCCGACGGCGGGATCGATGACGATCGCCCCGCGCTCGCGCAGCGTCGCCACGTTGGCCTGGGTGGCCGGGTGCTCCCACATCTCGGTGTGCATCGCGGGCGCGAACACCACGGGACAGCGGGCGGTGAGCAGCGTGTTGGTGAGCAGGTCGTCAGCCAGGCCCTGGGCGGCCCGCGCCAGCGTGTTGGCGGTGGCCGGAGCGACGATCACGAGGTCGGCGCTCTGCCCGATCCGCACATGCGGCACCTCAGGCACGTTGTCGAAGGTCGCGGTCTGGACCGGGTGCCCTGACAGCGCCTCCCACGTCGCGGCGCCGACGAAGTTGAGCGCGGAGTCGGTCGGCACGACGCGGACGTCGTGACCCGACTCCGTGAACAGGCGCAGCAGGAGGGCGGCCTTGTACGCGGCCACTCCCCCGCTGACGCCCAGGACGATCGAGCTCATGCCGGCACCTGCGACACGAGGTCACAACCTGCAGGCACCGGCATGACGATCGCCAGACGCTGCGCTCGCTGCCGCTCGCTCATCGGAAAGTCGGCGGCTGGCTCAGGCGTCGTCGCCGGACGCGGCGTCGCGCGCGGCCTGCGCCGCAGCGGCCTCGGCCTCGGGGTCGATGTCCTCGACGGTCAGCAGGCCCTCGTTGATCTCGCGCAGCGCGATCGACAGCGGCTTCTCCTGGACCTCGGTCTCCAGCAGCGGGCCGACGTACTCGAGCAGGCCCTCGCCGAGCTGGGAGTAGTAGGCGTTGATCTGGCGAGCGCGCTTGGCGCTGTACAGGACCAGCTTGTACTTGGAGTCGGTCTTCTCCAGCAGGTCGTCGATCGGGGGGTTGGTGATGCCCTCGGCAGCCGAACGGGTGGTGGACACGTTGATCCGCCCTCTCGTGATGTGGGAGTACTAGAACGGGGATGAGGGAATCGCGGTGATTCCCGATCTGAATAAGTCTACCAAGGCCGCACACGCTTCCTCGACCTCGGTGTTGACGATCGTCACGTCGAACTCCGCCTGGGCGGCGAGTTCCTCGCGCGCGGTGGCCAGTCGCCGCTCGCGTTCCTCGGCGCTCTCGGTGCCGCGCCCGACCAGCCGGCGGACAAGCTCATCCCAGCTCGGCGGAGCGAGGAAGACCATGAGCGCCTGGGGCATGCGCTGGCGCACCTGTCGCGCGCCCTGCAGATCGATCTCCAGCAGCGCGGGACGCCCCTCGGCGAGCCGTTCCTCGACGGCCGCCCGCGGCGTGCCGTAGCGGTAGCGGCCGTGAACCGTCGCCCACTCCAGCAGTCCGTCGGCGGCGACGAGTCGGTCGAACTCCTCGTCGCTCACGAAGTGGTAGTGGTGACCGTCGATCTCGCCGGGGCGCGGCGGCCGCGTGGTGACCGACACGGAGATCCAGATCTCGGGGTGATTCTCGCGGATGCAGGCGGCGACGGTCCCCTTGCCGACGGCGGTCGGCCCGGCCAGGACGACGAGCCGCGAACGATGTGCGCTGCCCACGTCAGCCGCGACGAGCGAACTCGGCGATGAGATCGCGCTCCTGCTTGGGACCGAGGCCGCGAAGGCGGCGGGACTCGGCGATGCCGAGCCGCGCCATGATCTCCTGGGCGGTCACCTTGCCGACCCCGGGCATCGCTTGGAGGAGGTCGAGGACCTTGAGCTTGGCGACCGCCTCGTTGGTCTTGGCCTGCTCCAGCACGTCGGCGATCGATGCCCCCGAGTGCTTCAGGCGGTTCTTGACCTCGGCCCGGACGAGGCGCGCTTCGGCCGCCTTCGCCAGAGCCTCGCGTCGCTGCTCGTCGGTCAACTTCGGCAGAGCCACGCTTACTCCTTCGCCTCGGGTTGCTCGAGCGTCACTCCGCACTGGTCGTCGATGTCGGCGACGACCGCCTTGCGCTGCTCGACGGTGTCGTTGAACGCCTGATAGGCCTCGTTGAGGGCGTCGCGCTGCTCCTGCGAGAGCGCCGCGACGGTCGCCGAGTCACCCATCTTCTCCAACGGTACGCCCGCTTCCTCCTGGGCGGCGATGACGCCATCGGTGACGTCGGCGATGGTGACCCAGTCCGGCTGGATCCGCTCGGGGGCGGCCTCGGCGATCTGGCGCGCCGCGCTGGCGTACTCCGCGTACGCGGCATCGGTGCGCTCGGCGCCGAAGGAGTTGAGGACGTCCTCGTTCTCCTCCACCGCGGAGCAGTACGGATCACTGCCGAAGCACCCGGCCAGCGAGCCCGCCGCGAGGACTGCGACGGCGGCCGAGACCCACTGCTTCCTCACGACCATGACCCTACAAGGTCGTCGTTGAGTCGCTGGACGGACTCGCGGAGCGCCGCCACGTCCGGGCCCGCGCTCAGCACACCGCGGGACGTGGAGACGATGACCGACTCCCGGACGTCACCGAAGATGCGGCCGAGGTCGGCCAGCGTGCCGCCCTGAGCGCCGTACCCGGGCACCAGCAGCGGGCCGTTGATGTCGAGGTCCTCCGGCGTCTGGCCGATCGTCGCGCCGACCACCGCGCCGAGCGGTCCCATCGGCTCGATACCGGCGTTCGCGGCTCGCAGCTGCGCCAGGATCGAGCCCGCGACCGTGTCGCCGGTGCCGGTGAGCGCGTGCTGGACCTGCGGCGCCTCGGGGTTCGACGTCAGGGCGAGCACGAAGACGCCGGCGTCGTTCTGCTCGGCCGCGGCGAAGAACGGCGCGAGCGTCCCGAACCCGAGATAGGGGCTGACCGTGATCGCGTCCGCCGCCATCGGCGCATCGTCGTCGAGATAGGCCGTGGCGTAGGCCGCCGCCGTCGAGCCGATGTCGCCGCGCTTCGCGTCGAGGATGACGAGACTGCCGGTGTGCCGCAGGTCCGCGATCGTGCGCTCGAGCACCGCGACGCCGCGCGCGCCGAACCGCTCGAAGAACGCCGACTGCGGCTTGACGAACGCCACCTGTCCGGCGAACGCCTCCACACACGCGGCGGCGAAACGCTCCAGGCCGTCGACGGTGTCGCCGAGGCCCCACTCCTCGAGGAGCTCGGGGTGCGGGTCGATGCCGACACAGGCCGGGCCGTACGCCTGCATCGCCGCGAGCGCCCGCGACCCGAAGCTCATCGGGCCTCCGTGAGCGCGGCGCCCCAGTCCTGCAGGGACCGCACGCCGATCGACTCGGCACGCTGCGCCTCGATGCCCTGAACCGCAGCCGCCAGGCCCTGCACTGTCGTGATGCAGCCGATCCCCTCGGCGACGGCGGCGGTACGGATCTCGTAGCCGTCGATGCGGGGGCTGCCGCCGCGGGTGTTGCCGTGCGGCGTGTTGATGACGAGCTGGACCTCCTGCGCGTGGATGCGCTCGACGATCGAGCCGCCGTCCTCGCCGTCGCGCGGCTCCTCGTGGAGCTTGCGCACCACGGTGGCGGGCACGCCGTTGCGGTGCAGCACCTCGGCGGTGCCGCGAGTCGCGAGGATCTCAAAGCCGAGATCGGCGAGCCGCTTGACCGGGAAGATCATGTGCCGCTTGTCGCGGTTGGCGACCGACACGAAGACCGCACCCGAGGTCGGCAGGCCGTTCTGAGCTCCGGACTGGCTCTTAGCGAACGCCGCACCGTAGTGCGCGTCGATGCCCATGACCTCGCCGGTCGAGCGCATCTCCGGGCCGAGCACCGTGTCGACGTAGCGACCCTCATAGGTCCTGAAGCGGCTGAACGGCATCACGGCCTCCTTGACCGCGACCGGCGCGGCGGCGGGCAGATACCCGCCGTCGCCCTCGGCCGGAAGCACGCCCGCGGCGCGCAGCTCGCCGATCGACTCGCCGAGCATGAGCCGCGCGGCGGCCTTCGCCAACGGCGTGGCTGTCGCCTTGGACACGAACGGGACCGTGCGCGACGCGCGCGGGTTGGCCTCGAGCACGTACAGCGTGTCCGAGCTCAGCGCGAACTGGATGTTGATGAGTCCGCGGACCCCGACACCGGCGGCGATCGCCTCGGTCGACTCCCGGATGCGCTCGATCTCGCTCTGGCCGAGCGTGATGGGCGGCAGGACGCAGGCCGAGTCGCCGGAGTGGACGCCGGCCTCCTCGATGTGCTCCATGATGCCGCCGAGGAAGAGCTCGGAGCCGTCGTACAGCGCGTCGACGTCGATCTCGACGGCGTCGTCGAGGAACCGGTCGACGAGGACAGGGCGCTCCGGCGAGATCTCGGTGGCGGTCCGGATGTAGTTCTTGAGCGCCTCCTCGTCGTACACGATCTCCATGCCGCGGCCGCCGAGCACGTACGAGGGCCGGACGAGCACCGGGTAGCCGATCTCGTCGGCGACGCGCTTGGCGCCCTCGAATGTCGTCGCTGTGCCGTGCTTGGGCGCCGGCAGCCCGGCGTCGGCGAGAACGCGACCGAACGCGCCACGCTCCTCGGCGAGGTCGATCGCCGCCGGCGGGGTTCCCACGATCGGCACGCCCGCGGCCTCCAGGCCCGCGGCGAGTCCCAGCGGCGTCTGCCCGCCGAGCTGCACGATGACACCGGCGACCGGGCCCGCCTGCTGTTCGGCGTGCACGACCTCGAGCACGTCCTCGAGCGTGAGCGGCTCGAAGTAGAGCCGGTCGCTGGTGTCGTAGTCGGTCGAGACGGTCTCGGGGTTGCAGTTGACCATGACGGTCTCGTAGCCCGCCTCGCTCAGCGACAGCGCGGCGTGGACGCACGAGTAGTCGAACTCGATGCCCTGGCCGATGCGGTTGGGACCGCTGCCGAGGATCAGCACGGCCGGACGTTCGCGCGGCATCACCTCGGTCTCCTCGTCGTACGAGGAGTAGTGGTACGGCGTGCGGGCGGCGAACTCGGCGGCGCACGTATCGACCGTCTTGTAGACCGGACGCACTCCGAGCGCGTGGCGGACGCCGCGCACGACATCCTCGCGCATGTCGCGCAGCTCACCGATCTGGGCGTCGCTGAACCCGTGCCGCTTGGCGAGCCGCAGGAGCTCCGGCGTGAGGGTCTCCGCCGCGCGGACGCGCTCGGCGACCTCGTGCACGAGGAACAGCTGGTCGACGAACCACGGGTCGATCGACGTGTGCTCGTGGATCTGCTCGGGCGTCGCTCCCGCGCGGATCGCGTTCATGACGAGCCGCAGCCGTCCGTCCTGGGGACGCTCGATCTCGGCGAGCAGGGCGTCCTTGTCCCCCGGATCCCCGGCCCAGTCGAACGTGGCACCGGCGCGCTCCAGGGAGCGCAGCGCCTTGCCGAGGGCCTCGCTGAAGTTGCGGCCGATCGCCATCGCCTCGCCCACCGACTTCATGTGCGTGGTGAGGGTCGAGTCGGCGGCGGGGAACTTCTCGAAGGCGAAACGCGGGACCTTGACGACGACGTAGTCGAGCGTCGGCTCGAAGCTCGCCGGCGTCTCGGCGGTGATGTCGTTGGGGATCTCGTCCAGCGTGTAGCCGATGGCCACCTTGGCGGCGATCTTGGCGATCGGGAAGCCGGTCGCCTTCGAGGCCAGGGCGCTCGAACGCGACACGCGCGGGTTCATCTCGATGACGACGATGCGCCCGTTCTCGGGGTTGACGGCGAACTGGATGTTGCATCCGCCGGTGTCGACGCCGACCTCGCGGATGACGCCGATCGCGATGTCGCGCAGCCGCTGGTACTCCACGTCGGTCAGCGTCATGGCCGGCGCCACGGTGATCGAGTCGCCGGTGTGGACGCCCATCGGGTCGAGGTTCTCGATGGAGCAGACGATGACGACGTTGTCCGCCTGGTCGCGCATGACCTCCAGCTCGTACTCCTTCCAGCCGAGGATCGACTCCTCCAGGAGCACCTCGGTGGTGGGGCTGAGGGCGAGTCCGCTGCCGGCGATGCGGTACAGGTCGGCCTCGTCGTAGGCCAGACCCGAACCGGCGCCGCCCATCGTGAACGACGGGCGCACGACGACCGGGTAGCCGAGATCCTCGACGGCCGCGAGGCACTCCTCCATCGAGTGGCAGATCGCGCTGCGCGCGACCTCGGCGCCCCACTCCTCGGGCAGGGACTCGACGATCGACTTGAAGATCTCGCGGTTCTCGCCCTTCTCGATCGCCTCGACCGAGGCGCCGATGAGTTCGACGCCGTACTTCTCGAGCACGCCGTTGTCGTGCAGCGCGATGGCGGCGTTCAGGGCGGTCTGCCCGCCCAGCGTCGCCAGCAGCGCGTCGGGGCGCTCGGCGGCGATGACCTTCTCGACGAACTCGGGCGTGATGGGCTCGACGTAGGTGGCGTCGGCGAACTCCGGATCGGTCATGATCGTCGCCGGATTGGAGTTGACGAGGATGACGCGGATGCCCTCGTCGCGCAGCACCCGGCAGGCCTGCGTGCCGGAGTAGTCGAACTCGCACGCCTGACCGATGACGATGGGGCCGGAGCCGATCACGAGGACCGAACTGATGTCTTCCCGCTTGGGCATGTCAGCGGTTCCCTTCCTGCGTGGCGTTGTCGGCGGCCTCTCCCTGCATGGCGTCGACGAAGCGGTCGAAGAGGTACGCGGCGTCGTGGGGGCCGGCCGCGGCCTCGGGGTGGTACTGGACGCTGAAGGCGGTCTGCTCCAGCAGCGCGAGGCCTTCGACGACGTCGTCGTTGAGACCGACGTGCGTCACCCGCGCGGGCCCGAACGGCGTGTCGAAGTCGCTGTCGATCGGTGCGTCGACGGCGAAGCCGTGGTTGTGCGCCGTGACCTCGACGCGACCGGTGGTGCGGTCCTGGACCGGCTGGTTGATGCCGCGGTGACCGTACTTGAGCTTGTACGTGCCGCGGCCGAGCGCCCGCCCGAACAGCTGGTTGCCCAGGCAGATGCCGAAGAACGGGATCTTGCGTTCGAGGACGCCCTGGATGACCTCGACGGCGTGGTCGGCGGTCGCCGGGTCGCCCGGGCCGTTGGACACGAAGACGCCGTCGGGCTCGGCGGCCAGGACGTCGTCCAAGCTGGAGGTGGCCGGGAGCACGTGCACCTCGATGCCGCGTTCGGCCATGCGGCGTGGGGTCATGCCCTTGATGCCGAGGTCGAGCGCCGCGACGGTCAGACGCTTCTCACCTTGCGCGGGCACGACGTACGGCTCCTGAGTCGTGACGTCGGCGAGGAAGTTCGAGCCGGTCATCTCGGGTGCGGCGTTGGCCTGCTCGATCAGCGCCTCGACGTCGGACGTCTCGGTGCTGATGACGGCGCGCATCGAGCCGCGTTCCCGCAGGTGCCGGGTCAGGGCGCGCGTGTCGACACCGCTGATGCCGACCACACCCTGGCTGCTCAGCAAGTCGTCGAGGGACTGGGTGGAACGCCAGTTGCTGGGTACGCGGGCGGGGTCGCGCACGACGTAACCGCTGACCCAGACCTTGCGGGACTCGAAGTCCTCGAGGTTGGCTCCGGTGTTGCCGATGTGCGGGGCCGTCATCACGACGATCTGGCCGCGGTACGAGGGGTCGGTGAGGGTCTCCTGGTACCCGGTCATGCCGGTGTTGAAGACGATCTCGGCGACCGTCGTGCCGGCCGCGCCGTACGACTCCCCGCGGAAGACCCGGCCGTCCTCGAGGACGAGGAGGGCGGGGACGGGGTGGCGCTCACTCATGACAGGACTCCTTCGGGGGACAGGGTGCCGCCGAGCACCGTCGGGCGGCCACGCAGGAAGGTGGCGACGACCCGGCCGGGCAGCTCGAGACCGGCGTAGGGCGTGTTGCGGGACAGGGAGGCGCTGGCGGCGGGCTCGACCGTGCGCCGTGCCGTCGGGTCGTACACGACCAGGTTCGCCGGCTCACCCACGGCGAGCGGACGACCATGGCCGCTGACCCGGCCGATGCGCGCCGGTGCGGCCGACATGGCCTCGGCGACGCGATCCCAGCCGATGGCGCCGGTGTCGACCATCGTCTGCTGCACCACGGAGAGCGCCGTCTCCAGGCCGAGCATGCCGAACGCCGCGACGTTCCACTCGCACTCCTTGTCCTCCATCGGATGCGGAGCATGATCCGTGGCGACGATGTCGATCGTGCCGTCGGCGAGGCCCTCGCGGACGGCCGCGACGTCGTCGGCGCTGCGCAGCGGCGGGTTGACCTTGTAGATCGGGTCGTAGCTGCGGACGAGGTCGTCGGTCAGCAGCAGGTGGTGGGGCGTGACCTCGGCGGTGACGTCGATGCCGCGGCTCTTCGCCCAGCGCACGATCTCCACCGAGCCGCGCGTCGAGAGGTGGCACACGTGCAGACGCGAACCGACGTGCTCGGCGAGGAGGACGTCGCGGGCGATGATCGCCTCTTCGGCGACCGCCGGCCAGCCGGTGAGACCGAGTTCGCCGGACAGCGGCCCCTCGTTCATCTGGGCGCCCTCGGTGAGCCGCGGCTCCTGGGCGTGTTGGGCGATGACACCGTCGAACGCCTTGACGTACTCGAGCGCGCGACGCATCAACACCGCGTCGGACACGCACTTCCCGTCGTCGGAGAAGACGCGCACGCCGGCGGCCGACGTGGCCATCGCACCGAGTTCGGCGAGCCGCTCCCCGGCCAGGCCCACGGTGACCGCGCCCACGGGCTGGACGTCGCAGTAGCCGTGCTCGACGCCGAGTCGATAGACCTGCTCGACCACGCCTGCCGTGTCGGCGACCGGGTCGGTGTTGGCCATCGCGTGGACGCAGGTGAAGCCGCCGAGCGCGGCGGCCTGCGAGCCGGTGCGGACGGTCTCGGCGTCCTCGCGACCGGGCTCACGCAGGTGGGTGTGCAGGTCCACGAGGCCCGGCAGGACGAGGTGGCCGCCGCCGTCGACGATCTCGTCGCCGGACAGGCCTTCGCCGATCTCGGTGATGACGCCGTCCGTGACGGCGATGTCGACGGCGTCGCCGCCGAGGGGGCGGACGTTGCGGAGGATGAACGTGCTCACTCGCTCGCGCTCGCTCATGCGTTTCCTTCCGGGGAGTCGGCGTCGGCGGCACCGCCGAGCAGCAGGTAGAGGACGGCCATGCGGACGGCGACGCCGTTCGTGACCTGCTCGACGATGACCGAGCGCGGGGAGTCGGCGACGTCGGCGGTGATCTCCATGCCCCGGTTCATCGGACCGGGGTGCATGACGATCGCGTGCTCGGGCATGCGGTTCATCCGCGCGGTGTCGAGTCCGAATCGACGGCTGTATTCGCGGGCGCTCGGGAAGTACGAGGCGTTCATGCGCTCGCGCTGCACGCGCAGCATCATGACGGCGTCGGCCTTCTCCAGGTTCGCGTCGAGGTCGTACGAGTGGGCGACGGGCCACGTCTCCACCCCCACCGGCAGCAGCGTGGGCGGTGCGACCAACGTGACGTCGGCGCCGAGCGTGTGCAGCAGCAGCGCGTTCGAGCGGGCGACGCGGCTGTGCAGGACGTCACCGACGATCGTGATGCTCTTGCCCTCGAGGTCTCCGAGGTGACGGCACATCGTGAAGGCGTCGAGCAGTGCCTGCGTGGGGTGCTCGTGCATCCCGTCGCCGGCGTTGACCACCGCACCGCTCATCCAACGGCTCGTGGCGAGCCGGTGCGGAGCCCCGGAGGCCGGATGACGGATGACGACCGCATCGGCGCCCATCGCCTGCAGGGTCAGCGCGGTGTCCTTGAGGCTCTCGCCCTTGCTCACGCTCGAGCCCTTGGCGGAGAAGTTGATGACGTCGGCGCTGAGCCGTTTGGCCGCGGCCTCGAACGAGATCCGCGTCCGGGTGGAGTCCTCGAAGAAGAGGTTGACCACGGTGCGGCCGCGCAGGGTCGGCAGCTTCTTGATCGGGCGCTGGGCGACCGACAGCAGCTCTTCGGCGGTGTCGAGGATGCGCAGCGCGTCGTCGCGATCGAGATCGGCCGCCGAGAGCAGGTGCGAGGACTTCATGACGCACCTCCCACGATCGTCACGGAGTCGGCTTCGCCGTCGGTCTCGGTCAAGCGGACCTTGACCTTCTCGGCGAGCGACGTCGGCAGGTTCTTGCCGACGAAGTCGGCACGGATCGGCAGCTCCCGATGTCCGCGGTCGACGAGCACGGCCAGCTGCACCGCGCGGGGACGGCCCAGGTCGCCGAGCGCGTCGAGCGCCGCGCGGATCGTGCGGCCGCTGAAGAGCACGTCGTCGATCAGCACCACGGTCTTGCCGTCCACGTCCTCGGGGATCGAGGTGTGCTCGAGCGCGCGAGCGGGGCGCAGCCGCAGGTCGTCGCGGTACATCGTGACGTCGAGGGAGCCGGGCGTGATGGTCCGCCCCTCGACCTCGCTCATCCGGGCGGCGATGCGCCGGGCGAGGTGGACGCCGCGGGTGGGGATCCCGAGCAGCAGCACGCCGTCGGCGTCGCGATTGCGTTCGAGGATCTCGTGGGTGATGCGAGTGAGTGCGCGGGAGATGTCCTGCTCATCGAGGACGGTACGCGCGGGCACGTCGTCAGGCCTGGGAGTGTCGCTGGACACCACCATGCTGACCTCCTTCCCCGCCTCTCCGGACGGTGGTTAAAGGATGTCGTCGGTCAGCTCAGCGTAACAGTCGTCCACGAGCCCCCTGACGGCGGGAAACGCCCTGTGTCGTGCGTCGCATCCGCGCTGCCGAGCGATGATTCACCCCGTAGCCGTGGGGCCCAGCGGTGGCTGATCCCACACCCACGGCCCGGGCGGTGGCTGATCCCACACCCAACGACCGAATGTGCGTGAGAGCTCATCGACCGCGCCGACCGGTGCGGCATAGCTCACCGTCCGGAGTCACCGGATTACGGCATGGCGACGAGGCCCTCCTCGACCAGCCAGTCGCGGGCGACGATCGCGGGGTCCTGCCCCTCCGAATCGACGCGCGCGTTGAGGTCCTGCAGCACCTCGTTGGTGAGCAGCGGAGTGATCTGCCCGAGGACGTCCTCGATCTCGGGGTACTGCTCGAGCACCTCGTCGCGCACCACCATGGAGAGGTTGTAGAGCGGGAAGAACTGCCGGTCGTCCTCGAGCACGCGCAGGTTCAGTCCAGGGATGCGGCCGTCGGTCGTGAACACCTCGCCGAAGTTGCACCGGCCGTCGGCCGTCGCGGTGTAGACGACGCCCGTGTCGAGGGTGAGCACCTCGGCGAGCTGGCCGGGCGTGAGATCGTAGGCCGCGAGCATCGGCTCGAACCCGTCGTTGCGGTTCGCGAACTCCGGCTCGACGCAGAACGTCAGCTCCTCGGGCGGCAGACTGGCGAGCTGGGAGAACGCGGTGACGCCCAGCTCCTCCGCCTTCTCTTCACGGATCGCGAAGGCATACGTGTTGTTGGCCGGTGCCGGAGGCAGCCACACGAGGCCGTTGGCGGCGTCCGCCTCCTTGACCGCCCGCCACTGCTCCTCCTCCCCCGGAATCGGCTCGTCGTTCCCGAGGTAGTTGATCCATCCGGTGCCGGTGTATTCGGGCGACACGTCGGCGTCGCCCTCCACGAGCGCAGCCCGCGCACCGAAGGACCCGGGCGTATTGGACAGATTGGTGACGTCCGCGCCCGCGGTGCTGAGCGCGATCGAGACCATGTTGCCGAGGATCAGCTGCTCGGTGAAGTTCTTCGCGACGACGGTGATCTCGGCGTCCTCGAGCCCCTCCTGCGGTTCGATCTTGGCGGGTTCGGCGGGCAGCACCGCGCCGGACGAGGACTGCAAGCCGCAGCCGGCGGCCAATGCGACGACCATGCCGGTCGCGGCGAGGGTGCGGAGTCGGCGGGCGATCACGTCACACTCCCTTCGGGGACGCCACGAGCTCCACGAGCCGGGCGAGCCAGTCGATGAACAAGGCGAGGGCGGCGATCAGCAGCGCGCCGACGATGAGCACGACGTTCTGCCGCAGGTTGATGCCGGAGGTGATGAGTTCCCCGAGTCCCCCGCCGCCGGTGAACGTCACCAGCGCCGCGGTGCCGACGATGAGCACCAGCGCGGTGCGCACGCCGGCGACGATGATCGGCAACGCGAGCGGGAGTTCGACCCGTACGAGCGTCATGAAGCCCGACATCCCCATACCGCGCGCCGCCTCGACGAGTTTGGGATCGACCGAGTCCAGGCCGGTCACGGTGTTGGCGATGATCGGCAGCAGCCCGTAGACCACCAGCGCGACGGTGGCGCCCACGGCGCCGATCCCGAAGATCGCGGCACCGAGCGCGATCAGTCCGATCGCGGGGGCGGCCTGTCCGAAACCCGCGACCGTGATGATGGGGCGGCTGAACCGTCGCAGGGCGCCGCGCGTCAGCAGCACGCCGATCGGGACGGCCAGCAGGACGGTGACGACGGTCGCGATGAGGCTCACCGTGAGGTGCTCGCGGAGCAGGGTCAGCAGGTTGGAGACCGACAACGATCGCGCCTCGCTGTCGGAGACGTCAGCGAGCTGCACGTACCCGAGGCAGGCGGCGACGACCGCCACGCACAGCAGCGGCTGCGTGATGTACCGCCCGACGCCGGCGCGATCGGCGACGGCCGCGGTCTGGGTCGTGTCGGCGGCGGTCACGCTGCTCATGCCTGCGGGTCCCCCGCGGTATCGACGGTCGCGGCCTCTGCCGCGGCGGACTGGATGTCCTGCATCGCCTCCATGACGGTCTCCACGCGCACGACGCCCTGGTAGGTGTTCCGGCGCCCGGTCACGACGACGACGCCGTGCGACGACGTGAGCATCTCGTCGAGTGCGTCGTTGAGCGTCGACCCGAGACTCACCGACTCGAGCTCGGAGTCGCGGCGAACGTTCTGCAGCGCGCCGGGACGGCCGAGCTCGCGCAACGACATCCAGCGCAGCGGACGTTCGTTGCGGTCCAGCACGATGACGTGCTCACGGTCGATCGCGCGCGCACCGGCGATCGCTTCGTGCGGGTCGTCGCCGACGTGCGCGACGGCGGCCTCGTGGAGTTCGATGTCGCGGACGCGGGTGAGGGTGAGCTGCTTGAGCGCAGCGCCGCGGCCCACGAAGCCCTCGACGAACTCGTCGGCGGGGTTGGCGAGGATCTGCTCGGGAGTGTCGTACTGCACGACCTGCGACCCGGTCTGCAGGATCGCGATGCGGTCGCCGAGCTTCACGGCCTCGTCGAAGTCGTGAGTGACGAAGACGATCGTCTTACGCAGTTCCTCCTGCAGCCGCAGCAGCTCGTCCTGGAGTCGCTGACGGGTGATGGGGTCGACCGCGCCGAACGGCTCGTCCATGAGCAGCACCGGCGGATCCGCCGCGAGCGCACGCGCCACGCCGACGCGCTGCTGCTGGCCGCCGGACAGTTCCCGCGGGTAGCGGTCGCGGTACTCGTCCGGGTCCAGTCCGACGAGGTCGAGCAGTTCGTCCACGCGGTCGGTGACGCGCTGCTTGTCCCACTTGAGCATGCGCGGCACGAGCGCGATGTTGTCGCCGACGGTGAAGTGCGGGAACAGGCCCGCGCCCTGGATCACGTAGCCGATGCGGCGGCGCAGCTGGTCGGGGTCGGCGTCGGTGACGTCCTCGTCGCCGATGAGGATGCGTCCCGACGTCGGCTCGATGAGACGGTTGATCATCTTCATCGTCGTCGTCTTGCCGCAGCCGGACGGGCCGACGAGCATGATGATCTCGCCGGCCGGGAATTCGATCGTGATGTCGTCGACGGCGGGCGTGGACTGGCCCGGGTAGCGCTTGGTGATGTTCTCGAGCAGGATGCGCTCGCCGGCCTTGCTGGTGGTCTCAGACACGGGAGATCCCCTTGGAGGTGGTGAAGCGGGTCAACAGGTTGAGGGCGACGTCGAGGATCACGGCCAGGATCAGGATCCCGACCGTGCCGGCGACGATCGCGTTGGTGGCGTTCGCGCCTCCCATGCGCGAGATGCCGGAGAAGATGTAGCCGCCGAGCCCCGGGCCGAGGGCGTAGGCCGCGATGGCGGCGATGCCCATGAGCATCTGCGCGGACACCCGGACACCGGTCATGATGACCGGCCAGGCGAGCGGAAGCTCGAGGCGCACGAGCGTGCTGAACCGGCTCATTCCCATGCCGCGGGCGGACTCGATGAGCGCGGGGTCGACGCCGTTCAGGCCGACGACCACGTTGCGCAGGATCGGCAGGAAGCCGAAGAACACCAGCGCGATGACCGAGGGCAGGACGCCGATGCTGACGATGCCGACGAGGAGACCCAGCAGGGCGTACGAGGGCACCGTGAGGCCGATCGCGGAGAACGCCTGGGCCGCGTTCGCGCCCCAGCGGGTGCGCGACGCGACGACGCCGACGACGATCGCGAGGACCGTCGCCAGGATGAGCGTCTGCACCACGAGACTCAGATGCTGGTAGGCCAAGAAAGACAAAACCGACCATCGTTCGGCGACGAAGGTGAAGAAGTCGGAGACCGCTGTCATGCACCGTCCCGTCGTTGCGACGACCGCGACTCTCACGGCCAGCAAGCGAGGGTAACGAGCTTCCGACCAACCCGCGACCCGACGCCGTGGCCCTGGATCGGAATGAGGACTGCAATGCCAGGCCCAGGAAGAAGTTGAAATTCGTCCGTTCGGAAGCTCGCTTCGGGCCGCCGGCCCGCTCCTCCGGTGCGCGCGACTTTTGGCCAGTTAACGCCCCTTCGCGGCGCCCCGAGCGGCCGCAACTGGCCAATAGTCGGACCAACCCC
Source organism: Aeromicrobium camelliae (assembly GCF_003850045.1). Classification (GTDB taxonomy): domain Bacteria; phylum Actinomycetota; class Actinomycetes; order Propionibacteriales; family Nocardioidaceae; genus Aeromicrobium; species Aeromicrobium camelliae. The sequence continues at coordinate 63,061 of NZ_RQJX01000012.1, read as the reverse complement.
GCCGCCACGTCCGCGAGCTGAGACACCCCGGGCCTCCGGGCCGAGAAGTGGCCGGTTTCAGGTCACCGGAGCACCCGCGCGTCACCCACAGGCGACCACATCTCGCACGGTCACCCACAGGCGACCACATCTCGCGGGGCGCGGTTAGAGGGAGAGCGTGGGTTTGAGGTCGATGAGCCGGCTCAGCAAGCCGTTGACGAAGCGCGGGGATTCGTCGGTCGAGAGGTCGGTGGCCAGATCGACGGCCTCGCTCACGGCGACAGGGTCGGGCACGTCCTCGCAGTAGAGGATCTCGTACGCGCCGATGCGCAGCAGGTTCCGGTCGACCGCGGGCATGCGGTCGAGAGTCCACCCGCGCGAATGCTCGCTGAGCAGTTCGTCGATGCGCTGCTGGTGGGCCACGACGCCCTCGACGAGTTGCACCGTGTACGCGTTGATCGGCGGGTCGTTGATCGCCATCCGGTCCGCGAGCGTCGCGCTCAGGTCACCGCCGCGCGCCTCGGACTCGAAGAGGATGTCCAAGGCGCGCTTGCGGTAGCGGGTGCGAGCGCCCATCAGGACTGCACGCGGCCGAGGTAGCTGCCGTCGCGCGTGTCGACTTTGACCTTCTCGCCGGTGGTGATGAACAGCGGGACCTGGATCTCCTTGCCGGTCTCCAGGCGCGCGGGCTTGGTGCCGCCGCTGGAACGGTCACCCTGCAGGCCCGGCTCGGTGTACTCGACGACGAGCTCGACCGACGCCGGGAGCTCGATGTACAGCGGCGTGCCCTCGTTGACAGCGACGACGGCGCTCTGGTTCTCCAGCATGTAGTCCTTGGCGTCGCCGACGACGGCCTCGTTCAGCTCGAGCTGGTCGTACGTGCTGTTGTCCATGAACACGTAGGACGTGCCGTCGTGGTACAGGTACTGCATGTCGCGCTTGTCGACATTGGCGACCTCGACCTTGACGTCGGCGTTGAACGTCTTGTCGACGACCTTGCCGCTGGTCACGTTCTTGAGCTTCGTGCGCACGACCGCACCGCCCTTGCCGGGCTTGTGGTGCTGGAACCACACGACGGACCACAGCTGTCCGTCGAGGTTGAGCACCATGCCGTTCTTCAGGTCGTTCGTGGTGGCCATCAGGCGATCTCCATGAGGTCTTTGGTCGTCGTGGTCAGCACCTCGGGGCCGGAGTCGGTCACGAGGACGGTGTCTTCGATGCGCACTCCCCCGCGACCGGGCAGGTAAATCCCCGGCTCCATCGTCAGAACAGTGCGACGAGTCAGTGTACTCGGGTGCCCAGGACCGAGAAACGGGTCCTCGTGGATCTGCAGCCCGACGCCGTGTCCGAGGCCGGTCGTGAACGCGTGCAGCCAGCCGGCCGCCTCAAGGCTGTCGACAGCGGCCGCATGCGCCTCGGGCACCGGCACACCGTGGCGCAACCGCTCCACTCCGGCAGCCTGTGACGCGCGGACCGCCGCGTAGATCTCGCGCTGCCAGTCCGCGGCCGCGCCGACGACGACGGTGCGGGTGCAGTCGGCGTGATAGCCGTCGACGCGCGCACCGAAGTCGATCTTGAGCAGGTCGCCCGGCCGCACCACCCGGTCGGTGGGGTGATGGTGCGGGATGGCGGTGTGGTCACCGGTCGCGAGGATCGTGTCGAACGCCTTGTCCTCGGCTCCCAACTCCAGCATCCGCCACTCGAGATCGCGGGCGAGCTCCCGCTCACTGCGACCCAGGAGCGGGCCGCTGAGCAGGCGTTCGAGCGCCTCGGTTGAGATGGCGCATGCACGACGCAGCGCGGCGATCTCGGACTCGTCCTTGACCTCCCTCAACCCCTCGACGAGCCGGCCGGCCGCGTGCGGCCGGCCGAGTTGCTCCCACGCGTCCACGGCGAGCAGATGCGTCTCGGCCATGAGCGTCCCCGCGGCGCGGGCGCGCACCTCGTCGAGGATGCGCCGGGTGATCACGCGCTCGAGGTCCGGGACCTCCACGGCAGCCTGGTCCTGGTAACGACCGTCCGTGAAGAACACGGCCGTACCGTCCGCGTGGACGAGCACGGCGCCGTTGGATCCGGTGAAACCGGTGAGATAGCGGACGTTGACGAGGTCGCCGACGAACATCGCGTCGGCGTCGCGCTCGCGCACCAGCGCGGCGAGACGGTCCCGGCGGTCCGCGGCACTCACTCGGCGATCGCCTCGTAACTCGCGCGCAGCACGGCCTCGTCCGGTCCGGCGAGGATCGTCGGTGCCGCGAGTCCGTGCAGCACGACGAAGCGCAACGTCGAACCGCGCGACTTCTTGTCCAGGCGCATACCGTCGAGCAGGTCGGCGAAGAGCCCGGTGCGATACGTGGTGGGGAGACCGAGGACGTCGAGCACCCGGCGGTGGCGGGCGAGCAGGCGCGAGTCGATGTGCCCGGTGCGGTGCGCGAGCTCGGCCGCGAACACCATGCCGATGCTGATCGCCTCGCCGTGCCGGACGCGGTACTGCTCGTGACGCTCGATCGCGTGACCGAGCGTGTGTCCGTAGTTGAGGGCCTCGCGACCGATGACGCCGCCAGGGCCCTGCTCGGTGAGGTCGCCGGCTACCGTGGCGGCCTTCACCGCGATGCCGCGGGCGATGAGGTCGGCGAGCAGCCGGTCGTGCGGATCGGCTGCGGCGACCGGATCGGCCTCGATCAGGTCCAGGATCTGCGGATCGGCGATGAAGCCGCACTTGACGATCTCGGCGAGTCCGCTGCGGATCTCGGCCCCAGGCAGGGTCGTCAACGCGTCAAGATCGCACAGGACGCCGATGGGCTCGTGGAAGGCGCCGACGAGGTTCTTGCCTTCCCGCAGATTGATCCCGGTCTTACCGCCGACCGCCGCGTCGACCATCCCGAGGACGGTCGTGGGCACGGTGACGAACCGGACGCCGCGCAGCCAGCTGGCCGCGAGGAAGCCGGCGAGGTCGGTGGTGGCTCCGCCGCCGACGCCGACGACGAGATCTGACCGGGTGTACCCGTGGTGGGCGAGTTGGCTCCAGCAGTGAGCCAGGAACTCAGGAGTCTTGGCCTGCTCGCCGTCGGGTGCCTCGATGAGCAGGACCTGGCGGTGGGCCAACCCCGACGCGAGCCGCTCGGCGCGGTCGGTTACGGCGGGACTGTGCACGATGGCGACGCGCTCGGCGTCCTGCGGCGCCAGGTGAGCGAGTTCGGCATCGGCGCCATGGCGCACGTGGACGTCGTACGGCTGTGCCGTCGCGACGCGCAGACGGTGGCTCATCGGTTCGCCTTCACCGCGTCGATGACGGCCTCGGCGACCTCTTCGGGGGTGCGCCCGTCGGTGTCGATCGTCACGGTGGCGACCTCGGTATACACCGGACGGCGCTCGTCCATGAGCCGCTTGAGCTGACCGCGGACATTGCCCAGGAGCAGCGGGCGGCCGCTGTTCAGTCCGACCCGCGAGGCGGCTTGGGCGAGACCGACGTCGAGGAACACCACATGGTGCTCCCGCAGCAACCGGCGGGTCTCGGAGTGCAACGGCGCACCGCCACCGAGCGAGAGCACACCGTCGTGCTCGGCGAGCGCCCGCGCGACGGCCTGGCGCTCGAGTTCGCGGAAATGCGGTTCACCGGACTCGACGAAGATCTCCTGCACCGAGCGGCCCTGCTCGGCTGCGATGTCCTCGTCCGTGTCGCGCAGGGGCACTCCGAGCCGCGCGGCGACGATCGCCCCGACCGTCGACTTCCCCACGCCCGGCGGGCCCACCAGGACGACGGCGGGCCTCACCGGAACCTCAGGTGGTCCAGATACGACTGCACGTTGCGCCGGGTCTCCCCCACCGAGTCCCCGCCGAACTTCTCCAGCACGGCGCCCGCCACGACGAGAGCGACCATCGCCTCCGCGACGATGCCTGCTGCCGGGACCGCGCAGACGTCGGACCGCTGGTGGTGCGCGACGGCCTCGTCGCCCGTGCTGACGTCGACGGTCCGCAGCGCTCGCGGCACGGTGGCGATGGGCTTCATCGCAGCGCGGACCCGCAGCACCTCGCCGGTGGTCATTCCACCTTCGGTTCCGCCGGAGCGTCCACTTGTGCGGCGGATCCCCTCGGGCGTGGGGACGATCTCGTCGTGGGCGGCAGAACCGCGAGTGCGGGCCAACTCGAACCCGTCGCCGAGCTCGACGCCCTTGATGGCCTGGATGCCCATGAGCGCGCCGGCCAAGCGGCTGTCGAGTCGACGGTCCCACTGGGTGTGGGAGCCGAGGCCCGGCGGCAAACCGTCGACGAGCACCTCGACGACGCCGCCGAGCGTGTCGCCGTCCTTGTGGGCCGCGTCGATTTCGGCGACCATCGCGGCCGAGGCCGCAGGGTCGAAGCACCGTACGGGGTCGGCATCGAGCCGCTCGATGTCGGCGTGGGTGGGGAGCAGCCCGGCCGGGGCGGCCACGCTGCCGATCTCCACGACGTGGCTGACGATCGTGGCGCCCGTGGCCTGCTGGAGGAAGCGGGCGGCGATCTCTCCGAGCGCGACGCGGGCTGCGGTCTCACGGGCGCTCGCCCGCTCCAGGATCGGCCGCGCCTCGTCGAAGTCGTACTTCTGCATGCCCGCGAGGTCGGCGTGTCCGGGCCGTGGCCGGGTCAGCGGCGCGTTGCGTTTGAGGCCCGCGAGTTCCTCCTCGTCGACCGGGTCGGCTGCCATGACCCGCTCCCACTTGGGCCACTCGCTGTTGCCGATCCGCAGCGCGACCGGGCTTCCGAGGGTCCGGCCGTGGCGGATCCCGCCGATGATCTCGAGCTCGTCGGCCTCGAAGTTCATGCGCGCGCCCCGGCCGTACCCGAGTCGACGGCGAGCGAGGGCCGCCTGGATCTCCTTGCTCGCGACCTCGACACCTGCCGGAAGGCCGTCGAGAGTCGCCACCAGCGCTGGGCCGTGGGATTCCCCGGCCGTCAACCAACGAAGCATGGGCCTGATTCTTCCACGCGGGCGACACGGCCCCCGAATGCGCCCGTCAGACGAACGTGCCGACGAACGCCCCCACCAGCATGGCCGGTCCGAAGGCGATCGGCGGACCGCCCCTGACCCGACCGCGGTTGCGGACGATTCCGGCTACAGCGGCGATGACGAAGCCGGCGTACAGCCCCACGAACGAGGCCGTCAGGCCCAGCGGACCCAGTGCGACACCCAGCACCGCGGACAGCCGGACGTCGCCGTAGCCGAAGCCGCCCGCGAAGAACCGTCCCGCGACGATGTACAGCAGGACGAACGCTGCGAACACGACGACGTTGCCGACGAGTGCGTCGCGGGCGATGGTCCAGTCGTCGCCGGACCAAGCGACCGCGACCGTGAGCAACCAGGTGGCGACGTAGAGCGGCGCCACCATGAGGAACGGCAGCAGATGGGTGCGCGCATCGATGTACGCCAGCACCGGGGTCATGGCCGCGAGCAGGGTCCACACGGGCACGAGCGGCTGGGGCAGTTGCCAGACGGCCACCGCGGCGAGCACCGCCGCGCCGATCGCGCACAGCAGAGCCAGGAACGGAGGCTCGGCGAGTCGGGCGTACGGCACTTTGTCGTCGTCGGGCTCCGCAGGCTCGGGCAACCGCGCGAGCCACCATCGAGTGAGTGCCGCGAGGACGGCAGCGACGACGACGGCGAGCGAGGCGGCGGACGGCACGACGAGAGACTACCGCGCCGCCACCGCGTCGAAGGCCGGCACGCGGAGCACCTGTGGATCGACGACCTGCCCGGTCATGGCCACCACCTGGAGCACCGCCTGATGGACGAGGAGGTCGAGTCCTGAGCACGCGGCGACGCCCTCCTCCTCCGCTGCCCGGAGCAAGGGGGACGGCCACGGGTCGTAGAGCGCCTCGAAGACGGCGCCGGAGGCCTCGACGAGCTCATGTGCCCGACCGGCCGTGGCAGCGGGCGGGATGGTGTTCACGAGCAGATCTGCGTGCTCGACGACCGGAGTCTCGAGACCGACGACCTCGACCTCCAGCCCGAGCGCACGCGCGACGTCGAGCGTCTCGCCCGCCCGCGAGGGATCCCGTAGTTGCAACGTGACCCGCAGGGCACCGAGACGGTGGGCCGCGAGCACGAGGGAGGCGGCCGTGGCACCACCGCCCAGCACGCGGACGGTCCGTACACATTCGACGCCCGCCTCCCGCAGCGCGGTCAGGGCACCGGGGACGTCGGTATTGCTCGCGTGCCAGCCGTCCTGCTCGCGCACCAGGGTGTTCGCGACGCCGAGGAACGCGACGTCGTCACTGCGATGCACGGCCAGCTCGGCGGCCTCCCGCTTGAGCGGCATCGTGACCGACAATCCCCGCCAGGAGTCGTCGAGCCCCGCCGCGAACGCAGCAAGCCCACCCGCACCCACCTCGACCGCGTCGTAGCTCCAGTCAAGATTGAGTGCGTCGTACGCCGCCCGGTGCATGACCGGAGACAGCGAATGCGTGATCGGGCGGCCGACGACCGCACACCGGCGTGGCGCCACCATCAGCACTCGAAACCAGCGTCGCGGCAGGCCTGCTGGTGCTCCGCGTAGGTGTTGGTGAAGGTCGTCTCGCCGGTCTCGACGTCGGCCACGAAGTACATCCACTCCCCCTCGGCAGGGTTGAGCGCCGCCTCGATGGCGGCCTTGCCGGGCGAACCGATCGGTCCGGGCGGCAGACCCGGATACCGGTAGGTGTTGTACGGCGAGTCGGCGTTGCGTTCCTCATCGGTGGTGAAGGCGTCGCCGCGACGGCCGCTCACGTAGTGCACGGTCGAGTCCATCCGCAGTGCCTCACCGACGTCCAGACGGTTGTAGATCACCCGCGCGGCCTTGCGGTAGTCCTCCTCGTTGTTGACCTCCCACTCGAGGATGCTCGCGATCGTCATGATCTCCTCGGCGTTGTAGCCGAGCGAGGCCGCGCGCCCGTCGATGTCGAGCTCCTGCGTCACCTGCACCGTCTGCTGCACCATCTGGCTCAGCAACTGCGTGGCGGTGGTGTCGGGCTCGACGAAGTAGGTCTCGGGGAACAGATAGCCCTCGGGGTTGCCCTGCGCGACCTCGGGCAGCCCGATGCTGGCCGGATCGGCGAGCGCCGCCTGAAGATCCTCGGCGGTGATGTCGGTGTTCTCAGCGATCAATTGCACGATGTCGTCGACGCGCGTCCCCTCGGGCACCGTGACGCGCGACTCGACGCGGTTGGCGCGGTCGACCAGCGCGTCGAGCGCGGCCTTGGCCGACATCTTCTCGCGCAACTGGTACGTCCCGGGCTGAATGCTCTGAGCGCGCTGGTCGCTCAGCGAGAGCCGGTAGAACGCGTCGGTGGAGGCGACCACGCCGTTGTCGTAGAGGACCTGAGCGATCTGGGCGCCGTTCGCACCCTCCGCGATCTGCACGGTGACCTCGCCAGAGCCCTCCCCCGTGTAGTCGTCCGGAGCACCGAAACGGTCCCGGAGCTCGCCGAACGCCCAGAAGCCGCCCACGCACAGCACGGCGAGCACCGCGATCGCCGCGACAAGCTTGCCGCGGCCTGAGCGGCGTGGCGGCTCGGCGCGGCGGCGACCACCGCGGCCGTTGCCGTTGCCTCGGCCACCGTCGCCAGCCCCGTCCGCGCCGCCTCCGGTCAGCAGATCCAGCCCGCTGTCGTTGCTCATGTCGTCTCGATCCCATCGTCGAGGAGTTCGCCCGGGGCCGATCCCCGGGTACGTTCGGCGTCCAGCGCCGTCTGCAGAATCACCGTGGCCGCGGCCTGGTCGATGACCGAACGCGAGGACTTCGCCTTGCGTCCCGACGCCCGCAGCTGCGAGCTGGCGGTGACCGTGGACATCCGTTCGTCGACCAACCGTACCGACACGCCGGGGATCGCAGGCACCAGTCGCGCGGCGAAGTCACGCGCTTTGGCGGCTGCGGCGCCCTCCCGGCCCGACAGGGACACGGGAAGACCGACGACGCACTCGATGGCCTCGTACTCGCGCACGAGCGCGGCGATCCGGGCGATCGGGTCGCCGTCGCGCGCCGGAACGGTCTCGACCGGCGTGGCGATCAGCCCGTCGGGATCACAGCTCGCGACGCCGATGCGGACCTCGCCCACGTCGATCCCGAGCCGACGGCCGCGCCGCATGCTCAGAGCGCCGCCTCGACCGCGGCGAAGGCAGCGTCGATGCCACCGAGGTCGGTGCCGCCGCCCTGCGCGACGTCGGCCTTGCCGCCACCGCGGCCGCCGATCTTCTCGCCGATGACGCCGATCAGCTGATTCGCCGCGATGCCCCGCTCCTGCGCCGCCGGGTTGACCGCGACCACGACGCTCGGTTTGTCGCCGGCCGTGCCGATCACCACGACGACCGCCGGGCGGTCCTGGATGCGCCCGCGGATATCGAGGGCCATCTGGCGGACGTCGCTGCCGCCGACACCGTCCGCACGGTGGGCGACGAGCGCCACGCCGTCGACGTCCTTGGCGTTCTTGGCCAGGTCACCGGCCGCACCGAGGAGCTGGGCGGTCTTGAGGCGCTCCAACTCCTTTTCGCTGGCGCGCAGCCTGCTCACGAGGTCCTGGACGCGTCCGGGCACGTCATCGGGCTTGGTCTTCAACAGATCCGTCAGCTGAAGCACCAGATCGCGCTCCTTGGCCAGGTACCGGAAGCCCTCGAGTCCCACGAGCGCCTCGACGCGGCGGTTGCCCGCACCCACCGAGGAGTCGGAGGTGATCACGACGGTCCCGATCTGGCTGGACCGCTGTACGTGCGTGCCACCGCACAGCTCACGCGACCACGGGCCACCGATCTCGATGACGCGCACGTCCTCGCCGTACGTCTCACCGAACAGGGCGAGCGCGCCGATCTCCCGGGCCTTGGGCAACGGCATGATCGCCGCCGACACGGGAAGGTCCTCGCGCAGCGCGCGGTTCGCCGCCTCCTCGACGTCATGGAGCTGCTCGGGCGAGAGCGCGCCGTTCCAGCCGAAGTCCAAGCGGAGGTACCCGGGCCGGTTGTACGAGCCGGACTGCAGCGCCGTGGGGCCGAGGACCTCGCGCAGCGCGGCGTGCACGACGTGGGTGCCCGAGTGCGCCTGGCAGGCACCGACGCGCCAGTCACGGTCGACGTCGGCCGACAGCAGCGTGTCGAGCGTCAGCTCGCCCTCGAGCACGCGCACCTGGTGCACGACGAGCCCGCGCACCGGCCGCTGGACGTCGAGCACCTCGGCACGGCCGCCGTCCCAGCTCAGCGTGCCGGCGTCGGCGTTCTGACCGCCCGACTCGGCGTAGAAGGGCGTGCGGTCCAGCACGACCTCGGCGAGCGTGCCGGCCGCGGCCGCGGGCGTCGTGGCGCCTTGCGCGTAGAGCGCGAGGACGCGCGACTCGGTCGTGAGAGTCGTGTACGCCTGCCAATCGGTCGGACCGTGTGCGTCGAGTGTCTGGCGGTAGAGCGTCGTATCCGCGTGGCTGCCCTTCTTGGCCTTGGCATCGGCCTTCGCCCGCGCGCGCTGCTCGGCCATCAGGCCGCGGAAGCCCTCTTCATCCACGCTGAGCCCCTGCTCGGCGGCCATCTCCAGCGTGAGGTCGATCGGGAAGCCGTACGTGTCGTGCAGCTGGAACGCCTTGTCGCCGCTGAGCTGCGTGGCGCCGGAGGTCTTGGTCTCGCCGGCAGCGAGATCGAAGACCTGCGTGCCCTTGGCCAGCGTGGAACGGAACGCCTCCTCCTCGGCGTAGGCGACCTGGCTGATCCGCGCGAAGTCGGCCTCCAACTCGGGGTAGGAGCGCTTCATCTTGTCGAGGCTGACCGGCAGGAGTTCAGGCAGCGCCGGGCCCTCGTAACCGAGCAGGCGCATCGAGCGCACGGCACGACGCAGGAGTCGGCGCAGCACGTACCCGCGCGCCTCGTTGCCGGGCGTGACGCCGTCGCCGATGAGCATGAGCCCGCTGCGGACGTGGTCGGCGATGACTCGGAAGCGCACGTCGTCGACGTGGTCGGCGCCGTAGCGCTTGCCCGACATCTCCGCGGCCTTGGCGATGACCGGGAAGACCTCGTCGATCTCGTACATGTTCTCCTTGCCCTGCAGGAGGTACGCGACCCGTTCGAGGCCCATGCCGGTGTCGATGTTCTTCTTGGGCAACGGAGCGAGGACGTCGAAATCGTCCTTCGCGCGGACCGCGCTCAGCTCCTCCTGCATGAAGACGAGGTTCCAGATCTCCAGGAAGCGATCCTCGTCGGCCTCGGGGCCGCCGTCCGGGCCGTACTGCGGGCCGCGGTCGACGTAGATCTCCGAGCACGGTCCGCCGGGGCCGGGAACGCCCATGTTCCAGTAGTTGTCGAGCAGACCACGGTTCTGGATGCGCTCGTCGGGGAGCCCGGCGACCTTCTTCCACAGCTCACGCGCCTCGGTGTCGCTGTGCAGCACCGTGACCCAGATGCGGTCCGGATCGAAACCGAGACCGCCGGCGTCGACCGGATTGGTGATGAGCGACCACGCCAGCTCGATGGCGCCTTCTTTGAAGTAGTCGCCGAAGCTGAAGTTGCCGTTCATCTGGAAGAACGTGCCGTGACGCGTGGTCTTGCCGACCTCCTCGATGTCGAGGGTGCGCACACACTTCTGCACGCTCGTCGCCCGGTCGAACGGCGGCGTCTCCTGGCCGAGGAAGTAGGGCTTGAACGGCACCATGCCCGCGTTGACGAACAGCAGATTCGGGTCGTCGAACAGCAGCGGCGCCGACGGCACGACCGTGTGGCCGGCGGCCTCGAAGTGAGCGAGGAAACGGCGCCGGATCTCTGCGGTGTCCATCAGGTGGGATCCTTCTCGAGTGACAGTCGGGGCTGGTCCAGGGGGGCGGAGTCGAGCTGCGGCGCGCCGAGCACCTCGGCTCGGAGCTGGTACTCCTTGGCGTGCATGCCTTCACGCATCTCGGCGTTGAACGCGCGAACGCCGGTGCCGAGCGCGCTGGCCTGATCGACGAGGCCGGGCATCGACATGCGGTAGGCGGCCCGGCGGGCCTTGACCGAGGCGTACACCCCGGCGGCCGTCCCGGCGACGAACCACAGAACACGTCCCGTCATGAGCTCATCCATCCGTCGGTCTGGCCAGGTGGAGGCGGGGCGACCCGTGCTGCGCGTCGAGCGGCCCGCTGCCGAGCACGCCGTCGCTGGCGGTAGTCGCGCCGCATGAGACCGCTGATGCGGTCGCGGCTCTCCGGTCGCAGGGCGTGCATGACACCGGCGACGACGATGGCGATGCGCACGCTCGGCCGGGTCATCTGGGCGGCGACGAGCTGCTCCTGCGTGGGCGGCACAATGACCCGACCTTCGATGATGCGGGCCTCAGGGGCCGGGGCGACGGCCGGCGCCTCGACCGAGCGAATGTCGAGGTCCTGTCCCCCGCGCTGCTCGGGCTCGACGGGGGCCGGTGTCGGTGCCGCGGAGGCGCGCAGCGCCTTGACCTCGCGGACGGCGCGCAGGGCGACGATCGCGGCGACGAGCGCGACCACGGCGAGCACCGCGGCCACGCCGAGTACGACGACGTCGACCGAAGAGGGCATATGACGAGGTTACCGGTCACGGAGGATGGCGCGAATACGGGCGAGGCGATCGGCGAGCGCTGCCTCCGCACCGTGCCGCCCGGGGCGGTAGTACTCTGCGCCGTCCACGTCGTCGGGCGCGTACTGCTGGGGCACCACCCCGCGCGGGTCGTCGTGCGCGTACACGTAGTCGTGTCCGTGACCGAGCTTCTTGGCCCCCGCGTAGTGGGCGTCGCGCAACGCCGGTGGAACGGCTCCCACCTTGCCGGCGCGCACATCGGCGAGCGCCCCGTCGATCGCGGCGATGACGGCGTTCGACTTGGGCGCCGTGGCCAGGTGGATGACGGCCTGCGCGAGCGGGATGCGCGCCTCGGGGAAGCCGATCATCGCCACCGCCTGCGCCGTGGCCGTGGCCACCGGCAGCGCTGTCGGGTCGGCCATGCCGATGTCCTCGCTGGCGTGGATCATCAGCCGTCGTGCGATGAAGCGGGGGTCTTCCCCTGCCTCGATCATGCGGGCGAGGTAGTGCAGCGCCGCGTCGACGTCGGAGCCGCGGATCGACTTGATGAACGCGCTCGTGACGTCGTAGTGCTGGTCGCCTTGCCGGTCGTAGCGCACCGCGGCGCGGTCGACGGCCAGCGCGGCGTCCTCGACGGTGATCTGCGTCTTGCCCTGGGCGGTGGCCGCGCCGGCCGCTGCTTCGAGGTAGGTCAGGGCCCGGCGGCCGTCGCCTCCGGCGAGCCGGACCAGATGCTCGCGCGCGTCCTCGGTGAGGGTGACCTCGCCGGCCAGACCGCGCTCGTCGACGAGCGCCCGGTCGACGAGCGTGGCGACGTCGTCGTCGGTGAGCGATTCGAGAGTGAGCAGCAGCGAGCGGCTCAGCAGCGGCGAGATGACGCTGAAATGCGGGTTCTCGGTCGTGGCCGCCACGAGGCTGACCCAGCGATTCTCGACACCGGGGAGCAGCGCGTCCTGCTGCGCCTTGCTGAACCGGTGCACCTCGTCGACGAACAGCACGGTCTCCTGGCCGGTGGCCGCCAGGGCGCGGCGGGCGCCCGCGATGACCTCGCGGACCTCCTTGACTCCCGCGCTGACCGCCGAGACCTCGACGAATCGACGGTCGGTCTGCGCGCTGATGAGGCTCGCGAGGGTCGTCTTGCCGGTGCCCGGGGGGCCCCACAGCAGGATGGTGAGCGGCTTGTGGCCGTCGATCATCTGCCGCAGCGGTGAGCCGGGCGCGAGCAGGTGCTGCTGCCCCACGAGCTCGTCGAGGCTGCGGGGGCGCATGCGCACCGCGAGCGGCGCCGAGGCGTGCTGGTTTCCGGCCAGCGTTCCACCGGAATCGGGCCGGGGCGGCGGCGCGTCGGGCAGGTCGAAAAGACCGTCGGACGTCATGAGGCGAGCCTAGCCGCCGCCACCCGCACCGAGCGGTGAGCGGGATGGCTCACCGCTCAGGCGTCGTCGTCCTCGGGGACCGCGTCGACGCCGGCTTCCTCGCGCTGCTGCGCCGTGATGGGTGCCGGAGCCGCGGTGAGCGGGTCGTAGCCGCCGCCGGACTTGGGGAACGCGATCACCTCGCGGATCGAGTCCGCGCCCGACAACAGCGCGCACGTACGGTCCCATCCGAAGGCGATGCCGCCGTGCGGCGGCGCGCCGAAGCGGAACGCGTCGAGCAGGAAGCCGAACTTCTCCTGGGCCTCCTCGGCGCCGATCCCCATGATCTCGAAGACCCTCGACTGGACGTCCTCGCGGTGGATACGGATCGAGCCGCCGCCGACCTCGTTGCCGTTGCACACGATGTCGTAGGCCTGCGCGAGCGAGGTGCCGGGCTCGTCGAGGGTCGCCGGGTCCTGCGGGGCCGTGAAGGCGTGGTGCACCGCGGTCCACTCCCCTGCGCCGACCGCGACGTCGCCGGAATCGAGCTCGTTGACCGGCTCGAACATCGGCCAGTCGACGACCCAGCAGAAGGCCCACGCGGACTCGTCGATGAGACCGCAGCGGTGCCCGATCTCCAGGCGCGCGGCACCGAGGAGGTTCTGGCTGGACTTGCGAGCACCGGCCGCGAAGAACACGCAGTCGCCGGGCTTGGCGCCGACGAACTCGGCGAGGCCGGCCTTCTCCTCGTCGGACAGGTTCTTGGCGACGGGTCCGCTCAGCTCACCGTCCTCGCCGACGAGCACGTACGCGAGACCCTTGGCCCCGCGCTGCTTCGCCCACTCCTGCCAGGCGTCGAGCTGGCGGCGCGGCTGGGACGCACCGCCGGGCATGACGACCGCACCGACGTACGGCGCCTGGAACACGCGGAAGGGCGTGTCGGCGAAGTACTGGGTGCACTCGGTCAGCTCGAGGTCGAGGCGCAGGTCCGGCTTGTCCGAGCCGTACTTGGCCATCGCGTCCGCGTACGTGATGCGCGGGAACGGCGTGGGAAGGTCGACGCCGATGAGCTTCCACAGCTCGACGTAGATCTCCTCGGCGAGCGCCATGACGTCGTCGGGCTCGACGAAGCTCATCTCGAGGTCGAGTTGGGTGAACTCCGGCTGGCGGTCGGCGCGGAAATCCTCGTCGCGATAGCAGCGGGCGATCTGGTAGTACCGCTCCATGCCGCCGACCATGAGCAGCTGCTTGAACAGCTGCGGGCTCTGCGGCAGCGCGTACCAGCTGCCGGGCTTGAGCCGCGCGGGGACGAGGAAGTCGCGGGCGCCCTCGGGCGTCGAGCGGGTGAGCGTCGGCGTCTCGATCTCGACGAATTCGTGCCGCTCCAGCACCCGGCGGGCGGCCGCGTTGACCTTGCTGCGCAGGCGGATGGCGGCGGCGGGTCCGCTGCGGCGCAAGTCCAGGTAACGATGCTTGAGGCGGACTTCCTCGCCGACGTCGACGTGGTCGTCGATCGGGAACGGCAGCGGTGCGGCCGAGCTGAGGATCTCCACATCGTCGGCGATGACCTCGATCTCGCCGGTCGCGATCCCGGGGTTCTCGTTGCCCTCGGGCCGCTTCTCGACGGTGCCGACGATCCGCAGGCAGTACTCGGCGCGCAGCTGGTGTGCGACGTCCTCGCGGACGACGACCTGGACGACACCGGAGGCCTCGCGCAGGTCGATGAACGCGACGCCGCCGTGGTCGCGGCGCCGGGCGACCCATCCGGCGAGCGTGACCTGCTCGCCGATGTTCGCGGCGGTCAGGGTTCCGGCGTCGTGCGTGCGGATCACTGCTGCTTCTCCTTCGTGACGACGACCTGCGGGCGCAGGTCGCTGGCGGGGGGCTCCCAGGCGGCGGGATCGGCCGCCTGCTGGTCGCCGGTACGGATGTCCTTGACCTCGTGGCCGTCCTCGCCCTCCGCGGGCGGGAACCAGACGAACGGGATACCGCGGCGCTCGGCGTACCGGATCTGTTTGCCGAACTTCTGCGCCGTGGCGGCGACCTCGGCGGGGATGCCCCGGGCCCGCAGTTGCTGAGCGACGGCGTCGCTGACCGGCCGGCTGTCCTCGGTGACGAGCGCGACCAGCACGGCGGACGGCACGCTGCGGCTCGCGGTCATGCCGTCGGCGAACAGGGGCGCCAACAGGCGTGAGACGCCGAGGGAGATGCCCACGCCGGGGAACGTGCGCTTGCCGTCGCTCGCGAGCTGGTCGTAACGACCGCCGGAGCAGATCGAGCCGAGCGATTCGTAACCCGCCATCCGGGTCTCGAACACGGTGCCGGTGTAGTAGTCCAGTCCGCGGGCGATCCGCAGATCGGCGGTCACGACGACACCCTGGACCTGCTCACCGGCGCCGACGACCGCGGCCAGCTCCTCGAGGCCCTCGTCGAGCATCGGGTGCTCGACGCCGAGCGCACGGACCTGCTCGACGAACGACGTGTCGGTCGTACGGATGTCGGCGAGCGCCAGGCACTGCGCGGCCTGGTCGTCGCTCAACCCCTGCTCGCGCAGCAGTCCGGCGACCTTGTCGGCCGGGAGCTTGTCGAGCTTGTCGACGACCTGCATGACCGCGGTGGGGTCGGCGATCCCGAGGCCCCGGTAGAAGCCCTCGAGCACCTTGCGGTTCGACACCTGGAGCGTCAGTTCGGGGACCGGGAGCCCGGACAGGGCCTCGGCCATGACCCGGGCGACCTCGACGTCGAAGTGGAAAGGCAGGGTGCCCTCGCCCACGATGTCGATGTCGGCCTGAGTGAACTCGCGGAAGCGTCCCTGCTGCGGCCGTTCACCGCGCCACACCTTCTGGATCTGGTAGCGGCGGAACGGGAAGGTCAGGTGCCCGGCGTTCTCCAGGACGTAGCGGGCGAACGGCACGGTGAGGTCGAAGTGCAGTCCCATGCCGGCGTCGCCCTCATCGTCGGCCGCATGCAGCCGGCGCAGGACGTAGACCTCTTTGTCGATCTCACCCTTGCGCGTGAGCTGATCCATCGTCTCGACGGCGCGGGTCTCGATGTTGGCGAAACCGTGCAGCTCGAACACCCGGCGCAGGTGATCGAGCACCGCCAGCTCCGCGTTGCGCTGCGCCGGCAGGTACTCGGGGAATCCGCTCAACTTGCTCATGCCGACACCTCCTTGATGAACCGACGACAGGTAGGTGCCGGCATGAGGTGATGCCCCATGGACGCGAGCTGGCGCTCGCTCATGCCGACAACTCCGCGAGGAACGGGTTGGTGGCCTTCTCCCGGCCGACGGACGTCTGCTGCCCGTGACCGGGCAGCACGACGACGTCGTCGGGCAGGCTGAGCACCTTGTCGCGCAGACTCTGCTGCATCTGGGCGTGGTCTCCCCCGGTGAGGTCGGTACGGCCGATCGAGCCGAAGAACAGGAAGTCGCCGGAGAACGCCACCTGCGACACGGGCTCCGGACCCGGATAGTCCACCCGGTACATCACGGTGCCGGGCGTGTGACCCGGGCAGTGGTCGACGGTGAGGACGAGCTCGCCCACCTCGATCCGGGCGCCGTCGACCGCATCGCGAACGTCGGCCGGCTCGCCGAACTCGGGCATGTCGATGCCGGCGAACTGCTCACGAAGCATCGCCGCGGACTGGCCGGAGATCGCGGCCATCGGGTCGCTCAGCAGGTGACGGTCGGCCGGGTGGATCCAGACCGGGCAGTCGTAGGCGGCGGCCACGTCCTGAGCGCACCACATGTGATCGAAGTGCCCGTGCGTCACGAGCACTGCAGCGACCGTGAACCCGTGCTGGTCGACGACCTTCTGGATCGCTTCGAAGGACTCCATCCCGGGGTCGACGATCGCGCACGGCGCGCCCTCGCCGGCGGCCACGAAATAGCAGTTCGCCTGCAGCGGACCGGCGGGAAAACTGGTGAGAAGCACGTCGGCCAGCCTACGCGAGCGCCGAGATGCGGCGCGAGGCGTCCTCACCCGGCAGGTCACCACTACACTCGTGCCCATGACTGCTGCCGCCGAGCACCCGTGGGGTCGCGTCGACGCCGAGGGAAATGTGTACGTTCGCGAGGCCGAGGGTGAGCGCCTCATCGGCCAATGGGTCGGTGGGGATCCCGCCGAGGCCATCGCCTTGTACACCCGGCGCTTCGACGGCCTCGAGACCGAGGTCGACCTCCTGGAGAAGCGGCTGTCCGCGGGAACGGTCGCGCCCGACGACGCCGCCAAGGCGCTCGCCGCGGTGCGCGAGCAGGTCGAGGGCGCGCAGGCGATGGGCGACCTCGCCAGTCTCCTGAGCCGTCTCGACGCCCTCGCGCCGCTCGTCGACCAAGCACGCGAGAAGCGCCGCATCGAGCGGGAGCAGCGCCAGCAGGAGGCCAAGGAGGCCAAGACGCGCATCGTGGCGGAGGCCGAAGCTCTCGCCGCGGGCAACGACTGGCGCGCCGGCGCCGATCGCTTCCGCGAACTCCTCGAGGAGTGGAAGGGCCTCCCCCGCCTTCCCAAGTCGCAGGACGACGAACTCTGGCACCGTTTCAGCTCCGCCCGCACGGCCTACACCAAGCGTCGCAAGGCGCACTTCGCCGAGCAGTCCGCCCGGCGCGACGAAGCCGCTCGGGTCAAGGAGAAGCTCATCGCCGAGGCCGAGGCACTTTCGAGCTCGACCGACTGGGGCCCGACGTCGGGTCGCTACCGCGATCTCATGCAGCAGTGGAAGAAGGCCGGACCCGCTCCACGCGGTGTCGAGGACAAGCTCTGGAAGCGGTTCCGCGCCGCGCAGGACGTGTTCTTCTCCGCGCGCGACGCCGCGAACGCCGAACTCGACGCCGAGTACGAGCGCAACGCCGAGGTCAAGGCCGAACTGCTCGCCGAGGCCGAAGCCCTCCTGCCGATCGCCGATCTGGACGCCGCGCGCCGTGCCTGGCACTCGATCGCCGAGCGCTGGGAGGCGGCCGGCAAGGTTCCCCGGGCGAAGGTCAAGGAGTTCGAGAGCCGCATCCGCGCCGTCGAGAACGAGATCCGCAACGCCGATCAGCGCGAGTGGCAGCGCACCGACCCGGAGAAGTCCGCGCGCGCCGGCGACATGATCAGCAAGCTCGAAGCCGCGATCGCCGAGACCGAGGCCAAGCTCGAGAAGGCCCAGGCGGCCGGCGATGAGAAGAAGGTCCGCGAGCTCACCGAGAACCTCGAGTCGCGCCGCGCCTTCCTCGACATCGCCCGCAAGACCGCCTCCGACTTCAGCTGACCCTCGGTCGGCCACCGGCCGATCGAGGCGCGGCCTCTTGTAGCGCAGCCGCGATCACGCGAGACCGCGTGGCTTCGCGACCCTAGGTGGACGAGTAGGAGGTCGCTCAGCGACCGACATGAAGCCATCGCAGGCGGACTCGTCACTACTCGAGCACCACCAGCTTCGGCAGGTTTACTGCGTGGTCAGGCGGTAGACGTCGAAGACGCCGTCGATGGAGCGCACGGCGCTGAGCACGTGACCGAGGTGCTTGGGGTCGGCCATCTCGAAGGTGAACTTCGTCTTGGCTACGCGGTCGCGGCCCGTGCTCAGGCCGGCGGACAGGATGTTGACGTGCTGGTCGGAGATGACCCGCGTGATGTCGCTCAGCAGGCGCGGGCGGTCCAGCGCCTCGACTTGGATGGCCACCAGGAACATGCTCTTGGCCGTCGGCGCCCACGAGACCGGCACGATGCGCTCGGCCTCGCCCTGCAGAACCTGGAAATTGGGACAGTCGCGCCGGTGCACCGAGACACCCGAGGTGCGGGTGACGAACCCGGCGATCGAGTCCCCCGGCACCGGCGTGCAGCACCGCGCGAGCTTGACCATGATGTCGCCGTCGACGCCCTCCACCTCCACTCCCGCGACGCTGCGCGACGTGGGCGTCGGACGCTGCAGCGAGGTCGGGATGCTCGTCGCCTCGGCGATGTCCTCCTCAGCACCTTCGCGTCCACCGGCGAGGTCGATGACCCGCTCGACGACGTTCTGCGGCCCGACGTTGTTCTCGCCGACCGCTGCGTAGAGCGCGGAGATGTCGGCCAGTCCGAGGTCCTTCGCGACCGCGTCGAGGTTCTGCTGGCTGAAGAGCCGGTGGAGCGGGAGCCCCTCCTTGCGCATCTGCTTGGCGATGAGATCCTTGCCGTGCTCGATGGCCTCTTCGCGCCGTTCCTTGGTGAACCACTGCCGGATCTTGTTGCGGGCGCGAGGGCTCTTGACGAAGTCGAGCCAGTCGCGGCTGGGCCCGGCATCGGGTGACTTGGACGTGAAGATCTCGACGACGTCGCCGCTCTCCAGCTCCGACTCCAGCGGCACGAGCCGCCCGTTGACCCGCGCGCCGATACAGGCGTGGCCCACCTCGGTGTGCACGGCGTACGCGAAGTCGACCGGCGTCGCCGCGGCGGGAAGCTGGATGAGGTCACCCCGCGGGGTGTAGGCGTAGACCCCGGCGTTGGTCATCTCGAAGCGCAGGGAGTCGAGGAAGTCGCTGGAGTCGGCAGTCTCGGACTGCCAGTCCATGAGCTCGCGGAGCCAGACCATGTCCTCCGCGCCTGGCGTCTTGTTCTTGCCCGGCTTGCCCGCCGACGCCTTGGCCAGCGCGTCTTCCTTGTACTTCCAGTGGGCCGCGACACCGTATTCGGCTCGGCGGTGCATCGCGTAGGTGCGGATCTGCAGTTCCACGGGCTTGCCTTGCGGCCCGATCACCGTGGTGTGCAGCGACTGGTACATGTTGAACTTCGGGACGCTGATGTAGTCCTTGAAGCGCCCCGGAATCGGGTTCCAGCGGGCGTGCAGGACGCCGAGCACCGCGTAACAGTCGGCCACGTCGTCGACCAGGATGCGGACGCCGACGAGGTCGAAGATGTCGGAGAACTCGCGGCCGCGCACCAGCATCTTCTGGTAGATCGAGTAGTAGTGCTTGGGCCGCCCGGTGACCTTGGCCTTGATCTTGGCGTGACCGAGATCGGACGTGACCTCGCTGATGACCCGCTCGAGGAAGCTCTCGCGCGACGGAGCGCGCTCCGCGACCAGGCGCACGATCTCGTCGTACACCTTGGGGTGCAGGGTGCCGAAGGCGAGATCCTCCAGCTCCCACTTGATCGTGTTCATGCCGAGCCGGTGAGCCAGCGGCGCGTAGATCTCGATCGTCTCGCGAGCGATGCGCTCCTGCTTGTCCTGCCGCAGGTAGCGCAGCGTCCGCATGTTGTGCAGGCGGTCGGCCAGCTTGATGACGAGCACGCGGATGTCGCGGCTCATCGCGATGATCATCTTGCGGATCGTCTCGGACTGCGCCGAGTCGCCGTACTTGACCTTGTCGAGCTTCGTGACGCCGTCGACGAGATGGACGACCTCGTCGCCGAAGTCGGCGCGCAGCTGGTCGATCGTGTACGCGGTGTCCTCGACCGTGTCGTGCAGCAGCGCCGCGCACAGGGTGGGTGCGGTCATGCCGAGCTCGGCGAGGATCGTGGCGACGGCGAGCGGATGCGTGATGTACGGGTCCCCGCTCTTGCGGGTCTGTCCCTCATGCATTTCCGCAGCGATGCGGTAAGCCTTCTGGATCGCCTGGACGTCGCCCTTGGGATGCGTGGCGCGGTAGATCTTCAGCAGCGGATCGAGCACCGGGTTGGCGCTCGTCGACTTGCCGCCGATGCGTGCCAGCCGGCTGCGGACGCGCGCGGACGCCGGGGCGGACTCGGGGGTCTTCGCCTCGCTGGTCTTCTTACCGACCTGTGGATCTGCCACCGCACCTCCTTTTCGTCCATCTTACGCAGGAGGGCACGTCACCGAACGGGGATCACCACAGGATCGTGACGAGGGTGGCGGCCGAGCCGACCAGCAGTGCACCCGCCGCCACGAGGGCGATGACGCGGATCGTGCGTTTGCTCATCATCCGTAGGTCACCAACGCCGCCAGCGGCGTGTCGGACGCGAGGCGCTCGCGTCCGCCGAGGGCGGGGAGCTCCAGCAGCACCAGCTCGCCGACGACCACTCCGCCGAGGGACGTCACGAGGTCGCGGGCGGCAGCGATCGTGCCTCCGGTGGCGAGGACGTCGTCCATGATCAGGACACGATCGCCGGGCGCGATAGCGTCGCGATGCACCTCGACCGTGGCGCTGCCGTACTCGAGGTCGTAGGTGCGGGACTCGGTCGGCGCGGGCAGTTTGCCCGCCTTGCGGACCGGCACGAAGCCGGCGCCGAGGCGCAACGCCACCGGCGGCGCGAGGACGAAACCGCGCGCCTCGATGCCGACCACGGTGTCGATCGGGCCCCAACCCGAGGCGACCTCGGTGAGTGCGTCGATCGTCGCCGCGAGGCCCGCGGCGTCGGCGAGCAGCGGAGTGATGTCACGGAACGTGACGCCCGGCTCTGGCCAGTCGGGCACGGCGCGGATGCGTTCGGCGTGGGCGGCGAAGTCGCTCACTGCTCCCCTCCCAGGGTGAGGTCACACTCGGTCTCGGCGTGCTCGGCGATGGCCTGGCTCGCGCTGTCGAGTTCGTTGAGGTCGAGATCGGCGAGGGCGCCGTCGACGGCCTGAAGGCGCTCCTGCTCCTCGGCGCTGAGGTCGGGCTGCTGGGCGAGCTCGAGCAGTTCGGCGATCGTGAGCCCCTGCTCCTCGACCGCCGCCTGCAACTCGCGGATCGTCCCGGCGAACGTGGCCCATTCCTCGGCGACGTCCTCCGGCGCGGCGTCCTCGATCTCGGTCATGTCGTCCATGACCTGGTCGATCTGGCTGAAGTCACCGTCGCGCAGATCGCCGAACGGCCCGCTGACGTTCTCCAACTGCTCGCAGTACGCCTCGGTGCCGTCACTGCCGCACGCCGACAGCAGGCCCAGCGTGCCGACCAGCACGCCGGTCGCCAGCATCGACCCGCGAGCGCGCATCAGGCCGTCTCGTCGCCGCGCTCGTCGAGGTCCTCGGCGTGGTCGTCCAGCGGCGTGAAGACCTGGGCGACGGCCTGGCGGGCCACCGTGATGACGGTGCCCGGGGCGACCTCGAGGTCGACGGTCTGGTCCTCGACCTCCACGAGCGTGCCGTGGATGCCGCTGGTCAGCATGACGCGCTTCCCCGGCTCGAGGGCGGTCTGGACCTCCTGGAACTGCTTCTGGCGCTGGCGTGCGGGCCGCAGCACCAGCAAGAAGAACACGGCGAGCAGGGCCAAGAGAATGATGATGTCCACGCGGAGCTCTCCCGGTCGGTGAGGAACGATGTCCGCACGAGTCTACGGGTGGGGCCGCACCGCTCGGTCAGTCGGCGTCGTCGAAGGACAGCTGTGCGGCGTCCGACGGAACCGAGAGCCCGAGGTGCTGCCACGCTGCCGGTGTCGCGATGCGGCCGCGCGGTGTGCGGGCCAAGAATCCGAGTCGTACGAGGAAGGGTTCGGCGAGCTCCTCGACGGTCTCGCGCTCCTCCCCCACCGCTACCGCGAGGGTGGAGATGCCGACGGGACCGCCGCCGAAGCTGACGCACAGTGCGTGCAGGACCGCCCGGTCGAGGCGATCCAGACCGAGCTCGTCGACCTCGTACAACTCCAACGCCGCGTGCGCCACGGCGCGATCGACGTGACCGCCGGCGCGCACTTCCGCGTAGTCGCGGACGCGGCGCAGCAGGCGGTTGGCGATGCGCGGAGTGCCACGCGAGCGGGAGCCGATCTCGCGGGCGGCATCGTCGTCGATCGAGAGGTCGAGCAGACTGGCGGACCGCAGCACAATGCGGTGCAGGTCGGCCGGTTCGTAGTAGTCCAGCTGCGCGGTGAAGCCGAAGCGGTCGCGCAGCGGGCCGGGCAGGAGTCCGGCACGGGTGGTGGCGCCGACCACCGTGAACGGCGGAATCTCGAGCGGGATGGCGGTCGCCCCCGGACCCTTGCCGACCACGACGTCGACACGGAAGTCCTCCATCGCCATGTAGAGCAGCTCCTCGGCGGGCCGCGACATGCGGTGGATCTCGTCGATGAACAGGACGTCGCCCTCGCCGATCCCCGAGAGGATCGCGGCGAGGTCGCCGGCGTGCTGGATCGCCGGACCCGAGGTGAGCCGCAGCGGCGCGGCGAGCTGGTTCGCGATGATCATGGCGATCGTGGTCTTGCCGAGACCGGGCGGGCCCGAGAGCAGGACGTGGTCAGGCGTGCGGCCGCGCGCGGTGGCAGCGTCCAGGACGAGCGCGAGCTGCTCACGGACGCGATCCTGGCCGACCAGCTCGTCGAGCGTCTTGGGGCGCAGCGCCGCCTCGAAAGCGCGCTCCTCGGGCAACGCCTCGGCGAACACCGCGTCGGTGTACTCCTCGGGATCCATCAACGCGCCTTGGCGAGCGAGCGCAGGGCGTCGCGCAGGATCGTGGAGACGTCGGGATCGGTGCCGTCGGGCAACTGCGCGGCGGTGGTCTCGATCGCGGCGTCGGCGTCCTTGGCCGACCAGCCGAGACCGGTCAGCGCGTCGTGCACCTGCGAGCGCCACGCCGCGCCACTCACGGCGGAACCGGCGGCAGCGCCCGCCACCACCCCCACGCGGTCCTTGAGCTCGAGGATGATCCGCTCGGCACCCTTGCGTCCGATCCCCGGGACGCTCGTGAGGGTGCTGACCTCGCCGGCGCCGATGGCCTGCCGCAGCCGCTCGGGATCGAGCACCGCCAGCATGGCCTGGGCGACCTTGGGGCCCACGCCGCTCGCGGTCTGGACGAGTTCGAACATGTCGCGCTCGTCGGCCTCGGCGAAGCCGTAGACCGTCAGCGAATCCTCACGGACGACCATCGAGGTGAACAAGGTGGCGGGCTGGCCGAGGCGGAGCTCGGCCAGGGTGCGCGGCGTGCAGAGCACCTGCAGTCCGACGCCACCGACCTCCACCACGGCGGCCGTGACCGTCAGCGCCGCCACGGTTCCCTTGACATGGGCGATCATCGTGCACTCCTTCCGGCCTGCGCCGCGACCGCGGCGGCCAGCCGATCCTGGGCGGCGCCGCGCCAGATCTGACAGATCGCGAGCGCCAACGCGTCCGCGGCGTCCGCGGGCTTGGGCGCCTGCGCCAAGCGCAGAAGCCGCGTCACCATGAGCGTGACCTGGGCCTTGTCCGCACGGCCGCTGCCGGTGACAGCGGCTTTGACCTCGCTCGGCGTGTGCAGGCGCACGGAGAGCCCGTGGCGGGCGGCGACGAGTATCGCGATACCGCTCGCCTGTGCCGTGCCCATGACGGTGCTGACGTTGTGCTGGCTGAACACGCGCTCGACCGCGAGGATCTCGGGACGATGGGTGCGGACGGCCTCATCGAGGGCGTTCTCGAGCCGCAGGAGGCGGCGGGAGAGGTCCAGATCCGCGGGAGTCCGCACGACCGAGACGTCCACCATCGTGAGCGGCCGGCCCACGCTGCCCTCGACGACGCCGATGCCGCAGCGGGTCAGACCGGGGTCGACCCCCATGACGCGGACAGAACGCATGTTCGAAAGCCTATCGGCCGTCGCGATCGGCCCACGTGCGCCACGCCGAGCCTCACAGCTCGGCCATCACCTCGTCGGGCGCGTCGAAGTTGGCGTAGACGTTCTGCACGTCGTCGCAGTCCTCGAGCGCGTCGATGAGCTTGACGACCTTGCCGGCGCCGTCGGCGTCCACCTCGACGTTGACGCTGGGCACGAAGGACGCGTCGGCGGAGTCGTAGTCGAGTCCCGCCTCCTGCAGCGCCGTGCGCACGGCGACGAGGTCGCCGGCCTCGCAGACGACCTCGAAGGAGCCGCCGAGGTCGTTGACCTCCTCGGCGCCGGCGTCGAGGACCGCCATGAGGACGTCGTCCTCGGTGGTCGGGCCGCCCTCCTGCTGCTCGGGCACGATGATGACGCCCTTGCGGTGGAACATGTACGACACCGATCCGGGGTCGGCCATGGTGCCGCCGTTGCGGGTCATCGCCGTGCGGACCTCCATGGCCGCACGGTTCTTGTTGTCGGTGAGGCACTCGATGAGCAGCGCGACGCCGTTCGGGCCGTAGCCCTCGTACATGATCGTCGTGTAGTCGACGGCGCCGCCGTCGAGGCCGCCGCCGCGCTTGACCGCGCGATCGATGTTGTCGTTGGGGACCGACTGCTTCTTGGCCTTCTGGATCGCGTCGTAGAGCGTGGGGTTGCCGTCGGGATCGGGACCGCCGGTGCGCGCCGCCACCTCGATGTTCTTGATGAGCTTGGCGAACAGCTTGCCGCGCTTGGCGTCGATGACCGCCTTCTTGTGCTTGGTGGTCGCCCACTTGGAGTGGCCTGCCATGGCGTCCTTCCCTACGACTTCGTGACGAGGTCGACGAAGAGCCCGTGGATGCGGTCGTCGTCGTGTGCCACCTCGGGGTGGAACGACGTCGCCATGAGCGGGCCGCGCCGAACAGCGACGATTCTACCGGCGGCGTCCTCTTCCGGCGCCGATGCGGGCACCCGGGCCAGCACCTCGACCTCCGGACCGACCTCCTCCACCCACGGCGCGCGGATGAAGACGGCGTGCACGTCCCGGTCGAGGCCGTCGAACTCCAACTCGGCCTCGAACGAGTCGACCTGGCGGCCGAAGGCATTACGGCGGACGGTGATGTCGAGCCCGCCGACGGTCTCCTGGCCGGGTGCGCCGTCGCGGATCCGGTCGGCCACCAGGATCATCCCGGCGCAGGTTCCGAACGCCGGCATGCCCTCGGCCACTCGCGTGCGCAGCGGTTCGAGCAGCTCGAACGTGCGCGCGAGTTTGATCATCGTCGTCGATTCGCCGCCGGGCAGGACGACGCCGTGACAACGCTCGAGCTCCTCCGGGCGGCGGACGGCGATCGCGTCGACGCCGAGCCGCTGGAGGGCGTGGAGGTGTTCACGGACGTCGCCCTGCAGGGCGAAGACGCCGATGGTGGGAGCGGCGGTCACCAGCCGCGGGTCTCCAGGCGGTGCGGTTCGGGGATCTCGTCGACGTTGATGCCGACCATCGGCTCACCGAGACCGCGCGACACCTTGGCGACGACGTCGGGGTCGTCGTAGAAGGTCGTGGCCTTGACGATCGCCTCGGCGCGCTTGGCCGGATCGCCGGACTTGAAGATGCCCGAGCCGACGAACACGCCCTCAGCGCCGAGCTGCATCATCATCGCGGCGTCGGCGGGGGTGGCGATACCGCCGGCGGTGAACAGCACCACCGGGAGCTTGCCGGCCTGCGCGACCTCCTTGACGAGCTCGTACGGCGCCTGCAGCTCCTTGGCCGCGACGTAGAGCTCGTCCTCGGCGAGGGTCTGCAGACGACGGATCTCCTTGCGGATCTTGCGCATGTGCCCGGTGGCGTTGGAGACGTCGCCGGTGCCGGCCTCGCCCTTGGACCGGATCATCGCGGCACCCTCGGTGATGCGACGGAGCGCCTCACCGAGGTTGGTGGCGCCGCAGACGAACGGGACCGTGAAGGCCCACTTGTCGATGTGGTTCTCGTAGTCGGCCGGGGTGAGGACCTCGGACTCGTCGATGTAGTCGACACCGAGGCTCTGGAGCACCTGCGCCTCGGCGAAATGACCGATCCGGGCCTTGGCCATCACGGGGATCGAGACCGTCTCGATGATGCCGTCGATGAGGTCGGGGTCGCTCATGCGGGCGACGCCGCCCTGGGCGCGGATGTCGGCCGGAACGCGCTCGAGGGCCATCACGGCGACAGCGCCGGCGTCCTCGGCGATCTTGGCCTGCTCGGGGGTGACGACGTCCATGATGACGCCGCCCTTCAGCATCTCCGCCATGCCGCGCTTGACGCGCGCGGTACCCGTGGTGGCGCTGGGGGTCTCTTCGGTGCTCACCCGACCATTCTACGATCCGGGCGCGAGTGACCCTAGGCCTGTCCGCCCCTCGAATGCAGCAGCTCGAGCTCATCGGCACGCGACAGTCCTGCCCGGCGCGGACGGCCCACGCCGCGCTGCCGCTCGTCGGCGAGCACGTCGGCGAGCGTCGCGGCGATCGGGCGTCGTTCGGGGCCGAGCCCCAGCGCGCGAGCGTCGTCCATCTGGCCCATGCCGCGATGGCTCGGCGGAAGCCACCAGGGCAGCGATCGCTCCCCCGCCCACGGGTCCACGCCGCGGGCCGTCAGCTCGTCCGGCGAGAACTCGACCCGGTCGCCCACGTGCCCCGCGATCTGCGCCGACACGTCCAGCAGGTGCCCCACCGTCGTCGGCTCGCCGACGCCGTGGACGACCCCGGTCACACCGCGATCGGCGAGCTCGACCACCCAGTCGGCGAGGTCGCGCACGTCGATCATCTGCATCGGCTGGTCCCGGACGCCCGGCAGCACCACAGGCTCCTCGCGCGCGGCGGACATCCGGGCGACGTAGTAGCCGCCGCGGTCGGAGGGGTCTCCCGGCCCGACGATGAGACCGGCGCGCACGATGAGGGCGTCGGGTCCGACCAGCTGTTCGCACGTCACCTTGGCGCTGCCGTAGTCCGCGTCGTCGTCTCCCGCCGGCAGCAGCGGTGAGTTCTCGTCGAGCGGCACGCTCTGGTCGGCATACACCGATCCCGTCGAGATCAACGTCCAGTGCGCGGCCCGGCCGCGGAGCGCCGCGACCGCGCCCGCGACGTGCGAAGGGACCCGGGACACGTCGATGACGTGGTCCCACTCGCCGTGGAGATCGCCGTAGGCGTCGGGCTGCGTCCGGTCGGCTCGCACCCACGTCACCCCGTTGGGCACCGCACCACTCTCACCGCGGGCCAGACAGGTCACGGAGGCGCCACGGTCGAGCGCAGTCGCCGCGAGCCGACGGCCCAACCACGCTGTGCCGCCGAGGATGAGGACGCGTGGAGTCATGCCCCCGATGCAACCGCTCGGCACGGCGACACGCCAGGCGTGTTCGCTCTCGGCTCAGCCGGACGTCGGGCCCAGCGCCTGGTTCCGGACCTTGACCATGCGCTGCACGACCGTGATGAGGCTGGCGACCGCGAGCACCCACAGGGTCGCCTGCTGGAGGATCGGCAGGTCGAACAACCCCGAGAGTCCCGTCATCACGAGAATCGCGACGAGGCGGTCGGAACGCTCGGCGATGCCGCCCTTGGCGTCCATACCGAGACTCTCGGCCCGCGCGCGGGTGTAGGACGTCATCATGCCGAGCACGAGGCAGATCAGGCTCAGGCACAGGTAGAGCGGCGAATCACCCTCCCACGCGTACCAGAGCGCGATGCCACCGAAGATCGCCGCGTCGCCGAGCCGGTCGAGCGTCGAGTCGAGGAATGCTCCCCAGTTCGACGACCGGCCGAGCTTGCGGGCCATCGTGCCGTCGACGATGTCGCTGAACACGAACGCCGTGACGAACATCGTGCCCCAGAAGAACTCGCCTTGCGGGAAGAGCCACAGGGCACCGACGCACACGCCGGCCGTCCCCACGAAGGTCACCGCGTCCGGCGAGACGCCGAGCTTGATCAGCCCGTCGGCGACCGGCGACAGCAGCTTGTTCCAGAACTGACGGAAGCGTTCGAGCATTACTCCCCCTGCGCCGTCCAGGCCTCGCGCAGCAGCCCCGCGCTGTCCTCGATGAGTTGCGGGAGCGTCTTGGTGCGGCCGATCACCGTCATGAAATTGGCGTCGCCGCCCCATCGCGGCACCACATGCTGGTGCAGGTGCTGGGAGATGGAGCCGCCGGCGACGCCGCCGAGGTTGATCCCGACGTTGAAGCCGTGCGGTGCGCTCACCGCGCGGATCGTCGCGATCGCACGCTGGGTGAGCTCGGCGAGCTCGACCGTCTCCTCCGCCGACAGCGCCGTGTAGTCGGCCTCGTGCCGGTTGGGCAGCACCATGAGGTGCCCGGGATTGTAGGGGTAGAGGTTCATGGTCACGAAGGTGTGCTCCCCGCGGGCCACGATCAGTTCGCTCTGCCGTCCCCCGCCGGCCATGACGCAGAACGGGCAGGCGTCGTCGCCCGGCTCGGCCTCGTCGCCGCGGACGTAGGCCATCCGGTACGGCGCCCAGAGCCGGTCCAGACCGTCGGCCTCGACCGCCATCAGACCTGCACCCGGTCGCGGACCGCCGCCACGATCTTGGCGACCGCGTCGTCGAGCGAGACGCCGTTCTCCTGCTCGCCGCTGCGGTAGCGGAACGACACCGCTCCCGCCTCGACGTCCTTGTCGCCGGCCAGCACCATGAACGGGATCTTCTGCGTCTGGGCGTTGCGGATCTTCTTCTGCATGCGCTCGTCGGAGACGTCGACCTCGACCCGGATGCCCTCGGCGCGCAGCCGGCCGGCGAGCTCGTCGAGGTACTCCACGTGCCGCTCGGCCACCGGGATGCCGACGACCTGGACTGGCGCGAGCCACGGAGGGAAGGCGCCCGCGTAGTGCTCGACGAGCACACCCAGGAACCGCTCGATCGACCCGAACTTGGCCGAGTGGATCATGACCGGCTGCTGGCGCGAGCCGTCCGGTGCCACGTACTCGAGGTTGAACCGCTCGGGCGACGGCTGGTTGAAGTCGTACTGCACGGTGCCCATCTGCCACGTGCGGCCGATCGCGTCGCGCGCCTGCACCGAGATCTTGGGACCGTAGTACGCCGCTCCGCCCGGGTCGGGCACGAGCTCGATGCCGGTCTCCGCGGCGACGTCGGCGAGCACCTTCGTAGCCAGTTCCCAGTCCTCGTCGGACCCGATGAACTTGTCCTTGGTGTCGTCGCGCGTCGACAGCTCCAGGTAGTAGTCGTCGAGGCCGAAGTCGCGCAGCAGGCTGAGCATGAAGTTCAGCAGGTGACGCACCTCGTCGGGCGCCTGCTCGGGGGTGACGTAGGAGTGCGAGTCGTCCTGAGCGAAGCCCCGCACGCGGGTCAGGCCGTGGATGACGCCGGACTTCTCGTTGCGGTACACGTGCCCGAACTCGAAGAGCCGCAGCGGCAGTTCGCGGTACGACCGCTGGCGCGAGCGGTAGATGAGGTTGTGCATCGGGCAGTTCATCGCCTTGAGGCGGTAGTCCATGCCGTCGACGTCGAGCGCCGGGAACATGCCCTCGCCGTAGTACGGCAGGTGCCCGGAGGTGTAGAACAGCCCCTCCTTGGCGATGTGCGGAGTGCCGACGTACTCGAAGCCCTCCTCGATGTGCCGGCGGCGGACGTAGTCCTCCATCTCGCGCTTGATGACGCCACCCTTCGGGTGAAACACCGGGAGCCCCGAGCCGATCTCGTCGGGGAAGCTGAACAGGTCGAGCTCCGTGCCGAGGCGGCGGTGGTCGCGCCGCTGCGCCTCCTCCAGCCGGTGGAGGTAGTCGTCGAGCTCTTCCTTGCTCGGCCAGGCGGTGCCGTAGATGCGCTGGAGCTGCTTGTTCTTCTCGTCGCCGCGCCAGTAGGCGGCGGCCGACCGCAGCAGGGTGAACGCGGGGATGCGCTTGGTGGTGGGCAGGTGCGGACCGCGGCAGAGGTCCTTCCAGACCACCGAACCGTCGCGCTTGAGGTTGTGGTAGATGCTCAGGCCGCCGGCGCCGACCTCCACGCTCGCACCCTCGGCGGCGTCGCCAGCCGAGGACTTGAGACCGATGAGTTCGAGCTTGTACGGCTCGTCGACAAGCTCGGCGCGCGCGTCGTCGTCGCTGATCTCGCGCCGGGAGAACCGCTGGTTCTCCTTGATGATCTTCTTCATCCGCGCCTCGATCTTGGTCAGATCGTCGGGCGTGAACGGCTCCGGGACGTCGAAGTCGTAGTAGAAGCCGTCGGCGATCGGCGGACCGATGCCGAGCTTCGCCTCGGGGAAGAGTTCCTGCACGGCCTGAGCCATGACGTGGGCGGTGGAGTGGCGAAGGATGTCGAGGCCGTCCGGGGACTCGATGGCCACCGGCTCGACGGTGTCGCCCTCGGCCAGCTCGTAGGACAGATCCTTGAGTTCGCCGTTGACCCGCGCCGCGATCACCGCAGCGTCGTCGGCGAACAACTGCCAGGCCTTCGTGCCCGGCTCGACGGTCCGTGGTGCGCTCTCACCTCCCTCCGCGGCGGTCGAGCGGACGGAGACGGTCAGGTCGGACATGACGCACCTTTGGTTGTCGGGACGCGCCCTACGGCTGGCGCGTGCTGTTCGCTCCCACTGTAGTCAGCCCTCACCGCGCGCCGGTCGCGACCCGACGAGACCCCAGATTTGCGCTCACATCGTCAACCGGGGTCCGCCCAGGTCACCGAGTAGCGCGCAAACCTCGGGTCTCACGGTGGGAGAATGACCGCATGGCGCTTCACATCACCGACGATCCGGCCGCCGACGAGCTGTTGACCGAGAATCCCCTCGCACTGCTCATCGGCATGCTGCTCGACCAGCAGGTGGCGATGGAGACCGCTTTCGCCGGGCCGCTGAAGATCCGCGAGCGGGTCGGCGCGGTCGATGCGTCGACGCTCGCGTCCTACGACCCCGAGGCGCTGGAGCAGGCCTTCCGGCAGACCCCCGCCGTGCATCGCTATCCGGGTTCGATGGCCAAGCGCGTGCAGGCGCTGTGCGCCGAGATCGAGGAGCGATGGGGCGGCCGCGCCGAGGCGATCTGGTCCGAGGGCGACCCTGACGGCAAGGAGGTGCTGAAGCGTCTCAAGGCACTGCCCGGTTTCGGCGACCAGAAGGCCAGGATCTTCCTTGCTCTGCTCGGCAAGCAGTACGGCTTCGAGGGGGCCGGCTGGCGTGAGGCGGCCGGCGACTACGGCGATGACGGCTCGTTTCGCTCGGTCGCCGACATCACGAGCCCGGAGTCGCTTGCCAAGGTCCGTGAGTTCAAGAGGGCGATGAAGGCCGCCGCCAAGAATGGTTGAGACGGGGTTCGCCCCGGAGCAGCGGCGGGTGCTGCCGACGATCCTCGTCCCGGCTTTCCTCTCGCTTCTCAGCGTCTCCATCGTCAACGTCGCTCTGCCCGCCGTCGAGAGCTCGCTGGGAGCGGGAACGTCCGGCCTTCAATGGGTCGTGTCGGGTTACGCGCTCGCGTTCGGCGTCCTGCTGGTCGCCGCAGGGCGAGCGGGCGACCTCTGGGGCCGTGGAAGGCTCTTCATCCTCGGGCTCGCGATCTTCGCCGTCGGGTCGCTCGGCTCGGGCCTCGCACCGAGTATCGCCGTGCTCAACCTGGCTCGCGCCGTCATGGGGATCGGATCGGGCCTGCTGACTCCTCAGGTGAGCGGCATCATCCAACAGTTCTTCCAAGGCGAGTTGCGTGGCCGCGCCTTCGGAGCCCTCGGCTCGGCCGTCGGCGTCTCGGTCGCGATCGGTCCGGTACTCGGCGGCGTGTTCATCACCTCCCTCGGCCCCGAATGGGGATGGCGCTGGTGCTTCCTGATCAACGTGCCGATCGCCATCACGGGGATCGTGGCGGCGCGTGTCTTCCTGCCACCGTCAGCCTGGAAGGCGGCCTACACCGAGGTCGAGTCGTCGACGCCCGACTCCAGGCGACGCATCGACTTCGATCCGGTCGGCATGCTCCTGCTCGCCCTGGCCACCTTGCTCGTCATGGTGTCGTTCATGGAGGCGGGGTGGGGCTGGTGGTCCTGGGGCTTCCTGGTTCTCGGGTCGATGCTGGTCGTCGGCTGGGTGCGATGGGAGTTGAGGTATCGGCGCACCGGCCGGACGCCGATGGTGGACATGCAGCTCTTCCGCACACGGTCCTTCGCCAGCGGGGGCGATGCTCACGACGCTGTACTTCCTGGGCTACACCAGTCTCTGGCTCCTGGTCGCCCAGTACATGCAGATCGGTCTCGGCCATGACGCGCTCACGGCCGGGATGATCGGCCTGCCCGCGGCCTTCGCCGGCGCGATCACCGCTCCCATCGCCGGCCGGTACGTGGTCCGGGTCGGACGGGTGATCGTGCTGTGGGGACTCGGCGTCGGAATGCTCGGCCTGCTGCTCAGCGCGGGGGTGGTGCTCCTGCACGGACGCAGCGGCGTGACCGAATGGTGGCTGCTGGGCACGTTGATGCTCACCGGCGTCGGCCAAGGTCTGGTCGTCTCACCCAATCAGACGCTCAGTCTCGCCGAGGTGCCGCTCAGATATGCAGGGAGCGCCGGTGGGGTGCTGCAGACCGGCCAGCGCATCGGCACGTCGGTCGGCATCGCGGTGATCACGACCATCGCCTTCGGCGTGGCCACAACCTCGGGATGGGACGTGGCGCTCGCGGTCGGTTTCGGCGCGATCATCGTGGTGGCCGCAGTTGCGATGCTCGTCGGGGCCTACGATCTCGCTGCGAGCCGCCGCGACCGCATCGAGCGGCGTGGCGACCCTAGCTCCACGCCCGGATGATGAGGCTGATCGCCACGGCGACTCCGTAGGCTCGGGGCATGGCGACTCCCGAATTCGTCCTGGCACTGCGCGAGAAGGTCGGGACCAGCCCGCTGTGGTTGTGCGGCGTGACCGCCGTCGTGATCAAGGACGGCGACGTCCTGCTCGTGCGGCGGGCGGACAACGGCGCGTGGACGCCAGTCACCGGCCTCGTCGATCCCGGCGAGCATCCCGCGGTCGCGGCCGCGCGCGAGGTGCTCGAGGAAGCAGCCGTCGCGGCCGACTGCACGCGACTGGCGCGGGTGGGCGTGACCGAGATGGTCACGTACGACAACGGCGACCAGACCCAGTACGTCGACCTCACCTTCCGGCTCGAGTGGCGCTCCGGCGACCCTCACCCGGCCGACGGCGAGAACACCGAGGCGCGGTGGTTCTCCCCCGACGCGCTTCCGGCGATGAGCGACGACATGGCCGCGCGCATCGCAGCGGCCCTTCCCCAGCGTGGCGAGACGCTGTTCTGAGCGAGAGGATCGAAGGGTGCTGGACCTCGACCTTCCCCTGATCGCGGCACCGATGGCCGGCGGACCGTCGACGCCCGAACTCGTCGCCGCCGTCACCCGCACCGGCGCCGGTGGTTTCCTCGCGGCCGGATATCTCGCCCCTGAGGCGGTCGCCGCTCAGCTACGGCGCACCGCGGAACTCACTCACGGCCGTCCGTTCGGCGTCAACCTCTTCGTCGTGGAGGAGACGCCCGTCGACGAGGCGGAGCTCCAGCGGTTCTCCGCCGCCCTCGAGCCGTATGCGCGCGAGGTGGGTGCGGAGCTCGCCGAGCCGACATTCGACGATGACGCCTTCGCCGCGAAACTCGACATCGTGCTCGCGGAGCGGCCGGCCTGGGTGTCGTTCACGTTCGGCTGCCCGGACGCTGAGGTCTTCACCGCGCTTGCGGACCGGGGCATCGTGTCCGCCCAGACCGTGACCGACTCCGACGAGGCCCGGATCGCCGCCGAGCGGGGCGCGGATGTGCTGGTCGTCCAGGGCCCGGAAGCCGGCGGACACCGCGGAACGCTCCGTGCGGACGTCTGGCCGACGGACACTCCCCTCGTCGAGCTGTTGCAGGATATCGCCGACATCGGGGTGCCGATGGTGGCCGCGGGTGGCATCGCGACGCGCGCCGACGTGCGTCGCGTCCTCGACCACGGTGCGCGTGCCGCGCAGATCGGTACAGCCCTGCTGCTCGCGGACGAGGCGGGGACCAACCCCACGCATCGCGCCGCGCTGCGCAGCGAGGAGTTCGCGACCACCGTGGTGACCAGGGCGTTCACCGGTCGGCCCGCCCGCGGGCTGGCCAACACCGTCGCACGCCTCGAAGCGCCGGCCGCGTATCCCCACGTGCACACCATGACGAGCGCCTTCCGCAAGGCGGCTGCGGCTCAGGGGCGTGCGGACCTGACCCATCTGTGGGCCGGCCTCCGGTATCGGGAGGCGCAACCCGGGCCCGCGGCCGGCATCATCACGGCACTGGTGCCCTGAACAGCTGAGGGTGCGTCAGGTAGGCCATGCGGGCTCCTGCCAGGCCGGATGCGGCGCACAGGAGCACGAGCGGCATCACCACGTGACCGGTGTAGTACGAGCTGCCCTCATCGCGCACCATCCACAGCGGTGCCACTGCACCGACGATGCCGATCAGTGCGGCGAGCATCAGAAGCAGGGGCTGCCGCACCGGCGCAGTCGCCCAACGGTCGACCAGCAGTGCCGCCACCCACACCACCACCGGAGCCGACCACCCCAACCAGGTCGTGACCAGCACCAGGGCGCCAGCACTCGTGGACTGCCACGGCAGCATCGCAAGCCCGCTAGCGAGGACAGCGGTCGCGTACCACATGGCGGCGACCGCGCAGCACGATCCGACAGTCGCCAGCGTGCGCCACGAACTCAGCGCCTGCCTCACCA
Source organism: Aeromicrobium camelliae (assembly GCF_003850045.1). Lineage (GTDB taxonomy): Bacteria > Actinomycetota > Actinomycetes > Propionibacteriales > Nocardioidaceae > Aeromicrobium > Aeromicrobium camelliae. The sequence goes on along the minus strand of NZ_RQJX01000012.1, from coordinate 28,108 downwards.
CTGATGCCATGACGACCGAGCCTAGAGGGCTCCGGACACCCGGTGTGTCACATCATCCGAATCGGGCACGTCTTCTGTACCCATCCCTGAGTTTCGACGAAGGAGAACGGCGGGACATCCACAGAGACCGTCCCGATCCCGACGAGGACGGGCGCACCACCCGCGATCGCCACCTCGAGGCGCGTGACACCTTCGGCGGCATGAGCTGGGGAGCGTGCTTCTTCGGATGGCTCGTGTCGATGGGACTTGCCGTCCTGCTGACGAGCATCGTCGGAGCGATCCTCAGCGCGGTCGGCTCCAACGTGCGCATCACCCAGAACGACGCGGAGCGCGAGGCCGGCACGATCGGCATCGCGACCGCGGTCATCTTGCTGCTGGTCTTGGCGATCGGCTACTACGCCGGAGGGTACGTCGCCGGCCGCATGTCGCGCTTCGACGGCGGGCGTCAAGGCGTCGGCGTGTGGCTGATCGGGCTCATCGTCGCTCTCGTGGCGATCGGGCTCGGCTTCCTGTTCGGCTCGCAGTACAACATCCTCGACCGCGTCAGCCTTCCCACCCTTCCCATCAGCGGCGACGCGATCGGATGGGGTGCGGCGATCACGGCGCTGGCGATCCTCGCCTTGACGCTGCTCGCTGCCGTGCTCGGCGGAAAGGTCGGTCAGCGGTACCACCGCAAGGTCGATCGGGCGGTCGGGTACTGACGAGGCGAACCCGGGGCCCTCCCCGTCAGAGTGAGAGCCGACCGGAGGTGAGGCCGATCAACCCGAGGACGGCCCCGACGACGATGACCGCGTGAAGACGCGCTGGCGGCGCTCACGTCGGCCCCGAACGTAGAGCAACACACCGGGGGCATAGATGATGCAGGTCACCAGCAGGTAGGCCAGCCCGGCGACCGCGATGAGCACGGTCGTGTAGAGCATCGCGAGGACGCCGACGACGAGTTCGGATCTCCGCCCTCGCGGTCGGTCGCCGGGTTGGGGAGCAAGGCTGATCTTGACCGCGTACGCCGCGGCGAGCAGGTACGGAATCAAGGCCAGGCTCGTGCAGAGCTCGAGCATGACGTTGAGCGCATCGTCAGCGAGGAGGGTCGCGAGCAGCAGGAGTTGGACGAATCCGCTCGCGAACCACAGCGCCGCCGTCGGTGTGCCGTTGCGCTCCGCCGCCAGGAAACGCGGCATGTCCCCGCTGCGGGCGGGGATGAAGAGGACCTCGGCTGCCATCAGGGTCCAGGCGAGGTACGCGCCGAGGACGGCCACGATGACTCCCACGCTGATCAGAGCCTCGCCCCACGGGCCCACCACGACCTCCAGCACGCCGGCCATCGACGGCTGTGGGGTCGAGGCGAGGTCGCGCTGCGGAAGCACGCCGTAGCTCGTCAAGGTCACCAGCGCGAAGAGGGCGAGGACGCTGAGGAACCCGACGACCGTCGCGCGTCCGACGTCCTCGCGCCGACGAGCGAACCGCGAGTACATGCTCGCGCCCTCGATCCCGAGGAAGACGAACGTCGTGACGATCATGGTGTCACCGACCTGCCGAGCGACGTCGCCGATGTCTCCACGCTCGCCGCCCCAGAAGTTCGCGGTGAACGCCTGGACGTCGAAGGCGAACACCAGCAGCACCACGAACATGACGATCGGGATCACCTTGGCGATCGTCACGATGCGGTTGAGCGCCGCGGCCTCACGCACCCCTCGCAGCACGAGGATGCAGAACGTCCACACCGCCAACGAGGCGGCCCCGACCGCCAGCGCAGTGTCGCCTTCGCCCAACGCGGGAAAGACGGCGCTCAGCGTGGTCATGATGAAGACCCAGTAGAAGGCGTTGCCCGCGCAGACCGACGCCCAGTAGCCGAAGGCCGCATTGAAACCCACGTAGTCGCCGAATCCGGCCTTCGCGTACGCGAAGATGCCGGCGTCGAGCTCAGGGCGCCTGACGGCCAGGTTCTGGAACACGTACGCGAGCATGAGGATCCCGAAGCCCGCGATCGACCATCCGATGACGGTTCCCACCACGCCGGTGGCTTCGCCGAACCGCGCAGGCAGGGAGAACACACCGGCACCGATCATGGAGCCCACGACCATGGCCGTCAGCGTGGGCAGGCTCAGCCCGCGGGTCGCCTGCTCGTCGGTCGCACTCATGGCCGCCTCTGGTCGCTTCTCGACACTGTAGATCCCCAGACGCCGGGGCGTGCTGCGGAAGCGGCACCGCGGGGCCGACCGTAACGCGAACATCCCCGCTCGGAGCCGGCGGGGATGTCAGGGTGGGCGATACTGGGTTCGAACCAGTGACCTCTTCGGTGTGAACGAAGCGCGCTACCACTGCGCCAATCGCCCCTGAGTGCGTTGGACACTTTAGCGCACGCCCCCAGCCTCGTTCCACAGCACCTCCCCCGCCTCGGTTTTCCCACCGACGCACGTCCGTTTCACCGGAGAGCTCCGCTCGCTCGGGGAGAGCCTCGGCGCCCGCCGCAAGGCGGGCGAGCGGAATCGCTCAGTGCTCGAGGCGCAGGCCCTCCGTCACCGGCGCGGTCAGTTCGACCCGCTCCCCGTAACGATCCGGATAACTCATGTCGACGAGCTGCACCGTCACATGGGCCGGGCTGGCCTCGACCAGCTCTGCTCGCATCCAGACATCGTCACGCTTCAGAGCCCACCGCTCCGCGAGATACGACAACCCCTTGCCGACGAGGGCGTCCTCGGCATCCTCGCGCGACCTGTGCTCGCTCAGCGGGTAGCCGAACACGGTCGCGGCGATCCATCCCCCGTCGCTCTCGGTCACGAAGCCGACGAGCTCACCGTCCTCACGGTGCACGGGCGCGGGTTGAGTCATGGGCGCCACTGTAGGGGTCTCGATTCTCACGGGTCGACATACTTCGCGGCTTCGCGCGCCCAGATCTCCTGAGCCCGTCGCGTCAACGGACCCGGCGCCGGCACCTCCCGGTCGTCGACCCGCGCGATGGCCTGCACGTCGCGCGTCGTCCCCAGCAGGATCACCTCGTCGGCGTCCTGGAGCACCTCCAACGGAGCGTCCCGCTCTACGACCTCGAGTTCGTCCGACAGCCATTCCAGCGCCAACGCACGTGTCACGCCCGCAAGGCAGCCCGATTCGAGCGTCGGCGTCACGAGCTGTCCGCCGAGCGCGTACATGATGTTCGAACCGGTGCCCTCGCAAAGGTCACCCCTGGTGTTGGCCATGACGGCTTCAGAGGCCCCCCGCGACCGCGCGTATTCGATCATCAGCGCGTTCTCCGCGTAACTGGTCGTCTTGAGACCCGCGAGGGCTCCGCGCTCGTTGCGGACCCACGGAACCGTCACGATCTCGGCGACATCCCCAGGACGCTCAGCGGGCTCCGTGACAATAATCACCGTCATCGGCCCCTCGCCCCGAGGCGACCCGAGCGGCCCTTCGCCCGACGTCACGGTGATGCGCACCTTGCCGAAGGGCAGATTCTGCCCGTCGATCGTGGCCCCGACCCCCGCGCGGATGGCGTCGATGTCCGGCCTCCCGATCCCGAGCCCTTCGGCGGAGCGCACGAGCCGATCGAGGTGACGGGTGAGTGCGAACGGCTGACCTTGCGAGACGGCCACCGTCTCGAACACCCCATCACCCACGACGATCCCGTGATCCAGCACATTCAGCGCGAGATCCCGGGGAGAATCGAGCACCTGTCCGTTCACCCAAGCTTTCATGTCTCGACCCTATGCCGACCCCCTGTTGGACGCCTTGGGAGGACCGTGTAATGTTCTGTGACGCCTGCTGATTGAGGCAGCGCGGATGTGGCTCAGTGGTAGAGCATCACCTTGCCAAGGTGAGGGTCGCGGGTTCGAATCCCGTCATCCGCTCGGAGCGGGTCTCGCCGGACCCATCCAGTGGTGGGTTGGCCGAGAGGCGAGGCAACGGACTGCAAATCCGTTTACACGGGTTCAAATCCCGTACCCACCTCGAACACAACTCAACACCACGGGCGATTGGCGCAGCGGTAGCGCGCTTCCCTGACACGGAAGAGGTCACTGGTTCAAACCCAGTATCGCCCACCCAAGAGAACCCCTGGCTCTGCCAGGGGTTCTCGCTTTTCCTCTCCTCTCCCCCGATGTCGGCCCACCTGCCGACTGCGTCGTCGCTCGACCAGATGAACTCGAGCGATCGCGCCGCCGTGCCTCCGGAGTCCCTCGCCGCCGACGCGCTGGCTCGTCGCCCCCTCGGCAGGTCGCCGCAGGTAACTACGTGGCTACCTCGAGCGCACCTCTTCTACGCGTCCTCATCGGGGTCGGCGTATCCGTACCTCGTCGGGTTGCCCAGGATGGTGTCCACGGTCGTTGCTGCGGCAACCTCGTTCATCGCGACCTGCTGCAGAAGTTCGATCGCGCGTTCCCTGACGCCCTCGTTGATCGCGGAATCGAACTGGTCGAGCAAGCCCGCCGCAGAAAGCCGCTCGTTGACCGTCATTCCGCCGAAGCTCGGACCTTGTCCACTCACGTCATCACCGTAACCGGGCCGAGTCCACAAGGTTGATCCACGCCAGGGACGCACAACGTGAAGGCGGAGCTCGATCAGGAACGGGCGATCACCTCACGGTTCACGTCGGAGCGACAACGGCCAGCGCGATGCAGTGAGCGAGGATGCCGTCCCCTGGGCTGAGACGTCAGCGGCGACATGTGGCCGTGCAGGCGGCTTCCTCGTGGCAGGCACCGCATGAGGAAGCGCTCAAGTTCAATAAGCCGCCTTCGCGCCGCCGCCCGCGCGGGAACGCCGCACAGGGCGCGCTAGACCCTCAGAGTTCGAGGACGAGCTTGCCGGTGGCTTGCGCCCGGTCGAGCGTCAGGAGTGCGTCGGACGCGCGCTCCAGCCCGAAGCTCTCGCCGAGGACCGGCTTGAGCGCACCGGAGGCGAGGTGCTCCTCCATCGCCTCCCACTGGCGCTTGATGAGACCGGGACGCTTCATCGCGTAGGCGCCCCACCCGACGCCCACGGCCGAGACGTTGTTCAGCAGAAGCCGGTTGGCCGCGATCTTGGGGATCTCGCCCGCGGTGAAGCCGATGACGAGGATGCGCCCGTCGTCGACGAGGCAGCGCAGCGAGTCGGTGAACCGGTCACCGCCGGGCGGGTTGCCGACGGGGTCGACCACGATGTCGACACCTCCCGCGGCCTTGACCTCGTCCTTGAATCCCTCCGACAGCACGTACTCGTCGGCCCCGGCCGCCACCGCGATCTCGCCCTTCTCCTTCGTGGAGGTCACGGCGATGACCCGGCCGGCGCCGAAGGCCTTGGCGACCTGGATCGAGGCCGTCCCCACACCACCGGAGGCGCCGTGCACCAGCACGCGCTCACCCGGCTGCATCGCGCCGCGCTGGACGAGCCCGAAGTACGCGGTGCCGTAGTTGAACATGAAGGACGCGCCCTCGGCGAACGAGACCGAGTCGGGGAGCGGGAAGGTCAGGAGCGTGTCGGCGACCACGTACTCCGCGAAACCGCCCAACATCGGGAGCGCGGCGACGCGGTCGCCCGCGGCGAAGCCGGAGTCGGCAGGAGCCTCGACCACGACGCCGGCGACCTCTGCGCCGGGCACGAAGGGCAGCGGCGGCTGGATCTGGTACTTGCCGCGGCTCTGCAGCAGTTCGGGGAACGCGACGCCGGCGGCCTTGACCTCGATGAGGACCTGGTCGTCGCCGCGGCTCGGGGCGGGAACGTCGACGAGTTCGACGGCTTCGGGACCGTCCGTGGATGTGATCTGGATCGCTCGCATGCCCGCAGCGTAGCCGATGTCTAAGCGCTTGCTTAGCCTCTCGGTCGTGTTTGAGCGGGGCGGGAGGCGGGAACGCCCTTGTCGAAGAGGAGGAACCATGACGACGACACCCCTCGGTCCCGATACCGATCCGATCGATCCGACCGCCCCGGTCGACCCCGATCCCGAACCCGACATGGATCCCGACGAACCACCGGAGGTTCCCGTGGAGCCCAGCCGCACGAACACGGCCGACTGAGCGCTCCGGGCGCCGCGGCTCCCCTACGATCGAGCCATGTCTCTGGAGACCGCACGCGCCCACCTGCAGGCCTTCGGCCGCGGCGACGACATCGTGGTGACGGCGCAGTCGAGCGCAACCGTGGAGCTGGCGGCCGCCGCTCTCGGCGTGGAGCCTGAACGCATCGCCAAGACGCTGAGCTTCCGCGCCGCTGAACCCGACGCCGCCATCCTCGTCGTCCTCGCCGGTGACGCACGGCTCGACAACGCCGCCTTCAAGCGCACCTTCGGCGTCAAGGCCTCGATGCTGAAGGGCGACGACGTCGAGCGGCTCACCGGGCACGCCCCCGGCGGAGTGTGCCCGTTCGCCAACCCGCCGGCCGCCGCGGTCTATCTCGACACATCGCTGCAGCGCTTCTCGAGCGTGTTCCCGGCGTGCGGGAGCGCCAACTCCGCGATCGAGGTGACGTGCGACGAGCTCGAGAAACTCGCCGGCACGTCGGACTGGGTGACCGTCTCGAAGCTGCCGGAATGATCCCTATGATCGGGGCATGCCCGTCGCCTTGATCACTGGCGCAGCCCGCGCCGACAGCATCGCCGCCGGCATCGTTCCCCGGCTGCACGCCGACGGCTGGGACGTGGCGACGAGCGACCTCGAGGGCGGCGATTACCCGTTCGACCTCTCGCGGGCGGATGCTCCCGGGCGCCTGATCGAGGCGGTGCAGCGCGACCGCGGCCGGATCTCCGCCCTGGTCCTCAGCCACGCTCATGACGTCGAGGCGGGGTCCTCGACACGACCGCCGAGAGCTTCGACCGGCACGTCGCGGTGAATGCGCGCGCGAGCCTGTTGCTGATCGCTGCGTTCGCCCGCCAGATCCCCGACGACGGTGGGTCGATCGTCGCGTTGACGAGCGATCACACGACCGGGAACCTCGCCTACGGCGCTTCCAAGGGCGCCCTCGACCGCATCGTCATCTCGGCGGCGCGCGAGCTGGGGCCACGGGGCATCTCGGCGAACGCGCTGAACCCCGGACCGGTCGACACCGGGTGGATGGACGACGAGTTGCGCGGCGCCCTCGTCCCCCACCATCCGCTCGGACGCCTGGGCACGCCCTCGGACATCGCCGGCGTGGTGGCTTTTCTGCTGTCGTCGGAAGGCCGCTGGGTGTCCGGCCAGCTGCTGCACGCCGACGGCGGCTTCTCGGCGCGCTTCTGACCGCCGGTCAGACCGTCGAGGGGTCGACCGGCTCGTCGAGGTCGCGGGCCAGCAGGATGCCGTCCGCGGAGGCGTTCAGGGCGGCGCCGATCAGCACCGAGATCGACAGCATGTACAGCCACAGCAGCAGCGCGATCGGCGCGGCGAGCGGACCGAAGATCGACATGCCGCCGGAGGAGAAGTCGAGCGCCCACCGCACGATCCAACTGCCCACGATCCACAGCACCACGGTGAACGCGGCGCCGGGAAGCGCCACACGCCACGGCTTCCGTGCCGGGACCGAGAGGTGGTAGAGCGTGGCGAGGAAACCCGTGGAGACCACGAGGACCCCCGGCCAGTAGAAGGCGCTGAGCCAGTTCAGGTCGTCAGGGATCCACTGCGCGATGACGACGGGACCGATCAGCACCAGCGGCACCAGCACGATGCCGACGAGCAACGCGACGACGTAGAGGCTGAACGACAGCACCCGCGTGCGGATGATGCCGCGCTCGCCGCCGAGTCCGTACATGATCGAGATCGTGTCGATGAAGACGTTGAGCGCCCGCGATCCGGACCAGAGCGCGAGGACGAAACCGATCGAGATCACGTCGATCCGGCCTCCGCGCAAGACCTCGTCGACGGTCGGGACGATGATCGCGTCGACCGTCGCATCGTTGAGCGCCTGGGAGCTGAAGTCGATGATCCGCTGGCGGAACAGGTCGAGCTGGGCCACGTCGTAGTGGCTCGCGATGTACCCGATCGAGCCGGCGAGGCCGAAGATCAGCGGCGGCAGCGACAGGATCGCGAAGAAGGCCGCCTCCGCGGCCAGCCCGGTCACCCGGTAGCGCAGACACGCCCCGAACGTACGCGCGACCACCCGCTTGAGGTCGTCCACCGTGCTGCGGTGTCCGACCGAGTCGCTGGTCGCCATGGGGCACACGGTAGCCGTCCCGAGCGTGGCGTGTTCCACCTCACGCGCGCGCACCGTACGGTGACCCCCATGGAAGCTGGGTACCACGTCCCGTCGCTGGCGCGCCGACTCGTGATGGCCGGGACGATGTCACTGCTGCTCACCCTCGTCGCCGTCGTCGGGCTCCACGCCACCAACGCGACCCTGACCGTCGCCGCACTGGCGCTCGTGACGGTGGCGTTCGGGTGGTTCGCACGCCTCTCGAGCAGCGATCCGCTTTCCGGGCTGGGCGCGCTGAACGGCGGCTGGGCGCTTGCCCTGGCCATCGTGGGACGGCAGCGGTTCGGCGAACTGCTGCCGCTTGTGGTCGTCCAACTGCTCGCCGCACTCGCCGGCGGAACGCTTCTGCGTGCCCTCGGCGACCGGATCGGCGAGCCACAGCTCTTCGCCGACCCCAGCTGGTCGAGTGTGACCCTCGTCTCTCTGCTCGCCACGCTCGTCGGCACGTGGGCCGTCCTCGGCGTGGACGGCGACGGCCCCGATGCGCTCCTCGCGGCGCCGGTCGTCGTCGCGGGCGCAGGACCCACCGTCGCGCTCGTCGCCACCGCGAATCCTGCGATCTGCGTGGGAGTGGCGGCAGCGGGCCTCCTGCCGTGGGGGCCGGCGCTCGCCGGTGCCGCACTGGGCCTGGTCGGCGCCGCGGCCGGCGCGTACGCGATCGCTCTGGTCACGCCGGCTCCGGAGAGCTGATCTCAGCATACGGTCAGGTGTCTCACACGCTGAGACTAGCGTTTGTGCGTGCCGTTCTGGCTCAGCAGACTGTGGGACATGCTCACCGCACAGACCGTCTGGCTCGTGGAACGACTCCACGTGGACCTCGGTCGTGCGCGTTCGATGATGTGTCGCTGATCTCGCGACCCCTCCCTGCTTCCCGCAAACCGGTCGCGCGGCACTCCCCCGCGTCGAGGTTCATCGTGCCGTGCGCTCCCCTCTGTCCGAGAGAGACCCATGGCACCTGCACCCGGCACCGACACCCCCACCCGCCGTCCCCGCCGCACCCGCGGTGAGGGGCAGTGGGCCCTCGGCTACCGCGAGCCGCTCAACGCCAACGAGCAGTCCAAGAAGGACGACAACCCGCTCAACGTGCGGGCACGCATCGAGAACATCTACGCGCACCGCGGCTTCGACTCCATCGATCCAGGTGACCTTCGCGGCCGCTTCCGCTGGTGGGGCCTCTACACCCAGCGCAAGCCCGGGATCGACGGCGGAAAGACCGCCACGCTCGAGCCCGAGGAGCTCGACGACCGCTACTTCATGCTGCGCGTGCGCATCGACGGCGGCCAGCTGACCGTCCAGCAGCTGCGCACGATCGCAGATCTCTCGACGCGATACGCCCGCGACACCGCGGATCTCACCGACCGCCAGAACATCCAGTTCCACTGGATCGACGTCCGCGACGTGCCCGCCATCTGGGAACAGCTCGAAGCGGTCGGGCTGTCCACGCAGGAGGCGTGCGGCGACTGCCCGCGCGTCATCCTCGGGAGCCCGGTCGCCGGCGTGTCGGCCGACGAGATCATCGACGCCACCCCCGCGATCGAGGCCATCGAGAGCCGTTACATCGGCGACAAGGCGTTCTCGAACCTGCCGCGCAAGTTCAAGTCCGCGATCAGCGGCCACCCCGGCCACGACGTCGTCCCGCAGATCAATGACGTCGCGTTCATCGGCGCCGTCCACCCCGAGCACGGTCCCGGCTTCGACGTCTGGGTCGGCGGTGGGCTCTCGACCAATCCGATGCTGGCCCAACGCCTCGGCGTCTGGGTGCCGCTCGCCGAGGTTCCCGAGGTCTGGGAGGGCGTGACGAGCATCTTCCGCGACTACGGCTACCGCCGCCTGCGGTCGCGCGCCCGACTGAAGTTCCTCGTCGCCGACTGGGGTATCGAGAAGTTCCGCGAGGTTCTCGAGACCGAGTACCTCGGCCGCGCGCTGGTCGACCTCGAGGCCCCGGAGGCGCCGGTCACCCCCGTCGACCATGTGGGCGTGCACCGCCAGGTCGACGGCCGCTTCTTCGTCGGCGCCGCCCCGAGCGTCGGGCGCGTCTCCGGCACCCTGCTCCGTCAGGTCGCCGACATCGCCGAGGCGCACGGCTCGAACCGTCTGGCCACCACCCCGATGCAGAAGCTGCTCGTGCTCGACGTCGAGGAGGATCGCGTCGAGTCGCTCGTCGACGCGCTGGACGAGCTCGGTCTGCACGCGCGGCCGTCGCAGTGGCGACGCAACACGATGGCGTGCACCGGCATCGAGTACTGCAAGCTCGCGATCGTCGAGACCAAGCAGCGCGCCGCTGATCTCGTCAGTGAACTCGAGAGCCGGGTTCCCGAGCTCGACTCCCCCATCACCGTCAACGTCAACGGCTGCCCGAACTCGTGCGCCCGCATCCAGACCGCCGACATCGGGCTCAAGGGCCAGCTCGTGGTGGACGAGGACGGCCGGCAGGTCGAGGGCTTCCAGGTCCATCTCGGCGGCGCGCTCGGCCTGGACGCGGGCTTCGGCCGCAAGCTGCGCGCCCACAAGGTCAGCGCCGAACAGCTGCCGGACTACGTGGAGAAGCTGTCGCGCACCTACCTCGCACAGCGCGAGGACGGCGAGTCCTTCGCCCGATGGGTCGCCCGCGCCGACGAGGAGCTGCTGCGATGACCACCCGCGCCATGCCGTACCACTGCCCATACTGCGCGGACGAGGACCTGCGTCCGCACGGTGAGCGTCACGGCGACTGGGAGTGTCGCAGCTGCCTGCGCGCGTTCCGCCTGTCGTTCATCGGCCAACTCAACCCCGCAACCATCCCTGGAAGGAGGGAAGCATGACCGCACCAGCACTCGTTGCTCTTGCACACGGCAGCCGCGATCCCCGCTCTGCCGCCACCATCAATGCCCTGACGGAGCTCGTCGCGTGCATGCGACCCGACCTCCGCGTCGAGACCGCGTTCCTCGATCTCTCCGAGCCCGGCTTCGACGAGGTGGTCGACCGGCTCGTCGCCGAGGGCTACTCCGAGATCGTCGTCGTCCCGCTGCTGCTCACGGAGGCGTACCACGCCAAGGTGGACGTTCCGCAGGCCGCGGAGCAGGCCTCCTCACGGCACGAGGGCCTGCGCATCCACGTCACGAAGGTGCTCGGTATCGAGTCGGCGTTCTTCAACGTCCTCGACCGTCGGCTGCGCGAAGCGCTCAAGGAGAACCGCGTCCGCGAACTCGACGCGCTCGTGCTCGCTGGTGCCGGTTCGTCCGATCCGCTCGCGAACGCGATGATCTCCCGCGCGGCGCGTGCGTGGGGCTCGCACCACCGGCTGCCGACGATCGCGGCGTTCGCCTCGAGCGTCCCGCCGGCGGCGGGCGAGGCGGTGCGGGCGCACCGCGCGGACGGACGCCGCCACATCGCCGTCGGCATGCTGTTCCTCGCGCCCGGCGTGCTGCCGGACCGGGTGAAGGAGCTGGCCCTCGAGGCCGGAGCCGTCGCCGTCGCCGAACCGCTCGGCGCCGAGCAGGAGATCGCTCAGGTGATCCTCGCTCGGTACGCCGTCGGCGCCGTGGAGCTCGTGCCGCTGGAGGCGATGTTCGCCTGAGGTGCTCAGCCCTGGGCGGCGTCCGCCTGAGCGCCGCCCTCGGTTAGGTTCGACGGGTGAGAGGAGTCCGACGGATCGCGCTGCTGGCGCTGCTGGTCATCGCGTTCGTCGGACTCTTCGAACTCGTCGGACTCACCTCCGGCGTCCTCATCGGCGCTCTGGCCGGAGCGCTGGTGTTCACGCTGCTGCTGAAGCAGACACTTCCGCTGCCCGAGCCGTTGTACGTGCTCGGGCAGGCCGTTCTCGGTGCGTCCATCGGCGCATCGATCGACCTCGAGACCCTCAGCGCGCTCGGCAGCGACTGGTCCTGGGTTCTGCTCGTGAGCGTCGCGACGATCGCGGTGAGCGTGGCGCTGGGCCTCGTGCTCTGCCTGCGCGGTGAGATCTCCCGCGAGACCGCGATCTTCGCCTCGGTCGCCGGCGGAGCGGCGGGCCTCACCGCCATGTCGCGCGACCTCGGCGCCGACGATCGGGTCGTCACGGTGCTGCAGTATCTGCGGATCGTCGTGATCGTCGCCTCGCTCCCCCTCATCGTCGAATTCGCGTTCCATCCCTCCGGGTCCGGTGGCATCACCAGGGCCGGCGCGGGCGAGATCATGCCCGCGCTGGCCTTCACCACCGTGAGCATCGTCGTCGGGGTCGTCCTCGGGCGGCTCGTACGACTTCCCGCAGCTCCCGTGTTCGGCCCACTCATCGCCGCCGCGGCCGTTCATCCGCTGTTCGGTGCGGTCGGTGTCCCCGCGCTGGTCGAGCAGACCGGTTACCTGCTCATCGGGCTCGCGGTGGGACTGCGCTTCACCCGCGACGCCGTCGCCACGATCAGCCGCCTTCTGCCCCTCGCCGTGTTGAACGTCGTCGTAGTCGTGGTGGTGTGTGCGGCGATGGGTGCGGCGCTGGCCCACATCACCGGCGAGAGTGCGCTCGACGGGTACCTCGCGACCACGCCGGGCGGGTTCTCCGCGGTGCTCGCGATCGCCTCGACGACCGGGGGCAACCTCACGTTCGTGACCGCGACCCAGCTCGTCCGTCTGCTCCTGATCCTGGCGCTGGCGCCCGTCTTCGGCGCCTGGCTGCGGCGGCGCGGCTGAGCGGGCGCCGACCGACCGTAGGGTGGCAGCATGCTGGACGTGGACGAACTCGCCGACCGCTTCGCCTACCCCGACGATCTGACCCGTGCGTGGGTACGCACAGTGTTCGTGTCGTCGGTCGACGGCTCCGCGACCGACCACCGTGGGGTGTCCGGTGACCTCGGCGGCGCACCTGACTCGACGCTGTTCGCTCTGCTGCGCTCCTTGAGCGACGTCATCCTCGTCGCGGCCGGGACGACGCGCGCCGAGGGGTACGCACCGGTCACACCTTCCGAAGTCGACGCCGAGCTGCGGACGAGGCTGAAGCTGAGCCCCGTGCCGCCGATCGCGGTGGTGTCGGCGAGCCTGGACCTCCCCGAACCGCTCGTCGCGCCCGGTCAGCTCGTGTACACGTGCGCGTCATCGCCGAAGGATCGGCGCGACGCTCTGGCCGAGACGATGGACGTCGTCGTCGCCGGCGAGCGCCGGGTCGACTTCCGGGCCGTCGTCGACGACCTCTCGCGCCGCGGTCTTCACCGCGTCAGCTGCGAGGGCGGGCCCACCCTGCACGGTGAGCTGATCGCGCAGGACCTGGTCGACGAGGTGTGCGTGACGATCGGGCCGACGCTGGTCGGCGGCCCGGGTCCGCGCATCGCACACAGCAACGCCGTCACCGAGCGGGCGATGAGGCTGGCCACGCTGATCGAGGCCGACGGCGTGTTGCTGACCCGCTGGCTTCGCGACCGTTCGGCCTAGGATTGGGACATGTACAACGTCGTCCTGCTCATCGAACGTCAGCTCATCGAGCTCGACGCCAATCAGGTCGTCGCGCTGCACGAGGGCGTCGACGACGATCTGACCTATCACCTGCTCCTGCCGGTGGAGAGTTCCGCAGCCATGCTCAGCTCCTCGATGAGCGCGTTGGGCGGCGGTCAGTTCATGCCGATCAGCGAGCCGGACACGCTCGCTGTGGTCGAGCAGGAGATCCACGAGGCCGGTGAGGCCGAACTCGAGGCGAGCGCCGCGCTGCTGCGCGACCGCGGCCAGCACGTCACGGCCAAGCTCGTCGAGGGCGACCCGATCGAGGCGCTGGAGCGGCTCGTCGCGGAGGTCTCCGGCGACGAGGTCATCATCATGACCGAGCCGCACCTCGTGCGCGAGTTCCTCAAGCTGGACTGGACGTCGCGCGCCCGTCGCGCCCTCGACGTCCCGACCCTGCACCTCCTGGAACACCTTCCCTTCGAAGCACAGACGGAGATCTGATTTGTCCTCCCCCACCGAGAAGAACTACAACGTCGACAAGACCGACGAGCAGTGGCGTGAAGAGCTCAGCGCCGCTGAGTACCACGTGCTGCGCCAGGCCGGCACCGAGCGGCCGTTCAGCAGCCCGTACGAGACCGATCCCACCGTGGGCGTCTACTCCTGCCGGGCCTGCGGTGCCGAGCTGTTCCGCAGCGAGACCAAGTTCGACGCCCACTGCGGCTGGCCGTCGTTCTACGCGCCCCTGGCCGAGGACCGCGTCGAGTACATCGAAGACCGCTCCATGGGCATGGTCCGCACCGAGGTGCGGTGCGCCAACTGCGGCTCCCACCTCGGGCACGTGTTCAGCGGCGAGGGCTTCGACACCCCGACCGACCAGCGCTACTGCATCAACGGCATCGCACTGAATCTGCAGCCCGAAGCCAGCTGACACGAGAACGCTCCCCGGGCGTGCGCGATCGCGCACGCCCGGGGAGCGTTGTCGTCGCCGGGGGTCAGGCCCAGAGGGCGACCAGCTCGGCCACGCTCAGAGCGCGGCCGGTGAAGAACGGGATCTCCTCGCGCACGTGGCGGCGAGCCTCGGTGTCGCGAAGCTCACGCATGAGGTCGACGATGCGGTGCAGGTCGTCGGCCTCGAAGGACAACAGCCACTCGTAGTCGCCGAGCGCGAACGCCGGGATCGTGTTGGCCCGGACGTCCGCGTAGTCGCGGGCGGCGTGCCCATGATCGCGCAGCATCGTCGAGCGCTCCTCGGGCGGCAGCAGGTACCACTCGTAGGACCGGACGAACGGGTAGACGCACAGGTAGCGGCGCGGCGCCTCACCCGCCATGAACGCCGGGATGTGGGCGCGGTTGAACTCGGCGGGTCGGTGCACGCCCATGTTCGACCAGACCGGCTCGAGATGCGCTCCCAGCGCGGTGCGGCGGAAGGCGTTGTACGCCTCCTGCAGCGCGTCGGCGGAGGGTGCGTGCCACCAGATCATCAGGTCGGCGTCGGCACGCAGCGCGCTGACGTCGTACGTGCCGCGGATCACCACGTCGTCGGCACCGAGCTTGGCGAACAGCGCTTCGACCTCGTCCACGAGCGGCGTGCGGTCGCCCGACCCGAGCGGCGTTCGCACCCGGAACACCGAGTACATCGCGTAGCGGATCGTGGCGTTGATCTGATCGGGATTCACGTCGCTGGTCGTCATGACTCCATTGTCTCCTGTCCGAGAATCCGTTCCGCTGCGGCATGAGCGGTCGCGACGACCGCCGGGATGCCCACACCGTGATAGGCCGCGCCGCACAGCGCGAGCCCCGTGACGGCCTGCGCGTCCCGCTCGATCGCGGCCACGGTGTCCAGATGGCCGACCTCGTACTGCGGGAGACCGCCGCCCCAGCGCTGCACCCGATGCGCCGTCACACGCCCGACGGTGCCTGCGGGTTCGATCGCGCGGCGCAGATCGGCGAGCGCGGCCGCGACGAGGTCGTCGTCGGGACGCTGCAGCGCCGTGGTGTCTCCGGCCCGTCCGAGAGACGTGCGCACGACGGCCGCGTCACCTGCGCTCTCGGCGAGCCACGCCCACTTGTTCGTCGCGAAGGTCGCCGCCTTGATGGCCGCTCCGTCCACGGGCGGGACGAGGAAGCCGGACCCCGGCGGCAACTGCGCGCCCTCGAGCACGAAGGTCACGAGCGCCATGGACGCGTAGTCGATGCCGGCCAGGGTGAATGCTGCGCGCGGCGCCACCTCGGCCAGCAGCCGCGAGGCGGCCGGAGCCGGAATGGCGAGCACGACGGCGTCGAAACGCTCGCGTCGCGCCCGCGTCGTAGGGCCGACGACGAGGGTCCAACCGTCGCCCTCGCGCGTCAGCGCGCGCACCGTGTTGTTCAGCCGGACGTCGAGCCGCTCCGCAAGCGCCAACGGCAGGGTCCCCACGCCACCGGCCAGGCCGGCGAGCATCGGTGCCGAGGGAGCACCGGCCGAGGCGCGCCGCTCGACGGCCGCGGCGACGGGATCGGGGCCGAGCGCGGCGATCATCGGCGCGGCGGCTCGCAGCGAGAGCCGGTCGGCGTGACCCGCGTACACACCGCCGAGCAAGGGCTCGACCAGCCGATCGACCACCTCGCGGCCCGCCCGCTCGGCGACGAACGCGCCGACCGACATGTCCTGGTCGGGAACGGGGACGCTGCGCGCCTCGAGGGGCCCGCTGAGCACCCCCGAGGTCTCGAGGGCCCCGAGGTCGGCCGGAACCCCCATCACGGTGGGCGGCATGGGGCGCAGCGCACCCCGGGTCCACAACGTGGCCGGCGACGGTTCGGGGTGCACCAGGCGGTCGCCCAGGCCGAGCGAAGCCACGAGCTCGAGGGCCTCGGGACGACGCGCGAGCATCGACTCCGCACCCAGATCGACCGTGAGATCGCCGACCTCGCCCACGAGCAGCTTGCCGCCGACCCGGTCGGCGCCCTCGAGCACCACGACGTCCGCTCCGGCCTGCTGCAGGTCGAATGCACAGGTCAGACCCGCGATCCCGGCTCCGACCACCGCGACACGCACGGGTCAGGCCACCGGGTAGGCGTGCACGTAGTCCACGAGCCGCGCCAGTGCGTCGGGGTCGGTGGCGGGAAGGACACCGTGCCCGAGGTTGAAGACGTGGCCGCGCGCCGCGCGGCCCGCCTCGACGATCTGAGCCGCACGTTCGTGCACGACCTCGGTCGGCCCGAAGAGCACGGTCGGGTCGAGATTGCCCTGCAGCGCGCGCTCCGGACCCACGCGGCGCGCGGCCTCGTCCAGCGGAACCCGCCAGTCGACACCGACCACGTCGGCGCCGGCCTCGCCCATGGCGCCGAGCAGCTCACCGGTGCCCACGCCGAAGTGGATGCGCGGGACGTTCAGATCGGCGACGGCGGACAGGACGGTGGCCGAATGCGGCTGGACGTAGGTGCGGTAGTCCTGCAGCGAGAGCGCGCCGGCCCATGAGTCGAAGAGCTGGATCGCCGACGCACCGTGCTCGACCTGCAGCCGCAGGAACTGCCCGCCGAGGCGGGCGATGCGATCGAGGAGCGCGTGCCACAGGTCAGGGTCGCTGTACATCAGCTCCTTGGTGCGCCGGTGATCGCGCGAGGGGCCGCCCTCGATGAGGTAGGACGCCAGCGTGAAGGGCGCGCCGGCGAACCCGATGAGCGGCGTGCCGCCCAGTTCGTCCACCAGCGCCTCGACCGCGTCGGTCACCGCTGTGACATCATCCGGTTCGAGGTCGCGCAGCTGGTCCAGTTGCGCGGCGCTGCGGATGGGGTCGGCGACCACCGGGCCGGTCCCGGCGACGATGTCGAGGTCCACGCCGATGGCCTTGAGCGGCACGACGATGTCGGAGAAGAAGATCGCCGCGTCGACGCCGTACCGACGCACCGGCTGCATCGTGATCTCCACGACGAGGTCGGTGCGGAAGCACGATTCGAGCATCGGGATGCCCTCGCGCACCTTCAGGTACTCCGGGAGCGAGCGGCCGGCCTGCCGCATGAACCAGACGGGCGTGTGGGCGGGTCGCTCCCCACGACACGCGGCGAGGAAGGGGCTGCTGGCGATCGAGGTGCTCACATCCCGAGTCTCTCAGGCACCGCCGCGTGTCGGGGGTGGAGGTGGGCGGGATCCGGCCTAGGATCGCGGTGTGGCAGCCCGTAGCGAGATCGACGGCGTGCCCGCAGCGTTCGCGCGGGCCGTCGAACAGATCATGCGGGCGCACGCCCGCCCCGAGCTCACCGTCGAGGTGATGCCTCCCCCGCAGCGCATCGCGCCGTATGCGCACGCCATCAGCGGCGACCTGACCGTCGACGGCGAGGACGTCGCCACCGGGCGTTTCATCTGCCTCCACGACCCGGCCGGCCACGACGCGTGGCAGGGCACCTTCCGCTGCGTCACGTTCGCGAAGGCCGACATCGACACCGAGATGGCCGCCGATCCGATGCTCACCGAAGTCGGGTGGAGCTGGCTCACCGACGCCCTCGACGCCGTCGGCGCACAGCATCACGCGGCCAGCGGCAGCGTCACCGTGGTGCGCTCGGACAGCTTCGGCCAGATGGCCGACGACGGCAGCAGCGCCCAGATCGAGGTCCGTGCCTCGTGGTCGCCCGCCGAGGGTGACGACTTCGGACCGCACGCGGACGCCTGGATGCACCTGCTCGCCGAACTCGCCGGATTGCCGCCCCTCGCGCCGGGCATCGTGCCGCTGCGACGCACCGGCCGCGGCGGACCCGGGGTGGTGCGGTGACCGCGCCGGACGCCGGAGCCACGCCCGACGGCGCCCCCGAGGAGGCGCCGCTCCCCCGTCTCGGCCTGCGCGAACCGCTCGGCGCCGTCATCGACGACGAAGACGAACTGGCCCGCGCCTGTGCGGAGATCTCCCTGGCGTACGGCCCCATCGGCCTCGACGCCGAACGCGCGTCGGGCTACCGCTACTCCCAACGTGCGTACCTCGTGCAGGTCCGACGCGAGGGCGCCGGCACCTTCCTCATCGACCCGACCGCATTCGACGACCTCACCGATCTCGGCGAGGCCTTCGGCGACGCGGAGTGGATCTTGCACGCGGCGACGCAGGACCTCCCCTGCCTGGCCGAGGTCGGTTTGCGGCCGACGGCCCTGTTCGACACCGAGCTCGCCGGGCGACTGCTCAACCTGCCGCGGGTCGGTCTGGCCGGGCTGGTCGAGCACTACCTGCACATGAGCCTCGCCAAGGAGTTCTCGGCCGCCGACTGGTCCACCCGCCCCTTGCCCGAGCCGTGGCTGGAGTACGCCGCGCTCGACGTCGAGGTGCTCGTGGAACTGCGCAATCTCGTCGAAGCCGATCTCGAACGCACCGGCAAACTCGCCTGGGCGCACGAGGAGTTCGAGGCGCTGCTGTCCTTCACCGGCCCGGCCGAGCGCAGTGAGCCCTGGCGTCGCACCTCGGGTATTCACAAGGCGCGGGGGCGGCGCTCGCTGGCGGTCGTGCGGTCGTTGTGGCAGGCCCGCGACCGCATCGCGCGCGAACGCGACGTCACGCCCGGCCGCGTTCTGCCGGATTCCGCGATCCTCGAGCTCGCCATGTCCCCGCCGCGCGACCTCGGAGAACTGCGCTCGGCGCGCCCCATGCGCGGCCGCGGCCCGCGCCGATTCCTCGACCAGTGGCATGAGGCGATCGAGGAGGCCTTGTCCCTGGACGAGTCCGAGCTGCCGACCGCGGGGCAGCGCCACGACGGACCTCCGCCGCCGCGAGCCTGGGCCGAGAAGAGCCCCGCTGCCGCGGAGCGTCTGCAGCGAGCCAAGACCGTTGTCACCGAACTCGCCGAGCAGTACGACCTGCCGAGCGAGAACCTCGTGTCCCCAGGCCTCATCCGCCAGCTCGCCTGGGAGCCGCCTGCCGTCATCGACGTCGACACGGTCGGCGAGGCCCTCAGCGCGATGGGCGCCCGACGATGGCAGATCGGTCTCGTGGCCGGTCCGGTCAGTCAGGCCTTACGCGAGTGATTACGCTGAAGCGATGACGACAGCGCCGTCTCGCCGGGCCCCGCTCGTCGACCCCCGTTTCACCGAGGTCGACGCCCTGCTGCAGCGCAACGTCGCGGACGGCGTGGAGCTCGGCGCGAGCCTGTGCGTGATTCGCGAGGGCGAGGTGGTCCTCGACACCTGGGCCGGCTGGACCGACCGCGAACACACCATCGCCTGGCAGCACGACACGATCACGCCGATGTGGTCGACCAGCAAGACGCTCGTCAACCTCGCGGTGTGGGTGCTGCACGACGACGGCGTGCTGGACGTGGACCGGCCCGTCGCGCACTACTGGCCGGAGTTCGCTCAGCACGGCAAGGCCGACGTCACGGTTCTCGACGTCCTCGCGCACACCTCCGGCGTCCCGGCGTGGAGCCCGGCGATCGGGATCGACGATCTCTACGACTGGGAACGCAGCACCGCCGACCTCGCCGCCTCCGCTCCGTGGTTCGCTCCGCGTTCCGCGCCCGGTTACCAGCTGCTGAACCAGGGCCATCTGCTGGGCGAGGTCATGCGCCGCACCACCGGCCTGCTGCCCGGAGACGTCATCGCACAGCGCATCGCCGCGCCGCTCGGCGCCGACGTCCACATCGGGCTGTCACCCGCCGACGACGTCCGGGTCGCCCCGGTGGTTCCGCCCCGGCTGATCGAGCTCGATCCGCTCGACCCCGAGAGCGTCGCGAGCCGGGCGCTGGTGCGCCCGTTCGTCCACGTGCGGGAGTCGTCCACCGAACGCTGGCGCCGCGGTCAGATTCCCGCGGCGAACGGTCACGGCAACGCCCGCGGCGTCGCCGTGGCTCAAGCCGTGATCTCCCACGGAGGCGAGTTCGGCGGTCACCGGCTGTTGCGGACGGCCACGATCGAACGCCTGCTCACCCCCCACGTCAGCGGCGTCGACCTCGTGCTCGGTCTGCCGCTGACCTTCGGCCCAGGCTGGGCTTTGGCCGGTTCGCTACCGTCGGCAACCGCGCCGGGCCGACGTTGCTATTGGGGCGGACTGGGCGGATCGGTCGTCGTCAACGACATCGACACCGGCACCACCGTCGCGTACGTCATGAACCGCATGCGGTTCGAGCACCCTGTCGGGGGCACGCCCCGCGTCACCCGGCCGTGCGGGGACTCGCGCTTCGACGCGTACCTCGCCGCGATCGACGCAGCATGGAAGGACTGACGGTGGCCGACTTCGACAAGCCCGCACTGCCCGGCCAGAATCTCTTCGACGTCCAGCCTGATCCGGCCTCCGATCCCTCGGAGGCCACCGCGGCCGGGCATCGCATCGCCAACCTGCTCGTGCGCGGGATCAAGGACCCCGCCGCCGACGACCAGGAACTGGTCGACCGCGTGCTGCACCTCGCCGACGAGGAGGGGCTCGGGGTGATCGCCGAGCTCTGGTCCCGCGCGTCGGCCGATTCCCTCGCCGGAGCGCTCTGGCGTCTCTACGTGCTGCGGACCTGGGTACATCACCAGCCCGACCGCGCAGCCCGCGAG
This sequence comes from Aeromicrobium camelliae, assembly GCF_003850045.1. Lineage (GTDB taxonomy): Bacteria > Actinomycetota > Actinomycetes > Propionibacteriales > Nocardioidaceae > Aeromicrobium > Aeromicrobium camelliae. The sequence continues at coordinate 7,110 of NZ_RQJX01000012.1, read as the reverse complement.
TTCGCACTCGGCAAGGCCTATGCGCCCGTCCAGGAGGTCCTCGCCGGCGTCGTCGAACCGCCCGGCCCCCAGGAGGTCGTCGCCCTCGTCGACACGGTCGTGCGCGGCATCGTCGGCGAGAACTTCGATGTGACGCTCGATCGGGCCGCGGCGTTCGCGCACATCGTCGGCGTCGGACGAGCTCAAGCCGAGGACGGCGACGCCCCCAGCGGCGCTCGGCTGGTCGACACCGCCCGCGCCCTGCGCCGCGCCGCCGAACTGGAACGCGCCGGCGCCCTGTATTGATCGTCACGCTCGACCTCGGCCGTCGGCCTTGAGCTGATCCGAGGGCGGGTTAGGCTGGTAACTGCGCCGGGTTGCGGTAGCCCCGGGTCCCAACATAAGCCGCTACGAGCGGCCACGCGCCGTGAGGCGCTCCCAACCCGGCGCACCCTCCTGTCCTACGGCGCGAACGTCGTGTAGCTCTGCTCCGGCCGTCCGATCGCGGCGAGTTCGATCAAATCGTCCTCGCTCGGTTCCCAACGGCCCGCGGCCGCGTTCGCGGCGATCTGCTCGGGCTTCGTCGCGCCGGCGATGACGCTCGCGACCTGCGGCTGAGCGGCGAGGCCGCCGATCGCCACGTCGAGCAACGACACGTCGCGCGCCTCGGCGAACGCCTGCAGCGCCTCGATGCGGTCCCAGTCCGCCGCCTCGTAACGCGCCCGCTGCTGGGCGAGACGAGTGCCCTCCGCGGGCGGCTCGTCGCGACGGTACTTGCCGGTGAGGAGGCCGTACGCCAACGGGAAGTACGGAAGGATGCCGACGTCGAGCCGACGGCAGGCCGGGGTCAGTTCCACCTCGGCCGTCCGGTTGTACAGCGAGTACTCGTTCTGCGCCGTGACGAACGACGTGTAGCCCTCGGTGCGACTGATCCAGTCGGCGTCGACGAGCTGCCAGGCTTGGAAGTTCGAGCACCCGACCGCCCGCACCTTGCCCGCCTGCACGAGCTCGTCGAGCGCCCCGAGCGTCTCGGCCACGGGAGTCGTGGGGTCCGGCGTGTGGAACTGGTAGAGGTCGATGACGTCGACGCCGAGGCGGCGAAGACTCGCCTCGCAGGCCCGGTGCACGTACTCGCGGCGGCCGCGGCTTCCGCCGTCGTCACCGTTGACGCCCTGCATGTCCATGCCGAACTTGGTCGCGACGACGACCTCGTCGCGACGGCCGCGCAGCGCCGCGCCCAGCAGCTCCTCACTCGCGCCGAGCCCGTAGACGTCGGCGGTGTCGAAGAAGGTCACTCCGTGCTCGAAGGCGGCGTCCACCACCGCCGCGGTCTGCTCGGCGTCGATGCGCGCGCCGAAGGCGTTGCATCCGACCCCGACCGGGCTGACCACGATTCCGCTGCGACCGAGTGTGCGTTGTGCCATGGCGTCAGCGTACGTGCGGTTAGACTCGCCGGGTGCGTCCCACCCGACCGACCGTCCGCGGGATCGCCGCGAGCAGCGCGGCGGTCCTCGTGGCCTTCTTGGTCGCGGTCTCGTGGCCGGGAGCGGCGGCACACGCGCGCTCATCGTCCAGCGCGCCGTCGGCATCGGTCAGCGCGGGCGACGCCTCCACGTCCACGTCCCGGGCGACGGTCGCCCAGCCGGACGCGCACGATCACGAGGTGACCGCCGCGGGTGATCACGCCCAGGCGATCCTCGTCGCCGAGCTTCTCCTCACGGTCGCCTTGCTCGGCATCGTCGCGCTGACGCGCGGCGGCGCGGCCCTCGGTCGGCGCCGGCTCCCGGCCCTGGGGCGGGCACCCCCGGCGAACGCCTGATCCTCGCGTCCGCCGTCCCGCCCACCCCACTGTGAAAGCTCACCCATGACCATGACCCCGTCGCGCTGGCGCGCGATCGCCGCGCTCTTCGTCGTCATCCTCGCCGGCCTCGCTGCCTGGCACTTCCCTCCCAACCTCGGCCTCGACCTTCGCGGAGGCACCCAGATCGTCCTCGAGGCCGAGTCCACGGACCGCGTGGACGCTGATGCCGAGGCCACCGACCGCGCCCTCGAGGTCATCCGCGGCCGCGTCGACGCCCTCGGCGTCTCGGAGCCGACCCTCGCCCGTTCGGGTGAGAACCGCATCATCGTCGAACTTCCCGGTGTCGAGGACCCCCGCAAGGCCGCCGAGGTCATCGGCCAGACGGCCACTCTGGAGTTCCGCGAGGTGGTCTCCCCCGCCACCGCCGAAACGCAGCCGGAGGAGGGCCAGGTCGTCCTGCCCGACGAGTCCGGTCAGCAACTGCTCCTCGCGCCACCCAGCCTCGACGGCAACGGGATCAGCGACGCACAAGCCGCGCAGCCGCAGAACAGCATCGGCAGCTGGGTGGTCAACGTCGACTTCAACAGCGAGGGACGCGGCCCGTGGTCCGACCTCGTCAGCTCCGCCTGCGCCAACGCCGCCGGCGGTCAGCGCATCGCCATCGTGCTCGACCAGCAGGTCATCTCCTCACCTCAGATCCAGCCCGACCTCTGCGCGAGCGGCGGCGGCAGCACCACGAGCATCACCGGTGACTTCTCCTCGGCCGCGGCCAACGACCTCGCGGTGCTGATCAAGGGGGGCGCGCTGCCGGTTCCCGTCTCGATCATCGAGCAGCGCACGATCGGCCCGACCCTCGGCGCGGCAGCCATCGACGCCTCGTTCGAAGCCGCCGTCATCGGCCTCGCTCTCACGGGCCTGTTCATCGTCTTCGTCTACCGCGTCGTCGGTTTCATGGCGACGGTCGCGCTGGGCATCTACACGCTGATCTCCTACGCCATCCTGGTCTGGTTGGGAGCGACGCTGACCTTGCCGGGCATCGCCGGTTTCGTGCTGGCGATCGGTCTGGCCATCGATGCCAACGTCCTGGTCTTCGAACGCGCACGCGAGGAGTACCAGGAGAACGAGAAGAGCGGCCTCAGCCCGGCTCTGACGACCGGCTTCACCAAGGCCTGGTCCGCCATCATCGACTCCAACATTACGACGATCCTCGCGGCGATCCTGCTGTTCGTGTTCGCCACCGGTTCGGTCCGAGGCTTCGGCGTCACGCTGACGATCGGTGTCCTGGCGTCGATGATCTCCGCCCTCGTCGTCGCCCGCGTACTGGCCGAGTGGGCCGTGCGCCGCAAGCCGCTGCGCACCCACCCGCGGGCCAGCGGCATCGCCGGCACGGGCAAGATCCGCGCGCTGATCACCGAACGCGGTCCGTTCATCGTGAAGCGCGCCGGCCTGTGGGTCGCCGTCACCGCGGCGGTGGCCGTGATCTCGCTCGTCGGCATCTTCGGCAAGGGGCTGAACCTCGGCGTCGACTTCACCGGGGGCCGCATCATCGAGTTCTCGACCTCCGAGCAGGTCGACGTCGACCAGATCCGCGATGCTGTGAGCGAAGCCGGCTTCCCGAACGCCGTGGTGCAGGAGTCGTCCGGCGACGGCGGCGACGAGAACGTCACGGTGCGCACGGAGGACCTCAGCGATGAGGAGGCCGGTCAAATCCGCGAGGCGGTCGGTTCCGTGGCCGGCGACGTCGAGCAGATTCGCGACGAGCAGGTCGGTCCGAGCCTCGGCACCGAGTTGCGCAACAAGGCGCTCATCGCCTTCGCGATCGCCATCGGTGCCCAGATGCTGTACCTCGCCTGGCGCTTCCGCTGGACGTGGGCGTTGTCGGCACAGCTCTCGCTCGCCTCGGTCGTGCTGACCGTGGTCGGCATCTTCGCCTGGTGGGGCAAGACGATCGACAGCGTGTTCCTCGCCGGCATCCTGGCGATCATCGGTCTGGCCGTCAACGACACGATCGTCGTGTTCGACCGCATCCGAGAACACACCGGCCTGCGATCCGGAGCCAGCCTGCGGGCGACCGTCAACGAAGCGATCCTGCAGACGATCCCCCGCACGATCAACACGAGCCTGAGCGCATTGTTCATCCTGGGGGCGCTCGCGTTCCTCGGTGGCGACTCGCTCACGGACTTCTCGCTGTCGATCATCTTCGGTCTGACCATCGGCATCTTCTCGACCGTGTTCACCGCCTCATCGCTGGCCGTGCTGCTCGAGGAGCGATGGCCCTACAACCCGGACAAGGACGCGTCGAAGAAGCAGGTCGACCCGTACGCCTACGTCGACAACGGACGTAGCGACGGTGCGGTCATCTGACGCCGAGGCTGACGACCATGACGACACCACCGCCCGGCTGGTGGGGACCTTCTCCCGAGGCCCCCTACGGCCGTCACCCGGTGACCGGCGCGCCCTACTCGGACAAGTCGAAGATCATCGCGGGTCTCCTGCAGATCCTCATTCCGCTGGGGATCGGGCGGATGTACGCCGGTCACGTGGGTCTCGGGGTCGGCCAACTCGTGGTGACGCTGGTGACGTGCGGCGCCGGGGCGTTGTGGCCGTTCATCGACGGCATCGTCATGCTCGTGGGCGACCCGACGGACGCCGACGGGCGGCCCCTGCGCAGCTGACCGGTCACAGCCTGGGCCCCGGGCCCGGGCTGTGACCGGATGCGACAATGGAGCCATGCCGATCGCCAATCACGTCGTCGACCTCATCGGCGGCACTCCCCTGGTCCGCCTCAACTCCGTCGTGCCATCGGGAGGGGCGACCGTCGTCGCCAAGATCGAGTACCTCAACCCCGGTGGCAGCGCCAAGGACCGCATCGCGGTCAAGATGGTCGAGGCCGCCGAGGCCAGCGGTGCCCTGAAGCCCGGCGGAACCATCGTCGAGCCCACGTCGGGCAACACCGGCGTCGGTCTCGCGCTCGTCGCACAGCAGCGCGGCTACTCGTGCATCTTCGTGTGCCCCGACAAGGTCAGCGAGGACAAGCGCAACACCCTGCGGGCCTACGGCGCCGAGGTCGTCGTGTGCCCGACGGCCGTGCCGCCGGACCACCCCGACTCGTACTACTCGGTCTCCGACCGCCTCGTCCGGGAGACTCCCGGCGCTTGGAAGCCCGACCAGTACTCCAACCCGGCCGGCCCGGAGTCGCATTACGAGACCACGGGCCCCGAGATCTGGAAGGATACCGAGGGCAAGGTCACGCACTTCGTCGCCGGCGTCGGCACCGGCGGCACGATCACCGGCGTGGGCCGCTTCCTCAAGGAGCAGAACCCCGAGATCCGCGTCATCGGCGCCGATCCGGTCGGCTCGGTGTACTCCGGCGGCACCGGCCGCCCCTACCTGGTGGAGGGCGTGGGCGAGGACTTCTGGCCCAGCGCGTACGATCCCTCGGTCCCGGACGAGATCATCGCCGTCTCCGACGCGGACTCCTTCGAGATGACCCGTCGGCTCGCACGCGAGGAGGGCCTCCTCGTGGGCGGCTCGTGCGGCATGGCGGTCGTCGCGGCGCTCCGCGTCGCCCAGGAGGCCGACCCGGACGATCTCGTCGTGGTCCTCCTCCCCGACGGGGGACGCGGCTACCTGTCCAAGATCTTCAACGACGACTGGCTCGCCTCGTACGGCTTCCTGCGCACCCCGTTGTCCGGCACGTCCGGGTCCCTGTCCATCGGCGACGTGCTGCGCCGCAAGTCCGGCGACCTTCCCGCGCTCGTGCACACGCACCCCTCCGAGACCGTCCGCGACGCGATCGAGATCATGCGCGAGTACGGCGTCTCGCAGATGCCGGTCGTCGGGCCCGAGCCGCCGGTCGTCATCGGCGAGGTGGCCGGCAGCGTGAGCGAGCGCGAACTCGTCAGTGCGGTCTTCGAAGGCCGCGCCACCCTCACCGACGCGGTCGCCGAGCACATGGAACCGGCCCTGCCGCTCATCGGCGCCAACGAGGACCTCCAGGCCGGGCTCGACGCGCTGAGCGACAGCGACGCCGTCATGGTCGTCGACGAGGGCACCCCGCTCGGCGTCCTCACCCGTCTCGACCTGCTGGGAGCTCACGTATGACGCACTCGGACGACTCCGGTTTCGCCACTCGCGCCATCCACGCCGGGTTCATGCCCGATCCGGTCACCGGCGCGGTCAACGTCCCCATCTACGCAAGCTCGACGTTCGCACAGGACGGCGTGGGCGGTATGCGCAGCGGCTACGAGTACGCCCGCACCGGCAACCCCACCCGGACGGCGCTCGAAGCCACGCTCGCCGCACTCGAGGGCGGCCGGTTCGGCCGCGCGTTCGCCTCCGGCATGGCCGCGACGGACACCGCGCTGCGGACCCTGCTGCGCCCAGGCGATCACCTCGTGATCCCCGACGACGCGTACGGCGGCACCTTCCGGCTCATCGACAAGGTGTTCACGCACTGGGGCATCACCTACACCCCCGTCGCCGTGAACGACCCCGACGCCGTGCGGGCCGCCGTCCGCGAGAACACCAAGGCGGTCTGGATCGAGACTCCCACCAACCCGCTGCTGAACATCGGCGACATCGCGGGGATCGCGGCCATCACGCGCGAGGCCGGCATCCGGCTCGTCGTCGACAACACGTTCGCCTCGCCGTACCTGCAGCAGCCGCTCGCACTCGACGCCGACGTGGTGCTGCATTCCACGACGAAGTACATCGGTGGACACTCCGATGTCGTCGGCGGCGCCCTCGTCACCGACGACGAGGAACTGGACGCGGGCTTCGCGTTCCTGCAGAACGGGGCGGGAGCCGTGCCCGGCCCGTTCGACGCCTACCTCACGATGCGCGGAGCCAAGACGCTGGCGGTCCGCATGGACCGCCACTGCGACAACGCCGAGGCGGTCGTCGACCTGCTGCTCGGCCACCCCGCCATCGCGCAGGTGCTCTACCCCGGCCTCCCCGAGCACCCCGGTCACGCAGCGGCGGCGCGCCAGATGCGCCGTTTCGGCGGCATGATCTCGGTGCGCCTGGCCGGCGGGCGGGACGCGGCTCTGGACTTCTGCTCGCGCACGAAGATCTTCACGCTCGCCGAGAGCCTCGGCGGCATCGAGTCGCTCATCGAGCACCCCGGCGCCATGACGCACGCGTCGACGGCGGGATCGGCGCTGGAGGTTCCCGACGATCTCGTGCGCTTGTCGGTGGGCATCGAGGACATCGACGACCTCGTGGCCGACCTCGAGCAGGCGCTCGCCTAGGTGTGATGTCCAGGGACGTTGTTTCTCTGGATAGGTGAAGGCCTCCGGGTGAGAGTGGAGCTGTCTAGGTTCCGTTTC
>NZ_RQJX01000011.1 GCF_003850045.1 Aeromicrobium camelliae | reverse complement strand
CCACCGACGACGACGCCAGCAACGACTCGGCCGATTGACCCCCATCGAATTCGAAACCATCATGAGCCACGTCGCCCCTCAGACGGCATGACCCACTGTCACAAAATCCTGCAGCAGCCCCCTGGTACAGGTACTGCATCGCCACCGTCATCTCGCCCCACTTGCCGCCGAGCACCTCTTGGAAGCGCCGCGCGAACGCGGGATCGGGCGCCTGCACCTTGACGTCGAACTGGGAGGCTTTCTGGTGAGTGAACATCTGGATCCTCTTCCGTGTCGGGTGTGCGAGGGTCCTCGGTGCCGAGGACCTGCCTCGTGCTTGTTGGGACGCCTGTACCCGATCGGGCGAGCAGCTAATCACCTGGTGTCGGCCGATTCAGGAGGGCCGGATGCGGGTAGTGATCAGTCATGACTTCTGCACCGCATGAGCGTGACGACGACACCACCGACACCACCGACGACGGCCGTCAGCCCGCCAATCAGGGCCCGGTGCCGCCGGAGCCCGAGGAGATGCCCGACACCGGTGAGGGGACGCTCGCCCCGGAGATGGGTGACGAGGACATCGAGGAAGAGCGAGGCCGACACGCCTGAGGTCGATCGACCGCGCTGCTCGAAGCGGCAGGGGATCTCCGGATTCCTGCCCGGGAAACCCGGCTGAAACGCTCGGAAGCACACCAGAAACCGCCCGTCGTGAGACGGGCGGTTTTCTCTATCTCGCGTCCGGAAACCTTGGCAGACGTTGACACTGTAAGCGAGGTCACACCTCTTCTATGGTCAGGGAAACCCGCTGCCGTCCTGGCGGCGGAACGACCTGGGTGAGGAGAGACCATGGGTCTGAGACGCTGCCTGGCCGCCGTCACGGCGTTGCTCACAGCGTGTGTCCTGGCGAGTTGCGGCGCGATCGAGGAGGGCGACCACGAGGTGTCGATCGCCGGAGTCTTCTCCGGGCCGACGACCGATGCCGACTACAACGCCCTCGGGGCGAAGGCGCTGCTCGACATGGAGAGCGACGAGGTCAAGGTCGCCTACTCCGAGAGCGTCGAGGTCCCCGACGTGGAGCGAGTGATCGAGGAGTACGTCTCCGACGGCTACGACATCGTGTGGACGCACGGCTCGCAGTTCTACGCGGCGACGGCCAAGGTCGCCGCGCGTCACCCCGACGTCACGTTCATCGGGGAGTTCGACGGCAAGCCGAAGGACCAGCCGGAGAACGTGTGGGTCATCGACCGGAACTTCCACACCGTCTTCTACCCCCTGGGCACGCTCGCCGCGCACCTCTCTCAGACCGGGCGCGTCGCCTATCTCGGAGGTCTGTCGCTCCCGTTCTCCTACTCGGAGGTCCACGCACTGGAACAGGCGATCGCCGACAGCGGCGAGGACGTCCAGCTCAGCCGGGTCTGGACCGGCGACTTCAACGACACCGTCCGAGCCCAGCAGGCAGCGGCACAACTGATGTCCGACGGCAATGACATCGTCATCACATCGCTCAACCTCGGCGTCGTCGGCGCCTTCCAGGCGGTCAAGCAGGAGGACGTCGGCGACGCGTGGATCACGGTGAAGTACACCGACAAGTCGGCCAACGGACCCGAGCACTACGCCGCCTCGGTGATCTACGACTTCTCCGAGCCGCTCCAGAAGATCGTCGACCAGATCCAGGCCGGTGAGCGCAGCGGCTACTTCGCCCTGACGTTCGGCGACGGTACGAGCGTCGACGTCGGTGACGAGGTCCCCGCGGAGGCCAAAGCTGCGGTCGACGACGCCGTGCAGCGGATCGAGAGCGGCGAACTCACGGTCGAGCTCGACCAGTCGGAGGTGAAGTGATGACCGAGGCACCACGTCTGCAGATGACGGGGATCGTCAAGACCTTCGGGCCCGTACGGGCGCTGAACTCCGTCGACTTCGAGGTCGCGCCCCGGGAGGTGCACGGACTGCTCGGCGGTAACGGCGCCGGCAAGACGACGTTGATGAACGTCCTCTACGGGCTGTACCGCGCCGACGCCGGAACGATCGAGCTCGACGGAGCGCCGGTGACGGTCGCGTCGCCCGGTGACGCGATCGCCGCTCGCATCGGCATGGTGCACCAGACGTTCTTGCAGATCGAGCCCTACACCGTGCTCGAGAACATCGTCCTGGGCACGAAGGCCGCACGCGGCGAACGCTTCGACGGGCCGAAGGCACGCGCGGAGATCACCGAGCTGAGCGAGCGTTTCGGCCTCGAAGTCGACCTCGACGCAGTCGTCGAGGATCTGCCGGTCGGCGTGCGCCAGCGCGTCGAGATCCTCAAGGCGCTGTACCGGCGCTCGCGCGTGCTCATCCTCGACGAGCCGACGACCAACCTGGCTCCGCAAGAGGTCGACGCGCTGTTCGCCTCGATCCGCGCGATGGTCGACGAGGACCTGAGCGTCATCCTCATCACGCACAAGATCCGCGAGACGCTCGGCGTCTGCGACCGCATGACGGTGATGCGCGAGGGTCAGCGCGTGGCGACCGTGACGCGGGCAGAGGCCACGGCGGAGTCGCTCGCCGCCACCATGATCGGCGAGACGCCGGTGACCGATCCGACCGACGGGGAGGAGGTGGCCGCCGCGGTCGTCGCGACCGGCCTGGCCTCGGCGGACGAGGTCGCGGCGGCGGACGCGGGCGCCGTGAGCACCGCCCCCGTCGCCGTGCGCGTGACAGGCCTGCGCGTCGACAACGACCAGCGGGTGGAGCAGCTGCACGGACTGGACCTGGAACTGCGCGAAGGTGAGGTCCTCGGCATCGCCGGTGTCTCGGGCAACGGCCAGGTCGAGCTCGCGGAGGCAGTCTCCGGCGTGCGGCCGATCACCGGCGGTTCGGTGCGGCTGGGCGATCGCGAACTCGCCGGGGCAGCGACGTCCGCCTGGCTCGGCGCCGGTGTCGTGTATGTGCCGGAGGACCGGCACCGCGACGGCATCCTCCCGACCAGTTCGATCACCGAGAACCTGCTGCTCGGGTCGCAGCGCAGTACCCGCGTGAAGTCGCGCGGGCTCATCGATTGGAAGGCCGCGCGCCAGCGCGCGGTCGACACCATCAGTGACTTCTCGATTCGGGCGAACGGCCCGGGAGCGCTGGCGGGTGACCTCTCGGGCGGCAACATCCAGCGCGTCATCCTGGCGCGCGCGTTCGCTCACCACCCGCGCTTCCTCGTCCTGCACAACCCGACCCGCGGCCTCGACCTGAAGTCCACCGAGTTCGTCTACGAACAGGTCGACGCCGCCACGCGTGAGGGGGCGTGCGTGCTGCTGCTCTCCGAGGACCTCGACGAGGTCATCACCCTGTCTGACCGCGTGGCGGCGCTGTACTCCGGACGGCTCATCGGCGAATGGACGCGCGGACAGACCGATCACTACGCGATCGGCCGCGCCATGATCGGATTGGAGGCCCAGGATGTCTGAGGTCGCTGCACCGCCGTCGACCACCACGGCCCGAGTGAACCGCGCCGCCTGGTACGCCGGCTCCGTGCTCGCCGCGTTCCTCGTCGGCGGCATCGTCATCGTGCTGCTCGGGCTGAACCCGGTCGTGGCGTTCGAGTCGGTCATCACGACGTCGTTCTCGACCGGCTTCGGCTTCGTCGAGACGTTGCACAAATGGGTGCCGATCGTGCTCTGCGCCTACGCCTTCACGATCCCGCTCGCGTCGGGCAAGTTCAACATCGGCGCCGAGGGACAGTTGCTGGTCGGGGCCACCGCCGGCGTCGCCCTCGGCATCACGGGCTCGGACCTTCCGCCGCTGCTGCTCGTACCGGCCGTGCTCATCGCCGGCGTGCTCGGCGGTGCGGTGTGGTCGGGGATCGCCGCGTTCCTCATGGTGCGGTTCGGCGTGAACGAGATCCTCAGCACCGTGCTGTTGAACTTCGTGGCGTTCGAGCTCATCGACTACGTCGCCTCGTACGTCTGGCCCGACCGCGGTGCCGGACACCCGGCCACGATCCCGGTCGGCGAGAACGCGATGCTGCCCGGCTTCGGGGAGCCGGCCGTCCACGCCGGCGTCCTCATCACGCTGCTGCTCAGCGTGGCGATCGGCCTGGCGATGCGCAGCACCGCCGCCGGCTTCGAGTTGCGGGCGACGGGCGCCAACCCCCGCGCCGCATCGGTGCACGGCATCCGGACGTCGCGGCTGACCGCGGGCGGCATGCTCGTGGGTGGCGCGGTCGCCGGGCTCGGCGGCGCGATCGAGGTCGCCGGAGTCCACGGGAACATGCTCGAGGGGATGCAGTCGAACTTCCTCATCCTCGGCATCATCGTCGGCCTCATGGCCCGCGGGAACGCCGTCGCGGTGCCCTTCGTGGCCTTCGGCATCGCGGTCCTCGAGGTGGGAGCGAGCGCGATGCAGCGCAGCGCTCAAGTGCCGATCGAGGTCGTGCTGATCGTCGAGGCGCTCATCCTTCTCTTCCTCATGCTCAGCGACGTGCTGCGCAGCAAGCTTGGGAGTCGCTCATGAACGAGGTCGTGGGCTTTCTGGCCCTGGTCATTCCGGCGATGGTGCCGTTCGTACTCGCCGCTCAGGGCACGATCCTGAGCGGGCGGGCTGGAGTCTTCAACGTCTCCCAGGAAGGCGTCATGGTGCTCGGCGCGTCTGTCGGGTTCCTCGCCAGCTTCACCCTCGGCGGCAACACGATCGGTCTGCTGGTCGCCGCGGCGGCGGGCGGGCTCGTGGGACTCATCCTGGCGCTGGCGACCACGGCGCTGCGGATGGACCAGTTCGTGGTCGGCCTCGCGCTGTACTTCGCCACCCTGGGACTCGCGTCCCTGCTCTACCGGGTGATCGTCGGCGTGACCCTCGAGCCGCCGCTGATCGAACTGCTCGAGACGTACCCCATCCCGTTGCTGTCCGACATCCCGATCGTGGGTGAGGTGCTGTTCGATCAGGACCTCGTCGTCTACTTCGCGTTCGCGCTGTCCTTCGGTCTCTGGTGGTTCATGTACCGGACCTCGGCCGGGCTGCGGTTCCGGTCGGTCGGTGAGAATCCCAAGGCGGCCGACAGCCTCGGCGTCAACGTGTTCCGCACCCGTGTGTGGGCGACCGTCGCCGGGAGCGCGCTCGTCGCGATGGGCGGCGCGTACCTGCCCATGGTCTACACGGGCACGTTCACCGAGGGCATGGTCGCGGGGCGCGGCTGGCTCGTCATCGCGTTGGCGTTCCTCGGCGGCTGGCGACCGCACTACGTGGTGGCCGGAGCGGCGTTCTTTGCCGGCATGGACGTGCTCGCGCTGCGCGCCCAGGTCGCCGACATCGCGATCCCGCACCAGTTCGTCATGATGCTGCCGTACGTCGCCACGCTCATCGTGATGATCTTCGCGTTCCGGTGGGCCCGACAGCCCGGGTTCCTCGGCAACAACTACGACCGGGAGAGCCGACTGAGCGGCTGACCGGTCCGCCTGGCGATTGGTCATGGCTCCATCGGGGTACGTCACGGAAGGCAGGGAGACCGCCGACCGCGAAGGAGACGTACCCCGATGGAGTTTCAGGACCTGGTGGAGACGATCGGCCGGACAGTCGATCTGGCGGGCGTCGCCGCCGTCGTCGGAGGCGTCATCCTCGCCACCGGGATCGCGATCTCGCGCCTCGCCCGTCGCGAGGAGGGCACGTATCGCCGGTTCCGGCGGTTCCTCGGCCGCTCGATCCTGCTCGGCCTCGAACTGCTCGTCGCGGCGGACATCATCCGCACCGTCGCCGTCACGCCGACCCTGGAGAGCGTCGCCGTGCTGGCGGGCATCGTGCTCATCCGGACGTTCCTGAGCTGGTCGCTCGAACTGGAGATCACCGGTCGCTGGCCGTGGCAGAAGGCTGAGGCCGTCGACTGAGGCTCTGCGCCGTCAGGAGAAGAACACCATGTTGACCACGGCCGCCGTGCCGACCGCCACGATGATCGCCCGCAGTGCCGCGGGGGAGAGGCGTCGGCCGAAGCGGGCCCCGAGCACGCCTCCGGCGGCGGACCCCAAAGCGATCAGCGCGACGACGATCCAGTCGATGGAGTCCCACGCCACGACGACGAACACCACGGCCGCGATGCCGTTGACTCCGGTGACCAGCAGGTTCTTCATGGCGTTGATGGACTGCAGCGACTCCGCGGTGAGGATGCCGAGCATGCCGACCAGCAAGATGCCCTGCGCCGCGCCGAAGTAGCCACCGTAGATCCCGACCGCGAACGTGGCCGCCGTGACCGCCGCGGTCCGACGTGCTGTCGCGTTCGTCGAGAGCTCACCAGCGTGGCGACGCGCCGCCCGCCGTTGCACGGCCGGGCCGGCCACCACCATGATGAGGCCCAGCACGACCAGCGCGGGGACGATCGCGGTGAAGGCCTCCGCGGGCAGGGCCAGCAGCAGCACCGCGCCGGTGAGGCCGCCCGCGATCGACGCGGGCAGCAGCCGACGCAGCAGCGGGGGATTGGCGCCGAGTTCGCGGCGGTAACCGAAGGTGCCTGAGAGATTGCCGCCGAGCAGCCCGATGCTGTTCGAGACGTTGGCCGCGAGCGGCGGATATCCCAGCAACAGCAGCACCGGGAACGTGACCAGCGTCCCCGAGCCGACGATGACGTTGATCATGCCCGCCCAGACGCCGGCCCCGGCGATCGCGATCCACTCGGTCCACATACGTCCCCCTGACCCGCCGACCCTACCGGCCCTTCGTGGCAAGCCACCGCTTGGCCGTCACCACCCGGTGTGGGATTCTGTCGAGGTTTGTCCTGGAGTCGAGGAAAGGCGATCCCTTGTCCGACCAGACCTACCAGCTCGCGGCGCTGGCCATCTACTTCGCCGCGATGCTGGCCATCGGTTTCTACGCGTACCGGCGCACCGACAGCCACGAGGACTACATGCTCGCGGGCCGCGACCTGCCACCCTGGGCCGCCGCGCTCAGCGCCGGCGCCTCGGACATGTCCGGCTGGCTCATGATGGGCCTCCCCGGCGCGATCTACGTCGCCGGCCTCATCGAGGCGTGGATCGCCATCGGTCTGAGCATCGGCGCATACCTGAACTGGCGCTTCGTCGCTCCGCGCCTGCGCGCCTACACCGAGGTCTCACGCAACTCCATCACCATCCCGAGCTTCCTGGAGAACCGCCTGCGGGACACGTCCCGGCTGCTGCGGGTCGCCTCGGGCGTCATCATCCTCGTGTTCTTCACGTTCTACGTGTCCTCGGGCATGGTCGCCGGCGGCGTCTTCTTCGAGAGCTCCTTCGATTCGGACTACCTGCTCGGCATGGCGCTCGTCGCCGGAGTCACCCTGCTCTACACGCTCTTCGGCGGTTTCCTGGGCGCGTCGCTCACCGACGTCGTCCAGGGCCTCATGATGATGATCGCGCTGCTGATCGTCCCGGTGATGGCGATCGTCGCGGTCGGCGGACCGGTCGAGGCGTTCGACGCGGTGCGCGATCTCGAACCGGGCCACCTGTCGCTCTTCGGCGGCACGGCCCTCACCGCCACGGCCGTCGTCGGCATCATCTCCGCGCTCGGGTGGGGCCTGGGCTACTTCGGGCAGCCGCACATCATCGTGCGCTTCATGGCGCTGCGCGACCCGTCCTCGGCGACCGCGGCACGTCGCATCGGGATGGGGTGGATGATCCTGTCGCTCCTGGGCGCCGTCGTGGGCGGCCTCGTGGGCGTCGCGTACTTCGCGCAGGCCGAGACCGAGGTCGGTGACCCGGAGACGGTCATGCTGACGATGTCGCAGATCCTGCTGCACCCGATCGTGGCGGGCTTCGTGCTCGCGGCGGTGCTCGCCGCCGTGATGAGCACCGTGTCGAGCCAGCTCATCGTGTGTTCCTCGGCGCTCGTCGAGGACCTCTACAAGGTCGTGGCGAAGTCCGACCCGTCGTCGCGCACGCTCGTGACCCTCGGTCGGGCATGCGTGCTGGCCGTCGCGGTCATCGCCGCGCTCCTCGCGCTCAACCCCGACGGCACGATCCTCAGCCTCGTCGGCTTCGCGTGGGCCGGCTTCGGCGCGTCGTTCGGCCCGGTCATCCTGCTCAGCCTGTTCTGGCGCAAGCTCACCAACTGGGGCGCGCTCACCGGCATGGTCGCGGGTGCGGTCACCGTGTTCGCGTGGGACGCCTGGGGCACCGACCTGTACGAGATCGTGCCCGGCTTCCTGGTCAACCTCGTGGTGGCCGTGGTCGTCAGCCGGCTCACGTACCAGCGTGACGAGGAGATCGAGCAGGAGTTCGACGCCACGGTCAAGCTCGTCCAGGTGCGCGAGGCGACGGCGTCTTGACCTGCGACGCCCTCGGCCGGCTCAGTAGCCGCGGAGCCGGCCGAGGGCGCGGCGGTCCTTCTTCGTCGGCCTGCCCGCGCCACGATCGCGTTGCGGCATCGCGATGCGGTACTCACGCGGCGGGGGCGGCGGCGAATGATCCTCGTAGCACTCGCGGGCGACGGCCGCCCCGACGCGGCGGTTCAGCAGCTTGGTCACGACGGCCACGCGTTCGCCGGACGGTGCGGTGACCTCGATCTTGTCGCCGACGTGCACGGGTTGGGCGGGCTTGGCGCGACGCCCGTTGACATGCACCTTGCCGCCCTTGCAGGCGGTCGCGGCGGCGTTGCGGCTGGGAAAGAGCCGTACGGCCCACACCCAGACGTCCACGCGCACACTGCTCGCCTCCACACGTCGAGGCTACCGCTGGCACAGTGGGTTTCATGCCTGACATCGAAGACGTCGCCATCAGCTCCGACGTCATCCGCCTCGGCCAGCTGTTGAAGTTCGTCGGGGTCGCGGAGTCCGGTGCGCACGCCGCTTCGCTCATCGCCGCGGGCGACGTCCGAGTGAACGACGAGGTCGAGTTGCGACGGGGGCGCCAGCTCGTCCGCGGCGATGTCATCGCCGTCGCGGTCCCGTCCGGAACCGCCACCTTCCGCATCTCCTGACCCGGGGCGGTGACTTAGCGTCCATTCCTCCCGCCGGGCGGTGGGTATGCGTCCGTTCGGCGAGGTCGAACGGACGCTAAGTCACCGCCCCGCGGCAGGTCAGGACAGCCGGTCGCGCCAGGCAGCGAGGTCGTTGACGACGAACGCGGCCGCGTCGCCCATGCCGTTGTCGTCCCACGTCACCACGAGCAGCTCGCGGTTCGACGTGCGGCCCATGAAGTGGCGAGCGGTGGTGACCGAGGTGATCGCAGACCGGTCGACGCGCACCTCGCGTTCCGGCATGAGCTGGACGAAGACGAGCGCGTCGGGCCCGAGGCCGAGCATCCCCGGCCCGGGTCGTTGATCGCGGCGGTCCGCGGCCCATCCGAACAACGTGGCCGGGCCCGACTCCCGGGCGTCGACCGCACTGAGGCGCGACCGCAGCCGTCGGCGCATCCGCAGCACTCGGGCGACCCCGACGAGGATGGCGAGCGCCACGAGGGCGCCCAGCACGGCGAGCACGATCAGCACGATGTCGAGCATGCAGACATCCTTTCGCACCGCCTGACGCCATCCCGCGAGTGGCGCAACATGGGGCCGTTCGGCGGGCGAAACGCCCCATTCTGCGCCACTCGGTCATCACTTTGCGCCACTCGCGGAGGACGGCGGGCCGGGGCGGGGGCGCAGGGGCTCGCGTACGATGCCGGGGTGCCGCCGCGTTCTCCGCTTCCGCCGCGTCACGGGCTCGGTGCCGCGTGGGTCCGCACGCCCGATCGCGACAAGAACCGCGTCGCTCCCTGGCCGACGATGGGGGCGTGGCTGCGTGAGAAACTCCCGGCGCAGGTCGACGTGACGGCCATGCTCGCCGGGCGGCGGTTCGTGTACGACAGCGGCCGCCCGGTGCGCGAGGACGATGCCTACCTTCCGCACACGTTCGTATGGTTCCATCGCGAGTTGCGCGAGGAGCCCGAGGTGCCGGGCGCGATTCACGTCGTGCACCGCGACGACCGCATCGTGGTGGTCGACAAGCCGCCGTTCCTGTCCTCCATTCCGCGCGGCCGGCACGTGCGCCAGAGCGTCGTGGTCCGCCTGCGTGAGGAACTCGGACTGCCCGAACTGTCGCCGGTGCATCGTCTGGACCGGGTCACTTCAGGACTGTTGATGCTCGCGGTCGAGCGGCGGTGGCGTGGGCCGTACCAGTCGCTGTTCCACGCCCGGCAGGTGAGCAAGGTGTACCGCGCGCTCGCCCCGGTGCGTGAGGACCTCGCATTGCCGGTGACGGTGCGCAATCACGTGCGCAAGGAGCGAGGCCGCTGGCAGGCGGAGGTGGTCGAGGGCGCACCGGTCAATGCTGAGACCGTGGTCGAGCTCGAGTCGCGACAGGGGCGTCACGGGGTCTACCGGCTCACTCCGTCGACCGGCCGGACGCACCAGTTGCGGCTCCACCTGCACGGTCTCGGCATCCCGATCGTGGGAGATCCCTTGTACCCGGAGGTTCTGGACGTCGCCATCGACGACTTCACGACGCCGCTGCAACTCCTCGCCAGTGAGCTGGCGTTCGACGATCCGATCGACGGTACTCGCCGGCACTTCCGTGCCCTCCGGTCGTTGCCGCTAGCGGCAGAATCCGGCGCCGTTAACCCTGGCCGATCCGTCGGCTCGTGACATAGGTTCGGCCCACCGGGAAAAAAGTTCTGGCCCGGTGTCGATCTCGGGCCTCACCGTTCGACGTCCAGATACGAGGACGCAGTGGGCGGCCTCCCACCCGAAGGGACAACACCATGAAGCACATGCTGATCATGCGGGCCACCGATGCCGCGGTCGACGCCAGCCAGGAGGTCGACTTCGAGGAGATCATCAACGCCATGGGCCGCTACAACGAGTCGATGATCAACGCCGGTGTTCTTCTGGCCGGCGAGGGTCTGAGCGATGCCTCCGAGGGAGCGGTGGTCGACTTCTCCGGCGACCAGCCGATCGTCACGGACGGCCCGTACGGCGAGACCCACGAGCTCTTCAACGGCTTCTGGATCCTCCAGGTCGCGAGCAAGGAAGAGGCTGTCGAGTGGGCCTCGCGGGCGCCGCTGGGCCCGGGCACCAAGATCGAGGTGCGCCGCGTGACCGACGAGAGCGACTTCGAGGACTTCGCCGACAACGAGTACCTGGAGAAGGAGAAGGGCTGGCGCGAGCAGCTCGGCACGCAGTGAGCACCGACGTCCGACGCTCGGTCGACGCGATCTGGCGGATCGAGGGTGCGCGCGTCGTGGCGACCCTCGCCCGCATGGTCGGCGACGTCGGCCTTGCCGAGGATCTCGCGCAGGACGCGGTGGCCGATGCCTTGGCCCAGTGGCCCGAGTCGGGTGTCCCGCAGAACGCGGGCGCCTGGCTCACGGCCGTGGCCAAGCACAAGGCGATCGACGGATGGCGGCGCCGCGAACGCCTCGACGAGCGGTACCGCGCCATCGCGCACGACCTCGAGACCGTCGCCGACGACGCGTGGGAGCCCATCGCCGACGACGTGCTCAAGCTGGTCTTCGCCGCCTGCCATCCGGTCCTGAGCCGGGAAGCGCAGGTGGCGTTGACCTTGCGGGTGGTCGGCGGACTGACCAGCGAGGAGATCGCGCGGATGTTCCTCGTGCCCGTGCCGACCATGCAGCAGCGGTTGGTCCGGGCGAAGAAGACGCTGACGGCCGCGCGCGTACCGTTCGAGATTCCCGAGCCGCGCGAGTGGCCTGAGCGGATGAGCGGGGTGCTGAGCGTCATCTATCTCGTGTTCACCGAGGGGTA
This sequence comes from Aeromicrobium camelliae, assembly GCF_003850045.1. GTDB lineage: Bacteria > Actinomycetota > Actinomycetes > Propionibacteriales > Nocardioidaceae > Aeromicrobium > Aeromicrobium camelliae. Next base: position 90,429 of record NZ_RQJX01000011.1, on the reverse strand, counting down.
CGCCGCCACGTCCGGCGATCAGTGGGTGCGCCGCGACCTCGCCGCGGAGGCGCTCCGTCTCGGCCGCATCGTCGCCGCGCTGGCCCCGCGGGAGCCCGAAAGCCACGCCTTGGTGGCACTCATGGAGTTGCAGGCGTCCCGGTTCCCGGCTCGTGTCGACGCGCAGGGGCATCCCGTGCTGCTCGACGACCAGGATCGGACCCAGTGGGACCGTTCCCAGATCACCCGCGGGCTCGACGCCCTCCGGCGGGCCGATGCGCTCGGCCGCGGCCGGGGACCGTACGCGCTGCAGGCAGCGATCGCCGCCTGTCACGCCACCGCTGCGAGCGTCGAGTCCACGGACTGGGACGAGGTCGTGACGCTGTACGAAGCACTGGACCGGCTCTCGCGCAACCCCATCGTGACGCTCAACCGCGCTGTGGCCGTGTCGATGGCCTCGGGCCCGTCCGCCGCCCTCGCAATAGTCGACGAGATCGCCGGGGACGACAGGTTGGCCAGGTCCCATCTGGTGCCGAGCGTCCGCGGCGAGTTGCTCGCCCAACTCGGACGCCGCGACCAGGCGCGCGACGAGCTACGCCGGGCGGCGGAGCTGGCGACGAACGAGCGCCAACGTGCCGTGCTGCTCGAGAAGCTCGACCGGCTGTGAGCCCCGCGCGAGCCGCGGACTGCTGGCAGACTGAGGTCATGAACGAACCCGGCGACGCGCGCGAGTTCTGGGAGTCCCGCTATCGCGAGCAGGACCGAGCGTGGTCGGGCCGCCCCAACCAGGCGCTCGTCGACGTCGTCGAGGACATGCTGCCCGGCCGCGCCCTCGACTTGGGCTGCGGAGAGGGCGGCGACAGCATCTGGCTCGCCGCCCAGGGCTGGACCGTCACCGCCGTCGACGTCTCCGCAACCGCTCTCGACCGGGCCCGCCGCGCGGCCGTCGAGGCGGGGCTCGGCGACAGCATCAGCTGGCGTGAGCATGACCTGGCCAGCTGGGTACCGGACGGCGAGTTCGACCTGGTGTCCGCGTGCTTCCTGCAATCGCCCCTGGAGTTCCCGCGATACGAGGTGTTGCGGGCCGCCGCCGCGCACCTCGCCCCGAACGGCCACCTGCTCGTCGTTGCGCACGCAAGCACGCCTCCGTGGGCACGTCATCGCGACGGACACGGACCCCAGCTTCTGAGCGCCGAGGAGGACGTCGCCGCGTTGGGCCTCTCGGTCGACCACTGGGAGGTCGTCGTGGCCGAAGACCGCCACCGGACCGTGACCGGACCCGAGGGGCAACAGGCCGACATCCTCGACTCCGTCGTCCTGGTGCGCCGACGCTGATGCACGTGCGGATCGGCGTCTCCGGGTGGAGTTATCGATCCTGGCACGGCGACTACTACCCGTCGTCCGTGCGGCAGAAGGACGAGCTCGCCTACCTCTCTTCGCGGCTGTGCACGGCCGAGGTCAACGCGAGCTTCTACCGGCTGCAGCGACCGACGACCTACCAGCGATGGTACGACACCGTCGGGCCCGGCTTCCGCTTCGCCGTCAAGGGTGGGCGCTACCTCACGCACTTGCGCCGGATGCGCGAGCCGCGCGAGCCGCTCGCCAACTTCCTCGCGTCGGGGGTGCTCGCCCTGCGCGACCGGCTCGGTCCGCTGCTGTGGCAACTGCCCGCTGACTTCGACCTCACGTCGCCGGAGCTCCCGGCCTTCCTCGAGCTGCTGCCGCGGACCTACGCCGAGGCGCGCGCGATCGCTCGGGACCACGGACAGACGCTGGCAGCTCCCGATCGGCACTGGCTCGGCGACGACGAGCACGACGCGCTGCGGCTGCAGCACGCGCTGGAGGTGCGGTCCGACGTCGGCCTCGACGACCTCCTGCCCCTGCTCGCCGAGCACGACGTCGCCTTGGTCACGTCCGACGGCGCCGGAACGTGGCCCATGTTCGCCACACCCACGGCGTCCTTCGCCTACGTCCGCCTGCACGGACCCGAGATCCTCTATCACGGCGGATACGGCGACGACCTGCTCGAGGAATGGGCCGAGCGCATCGTCGCGTGGGGCCGTGACACGTGGGTCTACTTCGACAACGACGCCGACCGGCGAGCCCCGCACGATGCGGAGCGGCTGATGGCGATGCTGCGTGCTCGGTCGGAATGCGTGGTGCCCGGAGCCGTGTGAGGCTGGAATCTCCGAGAACCTCACGACTCAGGAGGTATCGACTCCGTGAAAACCGATGGACTTGCTCCGCTGTTCGAGGACCCCGGGCCGTTCGCGACGGCCTACGTGGACGTCAGTCGCGACGTGGAGAATCCCAGCAGCGTGGCGGACTTGAGCGTACGTGCGGCGACGGACCGATTGAGCGACGAGGGCGCGCCCGAGGGGGTGCAGCAGTCGATCACCGAGCGGCTCGCGCAGCCGACCGGATTGCCCGCTCCGACGAGCCGTTGCGTCGTCGCCACCGAGAACGGCGGCATCCTGCTCGACGAGGTGACGCGCACCGACCGGACCGCGCCTCATGGCTCGTGGGGCGCTTTGCCGGATCTGCTGCCGTGGATCGCCGACGCTGATGCCACCGTGCCATTCGTCTTGGCGCTGGTCGATCACGAGGGCGGTGACGTTTCCGTGCATCGATCGGGCGTGCACCGTGCGCCCGAGACCACCGAAGCCGGCGGTGAGACCGCCTACGAGAACAAGGTGGCCGGTGGCGGCTGGGCGCATCTGCGGTGGCAGCACTCCACTGAGAACGTCTGGGAGCGCAACGCACAGGACGTGGCCAAGGAGATCCGTCAGTACGTTTCCGGCGAGGGCATCGACCTCGTGCTGCTGGCCGGTGAAGGAGACAGCCGTGCGCAGGTGCGAGACGCGCTCAGCGACATCCAGGGCGTCACCATCACCGAACTCGAGGCCGGCGGACGCAACGCCGACGGCGGGGATGCCGCGCTCGCCGCGGCCGTGGAGCGGGCCCTCGACGAGGTGCTCGGCACCCGCGCCGTCGACCGCAACGAGGAACTCGCCGAACGGCTCGGCCGCGACGACGCCGTCGCGACGGGCCTGAACGACGTCCTCAACGCCTTCGTGACCGGACAGGTCGAACGGCTCCTGGTAGACCCCGACGGTGTTGCCGATCTTGAAGTCGAACCGAGCCACTACCCGGGCCTCGCGTTCGGTGCCATCACCGAGGTGCCCGAGCGACTGCCCGCCGGGCCGGTCCTCGTCGCCGCCGCGACCTTGACTGGCGCGGCGATCGAGGTCGTGCCGCGCGCGATGCAGTTCGATGCCCCGGTCAGTGCGCTGCTGCGCTGGAACGCCCCGCCTGCGGAAGGAGTCAACCCGTGAGCCACGATGCACCGTTGCCCGATTACGACCAACTGACGACATCAGCGATCCAGTCACAGATCCGCACGCTCGAGTCCGGACCGCTGGAGGAGCTGCTGGGCTATGAGCGCGAGCACGCCAACCGTCCGCTCGCGATCCAGACCATCGAGCACCGGCTCGAGGCGTTGCGGTCGGGAGAGTCGCCCAGCGGCGGTCACGCCGCCGGCGCCGCTCCGGGCAGTGGGGGCGGCGTGGACGTGCCCCAGCAGACCGACGGCCACACCGACGCCCCGCCGATCAATCCGCCGTCGCACGGCGATCCGACGAATCCGGCCCAGCCACGCGACTGAGGACCGGTGTGACAGCGGCCGGTGGAATGCGCGAGCAGCGCGTCCCACCGGCCGTGTCACGGTCACGTGACGTTCCTCCGCCGTCCGCTGCCGCGTCGGCCGAACGTGATGAGATGGAGCCATGATCGCCGCCTTCAGCATCTCGCCCCTGACTCCCGACGACTCCGGCAGCGTCTCCGCGGCCGTCGCCGAGGCCGTGCGCATCGTCCGCGACTCCGGACTTCCGCACGAGACGAACGCGATGTTCACCAACATCGAGGGCGAATGGGACGAGGTCATGGACGTGGTCAAGCGGTGCGTCGACGCGCTGACGGCGTCGTATCCCCGGGTGAGCCTGGTGCTGAAGGCCGACATCCGGCCCGGCTACACGGGGCAGCTGAGCGCGAAGGTCGACCGGGTCAACCGCCTGGTGGCGGGGGAGGGCGACGCGTGAACCAGGACGACGTCGACCTTGCCGGACGCCTCGTACGCGAAGCGGCCGAACTCGCCGCACGGATGCGCGCGGACACCCAGCTGACGATCGCACAGAAGACGTCGATCTCGGACATCGTGACGTCCGCGGACACCGCCGCGGAGCGCCACATCGTCGAAACCTTGGCCGCGGAACGACCCGACGACGGCATCCTCGGCGAAGAAGGAGCCCGGCACGAGGGGACGAGCGGCCGCCGCTGGATCATCGATCCGGTCGACGGCACGTACAACTTCGCCTCCGGTTCCGACTACTGGTGCTCCGCGCTCGCACTCGTCGACGGACGTGAACTGGTGCTCGGCGCGGTGGCTCATGCGCGCAGCGGCGACGTCTTCGTCGGCGGCCCCCGCCACCCCTCGACCTGCAACGGCGCGCCCCTCGGACCGATCCCGGATCTGCCGCTCGCCGGCATCAGCGCCGCCACGTATCTCCACCCGCCGCGCATGCGTGAGGCGGTCGTCGCGGAGCCGTTCCGGCGCGCCGCGCAGCTCCCGGCGACCATCCGGATGCTCGGATCGGGTTCGATGGACCTCGTCGGCGTGGCGACCGGCCTGCTGGGCTGCTGGTTCCAGCACACGGTGGCTGATTGGGACTGGTTGCCCGGCGCGGCGATCGTCGCCGGCGTCGGCGGCGCGACCCGCCAACTGGACGTCGACGGCGTGACGTGGTCCGTCGCGGGACCGCCCACCGCCGTCGAGGAGTTGGCGTCCGCACTGACGGCAGAGGGCTGAGTCCCCGGTCACACGGCCCGCCACGTCCGGACCCGCATGGTCAGGTAGTGTGCCCACCAATGGAACGCCGATCACAGTCCGTACTGGAGGGGCTGCGGCGGCGCGTTCGTACGAGAGGACAGAACAGACCGATGGTGGATGTGGACAAGGTCCTGGACGAGGCCGGCCTGACGAACCCCCACGTGCGCGAGTACGTCAAGGAGTGGGCCGCGATCACGACCCCCGACCGGATCGAGGTCGTCAGCGCGGCCGACGATGCCCGGTTGATTCAGGAGTCGCTCGACGCGGGCGAGATCGAGCCCGCCGGCGAGGGTCTGTACTACTCGCGCTCCTACTACAAGGACACCGCGCGCTCCGAGGAGCGCACGATCGTGGCGACGAACAAACCCTCCGACAAGGGCGCCTACAACAACTGGCGCCCCGCCGACGAGATGAAGCCGATCATGCTCGAGCGCATGAAGGGCGCGTCCGCGGGCAAGACGATGTACGTGGTGCCCTACCTCATGGCACCTCCCGGCTCGCCACTCGAGGCGTACGCGGCCGGTGTCGAGCTGACCGACCACCGCACGGTCGTGCTCCACATGATCCGCATGGCGCGCGTCGGCATCGACCTCATCGACAACCTCGCCGACCCCGACAGCTTCGTGCGGGCCGTGCACGTCACCGGTGACCTGCCCAACCTGGGCCAGGGCACGCCAGAGGACGAGCGCTACTTCGTGACGGTCGCTGACGAGCGCACCATCTTGCACTACGGCTCCTCTTACGGCGGCAACGCGCTGCTCGGCAAGATCGCCCACGGCCTGCGCCAGGCCTCGTACGACGGCTGGGCCTCGGGCAAGTTCCTCGCCGAGCAGTTCATGCTGCTGGGCATCACGGACAAGCAGACCGGCAAGAAGTACCACATCTGCGGCGGTTTCCCGAGTGCCTCGGGCAAGACCAACCTCGCCATGACGCTCGCGCCGGACGCTCTCGGCGACCGGTACTACGTCGAGTTCTACGGCGACGACATCGCGTGGCTGTGGGTCGGCGAGGACGGCAAGCTCTACGGCATGAACCCGGAGAACGGCGTCTTCGGCGTGGCCAAGGACACCAACGAGCTGACCAACCCCACCGCGCTCGACTCCATCCAGCCCGGCACGCAGGCGCTGTTCACCAACGTCGCCTACAACGAGAAGACCCACGAGGTGTGGTGGGAGGGCAAGACCAAGAACCCGCCTGCAGACCTCGACGGCTGGCGCGACTGGAAGGGCAGCCTCATCGCCGAGCGCACGCCCGAGGACCAGAACGAGCCGTGGGCGCACCCGAACAGCCGCTTCACGACGGCGCTGTCCAACGTCCCCAACGTCGCGAGCGACTACGACGACCCGAAGGGCGTGCCGATCGACGGCATCATCTTCGGCGGTCGTACCCGTGACCGCGAGCCGCTGATCCGCGCGATCGACGACATCGCCGAGGGTGTCTACGACGGCCTCACCCTGGGCGCCGAGGCGACCTTCGCCGCCGAAGGTGTCGAGGGCCAGCTCCGGTACGACCCCATGTCGATGCGTCCGTTCATGTCGTACGCCGAGGGTGCCTACGCCGCGCACTGGCTGAAGATCATCGGTCAGGCGACCGAGAAGCCGGTCTTCGCGCACGTCAACTGGTTCCAGCGCGACGCCGAGGACGGTCACTTCCTGTGGCCCGGCTACCGCGAGAACCTGCGTCCGCTGCTGTGGCTCATGCAGTACAAGAACGGCGAGGTCACCGGCCGCAAGACGCCGGTCGGCGTCCTTCCGACCGAGGAGGAGCTCGACCTCTCCGGGCTCGATCTCCCGCAGGAGGACCTCGACCGCATCCTGACGATCGACGTCGAGCGTTGGCGTCAGGAGATGGGCTTCCGCGAGGAGCACCTCAAGCAGTTCGACGGTCTGCCCGAGGAGATCTGGGAGGCTCACCGCCGGGTCGCCAAAGCGCTCGAGGACGAGGCCTGATCCACCAGTTCCGAAGGGGCGGTTCCTGCGACAGCAGGGGCCGCCCCTTCGTCGTCCTAGGATGATCCGGTGAGTTCCTCGCCGGTCGTCCACGTCGCCGCCGCGATCATTCTCGATGCCAAGGGCCGCGCGCTCATGGTGCGCAAGCACGGGACGCGGACCTTCATGCAGCCCGGAGGCAAGCCCGAGCCGGGGGAGCGGGCTGTCGACACGATCCGTCGTGAGCTGGCCGAGGAACTCGAACTCGACCTGGCCGAGGAGGACGTCGAGTATCTCGGTGCGTTCGAGTCCGCCGCCGCCAACGAGCCTGGCCATCGGGTACGTGCCGATGCGTTCCGCGTGCGCGTCATCGACCCGGCCGTGACGTGCGCCGCCGAGATCGCCGAGCTGCGCTGGATCGGCCCCGCCGACCTCGACACCGTTCCGATCGCGCCCCTGAGCACCGAATTCCTCCTCCCCATGGCCTGGAACCCCGCGTAACCAGGTGGTCGAGTAGCGGCCAGGGACGAGCGAGCATGGAGCCCTGGCAATGAGGGCGTAGCCGCCACGGAGCGCGACCAGTCGACGGGACGTGGTCTCGCTGCATCGCGGCTACGCCCCTCCTGCGATGGCTCCATGGCCTGCGCTGAGCGACCTCCTACTCGACCACCTATGGGGTTTTCAGGCGGTGAGAGCGTCGGCGAGGGCGTCGACGGCTTGGTCGATCTCGTCGCGTTCGATCACCAACGGGGGAGCGATGCGCAGTGTGCGCTCGTGCGTCTCCTTGCACAGCACCCCACGGTCACGCAGGAACATCGAGACCTCCCGGCCGGTCTTGGCGAGCGGATCGATGTCGACGCCCGCCCACAGCCCGCGCCCTCGCACGGCCGCGACTCCCTTGCCCTCGAGCTCGGCCAACCGACCGTGCAGATGCTCACCGAGCTCGGTCGCTCGCGCCTGAAACTCGCCGGTCTCCAGCAGGCCGACGACCGCACGGCCCACCGCGCACGCGACCGGGTATCCGCCGAAGGTCGAGCCGTGCTGGCCGGGTTTCAACACCCCGAGCACGTCCGCCCGCCCCACGACCGCGGAGACGGGGACGATCCCACCGCCCAGCGCCTTGCCGAGTGTGTAGAGGTCGGCGCGCACGTCCTCGTGGTCGAGCGCGAACAGCTTGCCCGTACGCGCGAGCCCCGACTGGATCTCGTCGGCGATCATCAGCACGTTGTGCTCGTCGCACAGATCGCGTACGGAGCGCCAGAACCCGGCCGGCGGCACGATCACGCCGGCCTCGCCCTGAATCGGTTCCATGAGCACGGCCGCGGTGTTCGGACCGATAGCCGCCTCGACCGCGTCGGCGTCGCCGTAGGGCACCGTGATGAAGCCGGGCGTGAACGGGCCGTAGTTGTCGTGAGCGACAGGGTCGTCGGAGAAGGACACGATCGTCGTGGTCCGGCCGTGGAAGTTGTTGGTCGCGACGATGATCTCCGCGGCGTCGGTCTGCACGCCCTTGACCTCGTACGCCCACTTGCGCGCGACCTTGATCGCCGACTCGACGGCCTCGGCACCGGTGTTCATCGTCAGGACCATCTCGGTGCCGGTGACGTGCGCGAGTTCCTCGCAGAACAGCCCGAACTGGTCGTTGTGGAAGGCTCGCGAGGTCAGCGTCAGCCGATCCAGTTGCTCGTGGGCGGCGCGGACGAGGGCCGGATGCCGATGCCCGAAGTTGAGCGCCGAGTACCCCGAGAGGAAGTCGAGATAGCGGCGGCCGTCGACGTCGGTCACCCACGCGCCCTCGCCGCGAGCGATGACGACCGGCAGCGGGTGGTAGTTGTGCGCGCCCCACCGTTCGTCGCGGGCGATGTACTCGGCGGTCTCCTGCAGCTCTCCCTGATCCATGCGCCCACGGTAAGCAGAGCGACGGCTGAGGCCAAGGGCTTCGCAGGTATTCTCGAGACGTCCCCGTCACCGTCCTTGGGAGTCGTCATGTCCGCGGCCTGCCGCCGGTTCCTGTCCGTCCTCGCGCTCGCATCGGCGATGGTGTTGATGCTTGCTCCGGGCGCGAACGCCCACGCGGCGCTCGTCGGCGTGGACCCCGAGGAGGGTGCGCAGCTCGACGCCATGCCCGAGCAGGTCACGTTCACGTTCAGTGAGGACATGCGCGAGCCGGCGTTCGCCAGTGTCGTCGTCGACGGGCGACCCGTTTCGCTGCCGGCCGGCGATCCCACCATCGACGGAGCCGACGTCATCGTCGATCTGGCCGGCGTCACGACGGAAGGACGGGACTGGACCGTGTCCTACCGCGTCGTCTCCGCCGACGGTCATACCGTCGAGGGCAGCACCAACTTCACGATCCCGTCCGCCGACGTCAACGACGAACCGATCGCGTCCGCGGAGGATGAGGGGAGCGGCAGCATCTGGTCCTCCCCGTGGCTCTGGGTCGCCGCGGTGGTGGTGCTGGCCGTCCTGGCACTGCTGCTCGTCCGCGGCCGGCGGGCGCCGTCGTCCAACGATGCGGCATGAGGGCACCGGCCCGTCTGGCCGCGGCCGGACTGCTCATCGGACTCGCCGTGGTGGTCGCGGCGATGACCTTGGCCGGCACCACGCCGCAGGCAGCCCCTCCCGGCATCCCTGACCCTGGACCCTTGGTGGGGTGGGCGCTGCCGATCGCCCGGTTGTTGACCGATCTCGGCGCGGTGGCCACGGTCGGGTTCCTGCTCGTCGCCGTCCTCCTCCTGCCGTCGGGAGCGCAGCTGCAGGGATTGTCGGTCCAGGCGGTCCGCGTCGCCTCCTGGACGGCGATCGGGTGGGCGGCCGCGGGTCTGGTGCTCCTCGTGCTGAACGTGTCGGACATCTTCGCGCGGCCGGTCACGGGGTTGAACATCGACCTCCTCGGTTCCTTCATCATCGACTTCGCGCCCGGCCGGGCGTTCGCGTTGCAGGTGCTCGGCGCCCTCATCGTGGCCGTGGTCTGTCGGTGGACGCTCGCCCCCCGTCCGCTTGCGGTGACGCTCGGCATCGCGCTCGCCACCGTCGTGCCCGTGGCGTTCGCCGGCCACGCGGCCAACGCGGGATCGCACACCCTCGCCGTATTCAGCCTCATGCTGCACCTCGTCGGCATCGTCGTCTGGGTGGGCGGGCTGCTCGCGCTCGCGTGGGTCGCGCTGCGTGGCAGCAAGCGGCTTCCCGAGGCGATCGCGCGGTACTCGCCGATCGCGCTCTGGGCGTTCGTCACCGTCGGCGCCTCCGGACTCATCAACGCCGCCCTCCGCCTGGGGAGCTGGTCGCAGATCACGAGCCCGTACGGGTTGCTCGTGGTCGCCAAGACCGCCGCGCTCGTGGCGCTCGGAGTCTTCGGTGTGTTGCAGCGCCGCCGGATCGTCAGGGAGGACAAGGGCTTCGCCCGGCTCGTCGTGACCGAACTGTTCGTCATGGTCTCGGCGATGGCGCTCGCCGTCGTGCTGGCCCGTACGCCCACGCCGGTCGGCGAGGACGTCCTCCAGACGCCCGCTGAACGCCTGCTGGGCGCGCCGATGCCCGAGGCGCCGAGCGTGGCGCGGGTGTTCCTGGGCTGGAGCGCCAACGGCTTCGGACTCGCCTTCACCGTCTTCGCGATCGCGCTCTACGTCACCGGCGTCGTGATGCTGCACCGGCGCGGCGACCACTGGCCCGTCGGCCGCACGGTCTCGTGGCTGGTCGGCGTCGTGGTCGTCGCCTGGGCCACGATCGGGGGCATCGGCCAGTACTCCCACGTCATGTTCAGCATGCACATGATCTCGCACATGATGCTGTCGATGATCGCGCCGATCTTCCTCGTCCTGGGCGCACCCATCACGCTCGCGCTGCGGACCCTGCCCGGTGCCCGCCGGCCGGGGGAGAACTCACCGCGCGCGCTGCTCATGGCTGCCGTGCACTCGCGGCTCGCGCGGTTCTTCACCCACCCGGTCGTCGCGGCGATCATCTTCATGGGCAGCCTCTACGCGCTGTACTTCAGCAACCTCTTCGAGGTGCTGATGCGGACCCACTCCGGCCACGTGTTCATGGAGGCGCACTTCCTGCTGGCGGGTGTCTTGTTCTACTACGTCGTGATCGGCGTCGATCCGTCGCCGCGCACGGTGCCGCCGCTCGTGCGGTTCGGTCTGCTGATGATCTCGATCCCGTTCCACGCGTTCTTCTCGGTCGCGGTCATGAGCGCGGACTACGTCATCGCCGAGCGGTTCTACACCGTGCTCGACCGTCCGTACGCGACCGACCTGCTCGCCGATCAGTACCTCGGCGGCGGGATCGCCTGGGCGACCGGCGAGGTGCCGCTCGTGCTGGTGATGGCCGCGATCTTCGTGCAGTGGTTCCGCTCCGACGCGCGCGAAGCCAAGCGTCTGGACCGGAAGGCCGACCGGGACCACGACGCGGAGCTGGAAAAGTACAACGCCTACCTCCAGTCCTTGGACCGGAAGTAGGCGTTGTACGTCGCTGCTCAGCGGCTCAGAAGAGCACCTGACCACCTGAGGTGGCGGCCGTGAAGCGCTCCTGCGCGTCCGCCCAGTTGGCGATGTTCCAGAACGCCTTGACGTAGTCGGCCTTGACGTTCATGTAGTCGAGGTAGAAGGCGTGCTCCCACATGTCCAGCTGCGAGATCGGGATCAGCGTTGCGGGGATGTTGTTCTGCTGATCGTAGAGCTGGACGATGACGAGGCGCTGGCCCAGCGTGTCCCACGCGGTGATGGCCCAGCCGGAGCCCTGGATGCCGAGCGCGGTGGCCTCGAACTGCGCACGGTAGGCGTCGAACGACCCGAAGTTGTCGTCGATGGCCGCGGCCAGCTCGCCGGTCGGCTTGTCGCCGCCCTCGGGCGAGAGGTTCTTCCAGAAGATCGAGTGGTTGATGTGCCCGCCGAGGTTGAACGAGAGGTTCTTCTCCAGCAGGTTGACCGTCTCGAAGGAGCCGGCCGCACGGGCCTCCTCGAGCTTCTCCAGGGCGGTGTTCAGACCGTTGACGTAGGTCTGGTGGTGCTTCGTGTGGTGCAGCTCCATGATCTTGCCCGAGATGTGCGGATCGAGCGCGCCGTAGTCGTACGGCAACTCGGGCAGGGTGTATTCAGCCACGCGTCCTCCTTGAGTGTGGTGGGCCGCTCGGCCCACGGCTGCGACGTAGAGGTGTCTGTCTTCAGTCTGTCAGTCCTGATCACCCACGCAAGACCGGGTCGACCTTCGAGACGTCGTGCGCCAGGCGCAGCCTGTCATGGCCTAGGCTGGTACGGAGATGAGCGAGCGAGGAGGGCGGGTGCCAGAACCGAGGACGGAGCGGTTGTTGACCGTCCCGAACATCTTGAGCCTCGTGCGCATCGCGCTCGTGCCGCTGTTCCTGTGGCTCGTGCTCGGGCCGCAGCTCGATGTCGCCGCGCTCGCGGTCCTCGTGGTCTCGGGGGTGACCGACTATCTCGACGGCAAGATCGCCCGCTCGCTCGGGCAGACCTCCAAGCTCGGCGCGATCCTCGACCCGGTCGCCGACCGTCTGTACATCCTCGCCGTCGTCATCGGCCTCGGCCTGCGCGACATCATCCCGTGGTGGCTGGCGATCATCCTGCCGCTGCGCGACGTCTTCCTCTTCTCGCTCGTCCCGTTCCTGCGCACCCGGGGCTTCAGCGCGCTGCCGGTCCACTTCCTCGGCAAGGCGGCGACGGCGGGCCTGCTGTACGCCTTCCCGCTGCTGCTGCTGGGAGACGGCACCGGCGTCGTCGCTGACCTGGCGAACGTCTTCGGATGGGCCTTCACGATCTGGGGCGTCGGTCTCTACTGGTGGGCTGGCGTCCTGTACGCCTTCCAGTTGCGGCATCTGCTCGCGACGATGCCGCCGGTGCGGTCGACATGACCACACCGCCCTCGGGCGGGCGTCCCGCCGAAGCGCTGCTCGACCAGCTGTGGCAGACCGCGCTCGACGACGACTACTACGCGGTGCGGGAGCGTTCCCCGCGCCGCTCCGCCCGTGTTCTCAGCGGGGTCACGCTGCTGGCTTTCGGTCTGCTCGTCTCCACCGCCGCCGTCCAGACCCGCACCGACGCTCCGGCGGGTGATCTCGAGCGTGCCGCCCTCATCGACGACATCGAAGCGCGCGAGGAGCTGGTCGAGAGCCAGCGCGACCGCGTCCAGGAGCTCACCACCGAGGTCGAAGAGCTACGTGAGGCGGCCGCGGGCGCCGTCGTGGACGACGCCGGCGCCGCGGTCGTCGCCGCCGACGAGCCGGCGGCCGGGCCGGGAATCGTCATCACGGCGCGATCAGGTGATCGTGGTGCGGCGGCGGAGATCTCGGACCTCGATCTGCAGCTGCTGGTCAACGGGCTGTGGTACGCCGGGGCCGAAGCGGTGGCGATCAACGGGCAGCGGATCGGCAGCATGACAGCCATCCGCTGGGCCGGCGAGGCGGTCACCGTGAACTACCGGACGCTCAACGAGCCCTACGAGATCACGGCCATCGGGCCGCCGGAGCTCGAGGAGAACTGGACGGCCAACCCGTCCGGTCGTCACTGGCAGCATCGTTCCGACGCCAGCGGGGTGAGCTGGGATATCGTCGCGGACGACGAGCTCACCGTCCCTGCCGTGCCCCGTGCGCGTCTGAGTCTGACCCACGCCACTTCGACGGAGGAGGCGCCGTGATCCCGATCATCGGCTTGGTCGTCGGCATCGTCGCCGGCTTCATCCTTCAGCCCACGGTTCCCGCGCCCCTGGAACCGTACGTCCCGATTGCCATCATCGCGGCGCTCGACGCCGTCGTGGGCGCGGTCCGCGCGCTGGGGGAGAAGCGTTTCGACGACCGGGTGTTCGTGATCTCGTTCGTCTCCAACGTCTTGATCGCTGCCGCGATGGTGTACCTCGGCGATCAGCTCGGCGTCGGCTCGCAGCTGTCGACCGGCGTCATCGTGGTCCTCGGGATCCGGATCTTCTCCAACGCCGCCGCCATCCGTCGGCAGGTCTTCCATGCGTGAGCGACGCCGCGTGGGCCGACCGCTGCAGCTCCTCGCGGGAGTGCTGGTGGCGGCGTTGGCCTTCGCGATCGTCGCGCAGTGGCGTCAGGACGAACGCGAGGACTTCTCCGGCGTGCGCGGTGCCGAGCTCGGCGAGCTGCTCAAGTCGCTCGACGCCTCGAACCAGCGGCTGGCGCGGCAGATCGAGGAACTGAGCGCCACGCGCGACGAGCTGCGCGACTCCTCGGCGAACTCCGAGCAAGCGGAGGAGGCGGCGCGCAAGCGCGCTGCGGAGCTCGCCATTCTCGCGGGGACGTCGCCGGCCGCGGGGCCCGGTATCGCGGTCGAGCTCTCCGGGCCCGAGGACGCGGTGACCGCGGCGATCCTGCTCGACTCCGTCGAGGAGCTGCGGGACGCCGGAGCCGAGGTCATCGCGATCAACGGCACCGCGCGGGTCGTGGCGCAGACCTACTTCCTCGACGACCGGGACGGGGTGCGGGTCGGCGGGAGTCTGCTCGAACCGCCGTACGTCATCGAGGCGATCGGCGATCCGCACACCATGGCCGAAGCGGTCCGTTTCCGCGGCGGGTTGGCCGACCGGGTGGAGGATCGCGGCGGTACGGTGACTGTCGAGCAACGTGATCGGGTGGCCATCACCGCTCTCGCCGATATCCCCGAGCCGCAGTACGCTCGTCCCGCATCCTGAGCCCTTGACGAGGAGACGCCGTGATCCCTGAGGACCTGTATTACAGCCGTGAGCACGAATGGGTGCGCCTGGACGGTGACGTCGCCGTCATCGGGATCACCGACTTCGCGCAGGATCAGCTCGGCGACATCGTCTTCGTCGATCTGCCTGACTCCGGCGAGGCCGTCCAGGCCGGCGCGGTGGTGGGGGAGCTGGAGTCCACCAAGTCGGTCTCCGACGTGTTCTCGCCGGTCGATGGGGAGGTCGTCGAACGCAACGACGCCCTCGAGACGACTCCCGAGGTCATCAACTCGGACCCGTACGGCGAGGGATGGCTGTTGAAGGTCAAGGTCTCCGGCGACGCCACCGAGGGCCTCCTCGACGCCGCCGCCTACGGCGCGCACACCTCCGGTTGACCATGCGGTGAACTCCTGACGGAAGGGTCTGCCGAACGTCAGGCGTCAATGCTAGGTTGGAACCACCAACCTGAACGTGACCTTGAGACCTTTGGAGGAGTTGGTGATCGATGTCCACGCCGGGTGGAACTGAGGACACGAACATGTTCCCGGCGATCGACGCCGACACCGAGGAGATGTCCGCGACCGATCTGTCGGCCGTGGAGAGTCTCCCCGAAGGCAGCGCCATGCTGCTGGTGCAGCGCGGCCCCGACGCCGGATCGCGGTTCCTGCTGGACGCCGACCACATCTCCGTGGGCCGGCACCCGTCCAGCGACATCTTCCTCGACGACATCAGCGTCTCGCGGCGCCATGCCACCTTCACGCGGCGCGATCGCGGCTTCGTGGTGTCGGACCTGGGCAGCCTCAACGGCACGTACGTCAACCGCGACCGTATCGACGGGGACATCCTGCTCAGCGGCGGTGACGAGGTCCAGATCGGCAAGTATCGCTTGATCTACTTCCCGGGCGCGTCCGCCCAGGACGGGTCGCAGTGAGCCAAGCGCTCCCGGAGCCGAGCGCGCGTCTGGGGATCGGCAAGGTCCTCGACGAACTGCGCCCGGACTTCCCCGAGTTGACGCTCAGCAAGCTGCGTTACCTCGAGCAGGAGGGGCTCGTCGAGCCCGAACGCACCCCGTCGGGGTATCGCAAGTACTCCTACGACGACGTCGAGCGGCTCCGTTTCGTGCTGCGCATGCAGAAGGAGCGGTTCTGGCCCCTGGGCCACATCCGCCAAGTGCTCGACGAGATCGACCGCGGCGTGTTGCCGGACCTGGCCGACGACGACGTCGCCTGGTTCGTCCCCGAGGTCACGGTCAGCTCCAGTGACGGCATGCCCACCGCGGCGACGTTCTCCGAGGGCCAAGGCGCCACCCGGCTGTCGCGCGAGGAACTGCTCGAGGCCGCCGACATCGACGCAGCCACGCTCGACGCGATCGAGGAGTTCCAGCTCATCCGCCGCCGTCCGCAGCAGCGGTACTACAGCCGTGACGACCTCCTCGTGGCCGCGCTGGTCGGCAAGATGGCCGGCCTCGGCATCGAGCCGCGCCACTTGCGCGGCTTCCGCGCGGCGGCCGACCGTGAGGTCTCCCTGCTCGAGCAAGCGGTCCCGTCGGCCTCACGTGCCAACCCCAACGCCGCAGCGACCCTGGCCGAACTCGCTGCCACCCTGGTCCGGCTGCACACCGTGCTGGTGCGCAACGAACTCCGGGGGAGTTAACCGTGCGCGAGCTGGAGGTCATCGGGGTCCGGGTCGAGATGCCGAGCAACCAGCCGCTCGTGCTGCTGCACGAGGTCGAGGGCGTACGGTATCTCCCCATCTGGATCGGCGCCGTGGAGGCATCGGCGATCGCGCAGGCGCAGCAGAACATCATGACGCCCCGGCCGCTCACTCATGAGCTGCTCACCTCGGTCATCGCCGAACTCGGCGACGAGATCGAGGAGATCCGCATCGTCGACGTCAGCGAGGGGGTCTTCTACGCCGAGATCGTCTTCGCCTCCGGAGCTGTGGTGGAGTCGCGCCCGAGCGATGCGATCGCGCTGGCGCTCCGGGTCGCCGCGCGCATCGTCTGCGCGGAGGACGTCCTCGACGAGGCCGGGATCGCCTCCACCCAGGACGAAGAGGCCGAGGTCGAGCGGTTCCGTGAGTTCCTCGAGTCGGTCGATCCCGAGGACTTCGAACCCTGAGTCGCGCGACACGCCGCGTCGGTTCTTGGTGAACCCTCAGGTTCAGCTTTACCTTGAGGGAGCACGCGAAGCACACGAGTGTCGTTTCGCGAGGTAGACTTCCCCCTACGGCACGCAGGAAGGCGCACGATGATCGATCCGACCACGGGAGACGACACGGCGGAGGCCCGTTCGCGCGCGGGTGACCAGGGCCTGTTGTTCACCGACGATCTGGCGCCCCTGCCCGAAGACACCGGCTTCCGCGGCCCGACGGCCTGCAACGCCGCCGGCATCACCTACCGCCAGCTCGACTACTGGGCCCGCACCGGGCTCGTCGTCCCGACGATCCGCTCGGCGACGGGGTCCGGCACGGCGCGGTTGTACTCCTTCAAGGACATCCTGCTGCTCAAGATCATCAAGCGTCTGCTGGACGCCGGGGTGTCGCTGCAGCAGATCCGCACGGCGATCGATCATCTGCGCGAGCGCGGCACCGACGACCTCACCCAGGTCACGCTGATGAGCGACGGCGCGAGCGTCTACGAGTGCCGCTCCGCTGACGAGGTCATCGACCTGCTCCAGGGCGGCCAGGGCGTCTTCGGCATCGCCATCGGCGGTGTCTGGAGGGAGATCGAGGGTACGCTGCACGAGCTGCCGACCGAACGGGCCGAGAGCCAGCCGCAGGTCGCCGACGAACTGGCAGCGCGCCGCGCACGCCGTACCAGTTAGACTCGCACTGCTGCTGACACGTGTGGGAGAGTCCGCGCCGAGGGCGCGGCGCCGAAGGGGCAATTCCTCCCCGGAACCTCTCAGGCACCCGGACCACACGATCGAGGCATCTCTGAAGCGCTGCGACAGAGGGGGAGGGGTTGTGACCGTCGACCCTGGAGCCTCCTGTGACCACGCCCTTCGCCGCCCGCCACATCGGCCCTCGCCCTAGCGACCAGTCCGCGATGCTCGAGCGGCTCGGTTACGACTCGCTCGACGCGCTCATGGATGCGGCCGTTCCCGGACGCATCCGCCACAACGAAGCTCTCGCCCTTCCTGATGCACTGGACGAGAGGTCCGCGATCGCCCGGCTCCGCGAACTGGCCTCGCGCAACCGTCCCGGCATCGCGATGATCGGACTCGGTTATCACCCGACGCTCACGCCCGCGGTCATTCGCCGCAACGTGCTGGAAGACCCTGCCTGGTACACGGCGTACACCCCGTACCAGCCGGAGATCTCCCAAGGCCGACTCGAGGCTCTGCTGAACTTCCAGACGATGGTCGCCGACCTCACGGGCCTGCCGACAGCGAACGCCTCGCTGCTGGACGAGGGCACGGCGGCCGGCGAAGCGCTCACGCTGATCCGTCGCGCATCGCGCGGCAAGGACCTGCGCCCGATCGCCGTCGATGCCCGGCTCGCCCCGCAGACGCTGGCGGTGCTCCGGACCCGGGCCGAGGCGGTCGGCATCGAACTCCACGACGTCGACCTCGGGGCGACGGGGCTGGATGCGGACGTCGCCGGCGTCGTCATCGCGTACCCGGCGGCGGACGGTGCCGTCACCGACCCGACGTCCGTCATCGAAGCGGTCCACGCCGGTGGTGGCCTCGCCGTCGTCGTGTCCGATCCGCTGGCGCTCGTCGCGCTGGCCTCGCCGGGCAGCATGGGTGCCGACATCGTCGTCGGATCGACGCAGCGTTTCGGCGTCCCGATGTTCTACGGCGGTCCGCATGCCGCCTACATGGCCGTGCGCGATGGTCTTGAGCGGCACCTGCCGGGGCGCCTCGTAGGCGTCTCCGTCGACGCGGCGGGCGTGCCGGCGTACCGACTGGCGTTGCAGACTCGTGAGCAGCACATTCGGCGTGAGAAGGCGACGTCGAACATCTGCACCGCGCAGGTGCTGCTCGCCGTCGTGGCCGGCATGTACGCGGTGTACCACGGCGCCGAGGGTCTTCGACAGATCGCGCTGACCGTGCACCAGCACGCGGCCACGCTCGCTGACGCCCTGCGCGACGGCGGCGTGGACATCGTGCACGAGGAGTTCTTCGACACCGTCGTGGCGCGGGTGCCGGGCCGGGCCCGCAGCGTCGTGACTGCCGCGCGCACGTCGGGCATCCACCTGTGGCAGGTCGACGGCGACCACGTGCAGGTCGCCTGCTCCGAGGCCACGACGCTGGAGCACCTGGAGCTCGTGCTGCGGGCGTTCGGCGTGGCCGCGCCGACGCTCCTCACCGGGCGCGCCCACCTGCCCGAGCCGCTCCTGCGCCGTGACGAGATCCTGACCCACCCGGTGTTCTCGGAGCACCGCAGCGAGACGCAGTTGCTGCGCTACCTGCGCAAGCTCAGCGACCGCGACTACGCGCTCGACCGCGGCATGATCCCGCTCGGCTCATGCACCATGAAGCTCAACGCCACGACCGAGATGGAACCGATCAGCTGGCCCGAGTTCGCTGAGCTCCATCCGTTCGTCCCGGCCGAGGACGCCGCCGGCATGACCGAGCTGATCGAGACGCTCGAGGGCTGGCTCGCCGAGGTGACCGGATACGCCGCCGTCTCGGTGCAGCCGAACGCCGGCTCGCAGGGCGAGTTCGCCGGGCTTCTGGCGATCCGCGCGTACCACCGCAGTCGCGGTGACGACGCACGCGACATCTGCCTCATCCCGTCATCGGCCCACGGCACCAACGCGGCGTCGGCGGTCATGGCCGGGATGCGTGTCGTGATCGTCGCTGCCGGCGAGTCCGGCGAGGTCGACCTGGACGATCTGCGCGCCAAATGCGAGCAGCACCGCGACGAACTCGCGGCCATCATGGTCACCTACCCCTCGACGCACGGTGTGTACGAGGAGGGCATCGCCGAGCTGTGCGATATCGTCCACGAGGCCGGCGGCCAGGTGTACGTCGACGGTGCGAACCTCAACGCGCTTTTGGGACACGCCCGCCCGGGTGCCTTCGGCGGCGACGTCTCGCATCTCAACCTCCACAAGACGTTCTGCATCCCTCACGGCGGCGGCGGACCCGGGGTCGGTCCGGTCGCCGTCGCCGAGCACCTCGCACCGTTCCTGCCCAGTCACCCGCTGCACCCGCGGTCCGACCGGCGCGAGGGCGTGGGAGCGATCAGCGCTGCACCGTACGGCTCGGCCGGCATCCTGCCGATCCCGTTCGCCTACATCTCGATGATGGGTGGCCAGGGGCTCACCGACGCCACGTCGGTGGCGGTGCTCTCGGCCAACTACGTCGCTGCACGCTTGCGCGACGCGTTCCCGGTGCTCTACGCAGGCGAGCACGGACTCGTCGCGCACGAGTGCATCCTCGATGTCCGTGAGCTGACCAAGCGCACCGGCGTCTCCGTCGAGGACGTCGCCAAGCGGCTCATCGACTACGGGTTCCATGCGCCGACGATGAGTTTCCCGGTGGCCGGCACGCTCATGGTGGAGCCCACGGAATCGGAGGATCTCGCCGAGCTGGACCGGTTCTGCGACGCCATGTTGGCGATTCGCAGTGAGATCGACCGCGTCGCCGACGGTGCCTACGCCGCGGACGACCATCCGCTGGCGAACGCGCCGCACGCCGCGCGTGAGCTGCTGGAGTGGTCGCACGCGTACTCGGTCGCCGAGGGCGTGTTCCCGGCCGGTGTCACGCAAGACAAGTACTGGCCGCCGGTGGGTCGTATCGACCAGGCGTACGGCGATCGCAACCTCGTGTGCTCGTGCCCGCCGGTCGAGGCGTTCGACACCGTCAGCGGCTGACGTCGGCCCACCATGAGACCACCCGGTCCACGACCGGGTCGGGGGTCTTGGCCCAGAACACGTGGTGGGTCGTGCCGCCTTCAGGCGCCGCGTCGCTCCGGTAGTCCCAGCGGGTGAGAGCCGACGGATCGATCAAGGTGCGCTCGAAGTGACGGGAGGCAGCGGGGACGGCGTAGCGATCGCCCTCGAGGTCGATCGCGAGCGTCGGGGTGTCGATGCGCCGCGGGACCGGGAAGGGCGCGCCGCCCGTGCGCGCGACGTGGGCCCACTCGCGCATGAGGGTGCGCGCTCCGGGCGCACCGAAGAGCGGCGGTGGAACGTAGCCGCGCACCGCGGAGACGAGCGGCACGAGCAGACCCATCGCGAGGAGACCCAGGCCGGCGTGCGGGTAGTACCGGAAATGCGGCAGCGAGGCACCGACGAGCACGACACCGTCGGCCGGATCGTGCGCGAGCTGATGCCCCACCGCGACGTGTCCCCCCAGGCTGTGGCCGAACAGCACGACGGGGCGATCGGGGAACTCGGCACGTGCCTTCGCGACCGCCTCGGCGGTGTCGGCGATCTCGTCGGCGTAGGACCAGTCGCGGTCGCGCGAGGCGCGCTGGCCGTCTCGCTCGAAGCCTCGGCGTGGAAGAGCGCGAGCGCTCCAGCCGCGCGCCTCGAACGCGTCGACGACGCGTCCGTAGAAGTGCGAACCGATGGCCATGGCGGGGGAGACGAGGACGACCGGAGTGCTCACCGGCCCATTGTGACAGCAACGCTGTCACGGTCGCTACCGACCCTCAGCCGGTCGATCACCTCCCGCATGGAAGACTTTCCACGGTCGATTCTTCGGAGGTGGCGGTGAGCGCGCTCGTGGTCTACGTGACCTGCGCCTATGCGTTGGCGGTCGGAGCGTACGCGGCATGGCACAGCTGGCGCGGGTACCGCTTCAGCAATCCGTTGTTCTATGCGATCGCCGCGCTCGAAATCGGACTCGTCGCCATCACCATCGGGTCCGCGGTGGCCTACAGCGGGCGCGACCACGAGGTGGACGGCATCCTGTTCTTCTCCTATCTCGCCACGACTCTGGTCATCGCGCCGGCGGCAGTGGTGTGGGGCGTCATCGAGAAGACCCGATGGGGCACGGGCGTCGTCACCATCGCGATGATCACCATCGCCGCACTCATGCTGCGGCTCCACGGCATCTGGGAGGGACCTCGTGGCTGACACGCACACCTCACACGGCTTCGGCCGGCTCCTCGTGGCGGTGTACGCCGTCTTCGCGTTGTCGGCGTCCGCCCGCTCGCTCTACCAACTCGCGACACACGCTGCCGACGCGCCGTTCGCCTACTCCTTGTCCGCGCTGGCGGCGCTCGTGTACCTGGTCGCGACGTACGCGCTGGCGACCAATCGACAGCGGCTGGCGTCCTGGACCATCGGATTCGAACTCGTCGGCGTGCTCGCCGTCGGTCTGCTGACGCTTCTCGACCCGGCGCTGTTCCCCGACGCGACGGTGTGGTCGCTGTTCGGCATTCAGTACGCCTTCGTGCCACTCGTGCTGCCTCTGGTCGGCTTGTGGTGGGTCTACCGCCGTCGGGCCGCAGGCCGGGCCTGATCAATGAGCGCCGCGCCGTACAGGTTCCGCACGCGTTGGGACCTGCCGGTCGAGCGCGGACGATTGTGGGAGGTCGTCCAGGATGCGCTGGCCGCTGATGACCCCCTTCCGTGGTGGGGCAGGGTTCGCGTCGAGGGTCGCGATGACTCAGCACTTCATCTCGTGGCTGAAAGCGGTCTGGGGTACCGACTCCGGTTCTCGATCGACCAGCTGGAGCTGAATCGCCCCGACACGATGACCTTCCGGGCGGCGGGCGACCTCGTCGGGCGGGCGGTCCTGAGGTTCGTGCCGTTCGGGCGCCACCGGACGCTGCTGCTGATCGAGTGGGACGTCGACGTGACCCGACCGTGGATGCGTCGCACGGACCCCGTGCTGCGGCCGGTCTTCGGCGCCGCACACGCCATGGTGATGAGCCAAGGCGAACGCCGCTTCCGCAGGTGGCTGGGCGACTCAAGCCCCGGGCGTTAGGCTCTGTGCCGGCGCAACGGTACGAGGGGTCCTGATGTGGTTGGTCGGCAGTGAGGCACGTTCGCTCGTAGACCGCGCCGTGCCCCCGCCCCGATGACTACCGCGACGAGCCCCTCGTGCTCGGTCGGGCCCTGGCCTCGCCGCTGCGTCTGCTCGTCGGTGGCGCCGCGCCGGTGCTGATCGGTGCGGCGAGCTTCGTCGTCGCGCTCGCGGTTGACGTTCAGTCCTGGAGCGCGGTGACGACGTCGCCGACCACCACGATCGCCGGGGCGGTCGCGCCCACCGCGGCCGCCCGCTCGGCGAGCTCGCCGAGAGTGGCCACGGTGACCCGCTGATCGGGAAGGAAGCCTCGCTCGATGACGGCGGCCGGCGTGGTGGGGCGATGGCCCGCCCGGATGAGCTCGTCCGTGGTCTGCGACAGCCGCTTCACGCCCATCAGCAGCACGAGCGTGTGGTCGCCACCGTGTGGCACATGAGCGAGCTCCTCGTGGCCGGTGACGACCGTGAAGCCCCGCGCGACACCTCGATGGGTGACGGGGATGCCCGCGGCGGCGGCTACGGCGATCGCGCTCGTCACGCCCGGCACGACCTCGACCGGCACGTCCGCGGCCCGGCAGGCGAGCAGCTCCTCGCCGCCGCGGCCGAACACGTAGGGGTCGCCGCCTTTGAGTCGGACCACGATCTTCCCCCCGCGCGCGCGGTCGACCAGAAGGGCGTTGATCTGCTCCTGCGGGACGGGGTGCCGGTCGGGCATCTTGCCGACGTCGATGATCTCGACGTCCTCGTCGAGTTCCTCGAGCACACCCTGCGGCGCGAGTCGGTCGACCACGACCACGTCCGCCTCCGCGAGTAGTCGGCGGCCGCGCGTCGTGATCAGTCCCGGATCACCGGGCCCGGCACCCACGAGGGCGACCCTGCCGCCGGGGTGGTGCGTGCGATGGCGCAACGGAAGATCGCCGGATTCCAGCACGGTGACGAGAGCGTCGCGGAGCGTCGCAGCGCGGCGGGCATCCCCGCCCGCGTTGACGGCCACGGCGATGTCGTCCACGCGACCCGTCGCCGGCATCCACGCCGTCGCCCCTTCGGGGTCCCCGCCCTTGAGGCACCACAACTGAGCCGACTCGGCATCGCGCGCAACCTGGTCGTCCGTCGCGGGATCGGCGGTCGCGGTCTGCACCAGCCACGCCCCGTCGAGGTCCCCGGACTGGTAGGTCCGCGGCACCCAGGTCACCTCGTCGCGTTCGACCCTCGCGACCAGGGCGGGCGAGAGCTGCGGAGCGATGACGACCACCTCGGCCCCCGCCTCGAGGAGGGACGTCGTCCGCCGGGAGGCGACGTGCCCGCCGCCGACGACGACGACGCGGCGCCCGGTCAGGCGCAGCGAGATCGGGAAGAGGGGATCGGTCACGGGTCAGACGGTAGCCGTCGCGAGCAGTGCGTCGCCGACCATGCCCGCGGCGAGCGTGGTCCCGTCATGGGCGTCGATGAGGAGGAACGCACCTGTGCTCCGTGCCCGAACGTAGGGCTCGGCCGGGATCGGAGCGGCGAGCCGCAGTTTCACGTGGCCGATGTCGTTGAGGTCGAGGGTGTCCGCGGGGCGCAGTTCGGTGGCATCGAGGTCGAGCCGCCCGGAGATCGTCCGGACGAGGGCCTGCACGGTCCGCGTGCCGTGCTTCAGCAGGACCTTGGCGCCCGGCCGCAGCGCGTGGTCCGCGAGCCAGGCGATCGTGCCGTCGACGTCCTGAGTGAGCTCGGGGGGCTCCGCGGCCCCGGCGATGAGATCCCCGCGACTGATGTCGATGTCGTCGGCCAGCCGGAGTGTGACCGACTGCGGCGCGAACGCCTCGTCCAACTCCTGGCCGGCCTGGTCGATGCCGACGACCGTGGTGCTGCGGCCGCTCGGCAGGACCGCGATCGGGTCGCCCACCCGGACGACGCCTGAGGCGACCTGCCCGGCGTACCCGCGGTAGTCGCGGAAACGCTCGTCGGCCGCTGACTGCGGACGGATCACGAGTTGTACGGGGAAGCGAAGCGGCTCGGCGTCAGGGTCGCCCTTGGACGAGAGTCCCTCGAGCAGTTCGAGCAGGCTCGGGCCGTCATACCAGGGCGTGTGCTGCGAGCGGGTCACGACGTTGTCGCCCTCGAGCGCCGACACCGGCAGCGTCTGCACGTCGGGCATGCCGAGGCTGCGCGCCGCGGCGGTGACCTCCTCGGACACGCGCGCGTAGGTCGCTTGTTCGTAGTCGACGAGGTCGATCTTGTTGACGACGACCACGACGTGCGGCACACGTAGCAAGGACGCGACGGCGAGGTGCCGGCGTGTCTGTTCCTGCAGCCCCTTGCGGACGTCGACGAGCAGGACGACCACGTCGGCCGTGCTCGCGCCGGTCACGGTGTTGCGGGTGTACTGCACGTGCCCCGGGCAGTCGGCGAGGATGAAGGTGCGGTGGGCGGTCGCGAAGTAGCGGTACGCGACGTCGATGGTGATGCCCTGCTCGCGCTCGGACCGCAGGCCGTCGGTGAGCAACGCGAGGTCGGCCGACGTGAGTCCGCGATCACGGCTGACCCGCTCGACAGCATCGAACTGGTCGGCCAGAACCGACTTCGAGTCGTAGAGCAGCCGGCCGACCAGAGTGGACTTCCCGTCATCGACGGAACCGGCCGTGGCCAGGCGCAGCAGCGTGCTCATCAGAAGTAGCCTTCCTTCTTGCGATCCTCCATGGCCGCCTCCGAGATGCGGTCGTCGGCACGGGTTGCGCCTCGCTCGGTGATGCGAGTGGCGGCGACTTCGGCGATGACGTCTTCGACGGTGGACGCCGAGCTGTCGACGGCGCCGGTGCAGGACATGTCGCCGACGGTGCGGTACCGGACGCGCCGGGTCGTGACGGTCTCACCCTCGCGTGCGGGGGAGTAGGGCCCGACGGCGAGAAGCATCCCGTCGCGCTCGACGACCTCGCGGTCGTGGGCGTAGTACAGCGGCGGGAGTTCGATCTTCTCGGCTCCGATGTACTGCCAGATGTCGAGCTCGGTCCAGTTGCTCAACGGGAACACTCGGACGTGCTGACCCGGGGTGTGCCGGCCGTTGTAGAGGTTCCACAGTTCCGGCCGTTGGTTACGCGGGTCCCACTGGCCGAACTCGTCACGGAGGCTGAACACGCGCTCCTTCGCACGCGCCTTCTCCTCGTCGCGGCGTCCGCCGCCGAAGACGGCGTCGAAACGGTGCTCGGCGATCGCGTCGAGCAGCGGCTGCGTCTGGAGCGGGTTGCGGGTGCCGTCCGCGCGCTCGCGCAGCCGGCCGTCGTCGATGTAGTCCTGCACCGAGGCGACCTCGAGCCGCAGTCCGAGCCGCTCGACCGTGTCGTCACGGAAGCGCAGCACCTCGGGGAAGTTGTGCCCGGTGTCGACGTGGAGCACCGCGAACGGCACCTTGGCCGGCCAGAACGCCTTGACCACCAGGTGCAGCATGACGACGGAGTCCTTACCGCCGGAGAACAGGATCACCGGACGCTCGAACTCCGCGGCCACCTCGCGGATGATGTGGATGGACTCCGACTCCAGCCACTGCAGCTGGGTGAGTTCGCGGGAAGGGGTGAGGGTCATCGCTCAGCTCTCTCAGGTGTGCAGGCCGCACTCGGTCTTGTCCAGCCCCGCCCAGCGACCGGCACGGGGATCCTCGCCAGGGGCCACGCGGCGCGTGCAGGGCGCACAACCGATTGACGGGTAGCCGTCCTGCACGAGCGGGTTGACGATGACGCCGTGCTCGTCGGCGTACGCGAGCAGTTCGTCGAACGTCCACGCGGCCAGCGGGTTGACCTTGACGAGTCCGTACTTGGCGTCCCACGTCACCAGCGGGGTGTCGGCGCGCGTCGGGCTCTCCTCGCGCCGCACGCCGGTGATCCACACCTCGTACTCCTGCAGCGTCCGGTGCAACGGTTCGACCTTGCGGAGCTGGCAGCACAAGCCGGGATCGCGCTCGTACAGGCGCGGCCCGTGGTCGGCGTCCTGCTGCTCGACGCTCTGCGCCGCGGTCACGTCCACGATCGTGAGCTCCATCCCGGCTTCGACGGCATCCCGCGTCCCGATCGTCTCGGCGAAGTGGTAGCCCGTCTCGAGGAACAGGGTGTCGACCCAGGGAAGGTGGCGGGCGACGACGTGGGGGAGGACGGCATCGGCCATCGAACATGCGACGGCGGTGCGGTAGCCGAACTCCTCGGCGACCCAAGCGAGCACGTCGTCGGTGCTCGCATCAGCGAGACGCGTCGACGCCTCGGCGGCGATCGCCTGCAGCTCGGAGCGGTCGCGTCGAGGACGCAGGAGTTCGGGACGACGCGCGTGGTGCTCGTCGCGGGCGCGATCGTGCGCCAACTGGCGCTCGCGCCGTTCGGCAAGGCTCGAGACGGGGGTGCTCATCGCGCTCCACCCTAGGTGCGCGTCTCCCGCTACGGACCGGTGTCCGCATGCCGGACGGCGCTCGATCCACGGCGCTCCGCTCGCCGTGCGGAAGTCGTCGTAGCGCGACATGCTGGAGGGATCAACGAAGGGAGACTCCCATGTGGGCAACCATCTTGTGGATCGCGGCCGTGATCATCGGCCTTCTCGGTGTGGTGCGGCTCGTCCAGCGCGACTTCATCATGGGCATCGTGCTGATCGTCGTGGCGCTCTTGATCGGACCCGGCGGAGTCAGCATCTTCACCTGACGAATCGACGCCATGACCCGTTCGGCCTAGGGTCGAATCATGGCTCGCTTCATCGACATCCACCCGGTCAATCCGCAACAGCGTTCCGTCGACCAGGCCGTCGCGGTCCTCGGTGAAGGCGGTCTCATCGCCTACCCCACGGACTCCGGTTACGCCCTGGGCGCGCAGCTGGGCAACGCCGAGGCGCTGGACCGCATCCGGTCCATCCGCGACCTCGACGCGAAGCACCACTTCACGCTCGTCTGTCGCGACTTCTCGCAGCTCGGGCAGATGGTGCACGTCGACAACACGGTGTTCCGGGCGGTCAAGGCGGCGACTCCCGGCCCGTACACGTTCATCCTTCCCGCCACCCGCGAGGTGCCCAAGCGGCTGCTGCAGGAGAAGAAGAAGACCGTCGGCGTGCGCATTCCCGACCACCGCATCAGTCTGGCGCTGGTCGAGGCGCTCGGGGAGCCGCTGCTGTCGACCACGCTGATCCTCCCCGGTGAGACCGAGGCGATGACGACGGCATGGGAGATCAATGAAGCGCTCGACGGTCGCGTGGAGGCGATCCTGGACTCCGGCGACGACGTACTGGGGACTCCGACGACGGTGGTGGACCTGTCCGAAGGCATCGCCACGGTGGTCCGCGTGGGCGCCGGAGATCCCGCGCCGTTTCAGTGATGATCGGTTTTGATTAGCATAGGTAATGAGCTATGCTTAAGATATGCCCACCGATTCCCAGAGACTCGCCCTGGCGGTGGCCCGACTCAACCGGCGGCTGCGCCAAGAGCGCCAGTCTGATCTGACACCGACGCAGCTCTCCGTCCTCGGCACGCTCGCCAAGATCGGCCCGGCAACGCCGGGTGCGATCGCGGCGCGTGAACGAGTCCGGCCGCCGTCCATCACCCGCACCTTGAACCAACTCGTCGAGTGCGGTTATGCGACCAAGACCCCCAGCCCCGACGACGGGCGTCAGGTGCTCGTCGCGCTCGCCGACCGCGGCGAACGCATCCTCGATGACGAGCGACAGCGCCGGGACGCGTGGCTGGAACACCAGCTCTCCGAGCTCGACCGCGAGGAGCGCGAGCTGCTTCGCCGGGCCGTGCCGATCCTCACGCGACTGGCGGAGGCCGAATGAGCCCGACGTTCAGCGCACTCGCCGTCCGCAACTACCGCATCTACGCGACCGGCGCCCTCGCCTCGAACGTCGGAACCTGGTTGCAGAACACCGCCCAAGCCTGGCTGGTCCTTCAGCTGACCGGCAGTGGCGCGGCGCTCGGTTTCGTCGTGGCGCTCCAGCTGCTTCCCTCACTGCTGTTCTCACCGTTGGCCGGACTCCTCGCCGACCGGGTCGCGAAACGACGGCTGCTCGCCTGGATGCAGCTCGCGATGGCGGTGCCCTCGGCCGTGCTCGGAGTGCTCGCGATCCTCGGGGTCGCGCAACCGTGGCATGCCTACGTGCTCGCGTTCGTGTTCGGTGCCGCGCGAGCCTTCGAGGCGCCAGCACGCCAGTCGTTCGTCAGCGAGATGGTCGACGCCGAGCAGCTGTCCAACGCGGTGGCCTTGAACTCGGCGTCGTTCAACTCCGGACGCCTCATCGGCCCGGGCATCGCCGGCCTGCTGATCGCCGCACTGGGGTCCGGCATCGATGCGACCGGCTGGGTCATCCTCGCCAACGCGCTCAGCTACGGCTTCGTCCTCGGCGCCCTGCTGTTGATGGACTCGAGCCGACTTCATCCGGCTCCGCTCGCCGAGCGGCATCGCGGCGCCGTGCGCGAAGGTGTGCGGTACGTGGCCGGGAGGCCGGACCTGGTGCTCCTGTTCACCTGCGTGTTCTTCCTCGGCGCGTTCGGCATGAACTTCCAGATCACCTCGGCCCTCATGGCCACCGACGTGTTCGACAAGGGCGCGGGGGAGTTCGGCATCCTCGGCTCGATCCTGGCGATCGGGTCCCTCGCGGGTGCGCTGCTCGCCGCCCGCCGGCCGAAACCGCGACTGCGCTTCATCGTCGGTGCGGGCCTGACCTTCGCCTTCGCGCAGATCCTCTCGGGCCTCATGCCGACCTACGGCACGTACGCGGCGGTGCTGCCGCTGGTCGGAGTGAGTGTGCTGACCACGATCACGACGGCCAACGCGTTGATCCAGCTGACGTCGGCGCCCTCGATGCGGGGCCGGGTCGTCTCGCTCTACCTCATGGTCTTCATGGGCAGCTCCCCGTTGGGCGCGCCGTTGATCGGATACATCGGCGAGCACCTCGGGGCGCGCTGGGCGCTGGTGATCAGCGGGCTGATCGCGGGCGCCGGCGTCGGACTCGCGGGGTTCGCCTACGCGCGGATGCGCAAGGTGACATTGCGATCGCTGGTGCTCCGTGCCTGAGCGGGGCTCGCGAGCCGACCGATATCCTGACGCGGTGAGTGTCCAGGACGTCATTGCCCACACGATCGAGGTGATCACCCCCGATCTGATCGAGCTACGTCGCGACCTCCACGCCTTCCCCGAGCTGTCGTGGCAGGAACATCGAACGACCGACGTCGTCGCCGCTCAGCTGGAGAAGTCCGGACTCAACCCCGAGCGGCTCGCTTCGGGCACCGGTCTCACGTGCGACCTCGGACCAGACAAAGGCCCGATCGTGGCACTGCGCGCGGATCTCGACGCCCTCCCCGTGCTGGACACGACGCAGGACCCGTGGCGGTCGCGTCAGCCCGGCATCGCTCACGCCTGCGGTCACGACGTCCACGTCGCCGCGCTCGTCGGAGCCGCCCACGCGCTGGCCCGGGTCGACGAGACCATCGGCCTACGTCACCGCGTCCGGCTGCTCTTCCAGCCGGCCGAGGAGGTCATGCCCGGCGGCGCGTTGCGGGTGCTCCGCGAGGGCGCGCTCCAG
This sequence comes from Aeromicrobium camelliae, assembly GCF_003850045.1. Taxonomy (GTDB): domain Bacteria; phylum Actinomycetota; class Actinomycetes; order Propionibacteriales; family Nocardioidaceae; genus Aeromicrobium; species Aeromicrobium camelliae. The sequence continues at coordinate 60,520 of NZ_RQJX01000011.1, read as the reverse complement.
GGCGTCAGCCGGATCTACGCGCTGCACTGCGATCCCTCGCTCGACGTGGGACATGTCGGTCTGCGGGAGGGCCCGATCACGGGCGCTTCGGACCACATCCACGTCGTGCTCAGCGGCCGCGGCGGTCACACGTCGCGCCCGCATCTGACCGAGGATCTGACATACGCGCTCGGCAGCCTCATCACGCAGATGCCGGCCGTGCTGTCCCGCCGTTTCGATCCGCGCGCCGGTGCCAGCCTCGTGTGGGGACAGGTGTCGGCTGGCAACGCCGCCAACGTCATCCCGTCGGTCGGCGAGCTCACCGGCACGTTGCGCATGCTCGACGCCGCAGCCTGGCACGAAGCCGAGCGACTCGTGCGCGGGCTCATCGCCGACATCATCGAACCGTTCGGTGTGAGCGCCGAGGTGACCTACACGCGGGGCGTGCCGCCCGTGGTCAACGACTTCGCGGCCACCCAGACGTTCCGTCAGGCCGTCGCGCAGGCGCTCGGTCCGGCCGGCACGGCGACGACGTTGCAGAGCCTCGGCGGCGAGGACTTCGCGTGGTACGTCGAGTCCATCCCCGGGGCGATGGGGCGGCTCGGGACACGAACTCCTGACGGGCCCACCTACGACCTGCACCAGGGCAACCTGCGCGTCGACGAGCGGGCTATCGCGGTCGGTGCCCGCGTTCTCGCGACGGCCGCGTCGCTCGGCGCGAGCTAGCCGTCACGCGGCCAGGACGCTCAGTCCAGGTCGAGGGCGCGCTCGGCGTCAGCAGGGTCGTCGTCGCCGCGAACCACCACCACGGGGCACTTGGCGTGCCGCACGACCGCCTCGCTCACCGACCCGAGCACGAGACCCTTGAAGCCGCCGAGCCCGCGCGGGCCCACTGCGACGAGAGCGGCGTTCTCGGACAGCTCGAGCAGTCCGTTGGCTGCCGGGCCACGCGGGGTCGCGTAGGTGACCTCGACGCCGGAGTGCGCCTTGACGACGCCGGCGACGTCGGCTTCGAGCCGCTCGCGGACGGCTGCGGCGAAGTCCTCGGCGGGCGGGACGTAGCCCGGCTCCCAGGTGCTGGGACGCGGCGCGGTGCGGATCGTCCAGCTGCGGGCGACCGTCACGCTCAGACCGGTCTTCTCGGCCCAGTCCAGCGCCCACTCCAGGGCGGTGTCGGCGAAGCGCGATCCGTCGTGTCCGACGACGATGGTGGAGGCTGCGGTGCTCATGACCTCAGCGTAGTGGCAGCCACCCGTCGCCCCTCGTGATGCGGGCAGGTTACAAATCGGTGTCAGGCAGGCTCAATCGCCCCGATGCTCTCCCCAACCGCACCTGCCCGCCGATAAGGTCTGCTGGGTGCAGTGGACGCGCCAGACCACCTGGCGCGAGACGAGGAGGAGAAGTGCGTCGTTTGACCAGGGCTGCCGCTCTCGCGGGCGCGGCCGCATTGGCGCTGAGTGCGTGTGGCACGGCAGCGGACAACGATGGCGGCGGTGAGGACACCGACGCCCAGGAGTGCGAGGTCACTCAGCTCGAGGGCGACCCGAAGGTCGCGCTCGCCTACGACGTGGGTGGCCGCGGCGACCAGTCGTTCAACGACGCCGCCTACGCCGGTTTCGAGAAGGCCCAGGGCGAGTTCAGCTTCGAAGGCACCGAAGGCGAGGCCAGCTCCGACGAGAGCGAGGAAGTGCGCGAGCAGCGCCTCCGCGGTTTCGCCGACGACGGCTTCAACGTCATCGTCGGCGTCGGCTTCGCGTATAGCGAGTCGGTCGACAAGGTCGCCCCGGACTACCCGAACGTCGCCTTCGCGGTGATCGACGGCTTCGACCCGACCGAGGACGAGCAGAACTGCAACGTCGCGTACCTGACGTTCGCCGAGAACGAGGGCTCCTTCCTCGTCGGCGTCGCGGCCGCGGAGCAGACCGAGAGCAACACCGTCGGCTTCGTCGGCGGCGTCAACAACACGCTCATCCAGAAGTTCGAGGCCGGATTCGCCGCCGGTGTCGAGGCGGTCAACCCCGACATCGAGGTCGTCTCCACGTACATCGAGGAGACCGACCCGCGCGGCTTCGGCGACCCGGCCGGTGGCCAGGCCGCGGCCGAGGGCCTCATCAACGACGGCGCGGACGTGATCTTCCACGCCGCCGGCGCGTCGGGGATCGGTGTCTTCGACGCCGTGACGAGCGCCGACATCTGGGCCATCGGCGTCGACTCCGACCAGTACCTCACGGCGTCGCCGGAGCAGCAGCCGCACATCCTCACGTCGATGCTCAAGCGCGTCGACGTGGCGACCTACGACTTCATCAAGTCGGCGGTCGACGGTGAGCCGCTGTCGAGCTACTCGCTGTTCACCCTCGCCGACGAGGGCGTGGGCTACTCGACGTCCGGTGATTTCCTCTCCGAGGACATCGTCGCGTCGATCGAGGACTACAAGCAGCAGATCATCGACGGGGAGATCGAGGTCCCCGAGCAGCCCTGAGGCTGACCCACGAGGCCCGGGGCCGCACCGCGAGGTGCGGCCCCGGGCCTCGACCAGCGAGACGGAGAGCGAGACAGGCCGAGCATGCACGTGGAGTTGCGGGGGATCGAGAAGCGCTTCCCAGGGGTCGTCGCCAACCACGACGTCGACCTCACCATCCGGCCCGGAGCCGTTCACGCCCTGATCGGGGAGAACGGGGCGGGGAAATCGACCCTCATGAAGATCCTCTACGGCGTGCAGGCGCCCGACGGGGGCACGATCGTCGTCGACGGTGAGGAGCGCCGTTTCGCCTCTCCCACCGATGCGATCGACATCGGCATCGGCATGGTCTTCCAACACTTCATGCTCGCCGACAACCTCACGGTGCTGGAGAACGTGGTCCTCGGGGCCGAGAAGCTCCACGGTATCGGGGAGAAGGCCAGGTCCCAGGTCCGGGAGATCTGCGAGGCGTACGGCTTCGATCTCGATCCCGATGCGCTCGTCGCGACCCTGGGCGTCGCGGCCCGTCAGCGGGTCGAGATCCTCAAGGTGCTCTACCGCGGAGCGACGCTCATCATCCTCGACGAGCCGACCGCCGTGCTGGTCCCGCAAGAGGTGCAGGCGTTGTTCGCCAACCTCCGCGACCTCGTCGCGAGCGGCCGTTCGGTCCTCTTCATCTCGCACAAGCTCGACGAAGTGCTCGAGATCGCCGACGACATCACGGTCATGCGCCGCGGCACCACCGTCGGTACGGCCGACCCCCGCACCGCCACCAAGCAGGAGCTCGCCGAGCTCATGGTGGGGGCCGAACTTCCTAGTCCCGAGCTCGGCGAGGACACCGTCACGGACGTCCCGATCTTGACCTTGAGCGGCATCGGACTCACCAGCGACACCGGCCGTCGACTGCTCGACGACGTCGATCTCACGGTTCATCGCGGCGAGATCGTGGGGATCGCCGGCGTGGAAGGCAACGGCCAGACCGAACTCGTCGAGGTCATCATGGGGATGCGGCGCGCCACGAGCGGCGCGATCACGCTCGCCGAGGAGGACATCACACGGCTCTCCACGCGTAAGGTCCGTGAACGAGGCGTCGGTTTCATCCCCGAGGACCGACACCGGCACGGAGTGGTCCTCGACTTCCCGTTGTGGGAGAACCGGATCCTCGGACATCAGACGACGCGCCGGGTCACCCGCGGCCCGCTCCTCAACCCGGGCGGGGCTCGTGCGGACGCCGAACGGATCATCGCCGACTACGACGTGCGGACCCCGTCGGTCCACACCTCAGCGCGTGCGCTCTCGGGCGGGAATCAGCAGAAGTTCATCGTGGGGCGGGAGATGAGCGGCGAACCGGTGCTGCTGCTCGCCTCCCATCCCACCCGCGGCGTCGATGTCGGCGCGCAGGCGGCCATCTGGGATCACATCCGCCGCGCCCGTCACGACGGGCTCGGGGTGCTCCTGATCTCCGCGGACCTCGACGAACTCATCGGGCTCTCGGACCGGCTCGAGGTCATCTTGCGTGGCCGCATCACGGCTCACTTCGACCCCGACCACGTGACCGCGCAAGAACTCGGCACGGCGATGACAGGAGGCGCCGCGTGAGCGGGCAGCAGAACGGGCAGGTGACGCGTCGGGTCACGCAGGCCATCACGTACTCGATCCTGCCGACGATCGTCGCGATCGTGGCGGCCCTCGTCGCCACGAGCGTCGTGGTGTGGGCGACCGGCGCGCCCATCGGCGGGTTCGTCGACACGATGCTGTCGGTCCCGAGCAATCGCGACACCATCATCATCGTCAACCAGGCCTCGATGATCGCGCTGTCGGCCTTCGCCGCGGCCATCTGTTTTCGTATGGGCTTGTTCAACATCGGCGTGGAAGGCCAGTACATCGTCGGGGCGTGCGCCGGCGCCTTCTTCGCCGGGTCGGGGATCGTGCCCGGACCGCTGAACATCCTCGCCACGCTCATCGTCGCGATGCTCGCCGGCATCGTGTGGGCGATGATCGCCGCCGTCCTCAACGTCACCCGTGGCGTCAGCGAGGTCATCTCCGCGATCATGCTCAACTACGTCGCGCTCACGCTGGCGGGCTATCTGGTCAAGACCTACGGTGAGCGCAGCGGCTACACGTTCACGACTCCCAAGATCCCGCCGTCGAGCCAGCCGCTCGGTTTCGGTCTCTTCGCCGACGCGCCGGACGTCTGGGCGCTCGCGATCCTGGCCGTCATCGTCGGCATCGGGTACTCGTTCCTGCTCGGCTGGACCCGGTTCGGCTTCGATCTGCGCACGACGGGGGAGTCGCGGACGGCGGCGCTCGCCAACGGCATCGATCCGCGGCGCATGGTGCTGATCGTCATGGCGATCTCCGGAGCGATCGCCGGACTGGTGTGGATGCCGAGCTTCTTCGGCAGCACGCACACCTTCGGCATTCCGGAGTACTTCCAGCGTGGTCTCGGGTTCACCGGCCTCGCGGTGGCCCTCCTCGGGCGGAACACGTCGCTCGGGATCGGCTTCGGATCGCTGCTCTTCGCCTTCCTGGCGACGCAGTCCAACCGCCTCCAGAGCGTCGGAGTGGCGCGAGACGTCGTGGAGATCACGCAAGGCATCGTCGTCCTCATGGTCGTCATCGCCTTCGAGATCGCCCGGCGGATCAAGGTGCGGCGCGAGCAGGAGCGGGTCGCCCGAGAACTCGAGCCCGCGACGACGACAGGAGCTTCGGCATGACGATCCTCGCTTCAGCTCCCCCCGCGGTCCGCCAGTACCGCCACCTCACGTTGCTCCTCGCTCTTGCCGCGGTCGTGACCGTCTCTCTCGTCCGCGTGTTCACCGACGAGAGTCGGATGACGACACCCGGAACGTTGCGACTCGCGCTGATCGCGGCGTGTCCGATTCTGCTCGCCGGTCTCGGCGGCCTGTGGGCCGAGCGGGCGGGCGTGGTCAACATCGGACTCGAGGGGCAGATGCTGCTGGGCACCTGGGGTGCGGCGTTCTTCGCCTACCATTTCGGCGCGTGGGCGGGGGTCCTCGGCGCGCTGCTGATGGGAGCGCTCGGCGGACTGCTGCACGCGGTCGCCACCATCACCTTCGGCGTCGACCACATCATCTCCGGCGTGGCGATCAACATCGCGGGGCTGGGCGCCGTGGGGTATCTCGCCCAGACCTTCTTCACCGACCTCGACGGCGGCGGTCCGCGCAATCTCTCCGGGTACGCCGTACCGGCGCAGATCACTATCCCTGGCATCTCCGACGCCGCGCTATGGGTGTCGGACCAGCGCTGGTTCCTCGTCTCCGACATCGCGGCGGCGGTGGCGGGTGTCACGACGCGTCTCTCGCTGCTCACGATCCTCGCCGTCGCTCTCGTGGCGTTGACCGCGTGGGTGCTCTGGCGTACCCCGTTCGGCCTTCGCCTGCGTTCGTGCGGTGAGAACCCCCAGGCGGCCGAGACACTCGGTGTCAACGTCTACCGCTACAAGTACATCGCCGTGCTCATCTCCGGCGCGTTCGCCGGACTCGGCGGGGCCTACCTCGCCATGGTGGCCTCGTCGTCCTTCACCACGGGCCAGACGAATGGTCGCGGCTACATCGGTCTGGCTTCGATGATCTTCGGCAACTGGAACCCCACGGGGGTGCTGGCCAGTTCGCTCATGTTCGGTTACGCCGACGGGGTGAGCTTGCTGTCCGACAACGGTCCGCTCGTGCACGCGCTGCTGCTGCTCTTGTCGCTGATCCTGCTCGGTTACGCGGCCGTGAAGTACCTGGGCGGCGAACGGGTGACGGGTATCGTCGTCGCGCTCATCGCCGTCGCGCTGCTGGTCTGGTACCTCGCAGTGGATTCGGTGCCGGCCGACTTCACCGGCATGACGCCCTATCTGTTGACGTTGTTCGTCCTCGCGGTCGCATCACAGCGACTACGCATGCCGGCGGCGAGCGGCAAACCCTACCGAAGGGGGCAGGCAGGATGAGCGCAGGTTTCGGCTTCACCCCGGCTGACGGCCCGGTGGACTGGGACGCACTGCGCCGCTACGCCACAGAGGTCATGCAGCGCGCGTACGCCCCCTACTCGGAGTACAAGGTCGGCGCGGCCGGACTGGTCGCCGACGGGCGGGTGGTGCTCGGCTGCAACGTCGAGAACGCGGCGTACGGCGTCGCGTTGTGCGCCGAGTGCGGGATGGTCTCCGCCCTGCACTCGACCGGTGGTGGTCGGTTGCGCGCGGTCGTGTGCGTGGACGGCAAGGGCGAGCCGGTCATGCCGTGTGGACGTTGCCGTCAGCTCCTGTGGGAGCACGGGGGTGCGGAGTGCGAACTGCTCACCGCACGGGGTCCGGTGTCGATGGCCGAGGTGCTTCCCGACGCCTTCGACGTGACAGACTTGCGGCAGTGAACACCCTGCTCGACACCACCGATCCGCAGTTCCTCGCCGACCCGTATCCGGTCCTCGCGGCGTTGCGTGCGCAGGCGCCGATGGTGTGGCACGAACCGTGGGGTCTGTGGCTCGCGACGACTCACGCGTCGGTGAGCGCGGTCCTGCGCGACCGCCGGTTCGGCCGCCTCTGGTCCGACCACGAGCCGGTCGAGCAGATGGCCCCCTTCAACGCCCTGCACCGTCACCAGATGATGGAGAACGAGCCGCCGGCGCACACGCGCCTGCGACGGCTCGTCGCCGGTGCGTTCGGCCGAGGTCACGTCGAACGCATGCGTCCCCGGATCGCCGAACTCGCCGCGGACATGCTCGACGGCGCCGGGGCCGTGGGCGAGCAGCTGCAGTCGGGCGCTTCGGTCGACATCCTGGCCGACTACGCGGAGCCGATGCCGGTCTTCGTGATCGCCGACCTGCTCGGCGTGCCGCGGCGCGATCACCACGATCTGCGGCGTTGGTCCCAGGCCATCGTGCGGATGTACGAGCCTGACGTGGACGAGTCCACCCGCAAGGCGTCGGTCGCCGCGAGCGAGGACTTCTCCGCCTACGTACGCGAGGTGGTGACCCATCGCCGCGACCACCCCGGAGACGATCTCATCACCGACCTCATCGCCGAGCGTGACGGCGGAACCCGCCTGTCCGAGGACGAGCTCGTGGCGTCGGTCGTGCTCCTGCTCAACGCCGGGCACGAGGCGTCCGTGAACGTGTTCGGCAACGGCATGCATGCCCTCCTGGCCGACCGGGCGCAGCTGGCCCGGGTGACCAGCGGCGAGGTCACCGTCGAGACGGCGCTGGAGGAGCTCATCCGCTATGACGCGCCGCTCCAGCTCTTCGAGCGCACCGCCACCGAGGACGTCGAGGTCGCCGGAGTGACCGTACGCCGCGGGCAGAAGGTCGCCTGCCTGATGGGGTCGGCCAACCGCGACGGCGAGACCTTCGAGGATCCGGACCGGTTCGACGTCGCGCGCGACCCCAACCCCCACGTGGGGTTCGGCATGGGGCTGCACTTCTGCCTGGGAGCGCCGCTGGCGCGGCTCGAGCTCCAGATCAGCATCGCCGAGCTGCTCGCGCGCTTCCCGGACCTGGCCCTCGCGGGCGACGCACCTCGCCGGCCCACCTGGGTGCTGCGCGGTTACGAGAGCATCCCCGTCACAGCGAAGGAGTCCCGCTCATGAGCATCGAGCCGTTCGCCGCCACCGACGTCATCGCGGCCAAGCGCGACCGCAAGACGCTCACCGACGAGCAGATCGACTGGGTCGTCGACGCCTACACGCGCGGGGTGGTGGCCGACGAGCAGATGTCGGCGCTCGCGATGGCGATCTTCCTCAACGGGATGAGCCGCGCGGAGATCGCCCGCTGGACGGCCGCGATGATCGCCTCGGGCGAGCGCATGGACTTCTCCTCGCTCTCGCGGCCCACGGCCGACAAGCACTCCACCGGAGGCGTGGGCGACAAGATCACCCTGCCGCTGGCCCCGCTCGTGGCGGCGTGCGGTGTCGCGGTGCCGCAGCTGTCCGGCCGCGGTCTCGGGCACACCGGCGGCACGCTCGACAAGCTCGAGTCCATTCCGGGCTGGCGGGCGGCGCTGACCAACGAGGAGATGCTGCAGCAGCTCGACGACGTCGCGGCGGTGATCTGCGCGGCCGGCTCCGGCCTGGCTCCCGCAGACAAGAAGCTGTACGCCCTGCGCGACGTGACGGGCACCGTCGAGTGCATCCCGCTCATCGCGAGCTCGATCATGAGCAAGAAGATCGCCGAGGGCACCGGCGCGCTGGTGCTCGACGTGAAGACCGGCTCGGGTGCCTTCATGAAGGCGGAGTCCGACGCGCGTGAACTCGCCGAGACGATGGTGGCCCTCGGCACCGACGCCGGCGTCCACACGGTCGCGCTGCTGACCGAGATGGGCACCCCGCTGGGCCTGACCGTCGGCAACGCTCTCGAAGTGCGCGAATCCGTCGAGGTCCTGGCCGGAGGCGGCCCCGCCGACGTCGTCGAGCTCACGCTCGCCCTGGCCCGCGAGATGCTGACCGCGGCGGGCCGCGGCGACGTCGATCCTGCCGACGCGTTGGCTGACGGTCGCGCCATGGACGTGTGGCGGCGCATGATCCGGGCCCAGGACGGCGACCCCGACGCGCCGCTGCCGGTGGCTCCCGCGACCGAGACCATCACCGCCGCCGACAGCGGAGTCCTGCAGCGCCTCGATGCGCTGTCGGTCGGTGTCGCAGCTTGGCGCCTCGGTGCCGGTCGCAGCCGACCGGGGGAGTCCGTGCAGGCGACAGCCGGCGTCGAACTGCACGCCAAGCCTGGTGACCGTGTGACCGCCGGACAGCCGCTGCTGACGTTGCACACCGAGACGCCTGAGCGCTTCGGATGGGCTCGCGAGGCCCTCGACGGCGCGTGGGAGATCGCCGATGCTGAGTGTGACCTGCGTCGCGTCGTCATCGACCGGATTGGTTAGGGTCGGCTCATGCGTGTGCTGAACAACCGCCAGGAGATTGCCGACGCCGCAGGCACCGAACTGGGGGTGAGCGCGTGGATCACCATCGAGCAGGAACGCATCGACCTCTTCGCCGACGCCACGGGCGACCGGCAGTGGATCCACATCGATCCCGAGCGCGCGGTCGACGGGCCGTTCGGCGCCACCGTCGCACACGGCTACCTCACGTTGTCCATGCTGCCGTTCCTCGGCGCCCAGGTGTACGCCTTCGCCGGCGACGTCGCCCGGGTCAACTACGGGCTCAACACGGTGCGCTTCGTGGCGCCGGTGCGGGTCAACTCGCGGATTCGCGACCGTGTCAAGGTGCTGGAGGTCCGCGACATCGCCAAGGGGCAGCAGGTGACGCTCCAGCACACCGTCGAGATCGAGGGCGGCGACCGTCCGGCGTGCGTTGCCGAGGCGGTCGTGCTGCTGATGGACAACGGAGGAGCCACGTCATGACCCGCGCCACGCACGAGCAGATCGCCCGTTGCCCCAAGGTGGCGTTGCACGAGCACCTCGACGGCGGCGTGCGCCCGAGCACGGTCGCGGACATCGCTCAGCAGATCGGTCACGAGCTTCCCGCCTCGCCGGACGATCTGGGGGAGTGGTTCGCCGTCGCCTCCAACTCGGGCTCGCTCGAGCGCTATCTGGAGACCTTCGCGCACACCGTCGCCGTGATGCAGCGGCCCGAGGACCTCCGGCGGGTGGCCCGCGAGGCGGTGGAGGATCTCGCGGCCGACGGGGTGGTCTACGCCGAGCTGCGCTGGGCGCCGGAGCAGCATCAGCAGGCCGGACTCAGCTTGACCGAGGCCGTCGACGCCGTCCAGGCGGGCATCGACGACGGCGTGGCGGCGGTGCGAGCGTCGGGTACGCCCATGGTGGTCGGACAGCTGCTGACTGCGATGCGCCATGCGTCACGCGGTCTGGAGATCGCGAAGATCGTCGTGGACTACCGCGACCGCGGGGTCTTCGGTTTCGACATCGCCGGAGCCGAGGACGGGTTCCCGCCGATCCTGCACCTCGAGGCGTTCGAATATCTGCGCCGCGAGAACGCGCACTTCACGATCCACGCGGGGGAGGCCTTCGGGCTGCCGTCGATCTGGCAGGCGGTGCAGCGTTGCGGGGCCGACCGGCTGGGGCACGGTGTGCGCATCGTCGACGACATCGAAGCCGGCGCGGAGCGGCCGCACCTCGGCCGGCTGGCCGCGTACATCCGGGACCGGCGCATCCCGCTCGAGATGTGCCCGTCGTCGAATGTCCAGACCGGAGCCGCCGCGTCGGTGGCTGAGCATCCGATCGCGATGCTCGCCGAGCTGGGCTTCCGAGTGACCATCAACTCCGACAACCGGCTCATGAGCCAGACCTCGATCGGACGCGAGATGCGCCTGCTGACGGACGCCTTCGGGTACTCGTTGGGCGACCTGCGGTGGTTCACCGTCAACGCGATGAAGAGCGCGTTCCTGCCCTTCGACGAGCGGCTGTCGCTGATCAACGACGCCATCAAGCCGGCCTACGCGGCCCTCGAGGCGACCGCCTGAGCCCTCCTCAGCGGGCAGGCTCCTGCGGTGCAAGGCGGGCGTAGGCACGTCGCGGACTCATCGGCTCGCAGCCCGCGGCGACCGCCCGGGCCACGACCTCACCCTCGGCGCCGAGGAGCTGCCATCCGCGCCGGATCAACACGCTCGGCGGTTTACGGGCCTCCCGCAGGTCGCGCGCCAGCCGGAGCGCGAAGGTCAGCAGACGCGGACGGACGAGGCAGATCGCGTCGCCGAGCACACCGGCGTCCCGGCAGGCGCCGACGATGTTGGGCGCGAACAGACCTTCGGCGATAAACCGCTGGCCCGGGACGCTCACGCGGCGCATCCCCGTGCGCCGGCTCAGCCCGAGGTCGTAGACGGGGACGTCTGCCTCGCCTTCGGCGCACAAGGCCACGATGGCCTCGAGAGCGGCCGGAGCATCCCAGCTGCGGACGTCGTCCCAGTCGGGGATGCCCAGGGGGCTCATCGGCAGATCGGGGTCGTGACCTTCCCGGTAGAAGTCGTCGAGCCGGAGGACCGGCCAAGCGAGGCGGCGCGCGAGGTGCGACTTGCCTGCTCCGGAGGGCCCGGCGACGATGACGACGCGGGTCGGCGTCAGCACGTCGCGAAGGCGTGATCGACGGTGTCCAGGAACGCTCCTTGCCCGGCACCCGTGGGGTGTACGCGGTCAGCGCCCGTGAGGTCCTGTCGGCTGGAGGCGAGCGTGTTCCAGTCCGCCAGATGCACGTGGGGGTGAGCATCGGCCACCGCCCGGACGGCGGCGAGCGCCTGTTCCGACCACGAACGCCCGGGGACGTACGGAGCGACGAGCGTGACCTGGCGGCCGGCGAGATCCCTGGACACGAGCGCATCGAGATCGGCTTGATCGATGGCCCCGTTGGTACCCGTCGCGATGAGGACCCCGCGGCGCACCTGACCTGCGGCAGTGGCGTCGCGGACCGCCCGGGCGACGTCCTGGTACTGCCACCCGACGGTGGCGACGGCCGCCGATTCGGGGCGTCGCTGCATGAGCTGGGGCGCGATGGCGACCGTGACCGAATCCCCGAACGCGCTCACCGGCTCACCGGCGGGAACGGGCTCGCAGCCGGGCGGCTCGGGTTCGGGCGTCGCCTTGTCTGCCGTCGGAGCGTCCTTGGGCTCAGGCGACCTCGCGTCGTCGAGGTTCTCCATCGACGCGGAGACCGCCCGCTGCCCTTCACGGAGGGTGGAGGCGATCCGAGATTCCTCGGGCGCGGTCCACACGGCGAACAGTGCCGTCACCAAGGTCACGCACGCCGCCGTGGCGATCGCCCGTGAACGCCGCGGGCGGTAGCCCTTCGTGCTGAGCGACTCCGTCCAGCGGCGGAAGGTGCAGCCGATCCCGTCGCGGCGCATGGGGAGTTCGATGAACCGGTAGGACGCCGCCGCAGCGAGCACCGCGAGGAGGACCGCGCCCCAGGCCGCGAGCCGGACATGCTCTGCGGGAGTCAGCCGGGTCGCGATGACGATGAGCGGCCAGTGCCACAGGTATAGCCCGTACGAACGCTCGCCGAGCCACCGCAGCGGCGCCGCAGCCAGCACGCGAGCGAGTACGGTGCCGTTGGCGGCGGCAGGAACGATCGCCGCCGCGGCGACGTTGGCCGCCACCAAGCCGCCGAGATAGGTGATCTGCGAATCCCACGGCACGAACGCCGCGTAGCCACCGAGAGCGATGAGCCCGCACACGCCCCCCACCGCCATCCGTTTCGTGTCGCCCGCGGTGGCCGCGACGTCGTCGCGCAGCAGGTGGGGGCGGCCGCCGAGGGCGAGCGTCGCGCCGAGCAGCAGACCGAAGGCATGGCTGTCGAGGCCCAGGTACGCGCGCGTGGGATCGGCGGTGAGATACCAGACCGCGAGCAGGGCTGCCGAGGTGACGACGAGGAGAACCGTCGCCACCCGGGTGAGGCGCCGACCTCCCAGCGTCATGAGCACCACGAACACGAGCGGCCACGCGAGGTAGAACTGCTCCTCGATCGCCAGCGACCACAGATGGTTCAGCACCGGGGGGAGGCCTTCGTCCGCGTAGGACCACCCCTCGTGGATCTGCACCCAATTGCTGGTCCAAGTCAGCGCGCCGATCACCTGACTGCGCAAACCGGCCGCCGTCTCGTGGCCCACCACGAGAGTGAGCGCCGCGGTCGCACCGACCATCGTCGCGAGAGCAGGAGCGAGACGGCGCAACCGCCGGATCCAGAAGGCTCGAAGCCGGACCCGGCCGTCGCGGTGCAGTTCGCGCAGCAGCAGTGCCGTGATGAGGAACCCGCTGAGCACGAAGAAGACGTCGACGCCGACGAAACCTCCCGGCACCCACTCGGGAGCGGCGTGGTAGCCGATGACCAGGAGCACGGCCACGGCGCGAAGACCGTCGAGAGACGCGAGCCGGGCCGGAGCAACGGAGGAGGACGACCGTTCCGGAGGCGTCTGCGCCTCGAAACGATCACCGAGGGTAGTGCTCACGCCGACGCCTCCACAGGCCGGTGGGACCGGCGGCAGGGGAGGGAGACGTGCCACGGCATGGCTCCTATGGAAACACGCGCGACCACATCGGCAGTGCCCGACCCGCCGGTCCGCCTGGCCAGGACGCCTAGACTCGATCTCCATGAGCAGCTTGCCGACCGTCGCGGAGATCGCCGGGCAGATCGATCACGCCATCTTGAAGCCCGAACTCACCCGTGCGGCCGTGGACGAGGACCTCGCGCTCGCCCGCGAGTACGGGATCTTCAGCGTCTGCGTGCGTCCCAGCGACATCGCCCACGCGGTCGCCTCGCTCGACGGCTCGGGCGTCGCCGTGGGCACCGTCATCGGCTTCCCGCACGGCACCACGTCCACCCAGGCGAAGGTCGCTGAGGCGCGTCAGGCGCTCGCCGACGGCGCCGCCGAGCTCGACATGGTGCTCAACATCGGTCGACTGCGCAGCGGACTGCTCGACGACGTCGAGGACGACATCCGGGCGGTGGTCGAAGCGACCGGCGACCATGTCGTGAAGGTCATCCTCGAGACGGCTCTGCTCACGGATGAGGAGAAGGTCGCCGCGTGCCAGGCCGCGGAGCGTGCCGGTGCCGACTTCGTCAAGACGTCGACCGGTTTCGCCGGGGGCGGCGCGACGCTGGACGACGTGGTGCTCATGCGAGCGACCGTGAGCGACCGCGTGCAGGTCAAGGCGTCCGGCGGTGTGCGCGGGCTCGACACGCTGCTGCAGATGCGCGAGGCCGGCGTCACGCGCTTCGGGACGAGCGCCACACGGGTGATCCTCGACGATCTGCGTGACCGCCTCGCCGGCGGCACCGGCACGGGTGGCGAGGACGCGTCCTCGTACTGATCTGGTGCGGTGGGGTTCGCCCACCGTTGACAGCGCGTTCACCCTCAGGTGATGGTGTCAGGGCGGAAGACCGCTACACCACACATATCGGGGGAATGCATCGATGGTTGCTGTGCCGCGCCGTGTCCTCACGGCCTCGCTGGGCTCGCTCCTCGCCACCGGATCGCTCACGGCCCTGGCCGCGGCACCGGCACACGCGCAGGATGTGACACTGACGCTGCTGAGCGTCAACGACTTCCACGGCCGGATCGACGCGAACACCGTCAAGGTCGCAGGGACGATCGAGCAGTTGCGTGCCGAAGGCGGTGAGGAGAGCACCGTCGTCCTCTCCAACGGCGACAACATCGGCGCCTCGCTGTTCGCGTCCGCCGTCGCCGACGACATCCCGACGCTCGACGTGCTCAACGCGCTCGAACTCGACGCGAGCGCCGTCGGCAATCACGAGTTCGACCGGGGCGCCGAGGATCTGGTCACGCGTGTCGGCGACGCAGCCGACTTCCCGTACCTCGCCGCCAACGTGCTCGGTCCCGACGGCGAACCGATCCTGCCGGCCTACGAGATCGTCGAGGCCGCCGGCATGGAGGTCGCGGTCGTCGGTGCCGTGACCGAGGAGACTCCGTCCCTGGTGAGTCCCGGAGGCGTCGAAGGACTGACCTTCGCGGACCCGACCGCCGCGGTCAACGAGACCGTTGAAGAACTGCAGGCCCTGCCAGCACCACCCGACGTCATCGTGGCACAGATCCACGAAGGCGCTCCCGACGGCGGAGCCACCTACGAGGAGGCCGTGGCCAGCAGCCCGGCCTTCCGGGAGATCGCCGAGGGCATCTCGCCGGAGGTCGACGCGATCTTCACCGGCCACACGCATCAGGAGTACGCGTGGGACGCACCGGTCCCCGGCTCTCCGGGCGAGACGCGGCCCATCGTCCAGACCGGCAGTTACGGCGCGAACATCGGCGAGGTCACGTTGACCGTCGACGAGGCGACCGGTGACGTGACGGCCTCCACGGCGCGGAACGTCCCGCGGACCACGACCGACGACGCCACCCTCGTCGACCAGTTCCCCCGCGTGGGCGAGGTGCAAGCGATCGTTCAGGCGGCGCTCGAGCACGCCGACATCATCGGGCGCGAGGTCAAGGGCACCCAGACCGCGGACATCACCCGCGCGTTCAACGGGACGACCGAGGACCGTGGCGCCGAGTCGACTCTCGGCGGAGTGGTGGCCGATGCCCTGCTGTCGCGCGTGGCGCAGACCCAGGCCGGCGCCGATCTCGGCCTCGTCAACCCCGGTGGCCTGCGCGCCGACCTGCTCTACGCGCCGACGGGGCAGGAACAGCCCGGTGAGATCACCTACGCGGAGGCGAACGCCGTCCTCCCGTTCGTCAACAACGTCAGCTCCGTCGCGGTCACCGGCGACACGCTGAAGCGCATCTTCGAACAGCAGTGGCAGCGCGACGCCGCGGGCAACGTGCCCAGCCGCGCCTACCTCCAGCTCGGCGTCTCGGACAACGTGTCGTACACGTTCGACTCGACCCGTCCCGAGGGGGACCGGATCACCGGGGTGTGGATCGACGGCGAACCGCTCGACCCGCAGCGCACCTACCGCGTCGCGACGTTCTCCTTCCTCGCGCAGGGTGGCGACAACTTCCACGCCTTCGCCGAGGGTACGAACACCGACACTGGTCTCGTCGACTACGAAGCGTGGATCGACTACCTCGAGAACAACCAGCCGATCAGCCCCGACTTCGCCCGCCGTTCGGTCGAGGTGCAGGGGCTGCAGCCCGAGTACGCGGCCGGCGACACGGTGTCGTTCACGCTGCCGCGGCTCGACCTCACCTCGCTGGGCAGCCCTGCCAACACCGACGTCACGGTCGAGGCGGTGGCAGAAGGCGGCGACCCGGTCGAGCTCGGCTCCTTCCCGGTGAGCGGCGGAGCCGCCCGA
The DNA here is from genome assembly GCF_003850045.1 of Aeromicrobium camelliae. Classification (GTDB taxonomy): domain Bacteria; phylum Actinomycetota; class Actinomycetes; order Propionibacteriales; family Nocardioidaceae; genus Aeromicrobium; species Aeromicrobium camelliae. Next base: position 44,380 of record NZ_RQJX01000011.1, on the reverse strand, counting down.
GTGGAGGCCACGCTTCCTGCCGGCCTTTCCGGCGAGGTGCGATTCCGTGCCACCGCGCAGCCGACAGGGACGACGGTCGCCACACCCAGCGTCACCGTGACAGAACCGGAGCAGCCGGTCGCCGGACTCCAGGCGACGGCCAAGCCGTCGCAGTACCCGGCTCCGGTTCGCATTCAGGTGACGGCGGCACGCGACGCGCGGGGTGTCATCACGATCTCGAAGAACGGTCTGCCGGTCGGCGCCGGTTACCTCAAGAACGGTCGCGCCACCGCCCTGACCCTTCCCTTCGTTCTCCGCCCGGGCACGCACGAACTGACGGTGACCCACTGGGGCGACCGTCGGTACGAGCGCAGCTCCGTGCCGGTCACCGTCGAGATCAAGCGATAAGCGGGGACCTGGAATGAAGACCCTGACCCGCATCGCCGGCGCGCTCGCGCTCGGGGCCGGCCTTCTCGTCGCGCCGACGGCCGCCGGGGCGGCCCCCGAGGGTGATGACCTCGTCATCGCCGAGGCCTATCTGAACGGCGGGAGTGCGGGCGCCGCGTTCTCGCACAAGTTCGTGGAGATCGCCAACCCCACCGACGAGGCCATCAGCGTCGCCGGGTGGTCGGTGCAGTATCGCTCCGCGACCAGCTCCAACGCCTTCAGCGGGGTGATCCCGCTCGGTGATCACACCATCCCTGCTGGCGGCCGCCTGCTCGTCGGAGGCAACAGCAACGGCACCGCGGGCGCCTCGCTGCCCGAACCCGACGTCACGAGCGGCATCGCGTTCTCCGGGAGCGCCGGCGGAACACTCGCGCTGGCGCGCACCACGCAGCCGCTGTCCGGCGACCGGGACGGCGTGCTGTCGCACCCGCAACTCGTCGATCTCCTCGGGTACGGGTCATCGAGCACGTACGAGGGCGCGGGACAGGCCGCGGGCTACTCGAGGACCACGGCGCTGACGCGCGACGACGCCCTCACCGACACCGACGACAACCGTGCCGACTTCACCGCGGCGTCACCCACGCCAGAAGCGTGCGGCGTGGCGTGCGACGGCGGGGAGACGCCGGAACCGGAGGAGCCCGAGGTCGTCGACATCGCGGACATTCAGGGGACAGGCGACGAGAGCCCCCTGCTGAACCACCGAGTGACCACGCGCGGTGTCGTGACCGCGGCCTACCCGACCGGTGGCTTCAACGGGATCTACCTGCAGACGCCCGGAAGCGGCGGCGATGTGGACCTGGAGGTCCACGAGGCGTCTCAAGGCGTGTTCGTGTACTCCGCCGAACTCGCCCGGTCCGTCCACGAGGGTGATCACCTCGAGCTGACCGGGCGGGTGGGGGAGTACTACGGCCTCACCCAGATCGTCCCGGATGCGGGCGCCTGGACGGTCCTCGACGAACCGGTCGCGGCGGTCAAGCCGGCCGTCGTCGAGTTCCCGCTCAGTGAGGCTGAACGCGAGTCACTCGAAGGCATGCTGCTGGCCCCGGCGAACGACTTCACGGTCACCAACAACTACACCACGCACCAGTACGGCGAGATCGGTCTTGCGGCCGGGGAGGAACCGCTGCGCCAGCCGACGGATGTCGCTCGACCGCGCACGCCGGAGTACGACGCCGTCGTGGCCGAGAACGCCAGTCGAGCGGTGACGGTCGACGACGCTGCCACCATCAACTTCCTCAACGGGGCGAACCGTGAGATCCCCGTGCCGTGGCTGACGCCCGAGAACGAGGTGCGCGTCGGTGCGGCCGTGCAGATCGAGGAGCCGATGATCCTCGATTTCCGCAACGACACGTGGAAGCTCCAGCCGACCGCACACGTGCAGGCCGGGGACGCTGAGCCGCTGCGGATCGAGGACGACACGCGTCCCGAGCGCCCGGCGGACGTCGGCGGAGACGTCCGCCTCGCCACCTTCAACGTGCTCAACTACTTCACCACGGTCGGTGAGGACTACGAGGCGAACGGCCTCGGCTCGTGCACGTACTACACGGATCGGGCGGGTGATCCGATCACCGTCAATCGCTGCAGCAACGAGGGGCCGCGTGGCGCCGCTGACGCCGAGAACCTGCAGCGGCAGCAGGACAAGATCGTCGCGGCCATCTCGCAGCTCGGAGCTGACGTGGTCTCGTTGGAGGAGATCGAGAATTCGGCCGCCTTCGGCATCGACCGGGACACCGCCTTGCGGGCGCTGGTCGCCGCGCTGAACGAGCACGCCGGACGCGAGGAGTGGGCGGCGGTCGCCTCCCCGGCGGCGGTCCCCGAGGCGGAGGACGTCATCCGCACGGCGTTCATCTACCGCCCCGACGCGGTGGCACCGGTGGGGGAGTCGGTCATCCTCGACGATCCGGCGTTCGACAACGCGCGCGATCCGTTGTCGCAGGAGTTCCGGCCCGTGGGCAGCGGCGAGCAGGACGACTTCCTGGTCATCGTCAACCACTTCAAGTCCAAGGGCTCCGGTGAGGGTGAGGACGCCGACCAGGGCGACGGCCAGGGGGCGTCGAACGCCTCGCGAGTCCGCCAGGCCGCGGCGCTCGTGGCGTTCGCCCAGTCCGAGCAGGACCGCGCGGACACCGACCGGGTGTTCCTCACCGGAGACTTCAACGCCTACAGCCAGGAGGACCCTGTCCAGGTCTTCGCGGAGGCTGGGTACGTGAACGTGCCGGCGCAGTTCACCGACGCACCCACCTACCAGTTCGACGGTCAGATGGGTTCGCTCGATCACGTCTTCGCCTCCCCGTCGGCCTTCGAGCAGGTGACAGGTTCGGACATCTGGGCGATCAACGCCGAGGAGTCCATCGCCCGCGAGTACAGCCGGTACAACCAGAACGTCACCCAGCTGTACGACCGGACGCCGTACCGGGCCAGCGACCACAATCCGGCGATCATCGGTATCGCCGCCGAGGAGGCCGAGCCGCAACTCGACCTGCGCGGCACCGCGGAGCCGGTGCGCTGGCCCCGAGGCCCGAAGATCGACGTCTCGGCCCACCCCGAGGCGTCGGGAACGGTCATCGTGCGGGCAGGCTGGATTCCGCTGGGCATCGGGCGGTTGCACCACGGTGAGGCACGCGCGTCCGTGCTGCCGCTGGTGCTGGGACCCGGCACGCATCGCCTGTCGCTGAGTTATGTCGGAGACGGTCAATTCCCTGCGACGACAGTGCCCGTCGACGTCACGGTCACGCGCCGCTGAGTTCGACCCCCACCCCGTGTGGAGCCCTGGGAGCGGTTTGCTAGAGTGGTGGATCGCACCAAGGGTTCCTCGCGGGGCCCACTGTCCGGGTGGCGGAATAGGTAGACGCGCTAGCTTGAGGTGCTAGTGCCCGGTTACGGGCATGGGGGTTCAAGTCCCCCCTCGGACACAGCACATGAGACCGTCCGGCCTTCGGGTCGGACGGTCTTCGTCGTTCAGCTGGCTCTTCACGCTCGGGGCGAGCGAGGGTGCGCCGGTCAGCGTGTTCAGGCGCTGCGAGGGTGAACTTGCGGGTGAAGTCGTCGGCGCTCCGTCCGGCACTGTCGCGCCCCTTTGTTCCTTTGGTTTCAGCGAGAAATAACTGTCTGCGGGTTGAATTCACCCCTTCGGGCCCTCTCTCGATTCAGGTTACAATGCCTGGGTTTTCCATCGTGGATGGAACGGAAAGGGACACATGAACAAGACAGGTAAAGGCCTCATGGCCGCCGCGGCGGGCGCGCTGCTCATCGGCGGCGCCGGCACGCTGGCCTACTGGACTGCCGAGGCCGATGTCGACGGAGGATCGATCACGGCGGGCAGCCTCACGCTGACCTCGAACGATGACTGCAGCGGCTGGCTGTACGCCGACGGGTCCGCCTCGGCCGGGAGCCCGGTGACGGCGTTCGTGCCCGGCGACGTCGTGACGGCCACCTGCAGTTTCACGGTCGGCGCCGAGGGTGACAACCTGGCGGCGACGGTCGACGCACCGGACACGCTGACGTTCACCAGCACCCCGGCGGGAACGACCTTCACGGCCGACGTCGACGCGAGCTACACGCTCGACGGCGCCGCGCTGGCCGACGGCGCCACCATCACCGACGTGAACGACGGCCAAGTGTTGTCGGCCACCTTCGAGGTCGCGATCCCCTTCGGTGACACGACGGCGGTCAACACGAACGACATGCAGGGCATCACCGCGACGCTGGACTCGCTGACGGTGACGCTCACGCAGGCCGACCCCAACCCCTGAGATGCGTCACGTCCGGCCCCGGCGCCGGAGCGCGGCCCGCTTGGTCGGCCACGCCGCTGCGTGGGGCGTCATCGTCGCAGTGACAGCAGCGATCGTGGTCGCCGTGGCCGTGCCGCGGCTGGCTGGCGCCACGCCTTACGCGGTGCTGAGCGGCTCCATGACGCCGACCTACGGCGTCGGCGCGCTCGTGGTCGCTCGAGACGTGGATCCGGCGACCCTCGGTGTGGGAGACGTGGTGACCTACCAGTTGCGCTCGGGCGAACCGCAGACCGCGACGCACCGGGTCGTGGCCGTCCACCAGCAACTCGACGGCGAACGCGAGTTCATCACGCAGGGCGACGCGAACCCGGCAGCCGATCCGCTGCCCGTCCGCCCGGTCCAGATCCGCGGAGAGGTGTGGTACTCCGTGCCCTACCTCGGCTACGTCCACACGTGGCTCGAGCCGGCCCAGCGAGGGCTTGCCGTCGCGGGCGTCGCGTCGGCGCTGTTCGGGTATGCCGCGGTCATGCTGGCTGGCGCGGCACGCGACCGGCTCCGTGGGCGAAAGCTGGCGACATGAGGTCGCTGGCGATGATCGCGGCGCTCGTCCTGATCGCACAGCCGGCTGCGGGCGTGACGGCGCCGGAGGTGCGACTGGTGCCCGGAGAGCGGTACACCGCCGCGGTGCCGTTGGACGCACTCTTCCACGGTGATCGCCGATGGGTTCCGGGTGAGGACCGGAGCGCAGTGCTTTCGGTCCGCAACGACGGCGACACCAGTGCATCCGCCGTCTGGGTCGCGCTGGAGGACGCCGGAGACCCGGATGCACTGCTCGCCGACGAGGACGTGCGGCTGGACGTCCGCGTCGACACGGGGGAGTGGCGTCGACTGCCGACCGATGGCGCGCGTGCTGTCGTGCCCGACGCCGACATCGCTGCGGGCGCCGCGGCCACGGTGACGCTGCGCGCGACGTTCGAGGCGACAGCCGGCAACAGCACGCAGCGCTCGACGCTCGATCTTCCGCTGCTGGTGGGGATGAGCGGGCAGCAGGACGGTGCGGTTCAGGCGCCGGACGGCCTTCCGGCGACGGGCTCGATGCTCGGGCCCGCCGCGATCCTGATCGGCCTGGTGGTGACGTTGGTCGGAACAACGGTGCGACGTGCGTCGCGAAGGAGAGTGGCATGAGCAAGCACCGAGCACGCCGGTCGGGCCTGCTGCGCGCCGTGCTGAGCCTCGGCCTCCTTCTCGGGCTCGGAGTCAGCGGCACCATGGCGTACTGGACCGATCAGGCGACGGTGGCCACCGGGCAGCTGGCTGCGGGGCGCCTCGACCTCACGCTCAACGGACAGCTGGCCGGACCTGGCGGCACGACCGCTGACACGGCGTTCACCGTCGGTGACCTCGTGCCGGGCGAGAGCTTCGCTCGTGCCATCACGGTCGGGAACGCGGGCACCGTCCCGCTGGACTACACCGCCGTCGCCCACACGAACGGAGCGCTCGGACCCGGGCTGCGGTGGAGTGTCGTCGCCGGTGGCACCGCCACCAACTCCGGGTCCTCCACGAACGGCAATCGGACCGGCACCTGCACGGGCGGCACGCTCACCTTCAGCGCGCCCACCCCGGTCGTCCCCGCGCGACGGCCGCTGGCCGCGGGTGCGAGTGAGACCCTCTGCATCACGGTGACCTTGGACCGATCGGCCACGTCCTCGCTGCAGGGCGCGACGGCGACGGCGTCGTTCGTGGTCAACGGCGTCCAGCGAGGTGCCCCGTGAGTCGGCTGCGCCTCCTCGTCCTCAACGCCGGAGCGCTTCTCGGGGGCCTGTGCCTGCTGGCCGTCGTCGCACTCTGGATGACCGGAAGCCGCCCGTTGGTCGTGCAGTCCGATTCCATGGCGCCGGAGATCGCCGCCGGCGACCTGCTGCTGACCCGCTCCGTCGAGGCGGCGGACCTCGAAGTCGGCGACGTCGTGAGCGTCGTCGACGAGGCCGGCGTCCGCGTCACGCACCGCATCGTGGAGCTGTCCGGCGACGGTGCCGAGCGGCTCGTTCGACTGCGCGGTGATGCGAACGCTGTGACCGACCCTGAGGCGTACACGCTGGGCACGGCCGAACGCGTGGCGTGGGTGCTCCCAGGAGTCGGGCGGGTGGCTGCGTTCGTCGACAGCACGCCAGGCCGATCGGTCGCCGTCGGCCTCGTCGCGCTGTGCTGGCTCGCGGTGGCGTTGCCACGGCGCACTCCTGCACATGCTCGCCGTGCTCGCCGACGTGGTGTCGCTCCCGTGCTCGTCGGCGCCGCGCTCGTACTTCCGGTGGTGCTTCCCGCGTCGCAGGCGTGGGCGATCTTCGACGACGCGGGCACCGTCACCACAGGCGAACTGGGGGCGCACCGCGTCGTCCCCCAGCCTCAGCCCACCTGCGACAACGAGGGGGGACTGCTCGGCATCGGCGAGTATGCGCGCCTGAGCTGGACGCATGCGGATCCGCGCTACGACTACCGCTGGGAGATGCACCACACGTCCTCCGGGCGAGTGGTGCGTTCCGAATCGGTTCAGCCGGGGCCTGGCGGCTCGGGCGTGCTGGAGATCCGAACCTCCGTACTCGACCTCGGCCTCGGCGTGACGACGTATGACGTGGTGATCCATGCTCGTCTGCGCGCGGCGCCCACGTGGGAGGCCGCCGGGACCACGACGCGCGTGCGGACGACGGCTGTGCTCCTCGGCCTGGGTGTGCGGTGCGCCTGAACCAGGTCAGTCGAGCTCGTCGCCCCGCTCCCCGCGTCGCGCATCCGTCTGTGTAGGGTGAGGGAACCGTCGCGCGAAGGTTGTGACCGGCATTGCAGGCCGAACGACTGCACCGGTACCCGACCGCCTGGTGCCTGACTCCGGAAGGTGGGTCGGCGCCATTGATTCGCCGCGTCACGAGTGCGATGGTTTGAGCAGAGACAAAAGCCGGCGCCGAACGCGTGCCTGCAAGGTGTGAGGGAGTGGTGACATGCGCGACCTCGATCGCGAACGGCTGGCATTCGAGATGTCCCTGGTGATGATGAAGAAGCTCGGCTGCGAGATGTACCTCACCGCCGGCGTGGGCCTCATGGTGTGCCTCGAGCATCCCGACGCACCCGAGCATGAGCAGCAGGCCGAGGGTGTCTGCGCCTTCGCTCGGCATCAGGTCGACGCGGTGCTGCGCATCCACGATGCAGGCAAGCTGCCCGCCTACGTGGAGGCGCTTGACGAATACGCCGGGATGCTCACGGCCGTGGCGGGAACCGCCTGACGCGACGCGTCAGCGCGGCGGATCCAGATCGCGCCGCGTACGTCCTGCCATGAGCAGCGAGAGCAGCAAGCCGAGGACTCCCACGGCCATGAGGATGTAGCCGGTCGTCACCAGATCGATGCCGTTGATGGCGTCTTGCACCGCGAACGCGAGAATGGCGCCGAGTGCGAGCAGAAACAGCGAGCCTCCGATATACATACTGCGACAGTGGCAGGGTTCGGCACGGCCCGCATCTCGAATGGACCTTCGCCGCCCGGAGGCGTTGGTCGCCACGGTTCGGATGTTCATCCGACTCCTGGGGAAAATCGCCCTCGCTCCACCCTCGGGCCGCTACCATGTACACGACCCCGACCCCCTTGTCTTGAGGCCATTGATGAGTTCTGCTGGTACGCACCGATCGACGAGTCCGTCGTCGACCCGCGTCCCCGGTGGATCCCGCCGTCGCAAGCGTCGCCGCGCCCCAGTGGTGTCGCCGCTTCTGGCCGGCGTCTTGAGCCTCGCAGTGGCGGGAGGCGGCGTCGCTCTCACCGGCGACGCGCGTCAGGCCGGACCTCAGGACACGGCGCTCGTCACCGATGAGTTCACCGCTGCTTCCCCTGACGCGCGCCGGACGCTCGACCCGGCCCTCGACGGATCGGAGTCGGTCAGTCTCGAGCCGGCGGCTCCGGAGCCCCCCACGTCCTCCACGCAGGCGCCCGAGCAGCGATCCGCCGACGCGTCTGCCGCCGATCCGGCGGAGGCACCGCCGGACACGCCCGTGGAAGCGCCGCACGAATCTCCCGCGGGTTCGGTCGCAGCGCCCGATCCCACGCCCCTGACCAGCGACACGAGTCCGCTCGCGGCCCAATTGCAGGCGCAGTCGCAGGCCGAGGAACCGGCTGCACCGGGCCTGGCCAGCCTGGCGTCGGCCGTGTTGCCGCCGATGCTTCCCGACGTCGCAGCTCAGCAGGAGGCGTTCGCCGCCGAACAGGCGCGGATCGCCGCACTCGTGGAGCAGCGCGTCGCCGAGCTCAAGGCGGAGGAGGAGGCGCGCGCTGCCGAGGAGGCGCGTCGCGCGAACGAGTGGGTCATGCCCCTGTCGAAGTACCGGCTGTCGGCGCGTTTCGGCCAGGCGGGCAGTCTCTGGTCGAGCGGCCGGCACACCGGCATCGATCTCTCCGCGCCCACTGGGACTCCGCTGGTCGCCATGCAGGACGCGGTCGTGGTGTCCACGAGTTACGCCGGGGCCTACGGCAACCGCACGGTCCTGCGGCTCGCCGATGGCACCGAGCTCTGGTACGCACACCAGTCACGCATCGATGTCGAGGCCGGACAGATGGTGCGCAAGGGGGATCGGATCGGCGCCGTCGGTGCTACCGGCAACGTCACCGGACCGCACTTGCATCTCGAGGTGCGTCCGGGGAAGAACGCCGACCCGGTCGATCCGCTGCCGATCATGGCCGAGCACGGGCTCAAGCCCTGAGCCTCACACCGGCAGGATGCGTCCCACAAAACTGCTGAGCTGCTCGACGTTGCAGCACTCGTACATCGGCACGATCTCGGCGTAGGCGAGCGCCTCGGAGTCACCGAGGCCCCAGCGTGAGCCGTGCTCGGGGTTCAGCCAGTAGGTGCGCCGAGAACGCTCCGCGATCCGCCGCAGCGCCTCGAAGCGCGGGTGCTGGTTGTTGTTGCGCGCGTCGCCGAGCACGATGACCGCCGTCCGTGGTCCGACCGCGTCGAGGTGGTCCTCCACGAAGTCGCCGAACGCCTCGCCATAGTCGCTGCTCGTGTGCCATTTCGTGATGCGGGCATCTGACTGAATCCGGCTGATGAGGTCGCCGTCGGCGTCCTTGACCAACGAGCTGACCTCATCCATCGCGTTGACGAACGCGAACACCCGGATCTTGCTGAACTGGTCGCTCAGCGCCTTCACCAGCAGCATCGTGAACTGCGAGAAGCCGGCGACCGACCCGGACACGTCGCACAGCAGCACGAGTTCGGGGCGCGACGGACGCGGCGCCGCATACACCGGTTTGACCGGGACGCCGCCCGTGCTCATGGCGCTGCGCAACGTCCGCCGGATGTCGATCTGGCCGCGGCGACGACGTCGCCGGCGGGCGGCGAGCCGGGTCGCGAGCTTGCGGGCGAGGGGTTGCACCGTCCGCCGGAGCTCCGACAGTTGGTGGGCGTTGGCGCTGAGGAAGTCGACGCGGTCCGTGCTCTGGGTGACGACGTGCCGTGCGACGATCTGACGGCCGCGAACCTCCGCAGTGCGCCGTCGCGCCTCGGCAGCGACGAGATCCCGGAACCGGGCGACGCTCCGTCGGATCTCCTCACGTTCGAGCCGGTCGGTGAACTGGCCGGAGTGACCCTGTCCGCCTCCGGATCCGCCACCGCGCATCGCGAGTGCCTGGGCGACGACGGTCTGCGGCCGCAGTCGTTCGAGCGTCTGGTACGCCGACCAGCCGTGTGTACCCGTACCCGGCTGACCGACCGGTCCGAGGGCGTCGACGGCCACCTCAGCGACCTGCGCCAGCGCTCGGCCGTCGTTGTCGGCGAGCGCCATGGCCAGGAGTGCGCGCAGCTGTTCGGTGTCCAGGTCACCGTCGGCTGCCTCCGCCGAGGTCGGGGTGCCGATACCGGCGGGGAAGAAGACGTCGAAGGTCATATCGAACACGTCGCGCTGTCCGTCCCGGCGCACGAGTGCCGCCGCGAGGCCTTCGCGCAGGACGTCGCGATCGTCGAACCCCAGCACCTGCACCGCAGCGGCGGCGTCGATGGTCTCGCTCGGGCCGGCGTTGATCCCCTTGAGGCGTAGCGCCTCGACGAACTCGACCAGCCGTTCGGCGACCTGCGTGGTCATACCAACTCGCTGAGATTCAGTGTCGCGCGTGCCTTGTCGATGTCGTCCTGATGCTTGAGGACCACGCCGAGGCTCTCCTCGACGACCTCGTCGGTGAGCACCGACGCGCCGAGCGCCACCAGCGTGCGCGCCCAGTCCAGCGTCTCGGCGACGGAGGGCGCCTTGCGCAGACCGGCCGATCGCAGTGCGCTGACCACCCGCACGACCGAATCGCCGAGTGCTGAGTCGAGATCCGGGACCTTCAGCGCGACGATGTCGCGCTCGAGCTCGGGTGAGGGGAAGTCGATGTGCAGGAACAGACACCGCCGCCGCAGCGCCTCGCTCAGCTCGCGCGTGGCGTTCGACGTCAGCACCACGAACGGCCGCTGCGTCGCGGTGATGGTGCCGAGTTCGGGGACCGTCACCTGGAAGTCCCCGAGGACCTCCAGCAGTAGCCCCTCGATCTCCACGTCCGCCTTGTCGGTCTCGTCGATCAGCAGCACGGTGGGACCCTCGTTGCGGATCGCGGTCAGGAGGGGGCGGGGAAGGAGGAACTCCTCGCTGAAGACATCGGACCTGGCCTCGTCCCAGGTCTCCTCGCCGCGGGCGGCGCTGATGCGCAGCAGCTGCTTGGCGTGATTCCACTCGTACAGCGCCCGCGCCTCGTCGACGCCCTCGTAGCACTGCAGGCGCACGAGCTCCGCGCCACACGCGGCCGCGACGGCCCGGGAGAGTTCCGTCTTGCCGACGCCGGCAGGTCCCTCGACGAGCAGCGGCTTGCCGAGCTCACTGGCGAGGAAGACCGTCGTCGCGACGGCGTCGGAGGCGAGGTAGCCGACATCGGCCAGCTTCGACTTCACGTCGGCCACCGATTCGAAGTGCATCGTGCGCGTCATGGCGTCAATCTAGACCCATGGTGTACGTCGAGGCGACGATGCACACGACGTACCCGGCTGCCGAGGCCTTTGACCGGGTGACGACGTGGGAGCGTCATCGTGTCCCTTTCACGCAGATCCGGCGTCGTCCGGAGGGCTTCGTGGCCCGCACAGGCGTCGGCCCGCTCGCCTTCGACGACCCCATGCGCATCATCCGCTCCGACCCGCCGCGGTGCGTGCAGATCGTCAAGGAGGGGCAGGTGGTCAGCGGCTGGGCCATCATCGAGGTCGAGCCCGACGGCGACGGAAGCGTCGTGACGTGGCAGGAGGAGATGTCGTTCGTCGGTATCCCCGACGCCGTCGTCGCGCCGGCCGCCCGCTGGATGGTCCGCAGGACGCTCGCGCAGTTGTTGGAGTGACCTGCCCGGCCCGTACGATCGGGGCATGGGGTACCTGCCTGAGGCCGAGACACTGCAGATCTGCCGCGATCTGATCCGTATCGACACGTCCAACTTCGGCGACGATTCCGGGCCGGGGGAGCGTGCCGCCGCCGAGTATGTGGCGGCGGCCCTCGCCGAGGTAGGGATCGACTCCCAGATCTACGAGTCGGAACCGGGCCGCGCATCCGTGCTCGCCCGGTGGGGCAACCAGGACTCCCCGCGGCCCGGCCTCGTGATCCACGGGCATCTGGACGTCGTCCCGGCGCAGGCGGCCGACTGGTCGGTCGATCCGTTCGCCGCCGAGGTGGTCGACGGCTACCTCTACGGTCGCGGCGCGGTCGACATGAAGGACTTCGACGCGATGCTCCTCTCGGTCGTCCGCGCGCGGCAGGCCGCGGGTCAGATCCCGGACCGGCCGATCCTGCTGGTCTTCACGGCCGACGAGGAGGCGGGCGGCGTCAAGGGTGCGCAGTGGCTCGTCGAACACCATCCGGAGTGGTTCGAGGGGTACACCGAGGCCATCGGCGAGGTCGGGGGTTTCTCGACCGAGATCGGCGGCCAGCGCCTCTACCTCATCGAATCGGGCGAGAAGGGCATCGCCTGGATGCGCCTGAGCGCCCACGGCACGGCGGGCCACGGGTCGATGCGCAACGACGACAACCCGGTGGTCAATCTCGCCCGTGGCCTCACCGCCTTGGGCGAGCACGTGTGGCCTGAGGAACCGGGTCCGTCGATGCAGGCCTTGCTGGCCAAGGTCAGGGAACTGACCGGCGCCGATGGCAGCCCCTCGGAGTTGATCGAACACTTCGGGCCGGCCGTGCGGATGATCGGTTCAGGACTGCGCAACAGCACCAACGCGACGATGCTGCAGGCTGGCTACAAGCACAACGTGGTGCCGGGGGAGGCTGTCGCCTACGTCGACGGCCGCTACCTTCCCGGGCACGCCGAGACGTTCCTCCCGGTGGTTCAGGAGATCGTCGGTGACAAGATCCGGGTCGAACCGCACATCGTCGATCGCGCCCTGGAGTACCCCTTCGAGGGCGACCTCGTCGACGCCATGACGGTCTCGTTGCATCGGCACGACCCGGAGGCGCACATCGCCCCGTTCCTCATGTCCGGCGGCACCGACGCCAAGTCCTGGGACAAGCTCGGCATCACCTCGTACGGCTTCACGCCGCTGCGGCTGCCGGGCGACCTGGACTTCACGGCGCTCTTCCACGGCGTCGACGAGCGCGTCCCCGTCGACGCTCTCGAGTTCGGCTCGCGGGTGTTCGACACCTTCCTCGACCTCGCCTGAGGCGCGCACGGGGGAGGTGAGTGGGACCGCGCCCCGACCCGCTGAGCGGTGCCGGGGCGTCGTCAGTAGGTGGCGCGCATGCGGATGATCTTGCGGCGCAGACGGACGGTGCCCTGGCCGCTGCGGTCCTTGCGAAGCCGGTCCAGCTCCCAGCCCTGGAACTCCGCCGCGTCGGTCAGAAGCCGACAGACGGCTTGGCGCGACTGCGAACGAGAGATGGGCAGGTCCCAGAACTCGTATTCGACCATGGGGCTCCTCACGAGACGTCCGACAGCGCGTCGGCGATTTGTGCGGGAAGGGTCAGGTGTTCGGACGCGAGGCTCTCCTGAAGCTGCGCGACCGTGCGCGCGCCCACGATGACGGCGCCCACGGCTGGACGGTCGCGGACCCACGCCAGGGCAGTGTGGGTCAGCGGTACGCCGAGTCCGTCCGAGGCCTTGGCGACGGCCTCGACGATCCGGGACTTCTCGGGAGTCAGATAGGTATGCACGAACGCCTCCCAGTGTGCGTCGGCGCCGCGCGAATCTCCAGGGATGCCAGCCCGGTACTTGCCCGTGAGGACACCGCGACCCAACGGCGACCACGCAAGGACGCTCATGCCCAGGTAGTCCGCGGCAGCGATCGCGTCGTTCTCCGGCTCACGATGGAGCAGCGAATACTCGATCTGCGTGCTCACCAGGGGAACGCCGGTGCCGCGTGCGTCGAAGCGAGCATGGGCGAGCGAGGCCTGCCACCCCGTGAAATTGCTGATGCCCGCATACCGCACTCGACCGGACCGGACCGCCTCGTCGAGCGTCGCGACCGCCTCGTCGAGCGGGGTCCGGGTGTCGAAGCGATGGATCTGCCAGAGGTCGAGGTGATCGGTGCCGAGGTCACGGAGCGACCGATCGAGTTGCGCCAGCAGCGTGCGCCGCGACGAGTCCCGCACGACCTGGTCGTCACGGTGGACCAGGCCGGCCTTGCCCGCCAGGACCAGCCGATCACGGACGCCGTGCTTGGACAGCAACCTTCCGACGAGTTCCTCGGTGCGTCCCTCGCCGTAGATGGGCGCGGTGTCCAGGAGCGTGCCGCCCGCGTCGAGGAACGTGGTGAGTTGGTCCTCGGCGCCGTACTCGTCGACGACGGTGCCCCACGTCATCGTCCCCAAGCCCAGGCGCGAGACCTCCAGGCCAGAACCGCCAAGGCGACGCGACAACATGGCAGCAGGGTAGCCAGTCGCGCCTCAGCGCGCGTGTAGGCTCGCACGGTGGATCTGCTGCGTTCTGTCGTCCTGGGTCTCTTGCAGGGCCTGACCGAGTTCCTTCCGATCTCCAGCAGCGCGCACCTGGCGATCTTCCCCCAGCTGTTCGGTTGGGGGGATCCGGGTGCCGCGTACACGGCGGTGGTCCAGATCGGCACCGAGCTGGCGGTCGTCCTCTATTTCTGGCGAGACATCTGGACGATCGGCTCGGGCTGGGTCCGCGGGCTGTTCTCCGCCGACGCGCGGCGCGAGCCTCCGTGGCGCACGGGCTGGTTCATCATCATCGGCTCGCTGCCCATCGTGATCCTCGGACTCCTGCTCGAAGACCTCATCGACCGCGAGTTCCGCAGCTTGTGGGTCATCGCGACGACGCTCATCGTGCTCGGCGTCGTGCTCGGCCTCGCCGAACGGTTCGGCCGGAAGAACCGAGCGATCGACCAGCTCACCCCGCGCCACGCGGTGCTCTTCGGCATGGCCCAGGCGGCGGCGATCGTGCCGGGGGTGTCGCGCTCAGGTGCCACCATCTCGATGGGGCTGTTCCTCGGATACGAGCGGCAGGCCGCCACGCGCTACGCCTTCCTGCTCGCGATTCCAGCGGTCGTCGGCGCGGGTGTCTACAAGCTCAAGGACATCCCCGGCGGCGAGAACGCCTACGGCACCATGCCCACGATCGTCGGCACCGTCGTCGCGTTCGTCGTGGGCCTGGCGGTGATCCACTGGCTGCTGCGGTACGTCAGCACCCGCTCGTACGCGCCGTTCGTCGCCTACCGCATCGTGTTGGGCATCGTGGTGATCGTCCTGCTGTCGACCGGCGCCTTGAGCGCGACCGTCGCGGCGTGAGCACGCACGCCTTTCCCCCCGCACAGCGCGCGGCGGTCTACCGGGCGATCGCCGAGCGCCGGGACATGCGGCATTTCTGCGGCGGCGAGGTCCCTGCGGACGTGCTCCAGCGTGTCCTGGCGGCAGCACACCAGGCGCCGAGCGTCGGGCTGATGCAGCCTTGGCGGTTCGTCCGCATCACCGACGCCGAGCTCCGGTCGCGCATCCATGACCTGGTGCGCGCCGAGACGGAGCGGACGGCGGAGGCGCTGGGGGAGCGCGGCGCGGAGTTCGCTCGACTGAAGGTCGAGGGGGTGACCGACTGCGCCGAACTGCTCGTGGTGGCCCTGACCGAGGATCGAGAGCGACACGTCTTCGGTCGCCGCACGATGCCGCACATGGATCTGGCCTCGGCGTCGTGTGCGATCCAGAACCTCTGGCTGGCCGCGCGCGCGGAGGGCCTCGGCATGGGCTGGGTCTCGTTGTTCGAGCCCGACGACCTCGCCGCCTTGCTGGGCTTTCCCGACGGCGCCGAGCCGATCGCCGTGCTGTGCCTCGGCCCGGTCGAGGAGTTCTATCCGCGGCCGATGCTCGAGGACGCCGGCTGGACCACCGCCCGGCCGCTCTCTGAGCTCATCGCGGAGAACCGCTGGCCTACAACCAGCCCGACCGCTTGAACCGGTAGTAGATGTAGGCGCACAACCCGCCCATCACGGCGAGCACGAGCGGGTAACCGAAGTGCCAGTCGAGTTCGGGCATGTAGCGGAAGTTCATCCCGTAGATCCCGGCGATGGCGGTGGGGACTGCGAAGATCGTGGCGCCGGCGGTGAGCTTGCGCATGTCCTCGTTCTGCCGCACGCTCAGCTGAGCCAGGTGAGCCGCCAGGGCGTTGTCCAGCAGGCTGTCGATGGTCTCGATCGTCTCCATCGCGCGGGACAGATGGTCGGCGACGTCGCGGATGTACGGGCGCGCCGGCTCCGGCAGCACGGCCTCCGACAAGCGCGTGATCGGGTCCTTCAGTGGCGCGACGGCTCTGCGGAACTCGAGCGTCTCGCGTTTGAGCCGGTAGATCCGCGGGGAGTCCTTGGTCCGGGCCTCAGAGAAGACCGACTCCTCGACTTCCACGACATCGTTCTCGAGCTCGGCGGCCACCTGGTCGTAGCCGTCGACCAGGAGGTCGAGCACCGCGTGCAGCGCGGCGATCGGGCCGTGCGCTAGACGCTCAGGGTCAGCCTCCAGCTGGGCACGAGCGTGAGCGATCGACCCTTCTCCGCGGCGCACTGTCACCACGAACCGGGCGCCGAGGCACACGTTGACCTCGGACGTGGTGACGTCGTCGTCGGCGTAATGGACGGCGCGCAGGGAAACGAGGACGTAGTCGCGGTAGCGCTCTACCTTCGGACGCTGGTGCGGCTCGAGCATGTCCTCGACCGCCAACGGATGGAGTCGCAACGCCGCGCCGATCGTCTCGAGTTCGGGTGGGTTCGGATCACTGATACCGATCCAGATGAACTCCTTATCGGTGAGCGCCGCGACCGTGCGCGACAGATCCGCGCTCGATGCGTCCTTCGGCACCGTCGTGAGGCGTGCGCCGTCCCGGTAGACCGCGCAGTCGATGATCATCCGGCTATGGTGCCCGATAGGCTCGGCGCATGCAGAGTTGGCCGCGTCCTGAGGTTCCGTCGCTCGCACCACGAGGTTATGGGCACGGGCCCGCAGCACGGGTGCACGACACCGCGACGGGGACGCTCCAGACGATCGACCCGCCGCGCGAGGCGCGCCTTTACGTCTGCGGCATCACGCCCTACGACGCGACTCATCTCGGCCACGCGAACACCTACCTCGCCTTCGACCTGCTGCAGCGGGTGTGGCGCGATCGCGGCCTCGACGTGCATTACACCCAGAACGTCACCGACGTCGACGACCCGCTGCTCGACCGCGCGACCGCGACGGGCGTCGACTGGCGGGAGCTCGCCGAGCGCGAGACCCAGTTGTTCCGCGACGACATGACCGCGCTTCGCGTTCTGGCGCCCGACGACTACACGGGAGCGGTGGAGTCCATCCCGTTGGTGATCGAGCGCATCCAGGAGCTGCAGAAGGCCGGAGCGGTGTACGAGGTCGACGACGACCTGTACTTCGACGTCCACGCCGATCCCGCTTTCGGCCAGGTCGGCAACTACGACGACGCGACGATGCGCACGCTGTTCGCCGAACGCGGCGGCGACCCCGATCGGCCGGGCAAGCGTGATCCGCTCGACTGTCTGGTGTGGCAGGCGGCGAGGCCCGGCGAACCGTTCTGGGAGTCCGAGCTCGGCCCCGGCCGGCCCGGTTGGCACATCGAGTGCGCCGCGATCGCGCTGCACCACCTCGGCGTGACATTCGACGTGCAGGGCGGCGGATCCGATCTCGTCTTCCCGCACCACGAGATGAGCGCCGCGGAGGCGGCCGTCGCCACCGGCCACCCGTTCGCGCGGTTCTACGTCCACGGGGGAATGGTGGGCTACGAGGGCGAGAAGATGTCGAAGTCCAAGGGAAATCTCGTTCTCGTATCGCGCCTGCGCGCCGAGGGCCGCGATCCCATGGCGATCCGGCTGGCGCTCCTGTCCCACCGCTACCGCGAGGATTGGGAGTGGTTCGGCCACGAGATCGATGAGGCCGAGCAGCGGCTCGCCCGCTGGCGCGCGGCCGTCGCGCGGGACGCCGCGCCGGGCGCAGCACCGGTCATCGCCTCGATGCGTGAGGCGCTCGCCGACGACCTCGACGCGCCACGTGCGCTCACAGCGGTCGACACGTGGGCGCAGAGCGAGGGCGAGGACCCCGACGCCGCCGACGACGTCGCCGTCGCGGTCGACGCGCTGCTGGGCGTCAGCCTGCGCTGACGCTGGTCACTGGCCGAGGTCGCGTCGGCGCAGATAGCGCTCGAACTCGCGAGCGATGGACTCGCCGGACGCCTCCGGCGCTCCCGCCGAATCGCGCTCCTGCTCGAGCGCCTGCACGTATTCGGCGAGTTCCTCGTCCTGAGAGGTGACGTCGTCGGCGCCCCGCTGCCAGGCCGCGGCGAGCTCGCTGAGCGAGCCTTCGGGCAGGGGTTGCCCGACCGCATCCTCGAGCGCCCCGAGGAGCGCGAACGTCGCCTTCGGGCAGGGTGGGTCGGCCAGGTAGTGCGGCACCGCGGCCCACAGCGAGGCGGACGCGATGCCCGCCGCCTGCGCGGTGTCCGCGAGAACGGTCGTGATGCCGATGGGCCCGTTGTAGCGCGAGGCCTGCAGCGACAGCCGTCGGCCCATGGCGGGGTCGTCCGTACTTCCGGTGACCGGCACCGGACGCGAGTGCGGCGCGTCGGCGAGAAGTGCGCCCAGGCACACGAGCTCGCTCACACCGGCCCTGACCGCAAGGTCGACGATGTGACGACTGAACGTGCGCCAGCGGTAGTTCGGTTCGATCGCCCGCAGGAGCAGCACGTCGCGATTCCCGTGCGGCGGCCGGGCCAGGTAGATCGTGGGGGTCGGCCAGAAGATGCGCCGCTCCTCGTCCTCGCCGCGCACGACCGGTCGAGTCTCCTGGAAGTCGTAGAAATCCTCTGCGTCGAACTCGGCGAACTCCTGGGCGTCCCACTCCTCGATGAGGTGGTCGATGGTGCCGGTGGCGGCGTCGGCAGCGTCGTTCCACCCTTCGAAGGCAGCCACGAGCCACGGACGACGCAGCGAGGCGATGAGCTCCTCGGAGGGCCAGATCTCGGTCACGCAGTCAGCCTAGTCCTCGTCGGGCTGGTACCCGAGGTTCGGAGCCAGCCACCGCTCCGCCTCTGCCACGGTCCACCCCTTGCGGGCCGCGTAGTCCTCCACCTGGTCACGACCCACGCGACCGAGGACGAAGTACTGCGACTGCGGATGCGAGAAGTACCAGCCGCTGACCGACGCGCCCGGCCACATGGCCATGCTGTCGGTCAACTCGATGCCAGTGGCGGTCTCGACGTCGAGCAGATGCCAGATCGTCTGCTTCTCGGTGTGCTCTGGGCACGCGGGGTAGCCCGGGGCAGGCCGGATGCCGTCGTACTGCTCCTTGATCAGCTCGGTGTTGGTGAGCTTCTCGTCGGGGGCGTACCCCCAGAACTCCGTGCGGACGCGTTCGTGCAGGCGCTCGGCGAAGGCCTCCGCGAGGCGGTCGGCGAGGGACTCGACGAGGATGGCGCTGTAGTCGTCGAGCGCCTCTTTGAACTCCTTGACCTTCTCGACGCTGCCGAGTCCCGCCGTCACGGCGAAGGCCCCCACATAGTCCTCGAGCCCGGTCTCGCGCGGCGCGACGAAGTCGGCGAGCGAACGGTGAGGGACGCCCGCACGATGCTCGGTCTGCTGTCGCAGGTGGTGCAGCGTCGCGCGGACCTCCTGACGCGAGGTGTCGGTGTAGACCTCCGTCGAATCACCGACGCCGTTGGCCGGGAACAGTCCGTAGACGCCCTTGGCGGTCAGCCATCGTTCCTCGATGAGCCGGTCCAGCATGCGCTGCGCGTCGTCCCAGAGCTTTCGGGCCGCTTCACCGCTCGCCGGGTTGTTGAGGATGTCGGGGAACGAGCCCTTCATCTCCCAGGCGTTGAAGAACGGTTGCCAGTCGATGTACTCGCGCAGCTCGTCGAGCGGGTAGTCCTCGAGCACGTGGACGCCGAGTTGCGCCGGTACGGGAGGGGTGTAATCGCTCCAGTCGATCGGGCTGGCGTCCTGACGAGCCTGCTCGAGCGGGAGGATGCGGCGGGTGTCCTGGCGGGCGGCGTGACGTTCACGCAGCGAGGCGTAGTCGGCCTCGACCTCTGCGAGCAGGGTCGGCCGCCGCTCGTCCGAGAGCAGCGCGGCCACGACGGGAACCGACCGTGAGGCGTCCTTGACCCACACGACCGGACCGTCGTACTTCTGCGCGACCTTGACCGCCGTGTGGGCGCGCGACGTGGTCGCGCCGCCGATGAGCAGCGGGATGTCGAAGCCCTGGCGCTGCATCTCCGCGGCGAACCCCTCCATCTCGTCCAAGGAGGGGGTGATGAGCCCTGACAGGCCGATGATGTCGGCGTCGTGTTCGCGCGCCGCGTCGAGGATCTTCTGCGCGGGGACCATGACGCCGAGGTCGATGACCTCGTAGTTGTTGCACTGCAGCACGACACCGACGATGTTCTTGCCGATGTCGTGGACGTCGCCCTTGACCGTCGCCATGACGACGGTGCCGTTGGTGCGTCCGGCGTCCTCGGCGCTCTGCTCCTTCTCGATGAAGGGGATGAGGTAGGCCACGGCCTTCTTCATGACGCGGGCCGACTTGACCACCTGGGGCAGGAACATCTTGCCGGCGCCGAAGAGGTCGCCGACGACGTTCATGCCGTCCATGAGCGGCCCTTCGATGACCTCGATGGGCTTGCCGCCGCGCGCCTTGATCTCCAGACGCAGTTCCTCCGTGTCGGACTCGACGTGGGCGTCGATGCCCTTCACGAGGGCGTGCGTGATCCGCTCGGAGACGGGGAGCTCGCGCCAGGCCTCGGTCTGGGCCTCCGCCTTCTCGCCGCTGCCCGCGTAGTCGGCGGCGATCTCGAGCAACCGCTCCGTGGCGTCGGGGCGCCGATTGAGGATGACGTCCTCGATCCGATCGCGCAGCTCGGTGTCCACGGTGTCGTAGGGGACGAGAGCACCGGCGTTGACGATGCCCATGCTCAAACCCGCCTCGATGGCGTGGAAGAGGAACACCGCGTGGATGGCCTCGCGCACCGGGTTATTGCCGCGGAACGAGAACGAGACGTTGGAGATACCACCGGAGACCTGAGCGTGCGGCAGATGGGCGCGGATCCAGCGGGTCGCCTCGATGAAGTCCACACCGTAGTTGGCGTGCTCCTCGATGCCGGTGGCCACGGCGAACACGTTGGGGTCGAAGATGATGTCCTCGGCCGGGAAACCGACCTCGTCCACGAGGACCCGGTACGCGCGCTCACAGATCTGCTTGCGGCGTTCGAGGTTGTCGGCCTGACCGTCCTCGTCGAAGGCCATCACGACGACGGCGGCACCGAACTTCCGGCACAGCCGAGCCTCGCGGATGAACTTCTCCTCGCCCTCCTTGAGGGAGATCGAGTTGACGATCGGCTTGCCTTGGATCGTCTTGAGGCCGGCCTCGATGACGTGCCACTTCGAGGAGTCGACCATCACCGGCACGCGGCTGATGTCAGGCTCGGACGCGACGAGCTTGCCGAAGCGGTCCATCGCCGCGACGCCGTCGATCATCCCTTCGTCCATGTTGATGTCGATGACCTGGGCACCGTTCTCGACCTGCTGGCGCGCGACCTCGAGGGCGGTGCCGTAATCGCCGTCCTTGATGAGCCGGCGGAAGCGGGCCGATCCGGTGATGTTGGTGCGCTCGCCGACGTTGACGAAGAGCGAATCCTCGTCCACGACGAACGGCTCGAGCCCGGCCAGGCGCAGAGCGGGGCGTCGCTCCGACGGCACCCGCGGCGTGAGCCCGTCCACGGCACCGGCGATGTGGGCGATGTGGTCGGGTGTCGTGCCGCAGCAGCCGCCGACGACGTTGACGAAGCCGCTGTCGGCGAATTCGCGGACCACCGCGGCGGTCTGCGCGGGCAGCTCGTCGTACTCGCCGAAGGCGTTCGGCAGGCCCGCGTTGGGGTAGCACGACACGTAGCAGTCGGCGACGCGCGACAGCTCCGCGATGTACGGGCGCATCTCCGCCGCGCCGAGCGCGCAGTTCAGGCCGACGAGCAGCGGTTGAGCGTGCCGGATGGAGTTCCAGAAGGCCTCGGGCGTCTGACCCGAGAGCGTACGGCCGGAGGCGTCGGTGATCGTGCCGGAGATGACGACGGGCCAGCGGCGTCCTTGCTCCTCGAAGAGCGTCTCCAGTGCGAAGATCGCGGCTTTCGCGTTGAGCGTGTCGAAGATCGTCTCGACGAAGAGCAGATCTGCGCCGCCGTCGACGAGGCCGCGCGCGGCCGTGCTGTAGGCCTCGACGAGCTCGTCGAAGCTGACGTTGCGCGCCCCGGGGTCGTTGACGTCGGGCGAGATCGAGGCCGTGCGCGTCGTGGGGCCGAGGGCGCCGGCCACGAACCGGGGACGATCCGGCGTGCGCTCGGTCATCGCGTCGGCCTCACGCCGGGCGAGGCGCGCCGACTCGTAGTTGAGCTCGTAGGCGAGGTCGACCATGTCGTAATCGCGCAGCGAGATCGCGTTGGCGCTGAACGTGTTGGTCTCGATGAGGTCGGCGCCGGCCTCGAGGTACTCACGGTGGATGCCTGCGATGATCTCGGGCTGGGTGAGCGTCAGCAGGTCGTTGTTGCCGCCGACGTCACACGACCACTCCGCGAAGCGCTCACCGCGGTAACCCTCCTCGTCCGGCCGATCCCGCTGGATGGCGGTACCCATCGCGCCGTCGAGCACGAGGATGCGCTCGGCCATGAGGGCACGGAGCGCCTCGGTGGCGTCGGGACGATGATGGATAAAGACCGGGGAAGTCACGGGCACGTTGAGCACACCTCGACATGTAGTTGCTGGAGTTTCCAGCCTACGGCGGGCTCGCCTCGGCTACCGCGAACGATCGAACGCTGGGACGAGTCTACTGTGGATGCGTGACTCTTCCCGACGCCGTGCTCTGGGACATGGACGGAACTCTCGTCGACACCGAGCCGTTCTGGATCGCGAGCGAGCATGAACTGGCCGCCGCACATGACAAGCCGTGGACCGAGGAGGACAGCCTCGCCCTGGTGGGGAGCGGCCTGCTCGAGGCCGGCGCCTATATCCGGCGGCGCCTCGACTCCTCGATGACGGCGGCGCAGATCGTCGACTACATGATCGAGCGGGTCTCTCTCAAACTGCAGGGCGACCTGCCGTGGCGGCCCGGCGCACGCGAACTCGTCCACGCCTTCGCCGACGCGGGGGTCCCGCAGGCCCTGGTGACGATGTCTTATGCCTCGGTCGCCGCGCCCGTCGCGGACGCCCTGGACTTCGACGTGGTCGTGACGGGCGACGCGGTGGAGCATCCCAAGCCGCACCCGCAGCCCTACCTGGTGGCGGCTGAGAAGCTCGGCGTCGACCCGGCGCGATGCCTCGCCGTGGAGGACTCCAAGACCGGGGCGACCTCGGCGAACGCCGCCGGCTGCTGGGTCGTGGCGGTACCGCACGCCGTCAAGGTTCCGGAGGCGGCGCGGCGGACGATCCTTCGCACGCTGGAGGATCAGACGCCCTCGGGGCTCTGCGCGTTGACGTCGACGAGCTGAATCACGGGCAGCTCCGGCGGGGTCCCGCCGAACTCCGGGCAGAGCTTCTGGTGCGCGCAGAACCGGCACAGCGGACCCGGCTTGGCGACGAACTCGCGGCGCTCGGCGGCGCCGGCGATCGCCGCCCACAACGCCGCCAGGCGGCGTTCGGTGACCAGCAGGTCCTGCTCGGTCGGCGAGTACGACAACACCGACTGGTCGGCGAGGTAGTACAGCTGCAGCAGCGTCGGAATCACGCCGCGGGTGCGCCAGATGACGAGGGCGTAGAACTTGAGCTGGGCGAGGGCCTTGTCCTCGAACAACGGACCGGGCGCCTTGCCGGTCTTGTAGTCGACCACCCGGACGAGTCCCTCGGGGGACACGTCGATGCGATCGACGATGCCGGTGAGCGTCACTCCGGCGTCGTGGGCGAGTTCGAGACGTTCCTCGCGCGCCGCGGGCTCGAGGAACCGCGGGTCCTCGATCGCGAAGTACGAGCCGAGCAGATCGGTGGCCGAGGCGAGCCAACCGGCCTGCGCCGCGGCGTCCTCGCCGGACGCGAAGAGCTCGGCGAGACGGGGATCCTCCTCGCGGAGGGCGTCCCACTCGCTCGGCAGCAGCGAGGCCGCATGGTCGAGAGTGCGTTCGGCCGCCGGGGCGTCGAAGAGGCGCTCCAGGACGGCGTGCACGAGGGTTCCGCGGGCCGCCACCGGGTCCGGAGGTTCGGGAAGGCGATCGATCGTGCGGAAACGGTAGAGCAGGGGACAGGTGGTGAAGTCGCTCGCGCGGCTCGGCGAGAGCGAGCGCTTGAGCGTCACCGGCGTCTCGAGATCGACCTGCGTCATGACCTCCACCGTAGGCGTCGCCACCGACAATCCGGCGCAGGCACGGCGGGTAGGTTGGGTCCGTGAACGCGCGTCGACCTGCAGGCACCTGGCGTATCGGTCGCGTTGCGGGCGCCGAGCTGCTGATCCGTCCCTCGCTCCTGGCGATGGGGCTCGTCCTCGTGCTGGTCTTCGCACCGCAGTTCGACCGGCTCGGCGGCAACCCCTACGCCATCGCCGCGGTGTTCGTCGTCGCCCTGTACGCCTCGATCCTCGTGCACGAGGTCGCCCACGTCGTCGCAGCGCGTGCGTTCGGGATGCGCGTGCCCTCGGTGACGCTCCACCTCCTCGGTGGTGAGACCCACCTGGAAGGCGAGTCGCGCCGGCCCCTGCAGGAGTTCGTCATCGCCGTGGTCGGACCGCTCACGTCGCTCGGCATCGGGTTCGCCGCCTGGTGGACCGCTCTGCAGCTTCCGCCGGGCCTGACCTACGCCGTGTTGTGGTCGGTCGGCTTCATCAACGTGCTCGTGGCGGGCTTCAACATGCTCCCCGGCCTCCCGCTCGATGGCGGCCGCGTGTTCCGCGCGCTCATCTGGGGCCTCACCGGCAACGAGTCCACCGGCGTCATCGCCGCCGCGTGGCTGGGTCGGCTCGCGGCCGTGGCACTCGTCGTCTGGGCGATCGTCGCCGCCGACCTCGACCAGCCCGTCTCGCTGACCCGCTCGCTGCTCTTCGCCGTCGTCGCCCTCTTCCTCTGGCAGGGATCGAGTGCGGCTCTCGTCCACGGGCGGCGCCTGGCCCGCGTGGACCGGATCGTCGCGCGCGAACTCGTCGACCGCAGCGCGCCGCCGCCCCCGGACGCGCCGCAGCTGCCGGCGGAGCTGCGCGGGCGGCGCCTGCTGGTCGCGATGGTCGAGCACCCGGCCCACGTCTACGCGCTCGTCGAGCCGGACGGTACCGTCGTCGGTCGGCTCGACGCGTCCGCCGTCGACCGCGCCTATCGAGAGGAGAGCCGGTGAGTACGCCCCGTCGCAGTGGGCCGTTCGTCGAGGGTGACTGGGTGCGCCTGACCGATCCGAAGGGGCGGCGTCACAATATCGCGCTCGTCCCGGGCAAGGAGTTCTCGACCAAGAAGGGTCAGATCCGCCACGACGACATCATCGGCCATCCCGAGGGGATCGTCGTCGAGACGTCGCTCGGCCACCCCTACCAGGTCTTCCGTCCGCTGCTGTTCGAGTACGTCGTCTCGATGCCGAGGGGCGCGGCCATCATCTATCCCAAGGATGCGGCCCAGATCCTGGCGATGGCCGACATCTTCCCGGGGGCTCGCGTGGTCGAGGCCGGCGCCGGCTCCGGAAGCCTCACCACGTACCTGCTGCGGGCCGTCGGACCCGACGGCCACGTCGGTTCGTATGAGCTGCGTGAGGACTTCGCCGAGACCGCGCGGCGCAACGTCGAGCAGGTCATGGGTGAGGACCCGGCGGGGTGGACCCTCACCGTGGGCGACGTACGCGTCGCGATGACCGAGTCGGAGATCGACCGGCTCATCCTCGACATGGTCGACCCGTGGACGTGCGTTCCGCTGGCCGCCGAGCGGCTCGTCCCCGGGGGGATCGTGTGCGCGTACGTCGCCACGACGACGCAGCTGTCGCGCTTCGTCGAGACGCTGCGCGCGGACGGCGGCTTCACCGAACCGCACGCCTGGGAGACGCTCGTGCGGGACTGGCACCTGGAGGGGCTGGCAGTCCGGCCGGACCACAAGATGAACGGCCACACCGCCTTCCTCGTCACCGCCCGTCGCATGGCTCCCGGGCATCGTTCGCTCGGTAAGTCCCGGCGTCCCGCGCCCGGTGCCTACGGCCCCGATTACCTCGGTCCGCGTCCGATCGACCTCGACGACTGACGCGCGAGACCGCCCGCTGCACGAGACGGCAACACACTCGCAACGCCCATACGATCAGATGGCCTTCACATGAGGGCATCGGCGGGTAATGTCGTCGATATCGAGCAGGAGGTGGCTCATGAGCACCACAGGCGATCAGTTCAACCCCGGCCCGGCCGAGGAGCTGGCGTACTTGCGCGCGGAGGTGGAGCACCTGCGTCGCAGGCTCGCCATGACGGGCACCACCGATCCACGCGTGTCCGAGCTCGAGGCCAAACTCGCATCGACGACATCGCAGAACGAACGACTCACCGGCACCCTGCGGGAGGCGCGCGACCAGATCGTGTCGCTCAAGGAAGAGGTCGACCGGCTGGCGCAGCCGCCCACGGGCTTCGGCACGTTCCTGCAGCGCAACGCCGACGACACCGTCGACGTGTTCGCCGGCGGCCGCAAGCTGCGCGTCAACGTCAGCCCTGCGGTCGACAAGGACGCGCTGCGCCGCGGGCAGGAAGTCATCCTCAACGAGGCGATGAACGTCGTCGAGGCGCTCGACTTCGAATCCGTCGGCGAGGTCGTGATGCTCAAGGAGCTGCTCGCCGACGGCGAACGGGCCCTGGTGATCGGTAACGCCGACGAGGAGCGGATCGTACGACTCGCCGACAGCCTCGCGGCGCTGCGATTGCGTGCCGGGGACTCCCTGCTCGTCGACAGCCGCTCCAACTACGCCTTCGAGCGCATCCCCAAGAGCGAGGTCGAGGAACTCGTCCTCGAAGAGGTTCCCGACATCGACTACGACAGCATCGGCGGACTCGCGGGACAGATCGAGAACATCCGCGACGCGGTCGAGCTGCCCTATCTGCACCCCGACGTGTTCGTCGAACACGAACTCAAGCCGCCCAAAGGTGTGCTGCTGTACGGCCCGCCCGGCTGCGGCAAGACCATGATCGCGAAGGCGGTCGCGTCGAGCCTGGCCAAGAAGGTCTCGCAGAAGACCGGCGAGGAAGGCCGCTCGTACTTCCTCAACATCAAGGGTCCCGAGTTGCTCAACAAGTACGTCGGCGAGACCGAACGGCACATCCGGCTCGTGTTCCAGCGGGCGCGCGAGAAGGCGAGCGAGGGCACGCCGGTGATCGTCTTCTTCGACGAGATGGACTCCCTGTTCCGCACTCGTGGATCGGGGGTCTCGTCCGACGTCGAGAACACCATCGTCCCGCAGTTGCTGAGCGAGATCGACGGCGTCGAGGGCCTCGAGAACGTGCTGGTCATCGGTGCCTCGAACCGCGAGGACATGATCGACCCCGCGATCCTGCGGCCGGGTCGTCTCGACGTCAAGATCAAGATCGAGCGTCCCGACGCGGAGGCGGCGCGCGACATCTTCAGCAAGTACCTCACCGACCGCCTGCCGCTGCACGCCGACGACCTCGCCGAGTTCGGCGGCGACCGGCAGGCCTGCGTGCAGGCGATGATCCAGCGCACCGTCGAGCGGATGTACGCCGAGAGCGAGGACAACCAGTTCCTCGAGGTCACCTACGCGGGCGGCGACAAGGAGATCCTCTACTTCAAGGACTTCAACTCCGGCGCGATGATCCAGAACATCGTCGACCGCGCCAAGAAGATGGCGATCAAGGATCTGCTCGAGCACGGCCAGAAGGGGCTGCGCGTCCAGCACCTGCTCCAGGCGTGCGTCGACGAGTTCAAGGAGAACGAGGACCTTCCCAACACCACCAACCCCGACGACTGGGCGCGGATCTCGGGCAAGAAGGGCGAACGCATCGTGTTCATCCGCACGCTCGTGACCGGCAAGGGCGGCAACGAGCCCGGACGGTCGATCGACACCGTCGCGAACACGGGGCAGTACCTCTGACGCTCAAGGTGACGGTCGCCCGCTACGACGATCCCGACGTCGAGGCGATGACGGCCGAGGTGCAGGAGGAGTACCGGCGACGCTACGGGGGTTCCTCAGGGGACGCGTCGCCGATCGAGGCCGAGCAGTTCGTGGCGCCACGTGGGGTGTTCTTCGTGGCCTACGTCGATGATGTCGCGGCCGGCATGGGCGGGTGGCGCCGCGGTGGCCCGGCGGGGGACACCGACGGCGAGATCAAGCGCATGTACGTGCGCCCGCAGTTCCGCGGACGCGGCTATTCACGACGTCTGCTGTCCGAACTCGAGTCCAGCGCCCGGGAGGCGGGGTTGACCCGACTCGTGCTGGAGACCGGTCTCGAGCAACCCGAGGCGATCGCGCTGTATCGCTCGGCCGGGTACGACGACGTCGAACCGTTCGGCTACTACGCCGGATATCCCGACAGCCTCCACCTGGGCAAGACGTTGGCGGTGGCCGCGTCCGCGCCCGGCGCCTGACGACGCCGCCTCAGCGGGGCGCCATCCGACGCACGACCCGGTGCCGCAACGTCATCGGCGTCGGCGCGCCGACCGTGTCCGCGGCGCGCGCCCAATGGCCCACCAGTGCGGTGCACACCGACTCCCACGTCCGCCCCAGCACTGAGGCCCGGGCCTGGCGACCCATCGCCTGGCGTTTGGCGTCGTCCCCGACGAGGTCCGCGACGTAACCGCGCATCGCCGCGAGGTTGCCGGGCTCGTACAACCAACCGGTCCGGCTCGGATCGACGAGGTCGAGCGGACCGCCGGCTCCCGCGGCCACGACCGGCAGCCCGCTGGCCATGGCCTCCTGGATCACCTGGCAGAACGTGTCGTTCTCACCGGTGTGGACCGCCAGGTCGAGGCTCGCCACGACCCGCGCGAGTTCGTCGCCGTGCAGCATCCCCGTGAAGACCGCGTCGGGCAGAAGTCGTTCGAGCTGCGGTCGGTCGGGGCCGTCGCCGACGATGACGAGCCGTGTGCGGGGGAGGCGCTGGAGCGCGATGAGGTCGGACACGCGCTTCTCCGGTGCCAGCCGGCCGATGAAGCCGACGAGACGTTCGCTGTCGTCGCGGCGGACGCTCGCACGCCAGGCCTCGTCACGGTGGGCGGGGTCGAACCGGCGGACGTCGACCCCACGCCGCCACAGCACGAGGTTGTCCAGCCCGCGGTCGGCGAGCGCCCGGTAGGTGGCGTGCGACGGTACGAGGTTGAGCGCGGCCCTGCTGTGGATGTCGTCCACGCGGCGCCACAGGGCCCGTTCGGCCAGGGGGATGCCGTAGCGGCGCGCGAAGCCCGGCATGTCGGTCTGGTAGACCGCGACGGTCGGGAGCCCGAGGAAGTGGGCGGCGAGCGTGGCGCGCCAGCCGAGGACGAACGGCGAGGCGAGGTGGACCACGTCGGGCGCGAAGTCGCGCAGCAGTCGCTCGACGGGGCCGATCGGGCCGCTGGCGACGCGCACGTCCGGGTACCCCGGCAGGGGCAGCGAGGCGACCGTGCGCACAGGCACGCCGCTCACACGATCGGGGACGCCGGCAGGGTCCTCCGGCGCGATGACGACGGCCTCGATCCCACGCGCACGGACGGTGTCCAGGATGCGCGAGACCGTGTGCACGACGCCGTTGGTCTGAGGCAGGAACGATTCGGCGACGATCGCGACCTTCATGGCTTCAGGCTCTGCGCGCCAGGTGTTCGGGCGGCGAACACGACACGACGGGCCCGTGAATCCTGCACCGCGCGCGTAGGCTGACGATGTGACAGTCCGACGCATCCAGGGCAGCGAGGTCGAGTACGGCATCGCCGTGCAGGGCCAGCCCCAGGCCAACCCCATGGTCGCCGCGACGCACGTGGTCAACGCCTACGCCGCCGCCCACGGGCTGACCCGCCGTGCCCAGTGGGATTACGAGGAGGAGAACCCGCTTCGCGACGCGCGCGGTTTCGACCTCAGCCGCGAGGCCGCCGATCCGTCACAGCTCACGGACGAGGACCTCGGTCTCGCGAACATCATCTTGACCAACGGCGCCCGTCTCTACGTCGATCACGCTCATCCGGAGTACTCGGGTCCGGAGGTCACCACGCCACTCGACGTGGTGCGCTGGGAGAAGGCGGGCGAGGCGGTCATGCGCCGGGGCGCAGAGCTCGCCGGACAGATTCCGGGCGTCGGCCCGATCGTGCTGTACAAGAACAACGTCGACAACAAGGGCGCCTCGTATGGTGCGCACGAGAACTACCTCATGCGCCGCGACGTGCCCTTTGTGCAGATCGTCCGCCACCTCACACCGTTCTTCGTCTCCCGTCAGGTGATGTGCGGCGCCGGACGCGTCGGCCAGGAGCAGGACGGCAGCGTTCACGCCTTCCAGCTCAGCCAGCGCGCCGACTACTTCGAGGTCGAGGTCGGCCTCGAGACCACGCTCAAGCGGCCCATCATCAACACCCGCGACGAGCCGCACGCGGATCCGAAGAAGTACCGCCGGCTCCACGTCATCATCGGCGACGCGAATCTGGCCGACGTCGCGCTCTACCTCAAGCACGGCACCACATCGGTCGTGCTGGCGATGATCGAGGACGGCTTCCTCAACGAGGAGGAGGTCGAGCTCGCCGATCCGGTGCGGGCGCTGCAGACGATTTCGCACGATCCGACGCTGCGCGTGGCCGTGGAGCGTGCGGACGGCCGCACGATCACCGGGCTCGAACTGCAGTGGCACTACTTCGAGAAGGCGCGGACCTACCTGGACAAGCTCGGCGACGCCGACCCCGTCGCCGAGCAGACCTCCGCGTTGATGGACCGGTGGGAGAGTGTCCTGACCCGGCTCGAACGCGATCCGATGGAATGTGTGCGCGAACTCGACTGGGTCGCCAAGCTCTCCTTGCTGGAGCGGTATCGCGAACGTGACGGGCTGGACTGGGACGACGCGAAACTGCATCTGGTCGACCTGCAGTATCACGACGTGCGCACCGGCAAGGGGCTGTTCCACCGCCTCGACCAGGCGGGTCGTATCGAGCGGCTGGTGACCGACGCCGAGGTGCTTGATGCGGTCAGCGAGCCGCCGCGCGACACGCGCGCCTACTTCCGCGGGAAGTGCCTCGAGCAGTACGCCTCGCAGATCGCCGCGGCCTCGTGGGACTCGGTGATCTTCGACCTGCCGGGGTACGACTCCTTGCAACGGGTGCCGACGATGGAACCGCTGCGCGGCACCGCCGAACACGTCGAGGAGCTGTTCGCGAGGAGCGGCACCGCGACCGAGCTGTTCGCTGCCATCACGGGACGTTGAGATTGGACTAGGGTGACGACATGGCCGAGCATCAGCAGAAGAACCCTCGCAAGAGCAGCGAGGACACCGAAGAGGTCGAGACGCCGACGGTCGATGCCGAGCGCAAGGAGAAGCTCGACGACGACGTCGATTCGATTCTCGACGAGATCGACGACGTCCTGGAGGAGAACGCCGAGGAGTTCGTGCGCAGCTTCGTCCAGAAGGGCGGCGAATGAGCCACGCCAGCGGACGCCTCGATGACACTTTCCGCGCGGTCGGCAGCTCGTCCTTCGCCGAGTTCCTGAGCGCCCATGCGCCCGAGATGCTGCCCAACGCCGGTGGAGCGAACGTGAGCCAGCTCGACATCACCCACGGCACCACGATCGTGGCCGCCACGTTCGAGGGCGGTGTCGTCATGGGCGGTGACCGTCGCGCCACGATGGGCAACGTCATCGCGCAACGCGACATCCAGAAGGTCTTCCCGACCGACGAGTTCTCCTGCGTCGGCATCGCCGGTACCGCAGGAATCGCGGTGGAGATGACCCGCTTGTTCCAGGTGGAGCTCGAGCACTACGAGAAGATCGAGGGCACCACGCTCTCGACGGACGGCAAGGCCAATCGGCTCGCCGCGCTGATCCGCGGCAACCTCGGGATGGCCATGCAGGGGCTCGCCGTGGTGCCCCTGTTCGCCGCTTACGACGTCGACTTGGAGATCGGCCGGATCTTCGCCTTCGACGTCACCGGCAACAAGAACGAGGAGCGCACCTTCCACTCCGTGGGCTCAGGCTCGACGTTCGCCCGCGGTTCGCTCAAGAAGCTCTACCGTCCGGGCATGTCCGAGTCCGAGGCCGTCACGGCCGTCATCCAGGCGCTGTACGACGCCGCCGACGACGACACCGCGACGGGCGGGCCCGATCTGACCCGCCGCATCTTCCCGTTGATCTCGGTCATCACCGCCGACGGCTACCGGGCGTGGGACGAGAGCAAGACCGCCGCGATCGCCGACGAAGTCATCGGCGGGCGCATGCAGCGGCCCGACGGCCCGGTCGCGTCGCTCACCGAAGGAGGTGACCTCTCGTGAGTGCACCGTTCTACGTCTCGCCCGAACAGCTGATGAAGGACCGGGCGGATTTCGCTCGTAAGGGCATCGCCCGTGGTCGCTCCGTCATCGTCATCCGGTACGCGGACGGCATCCTGTTCGTCGCGGAGAACCCCTCGCGCGCGCTGCACAAGATCAGCGAGATCTACGACCGTATCGGCTTCGCCGCGGTCGGCCGCTACAACGAGTTCGAGAACCTGCGCATCGCCGGTGTCCGGCTTGCGGACCTTCGGGGCTACTCCTACGACCGGCGCGATGTCACCGGGCGCGGGCTCGCCAATGCCTACGCGCAGACGCTCGGCACGATCTTCTCCTCCGGCGGAGAGAAGCCCTATGAGGTGGAGATCTTCGTCGCCGAGGTCGGTGACACCGCGGCGGATGATCAGATCTACCGCCTGACCTACGACGGCTCGGTCGCCGACGTCCAGGGCCACGGCGTCATGGGCGGGCAGAGCGAGAACATCGAGGCCTACCTCACGGAGCACTACACCGCGGATGCCGACCTCGTGACGGCGCTGCGCCTTGCGGCGACGGCGCTCGGACAGGACGTCACACCCGCGCGGACGATCGACGCAGCCGATCTCGAGGTGGCCGTCCTGGACCGCACGCGCAGCCAACCGCGAAAGTTCAAGCGACTCGCCGACCCCGTGGTGGCCGACGCTCTCTCCTGATCGCACTACGATCGCCGCATGGTGCGGCGGGCGGTCGCGTGGATCCTCATGTCCGCGCTGGTGGGCTGGCTCGTCGCGCACTCGGTCACGCAGTTGCTCGACCTGCGGGTGGGCGACAAACCGATACCCGCTGAGCCGCGTGCGGCCGCAGAGGTGGTCGCTGCGCAGGAAGCTCCTGTCATCGGAGCAGTCGCGTTGGTCGACGACCCGCAGGTCGTGGAGGCTGCGCGGGTGCTCGGTGATGCGATGCGCGATCGCAACCGGCCCGACCCCCGGTGGGTGTCGGTCGCCGATGAGCCGACCCTCACCGTCCGCGTCGACGACGACGGCCCCGAAGGCGCCGAGGCGTCGCAGCTCGTCGCGGTCGAAGACGAACGCTGGGTGTTGCACGCCCGGACGCCCGAGGGGGCCGCACACGGGCTCGTCGCGCTCGCCGACCGTATCCGCAGCGGGCGGGAGCCGTGGGTCACCGATCCGATCGTGCCCGAGCTCGGACTGCGCATGGTCGATTTCGGGGCGGTCGGTGTGCGAGCGGCCGAGTCGCAGTGGCGCGGCGGAGACGATTACTCCCATGCGAGCCGCGCCTTCGAGGACGTCGTGCTGCCGGAGGCTCCGTATGTCGACCAGGAGGCCCTGGACCGCCATCGCGCCGGCTTCGAGGAGTTCGTGCGGCACTCGCTCGCGAACGGCTACAACGCCATGGCCGTGCCAGGATTCCTCGAGTATGTGCGCTTCGACGAGCTACCGGAAGCCGCTGACGACGGCCTGCGTGCGCGGGCGACGGCGATGCGCGACGCGTTCGGGCCGTGGTGGCAGTACGCGAGCGACCGCGGGCTCGACGTCTATCTGCGCACCGACATGCTCGCACTCACCGACCCGCTGGAGCAGTTCCTCACCGACCGCTTCGGCAGCCTCGACACCGCGACGACCGCGTTCTGGGACGTCTACGGGGCGGCGTTCGAGGAGCTCTACGCCGCGATGCCGCAGATCGCCGGCACGATCGTGCGGATCGGCGAGGCCGGTGCGATCTACGACGGTGCCGGGGCGGTGCGGTCCGAACTCGCCGTCACGTCGGTGGCCGATGTACGGGCGATGCTGACCGGACTGCTCGAGGCGCACGAGCGCGCCGAACGCGATCTGGTCTTCCGCACCTGGAGTGTCGGCGTGGGCGACGCGGGCGACCTGCACACGGACCCGGACACGTACCGCGAGGTGTTCGACGGCATCGACAGCGAGCGGTTGGTCGTGTCGACCAAGTACGTCGCCGGGGACTTCTACAGTTTTCTGCCGGTCAATCCGACCCTCGAGATCCCCGGCGCGCGGCGCATCGTGGAGTTCCAGAGCCGCCGCGAGTACGAGGGGATGGGGGTGTTGCCGAACGACCTCACGGCCGTGCACGCCGAGGCACTGCGGGACGTGGTGGCGGCGAACCCGGACGTGACCGGCGTCTGGACCTGGACCCAAGACGGCGGCCCATGGCGCGCAGGACCGATGGCCCTCTACCTCGTGCGCGGCTGGTGGCCGTTGTACGACCTCAATACCTACGGCATCGGCCGGCTCGCGGTCGATCCGTCCACCCCGGCCGAGGACATCACCGGTGACTGGATCCGCAGTACCGTCGCGATGGACCACCTGACGCAACAGCGCGTCGCCGACGCGATGACTCAGTCGCGCACGGCCATCACGAAGGGCCTCTACATCGGCCCATACGCCACACACGAGGTGCGAACGCTCGGCTTGGAACCGCCGCCCATGATGTGGATCTTCGAGTGGGACGTCCCCGCCGGAGACACCGCGACCTGGTCGGTGCTCCATGCGGTGATCGGCGACGAGGTCGACGAGGCCGTCTTCGAGGGACGCGAGGCCGTCGCGACGGCCCGGTCGATGTTGTCGTCGGTGCGTTCGACCGTGCCGGGCGCGTGGCACGTCGCGCAGGCCCACGAGCAGGCTGTCGCGGCCCTCGAGTACCAGCTCAACCTCTTCGAACTCCTCGAGGCGTACCGCACCGCCCAGCTCAGGCATCTGGAGTGGGTCTCGACGGGCGACGAGGCGGCGTCCGACGTTGCCGCACGGGCCCGTGACCGTTACCGCGCCGCTCGCGACGAGCACCTCGAGCGCTACGGCGAGGATGTGGATCTCCCGGCGTACAACACGGTCGCGGCGGACGCCAGCATCGAGCGCGAGTCGCGCGATGGGCTCATCGCGACGGCGGCTTCGGTGCTGCTCGGACTCGTCGTCGGGTGGTTGCTGCTCGGCGCCGCCGCGTCACTGACCCGCTGGCGCACCGGGCTCCTCGGCCTCGCCCGGCATCACTGGATCGGCGTGACGCGGCCCTGGGCCGTGCGACCCGACCGCTCTCCCGCAGCCCTCGCAGTGGTTCCTGCGCTCGTCGTCGTGGCGACCCAGGTGCTGTGGACCTGGGGCATGGCACCCGTGCACTGGGCGCTCGCCGCAACGGCGTGGCTGTCCTTCCTTCTCGTGCTCGCGCTGCTGACCGATCGGCGCTCGCGGCGCCGGTGGTCGGCGGCCGTCGGCGGCGCGGCGCTGGTCCGCAGTGCGGTGTGCCTCTTCGCCCTGCGCGAGCACGGTCCGACCGGGTACTGGTACGCCTTCTGGACCGATACGTCGAGCCGAACGATCTACATCGTCCTCGCCGTGATCGCCGGTGGCTGGGTCGTGGCGGCCGCGGGTTTCGCCGCCCGCCGGGCCGGCGCGGTGCTGCTCGCTGTCGGCGTGGCGCTCCTGATCCTCGCCGGAGCCGTGGCAGCACTCGGATTGGAGGAGTTCCTGACGCTCTGGAACGACCAGATGGGGCTGCTCCCGTGGACGCTGTCGCGGACGCTCGGACTCACCACGCACCTGGGGATCCCGCCCGAGTTGCCGCTGTACGTTCTCGCCCTGGGCGGCGTCCTCGCGCTGGCCGGAATCGTTCGCACTCGCATGTCGGCCCCACCGCACTAGGCTGACGTCATGGACCGCCGAATCTTCGGGATCGAGAACGAGTACGGGGTCACCTGCTCGTTCCGGGGTCAGCGCCGCCTCTCGCCGGACGAGGTCGCGCGCTATCTGTTCCGCCGCGTCGTGTCGTGGGGGCGCAGCAGCAACGTGTTCTTGCGCAACGGCGCGCGGCTGTACCTGGACGTGGGTTCCCACCCGGAGTACGCCACGCCCGAGTGCGACTCGGTCACCGAGCTCGTCACCCACGACCGGGCGGGGGAGCGGATTCTCGAAGGGCTCATGCTCGACGCCCAGGAACGGTTGCGCGAGGACGGGGTCGAGGGCGACATCTACCTGTTCAAGAACAACACGGACTCGGCGGGCAACTCCTACGGCTGCCACGAGAACTACCTGGTGAGCCGCGGGGGCGAGTTCGCCCGCATCGCCGACGTGCTCATCCCGTTCCTGGTGTCCCGCCAGATCATCGTCGGCGCGGGCAAGGTGCAGCAGACCCCACGAGGGACGGTCTTCTCGGTCAGCCAGCGCGCAGAACACATCTGGGAGGGCGTCTCGAGCGCCACCACCAGGTCGCGCCCCATCATCAACACCCGCGACGAACCGCACGCCGACGCCGAGCGGTTCCGCCGTCTGCACGTCATCGTCGGCGACTCGAACATGAGCGAGACCACGACGATGCTCAAGGTCGGCACCACCGATCTCGTGCTGCGTATGATCGAGGCCGGCGTGGTCATGCGCGACCTCACGCTGGAGAACCCGATCCGGGCGATCCGCGAGATCTCGCATGACATGACGGGCCGACGCAAGGTGCTGCTCGCCAACGGCCGTGAGCTCTCGGCGTTGGAGATCCAGGCGGAGTACTTCGGCAAAGCCGCCGACTTCGTCGACCGCCACGGTCTGCGGACGCCGGTCATCGACGCCGTCATGGACCTGTGGGAGCGCACTCTCAAGGCGGTGGAGTCCGGCGACCTGTCGCTCGTGGAACGCGAGATCGACTGGGTCATCAAGTACCGGCTGCTCGAGCGCTATCGCGAGCGCCGCGACCTGGCGTGGAGCGATCCGCGGATCACGCAGCTCGACCTGGCCTACCACGACATCCGGCGGGACCGCGGCTTGTTCTCGCTGCTCGAACGACAGGGCGCCGTCGCGCGGATCACGACCGACCTCGAGGTTTTCCGGGCCAAGAGCATCCCACCGCAGACCACGCGCGCCAAGCTGCGCGGCGAGTTCATCGCCCGAGCTCAGGAGCGCCGGCGCGACTTCACGGTGGACTGGGTGCACCTCAAACTCAACGACCAGGCGCAGCGCACGGTGCTCTGCAAGGACCCGTTCCGGTCCACCGATGATCGCGTCCAGCGGTTGATCGACAGCATGTGACGGGGTGTTTGTCACGGTGGCTAGGGTGGTCCTCGGCCACCGGCCGTGACAACCCCCGATCCGAAGGAACCACTGTGCGACGCACCCTAGTTGCCCTCACCACTGCCGCGCTTCTGATGACCGTGTCGGCGTGCGGTGGCGGCGGTTCGTCCTCCTTGGACGGCGTGGAGGTGACCGGTGACGGCACGCCGAAGGTGGACGTCGGCACCGACTTCGCGGTCGACGAGACCGAGTCGGAGGTTCTCAAGGAGGGCAGCGGCGACGAGATCGCCGAGGGCGACACCGTCAAGGTCAACTACATCGCCGTCAACGGCCGCACGGGCAAGGAGTTCGACAACTCCTACGCCAACGACCGCCCCATGGTGCTGACCCTCAACGAGACGGCACTCCCAGGCTTCAGCAAGGGTCTCACCGACAAGAAGGTCGGGTCGCGCGTGCTGATCGCCGTCACCGGCGAGGACGGCGCGTCGCTCCTGCAGGGGCCCTCGGACCTCGGTCTCGAGGAGACCGACACGATGGTGTTCCTCTTCGACATCGTGTCGAAGATCCCGCAGAAGGCGTCGGGCGCGGAGCAGGAACCCGCCGCCGACAGCCCCGAGGTGACCTACGACGAGGACGGTAACCCGACCGGGGTCAGCAAGACCGACGCGTCGCCGGCTGCGCTCGAGGGCGCCGCCGCGGCACAGGTGCTCATCAAGGGTGAGGGCGAGAAGGTCGAGTCCGGCCAGACCCTCGTCACGCAGTACGTCGGCAGCAAGTACCCCAGCGGCGAGGTCTTCGACAGCTCGTGGGAACGTAAGGCGCCCGCGACCTTCGCCATCGGCCAGGGCCAGGTCATCCCGTGTTGGGACGAGACGCTGGTCGGTCAGACGATCGGCAGCCGTGTCCTGCTCACCTGCCCGGTCGACACCGCGTACGGCGAGAACGCCGCAGATCAGGGCCGCCCCGAGGGCGACCTGACCTTCGTCGTCGACGTGCTCGACGCCTTCTGACATCCTCAAGGCATGGCGCAGCGTAAGACCGAGAGGTTGATGAACCTCTTCTTCCTACTGCTCGCGGCCAACCAGTACCTCACCAAGGAGCAGATCCGGGAGTCCATCGCCGACTACCGCGACTCCACGCCGGGCGCCTTCGAGCGGAAGTTCGAGCGCGACAAGGACGAACTGCGCGAGCTCGGCATCGCCATCGAGACCGGTAGCCGCGACCCTTACTTCGACGACGAGGTGGGTTACCGGATCCGTCGCGACGAGGCCGAACTGCCCGATCTGTCGTTCACCCGCGAGGAAGCGGCGGTGATCGGCCTGGCGGCGCAGGTGTGGGACTCGGCGAGCCTTGCGGGGGAGTCGGCCACAGCCGTGGTCAAGCTCAAGTCGATCGGTGTGGATATCGACACCGACGCGATGCGGATGGTCGAACCGCGGCTCTCTGCGCACGAACCGTCCTTCGACGCGGTATTGACCGCCGCCACCCGGCGTGTGCCGATCGCGTTCTCGTACCGCAAGGCCGACGGCACGGAGAGCCGTCGCGAGGTCGAACCCTGGGGACTCATCTCCGTCCGCGACCGGTGGTACCTGGGCGGCTACGACCGCGAGCGCCGGGCGCCGCGGCTGTTCCGGCTCTCGCGCGTCACGAGCGACGTGACGCACGTGGGAGAAGCCGGCAGCTACGTCGTGCCCGAGGGCGTGAACCTCCGTGATCTCGCCGATGCGCTCTTCCCCGCGCCGCCTACCGAGGCCGCGATGCTGCGGGTCCGCGCCGGGCGCGCGCAGAGTCTGCGGCGCATCGCCGAACACGTGGAATCGATCGACGAGGTGACCGACCGGGTGTCGGTACGGTACGCCTCGACGCGTGTCCTCGCGGGGGAGATCGCGTCCTTCGGACCCGACGTCGTGGTGGAGAGCCCGGAGTCGCTGCGCGCCGCCGTCATCGCCCGGCTGCGCGCCGCCGTGAAGGAGGAGGCATGACCACGACCTCCAGCCAGCGGCTCATCCGCATGCTCGCGATGGTGCCGTACCTGCAGAGCAACGCCGGCGTGCCGGTCTCCGAGCTCGCTGCCACCTTCGGTGTCTCCGAGGCCCAGATCACCAAGGACCTGTCCGTCCTCATGATGACCGGGGTGGGGGAGTACCACGGCGAACTCATCGACGTGGATCTCGGCGCGCTCGAACGCGACGGCGTCGTGTACCTCCGCGATGCCGACTTCATGCCGCGTCCCCTCACCCTCACCACTCGCGAGGCGTCGTCGCTCATCGTCGCGTTGCGGACGCTGCGGCAGGCCGCGACCGGCGATCAGCGCAAGGCGATCGACGGTGCGCTGGCGAAGCTCGAGGGTGCGGTCGGTGCGAGCGCTCCGGTCGACGTGCATCTGCCGAACGTGGACGCCGGAATCAAGGACACGATCCTGTCGGCGCTCAGTCGCGGTCACCAGCTCGACCTGGAGTACGTCACCGCCGCCCGTGACGAGCGCACACGGCGTCGCGTCGACCCCTGGCGGGTGTTCACCGAGCAGGGCCAGTTGTACCTCAGCGCCTGGTGCCACCGCGCCGTGGATGTCCGCACCTTCCGCCTCGACCGCATCGTCGCTGCCGAGGAGACCGACCTTCCGGTCGAGCGATCGCGCGAGTCTGCCGAGGGCGAGAGCGACATCCCGGCGGCTCTCTTCACGCCCGGTCCCGATACGCCGTTCGCGGTGCTCGACCTCGAGCCAGAAGCACTGTGGTTGATCGACGAGTATCAGGCCGAGGTCGTCGAGGGATCCGGCGATACCGAGCGCACGCGTGTACGCCTGTACGGCTCGGATCTGGGCTGGTTGCGCCGTCTCGTGCTGCGCAACGCCGGGCTGGTTCACGTGGTCGAACCGCGCGAGCTGGCCGACGAGGTGGTCGCGCAAGCTCGCGCTGCGCTCGCCGCGTACGATGAATAGGTACCCGATCGAGGAGCGACATGTTCAGAGGAATTGGCGCCACCGAGATCCTCATCATCCTGGGGATCGTGATTCTGCTGTTCGGTGGTCGTAAGCTGCCCGAGCTGGCGCGAGGGTCGGGTCGGGCGCTGCGGATCTTCAAGTCCGAGGTCAAGGCGAGCCAGGACGAGGACGCCAGGTCGATCGAATCGACGACCCCGCCGACCGATGAGGCCCCGCCTCGCACCGTCGACGCGTCCGAGGTCACGACGGAGACGCCGACGCCCAACGAGCGTCCCGGCGAACACCGCTAGCCGTGCCCCTGCGCCGCGGCCGCCCGTCCAAGCCGCGACCGGCCCCGGGCGGCCACATGCCGCTCATGGAGCACCTACGTGAGCTGCGCTCGCGTCTGGTCCGCGGGCTGCTGGCGATCCTCGCCGGCGTCGTCGTGGCGTGGATCGCCTATCCGTGGATTCTCGACTGGCTTACCGAACCGTTCAATCGCGTCGCTCCCGAGCTCGAGGCTCAGGGCATCGATGCGCGGCTCATCATGTCGGGCATCGGTGGAGCCTTCCAGTTCCAGCTCAAGACATCGCTCATCGTGGGCCTGGTCATCTCCAGTCCGGGATGGATGTGGCAGATCTGGGCGTTCGTCCTGCCCGCCCTGCACCGCAACGAGAAGCGCTGGGCGGCCCTGCTGACCGCACTGGGCGCACCGCTGTTCATCGGCGGAGCGGCCGCCGGCTACTACATCCTGCCGACCGCCGTCGAACTGCTCATCGGCTTCGTACCCGAGGGCTGGGAGAACCTCACCTCGGGTTCGGACTACCTCAGCTTCATCCTGCGGATCATGCTCGTCTTCGGCGTCGCCGCGCAGATTCCGCTCGTCGTGGTGCTGCTCAACCGGATCGGGGTCGTGTCGGCGCGCCAACTCGCCCGCGCCCGTCCGTGGACGATCGTCGGTATCTTCATCTTCTCGGCTGTCGCCACCCCGACGGTCGACCCGTTGACGATGCTCTTCCTCGCCATCCCGATGACCGGGCTGTACCTCGTCTCCGAGCTCGTCGCACGGCTGACCGACCGTCGGCGCGCTCGCGCCGACGACACCATCGAGGACACCGAGGCCTCGTCGATCGAGGACCCGTCGCCGCTTGACCCGTAGGCTGGGAGCATGTCGTCCTCTCCGGCCGAGCGCTACGCCCAGGTGAGGGCGAACCGCCGTCACCCGCATCTCGCGCAGTTCCGCGACCTCTATGACTTCGCGCTCGACGACTTCCAGGTCACCGCCTGCCAGGCGGTCGAGGAGGGGCACGGCGTGCTCGTCGCGGCGCCGACCGGTTCCGGGAAGACGCTCGTCGGCGAGTTCGCCGTCCACGTCGCTCTGGCGAGCGGCCGCAAGTGCTTCTACACGACGCCGATCAAGGCGCTGTCCAATCAGAAGTTCCACGATCTGCAGGAGTGCTACGGCGCCGACCGGGTCGGCCTGCTGACCGGCGACAACAGCATCAATGGCGACGCTCCCATCGTCATCATGACCACCGAGGTCCTGCGCAACATGATCTACGCGGGCTCCAGCACCCTCGACGGACTGGGGTACGTCGTCATGGACGAGGTCCACTACCTGGCGGACCGTTTCCGTGGCGCGGTCTGGGAAGAGGTCATCATCGGCCTCGCCGAGTCGGTGTCGGTGATCTCGCTGTCGGCGACCGTCTCCAACGCAGAGGAGTTCGGCGCGTGGCTGACCGAGGTGCGCGGTAACACGGTCACCATCGTGGAGGAGCGGCGTCCCGTGCCGCTCTACCAGCACGTCATGGTGGGCCGGCGGCTGTATCCGCTGTTCGAGGACGATGGGCAGCGGGTCAACCACAGCCTCGAGCGGATGGCGCGCGAGGACTGGCAGCTGTCGCGCGCTCGCAAGGGCCGGCCCGGGAAGGGTCAGCGCCGCCCGCGCAGCCGCTATCAGACGCCCGACCGCGTGGACGTCGTCACGAAGCTCGACGCCGAGGGTCTGCTG
Source organism: Aeromicrobium camelliae (assembly GCF_003850045.1). Taxonomy (GTDB): domain Bacteria; phylum Actinomycetota; class Actinomycetes; order Propionibacteriales; family Nocardioidaceae; genus Aeromicrobium; species Aeromicrobium camelliae. The sequence goes on along the minus strand of NZ_RQJX01000011.1, from coordinate 2,382 downwards.
CCGGCGATCGTCTTCATCTTCAGTCGTGCCGGATGTGCGGCCGCCGTGGAGCAGTGTCTCAACGCGCGGCTCACGCTGACCACCGAGGAGGAGCAGCAGGAGATCCTCGCGACCGTGGACGCGGCGACGACGCACCTGCCCGAGGACGATCTGTACGTCTTGGGCTTCCACGAGTTCCGCGAGGGGATCGCGCGCGGTGTCGCCGCGCACCATGCCGGCATGCTGCCGACGTTCAAGGAGATCGTCGAGGATCTGTTCAGCCGCGGGCTCGTCAAGGTCGTCTTCGCGACCGAGACGCTCGCGTTGGGCATCAACATGCCGGCGCGCTCGGTCGTCATCGAGCGGCTGAGCAAGTGGAACGGTGAGACCCACGTCGACATCACACCGGGGGAGTACACCCAGTTGACGGGGCGCGCGGGCCGGCGCGGCATCGACATCGAGGGCCACGGCGTCGTGCTGTGGCAGCCGGGGTTCGATGCGCGTCACGTCGCTGGTCTCGCCTCGACGCGTACGTATCCGCTGACGTCATCGTTCCACCCGTCGTACAACATGGCCGTCAACCTCGTCCGGCAGGTGGGCCGAGTCCGTGCACGGGAGCTGCTCGAGCAGTCGTTCGCCCAGTTCCAGGCCGACCGGGCCGTGGTGGGCCTGGCTCGCCAGGTGCACAAGGCGGACGAAGCGCTCGCCGGCTATCGCGACGCTGCGCAGTGCGACAAGGGCGACTTCATGGAGTACATGCGTCTGCGTCGCGAACTCAAGGAGCTGGAGAACGCCGGATCGAAGGCACGCCGTGCGGCAAGGCGCGAGGAAGTCCTCGCCTCGCTGCGCGAGCTTCGGACGGGCGACATCATCGACGTCCCCGCAGGCCGGTGGGCGGGGGTCGCCGTCGTACTCGAACCCGGCACCGACGCGGATCGTGAAGGTCCGCGACCACTCGTCCTGACGGCGAACCGACACGCGCGCCGCCTCGCGTTGGTCGACTTCCCGACGCCGGTCTCCGCGCGCGATCGCATGCGGATTCCCAAGAGTTTCAACGCCCGCAATCCCCAGTCGCGCCGCGATCTCGCGTCAGCCCTGCGGGAGCGGGCGGAGTCGTCCGAGCACCGCCGGCAACAGCATCATCGCGGTCAGCCGACGGCCGAGGATCCGCGCATCGGCGAGTTGCGTCGTGACCTGCGCGAGCACCCGTGTCACTCGTGTCCTGATCGCGAATCCCACGCCCGGTGGGCCGAGCGATACCAGAAGCTCGAGAGGAAGACTGCGCAGCAGCGCCGGCGGGTGGAACAGCGCACGAACTCCGTCGCTCGGCAGTTCGACCGCGTGTGTGAGGTCCTGGTCGAGCTCGGCTATCTGCGTGGTGACGAGGTCACCGATGAGGGCCGCCGGCTCCAGCGGATCTACAGCGACGTCGATCTCGTGGTCGCGGAGTGCCTCCGTCAGCACGTCTTCGAGGATCTCGACACCGCGGAACTGGCGGCCGTCGTCAGCGGCCTGACCTACGAGTCGCGGTCCGAGGACGGCCCGCCCTCCGCACTCCCGGGTCCCAAGGCGTTGTCCGCAGCCGATGCCATGCACCGCATCGCCGACGAGCTGATGCTCCTGGAGCGCTCGCATCACGTGGGCTTCCTACGACCGCCGGACTTCGGTTTCGCGCAGGCCGTGTGGCAGTGGTGCCGTGGTGCCTCGCTGGACATCGTCCTGCGCGAGTCCGAAATGGCCGCGGGCGACTTCGTCCGCGCCATGAAGCAACTCCTGGACCTCATGGCTCAGGTGGCTGATGCGGCAGGGCCCGGCGCGGTCCGCGACACCGCACGTTCCGCGCTCGACGAACTTCGGCATGGGGTCGTGGCCTACAGCAGTCTCAACGCCTGACCTCTCACTCGGTGAGTATCGTTCCGCCGACGTCCCACGCCCACTGCCCGTCGTGCTCGACGGGGACGGCGTGGTCGAAGGTTTTGAGTTTGTGGTGGTGCCTGCAGAGTGCCCAGAGGTTTCGGGCGGTGGTGTGTCCGTTGGGCCAGGGTTCTCTGTGGTCGAGGTCGCAGTTGGTGGCTTTGGTGGTGCATCCGGGGTATTTGCAGGTGCCGTCGCGGTAGCGGATGGCGTTTTTCAGGTGGTCCGGTGGTGAGTATCCGCGGTAATTGACGGCGAGGATGTTGTCGTTGTCGTCGACGAGCAAGCGGTACCAGAACGGGTTGCCGCTCGTGGCGAGTGTGCGGAGGATGTTCGCGGGGATGACCCAGTCGCGGTCGGCGCTGATCGCGGGCTGGTCGTCGATTCCGGCGAGGGTGGAGGCGGGGACCATGACGCCGATCGCGAGGTTCGGGGTGCGGGCGGGTTCGTTGTCGGGGTCGATGTGGTCGAGCGCGTCGACGAGCAGGT
>NZ_RQJX01000002.1 GCF_003850045.1 Aeromicrobium camelliae | reverse complement strand
CGGTCGGGTACTTGCTGGGTCGTGCCATGAGAGTGATCCTTCCAATGAATCAGCTCTCCGGACACGCCGGGACGGTTCAAACCTCGCGATCGGCGTCATGGTGCCCGCCTCCACCCTCGCCGGAATCGATGACCAGCCCGCGATCAGCGCCGACCGCGACTGGATCATCCCCGCCAACGTCCTCCGCACACTCGCCACCAGCGGCAACCCGTTCTGGTACCGACTCCTCGTCGACGACAACGACGACGTTCTCGCCGTCAGCTACCGCGGATACTCACCACCGGACCACCTCAAGAACGCGATCCGCTACAGAGACGGCACCTGCAGGTATCCGGGGTGCACGACGAAAGCCACCAACTGCGACCTCGACCACCGAGAACCCTGGCCCGACGGCCAAACCTGCGCCGACAACCTCTGGGCACTCTGCAGGCACCACCACAAACTCAAGACCTTCGACCACGCCGTGCCCATCCCACACGAGGACGGCTGGGTTTGGGACGTCGGCGGCACCATCCTGACCGAGTGATTCCTGCCCTCCCGGAAGGCGCCGAAAAAAGTCCTCAGAATTCTCTGCCAGGGCCCGTAACCTGCCCTGCCGCGCCTCGTTGGGCAGGGTGGGTTCGGCGCCGAATTCCCTCCCTCCCAGCCGAACCCCAGCGCCCAGGTGGCGCGCAGGAGCCCGATCCGATCACTCCCTTCGGGTCGGGCTCTCTGCGCGCCGCCTGGGCGCACTCACGTCAGTGGCGCTGGCGTTCGAGGTCGCGGATCTCGCCGACGAGCTCCTCCAGCACGTCCTCGAGCATGATCACGCCGACCACCTCGCCGGACTCCTGATCGGCCACCCGAGCCATGTGCGAACCGCGCTTCTGCATCGTGCGCAGCGCGTCGAAGAGCCCGGCGGACAGCGTCACGGTCGACAAGGGCCGCACCCATTTCTCCGCGATGGGCACGTGGCGCATCTGCTCATCGGTCTCGAGAACGTCCTTGATGTGGAGATAGCCGGTCAGGTCCCCGTCGTCGTCCACGACGGGGAAGCGTGAGAATCCGGTCTCGGCGCAGGCGTTCTCCACATCGACCGGCGTCGCCGCGCGATCGATCGTCACGAGGGTGTCGCTCGGCAGCAGCACCTGGTCGACAGTGCCCTCGTGGAAGTCGAGCGCACCGGTCACGAGACCGTACTCGTCCTCGTCGAGGAGTCCCTCGCGGCGCGACTCCTCCACGAGTCCGGCCACCTCGTCGTGCGTGAAGGTCGACGCGACCTCGTCCTTCGGCTCGATGCCCACGATCCGTACCGCGTTGTTGGCGATCGCGTTGAGCGCGATCACCACGGGCTTGAGGATCGCGATGACGCCGAGCATGAAGGGACCGAGGATCAGCGAGGCGCGGTCCGGCGCGGCGAGCGCGAGGTTCTTCGGCACCATCTCGCCGTACACCACGTGGAGGAAGACCACGAACGCCAGCGCGATCGCGAACGAGATCGGATGCACGAGTCCGTGCGGCACGTGGAGTGCGTCGAAGAGCGGCTCCAACAGGTGGGCGATCGCCGGCTCGCTGATGGCGCCGAGACCCAGTGAGCACATCGTGATGCCGAGCTGAGCCGCCGCCATCGCGAGCGTCACGTTCTCCATCGCCTTGATCGCGAGCTTGGCCGAACGCTTGCCCGACTGCGCGAGGGGCTCGATCTGGGTGCGGCGCGCGGAGATCAGCGCGAACTCCGACGCCACGAACAGCGCGTTGAGGGCGAGGAGGACGACCGTCAGTCCGACGGCGAACCAGTTGTTCATCGGCCCTCCTCCAGCCCGCCGATGGACTCCTCGACCGTCATCGAGACGCGGTCGATGCGACGGCCCTCGACCCGCTCGACGGTCAGGTGCACGATGAGCGGCACCAGCGTCTCCTCGTCGCTGTCAGGGGTGTGGTCGAGCCGGAGGACGATCTCGTCGCCGCGCTCGGCCAGTCGCCCGAGTCGTTCGAGCACCAGACCCGCGATGGTCTCAGAGTCCTCACTCTCCGGCAGCGCGATGCCCGTCTGCTCGTACACCTCGTCAGGACGCAGCAGGCCCGAGAGAGACCAGGTCCCGTCGTGTCGGTGTCGGCTGCGCGCGGACAGCCTGTCGTGCTCGTCGGCGATGTCGCCCACGATCTCCTCGACGAGGTCCTCGAGGGTCACCACGCCGTCGGTGCCGCCGTACTCGTCGACGACGATGGCCATCTGGTGCCCCTCGTCGCGGAGGAAGGTCAGGAGCGGATCGAGTTCGATGCTGTCGGGGACCGTCGCCGGCGGGTCCGCGATCTCCCCGATCCGTACCGAGCGACGCCGGTCCACGGGGACGCTGACGGCCTGCTTGATGTGGACGATGCCGACGATGTCGTCGGGTGACCTGCCCATCACCGGGAACCGCGAGTGACCGGTCTGCCGTGCCGCCTCGATGACGTCGAGCGCCGTGTCCTTCTCCTCGAGGAAGTGCACGCGGACGCGAGGCGTGCGGACATCGGCCGCCGTGCGGTCGCCGAAGGCGATGCTGCGCGCGACGAGGTCGGCGGTCTGATCGTCGATGGCACCTTGGTCGGCCGACCTCAGGACGAGCGACCGGAGCTCGATCGGCGAACGCGCGGAGCGCAGTTCCTCCTGCGGCTCGACGCCGAGCCAGCGCAGCGTGTTGTTGGCCATCCCGTTGAGACCGCGGATGGGCCAGGCCATCGCCGTGGTGAACCAGCGCTGCGGCAGTTGGGTCAGCGCGGCGGTCCGATAGGGCAGCGAGAGCGCGAAGTTCTTGGGGATCAACTCGCCCACGAGCATCGTCACCAGGGTGCTGACGATGAGCGCGATCGCGTAACTGGCAGCGCGCAGCCCTCCCCCAGCGAGTCCCATCGCGGTCAACGGACCGTGCAGCAGTCGGCCGATCGCCGGTTCGGCGAGATACCCGATGGCGAGGTTGGTGATCGTGATGCCGAGTTGCGCGCCGCTGAGCTGCGTGGAGAGCGTACGCAGTGCCTTGAGGGTGCCGCCGGCCGAACGGTCACCTTCGGCGGCGCGGCGGTCGACCGTCGCCCGGTCGACGGTGACGAACGAGAACTCCGCGGCGACGAACACGCCGCAGGCGATCATGAGGAGGAAGGACGCGGCCAGAAGTAGCCATTCAGTCACAGGGTGGTGTCCTCGGTCGGCGATGCACTAGAAGGCAACTGTACCCTTGCATTGCAGCATTTCTACCCTGGGGAGAACCGAACCGTGCCCATGTACCAGTACCAGTGCACCGACTGCGCCGAAGGGCTCGAGGTGCGTCAGAGCTTCTCCGATGCCGCCTTGACCGAGTGCCCGACCTGCGGCGGCAGCCTGCGGAAGGTCTTCGGATCGGTCGGCGTCGTCTTCAAGGGCTCGGGGTTCTACCGCAACGACAGCCGCTCGACCTCGTCGACGTCGTCCAGCTCCTCCTCGTCGACCTCGTCGTCCAGCAGCAGCTCGACCTCCGGCGACTCCCCCGCGGCCTGAAGCCCACGGCGCCTGTGGATGACGGGCGCCCGGCGTCGCGCGATTCTCCTATCGTCGCGGCATGGAGCGCCTGTCCCGTTTTCTCGCCGACCACCGTCGCGTGCTGGCCGCAGTCCTCGCCGGGCTCGCGATGTTCGCGGCCCTGACCGCCCTCACCTCCGAGCCGGCCAGCCGCACCGTCCTCGTCGCCTCTCGGGACCTGCCCAGCGGGCACGTCCTGGAGGACTCCGATGTCGAGCGCGTCGCGATGCCCGAAGCCGCCGCCGTCGAGACGGTCGCTGAACCCGCCGGGCGCATGTCCGCGGGCGCGATGCGGGCTGGCGAGCCGCTGACGGACCGTCGGGTGATCGACCCGCGCGACCTGCCTGACGGGCGGGTGCTCGCATCGATCGCCGTCGAACGATCCGCAGCCGAACTCGTCCGACCGGGCGACGCCGTCGACGTGCTGGCGATCGCCGACGCGCATGACGCCCCGGCCGATCCGGTGGTCGAACAAGCCGACGTCCTGGTCGTGCAGGAGCGCGAGGGCACCGAGATGACCACGCTCGGGCTCGTCGTCGAACCCGCCGTCGCGCGTACCCTCGCTGCGGTCGGCGCCACGTCCCGCTTCGCGGTCACGCACACCGCGCCCTAGGCCGAACGGACCGTGGCGTCCTACAGTCGGACGAGACCATCGACCTGACAGGGGGCAGCATGCTCAAGGGCTTCAAGGACTTCTTGTTCCGCGGCAACATCGTCGACCTCGCGGTCGCGGTGGTCGTCGGCACCGCGTTCACCGCCCTGGTGACCGCTTTCACCACCGCGTTCATCAACCCGATCCTCGCCTCGCTCGGCGGCGTCGATGCGCAGGGCCTCGGGTTCCGCATCATCGGCGACAACCCGAACACGTTCATCGACCTCGGCGGATTCATCAACGCCGTGATCACGTTCATCATCACGGCGGCGGTGGTCTACTTCATCTTCGTCGTGCCGTCGAAGCGGCTCCTGGAGCGACTGCAGCGCGGCGAGGAGCCGGAGCCCGAGGGCCCGAGCGAAGACGTTCTGCTGCTCCGCGAGATCCGGGACGCCCTCACCGACGGCCCCGTCCAGCGGGGACCTCAGGGCGCGGACCCGACGTCCTGAACGTCAATCCCGCCCGTAGTGCGGTGGCCGGTCGCGCAGGATCTCCGCGTCCCGCGACGGGGTGCGACGGTCGGCGCCCGGCTCCCGCTCGTCGCTTGTCGTGTCGGGCAGCAGGTCGCCGAGCAGGGCTGCTGCGCGGCGCTGCCGTGCGCGGCGGGCGGCGAGGTCGTCGTCAGTCATCGGTCGGGAACCACTCCACGGTGAGTTCCGGGCGGCGCGGCTTCCAGCCGGTCCGCTCGGCGAACAGTTCAGAACTCACGCGTTGAGATCGGGTGAGCAGTTCCAGCTTGTCACCCCCGAGGTCGACGACCCAGTCGGCGAGGAAGTCGCCCCGCTCGCGGCCCACCGCGCGGGCGACGAGGTCGGCGTACTCGCGCCGGGTTAACGGCGCGGCCCCGACGTTGTAGTGGCCGCTGGGCGCGGTCAGTGCGCTGACCACGGAGGTGCCGATGTCGTCGGGATGGATCGCGTGCATCCATCCGTCGGGGTCGCCGAGGGCGAAGGGCCGCCGGCGACGGGCGCGGCGCATCGTGTACCTCGTGTTGCGATCGTCCCCGACGATCAACCCGTAACGCAGACAGACGGCGGTCCCGCCGACGGCCTCGATGCGGCGAGCGTGCTCCTCAGCGACGATGAGGGCCTCGGTGACATGCGTGACGTCTACCGGTGTCGACTCGTCGATCCACTCGTCGCCCCGGTCCTGATAGATGAAGCTGAGGCTTTGCTGGACGAAGCGCCGGGCCCCCGCCTCGGCGGCGGCGTCCACCACGATTCCTGCGCCCTCGAGTCGCAGGCGGTTGACCGCCGTGAGCGACCCGGGCCGGTAGGCGTTGGCTCCGATCGGGATGCGGGTGGCGAAGTTGACGACCGCGTCGCATCCGTCGATCCCCTCCCGCAAGGAGATCGGGTCGAAGACGTCGCCGAAGAACGGGAGGGCGCCGTGGGCTTCGACGACGGCCGCGGCTCCGGGCCGCCGGACGAGCCCGACGACCTCGTGGCCGGCACCGACGAGTTCCGCCATGGCAGCACGGCCCATCACCCCGTTGCTGCCGGTCAGAAACACCCTCACGTGGCTCCTCCCGCGGGTGTGCGCCGTTGCACACCGCTGTGACCAGCCTAGACATGCAGGGAGCCGGGCGGCCAGTGGTACGGACGCGAGCGTCCGCAGGTCACTGCACGAGGGGCACGACGTCCGCGATCGAGTCGAGGACGCGGGTGGGCCGGAACGGGAAGCGCTCGACCTCGCCCGGTCGGGTCGAGCCGGTGAGCACGAGGATCGTCCGCATGCCGGCCTCGAGCCCGGACAAGACGTCGGTGTCCATGCGGTCACCGATCATGACCGTGGTCTCCGAGTGCGCCTCGATCTGATTGAGCGCGCTGCGCATCATGAGCGGGTTCGGCTTGCCGATGAAGTACGGTTCCACTCCCGTAGCGCGGGTGATGAGCGCCGCCACCGATCCGGTGGCCGGGAGCGGCCCGGTGGGCGACGGTCCCGTGACGTCGGGGTTGGTGGCGATGAACCGGGCGCCCTGGCCGATCAACTGGATGGCGCGGGTAATCGCCTCGAACGAGTAGGTGCGGGTCTCGCCGAGGACGACGTAGTCGGGGTCGCGCGAGGTCATCGTGTATCCCACCTCGTACAGCGCCTGTGTCAGGCCGGACTCGCCGATGACGTAGGCGGTGCCGCCCGGTCGCTGTTCGCTGAGGAACTTGGCGGTCGCCAGCGCGGAGGTCCAGATCGCGCCCTCGGGGACGTCGATGCCGCCGACGAGCAGGCGGGCCCGCAGGTCGCGCGGCGTGTAGATCGAGTTGTTCGTCAGGACGATGAACTTACGGCCGGTCTCGCGCAGCGCCGCGATGAACTCGGCGGCACCGGGCAGAGCCTTCTCCTCGTGGACGAGCACGCCGTCCATGTCCGTGAGCCAATTCTCGACCGGTTTGTCCATGGCTCCATTGTCACCCAGCCGAGCGGTCGGACAGGCCGAAGAAGTCCACCATGAGGGCTGTGATGTTGATCGACCCGCTCGATCTTCCGAGCCCGGGTGCGGCGGCACCTCCCGGCCACTGATGACCTCCGCCCTCGATCACGTAGAAGTCGATATGCGCACCGTCGGCGCAGTCGTCCCACGCGGTCAGCCGGACGTCGGCGGCGACCTGCTCCTCACGCGGTGCGGCGCAGCCATCGTGAGCGGCCCACTGCTGCAGCGCCTCGTCGGCGGGTGCGACGCGTTGGATCACCGTGTCACCCCCCTCGAACGGGACGGTCGGATCGGCGGTCCCGTGCGCGTAGATGAACGACGCGGGAGGCGCCCCGGCGCACCGGTCGGGCAGGTAACCGGCCGCCGCGACCGAGCCGTAGGCAGCGAAGTCGATCCCCCCGAAACAGGCGGCGGCGAAGGTCATGGCCGAGCCGTTCGAGAATCCGGTGAGGTACTGGCGGCCCACTTCGCCGCACCACGTCGCGGTGACGTGCTCGGTGAGCTGGCGGATGAAGTCGAAATCCGACCCCGGCACCTCCGGGCCCGTGGTGAAATCCCACCGCGGCAACGACCCGAGCGCCTGGGGCGCGACCGTGATGAACCCGTGTTCCTCGCCGTACTCGGGGAAGCCGGTGTACGCCATGCTGCTGGTGGCCTCACCGCCGAGACCATGGATGAAGTAGACCACCGGAAGCCGTTCTCCCGTGAACCCGTCCGGGACGTCGATGACGAACCGCCGTTCGGTTCCGGCGACAGTCAGGGTGTGCGCGGAGGTTCCGGTCGCCGGGACGCGGCAGTCACCGCTGCGATGCGCCGTGGTCTCCGGCGACGGTGCCGCCGACGGCGTGGGAGCCGGCGAGGGCTCTTGCGCACATCCGGCCGCCAGGGTCACGAGGGCGACAGCCACGAGGATTCGCCGGAGCATGCGCACGAGTGTGCCACCGGACTGCGAAGGTCGCTGACGAGAACACGGTGAGTCGTGCGAGGATGATGGGTGCCCGCCCCCGTAGCTCAGGGGATAGAGCAACGCTCTCCTAAAGCGTGTGTCGGAGGTTCGAATCCTCCCGGGGGCGCCGCCGCGCTCTGATCAGCGCGGCTCCTGCACCGACGGCGATGAGTCCGAACACGACGAACGCCATCGCCGGTCCGCCGGCGTGAGGCAGGACCGCAGGCGACGCGTTCCTCGACGACGCCGCCGCGACGTCCTGTCGCGTCGGTTGCGGCTGCGGGCTGTCCCCCGTGGGCGCTGGCTCCGGTTCGGGCTCCGGCGATGGCTGAGGTGACGGTCCCGGCGGATCGATCACCGGCGGGCTCGTGACTTCCAGCGTTCCGCCCTCGACAGCAGCGGCCTCGGTGAGGTCGTCGCCTGAATAGACGAAGCTCAACGGGTGACTCCCGGCGTCTCCGCGTTCGATCGTCACGGCGGCTGCGGCCCCCTGCAGCGTGGCAGGCCTCCGGTCGACGGTCACCGTGCCGGCCTCGACGCGAGAGCCCTCCCAGTTCACGTCGCCGGAGTAGACCGCCTCGACGAGGTGGTCGCCGGGCATCAGACCCGTGACGCCGCATTCGAGTTCCGGCAACGTCACGACGCACACCGACTCGCCGTCCACCAGGAAGTCGACGCTGCCGGTAGCGACGGGCGGAAGTCCCGCTGCCGCCAGGGTCACCTGGGCGCCGTAAGGGGCCCGGCTCGGACTCGCGATGGCGGTCAGGGCGGTGGCGCCTTTGGCGACCGTCCCCGAGACCGAGCGCTCGTCGCTTCCCCCGACGTTGACCGCCCGCACCGTGAACGCGAAGTCACCCGCGGTCGTCGGGACACCCGTGAGAGATCCTGAGACCGGGTCCAGGACGAGTCCCTCAGGAAGACGCCCGCCGCTGACCTCGTAGACGGCGGCGGGGAAGCCGACCTGAGCCGCGACGAGGTCGGCGCTCACGTCCTCGCCCACGGACAGCGGCGGCAGCGGCGGCTCCCATCCGAGGAAGGCAGGCGGTGTGGGTTCGACGACCTGGATGGAGCCCTCGGACACCTCGAGCACGCCGCTCGCGGGCAACGCGGTGACGTCGCCCAGCAGCCACATGGCGGGCACTTCTCCCCGGACCCGGAACTCGGCGCGGCACACCGCGTGATGCGGACTGCCCTCGATGCCCAGCGTCCTGTTGCCGGCGCTGACGTCGGTGCTCGTACACCCTTGGCTGCCGGCGTCGCCGAACCCTCCGACCGACAGGCCGTCGGGCAAGGCCACCACGATGCGGGGACGTTCCGGTCCCACGTACTCGACCGTCACGACGACACGACCGTCCGCTCCGACGGCCACGACCGGGTCCGTGGCGCGGATCGAGACGTACTGGCCGGGCGGCCGGGTCTCGTCGGCGGCTGCGGGCGACGTTCCCGGAAGGACCATGAACGCCAGCAGCACCGCGAGCGAACCGACAAACATCCGACGCACTGTGATCTCCGTCCGTTCGACCAGCGCGATGCGAGGCTAACAGCCCGGCCGGCGCATTGTCCGAGGAATCACGCTCAACGCCGCAGTGTGAGCAGCCGCGACTCGGCCGGTCGCCCCCGCAACGTGGTCGTGCTGTGGTCGGACCAGAGTTCCGCCTCGCTCTCGCCCGCGGCCGCGATGGCGGCCTCGTCGGCGAGCACCCCCGAGTCGGTCGCCTTGGCGAGGTCGGTGATGCGCGAGGCGGCGTTGACCGCGTCGCCGATGACCGTGTACTCGAACCGCGTCTCATGGCCGACGTACCCGGCCACGACGCGGCCCGTCGCGACGCCCACGCCGAAGCCGATCTCCGGCACCTCCTCGTGGAGCCGCGCGGCCATCCGGCGCGCGGCCGAGAGGGCGAGCCGTGCGTGGTCGTCGCGCGACACCGGAGCACCGAAGATCGCGAGGACGGCGTCGCCCATGAACTTGTTGACGAGCCCGTGGTGGGCGTCGACCTCCTGCACGACGACCCCGAAGAAGCGGTTGAGGACGTCGACGACCTCAGCCGGGTCGCGATCGGCGGCGAAGCGGGTGGACCCGGTGAGGTCGACGAAGAGCACCGACACTTCCCCGGCCTTGCCACCCAACTCGATCTCACTGAGGGCGGCGTCGGCGACGTCGCGGCCCACGTGCCGGCCGAACACGTCGCGCAGCCGTTCGCGCTCGCGCAGCCCCTGCGCCATCTCGTTGAACCCCACCTGCAGCGAGCCGAGTTCGGTGCCGTCGTAGACCGGGATCTCCATGCTGTAGTCGCCGTCCTGGACGAGTCGCAGCGCGTCGCGCACCGTCCGGATAGGCGCCACGACGGCGCGGGCGTTGAGCCACGTGACGAAGAAACCGAACACGAGCACCACGGCCCCGATGACGAAGACTGCCGCGGTCAGTGTGGCGGTGTCGACGTCCTCGACGAGGAGCGAGAGCAGCGCGACGACGAGCAGCCCGAACACCGGCACGCCGGTGCCGAGGATCCAGAACACCAGCATCCGCGAGGCGACTCCCAGCCTCGCCTGCGTCGCTTCGCCGCTGGCGAGCGCACGCGCGGCAACCGGTCGCAACGCGAACTCGCTGAACAGGTACGCGATCGCCGAAACCACGAAGGTGGCGATCGCGACCGTGAAACCGGTCGTCATCGCTCGGTCGGGCTGGATGACGACCGCCAACAGCGTGAACAGGATCGTCCCGCCGAGCCACAGCACGGCCTGCATGAGTGTGAGTTCCCACGGGGCTCGCAAGGCCCGCTGCCGGTCGCGGGGGTTGGCCGGCTCGTCGCGGATCGCCCACCGCAGCGCCCGCAGCGTGCGCACCGTCCCCCAGGCGATGCCGCCGATCACGGCGAGCGCGATGTAGACCGGTGCCGCGATGGCGATCGCGACGATCGTCTCGCGCGTCGGGGCGGGACCCGGAATGACCAGGGTCGACAACACCACGACGATCCCGGCACCGATGAGGTTGGTGACGACGAGCAAGGTGGTCAACAGCAGCTGCACGCGGACGCGCAGCTGACGCGGGGACTGGTCGGGCGGACCGAGCAGTCGGGACCCGAAGGTGCGGGCCTCGGCTCGTCCCATGCACGTCTCCTCTGCCGGCGGGGCTGTTGTGGATGATTGTCCACGTTCGGGCCAGTCCCACGACGGTGAACTCCGATTTACCCTACGGTGGGTCCGAACGGACCGAAAGGAATCCACCATGGCGAAGAAGCCCGATCCCGACGTCGTGCGGAGTCTCAAAGAGCTCACCGACTTCGACGAAGCCACCGTCAAGGCGCTGGCCACGGTCGGACAACCCGTACACATTCCCGCCAACTGGGCGATGATCTTCGAGCACACTCCGGCCGACAAGGCGTACATCCTGCTGTCGGGCACCGTCGAGATCCGCAAGGACGGTCAGCCGCTGGCCACCTTGAACCCCGGCGACGTCGTGGGCGAGATCGCCCTCGTCACGGGGCGACTGCGCAGCGCCACCGTGGTCACCACCACGGACGTCGAGGCGCTGCACTTCACGGCCGAGGCCTTCGAGGACCTCGCCGCTCACAACCCCCAGTTCGCCACCGCCTTGCACGACGCGGCGGTCAGCCGCATCGACCAGAACTAACTGACGCTGTCGGTGAGGCGCTTCAGGTCCTCGGCGAAGCGCCTCAGCTCCGACAGCTCCCACCCGCTGAGCGCGCGCTGCATGCGCGCGCGGCCGGAGGGCCCGATGGCTGCCAGCCGCTCGCGGCCGTGGTCGCTGAGACTCAAGATGCGCGAGCGCCGGTCGGTCTCGCACGCGGCGACGGTCGCGAGGTCGAGCTCCACGAGCTGACGGATCTGTCGGCTCGTGGAGCTCGGGTCGACCTCGAGGTACTCGGAGATCTGTCCCGCGCTCATCTCACCGTGCCGCTCCAGCAAGCGCAGGATGCGCAGCCCGAACGGCTGGAGGGCCGGGTCGACCTGGCTCGCCGCGTCGCGGATCATCACCCGAAAACGCGTGGCGAGTTCGCCCATCGCATCTTCGACGGCCACGATCGCGTCGGCCACCTCCGGACCGGCCTCCTCGAGAGGGTCGGGCATCGCCGTCATGACCTCATTGTCGCGGGTACCGAGGTCTCGTCCGCATCCTCCCCCGCGGCGCGGTCCGTCGGCTGCGTCGCCGTCGGGTCCTCCAGACCCGCGGCGCCAGCCCCCACCGGCTCGGCCTGCTGCCGGGCCTGGACCGCGGTCAGGGTGCCCAGGTCCTGTCGCGGCAGCAGCGCGACCGCGACGACCGTGACGAGCGTCAGCGGGACGGTGAGCAGGAACAGGTGCCCGATCGAGGCTCCGTAGGCGTGCTCGACGATGCTCGCGATCGCGGGTGGGAGATCGGCGATCTTCGGCACCGAGCCACTGGAGAGGGCCTGCGCGGCCTGCGCCTGCTGCTCCGGCGCGAGCGTCGCGATCCCTTCGGCGATGCGGTCCTTGACCTGCAAGGCGAGCACGGAGCCGAGGACTGAGACCCCGATCGTGCCGCCGATCGTGCGGAAGAACGTGACGGCGCTGGTCGCCGCACCCAGGTTCTCCACCGGAATCGAGTTCTGCACGACGAGCACGAGGTTCTGCATCAGCATGCCGAGACCGGCGCCGAGCACGAGCATGGCGATGGAGACGAACCATATCGGGCTGTCGCCGTCGAGCATTCCCAGCATGGCCGAACCGACGACCGCGGTGAGCGATCCGGCGACCATGACGGGCTTCCAGTGCCCGGTGCGGGTGATGAACTGACCGAAGAACGTCGAGGACGTGAGCAGGCCGGCCATCATCGGGATGGTGAGCAGACCCGACTCCGTGGGCGTCGCGCCGCGGGCCAGCTGCATGTACTGCGCCAGGAACACGGCGGTGCCGAACATCGACACCCCCACCGCGAGGCTGGCGACGACCGCGAGAGTGAAGGTGCGGTCGCGGAACATCGTCATCGGCACCATCGGGTTCTCAGCGCGCAGCTCGGTGATCACGGCGGCGACGAGCAGAAGCACCGCGCCGATCACCATGCTGGCGGTCTCCACCGACGCCCAGGCGAACTGCTGGTCCACGAGGCTCACCCAGATGAGCAACAGCGAGACGCCCGAGGTGATGAGGACCGCGCCCAGGTAGTCGATCTTCGGCTTGGGACGATCATGCTGGGGAAGGTGCAGCGTCAGCTGGAGCATGATCAGCGCCGCGATCGCCACCGGCATCGCGACGAAGAAGTTCCAGCGCCACCCGAACGCGTCGGTGATGACGCCACCCAGGAGCGGACCGCCGACCGAGCCCACGGCCATGACGGCGCCGAACAATCCGGCGTACCGGCCGCGCTCACGCGGCGAGATGATGTCGGCG
The DNA here is from genome assembly GCF_003850045.1 of Aeromicrobium camelliae. GTDB lineage: Bacteria > Actinomycetota > Actinomycetes > Propionibacteriales > Nocardioidaceae > Aeromicrobium > Aeromicrobium camelliae. Next base: position 238,137 of record NZ_RQJX01000002.1, on the reverse strand, counting down.
AGGATGATCTGGCTCAGCGCCGCAAGGCCGCCGGCGCCGAGGCCCTGCACGGCGCGTGCCGCGATGAGGAAGTCGGTGTTGTGCGAGAAGCCGGCTGCCGCTGACCCGAGCACGAAGACGGTGAGGGCCAGCTGGATCAGCAGCTTGCGGTTGAAGATGTCCGCGAGCTTGCCCCATACGGGAGTCGACACGGCCATGGCCAGCATCGTCGCCGTCACCACCCAGGTGTACGACGACTGGGAGCCCCCGAGGTCCGCGATGATCAGCGGCAGCGACGTGGAGACCACGGTGCCGGCCAGGATCGACACGAACATGCCCATGAGCAGGCCTGAGAGCGCCCGCAGTACTTCTCGATGCGTCATGGATGGCGCGGTCGTCTCCGCCATGAACACCTCTTTCTTGACTAAGATCAATTGTTGACAGATGTCAACTATACGCCGCCGCGCCGCCCTCTCGCAATGCGGAGGGCAGTGACGTAGCGCTCAGTGCACGAGCTTGAGGCCGATGATGCAGCCGATCAGCCCGAGGATCAGCAGCACCCGCGCGAGCGATACCGGTTCGGTGCCGGTGGCCATCGCGTAAGCGACGGTGAGGCTCGCGCCGATACCGACCCATACCGCGTAGGCGGTGCCGGTAGGCAGGTCGCGCATGGCCCAGGCGAGGCCGACCATGCTGGCGACGACAGAGACCCCGAAGACGATGCTGGGCGCCAGGCGAGTGAAGCCTTCGCTCTTGCCGAGCGCGGTGGCCCAGACGGCCTCGAGCACGCCAGAGATGATCAGCACGATCCACGACATGACAGCCACTCCTTCGTGGCCGTCTTGTCGCGCTCCGGGTACGACTCCACTCGTCCGGGGACCGGCAGTGGTCCTGCCCCTATTCTGCCAGCCCGGCTCAGGAACCGGCCATCATGTCGTCGACGAGCCGGCGCACCTCGGTGCCGTACAGCTCGATGCACCGCAGCAGTTGGTGATGCGGCATCGGACCGTTGGCGTACTTGAGATCGAAACGGCGGACTCCGAGCGCCTCCGCGTTCTTCACGATCTTGCGCGCGACCGTCTCCGGGGATCCCACGTACAAGGCACCCTCGGGGCTCGCGTCGCGCTCGAACTGCAGCCGCGTCGTGGGCCCCCACCCGCGTTCGCGGCCGATCCGGTCGCGTTGCGCCTGGAAGTGTGGGAAGAGCTCCTCGCGCGCCTGCTCGTCGGTCTCCGCGACGTAACCCGGCGAGTGCATCCCGATCGGCAGTGGATCGACCCCTTCCGCCGCCAGCAGTTCGCGGTAGTACTGGGCGAACGGCACGAACTGCGCCGGCGGACCGCCGATGATCGCGAGCATGAGCGGCAGCCGGTAGTGCGCCGCCCGCACGACCGACTGCGGGCTGCCGCCGACACCGATCCACGTCGTCAATCGGCCCGATTCGGTCTTCGGATACACCGTGACGTCCGCCAGGGGTGGCCGGATGGAACCACTCCAGGTCACCGGCTGCTCGGTCAGCAGCTGGGCGAAGAGATCGAGCTTCTCGGCGAAGAGGATCTCGTAGTCGGCGAGGTCGTACCCGAAGAGAGGGAACGACTCGGTGAACGACCCGCGGCCCAAGATCACCTCGGCCCGGCCGTGCGACAGCGCGTCGAGCGTCGAGAACCGTTCGAAGACACGGATCGGATCGTCCGAGCTGAGCACGGTGACCGCCGACCCGAGACGGATCCGCCGAGTACGGCCGGCGATCGTCGCGAGGACGACGTCGGGAGCGGTGATGGCGAAGTCGTCGCGGTGATGCTCGCCCAGGCCGATGAAGTTCAGGCCGACCTCGTCGGCCAGGACGGCCTGGTCGACGACCTCACGCAGCACCTCCGCGTGGCTGCGGGTTCGCCCGTCAGGGCCCATGGAGATGTCGCCGAAGGTGTCCAGACCCAGCTCGATAGTCACACGACGAGCCTACGCGGGCTGCGGACCGTAGGGTCGAAGCGTGAGCACCAGCACGACCGCGCCACGACTCCGTCTCCTCGACGGCACGCGCTTCATCGCCGCGTTGGGCATCCTGCTCTATCACTACACCGCCCGCTACCCCAGCCAGGTCGAGGACTTCGGGTGGTTCTCGCACGTCGCGACGTATGCAGCGCTACTCGTGTACTCGTTCTTCATCATCAGCGGATTCGTCATCCTCATGACGACGTGGGGACGCGACCTTCCGTCGTACGTCGCCTCCCGCGTCGGCCGCCTCTACCCCGCGTACTGGGCCGCCGTCTTCATCGCCGGCGTCATCGTCCTGGTGCTGCGGCCGTCCTTCCCCGGCGACCCGTGGCGCGACATCGGTTGGGAGGACTGGGCGATCAACTTCACGATGCTGCAGGAGGCGTTCGGCGCCGAGAACCTCGACGGCGTCTACTGGACGCTCTACATGGAGCTGAAGTTCTATCTGCTCATCGGCGTGTTCCTGCTCATCGGCATCACGCGCGAGCGGGTACTGGCATTCGCGCTCCTGTGGCCGTTGATCGCCGCATGGGCGAAGTCGACTGACAACGCGCTCCTCGTCGAGCTGCTGATGCCGAACCAGGCGCCGCTCTTCGCCTTCGGCATGGTCCTCTACCTCATCCACCGCGACCGCGGGTTCCGTGTCGACACCGCGCTCGCGCTCGGCATGAACGTGGCGTTCATCATCTACCGCAGCGCAGATGCCTACACCCCGTTCATGGACCGCACGGATGAGATCACCCCGCACACCGGCATCGTGACCGCCGTCCTCCTCGTCACGGCCTTCGCCATGTGGGCGTTCAGCTGCACCCGGCTGCAGCACGTGCGGTGGGGCTGGCTGACGACAGCCGGGGCGCTCACCTATCCGCTGTACCTCGTCCACGAGCGGCTCGGCTGGTACGTCATCGAGACCTTGCGCGATCACGGCTGGGCCGCGTGGCCCGCGGTCGGCGGCGCCGCGGTCGTCGTGGCGATCGCGGCTGTCGCGCTGTACCGCTGGGTCGATAAGCCGTTCAGTGGGCACTTCCGCCGTGTGATCGAGCGGCAACTGCGCCGGGAGGTCGCTCCTCATCCGAAGGGGGCTTGATCCGGTGGTGCGTTTGCGGAGGGTGTCGGCGTCGATGCCCGGATGGACACGTGTGCGTCACGGCCGCGGGTTCCGGTACCTCGACGAGAACGGTGAGCCGCTCGCGGCCATCGACATCGAACGGTGCAAGAAGCTGGTCATCCCGCCGGCCTGGACCGAAGTGTGGATCTGTCCGGTGGACAACGGGCATCTCCAGGCGGTCGGCACCGACGATGCCGGCCGCCGGCAGTACCTGTACCACCCCGCGTGGCGCGAGCGACGCGATCGGCAGAAGTTCGAGCAGATGGAGGAGTTCGCCGATGCGCTCCTGCGCCGCCGCGCTGTCGTGCGCCGGCACCTCTCCGCCGACGATCTCGGGCTGCGCCATGCGCAAGCGACCGCTTTCGCCCTGCTCGACCTCGGGGTCTTCCGGATCGGGTCGGAGCGGTACACCGAGGAGTACGGCAGCTTCGGCCTGACGACGGTGCTGCGCGAACACGTGCGGCGTCGCCGCGAAGGCATCGTCTTCACGTACACGGGCAAGTCCGGGCAGGAGATCAACGTGACCGTGCGCGATCCGCGCATCATCGGCGCGGTGGATCCGATGCTGCGGCGGCGCACGGGTGGCGACCAACTGCTCGCGTGGCGAGATCGGACCGGCTGGCACTCGGTGGCGGCCGAGGAGGTCAACACCTACATCAAGGAGGTGCTGCACGGCGACTTCACGGCCAAGGACTTCCGCACCTGGCGAGGCACGGTGATCGCCGCCCTCGCCCTGGCGCACGGCGACGTCCGCACCAAGACGTCGCGCAAGCGCTCGGTCACCGCGGCGATGCGCGAGGTATCCGAGCACCTCGGGAACACGCCCGCGGTCGCCCGGTCCTCGTACGTCGATCCGCGGGTGGTCGACCTGTTCGAGAACGGCATCACGGTGTCACGTGATCACCGCATGCCCGAACCGGGTCAATCGGTCGCGCCCTCGTTGGAGCGCGAGGTGCTGGGCATCCTGGACGCAGGCCCGTAGCGGTACTTCCAGACGCTGTAGCCGAGCAGGAACCAGGCGATCGCGGCCGAGCCCCACATCGCGATCGCCGTCGCCGGGGTGTCCGCGGGCAAGTCGGGGCCGAAGTCCAGACCGAGAAGCTCGAACCGCGGGATCCGCACGTCGACCCACCACACGACACCCACGGCGAAGATGCAGGCCGCGCCGAGGGCGCTGAGCACGATGCGCGGCCACGTGGCCACCCCGTAGCGCGCCGCCTCGATCGCCTTCTCATGTAAGGGGTCGAGGATGCGCCGCGCCCAGTGGTAATGCCGCGCCAGCAGGGCGATGCCGCCCACGAGACCCAGCAGACCGGGCCCCGGCAGGACCAGCATGAACAGGCCGAGGACCACGAGAGTCCACCCCAGCAACTCGCTGCCCGTCCGGTCGAACCAGGAGAGCAACCTCGATCCCCGCGCCATGACGACAGCATGCCAGGTGTTTCTTAACGCGAGTTGAAGTGATCTCAGGCATCCGCGCCGAGATGGACGTCCGGACGACGCAGGTTTTCGTAGATCACCGACGTCTCCACGTCCGCGACCTCCCCGCGAGCGGTCAACCGGTCGATCACGAAGGCGTAGAGCTCATCGTTGCTCGCGACGGCGACGTGCACGATGAAGTCCGATCGTCCCGACGTCACGAAGACGCCGACCGTCTCGGGCAGCCGGGCCACCCAGTCGCGGAAGGCCTCGATGTTGGCGCGCGACGGCGGCCGCACCCGCACGGCGATCAGTGCCTGCACACCGCGTCCGAGGGCGGCGAGGTCGAGGTCGAGGACCGTTCCGCGCACCACCCCGCGTCGGCGCAACGCCCGGGCCCGCTCGTGGACCGTGGTCGGTGAGACGCCGACTTCGGCGGCGATGTCGCGCAGGCTGCGGCGTGCATCCGTCATCCACGCGGCCAAGATACGACGGTCGAGGTCGTCCATGTTCAGAATTGTCGAGGTTCTACCGAACAATGTCCACCTTGGATGACGAATGACGGATGAATGACTAGCTTCAAGCCATGAACTCCGACCATCAGCAGCTCGGCTTCGCGCCCGAAGAGATCGATCAGACCGCGGCCACCCGTGACGTGCCGCCGCCCGCTCGGACGTGGCCTTGAGCGATATGCCGGCACCCGCTCAGCACACGCGGGTCTACGCCGACTACCTCGCCGAAGTGGAGCGACTCGGCGCCGACGACCTGAGCTATTACGCCCTCAGTCTCGTCGGCCCGCGGAACGCGGTGGACCGCCTCGTCAAAGGTCTGCGCCTCCTGGCGTGACGCGAGGCGGGCCCGCGGCTCACATCGAGACGAACAGGTGCGCAGCGGCGTCGCGGTCGATCTCGGCGGTCTCGCCCTGGCGGGCGACCACGACGCCGTCGTGGCCGTAGGAGGCGAGGATGTCGTTGCCGGGAAGCGCACCGACGCGACGCAGGACCGACATCACCTCGGTGTCCTTCTGCAACTCCTCGGCGATGCGGCGCACGACGAGGCGGGTCGGCTCCGCCGCGCCGGTCACGGCCTTGCTCAGCGGCTGCACCCCGTCGAGGAAGCCTGCGGGCGGAACGACCTGGCCGAGTTCGTCGAGACCCGGGATGGGGTTGCCGTAGGGCGACTCGGTCGGGTGCTGCAGCAGCTCGATGAGGCGACGCTCAACCTGCTCGGAGATGACGTGTTCCCACCGGCAGGCCTCGTCGTGGACGTACTCGATCTCCAGGCCGATGACGTCGGTGAGCAACCGTTCGGCGAGGCGGTGCTTGCGCATGACCCGGATCGCCAGCGCCCGGCCCTTCTCGGACAGCTCAAGGTGCCGGTCGCCCTCGACCGTCAGCAGGCCGTCGCGCTCCATGCGGGCGACCGTCTGGCTCACCGTCGGCCCGCTCTGGTGCAAGCGCTCGGCGATGCGGGCGCGCAGCGGGACGATGCCCTCTTCCTCGAGCTCGAAGATGGTGCGCAGGTACATCTCAGTGGTATCGATGAGGTCGCTCACGCGCTCTATTGTTCCATGCCCTGGGGAGTGCATGTTCCGATGTGCGAACACCTGCGCGAGCCGACACGATGAGGTGTGGCGACCTCGGTGATGTGGTTCCGGACGGACCTTCGACTCCTCGACCATCCGGCGCTGGTGGCAGCCGTCGAGGACGGGCCCGACGGCGTGCTTCCGCTGCTCGTTCTCGACGATCGTTTCTGGGGTCCGGGCGCCCGCGTCCGGCAGGCCTACCTTTCGGCATTGCTGCGCGATCTCGATGAGCGCATCGGGGGCTTGCACGTCGTGCGCGGCGACCCGGTCCGCGAGGTCCCGCGCATGGCCGATCTCGTCGGCGCCGAGAGCGTGCACGTGAGCGCGGACTTCACGCCATACGGCACCGAGCGCGACGCCGAGGTCGAGAACGCGCTCGACGTGCCGCTCGTCCGCACCGGCTCGCCATATGCCGTCTCCCCCGGTCGCGTCGTGAAGGAGGACGGCGAGCCTTACCGGGTGTTCACGCCGTTCTTCCGCGCCTGGCAGGAGCATGGGTGGCGCGCGCCCGCTCCGGAACCGGCGGACATCGTGTGGCTCCGTCCCGCAGAACCTTCGCATCCGCTTCCCGACGTCCCCGCTCCCGAGGGGGTCAGGCTGCCCCCGGTCGGCGAGAGGGCGGCACGCGAGCACTGGCACGAGTGGCTCGAGACTCACCTCGAGGATTACGCGGACACCCGTGACCGGCCGGACCTCGACACGACGTCGCGCATGTCGGTCCATCTGAAGTGGGGCACGATGCACCCGCGCACCGTGCTGGCGGACCTCGCCGAACGTCCCGGGGACGGGACGGACGCCTACGTCCGTGAGCTCGCCTTCCGGGAGTTCTACGCCGATGTGCTCTACCGACGGCCGGACTCGGCCTTCGGCTACTACGACCGCCGCCTCGAACACCTTCCGTACGACGAGCCCGGTGCCGACGTCGAGGCGTGGAGGGAGGGGCGCACCGGGTTCCCGATCGTCGATGCGGGGATGCGCCAACTCCTGCGTGAGGGGTGGATGCACAATCGCGTGCGGATGATCGTCGCCAGCTTCCTCGTCAAGGACCTGCACGTGGAGTGGACGCACGGCGCGGCGCACTTTCTCGACCGCCTCGTCGACGCCGACCTCGCGTCCAACCAGCACAACTGGCAGTGGGTGGCCGGTTCAGGAACCGACCCCGCCCCCTACTTCCGCGTCTTCAACCCGGTCACGCAGGGCAGGAAGTTCGACCCGGACGGCGCGTACATCCGACGCTGGGTTCCCGAACTCGCCCACCTGGAAGCACCGGCCATCCATGAACCATGGAAGCTCACCGAGCCGCCGCCGGACTACCCGCCTCCCCTGGTCGATCACGCGGAGGAACGCCGCGAGGCACTGCGCCGCTACGACGAGCTCCGCGGACGCTGAGCCGGGCCGCTACGGTGGCCCCATGGTGACCATCGCGCAGCAGTTCAACGGGCCGCCGACGACCGGCAACGGCGGATACGTGAGCGGCCTGGTGGCCGCGGCCCTGGACCACGAGGGGCCGGTCGCGGCGATGTTGCGGACGCCGCCTCCCCTCGACACTCCGCTGACCTGGGAGCACGACGACGAGGAAGTGCGCCTGCTGACTCACGGCGGCGCAGTGGTCGGCATCGCGAAGCCGGGGAGCTTCGAGCGCGAGGCACCGGCGTTCGTCGACGCGGAGGGCGTCGAGGCCGGCCTCAAGGCCTATCCCGGGTTCCATCAGCACCCCTTCGACCTGTGCTTCACGTGCGGCACACAGCGCGAGCCCGGCGACGGCCTGCGCATCTTCTCGGGCCCCGTCGAGGAGAGGACGACCGCCGCTCCGTGGGACGCACACGAGGCGTTCGCTGAGGAGGACGGGCGCATCGGCGCCCCGGTCACGTGGGCGGCGCTCGACTGCCCCGGCGGCTGGGCCGCGGACTTCTCCGAACAGCCCATGCTTCTCGGCACGATGACCGCGGAGGTCTACCAGGCGCCGGAGGCGGGCCGGCGGTACCACGCCGTGGGCCAGCTCGACCGTCAGGACCGTCGCAAGTTCTTCACGGCCACCGCGCTCTACACCCCCGAAGGGGAACTGATCGGCCGGGCCGAGCAGATCTGGATTCAGATCGACCTCTAGGGCGTGGGGTGGCGTGCGTCGTACGCCAGGAATCGGCGAGCCGTCAGCACGGTGAGAGCCACGCCGAGAACGCACAGCACTCCGCCCAGGACCATCGCCTCACCCTCGCCGACGAGACTCGCCAACGAGCCCATCACGAAGTCGCCGAGACGCGGGCCGCCGGCGACGACGACGGTGAAGACGCCCTGCATGCGGCCGCGCATCTCGTCGGGAGCCGCGGTCTGCAGCATCGTGGAACGGTAGGCCGAACTCACCATGTCGGCCGACCCCGAGAGCGCGAGCAGGGTGACGCCGAGCCAGAGCACTCCCGGCAGCCCGACCGCGGCGACGCCGGCCAGCGCTACCGCGACGCCGTACGTCATGATCGCGACGACGATCGCGATCCCATGCCGGTGGACCCGCCCCAGCCAACCGGACACGCAGAACGCGAGGAACGAGCCGATCGCGGGCGCCGCCTGCAACACGCCCAGCACCCACGCGCCCTCGTCGCCGCGGCCGCCCGCGAGGTAGATCGTGGCGGCGAGCGCGGGGAAGGTCGCGCGGGGTTGCGCAAGGACCATCGCACACAGGTCGAGCACGAACGAGGCGCGCAAGTTGGGCGCCGTGCGCAGGAACCGCAGCCCGTCGACGACCGAGCGAAGACCCGGTACAGGCGCCCGCTCACCCGGCGGAAGCGGTGGCAGGCGGACGAGCGAGTAGATCGCCGCGGTGAACAGGACCGCGTCCACGATGTAGACGGTGGTCACGCCTCCCCACCCGATGAGGCCGCCGCCGAGCAGTGATCCGACAGTGAAGCTCAACGTGAACGATGCCGTGCTCAGCGCGTTCGCCGCCGGCAGGACACGCGCCGGCAGCAACCGCGGCAGCATCGCGGAGCGCGCCGGGTTGTTGATCGCGAACATCGCCGCCTGCACGGCGACGATGGCGTAGAGCACTTCGACACGGTCCCAGCCGGCGAGCGCGTGGACGACCAGCGCGAGCGAGCACGCCCAGAGTCCGAGCGCCGAGAGCAACGCGACCGTCCGCCGGTCGAAGGCGTCGACGAGAGCGCCCCCGTACAACCCGCCGAGGACGAGCGGGACGAGCCCGAACAGTCCCACGAGCCCGACGGCGAAAGAGTCGCCGGTCAGGTGGTAGGCCTCGAAGGAGATCGCCACGAGGGCCATCTGCTGACCGAACGCGGAGATCGTGAGCCCCGTCCACAGGCGGCGGTAGGCACGCGAGATGGACAGCGGGGTGATGTCGGGCAGGACCGAGCTCAGCAACGGCACCGAACGATGGTGCCACGGTGGAGACCGCGGTCAGGGCGCGAGGCGGTCGCGGACCCAACCGTCGCCGACGCGGCGGAAGCGGATGCGGTCGTGGAACCGATTGCGCCGCCCCTGCCAGAACTCGAACGTGTCGATGACGATCCGGTACCCGCCCCAATGCTCCGGACGCCGGTCGGCGGCCCCGCGCGCCTGCGCCTCGGCCCACAGGCGCTCGAGTGCGGCGCGGTCACTGACCGGGCGGGACTGCGGCGAGGCGGCGGCGCTGATCCGGCCGCCCTCAGGCCGCGCCATGAAGTAGGAGTCGGACTCGATCGGCTCGGCCTTCTGTACCTCACCTTCGAACCGCACTTGACGCTGCAACGGGTGCCACGGCATCACGACGGCAGCGCGGGGATTCTCCGCGAGTTCTCGCCCCTTGCGCGATTCGTAGTTCGTGTAGAACACGGCGCCCCGTTCGTCCATGCCCTTGAGCAGGACCGTGCGCACCGACGGACGGCCGTCGGCGGTCGCCGTGGCGAGCACCATCGCGTTGGGTTCGTGCAGTCCGGAGGTCATCGCATCGACCATCCACCGGTCGAACAGACGGTAGGGGTCGTCGCCCGCTTCCGCCTCGCTCAGCCCGCCGGCTTCATACTCGTGACGCATCGCCGCGAGGTCGTTGGAGTCCATGCAGACACGGTATCCGCGGCAGTGCAGAATGCAGGCATGACTGAAGTGCATCACGGACTAGAGGGCGTCGTCGCGTTCGAGAGCGAGATCGCGGAGCCCGACAAGGAAGGGTCGGCGCTTCGGTACCGCGGCGTCGACATCGACGACCTCGTCGGCCGCGTGCCGTTCGAGAAGATCTGGGGTCTGCTGGTCGACGGCCGCTACGAGCCGGGCCTCCCGCCCGCCGAGCCGTTCCCGATCCCGGTGCACTCCGGCGACATCCGCGCCGACGTGCAGAGCGCCATCGCACTGACCGCGCCGCAGTGGGGCATGGGTCAGCTCTACGACATCAGCGACGAGCAGGCGCGCGACGATCTCGCCCGGGCGGCCGTGATGGTCCTGTCCTACGTCGCGCAGGCTGCGCGCGGCGTAGGACAGCCGATGGTGCCGCAGTCCGAGATCGACAAGTGCGACACGATCACCGAGCGTTTCCTCACCCGCTGGCGTGGAGAGGTCAACCCTGACCACGCCAAGGCCATCGACGCGTACTGGGTCTCCGCGGCCGAGCACGGCATGAACGCCTCGACGTTCACGGCGCGCGTCATCGCCTCCACGGGCGCGGACGCCGCCGCCGCCCTCTCCGGCGCGGTCGGCGCGATGTCCGGCCCGCTGCACGGCGGCGCACCGTCGCGGGTGCTCGGCATGATCGAGGAGGTCGAGAAGTCCGGCGATGCGCGCGCTTACGTCAAGAAGCTGCTCGACAGCGGCCAGCGGCTCATGGGCTTCGGGCACCGGGTCTACCGTGCGGAGGACCCGCGCGCCCGCACCCTGCGGCGCACCGCGAAGGAGCTCAACGCGCCGCGCGCGGAGGTCGCCGAGGCGCTGGAGCAGGCCGCACTCACCGAACTGCGTGAACGCCGCCCCGACCGCGTGCTCGAGACGAACGTCGAGTTCTGGGCCGCGATCGTGCTCGACTTCGCGCAGATCCCACCGCACATGTTCACGGCGATGTTCACCTCGGCTCGCACTGCGGGATGGAGCGCGCACATCCTGGAGCAGAAGCGGACCGGACGCCTCATCCGTCCGTCGTCGGCGTACGTCGGCCCCAAGGAGCGCCGCGCCGATGAGGTGGAGGGCTGGAACCCCGCCTGGGCGACCGCCTGACACGTACGGTGACATATCGAAGGCCCGGCCATCCCCCCGAGATGGCCGGGCCTTCGTCCACGTGAGGAACAGACTAGCCCGGACTAGTCCTTTGTGACTAGTCCGGATTCTCATCGTCCGTATTCTGAGATCATGACCCGGCTGGCGCTCCTCGTCACGCTCGTCGCGCTGCTCGCCGGGTGCACGTCGGCACCCGAACCCGCGCCGTCGCCGGAACCGCCGTCGCACCGTCTTCCGCTGGCGATCGCGACTTCGTTGAGCCGGCCGCCACTCGACCTCGACGCGGCCGAGGCGCGTCGGCTCGTGGCCGGCGAGATCGAGACATGGGAGCCGTTGTCAGGACAGGACGAACCGCTGCGAGTCGTTCGCACGGACGAGGCTCTCGACGCCGTTCTCGCCGACGACACGGCCGTGGCCCTCGTTCCGGCGGACCGTGTGCGACCGACCGTGCGCCTCGCCACGGTCGACGGGCTCGACCCGCTCGACGACGAGGACTACCCCCTCACGATCCCCAGCGAACGACCGCTGACTCCCCACGCTCGCGTCCTGGTCGGCGGGGACGTGATGCTGGGGCGTCGTGTCGGTGCCTATCTCGCTCGCCGTGGAGACCTCGGCGCGGTGTGGGGCGACATCGGAAGCGTCCTCGCCGACGCAGATGTGGCGTTCGTGAACCTCGAGTCCACGCTGTCGACGGCCGGTCCGCCCCAGCAGGGCGGCGACTCGTTCGGCGCGGATCCGGGCGTGCTCGCCGGGATGCGGGCGGCCGGTATCGACGTCGTGGGGCTGGCCAACAACCACCTCGGGGATTTCGGCGCCGAGCCCATGCTCACGACCTTCCGGTTGCTGCGCGAGGCCGGATTCGCGGTGGTGGGCGCGGGTGAGGATCGAGCCCGGGCGCGGGAACCGGCGATCGTGGACACCGGCAGCCTCCGGGTCGGGTTCTATGCCACCGACTCCATCGGCGAGACGCCGGCCGCCGGCCCGGCCTCCCCCGGCACCAACCGCATCGACGCGCCGCCTCGAACCGGCCCAGCGATCGATCAGGAGGCGTTGCGCCGTGCCGTCGAGGACATCGGCGACCTGGCCGGACGGGTCGACCTGCTCGTCGTCGTGCCGCACTGGGGAACGCAGTACACGAACGTGCCCGAACCGAGCCAACGTGAGATGGCCCGTGCCTTCACCGATGCAGGAGCCGACGTCGTGGTCGGCGGACACCCGCACTGGGTGCAGGGATGGGAACAGCACGACGACGCCACCGTGGTGCACTCGCTCGGCAACCTCGTGTTCGACATGGACTTCATGCGCGAGACGCAGGAGGGGATCCTCGTGGAGATCATCGCCACGCCCGTTCAGGTCCTCGACGTGCGACCACTCCCCTACGTCATCGACGAGACCTTCACACCACGGCTCGTGGAGGGCGAGCGCGCCGCGGCGATCCTGGAACTCGCTCGCCGGGCGAGTTCGCCGCCGTTCGACGCCGGCCTACGGTGACCCGGCGAGCAACCACGCCCGCATGATCGCCCCCACCCGTCCGAGCTGCTCCGGGTCGATGACATGCACGGTGTCGGCCGGCGAGTGGTAACCGGAATACGGGATGGAGCCGAGACGCGCGGCGGGAACGCCCGCCTTGTCGAACGACCAGTGATCGCTCGTGGTGTTGCCTCCGCACACCGCGTGGGGGAGGCCGGCCCGGGCTGCCGTCGCGGCGAGTTCGTCGCGAACGGCGGTCGTCCCAGCCGGGGCGGCACCGGAGCACACGGGGACTTCCGGTCCCGGCACACCGACCCGGTCGAGAGCGACCATCGCGCGGATCCCCCTCCGGCCGGCGTCGTCGAGCGCCGCGACGTACTGCTGGGAGCCGAAGTGATGCAGGGCGTCGCCTGGTCCGCGTGGTTCCTCCGCACCGAAGGCCACGAACCGCACAGGGAGGTCGGTGGCGGCGACGACACGGGCGAGTTCGAGCATCACTGCCACGCCCGAGGCGTTGTCCTCCGCGCCCGGCGCGACGGGGACGGTGTCGAGGTGCGCCCCGATCAGGACGTGCGGGTCCGACGGTCCGGCGCCAGGCCGTGAGGCGATGACGTTCGGCGAGTTGCCCGCGGGCACGTCGACGCCCCAGGTCGTGCCCGCGGGAGCGGTCACGGCCTGCCGCGTCACCGTGTACCCGAGGGAGGCGAGACGTTCCTCCGCCCACACCGCCGCCTCCGCATAGGCCGGGGAGGTGCCGTGCCGCGGGCCGATCGCCTCAGCCAGGTGGCGGATGTCATCCATGACCCGCGCGACGTCGAACTCGGGCGGCGGGGCGGGCTGCTGGGCGTGAATGTGGTCGGCGGCGCCGCCGTGGTCGGCCGTGAGTCCGGGCCCGCCTCCGTGCACCCGGCCAGCACAGCCGCTGCGAGCAGGAGCGCGAACAGCAGCCGGCGACCCCGTATCGAGGGTCGCCGACTGCCGCGCATCAGTTCTGCGCCGCGGTGTAGAGGCTCTGGACCACGGAGCCGAAGTACGGCCCGTACATGCGGTCACCGAAGCCCGGAACGGTGTACTTGAAGCTGTTCACCGAGTTGAGCGTGCCGATGCCCGACGCCTCGTCGTCATCGATGAACCACGGGCCGCCGGACGAACCGCCGGTCATGTTGCAGACCATGCCCTGAGAGTCGGTGCCGAGCGGGTCCGTCGCCACCTGGCCGCTGCACCAGGCAAGCTCCTGACCGTTGTACGGCGACGCGGCCGGATAGCCGAAAGCATGCATGGCCTCCCCGCGGGGTTGGTTGAACCCGACGCCTTGAGCGCCGACGGTGTCGGTCAGCGTGGCTCCCCCGACGGTGCCGACCTTGGCGTACCCCACGTCGTAATTGATGTCGCCGGACTCGGCCCACTGCTGCGTCGTGTACAGCTCCGTGGCGGCGAACTCGCCGAACGGCGCGCTGCCGTTGTCGTACTGCGGCACGAAGATGAAGTTCGTGGCGAAGTCGCCCGGCCCCGCGTTGAGACAGTGACCCGCGGTCTGGACCAAGCTCTCGTTGGCGGCCACCGTGGAGCTGCCCGAGCAGACGTAGTCGGCGCCCCCGAGGGTGAAGAACACCTTGCCGGTGGTCTTCACCACCTCGCCGCCGCCGGTGTAGAGCTCGCCGCTGCTGGCCAGCAGCTCGCGGAGCCCACCGATGACGTCGGCGATCGGTCCCGCCTGCCGACCCGCGATCTTCTGCGGCGCGCCCTTCGCGACATCCTCGAGCGGGGCCGCGAGCTGGTCGGAGAGGAGCGCTTCGGCCGGGAGGGCCGCCCGCATGCGATCAGGCGTCCAGTACTCGACGGCTGCCGCCTGGGCCGACTGGTCGACGGCCTGCCGCTGCACGGGCCCTGCAGGGTCCGTCGGGGCACCGTGGGCGCCGGTGAGACTTCCCGTGAGGAGGGCGAGGGTGACCGCGCCCAGCGATAGCAATCTCTTCATCGTTTCCCCCGATGTGTGAGTTTCCTTTCCGCGAGCCCATCACACGCGCACCCGATCCCGCTAGCCCCTCGCCTCAGCGGGCTTCGTCGTGCCACAGTGAGGACGTGGCGACCGAAGACGACGTGCGACGGCTGGCGCTCGCGCTGCCGGGCGTCGAGGAGCGGACGGCGTACGGAACTCCGGCGTTCTACGCCGGCGGCAGGATCTTCCTGCGTTTGCGCGACAAGCCCGAAGCCCTCGTGGCGTGGTGCAGCGACCTGGGCGAGCGCGAGGCGCTGTTGGCGAGCGACCCGGACGTGTTCTTCACCATCGACCACTACGCCGGTCACGCAAGCGTCCTGGTGCGGCTGGAACGGATCGGTGTGGACGAACTGGCCGAGGTGATCGAGGACGCGTGGCGCGCCCGAGCGCCTCAGCTGTCGTAGGCGCGGAGGATCTCGTCGGCCGCAGCGACCGCGGGCAGGTCGCCGTTGAGCACCCGCTCGCGCAGGGACGCGCGGACCGCCGCGACGTTCTCGTCGCTACGCAGTCGCTGGTCGATCTCGTCGCGCACCAGCGTCCAGACGAAGTCGAGCTGCTGTCGAGCGCGCTTCTCGGCCACACCCCGGGCGCCCAGGAACTCGCGATGCCGGATGATCCGGTTCCAGACGGTGCCGATGCCGGTGCCCTCGATCGCGGAGCAGGTCAGCACCGGCGGCACCCAGTCCTGCGTGCCGGCGTAGACGAGCCGTAGGGCCCCAGCAAGATCGCGAGCGGTCGCCTCGGCCTCCTTGACGCGTTCGCCGTCCGCCTTGTTGACCGCGATGACGTCGGCGATCTCGAGGATCCCCTTCTTGATGCCCTGGAGCTGATCGCCCGTGCGCGCGAGGGTGAGGAACAGGAAAGTGTCGACCATCCCCGCGACGGTGATCTCCGATTGCCCGACTCCGACGGTCTCGACGAGGACGACGTCGTAGCCGGCCGCCTCGAGGATCGTCAGTGCCTGGCTCGTCGCGCGGGCGACCCCGCCGAGCGTGCCGGCGCTCGGCGAGGGGCGGATGTAGGCCTTCGGGTCGGTCGACAGCGTCGCCATCCGGGTCTTGTCGCCCAACACCGAGCCGCCGGTGCGGACGCTCGACGGGTCGACCGCGAGCACGCCGACCTGCTGATCGCGGCCGGTCAGGTAACCGCCGAGGGCCTCGATGAACGTCGACTTGCCGACGCCTGGAACTCCGGAGATGCCGACGCGCACCGCGCCCCCGGCGTGAGGCGCGAGCTCGGTCAGCAGCTCCCGAGCAGCCGCGCGGTGGTCGGAACGACGCGACTCGACGAGCGTGATCGCCCGCGACACCGCACCGCGCTGTCCCGCGCGCACCCCCTCGACGAGTGCCTGGACGTCGACGGCTGCCATCAGTGCTGCAGCTGCGAGCGGAGCTTGTCGAGCAGCGTGAGCGCCGAATCGGCGATGACCGTCCCGGGCAGGAACACCTCGGCCGCGCCCATCTCCTTCAGGGCAGGCACGTCGTCGGGCGGGATCACGCCGCCGATGACCACCATGATGTCCTCGCGCCCGAGCTCGGCCAGGGCCTGCTTGAGCGCGGGCAGCAAGGTGAGGTGCCCGGCCGCCAGGGAGGAGACACCCACGATGTGCACGTCGGCGTCGACGGCCTGCTGGGCGACCTCCTCCGGGGTCGAGAACAGCGGGCCCACGTCGACGTCGAAGCCCATGTCGGCGAACGCCGTGACGATGACCTTCTGACCGCGATCGTGGCCGTCCTGGCCCATCTTCGCCACGAGGATGCGCGGGCGCCGGCCCTCGGCCTGCTCGAAGGCGTCGGTCGCCTCGATCACGCGCTGGATGTCGCCGGTTCCGCCGGACTCGCTGCGGTACACACCAGAGATCGTACGGATGACGGCTTGGTGGCGCCCGTAGACCTTCTCGAGAGCGTCGCTGATCTCCCCGACGGTGGCCTTGGCCCGGGCGGCGTCGACCGCGAGGGCCAACAGGTTGCCGTCGAGCGAACCGTCGCGACCGGCGCCCCGCTCCGCACTGTTGGTGAGCGCCTCGAGGGTGCGGCGGACGTCGTCCTCATTGCGCTCGGCGCGGAGCCGTTCGAGCTTGGCGAGCTGCTGCTGGAGCACGGCCTTGTTGTCGACCTTGAGCACCTCGACCGGCTCGTCGTCGGGCACGCGGTACGTGTTGACGCCGATGACCGCCTGCTGACCGGAGTCGATGCGGGCCTGCGTGCGGGCGGCCGCCTCCTCGACGCGCATCTTCGGGATGCCCTCCTCGATGGCCTTGGCCATGCCGCCGGCCGCCTCGACCTCCTCGATGTGCGCCCAGGCGCGGGTCGCGAGGTCGTGCGTCAGACGCTCAACGTAGTAGGAGCCGCCCCACGGATCGATGATGTTCGTGGTGCCGGACTCCTGCTGCAGCAACAGCTGCGTGTTGCGCGCGATGCGGGCACTGAAGTCGGTCGGCAGCGCGATCGCTTCGTCGAGCGCGTTGGTGTGCAGGCTCTGCGTGTGACCCTGCGTGGCCGCCATCGCCTCGATCGCCGTGCGCTGGACGTTGTTGAAGACGTCCTGCGCGGTGAGGCTCCAGCCGGACGTCTGCGAGTGGGTGCGCAGGCTGAGCGACTTGGGGTTCTGCGGGTCGAACTGCCGCACGAGCCGCGCCCAGAGCGCACGCGCGGCGCGCATCTTGGCGATCTCCATGTAGAAGTTCATGCCGATCGCCCAGAAGAAGCTCAGCCGCGGCGCGAACGCGTCGATGTCGAGTCCGACGTCGAGTCCCGCGCGGATGTACTCGACGCCGTCGGCGAGGGTGTAGGCGAGCTCGAGGTCGTTCGTCGCTCCGGCCTCCTGGATGTGGTAGCCGGAGATGCTGATGGAGTTGAACCGCGGCATCTTGGCCGCCGTGTACGCGAAGATGTCGGAGATGATCCGCATCGACGGCGCCGGCGGGTAGATGTACGTGTTGCGGACCATGAACTCCTTGAGGATGTCGTTCTGGATGGTCCCGGCCAGCTGCTCGGGCTTCACGCCCTGCTCCTCAGCCGCCACGATGTAGAGCGCCATGACCGGCAGCACCGCGCCGTTCATCGTCATCGAGACGCTCATCTGGTCCAGTGGGATGCCCTCGAAGAGCTTGCGCGTGTCGTAGATCGAGTCGATCGCGACGCCGGCCATGCCGACGTCGCCGACCACACGCGGGTTGTCCGAGTCGTATCCGCGGTGCGTCGCGAGGTCGAACGCGACGGAGAGACCCTTCTGCCCGGCCGCGAGATTACGCCGATAGAACGCGTTCGACTCCTCGGCGGTGGAGAACCCGGCGTACTGACGGATGGTCCACGGTTGCGTCGTGTACATCGCGGGGTATGGCCCGCGCAGGAACGGCGTGAGGCCCGGGTAAGTGTCGAGCGCATCGAGGCCCGCGATGTCGTCGGGCGTGTAGAGCCGCTTGACGTCGATACCCTCGGGCGACGCCCAGGGCTCGGCACCGTCGGTCGCGCGTGCGTACGCCTCCGGGTCGGGCGATGCGGGCCGCTCGGGATCGAATGGGAGCCCCTGGAAGCTGGACGGGATGGTCATGCGCTGAGCACCTCCCGGGTGCGACGGAGGAACGCGAGGGCGTCGAGTCCGGCTGCGACGCTGTCGTCCGCTCCGATGTCGGTCTTGCCGGCGACGATCACATGTCGGGCGCCGGCCTTGCGAAGAGCGGTGACGAGCTCGGCGCCCCACTCGTCGTAGGCGTTGTCGTGTCCGGCGACGCACACCACCTCGGGACCGCCGGCTTCACGGTAGGAGTCGATGACCTGCTCGACGCCGTCGGTCGCACCGGCCACCGCGTGATGGATGCCGCCGGCCGCGAGCAGGTTCGCGGCGAAGGAGGCGCGGGCGGTGTGCTGGGCGATCGGGCCCATCGTCGCGAGGAACACGGGCTGCTCGGCCGGCTCGTCGCGCATCGCCTCGAACTCGCCGGCGTAGCGGTGGACGGCCAGCGGCACCGGGTACGGCGCGCGCTCGGGCAGCTTCTCCTGCAGGTTGGGGAACTCGCTGACGCCGGTGATCGGGCGCTTGCGACGGGCGATCTGCAGGGCCCGCTCGCTCGCGGTGGCCTCGATCCGGTCCCGGAGGATCGCGAGTGCCGCGTCGGTGCCGTCGGCGGCGTCGAGTTCACCGAAGAGCTCCCACGCAGCGCGAGCGATGTCGTCGGTCAGCTTCTCCACGGCGTGGGCGCCACCGGCGGGATCGGTCACTGCGGCGACGTGCGACTCGCTGATGAGGAGCGCGGACGTGTTGCGGGCGATGCGGCGGCTGAACGGCGTGGGGAGACCGAGCGGCTCGTCGAACGGCAGCGTGGTGACGGCGTCCGCCCCGCCGACACCGGCGGCGAAGGTCGCGACCGTGGTGCGGAGCATGTTGGTGTAGCTGTCGTAGCGGCACATCATCGGCCGGGACGTGACCGCGTGCTGTCGCTGCGCACGCGCCGGTTCGACGATCTCGCTGAGCTGGCCGACGCGATCCCACAGGCGACGGGCGGCACGCAGCTTGGCGATCGTGGGGAACTGCTCGTCGGTGGCCGCGTACCGGAACTCGAGCTGCTCGGCCGCCTCGTTCGCCGAGAGACCGGCCTCGGTGAGGGCTCGCAGATAGGTGACACCCGCGTAGAGCGAGTAGGCGAGTTCCTGCACGTCCGACGCGCCCAGATCGTGGGCGGCGGTGGCATCGACGACCACGCCGCGGATCCCGCGGGCCTTCGCGATGCGGGCGAGGTCGACGGCTACGTCGAGCGCGGTGTCGCCGCGGCCGCGAAGGGCGTTGCCGAGCGGATCGGCACCGAGGTTGGTGCCGCGATGCGCCTCGACGGCCTTGTCTTCGAGCACGCTGAGGAAGGCCTCGGCGGCGGCGCGAGTGGCCGTCGGGGCGTCCAGGATCACGGGAGCGAGGTCGAGGAAGACGGGCTCGAGCAGGGCCGCGAGCCGGTCGGGGGCGATGCCCTCCTCCCCCACGGTGAGCCACAGCGAGTTGGCACCGTTCTCCAGCTCGGCGCTCACCGCGTCGGCGTCGGTGCTGGGGTCGATGAACCATCCGCGCACGTCCCAGCCGTCGAGCTCGGTGCGCGCGGCGACAGCACCGCGGGTGAAGGGCGACTGGCCCGGCAGTCCCGCTTCGGGCAGGTCCTCCGTCAGCGCCGGAGTCCCCAGCGGCGTCACGCTGATGCCGTCGAGGGTCCGCGTCGCGAGAAGATCCCACACGTCGGAGTCGGGGGCGTCCTCGGCCAGCTTGCGCGTCTTGCGCAGCACGGCCGCCGTCGCTTTCTCCCACTCGGCGAGGTCGTGGCTCACGCCCTCGGCCAGCGGAACGGTCTGCTCGGGTGCCATGGCGGCATCGTACGGAATCGAACGTGATGGGGGACACTCACCCACCCCCGGACAGGCGCAAAGTGAGGCATAACACACGGGCCTGCAGACCACGGCATATTCGGTGAGGAGGGTTCGGCCCATGTTCCAGGCTCAAGCGCCGGTGGCGGATGGGGTGACACGATCGAAGCAGAGAGGTCGCACTCGACTCTCATTCTCTCGGGTGCTGCTCGAGTGACTGCGGGCTCGCGCGTAGAGTGCTGGGCGTGAAGATCCCCGCGGAGATGCTGCCCGCCGACGGGCGGTTCGGCTCCGGTCCGTCCAAGGTCCGCACCGAAGCAATCGAAGCCCTCGCCGCCACCGGCACCTCCCTCCTCGGCACATCGCATCGAGCCGCCCCGGTCAAAGGGCTCGTGGCCAGCGTCCGCGAAGGGCTGTCCAGGCTCTTCACCCTGCCCGACGGCTATGAGGTCGTTCTCGGCGTCGGCGGTTCTCACGCCTTCTTCGACGCGGCGACGTTCGGCCTGATCCGCGAACGCAGCCAGCACCTCGTCCACGGGGAGTTCACCCGCAAGTTCGCCACCGCCGTGCAGCGAGCCCCGTTCCTGGCTGCTCCTGTTCTCCACGAGTCAGATCCGAGCACCCATCCGGACCCGATCGCGACCACCGGCGTGGACGCCTACGCCTGGGCTCACAATGAGACCTCGACCGGTGTCATGGTGCCGGTGTCACGCCCCGAGCAGATCGACTCCGACGCCCTCGTCCTCATCGATGCCACATCGGGTGCCGGAGGCCTGCCGGTGGACATCACTCAGGCCGACGTGTACTACTTCGCACCGCAGAAGTCCTTCGCCTCCGACGGCGGCCTGTGGATCGCACTCATGAGCCCCGCCGCGATCGAGCGAGCACACCAGATCAAGGCTTCGGGGCGCCACATCCCCGGGTTCATCGACCTGCCGGTCGCGATCGAGAACTCCCGCAAGGACCAGACGTACAACACCCCGGCCGTGGCGACCCTGTTCCTGCTCGACCAGCAGCTGCAGTGGATGCTCGAGCGCGGCGGACTCGACTGGGCGGTCTCGCGCACCCGAGAGTCCAGCAGCCGCCTCTACGCCTGGGCCGAGGCCAGCCACTATGCGACGCCGTTCGTGACCAATTCGGCGGAACGCTCCCTCGTGGTCGCCACCATCGACCTGGCCGATGAGGTTCCCGCCGTCGAGGTCGTGGCCGCGTTGCGCGAGAACGGCATCGTCGACGTCGCGGGGTACCGCGGCCTGAACCGCAACCAGCTGCGGGTCGCGATGTTCCCCGCGGTCGAGCCCGACGACATCACCGCCCTCACCCGCTGCATCGACTACGTCGTCGAGCACCGCTGAACACGCGCTGAGTGTGACGTTTGGCGGCCGAAAACCGGTGATCTAGCCGCCGAACGTCACACTCAACGCGTTGTTCCGCTACCGGCGTCGGGACGTCAGCAGACCGCCGCCGGCCAGGAGGAGGGCCGCCAGGGCTCCGAGGGCCGTCAGCGTGACCGGTGCGCCTGTCGTCGGCAGGATCTTGCCGATGGAGCCGAGGCCCGACCGACTGCCGTCGCCGGACGGCTGATTGCCCGTACCACCGCCGTCGCCGACCCGACCGCCACCGCCGCCGTCGTCTCCGCCGCCGGAGGGCGAGGCGGTCACGGTGAGCGTCACCGGCGACGATTCAGACGGCTGAGCGGTCTCGTCAGCCGGCTCATAGACGGCCACGACCTCGTGGTCGCCGACGGCAAGATCTGACAGCCGCGTCGTCGCCACTGCGTCGTCATCGACGGCGACCGACTCACCGACCGGCTCACCGTTCACGACGAACCTCACCACACCCGTCGGCGTCGGAGCCTCCTCGCCGTCCGCGACGCCTGCTCGCACCGTCGCGGTGAGTGTGCTTGAGGCATCTTCGACGATGCTGGCCGGTTCGGCCTCGAGCTCGACCGTGGTCGCCCAGGGCGCCACCTCGAAGGGCACCGCGTCCGCCGAGGCGGACCCGAACTCCGCTCCCCCGTCGAAGACCGCGGTCACCTCATGCTCACCCACGGGAAGGTCGTCGAGTTCGAGGGCGTACTCGGCACGCGGCGCTTCGGACGGCGCCGTCGTCTCGACCGGCTCGCCATAGCCGACCGGCTCATCGTCGACGAGGAACTCCACCGTCCCGGACGGCACAGCCTCGCTCGGAGCGAGCGACTCCACCACCGCGGACAGACGGACCGGCTGGCCGTAGCGGGTGCTATCCGGCTCGACCGAGGCGACGATCGACGTGCTCGCGGCGACGATCTCGTACTCCACCGACTCCGACGTCGATCCCGAGAAGTTCCCCGAGCCAACGTAAGCCGCCTTGATCGTCGCGACCCCCACGGGCAGGTGCGCGACGGACCACTGCGCGACTCCATCGGCCAGTTCGGCCGTGCCCAGCAGTGCGCCGTCGACGGTGAAGGCCACCAGGCCGTCGGGCGCGCCCGCCGCCGAAGTGGCCGCGCTCACGCGGGCCTCCAGGGTCACCGGCGCGCCGTAGACCGTGGAGTCGGCAGGATCGATCACGATCTCGGTCCGCGTCGGCACGGCACTCACTCGCAACGTGGCCGACTGCGACACCGACGATCCAAACCTCGCACTTCCGCTATACGATGCCACGACCTCGTACTCACCGACGCCCAGTCCGGACAACGTCAGCGTCGCCCGGCCCTCGGCGTTCACGGTCGCGACGCCCGCCGAGACGCCGTCGACGGTGAACTCGACCTCTCCCTCGTCCACCACGGCGTTCGAGGGCTGGAGTGCCTCGACGTCGACGGAGGCCACCACGGACTGGCCGTACTCAACGCTCGTGGCGTCGAGAGACAGCGCGGTGGCGGTGTCCGCCGCAGCAATCGTGAGACTGACGATCCGTGAGGTCGAGCCGGACAGATTCTCGGTACCGCTGAACACCGCGTAGTAGTATCGCGCAGCAGACACGTCCTCGGCGACGAGAACCGTGGACGCATCACCGTTGGCCTGGGTCGCCACCTCATCGACGATCTCGTCGTTCGCCGGGTCCCGCACCAGGGAGTCCGTCGCGTAGAACGTCGTCGTGCCGCCCGCGAGACCTCCGGTAGCCGGAGCGATCGCCTGCGTCCGGGCGAAGAGCTCGATCTGCTCACCGTAGACACCCTGCGAGGTGCTGATGTCCAGATCCGTGGCAGAGACCCCCGCGGTGATATGGATGGTGGCGCTGCCTTCGGAACTGCCGACACCACTGCCATCATCGGGGATGAAGCGGGCCACCAGGACATGCTCCCCAGCGCCGAGTGCCGGCAGGTTGATGACAGCCGAACCGTTCACCACGGTCCCGGTCGCGATGACCTCGTCGCCGCGACGGATCTCGACCCTGCCCCGAACCGCCTCGCCGGGCGCCATCACGTTCCTGACCACGACCTGGGCCGATACCGGCGCGCCGGCGACGGCCGACGCCGGCAGCTGCAGCACCGTCTCCGTCGGATCGCTGTAGCTGATCGTCACGTAGCCGGAGCTCCGGCCGGTTTCCAGGCCCCGCTCCGCGCTGACACCGGGTGCAAGCCAGGTGCTGCCGCCGCCACCGCCGCCACCGCCGCCACCGCCGGCACCGCCACCCTCGCCGCCATTGCCGCCTCGGTAGCCACCGCCACCGCCGCCGCCACCGCCAGCCGAGCTGCTGCTTCCCGCGTTGCCCCCCTGGCCGCCGTGTCCATCGCTTCGGACGCTGCCGGCACCGCCATCGCCGCTGCCAACACCGGAACCGCCCTGGCCTGCGCCTCCGTTCTCGCCACCGTCGCCGCCGTGGTACAGCACCATCGCGGCACCACGGCCGCCACCGCCGCCACCGCCACCGGCGACTGCGACAACGGAGCCATCAACGAGCAGTGCGCTGGCGCCGCCACCGCCGCCGCCGGCCTTCGCCGCCAGCGATCCTGTATTGCCGGCTCCGCCGGCACGATAGCCGCGACCGCCTGCACCGGGCTCGTGTCGCGAACCGACCGGCCCTCCCTCGGTCGAACCGTAGGCGCGCAGCACCTGTCCGGGCTGCACCGGCAGAGTGAAGGACACCTTGGACCCGCGGCCGCCGAAGCCGTCGCGCGTGATCTCGATATCGGTGCCGCTTCCGCCGCGAGCCCCGGCCATCACCACCTGCACCTCGGTGACGCCGTCCGGCACCGTCCAGGCGGTACCCGATGGCGAGGTGAAGGTCATGGTTTGGCCGGCGGCGTGCGCAGGACTCTGCACCACCAGCAAGGATGTGAAGACGAGGGCAAGAGCCCCCATGATGGACATGACCGCGCGTCCGCGCTTCGACGCGGCGCTGATCAGAGTAGTGAGCAAAACGAACTCCCCGTGACGAGCTGCCTGTGGCAGCAAGTGACTGAACCCGCGATGAGACGCGGTGGAGCGACCAGTCCAGCGGCTCGGGAACGCGGCCGATAGCGTGCTGACCACCTGATTTCGCAGATCCTGCGTCGAGCCATGCCTTACGGTGGTGCCGTGCCAACGCCTCGGGACTGTGCTCGGCGCACCGTCGAGCACCTGTTGATCGACGCCCTCGAAACACGCCACGGCGACGAGAGGAGTGCCCTGATACTCCTCGGCGAGCCGGGTAACGGCGCACGCACCGTCGCCACCGTGCGCGTGCCCGCCGAATTCCCCGAAGCGCAGGTTGCCGCGTCGGGCCGGTGGCGCCCGAATGCGAGAATCCAGTGCTTCGCACGTCCCGAGGACGTTCCGGCCGCGCCGCCTCCCTCGGGGACCTGCACGGTCGTGGCGACGACCTCACTGAACAGGCTTCCCGCGTGGTTGACCACCGACGAACTCGTGCGCCGTCAGGTGCTCACGGTCGACGTGCTGTCCATCGCCGAACTCCACGACGTGCTCGTCGCCAGACTCGATGCGCCGGTCGACCTGGCGGCCGTGCGCGCCATCGGGCATGCGGCCGGCTTCGTGCCCGCGGTCGTAACCCGGCTCGCTTCGGCGGCCCGCGATGCCAGTCTGCTGGTGCTGCTCGACGGCCGCTGGCAGCTCGTCGGAGCGCTGACGAGCCTGCTGTGTGACGTTGCGATCCAGAACGCGGTCATGGCGCTACCACACGCCACGACGGCGGCCCGGCTCGCGCTCGCCGAACCCATCAGACCCTCCCGCCTCACCTCCCACGAGCGAGAGGTCGCCGAGGAGTGGCTCGCCTTGGGCATCCTGCGTCGACGCGCCGACGACCACCGCCTGGAGTTCCGCGCTCCCTTCGTCGCGGATGCGCTGCGAGCGCTCAACCCGCCGGCACGCGTCGCGCAGGCGTACCGCGCGGCCCTCGCCGATGAGCCCTCGCCGAACGCCGTGCGCTGGGCGCTCAGGAACGGCCACCATGTCGACGACGCCACGATCGACGCGATCCTCGAGCGCACGATGCAACGCCACGAATGGTCGGCCGCGGTCGAACTCAACACCCTGGCGATCGAGGTCGGCGAACGTGACGGAGCCTCCGCTACCCGACGGTGCACCCTGTATCTGCAGGCGGCGAGGGCGTGGCGCTTCCTACCCGACGCGGATGAGGCTGAGACAGCTCTGGATGAGGCCGCGGCGCTGCTGCCCGAGGTCGGCGTCGAGCAGGCCTCGGCGCTCAGGACTCGGGCGGCCACGTTGCGCGCCGATCTCCTGCACTACCAGCGCAACGACCTCGACGGTGCTCTCGCCGTACTCGAGCGGGCGCGCGGCGAAGCGACCGATCGACGCGAGCGCGGCAAACTCGCGGCCCATCGCCTCCTTCATCTCACCTACGGCGGACGACTATCGGACGCGGCCGCGGAGATGGAGGACGACAGCGGTGATCTGCGCTTCGCTCGGCGCGGTCTTCGGGCCCGCGTGACTGTCGCCAGAGCGCTCAGCGAAGCCGCCAGAGGCACTCCGCGCCGCGGTCTTGCTCGCGTGCGCCGAGCGGGAGTCAACGCCATGGTGCTGCCCTCGCCCGAGCCGTGGTTCAAGGAGGAACTGCGCGGCGCCTACTTCGTGTGCGCGATCTCCAGCGAGGGGCCGGCCCGCCTCGTCCGGCTTGCCCGGCATCTGGAGGACACCCGTCACGGCGGCTACCATCCCGACCAGTTGACCTACCACGTGGCGCGAGCCGCCTGGCACCTGGCCACCGGAGAGGTGCGCCTCGCTCACCGCATCGCCCTCGCAGCGTCGGGCGCTGTTCCCGAGAACGATCCCTCGGGCATGGAACAGGCCCTGGTCGCGCTGCTCGCCGAGACGTCGGCACTCCTCGGCGAGCAGAACGCCGCCGGGGAGTTCGTCCGGCGGTTCCCGCTCATCCCGCCTCGCAGCAGCGCCGCCGTAGCGGGTAGCTCCCAGGCCCGCGTCGCGGCGGCACGGCTCGCCCTCGACCTCCCGCGCGCCGCCAGCACGACGCTGGACGAAGCACAAGCGTTCGTCGAGGACGGGCATGCCGGTTTCGCCGCCGAGACACTCCATGCGGCCATCCGGTTCGGCCGGCGTCGGGCTGCCCGCGCGCTGCTTGCTCTCCGCGACAGCCTCGACGGGGAGCTTCATGCGCTCCGGCTGGCACACGCGGAGGCTCTCCTAGCGGAGGACGCCGTGACGCTGCTGGACGTCGCAGATCGCTTCGCCGACGCGGGGCTTCGTCTGCTCGCGGCTGAGGCAGCCACCCAGGCGGGAGCCGCCCCCACTGCTCCCGCGGCCATCCGGCGCGCTGCGGCGGCCAGGGCGCTGCGAGCCATGGACGAGTTGGGGCTGACGGCACATCCCCTGCTGCACCGGCTACCCGGCATGCCGAACGGCGAGACGCTGACCCCGCGCGAGCAGCAGGTGAGCGAACTGATCGCCGCTGGGCTCACCAATGCGGAGATCGCCGGACGTCTGCATCTGTCACGACGAACCGTCGAGGGGCACATCGCCAGGCTGTACCGCAAGACCGGCCAGTCCCGCAGGGCGCCGGCACGCCGGGGACCCGCGGCGCCTGCCACCTCCTGAGACGCGCTTAATCCAGGACGGTCCCCCGGCGGTGCAACTCGCGGTGCTCCTCGTAGATCGCGGCGTTGCGATGCAGCTTGGCGACCTCGTCCTCGCTGAGCTCACGGCGCACCTTGCCAGGGACGCCGGCGACGAGTGAACGCGGCGGAACCTCCATGCCCTCGGGCACGAGCGCGCCGGCAGCGATGAGCGACTCGTCGCCGATGACGGCGCCGTTCATGATGATGGAGCCCATCCCGACGAGGACGTGATCGCCGACCGTCGCGCCGTGGATGATGGCCCCGTGACCCACCGACACGCCCTCGCCGAGGGTCACCGGCTTGCCGCGGTCCACGTGGAAGGCGCAGTTGTCCTGCACGTTCGAACGCGGACCGATGACGATCGGTTCGTTGTCGGCCCGCAGCACCGCGCCGTACCAGACGCTCGCGCCCTCCTCGAGGACGACGCTCCCGGCGAGGGTGGCGTTGGCTGCGACGAACGCCGAGTCGGCCACCTGCGGCTTCTTGTCTCCCAGTGCGATCAACATGTCAGCACCGTACCGGTGAACCCAGATTTGCGCGCCAACCGCTGACGCGGACCCGCCAGGGTCAACGGTTGTAGCGCAAATCTGGGGACGAGCCGGGTCAGACGCCGAGCAGGTTCGAGATCGGGTCGATGAGGAAGTAGATCAGGAACAGCACGGAGATGATCCACATGAGGACGTGGATCTCGCGGATCTTGCCGCGGGCGACCTTGAGGAAGACGAACGCGAGGAAGCCGGCGCCGATACCGACCGTGATCGAGTAGGTGAACGGCATCAGGACGATCGTCAAGAACGCGGGGATCGCGATCTCCAGGTCGCTCCAGTCGATGCCGGTGACCTGCGTCATCATCAGGAACCCGACGACCACGAGGGCCGCCACCGCCGCCTCGTTCGGGATCGCCTGCACGAGCGGCGTGAAGAGGGTGGCGAGCAGGAACAGCACGCCGGTCGTGACGCTCGCCAGGCCCGTGCGGGCGCCGTCGCCGACTCCGGAGGCCGACTCGACGTACGCGGTGTTGCTGGAGACGCTGCCCATACCGCCGGCCACTGCGCCGAGGGAGTCGACGACGAGGATCCGCTGGGTGTTCTTGGGCGCACCGTCCTCATCGTTCAGGCCGGCTTCGGCACCCACCGCGGTCATGGTGCCCATCGTGTCGAAGAAGTCGGCCAGCATGAGCGAGAAGACCAGCAGGATCGCCGCGACGACGCCCACGCTCTCGAAGGACCCGAGCAGGTTGAACTGGCCGAGCAGCGAGAAGTCGGGCTTCGCGACGATCTCGCTGGGAACGCTGGGCACGTTGAGGTTCCAGCCGGTCGGCGACTCCTGCGAGCTGGGCGTATCGGTGATCGCCTGGACGACGACGGCAAGGATCGTGGTGAAGACGATGCCGATGAGGATCGCGCCGCGGACGTTGTTGGCGTACAGACCGATCATCACGAGAAGGCCGATGCAGAAGACGGCGACCGGCCAGCCGCTGAGCGACCCGCCGATGCCCAGTCCGAGCGGCGGCGACGGCTCTCCCGTGGTCCGCACGAACCCGGCGTTGACGAGGCCGATCAGGGTGATGAACAGGCCGATCCCCACGGCGATCGCGGTCTTCAATTGGCGCGGTACGGCATCGAAGACGGCCTTGCGGAACCCGGTGAGGACCAGGATGAGGATGATGATGCCCTCGATGACCACCAGACCCATCGCGTCCGCCCACGTCATCTGCGAGGCGACGCTGAACGCGACGAAGGCGTTGAGACCGAGACCGGCAGCGATCGCGAGCGGGAAGTTCGCGACGAGTCCCATGACGATCGACATCACGCCGGCGACGAGCGCCGTCACCGCGGCGATCGTCGCGAAGCCGGCCCCCGGCTCGGTCCCCCCGCCGAGGTACTCACCGGTCGCGTCGGGCGCGCCGGACAGGATGATCGGGTTCAGCACCACGATGTAGGCCATGGTCAGGAAGGTGACGAGGCCGCCGCGGAGTTCACGGGCGACCGTCGAGCCGCGCTCGGAGATCTTGAAGTAACGGTCGAGGACGCCGGTCATGGCACTCCTTGGCGTGAGGAAAGCGTGGAGGAACGGGCATAGTCTCCCAGAACCGCAGCGCGAGACCCGTGCCGGGTCACTCCGCCACGGGCACCGCCCGGCGACGACCGCCGAGACTGAGCACCGCGATCCCGGCGGCGACGACGACCAACCCCACCACCGAGGTGAACGCCAGCCGTTCCTGCAGAACGATCAGTCCGAGCATCGTCGCGGTGAGCGGCTCGGCCAGCGTGAGCGTGGAGACGGTCGACGCCCGCAGCCGGCGAAGGCCCGCGCCGAACAGCAGATAGGCGACCGTCGTGGTGACGATGCCGAGCCACAGCACGGTCACCGCACCCGACGCGCTCGCCATCCACCCGGTGTCCGCGAACGCCAGCAGCGGAACGGCGAGGACGGCCGCGGCGCCGAACATCGCTCCCATGGAGCTGCGTGAACTCATGCCCCGGTCGATCAGCGCCTTGCCCGCCAGCGTGTAGACGGCGTAGCTGAGCCCGGCCCCGAGCGAGCCGAGAAGGCCGACAGGATCGATCGTCGAGCCGGCATCGAAGACACCCGACAGCACCGCTACCCCACTCGTCGCCACGACCGTCGCGACGACCCAGAGGACGCCGGGCGGGCGCCGAGTGAGGATCCACTCCAGCAAGCCGGTGAGCACCGGAGCGCTTCCCAGCGCCACGACGGTCCCTACCGCCACACCGTTGGCCTCGGTGCCGAGGAAGAACGTCGGCTGGTACGCCAGAACGCCCAGTGCTCCGACGACGGTCAGGGCCAGCACCGCCGGGGTCGGGGCCGTTCGGGACCGGCCGCTCGTCAGCCAGGCGAAGGCCGCCAGGAGTCCACCGCCCACGAGGATCCGCGCGAGCCCGGCCGAGAACGGCGTTGCGGTCTCGGGACCGAGAGCGAGCGCTGTTCCTGTCGAGCCGAAGCACACGGCGGCCAGGACGACCGCGAGATGAGGGTTCATCGCAGCGAGAGGCTCCGGAACAGTGCCAGCACGAGGGCGAGGCCGGCCGCCGGCATCGCGGCGAACGCCGCGACCGCGATCGGGGCAGCGGGCAGGGCGACGGCGAACAGCGGGCTGTCGGACCCCTCGCTGCCGACGAGCACCGTGCCGGGATCGACGAACGCCAGCGACTCGGCCTGCTCCAGCGGCGGGAGCGGCAGCGATGCACGCACCTCCCAGCTGACCGGATCGAGCACGTGAATCCCGAGGTACGAGACGAGCGCGATGCTGCTGCCGTCCGGCGCGAAGGCGCCGTCCGTGACCACCGGCGGGGCGACGAGGTCCGTGCGCTGGAAGTTCAGGGGCGTGGTCGCGTCGGCGCGGTACACGTCGGCCGCACCGATCGACTTGGTCACGAGGAAGATCGATCCGTCGCGGGGCTGGATCAGCAGAGCCTCGACGTCGGCGGATTCCTCGAGCCGCACCGGATGACGATCCGGTCGTACGACGTGATCGCCGGGGCCTGGCTCGTCGAAGGCGAGAAGAGCGATGTCGTTGCGGGTCGCGGCGTTGTCGCCTGTATCGGCCACCCAGAGTCGTCCTGCGTGCAGTGCGATCGCTTCGGGGTCGACGACGTCGACGCCCGCGAGGCGGGTCACGCCCACGGTGTCGCCGGTCGAGATGCGGACCGCGAACACGAGCGGCTCGTGGCCCGAGTCGTTGAGTGTGTAGGCGAGGTCGTCGTGGGCGGCGCTCACGGCGAGACCACTCGACTCGGTGATCCGGGGATCGCCGATCGTGCTGACGGGCTCGGACGCGTCGGCGCGACCCGTGAGCGACGCGACGGCGACGATCACGAGCAACGCGATCAAGAGCCCGGGGATCAGCATCCGGCGATGACGAGGGTTCATCGCGTCCATCCTCTCCTACGCCTCGGTACCCTGGGAGGGTGAGCCCCGCCGATCCCCCGCCGGAGAACCCGGAGTCCGATACCGCGTCCGCCGATCGCGCCGCGCGGCGCCACGAGCTGGGCCACCCGGACATCACCGAGATCGAGATCGGCAAGACGACGCACCGCGTCGCCGAGGTTCAGCCGATGGACGTCGACGGTGTCCGCACGATGACCGTCGGCACCATCCTCTGGGCCGTGCTCGCGATCGCGCTCATCCCGTTCTGGGGCACACTGCGCGAAGACGGCACCCAGTGGTGGCTGTGGACGGCGTTGGCCGGGTTCGGCCTCGGGCTGCTCGGCATCGAGTACTGCCGGCGCCGGCGCAACGCCCTCGAGGCGCGACAGGCCGCCCGCCCGTCCGGTGGCGGCGGCCGCCGCCGCAAGTAGCGCGGCGCCGCCGGCTCAGAACTCCTCGACCTCGTCGACGCCGACGGTGTCGAGCACGGGCTCTGGAAGCGACCGCGCCGAGTTGGACCGCTTGGGTCGCGTGCCCGAGTGGGCACCGCACCCGTGCGTCAGCGCGACGACCTTGCCGTCGGAGTTCGCCATACCGTTGCCGCACACGCCGAAGCGATCCGCGAGGTCCCCGGCGAGGCTGATCAGGAAACCACAGGAGCCGCATCGCCCCGGAGCCTGCTTGGCCATCGGTGTGTGCGGACCCTGCTCACCGGCGTACCAACGCTCGGCGGCATCCTCGCGACCCTCGAGCGACAGGACCCATTCGCGGCCGAGGCCGATCTCGCGGGCGTAGTGGCGGTCCACGACGCCTTCCGCGTCGCCGTCGCCGACGAACCACGCCGGGGCGAGGCGGATGTCGTCCTCCTCGGGGGGCAAGACGTCGCCCGGGCCGAGGTCGCCGGGCTTGATGCGCTCACGGTACGGCGTCCATTCCGGCGCGACGATCGCCGACTCGCCCGGCAGCAGCACGATGTCGTTGATGGTCGGCTCGGCGTCCGGCAGCACCGAGAGGCTGACCGCCCAGTACCAGCCGACGTAGCCGGGCAGCGTGCAGGCGAAACGCTCGGTCACCAGGCCGGGGGCGTCGTCCTCGCGACCGAGATAGTCGCCGACGGCGCCGTCCTCGACGGACTCGTCGAGGGCTTCGCGTGCCGTCTCACTCGTCACCGTGCTCACCCTCCCCATTGTTCCCGACGCCTGGTCGGCGATCCAGGCCGGGACCCGGTACGCATCGAGGCCACGCTCCCAGCGGAGCGTGGCCTCGATGTCAGGGAAGAGCCCGGGCGTCGGGCGATCGGCGCCTCGTCGCGTCCACGGCGGCGCACCGCCACTGCCGTGCCGGCAGCAGTCAGTGCCACGCCACCGAGGACCAGCGGGAGCAGTACGCCCGCACCGGTCGCCGGCAGGTCGCCCTTCGGCGACGGCGCCGCCGCGGCCACCAGCACGCCGAAGCGGACGTCGGTCGTGTTCGTCTGGCCATTGACCGTCTGAGTCACACCAGGTCGTAGTCGCCCGCTGCGAGACCTCCGGGAAGATCGACGCTCCATTCACCGTCGGCCACGGTGGTCGTGCCGACGTGCTCGCCGTTGAGGTAGACCATGATCTGCGCGCCGTCCACGCCGGTACCGCGGGCCGCCGTCGGGGCCTTCGTGTAGTCGACGCCGTGCTCGGACGAGGTCACGACCGGCGCGGGCGGGATCACCGCGAAGGTGCTCGTGACCTCCGGGGACACCTCGCCGTCGACCTCCTGCACCGCAGTGACGGTGTGGGCGCCGATTCCGAGGTCGACGTTCACGGTCCAGGTGCCGTCGTCGCCGACGGTGGCTTCTCCCTCGGCGTCGCCGCCGAGCGTCACCAGTGCGCCGGGCACACCCGTACCGGAGATAGCCGTCACCTCATCGACGACCGACGAACCGTCGGCCGGGCTCGTGATCGCCGGGGCGCCCACGACGACCTCGATGCTGTAGTCGACCGTCTCCGAACGGTTGAAACCGCCGTCGGTCGCCGTCAGCGAGATGGTGTACGTCCCCGGCGTGCTCGGCGCGGGGAAGCTCCAGTTGCCGTCGCCGTCGATGGCCACCTCGATGACCTCGCCGCTGTTCTGCGCGCCGATGCCCACCTCGAGGGTGCGGCCGGCGGGACCGGTGCCCTGGATCCGCGAGCCCTGGGCGACGCGTCCGCCGTCGGCAGGCGTGACCATGACGGGCTCGTCGATGTCGAGCGCCACGCTGTACCCGGGGATCTGGGCCAGACCGTTCTGCAGATCGGCGCCCCAGACGATCGTCTCACCGTCGGTGGTGGTGCCACCGGCCGAGAGCAGGCCGACGGCCGTGGTGCCCTGGATCATGGCGCCGCCGGAATCGCCCGGTGCGGCCTCCATTCCCGTCACGCCGAAACCACCGACGACGCGGCCCTGGACGGACACGAAACCGTGACCCACGACAGTGCCCGAGGAGAAGCCCGTCGTACGGCCGGACTTGCCGACCACCCCTCCCACGCGCGCATCGCCGACGCTCTTGACGGGCGTCGTCGACTGCGAGAGATCCTCGACGGTGGTCCAGTCCGTCACTTCCGGAAGCAGGTCGAGCTCCGGGTTGATCACGTTCCACGCGGAGACGTCGACGAACGACTCATCTGCGGTGTCCGCATCGCCGGGGATGTTCCCCGGCCCACCCCACTGGGAGACCGCCAGGGCGCCGAGGGGGCCGGTCGCTTCCACGTCGGCACCGTCGGGGTCGCCGCCGCCCGCCGCCTCGCTCGAAGGGCGCGTCGTCAACGCGCCGGCCCGAGCGCCATCATCGGTGCAGTGTCCGGCGGAGAGGATGACCGGCTCACCCTCGGGGTTCCAGGCCGAGAAGCCGATGGAGCAGTGGGCCGCATTCTCGAGATCGTCGGGGTTCACGGCGAGGTAGCCCGCGCCTCCCACGACGTCGGTGGCGGCGAAACTCTCGAAGCCGCCCTCGAGGACCTTGACCTCGACGTTCGGCTTGCCCTCGAGTTCGGGCTTCTCCTCGTCGGCGTAGACGACGACGTTGCCCGCACCGTCGGTGGTGACACCGTGGATGCCCTCGGACTCGTCGGTCAACAGCGCCGTGGCCTCCGCCTCGAAGGCCGCGCCGGACGCCGGCATCGGAGCGTTGTCCTCGGCGACGAAGGTAGCGTGACCATCGTGCGTAACGTCCTGCTGCTCGTCCTTGCCACAGCTCTGGCCGCCATGTCCGGATGTGGCACGGGGAGTTCCTCGACAGAGCCCCTGGACGCCACCGGAACCTGGGGCGCAGAGGCCACTCGTTCGCCGTTCCTCGTGCTCGCTGACGGCGAGTTCCGCGGCAGCGACGGGTGCAACCAGCTCCGGGGGACGTACGAGGTCGACGGTGAGGTCGTGACGTTCGCCTCGCAACTGCACACGATGATGGCCTGCCCGGGCGTCGACTCCTGGCTGAGCGGTCTCGCTTCGGCCCGACTCGACGGTGACACGCTCGTCGTCTTCGATCATGAGGAGCGCCGCATCGGCGAACTTCCCCGCACGGCCTGAGGTTCAGGTCAGCACTGCGGCGAGAACGATCATCACTGGCAGGCTCAGCGCGGTGGTCACCGCGACGCAGTCGCGGGCGAGTACGTGGTCGCGTCCGAAACGCGACGCGTACACGAACACGTTCTGCGCCGTCGGAAGGGCGGCCATGAGCGTCACCCCGGCGACCTGGGCCTGCGGCAGGTCGAGCGCGAACCGGGCCAGCAGGTAGGCGACCACCGGCTGCCACACGAGCTTGAGCACGGTCACCAACGCCACCTCACCGCCGCGGCCGGTGCCGATCCGCGGGCCGAAGCGGAGCGAGACCCCGAACGCGATCAGTGCGCACGGGACCGCCAGCTGGCCCAGCAGGCGGATCGGCTCGGCGACGACGAGCGGCAGGGAGATGCCGCTCAGCGCGATCGTCACCCCGATGACGGCGGCCACGGAGACCGGGTTGCGCAGACCCGCCCGCACGAAGGCGAGCGGGTTCAGGCCGGCGCGTCCGCGGCCCGCCATCTCCAGCATGCTCAGTGCGAGCGGCGCGTAGAACACGAGCTGCAGCATCATGGTCGGCAGGGCGTACGCCGCGTCGCCCAGCACGTACGCGGCGATCGGCAGACCCAGATAGCCCGCGTTGGCGTACGACGCCGAGAGCCCGCCGACCACCACATGGCTCATCGGGCGACGGCGCCACAATGCCCACGGCACGTAGATCGCGAGGGTGGCCACCACGCCCCCGAGGGCGACGAGGAACCACGGCCCGAACACCCGCGACACG
The DNA here is from genome assembly GCF_003850045.1 of Aeromicrobium camelliae. GTDB lineage: Bacteria > Actinomycetota > Actinomycetes > Propionibacteriales > Nocardioidaceae > Aeromicrobium > Aeromicrobium camelliae. Next base: position 202,850 of record NZ_RQJX01000002.1, on the reverse strand, counting down.
TCCGTCTCGCTCAGGAGCGAGATCAGCAGGGCGGGGGTTCCGACGACGTAGACCAGACGGGAGAGAACGGCCTGACTCGTCTCGTCCAGCACTCCCCGGACCGCGAGGACGTGGCCGACCGCGCCGAGGGCGAGGATGACCGTGAAGCCCTCGACCGCTCCCCCCACCGGGGTCAGTCGAGTTCGTCGGCGAGGCGGCGCAGGAGCTGAGCGATGGTGCTCGCCTGCTTGCCCTCGGGGTGACGGCCGTGTCGGTAGCCCTCACCGAGACGGTCGAGCAGACCGATGAGGTCCTCGACGATGACGACCATGTCCTCGGGCGGCTTGCGCCTGGCCTGCGCCTGGGCGCGGCGCACCGAGGTGACCGGATCGAGCACGCGAACCTGGAGGGCCTGGTCGCCGCGGCGACCTTGGACGATGCCGAACTCCACGCGCGTGCCGGACTTGAGGGTCGTGACGCCGGCCGGCAGCGCATCGGCGCGCACGTACACGTCGTCGCCGTCCTCGCGGCTGAGGAAGCCGAAGCCCTTCTCGGCGTCGTACCACTTCACTTTGCCCGTGGGCATGCGCTCTCGTCCTTCACTCGATGGTGGATGGGGCAGTGCAAGTCTAGTGGGGGTCCTCGCGCTCCGACGGCGTGAAGTCCACCTGGATCTGTTCGAAGCCCTTGTGCCGCTGCATCCGGGCGTAGCTCGTGTAGGCCCGGATGTCGCCGGGACCGAGCTCGACGTTGTCGGTGAACGGTGTCAGCAGCGCCCGCGGATACAGCCGCCGGCGCAGCACGACGTTGACCTCGAGTCCGAAGGTCACGATGAGCGCTGCGATGAACAGAAACGCGATGAGCCCCAGCACGAGGGCGAAGGTCTGGTTCATCGCGCTGGCGCGGCCGATGATGTTGCGGACGTAGGCGTCGCCCACGTACTGCAGGACCTGCCAGGCGAAGGCGCACACGATGGCACCGGGAAGCACCGACCGCCAGGTGGCTCGCCCGAGGCTGATCAGGCGGAACAGCGTGACGAAGATCAGTGCCGTGATCACGAGGCCGATCAGCCGCACGAGCCAGCCGAGGTCCGGGATGACCCCCAGGCCGATCGCGTCGGGGTCCTGCAGCAGCGACGTGCCGATCGCGACCAGGAGGATGCCGACCCCGGCGATGCCCATGATGACGAGGCTGCGGATGCGCAGCAGGATCGGGTTGGGGCGGCTGTTGCGCGGCACCGCCCAGGCGATGTTGGCGGCGTTCTGCACCGCCAGACCGAGCCCCATCGCGCCGTACGTCGCGGCGATGACACCGACGACGATGGCCGACGTGCTGCCGGTGAGACCGTCCGGCCGCCCGAGCTGGTCACCCACGATGGGGAACTGCGCGAGCACCGTGTCGAGCAGATCCTCCTGGAGGGCCGGGTCGTCCTGAAGGAAGAAGCCGAGAACCGACGTGGCGATCAGCATCACCGGGAAGATCGCGATGAACGCGTAGTAGGTGATGATCGCCGCCAGATACGGCCCTTGATCATCGAAGAACTTGTAGAGCACCGCCAGGGGGAAGCCCACGACCGGATGGCGCCGCTGGAACCGGTCGAGGGTGTCGATCACGCTCATCGCCGCGGCAGGTGAGGCCGGGCAGCGGCGACGACGGCGTCGAATCGTGCCCGGTCGAGCACGGCACCTTCGCGTCGCACCTGCTGTGGATCGATCTCGATGAGCCGGTTGAGCCGCACCTCGCTGGGACGACGCTGCGGATCCCAGGGACCGGAGCCGATGTCCATCCAGAACCGGCCGGCTCGCGCCTCCTGCTCGGCATCGTGATCGTGGTCGCGGGACGTGAGCTGAAGACCCCACAACCGGTCGGCTCCACTGCGAGCGACGATGAGCACGGGGCGGTCCTTGCCCTGACGCGGATCGTCCTCGTAGGGCACCCACGTCCAGACGATCTCGCCGGGGTCGGGCCGCCCGTCGGGTGTCGGTTCGTAGGCGAACCGCAGTGCCCCGGCTCCCCCGGCACGACGGTGCCGGCGGGCGAGGAGCGAGTCGACGAGCGCGCGGATCACCACGCTCACACGCTATCGAGCGCTGGCAGTTCCCGCTTCATGACCTTGCCGGTGGGATTGCGCGGAAGTTCGTCGAGGAAGACGATCCGCTTGGGCACGGCGAACCGCGCGACGTGCGTCTTGGCGTACTCGACGAGCTCGGCCTCGTCGACGTCATGCCCGTCGTGCAGGACCACGTAGGCCGCAAGCCGCTGTCCCCACTGCGCGTCGTCGACTCCGGTCACGACCACGTCCTGCACGGACTCGTGCTCGATCAGCGCGTCCTCGAGCTCGCGCGGGAAGACGTTCTCGCCGCCGGAGATGATCATGTCGTCGTCGCGGCCGGCCACGAACAGGCGGCCCTCGGCGTCGAAGTAGCCGAGGTCGCCGGTGTTCATGAGCCCGTCGGCGAACGCCTTGGTGTTGCCGTCGGTGTATCCGCCGAACGGCATGTCGTTGCGGACGTGGATGACGCCTGTCTCCCCGGCGGGAACCTCCCGTCCCTCGGCATCGAGGACCTTCACGGTGGTGCGCCAGGGCACGCGGCCCGCGGTGCCCGGTGCGGCACGCAGATCCTTCGGCGAGGCGATCGTGACCCACCCGGTCTCCGTTGCGCCGTAGAAGTTGTAGATCGAGTCCGTGAACGTGTCCATGAAGTGGATCGCGAGGTCACCGGCCAGGGCACTGCCGCTCGTGGCCGTGATCTCGAGGCTCGACACGTCGGCGGCATCGATGACCTCGGGGTCGGCGTCGAGCAGTCGCTGCATCATGAGCGGAACGACCACCAGCACTCGTGCTCGGTGCTGCTCGATGTCGCGCAGGACCTGCTCGGGCACGAAACGCCGGCGCAGCACGTAGGTGGGCACGGTGGTGAGGCCGAAGCTGAAATTGAGCAGTCCCCACGAATGGAACAGCGGTGCCGCGAGCACGACCGTCGAGTTGCCGCGGTACGGAATGGAGCCGAAGAACGCCAGCAGCGGTTTGAGGTCCTTGGGCTCCTCGCGCTTCGCTCCCTTCGGCAGGCCCGTCGTGCCGGACGTGAAGATGACGATCTGCCCGTGGCGCTTCGGCTTGGGGTGGCCCGACGAGGGCTGGCCGTCGGCGAGGTCGCTCAGCGTCGGTACGTCCTCGGGTGCGTCCGCGTCAGCCCACCCGAGGACGACGGACTCCTGCGGCAGGTCCGCCACCACACCGAGGAACTCCTGGTCGACGATGAGCAGCCGGGCGTCCTCGCGGACCGCGAGGTCGGTGAGCTGAGAGCGGCTCGCCATCGTGTTGAGCAGCAGCACCCGGCCGCCGAGCTGCATGATCGCGATGAGCGCGATGACCATCCAGCGGTGATTGCGCGCGAGCAGCGCGATCGAGTCGCTTGGCTGCAGGCCGCGCTCCTTGAGCGCCGCGGTGACCCGGTTGACCTCCGCGACGAGGTCGCGATAGGCGATCTGCCCGGCGTCGTCGATGATCGCGATCTGGTCGGGGTAGCGCGCCGCCGCAGCATTGAGGCCCGACGGCAGCGCAGGTCCCCACTTGGCGAGATGGAACCCGGCCTTGGCCAGCCGCAGCGGAGACTGCACCGACACCAGACCAATGCGCCGCAGGACCTTGACGGTGTAGCCCAGATCGCTCATGCCGGGAGTGTAACAACAAGTTACCCCCGGGTAGAACCGGCGAAGGCGACGTGGTCACCCGGTTCGGACGGGCTCGAGGGCTGCGGTCTCCTCCTCGGTGAACACGCGTGATCGGATGATGAAGCGATGTCCCGTCGGTCCCTCGATCGAGAAACCGGCACCGCGTCCGGGGACGACGTCGATCGTGATGTGAGTGTGCGACCAGTAGTCGAACTGGGCCTTGGAGATCCACACGGGCACCGGCTCGGGCGTCCCGACGTCGAGCTCCCCGAGGAGCACGTCCGCCGGTCCGGTGAGGAACGTCCCCTGGGTGTAACACATGGGGGCGGACCCGTCGCAGCATCCGCCGGACTGGTGGAACATCAGCGGCTTGTCGTGGTCCGCCCGGAGGCGGCGGAGCAGGTCCGCCGCCTCCGGGGTCACCCCCACCCGTTGGGTGCCCATGATCAGAAGAACCCTTGCGCGTTCTCCGAGTAGCTCACCAGCAGGTTCTTGGTCTGCTGGTAGTGGTCGAGCATCATCGCGTGGTTCTCCCGACCGATGCCCGACTGCTTGTAGCCGCCGAACGCCGCGTGCGCGGGGTACGCGTGGTAGCAGTTCGTCCACACCCGCCCGGCCTGGATGTCGCGGCCGGCCCGATAGGCCGTGTTGACGTCGCGCGACCACACGCCAGCACCGAGACCGTACAGCGTGTCGTTGGCGATCTCGATCGCGTCCTCGTACCCGTCGAAGCCGGTCACCGAGACCACCGGGCCGAAGATCTCCTCCTGGAAGATCCGCATGTTGTTGGTGCCCTGGAAGATCGTCGGCGCGACGTAGTACCCGCCGGACAGGTCGCCGCCGAGATCGACCCGCTCACCGCCGGTGATGATGCGAGCACCCTCCTGCACGCCGATCTCGAAGTACGACAGGATCTTCTCGAGTTGATCGTTGCTGGCCTGGGCGCCGACCATCGTCTCGGTGTCCAGCGGGTTGCCCTGCTTGATGCTCTTCACCCGCTCGGTCGCCTCGGGCAGGAACTGCTCGAGGATCGAGTTCTGGATGAGCGCGCGGCTCGGGCACGTGCAGACCTCACCCTGGTTGAGCGCGAACATCGCGAATCCCTCGAGTGCCTTGTCGTAGAAGGCGTCCTGCTTGCTGGCCACGTCCTCGAAGAAGATGTTCGGGCTCTTGCCGCCGAGCTCCAATGTCACCGGGATGAGGTTCTGGCTCGCGTTCTGCATGATGAGGCGGCCGGTCGTGGTCTCGCCGGTGAAGGCGATCTTGCGGATGCGGCTGCTCGAGGCGAGCGGCGCGCCCGCTTCGGCACCGAACCCGTTGACGACGTTGAGGACGCCCGGGGGAAGCAGGTCCGCGATGAGCTCCATCAGCAGCATGATCGAGGCCGGCGTCTGCTCGGCCGGCTTGAGCACGATCGCGTTGCCGGCCGCGAGCGCCGGCGCGAGCTTCCACGTCGCCATGAGCAGCGGGAAGTTCCACGGGATGATCTGACCGACGACGCCCAACGGCTCGTGGAAGTGGTAGGCGACGGTGTCGTCATCCAGCTGGCTGATACCGCCCTCTTGCGCCCGGATGGCTCCGGCGAAGTACCGGAAGTGGTCGACCGCGAGCGGGAGGTCGGCGGCGAGCGTCTCGCGCACCGGCTTACCGTTCTCCCACGTCTCGCCCACCGCGAGCATCTCGAGGTTCTCCTCGATGCGGTCGGCGATCTTGTTGAGGATGACGGCACGCTCGGCCACGGAGGTCTTGCCCCAGGCCGGAGCGGCTCGGTGGGCGGCGTCGAGTGCGAGCTCGATGTCCTCGGCGGTGGAGCGAGCCACCTCGCAGAAGACCTTGCCGTTGACCGGCGACGGGTTCTCGAAGTACTGGCCCTTGACCGGCGCGACCCACTCGCCGCCGATCCAGTTGTCGTAGCGGGACCGGTAGGAGACGACGCTCCCCTCGGTGCCCGGCTGTGCGTAGACGGTCATGCTGGCTCCTTCGTCGTGGTGTGATGGGTGTCACAACACTGTCGACGGTAGAAGCGGGCTCGTTGCAGCGAGGTTGCGAGCTCAGCCGAGTTCGGCGTCGAGCCGGTCGAGATGAGCGCTGACCTGGGCGGCCCGGGGCGAGGACATCGGCAGGATCTCCGCGGCGTGCAGCCACATCTCGTAGTCGTCGCGACCGTGCGGTGCGTCGGCGAACGACAGGACGGCGTCTCCGTCGTCGCAGCTCAGCAAATGCGAGCGCACGAGCGCGTGGACCTCCGAGCGGATCTGCTCGATCCCGGGCGCCTGCGAGTCCGGAAGCAAGGGTCCTCGATAGGCCGCGACCGCCTGCCGGATGCGACCCTGGCGCAGGTGCTCGCGAAGCGTCTGCAGATCGGAGCGAAGGCGGGTGGCGAGGCGGTACGGCCTGGAGGCGAGTTCGATCGGCCCGAGGACGCCGCGCAGCCGGGAGAGCTCGGCGCGGATCGTGACCTCGGGGATGTCCTGGTCGCTGAGCGCGACCCCGAGTTCGGCGCTCGTGTACCCCCGTGCGGACTCCGACAGCAGGAGCAGCAGCTCACTGTGCCGCAGCGTGAGGCGCGTCGTCGTGGTGCCGTGATGCAGCACGCCGGAGCGTGTACCGAGCACCTCGAGGCGCGGCGGCGCGGGGACGGCGACCGTCCGAGAGGCCACCGGGGCAGCAGCCTCGAAACGCGCGAGGCGCAGCTCGGCCTCGACCGCGGCCACCGTGGCCCGGACCAGCCCGAGGCTCTGCGCCGAGGCGACCTCGGGCCCGCCCGTGAGATCCAGGACCCCGAGGACCGCGCCGGTGTCAGGGTCGTGGATCGGAGCGGCCGAACAGCTCCACGGGGTCACGGGCCGGGACAGATGCTCCGGACCGAGGATCTGGACGGGACGATCGAGCGCGAGCGCGGTGCCCGGCGCATTGGTGCCGACCCGTCGCTCACTCCAGTCCGCGCCGGGCACGAACGCCATCTGCTCGGCCTTGCGGCGCAGTTCCGCCGCCCCCTCGACCCACAGCAGCTGGCCCACCGCGTCGCTTACGGCGACGAGGAGCCCCGCCTCGCTCGCCGACTCGACGAGCAGGCGGCGCACCACGGGCATCGCGACCGCCAGCGGATGCGCGCGCCGGATCTCCTCGAGCAGGTCGTCATCGATGCTGATCGGCGCAACGCTGCGCTCGGGGTCGACACCGCCGGAGACGCTGCGCTGCCAGGAGTCGCGCACGAGCGAACGGATCGCCGACGGAGCGGTGCCGTCGGCCACGAACGCGTCGTGCGCCTCGTGCAGCAGGCGTGACAACGCGACGGGATCGACTCCCGCCGGGACCGCGAACTCCGCCGCCGACGTCATGGGCAGATCATACCTGGCCCTGTGACGCCGGTCACTGCCCTCGCGCGGCGGCGATCAGCGACGCAGGACCTTGCGTGCGCCCGCGTTCCCGGCGAACTGCCCGAGCTGCACGATGACGATGACGATGAGGATCGCCGACCACGTGACCCACGGGTTGAACTGGCGGTAGCCGTACTGGAGCGCGAGGTTGCCCAGTCCGCCGGCGCCGATGGTGCCGACGATCGCGGTCATGTCCACGATCGCCACGAAGGCGAAGGTGTAGCCGAGGATCAGCGGACCGAACGCCTCGGGCAGCAGCACCGTGAAGATCACCCGCGTGCGACTCGCCCCCATGGCGCGTGCGGCCTCGAGCACTCCCGGCGGGACCGAGACGAGGTTCTGCTCCACGATGCGTGCGATGCCGAAGGCCGCCGCGAAGACGATCACGACGGCGGCTGCGACGTTGCCGATGCCGACGCCGAACACCTGCCGGACGAGCGGCTGCAGGCCGACGGCGAGCAAGATGAACGGGATCGGCCGGAACACGTTCACGACGATGTTCAGCAGGAGGTTGACCACACCGTTGGACAGCAGTCCGCCCTTGCGGGTGACGTAGAGGCCGGTGCCGACGACCAGGCCCAGCAGGCCGCCGACGGTGACGCCGACCGCCACGAGGACGATCGTCTCGATCGTGGCCTCGAGGAACAGCGGCCCGAGTTCGATGACGCGATCCATCAGCTCACCTCCCGGACGGCGACCAGCTCCGAGAGCGCGCGCACCGCCTCGTCGACGCGATCGCCGGTCAATTCGATCGTGAGGTTGCCGAACGTGCGGCCCTGGACCTCTTCGATTCCGCCGTACACGAGCTGGAACCCGACGCCGCGCGAGATCAGCTCGCCGAAGACCTCGGTCTGGGACACGGAGCCTTCACGGAACGCCACCGTGACCAGACGGCCCGGGTGGCGACGCCGCAGCTCCTCCACGACGGCCTGAGAGGGAACGTCGTCGACGACGGTGCGCACGAAGCGCTGGGTGACCTGATGGCTGGGATCGGCGAAGACGTCGAACGTCGACCCGGACTCGACCACGGTGCCGTTCTCCATGACCACCACCCGATGTGCGAGGTTCTTGACGACCTCCATCTCGTGCGTGATCACGACGATCGTCACCCCGAGTTCGCGATTGACCCGTCGCAAGAGGTCGACGACGTCCTGCGTCGTCTCCGGGTCGAGGGCACTCGTCGCCTCGTCGGCGAGCAGGATCTTGGGCGACGCTGCGAGGGCGCGGGCGATGCCGACGCGCTGCTTCTGGCCGCCGGACAGCTGCTCGGGGTAGCTGTGCGCCTTGTCCGCGAGCCCGACGAAGTGCAGCAGCTCGGAGATCCGGGCCTGGTGCTGACTCGTGGGGACACCCGCGACCTTGAGCGGGTACGCGATGTTGCCCCAGACCGTGCGCGAGTGGAAGAGGTTGAACTGCTGGAAGATCATGCCGATCCCGCGGCGGACCTTCTGCAGCTCGCCCTCGGACATCCGGGTCAGCTCCTGCCCGGCGACCGTGACGGTGCCGCGAGTGACCGGCTCGAGCGCGTTGATCAGCCGGGCGAGGGTCGACTTGCCGGCACCGGAGTAGCCGACGACGCCGAGGATCTCGCCTTCGTTCACGTCGAGGGTGACCCCGTCCACGGCCCGGACGGGGTCACCTCCTCGGCGCCTCGGCGGATACGTCTTGGCGACGTCCCGCAGTTCGATGAGAGCCACTCGGCGACTTTACTGGTTCTCGCGGGTGACCTGCTCGACGTCTTCGAGCGACTTCTGCAGATCCGCCGGCGACGTCTTCACGAATTCCGCGGTGCCGCCGGACACTTCCTGCACGCCGTCGAGCACGTCCTGCGAGTTCTGGTAGATCTCGACGAGCTTCGCGTAGGTCTCGTTGTCCTTGTCCTCCGCGCGGGCGGCGAAGATGTTGACGTAGGGCAGCGCGGCCGGGTCGGACGGATCGTCCTGTGCGATGGCGTCCTCGAACTTCAGGCCCGCCTTCTCGACGAAGTCGTTGTTGATGACCGCGGCGTCGAGGTCCTGCAGCGAGGTCGCGGTGATCTCGGCGTTGAGCGCCTGCACCTGGACGCGCGAGGCAGCCTCGTCGACGTCGGCGAGGTCGGAGAAGATCGTGCCGCCGTCGCTCAGCTCGATGAGCCCGGCCGACTGCAAGATGATGAGCGCGCGGGCCTGGTTGCTCGGGTCGTTCGGGACCGCGACGGTGCCGCCCTCGGGGATGTCCTCGACGGAGTCGTGCTTGAGCGAGTACAGGCCGAGCGGGTAGATCGCGGTGGCGCCGACGGGCACGAGGTCCTGGTCGTTCGCGACGTTGTAGTCGGCGAGGTAGACGATGTGCTGGAACTGGTTGAGGTCCAGATCGCCCTCGGCGAGCGCCGGGTTCGGCTGCGTGTACTCGGCGAAGTCGACGATCTCGACATCGATGCCCTCGTCGGCCGCGGCCTGCTTGTAGGTCTCCCAGTACGGGTCGCTGGCGCCGACGACGCCGATGCGCACGGTCTCCTCGTCACCGCCGCCGCGGGTCAGCGCGAAGACACCGCCGGCGATGAGCGCCAGGACCACGACGACGATCGCGATGATGAGGCCGGTGCGCTTCTTGGGCGCCTCGATGAGGTTCTGATCGGAAGACATGACGTCCTTTCGTTGTCGGCTGGTGGCCGAACCGGGGGAAGCACGCCACGGGGGGTGGCCGGGGCGCGACTTCGACGTTACGAACACGTGACGCCCAGCGCGTAGCCGTCTCGCCCAGTGAGACGCTCGTCTTGCCCCAACGTGACCAACGCCTCGCCCTCGGCTCGACCACCGATGGCGCGTCTCGTTACGGGCGGTCGGTGTAGTCCCAGGTGACGTTCTCGCGGACGATGCGGGCGGGGGTGCCGGCGACGACGGTGTGAGCCGGCACCTTCTGGCCGCGCACGATGCTGCGCATCCCGACGCACGCCCCCTCGCCGATCTCGACGTGTCCGGTCACGACGGCGTCCCGGCACAGCCACACGTGACGTCGGATGCGGATCGACGCGCCGAACGGGTTGAGCCGCTCGCCGGTGACAAGATCCTCGAGCCGGTGCATGTCGTCGGTCGCGACGTAGACGTTGGCAGCCCAGAGCTGATCGCCGTCGACCACGACCGAACCGCCGTTGCGCGCGTCCACCACCGCGCAGCGCGTCGCGAGGAGCGGTCCATGGAGGACGACCTGCGAGCCCGCACCGCAGTAGATCTCCCCTGCCGTGAGCACGCAGGCCTCGTCGATGAAGACCGTCGCGCCGTCGCCACCGAGCAGGAGGGACGTGAGGTGATCCATCGGTCCGCCGACGGCCACCAGCGCATCGCGGAAGGGAAAAGTCAGGAGGTGGGAGACGAGCGCGTCGGGCAGTCGCGCCCCCGGCGCCACGTACAGCGCGTTGCCGAGGTCGGACCACCAGGACGGCCAGTCACCTTCGGCCTGCCGCCAGTCCAGCGCGTCGAGCCGCTCGGCGTCGACCCCGGCGGCGCGGAAGCGTTCCCGGTGCTCGAGGGTCAGGCTCGCGCCTCGGTTCCACTCCATCGCCGCATCGTCTCAGGCGAGTTCGAACGCTTCGGCGGCAGCGTCGCGAGCGCGGGCGCGATCGCCGGACACCAGACCGATCCGCGTCCGCCGGTCCAGCAGGTCGTCGACGTCGAGCGCGCCCTCGTGGCGGACGGCGAACATCATCTCGGCCCGCGTCACCGGGAGGTCCGGGGCGAGGGGCTCGAGCAGGGCCGGATCCCCGGCGGCGAGGTCCACCACCGCGCCGGCCTCGCTGCCGTACCCGCGCAGCAACTCGGGCGAGGCGCGCGGGTCGCGACCGTCGCCCGCACCGACGAGCGGGACCCGGGTGGACTGACACGGGCACGCACACAATCCTGACCACGCCACGGCCACGTCGACCGCGTCCTCGGCCATGCGGCGATACGTGGTGAGCTTGCCGCCGACGACCGTGACGAGGCCGTCCGCGTCGCGGTGCACGACGTGCCGCCGCGACACATCGGCGGTGTGACCGGTGTCGGATGCGAGCAGCGGGCGCAGTCCGGCGAACGTGCCGAGAAGGTCGCTGCGGGTGAGCGGTCGGGCGAGCGCCTGGCTGATGGTGCCGAGCAGGAAGTCGATCTCGGCCTCGGACGCCACGGGCACGTCCGGCACGGGGCCGGGAGCCTCCTCGTCGGTGAGACCGATGTAGACGCGGTTCAGCGGTGCCGGCAACGCGAAGACGAAGCGGGTGGCCGAGCCGGGAACCGGCACGGTGAGCGACGCGGTGAGGCCGCCGAGCACGGCCTGGTCGACCACCAGGTGCGTGCCGCGGCTCGGGCGCAGATTGATGTCCTCACTGAGGCCGCCCGCCCACACTCCCGCCGCGTTGACGACGGTCCGTGCGGCGAGGTCGAATTCCGCGCCGCTGAGTTCGTCTCGCACTCGCACCCCCGAGCCGCTGGCCTCGATCGCCCGGCACCGCGTGAGGATCGTGGCGCCGTGGTGAGCAGCCGTGCGCGCGACGGCGACCACGAGACGCGCGTCGTCGACCAGTTGGCCGTCCCAGAAGCGAAGCCCGCCGCGCAGCCCCTCGCGCCGGACCGTCGGCGCGTATTCGCCGACGCTCTCCGCGCCGATCCGGTCGGGCCTCGGCAGCAGCCGCGAGGACGTCCGCGCCACCGTGCGCAGCAGGTTACCGCCCCAGTGGCCCGCCCGCACGAGTGCCGCGTGACCGCGGCTCATCGTCGGCAGCAACGGGAAGACCTGCGGCAGCGGACGGATCAGGTGCGGCGCGATCGTCGTCATGAGGCGATGTCGCTCGATGGCGCTCTCGTAGGCGACGCCGACATCGCCGGTGCCGAGGTAGCGCAAGCCGCCGTGCACCAGCTTGGAACTCCAGCGACTCGTCCCGAAGGCGAGGTCGTGCTGCTCGAGCAGCACGACCGAGAGTCCTCGCGTCGCGGCGTCCAGAGCCACGCCGACGCCGGTGATCCCGCCGCCGATGACGACGAGGTCGACGGCGTCGGAGGTGTCGAGGCGCTCCAGGTCACGGCTGCGGCGGGCGGCGTTGAGGGAGGAACTCATGGGGCGAGGTACCGGTCGAGGGCGAGCGTCAACTCGGTGTCGAGGGCGTCGAGTTCAGGTCCGACCGCGTCGGGCGACCCGACGATCGCGGGCGCGGTGGTGACGAAGGACCAGCTCATGAGGACGACGGCCTGCGCCATCGCCACGGCGTCGCCGTGCCGGATGGACCCGTCCGCGAATCCCTGGCGGACGGCGTCCTCGATGACGACGAGGTGGAATGCGGTGACCTGGCCTTGCCGCCGCACCTGATACGGCGTCAGGAACTCCGGAGACTCGTCGATGAGGACGCGCAACAGCGGGTGCGAGCGCATCTCGCGCACGATGTGGACGACGGTGCTGACCACCTTCTCCCGCGCCGTGCCGCCCGCCCGCGCCGCCGCGCGCTCGGTCAGCCGGTTCCATTCGCGGGTCGAGACGTCGGCGACGACACCGGTGACGTTCTCCCAGCGCCGGTACAGCGTCGCGCGCGAGACACCGGCCCGGTCGGCGATCGCCGTCATGGTCATTCGCGGCAGCCCCTCCTCCAGCAGGAGCGCACGCGCAGCGTCGAGGATGCGGTCGGAGTCGATCGCCTGCGCCGCGTCGCTGGCCGGCCGGGCGCGCACGAGCTGCAACGCCGAGGACCGGGAATTGAAACGTTCGGCTGCCATGTGTTTAATGATAGCGTGTCCCACCTCACACCGCGACGCCCCGCTGACGAGACCGCCCTGCCGCGGCTCGACTTCCACCCCTACCGCTGGGGTGACCCCGCGCATGCCGTCACGCTCTCGGAGCGCCTCATCGGCGCCCTCGGCCTCGTGGGGATCAGCGTGCGCGAGACGCCTCCGACGCCGGTCGGTGAGCTGCGGCTTCCTCCGTCGCGGCTCAGCGACTCCTTTCGCTCCGCGCTCGTCGAGCTGATCGGCGCGGAGCACGTCAGCACCGCTCACGACGACCGCGTCGCCCATGCGGTCGGCTGGTCCACACCGGACCTGTTGCGACTACGACGCGACGCGCTCGCCGACGCTCCCGACGTCGTCCTGCGTCCAGCTGACCACGAGCAGGTCGTCGCGCTCCTGACCTGGTGCAGCGAACAGCGCGTGGCCGTCGTCCCCTACGGCGGAGGGACGTCGGTCGTGGGCGGCCTTGCCGCACAGCGCGACAGCTTCGAGGCGCTCGCGTCCCTCGACCTCGGTCGGCTCGATCGGCTCGTGGACCTCGATGCCACGTCTCGAGTGGCCACCCTCGAAGCGGGGCTGCGCGCGCCGCGCGCCGAAGAGCTGGTCGCCGCCCACGGCTTCACCATCGGACACTTCCCGCAGTCGTACGCGGGGGCCTCCATCGGAGGCTTCGCGGCAGCGCGGTCGGCCGGCCAGTCCTCAGCGGGCTATGGGCGCTTCGACGACATGGTCGTCGGGCTGACGGTGGCGACGCCGCGCGGAACCATCGAGGTCGGGCACGCGCCACGATCGGCCGCCGGGCCGGATTGGCGGCAGATCCTCCTCGGCTCGGAAGGGGCGTTCGGCGTCATCACCCGGGTGCGGCTGCGGGTGCGTCCGTTGCCGACGATCCGCGTGTTCGAGGGATGGAGGTTCCCGGACTTCGCCTCAGGCGCTGAGGCCCTGCGTCGGCTGGCCCAGGACGGCCCGCTGCCCACCGTGCTGCGGTTGTCCGACGAGCTGGAGACGCTGGTCAACCTCGCCGACCCCAACGAGTCGCTCGCGGAATCGCCGGGCGGATGCCTGGCCATCACCGGCTACGAGGGCGACGCGGACGACGTGGCACGCCGGCGGGAGGCGGCAACCGCGGTGCTGCGCGACGCGGGAGGCGCCCTGCTGGGTGAGGAACCGGGTGAGGCATGGCGAGCCGGGCGGTTCAACGCGCCGTACCTGCGCGACCCACTCCTGGAGCACGGTGTGCTCATCGAGACCCTCGAGACGGCGACCTTCTGGTCTTCCCTGCTCGAGGTGCGCCAGGCGGTCAGCGACGCGCTGACAACCGCGCTCGCCGAGCAGGGCACCCCCGGCATCGCCATGTGCCACATCTCCCACGTGTACGAGACCGGCGCGTCGCTGTACTTCACGGTGGCCGCACAGCAGGCGGAGGATCCGCTCAGCCAGTGGGCGACCGCCAAACGCGCGGCGAACGCGGCGATCGGCCGCCTGGGGGCCGCACCCAGCCATCATCACGGCGTCGGCGTCGACCACCGCGAGCTCTACACCGAGCAGCTCGGCCCCGTGGCCACCGAGGCGCTCCAGTCGCTCAAGGCATCGCTCGATCCGGTCGGCATCCTCAACCCGGGCGTCCTCCTCCCCCGCCGGGAACAGTGACATGACCGCCTTCACCGCGCTGCTCAACCCGATCTCGGGCACCGGCGGTACGAGCCGCGAGCGGTGGGACCCGGTGGCGCGCGTCTTGCGCGCCGCGGGCGCCGAGGTCGACGAGGAACTGACGGTCGGCGCGTCGCAGGCCGGCCAGCGCGCGGAGGAACTGTCGCGGCAGGGGCGCGTGGTGGTCGCCGTCGGCGGCGACGGGCTGGTGCGCGATGTGGCCGGTGGCGTCGTCGCCGGGGGCGGCACGCTCGGTATCGTCCCGGCCGGTCGCGGCAACGACCTCGCACTCGGTCTCGGACTCCCCGAGAACCCGGACGGGCTCGCGCGGGTGCTGCTCGACGGATCGGTGCGGCGCATCGACGTGCTCGACGCCGACGGCGTGGTCGTTCCCGGCAATGTCTACGCCGGGGTGGACTCGCACTCGACGCGCATCATCAACCGGTATCGCCGCATGCCGCCGTTGCTGCTCTACCGTTTGGCCCCCGTCCTCGCCGTCCTGCGCTGGCGCCCGACGACGTTCGAGCTGACCCTCGACGGCGAGCGGGTCGAGGAGCGTCTCATGATGCTCGTGGCGGCGAACTCGGGCCGGTACGGCCACGGGCTTCACATCGTGCCGAGCGCCCGGCTCGACGACGGACTCATCCACGTGCTGACCGTGGACGGCGACGCGCCCCTACGCCGACTCGCGTCGTTCATGAAGGAGGCGAAGACCGGTGCGCACGTCCAGCGGCCGCAGGTCACCGTGCGCACCGCCGGCGAAGTGACGATCCGGGCCCACGGCCCCGTGCCGTTCGGCGCCGACGGCGACGAGATCGCCGAGCACACCCTGACAGTCCGCTGCCGACCTCGCGCCCTCCCCGTCCTCGTAGACCCCAGATTTGCGCCCGAATCGTCGACCGAAGCGTCGCCCGGTTGGCACATTGAGCGCAAATCTGGGGTCTACGGGAGCTAGAATCTACCGCTGCTCTTGCGGGCGCGGCGCGAGAGCGAGTCGATCGTGACGGCCAGCAGCAGCACGGCGCCGGTGACGATGTAGCGGATCTCTGCCGCCACACCGATGAGGTTGAGTCCGCTCGTGATCGACTGCAGCACGAGCATCCCGAGCAGTGCGGCGAATGCCGAGCCGCGACCACCGAAGAGGCTCACCCCGCCGATCACCGCCGCGGCGATCGCCATGAGGTTGGTGTCCGTCCCGCCGCTGGACTGGGCGACCGACTGCAAGCGCCCCGCGGCGAGCACCCCGCCGAGCGCCGCGAACATGGACGCCAGCGCGAAGACGCTGAGGTACACCCGGTCGACCGCGATACCTGCGCGGCGGGCCGCCTCCTCGTTGCCGCCCACGGCGTACACGTGACGCCCCCAGGTCGTACGACGCAGCAGCTGGTCCATCAGCACGATGACGAGCACCCACAGCAGCGGCATGTAGCCGATGCCGCGGTCGATGTTGAGGTAGTACGCCATGGCCACAAGGCCCACGACGAGGAGGCCCGCGCGGACCGCCACCGAGAGGATGGACGGAGCCGACAGGTTGAGCGAGCGGCGGCGCCGGATCGTCACCACGCGCCCGGCGAAGTAGATCGCGCCTGCCGCGACCGCGAGCGCGTAGGACGCCCAGTCGGGCAGGAACCAGAAGTTGGCGAACTTGATGATCCAGGAGTCACCGGGCAGGTTGACCGTGCCATTGGAGCCCAGGACTGCCAGCTGCACACCGAGGAGGGCCAGCAGGCCGGCGAGCGTGATGACGAAGCTCGGAACACCGAAGCGCGTGTACAGCAGTCCGTAGAGCACGCCGATCGCGATGCCGCAGGCGAGCGCGGCGAGGATCGCGGTCAGCAGCGGCCAACCCTGGTACACGAGCAGCACCGCGAGGATCGAACCTCCGAGACCGCTGACCGAACCGACCGAGAGGTCGATCTCGCCGAGCAGCAGCACGAGCACGATGCCGACGGAGATCATGCCGATCGTCGCCGAGTCGAGGCTCAGCTCGACGAGGTTGCGCGACGAGAGGAACCGCGGGTTCTGTGCGTAGAAGACCGCCCAGATGACCACAAGCCCGACGATCACCGGCACCATGCCGAGATCGCCCGACCGCATCCGGCGGAGGAAACCTCGCAGCAGCGCGCCGGGCGAGGAATCCTCCACCAAGCGCTCGTCCGCGCGGTCCGCGAACGCGGGGCCGGTGCTGGACGTGCGTTCGTCCGTGGTGCTCATGCTCGGGTTCCCTTCCCAGCGGCGCGCTGAGCCACCACGTTGTCCGACGCGCCGGTGATGGCCGCGACGAGCTCCTCGGTGGTGACATCGTCGATCGCGAACTCGGCGGCGTTGCGGCCGAGACGCAGGACGTAGATGCGGTCCGCGACCGCTTGGACGTCGGCCATGTTGTGGCTGATGAGAACGACGCCGAGGCCGTTCTCCCGCAGCCGCTCGACGAGGTTGAGCACCTCGGCCGTCTGGGCGACACCAAGCGCCGCCGTGGGCTCGTCGAGCATGATGACCTTCGGCGCACCGACGAGGCTGCGTGCGATCGCCACGGTCTGCCGCTGTCCACCTGACAGCGAAGCGATCGGAATGCGGACCGAGGGGATCTTGGCGCTCAGCTGCCGCAGCAGTTGCCAGCTGCTCGCCTCCATCTCGACCTCGTCGAGCAGACCGCCGGCGGTGTGCTCCTGCCCGAGGTAGAGGTTCGCCACCACGTCGAGGTTGTCGGCGAGCGCGAGGTCCTGGAACACGGTCGCGATGCCGAGTTCCTTGGCCTGCTTGGGCCCGTCGATCGTGACCGGGCGGCCGTCGAAGACGATCTGGCCCTCGTCGGGCGTATAGACGCCGGACATGATCTTGACGAGCGTGGACTTGCCGGCGCCGTTGTCGCCGACGAGCGCCACGACCTCGCCGGGCCGGACCTCGAGGCTCACGTCGCTGAGGGCTTGGACCGCGCCGAAGCGCTTACCGATGCCCGACAACGAGAGCACGGGGGCGGAAGTAGTCATCGAGGAGTCCTCATCGAAGCTGGTGGGTCGGGCATGGCGGGCGAGAGACCCCAGGCTCCCGCCCGCCACGACCTCACTGGAGACCGACCGCCGTGCAGGCGTCGGCGTACTCGGTCGTGCAGATGTCGTCGACGCTGTAGAAGCCATCGGCCACCACGGTGTCCTTGACGTTGTCCTTCGTGACCGAGATGGGCTCGAGGATGTAGGACGGGACACCCTCGAAGTCCGTGGTGTCGGACGGATCGTCGCCGTTGATGAGGTCGACCGCGAGCTCCGCGGCGCGCTCGGCCTCGGTCTTGATCGGCTTGTAGACCGTCATGTACTGCTGATCGGAGATGATCCGCTGGATCGCCGCGAGCTCGGCGTCCTGGCCGGTGATCGGCGGGAACTCCGTGACGCCGGCGGCCTTCAGCGCGGCGAACACGCCGCCGGCCTGACCGTCGTTGGCGGCGTAGACCCCGGCGAGCTGGGCCGGATCGATGTTGTTGAGCTGGCTGCTGGTGAACTGTTGCGCGTTGTCCGGGCTCCAGTCCGGGTTGTCGTACTCGGCCAGGATGTTCAGTCCGCTGTCGTCGAGGACGTTGTGCGCGCCCTTCTTGAACTGTCCCGCGTTCGGGTCCGTCGGTGCGCCGTTGAGCATGAGGATGTCGCCGGAGTCGCCGGTGGCCTCGACGAGCGCCTCACCCTGCATCTCGCCGACCCGCTCGTTGTTGAACGAGATGTAGTAGTCCGCGTTCTCGATGAAGCGGTCGTAGGCGATGACGGGGACGTCGGAGGACTGGGCGGACGTGACGATGCCGGTGGCCGCCTTGCCGTCGACCGGGTCGAGCACGAGCACGGACGCGCCGTCGGTGATCGCCGACTGCGCCTGTTGCTGCTGCTTCGACGCGTCCTGGTCCGCGTTGAGGTAGTTGACCGTGCAGTCGTCGCACAGTTCCTTGACCTTGGCCTCGAACAAGGGCTTGTCGAAGGCTTCGTAACGAGTGGTCTTGGTCTCGGGCAGCAGCAAGGCGATGGTCTTGCCGCCGTCGCCGGAGTCGTCGGCGCTGTTGGCGCCGCAGGCGGCCAGGCCGGCCGTCCCCACGACGACGATGAGACCGAGCGCAGCGGTGCGACGGTAGCGGTTCACGGGGTCCTCCACGAGGTGGTTCGGTGGTGTGGCGCCGACTGGGACCGCGGTCGCAGCCGACGATGTGACGCCAGTGTGCTACGTCACAGCTTTGTCGTCAAGACATGAACACAAGATCGCTCCGCTTCCAACGATGACCACGTTTTATGTTCAGCTCTTGACGCATGGACCGATGTCCGTCACAGTGTCGCCATGACCGGTCGCCACACCACAGCCGCCCTGCGCGCTCAGAACCGGCGACTCGTCTTCGAGGCGCTGCAGCACGGTGGCGAGGTGAGCCAGGCGGAGATCGCGCGCTCGACCTCCCTCGCGCCGGCGACCGTCTCCAACATCGTCAAGGAGCTCGTCGCAGGAGGCGTCGTCGACACGGTCGCCGGAGCAGGACGCCGCGGCGCCGTCGTCCGGGTCGCCCGTTCCGCGGGCATCGTCGCCGGCGTGGATTTCGGGCACGCGCACGTGCGGGTCTGCCTCGCCGATCTCGGCGGCACGATCCTCGGTTCCGAACTCGCGCCGCTGGACAACGACCACGACTATCGCGACGGCCTCAAGCTCGCTCAGAGCATGCTCGAGCGGCTCGTCGAACAGCTCGACACGGCGGTCCCGCTGCGCTCGGTGGGAGTCGGGCTTCCTGCGCCGATCAGCGCCGACGGCATCATCAACTCCGGCTCGATCCTCCCCGGATGGATCGGGGTCGACGCGCAGCTCGCGGTGAGCGAGCTCTTCGGCGTACCGGCGCGTGTCGACAACGACGCCAACCTCGGCGCGCTCGCAGAGTACGCCGAGGGAGCCGGACGCGGCGTCCGGTCCATGGCGTACCTCAAGATCTCCTCGGGCATCGGCGCAGGTCTCGTCCTCGACGGCAAGATCTTCCGCGGCGGGATCGGCACCGCGGGCGAACTCGGCCACCTCACGATGGACGAGGACGGACCGTTGTGCCGGTGCGGGAGCCGCGGCTGCCTGGAGGCGTATGCCGGCGGTACCTCCCTCACGCAACAGTTCAGCAGCTTCGAGTCAGGCCTGACGGTGCGCGAGTTCGTGAGCCGGGCGGTCGAAGGCGACCTCGGTGCCCGGCGGCTCATCGAGGACGCCGGCCGCCACCTCGGCCGCGCTGCCGCTGCGCTCGCGCAGATCCTCGGGCCGGAGCTCATCGTCGTCGGCGGTGACATGGCCGAGGCGGGCGAACTCCTGCTGGCCGGCGTACGCGACGGCCTGCGGCGGCACGCGCTCGAGCCGATCGCGCTGCGCACCGAAGTCGCTCGCGCGACCCTCGGTGACCGCTCCCCCGCCGTCGGTGCCGTCAGGGCCGCCCTCGAGGCCGTCACCATCTGACCCACGCAGACCCCAGATTTGCGCTCCATTCGTTGACCGCGGCGCCTCCGCGTCGACAAATTGAGCGCAAATCTGGGTTCTCAGCACGACGAAGGCCCCCGGGAGATTTCCCGGGGGCCTTCGCGTGGTGCGGGTGCGTCAGGCGATCAGAAGCCCATGCCGCCCATGTCGCCCATGTCGGGCGCGCCGCCACCGGCCGGAGCGGGCTCCGGCTTGTCGGCCACGACGGCCTCGGTGGTGAGGAACAGGGCCGCGATGCTGGCCGCGTTCTGCAGCGCCGAACGGGTGACCTTGGCCGGGTCGATGATGCCCTCGGCGATCATGTCGACGTACTCGCCGATCGCCGCGTTGAGGCCGTGGCCCGGCTCCAGGTTGGCGACCTTCTCGGCCACGACGCCGCCCTCGAGACCGGCGTTGACCGCGATCTGCTTGAGCGGAGCCGAAGCGGCCGTGCGCACGATGTTGGCGCCGGTGGCCTCGTCACCCTCGAGCTCGAGCTTCTCGAACGCCGCAGCGGTGGCCTGGACGAGCGCCACGCCGCCACCGGCGACGATGCCCTCCTCGACGGCGGCCTTGGCGTTGCGGACGGCGTCCTCGATGCGGTGCTTGCGCTCCTTGAGCTCGACCTCGGTGGCCGCGCCGACCTTGATGACGGCCACGCCGCCGGCCAGCTTGGCGAGACGCTCCTGGAGCTTCTCGCGGTCGTAGTCGGAGTCGCTGTTCTCGATCTCGGCCTTGATCTGGTTGACGCGGCCGTTGATCTGCTCCTGCGAGCCGCCACCCTCGACGATGGTGGTCTCGTCCTTGGTGGTGACGACCTTGCGAGCCGTACCGAGCAGCGTGAGGTCGGCGTTCTCGAGCTTGAGGCCGACCTCCTCGCTGATGACCTCGCCGCCGGTGAGGATCGCGATGTCGGCGAGCATGGCCTTGCGGCGGTCACCGAAGCCGGGGGCCTTGATGGCGACCGACTTGAAGGTGCCGCGCATCTTGTTGACGATGAGGGTGGCCAGCGCCTCGCCCTCGACGTCCTCGGCGATGATCGCGAGCGGCTTGCCCGACTGCATGACCTTCTCGAGGACCGGAACGAGGTCCTTCACCGAGCTGATCTTGCTGTTGACGATGAGGATGTAGGGGTCCTCGAGGACCGTCTCCATGCGCTCGGGGTCGGTGACGAAGTAGCCCGACAGGTGACCCTTGTCGAAGCGCATGCCCTCGGTGAGCTCGAGCTCGAGGCCGAAGGTGTTCGACTCCTCGACGGTGATGACGCCTTCCTTGCCGACCTTGTCCATCGCCTCGGCGATGATCTTGCCGACCGTGGTGTCGGCGGCCGAGATGGAGGCGGTCGACGCGATCTGCTCGGTGGTCTCGACCTCCTTGGCCATGTTCAGCAGCTGCTCGCTGATGGCCTCGACGGCGGTCTCGATGCCCTTCTTCAGGCTCATCGGGTTGGCACCGGCAGCGACGTTGCGCAGACCCTCGCGGACGAGCGCCTGAGCGAGGACGGTGGCGGTCGTGGTGCCGTCACCGGCGACGTCGTCGGTCTTCTTGGCGACTTCCTTGACGAGCTCGGCACCGATCTTCTCGTAGGGATCCTCGAGCTCGATCTCCTTGGCGATGGACACGCCGTCGTTGGTGATGGTGGGGGCGCCCCACTTCTTCTCCAGGACGACGTTGCGGCCCTTGGGGCCGAGCGTCACCTTGACGGCGTCTGCGAGCTGGTTCATGCCCCGCTCGAGGCCGCGGCGCGCTTCCTCGTTGAATGCAATGGACTTGGCCATGGTGTGCGTATCTCCCACACGAGTTCGTAGGTGCGGATCGGACGATGCCCGCGACGGACGACCGCTGCCGTTGCCGATCCCGTCTCGGCGTGACAGCCGGCCTCATCGGACCGATCCGGTCTAGCACTCTCACTATACGAGTGCTAATCAACGCATCGCAATACAGGTACGCACCTCGCGCTCAGCGCGCTTCGCCCTCATCCTGCCGTTCGGCCCGTTGCTGCTCCTCGGCCTCCTCGCGGCGGTCCTTGCGAGCGATGTAGAGGATCGCCCCGACCACGGCGGCCGCGGGGACGAGCGCCGGCAGTGCGAGCAGGGCCGAATGGTCGGCCATCAGCTGTTCGCCCAGGAGTTCCACGCGTTTCACCCTGTCAGACCGAGAGCAGCAGGTACAGGCCCATGAAGGTGTACGCCACCATGAGCACCATCATCGCGAGCTGCCCGGTGAGCCGGTGGGCCCGCGGCAGGGTCAGCAGCGCGCGGTCGTGAGCGGCGAGCACCGCGAGGATGTGCCCGCCCACCACGAACACCACCTTGAGCGTGCCGACGAGCATGGGCCGCTCGGACAACCAGAACGAGGGAGTCGCGTCGAGAGCGAGCAGGTCGATGACGGCGCGCTGCCCCTTCTCCACGAGGTACGTCAGATAGTGCGCGAAGACGTACCCCACGACGATCGGCACGAGCGTATGCACCAGATCCCCGGGCAGGGCACGCCGCTGCGCACGGGTGACGCCGCCGGTGGCCATGGCCGCCGCCACGAAGGCGGCGCCGACGACGAGCACGAAGACGAGGAGAGCGACGGTGTCGCCCAGCGTGGACATCTCGCGGAGCTGCCATTCCTGCGAGGCACCGAAACTGTCGAACGCCGTCGATCCGAGCAGCACTGCGACGATGGCGATCAGCCCGTGGTCGAGCGGGACCGTGGGGAGCGTGCGCAGCGGGTTGTGCGGGTGCCAGCGCCGGTCGACGACGAGCGGCGACAGGCGGGCGACGACGGCGCTGTAGACGTCGAACGGGTCGGCCCGGTTGAACCACCGCGGCCCGAACAGGACGCCCCCGACGACGGTGACCACCGCGTAGGTGCCGAGCCACCAGCGCACCGACGTGGTCGACCCGGGATCCGGCGAGCACAACTCGAGCCAGACGAAGGCGAGCAGGCCGGCAGCGGCGGGCCAGTACCCGAGCCACGACGGATAGCGGAGGTATCCCTGCGGGCGACCGAGCGCGCGGCCGAGGAGACGCTGCACGCCGCGCCAGGGCGACAGATCGCGCCACACGTGGCCGGCGACGAGCGCGAGCGGGACCAGACCCACCCACAGCCAGGTGTAGAAGAAGCCGACCGCCCCGGCGCGCAGTTGGTCAGAGCCGAGGAAGAGGGCGCCGTACACCCACACGGTGACCAGGGTGCCCACCACGGTGAGCCAGCTGCGGATCGCCGGCGGTCGGCCGACGTCGACGGGCTCGGCGAAGCGCGGCCGGCGCCATGCGAAGGCGACGACCGCGAAGGTGATCGTGAGGGCCCAGGCTCCCCCGATCACCGCGACCGGGAACGGGATGGGCAGGTCGGTCTGCCCACCGAGACCGTGCGTCGCGAGGGGTCCGGCGAGGAGCATCACGGCGTCACGACGAGCGTCGCGACCGTGGCGTGCAGGCCGTGCGTCTCGATGGCGATCTGCCCGGGGATCTGCGGCGTGTAGCGGAACTCCTCGCCCTCCATCCCGGGTTCGACCGCCCACGTCGCCTCCGGCTCACCGTGGACGTGGAGCTCGTCGGCGGCGTCACTCGTGACCCGCGCGACGACCTCCTGCCCCACGCTCACCTCGACCCGATCATTCGTGGGCGTGACCTCGCCGTCGGCGATCGTCACGTCCAGGACGACCGGCTCGGCGGCCTCGCTGCCCTCGTCACCTCGGTCCGTCGAACCGCCGCACCCGGCGAGCAGCACTGCTGCGGCGACCGCGGTGATCACGCTCCGCAGTCTCATCGGCCGGCCACTTCCGCGGGCACCGCCGGGGACTCGGCGTCGTCACGGACGGTGCGCGAGACACGGCCGACCGCGGCGGCAATGCCCCACAGCATGGCGAGCGTGCAGACGAGGACCACGGTGTTCCCGGCGGCCCACAACCACGTGGGGGCGCCGAGGTCGCGCTCGCGTTGGAGGATCTCGATCTCGCGGGTGAAATCGCGCGTCACGGTGTCCTCGACCGACAGTTCCTCGGCGCCGATGGCCGGGTCTTCGGGCAGGTAGACCGGGACGGCGGTCAGCATCCGGCCGTCCTGCACCCGCACGAGGGTCTTCCAGTTGCCCTCGATCGGCACGGGCTTGGTGGAGCGCCAGGTGTTGTCGCCGGTGCGCTCCAGGTTGTCGGACACGACGCCGGGGCCGCCGCCCTGCCACGCCATCAGCTGCACCCACGTGTACTCGTCGTCGACGAGGTCGACCGGTTCGACGGTCATCTCGATCTCGACCGCAGGCTCCTGCGCGGTGCCGACCTGCTCGATCGCGATCGTCGCGGAGGCGTCCTTGGGCGTCGTGTAATACAGGCCGTTGCCGATGCTGACGGCCAGCACCAGGATCGCGCCGAGGTAGATGCCCCGGCTGACGGACGGGCGCGGGAGACGGCCCTGCATCCCCATCGCGAACAGGGCACCGCACATGCCGGCGAAGACTGCGACCGGCACCGTCATGAGCAGGCCTTCGGCCCACATGTCCTGCGCCCAGGCGAACGGGAAGAAGGCGTCGTTCCAGAGCTTCTCGACCGCCGAGCCGACCGTGCCGATGACGAGTCCGGCCACTGCTCCGAACAGGATCGGGCGCCGTCGCAGCGCCGTCAGCGCCAGCAGTTCGACGAGGACGGCGGAGCCGAGATACAACGGGAACAGGTGATGAGCCTGGCCGAACACCCCGCCCACGATGAGCGACACGATGCCGCGGACGACGAGGAAGAAGAGGGCGGCGGCCACCGCGATGCCCGGGCCGGCGTACAGGCGGGCGACGACGAACGTCACCGCCGCCGCCAGGGCGATCATCATGGGAGCGAAGGGCATCCGGAACTGTGCGACACCGAAGTCGAACTCGGCCTGGAACACGGACAGGCCGATGAGCATCGCACCGAATGCGCACGTGAGCGTGACCTTGTGCAGTGTGCCGGTGTGGCGCGAGCCGCGGTCGTAATCGTCGCTCAGCTGGGCCTCGCGGTGCATCAGCACGATGCCCGCGGTGGAGAGGCCGGCACCGCCGATCAGCATGAGGTGCGTCGGACCCCAGAGCGTGACGTCCTGGCCGAAGAGCCGGTGCCACACGTCGTCGAGTGGGAAGCCGATCAGGGCGTAGATGCCGCAGCCGGCGATGAACACCGCGCTGACCGGGGCGAACCAACGCCGCGTGATGCGGACCGCCGCGCGGGACGGCCGGCGACCGTCACGCTCGTAGACGACGCCGACCATGCCGGCGATGAACAGGGCGAACAGGCCGATGAGGATGAGGTAGTGGGCCGGGTTGGCCAGCGGCCCCTCATCGCGGCCGCGGCCAGCGTGGAGGCTGACGTCCCACATGAAGCCGAGGAGCGCCACCACGAGTGCTCCGGCGATGAACAGCGAGGCGAAGGCGGCCCATCCGGGTTCGCCCGTGCGTCGCCGCAGTGCGTCGCCCATCCGGGCGAACCATTCGATGCGGTGCGTGCGATGCGCCCAGGCCACCGCGAACAGCGCGGCCGTGAGCACCATGCTGGCGACGCTCAGACCGATCACCTGGTCGAGCGCTGCGCCGCCCGCAGGGGTCGCAGCCGATTCGAGTCCCACCATAGTGGGAGTATGTCATCGGCTATGTGACATCGCAAGTGTCACGATATGGGGGCGACCGCGTGCGCTTCGCGGCCCTTGGGTCCTTCCACGACATCGAGATCGACCACTTGGCCGTCGTCGAGCGTCTTGAAGCCGTCGATGGCGATCTTCGACCAGTGGACGAAGACGTCGTCGTGGCCCTCGATCTCGATGAAGCCGTACCCCTTCTCGGGGTTGAACCACTTGACGGTGCCTCGCATCATGTGTTCCCACCTGTTCTGCGTCAGGGCCCCGTCCGGACCCTTCATGTTCAGCGTAACGTCGCCTCCCAGTCAGGTGTAGAGCCGTTTCACATCGCTGACACCAGCCTGGCGAGAAGGCCGCGTACCGGCGAGCGCACCCTAGCTGGTCGAGTAGCGGCGAGGAACGAGCCGCGCATCGAGACCAGTCAACGCCACATGGCCTCGATACGGCCTCCGCAGAGCTCCGGCCTACTCGACCACCGATGAACCGCTCAGCAGCCTCCGGCCACGGCGGGGCTCCACCCCGCCCGAACTCGCGCGAGCTCAGCAGCCTCCGGCCACGGCGGGGATGATGGAGATCTGGGTGCCGTCGGGGGTCGTGGTGTCGAGACCGTCGGCGAAGCGGACGTCCTCCTCGGCGACGTAGATGTTGACGAACCGGCGCAGCTTGCCGTCCTCATCGACGACGCGGGCCTTGATCCCCGGATACGTCGCGTCGAGCGAGTCGACGACCTCAGCGAGGGTCGCCCCCTCGGCGGTCACCTGCGACTCGTCGCCGGTGTAGGTACGCAGGATCGTGGGGATGCGGACGGACACGGACATGCAGAACTCCTCGAAGTCGGTGGGGATGCGGATCAGGCGATGCCGGCCGCGGTGAAGGCGTCGTACGTGGGGGCGATCGTGGCGCGAGGCCCGACCGATCCGGAGACCGCGTCGAGCGTCTTGAGGCCGTGACCGGTGTTGATGATGACGGTCTCGGCGTCCGGGTCGAGCTGACCGGTCTCGACGAGCTTCTTCAGGACGGCCACCGTCGTACCGCCGGCGGTCTCGGTGAAGATGCCCTCGTTGCGGGCCAGCAGCACGATCGCCGCGCGGATCTCATCGTCGCTCACCTGCTCCACCCCGCCGCCGGTCTGGCGGGCGATGTCGAGCACGTAGATGCCGTCGGCCGGGTTGCCGATGGCGAGCGACTTGGCGATCGTGTCGGGCTTGACCGGCCGGATGGCGTCGACCCCGGCCTTGAACGCCGAGGCGACCGGCGAGCAGCCGTCCGCCTGGGCGCCGAAGACCTTGTACGGCTTGTCCTCGACGAGACCGAGCGCGATGAGCTCCTGGAAGGCCTTGTGCACCTTGGTCAGCTGCGAGCCGGAGGCCACCGGGATGACGATCTGGTCAGGAAGGCGCCAGCCGAGCTGCTCGGCGATCTCGTAGCCGAGCGTCTTGGAGCCCTCGGCGTAGAACGGGCGCACGTTGACGTTGACGAACGCCCAGCCCGGGTCCTCGCCGGCGATCTCGCTCGCGAGCTTGTTGACGTCGTCGTAGGTCCCGTCGACTGCGACGAGGCTCTCGGTGAACACCGCCGAGTTCACCTGCTTGGGGGTCTCGAGGTTGCTCGGGATGAAGACCACGGTCGGGATACCGGCGCGCGCCCCCGCCGCGGCGACGGCGTTGGCGAGGTTGCCGGTCGACGGGCAGGCGAAGACACGGCTGCCGAGCTCGCGAGCCGCGCTCAGCGCGCACGCGACGACGCGGTCCTTGAAGGAGTTGGTGGGGTTGGTGCTGTCGTCCTTGACCCAGAGCTTGGTGAGACCGAGTTCGGCGGCGAGGTTGCACGCGTCGAGCAGCCGGGTGAATCCGGGCTCGAGGTTGGGGCTCGTCTCGATGTCGTCCGGCACCGGCAGCAGCGCCTTGTAGCGCCAGATGTTGCGCGGGCCGGCCTCGATCTGCTCGCGGGTGACCTGGCCGAAGTCGTAAGCGACCTCGAGTGGTCCGAAGCACTCGCTGCAGGCGTAGTGGGGGCCGAGTTCGCGCGTCGCGCCGCACTCGCGACAGGACAGGTGGGTGGCGTTGCCGAAGGCACCGGCGCGAAGGGTGGACGCAGAATCGAGCGTGAGGCTCACGAAGCTCTCCTTCATCTCTCCCTGGTCGACTTTCGACCGGGACGGAATTAGCACCTGGCCGCCGATCGGCTGGTTGCTGGGGCTTCGTCGGGCCGTTCCCTCTGCCCCTCGTGATGAGTTGGCTTCAGCGTAGTGAGCGGCCTCGCGACCGGCGAACGCGAATCTCACAATCCAAGATGCGCGTCCACATTTTGGTCATCGCTACGGGGCATACGCCCCTCAAAGGCCGGAATCGCGGCCGAACGGCAGGAAGAAGGCGGCAGTCAGGAGAGGGCGTCGGCGAGCTCGGTGAGCCAGGCGGCGATGTCGTCGGGGCCGTCGAGCACGAGGTCGGACCGCGGCACCAGAGCCTGCTGCTCCGCGGAGGCCGAACAGACGAGGTAGCCCCAGTGCCCGCTCGCGCGCAGGGAGTCGACCGTGTCGAACGCAGGAAGATCGCCGAGGTCGTCTCCCGCGAACACGATCTGACGCGCCTTGGTCTGCTCGACCAGCTCGGCCAGCGCATCACCTTTGTCGGTCCCGGGAGCGCGCAGCTCGATGACTTGCCGCCCGGGCTCGATCGCAAGGTCGAGCTCGGCTGCCAGAGCCTTCAGGGGCGCGGCGAGCTCATCGAGCAGCCCCGGGGCCACGCCCCGGGTGTGCAGCGCGAGCGCGAGCCCTTTGTTCTCGACCCGGACCGCCTCAGCGTCGTGTTCGGCGAGCCACTGCGGCAGCCGTCGCTCGAGTTCGGCGACGGACTCCGGCTGCGGCGGACGGCTGATCACGCCCGTGGACGCATCCCACCGCTCGGCCCCGTACTGACCGCAGATGACCAGGTGATCCAGACCGCCGCTCGCCTCGAACCGACCGAGCCGCCGCACCTGGTCCAGGGGGCGGCCCGTGATGATGGCGATCTGCCCCAGTCGAGCTCCGAGACGACGCAGTGCCGCCAAGGAATCGGGATGGATGAACGCGCGCTGAGGATCCTCCACGATGGGGGCCAGCGTCCCGTCGAAATCGAGACCGAGCAGGGTTCCTTCGGGGTCGGCCAGGACCGGATCGGGAAGGCGGGCGGTCATGGGGTCGAGTATGCCCGTCCGCGGTCAGCGGCCCGACGCCAGGACCACGGTCAGCCGGTTGCTCGGCATGTCGGGAAGGTTGGGCATGAGGCGACCGATCCCGAGGTCGGCGGCGAGCAGTCGGGCCTGCTCGTATCCACCGGCGGGGTAGTAGATGGTGTCGGCCGGGTAGCTGCCCCGGGCGTTGCCCGAGCCGACGACGTTCCAGCCGGCATTACTCACGGTGCCGGTCGTGCGGGCGGCCAGCCCGGTGATGCGAGTGCCGTTCAGCACCATGACGCCCAGCGTCTTGGCCACCGGGGCCGGCTCGGGCTCCGGTTCGGGTTCCGGCTCAGGCTCCGGTTCGGGTTCCGGCTCGGGTTCGGGTTCGGCTTCCGGTTCCGCAGGCGGCTCCGGCTCGGTCGCCTCGCTCGGAGCCGGTGAGGCCAACGTGGGCGGCGAGACGTCGGGAGTGTCGGCGTCACCGCGCTGCAGCGCGAGGGCGATGAGCACCCCGGCCGCGACTGCGAAGGCGGTCAGCCCCGCCAGGACGGCAGTGCGTCGCCCCGTCTCCCGCCGGTGCGACGGCGCGGGGGGTTCCTCGATGGTCACGGATCAGACGTCGAAGCCGAGCCGGCGCGCCGAGCGCTGACGCTGACGCTGCGCCCGCAGCCGGCGCAGGCGCTTGACGAGCAACGGGTCGAAAGCGAGCGCCTCTTCGGTGTCGATGAGCGCGTTGAGCAACTGGTAGTACCGCGTGGCGGACATGTCGAACTTCTCACGGATGGCCTGCTCCTTGGCTCCCGCGTACTGCCACCAGTACCGTTCCAGGGCGAGCATCTCGCGATCGCGGTCGGAGAGGGAGCTGGCCGATTCCGGCGCCTGCGACTTCTCCACTGCACTCATGGCGACAATCCTACGGCATGAATCACATCGCTGTCATTCACGACGGCGAGCCGTCGGCGGCTTCGTGTCCTAGGGTGAAGACATGCCGAGCGAGCGGACCGATTTCGTCGTCATCGCGAACCGTTTGCCCGTCGATCGCGTCACCTCGCCCACCGGCGAGGTGCAGTGGCGGACCTCCCCCGGAGGCCTCGTCACCGCACTCGAACCCGTCATGCGACGCCACGACGGTGCCTGGATCGGATGGCACGGCGCAGCCGATGAGGAACTTCAGCCTTTCGAGCACGCGGGCATGCACCTCGTGCCGATCCCCCTGAGCGAGCAGGAGGTGCAGGAGTACTACGAGGGGTTCTCGAACGCGACCCTCTGGCCCCTGTACCACGACGTCATCGCGCCCCCGGAGTTCCACCGCGAGTGGTGGGACTCCTACGTCGCCGTCAACCAGCGCTTCGCCAACCGCGCTGCCGAGATCTCGAACGAGGGCGCGACCGTCTGGGTGCAGGACTACCAGCTGCAACTGGTCCCGCAGATGCTTCGCGAGCTGCGTCCCGACCTGCGGATCGGCTTCTTCCTGCACATCCCGTTCCCGCCCACCGAGCTGTACCAGCAGTTGCCGTGGCGCCGCGAGATCCTCGAGGGTCTGCTGGGCGCCGACCTCGTCGGGTTCCAGGCACCCGGTGCCGCGCAGAACTTCGTGCGACTCGTCCGCCAGCGCGTGGGTCACAAGACCCACCGGGACACGGTCTACCTTCCCGACGGCCGCACCGTGCTCGCGAAGGCCTACCCGATCTCCATCGACGCCGAGGGATTCGAGTCGCTCTCCCGCACGCCTGAGGTGCAGGCGCGGGCCGCGCAGATCCGCGAGAGTCTGGGGAATCCCCGCACGGTGCTGATGGGCATCGACCGACTCGACTACACCAAGGGGCTGCCGCAGCGGCTGCGCGCGTTCGGTGAGCTCATCGCCGACGGCAGCGTCCAGCTCGACGACGCCGCGTTCATCCAGGTCGCCACGCCTTCGCGCGAGCGCGTCGAGCAATACCGCATCCTGCGCGACGACATCAACCGGCTCGTCGGTCGAATCAACGGCGATGTCGGCCGCATCGGCCAGCAGCCGATCCAGTACCTGCACGCCTCGTATCCGCGTGAGGAGATGGCCGCGCTCTACCGCGCCGCCGACGTCATGGTCGTCACGCCGCTGCGCGACGGCATGAATCTGGTGGCGAAGGAGTACATCGCCACCCGCTGGGACAACGAAGGCGCGCTGGTATTGAGCGAGTTCGCCGGCGCGGCCGCCGAGCTCAAGCAGGCCTACCTCGTCAACCCGCACGACATCAACGGCCTCAAGCAGAAGATGCTCGAGGCGATCAACGCCAGCCCACGCGAGATGGGCCGGCGCATGAAAGCCCTGCGCAAGCAGGTCATGGAGAACGACATCGACCGCTGGGCGAACGACTTCCTCACCGAGCTCAACGAACAGCGCGACCCGCACGGGAAGACCACCCGGCCGGTGGCGTGAGTGGCACCGGCCGGGTCGGTCGTCACACGGTCGCCGGCGCCTCGACCGCCTGACCGCTCGGCGAGAGCCGGCGCAGCACGTCGGCCAGCGTGATGACCCCCGTCACCCGCTCGCCGTCGTCGACGACGGCGAGGTGGTTGCGCGACTCACGCATCGTCGTCAACGCCTCGTGCAACGGAGTCTGAGAGGTCAGCGTGAACACCTCGCGGCTCGCCGGGGCGATCGGCTCGTCCGGGTCGCGCAGCAACGTCTCGCGCACGTGCACCACGTGCGTGGGCCGCTCCCGCGGACCGACGAGGATGCGCAGATGCCCGGACTCGCGTGCCGCCCGTTGCACATCCGCGACGGTGCCGTCGGACGGGACGGCCGTGATCTCCTTGCCCGGCACCAGCAGATCAGCGACGGTGAGATCCTGCAGGTTGATCGTCTGCGCGATCTGCGCCGAGAACGCCGCGTCCAGGGCTCCGACGTTGGCCGAGTGCTGGACGAGCTGGAGCAGGTCGTCCGGGCTCTGGCTCGACGACGTCTGATCCACCGGCTCGACGCCCACGGCCCGGACAAGCCGGTTGGCCGCTTGGTTCAGCGCCCGCAGCAGCGGCCGGACGAGCCACATGAAGGCCCGCATCGGGATCGCGAGCAGGGTCGCCGACCGTTCCGGGTGCGCGATCGCCCACGACTTGGGCGCCATCTCTCCCACGACCAGGTGCAGGAAGGTCACGATGACCAGCGCCAGGACGAACGCCAGCGTGTCAGCGATCCAGTACGGCATCCCCCAGCCGTCGAGCACCGGGGTGATGGCGTGGTGCACCGCTGGTTTCGTGATGGCACCGAGGGCGAGCGCGCACATCGTGATACCCAGCTGCGAGCCGGCCAGCAGGAGCGTGAGCTCGTGCGAAGACCGCAGCGCGGCGCGGGCGGAGCGGCTCTCGGTCGCGGCGTCCTCGAGTCGGTGCGGCTTGGCGGCGATGAGAGCGAACTCGATCGCGACGAAGAACGCACTCAACGCGATGATGACGACGGTGGCGGTGGTGACCACCCACGGGTTCTCGCTCATCGGCCCTCCTCCTCGTTCGCACGCGCAGGTTCGGCCAGCTCCACGCGAACCGTCGAGGCCACGTGGTCACGCAACTCCAGCACCGTCACGGTCAGGTACTCCGGCTCGGGCTCCTCGCCGAGCGCGAGAGCACCCGGGTCCGGCGGCAGCTCGACGCGCACCTGGTCGCCCTCTTCGGGCAACCGGCCCAGGTTGGCGATGACGAGGCCGGAGAGCGTCTCGTAGTCGCCGTTGGGGAGGTCGCGCTCCAGGAGACGTTCGACCTCGTCCATGTGCGCCTCGGCGGAGACCCGCCACACGCCGGGCCCCTCGGGCTCGGCGACGGGGAACACCTCGTCGTACTCGTCGGCGATCTCCCCGACGAACTCCTCCGACAGATCCTCGGGCGTGAGTACGCCGGAGAAGCTCCCGTGCTCGTCGACGACGCACGCCAACTGCTCGCGCGTGTCGTTGAACGCGGCCAGCGCGTTGGGCAGCGGCATGAGCTCGGGGATGACGAGCGCCGGCCGCATGATGGAGGTGACGGGCGCGTCGACGTCGTCGAGCTCGAGGACGTCGACGAGGTGCGCAACGCCGACGATGCGCCCCTCCTCCATGACCGGGTATCGCGAGTGCCCCGACGCCATGCGTTCACGCAGGGCACCGATGGTCTCGTCGGACTCGATCGCGACGACGCGCGACCGCGGCACCATGGCGTGCTCGACGTCCTGGCGCGGGAAGTCCAGGATGCGGTCGACCATCATCGACAGTTCCGGCGACAAGTCCCCCGACTCGCGCGACTCGGCCACGATGTGCTCGAGGTCGCGCGCGGTCGCAGAGCTCTCCACGTCGTGCACGGGCTCGATCTTGAGCATGCGCAGCAGCAGATTGGAGGCGTGGTCGAACACGCTGATGAGCCAGCCGAAGACCTTGAGGTAGATCAACGTCGACCGCGACAGCGCCCGCGCGACGGGTTCTGGCGTCGCGATGGCGAGGTTCTTGGGGAAGAGCTCCCCGAACAGCATCTGGATGATCGTCGAGAGCAGCAGCGCGAGCACCGTGCCGAGGCCCACGCCGACGGCGGTGGAGACACCCACGCCGCCGAGCAGGTCGCCGACCGACTCGCCGATCAGCGGTTCGGCCACGTAGCCGACCAGCAGCGCGGTGACGGTGATGCCGAGCTGGGCGCCCGACAGCATGAAGGAGGTTCGGCCGGTGACCTTGAGGGTGCGCTCGGCCACGGCGTCGCCGGCGGCGGCGCGAGCTTTCAGTCGGGACCGGTCAACGGCCATGTAGGCGAATTCCTGGGCCACGAAGTAGGCGGTCGCCGCGGTGATCACCAGCACGACCACCAGGCCCAGCAACAGATAGACGACACTCATCGGCGCTCACCCCCTGGCGCCTCGGTACTACAACTCGGAGGGTCGTCGGAACGCGGAGCGGTGCTCGGCATCGTGTCCTCACTCGAAGGGGGCGGGTACCTCGGTGATCGGTCACCAAGGGTCGCCGCGCCTCGGACGCGGCGACGACCCTAGTGTGCCGAAGGTGCGCAAGTTCACGCCACTGCAGGTCTCAGCGCGAGCTTCCGCCCGCGTAACGTGCGGGGCATGCCGCACGACGACTACTACGCCGCGCCCACCCTCGCCGGTGATCTCGTCCGCCTCGTCCCGCTCGGCCAGGAGCACGCGTCCGACCTGTTCGAGGCGGCGGACGAGGAGGTGTTCCGGCACCTCAGCCGGCCGGTTCCGACCTCGCTGGAGGAGATGCGGTCCTTCGTCGCGTGGTACCTCGACGCTCCCGCCATCGTGCCCTGGGCGCAGGTCGACGTCGCCAGCGGCAAGGCGGTCGGCATGACGACGTTCTACGATATCGACCCGTCTGTGCTGACCGTGGCGATCGGACACACGTGGCTGGGACGCAGCCACTGGCGCCAGGGGCACAACACGGAGGCGAAGCTCCTCCTCCTGCGACGCGCCTTCGAGGAGCTCGAGTGCGTCCGCGTGGTGTGGCACACCGACATCCGCAACGAGCGTTCGCAGGCGGCGATCTCGCGGCTGGGCGCGCTGCGTGAGGGCGTCCTTCGCAAGCACAAACAGCGGCCGGACGGGACCTGGCGCGACACGGTCGTGTTCTCGATGGTCGACGACGAGTGGCCCGCGGCGCGGAGCCGGCTCGAGGAAGCGCTGGCGCTACCCCGGTAACGAGTCAGGCGTTGACGACGCGGGCCCGGCGCAGAATCGGGTTGGCCAGCAACGCCAACAGGAACGCCCCTCCGGCCGCGCACATCGTGACGACGAACGCCGGCTGGTGGCCGCCGGCATCGGCGGCGCGGCCCGCGACTGCGGCGCCCGTCGCATAGCCGAGCCCGGTCGCAGCAGCGAGGAAGGTCATCGCCGTCCCGACGCCCGACAGCGGCACGAGGATCCCGGCCAGAGCGAAGTTGCTGATCATGTAGGGCGCGACCGCGAAGCCCAGCACGACGATGACGGCCACGAGCGCGGCGAGCGAATCGACCCAGAACAGCGGGAGCGCGAGCGCGAACAGCGCCGCGGCCGCGACGAGCATGCGTGTCGAGTACAGGATGCGCTCGGGCAGCGCCGTGATCGCCAGTCCGGCGATGACGCTGCCGATGCCGAGGCAGGCGTGGATGAGGCCGGCGAGACCCGCCTGCCCGGCCGCCGTCGCGAGCACGGTGGTGCCGGTCTGGATGCTGCCGAACAGGGTGCCGACGCAGAACTGGGCGCTGATGAGCACGACGAAGGCGACCGACCAGAACCGGTGATTCTCCGCTGCGTGGGCTGCAGCTCGCTTCACCAGACGAGCGGTCGGGTGCACCGCGAACCAGGTGCCGAAGACGGCCAGCACGAGACCGGCCGTCACGACAGCTCCAGCCGGGTCGACGAGCACGCCGAGCACGCCGATAAGGGCGGGACCGAGGACGAAGGACGCTTCATCGGCCGCTCCCTCGTACGAGAACGCCGCGTCGACGAGTCGGCGCCGGCGCACCGGATCGGCCTCACTGCGCTCCGTGATCGGGCGCCAGCGGACTCGGGCGAGCGGCCCGACCTGCGGAAGCATCAGCCCGGTGACGGCCGCGACCGCGACGATGAGTGAACGTGACGCCTCGGGCGTGGTCACGACGACCAGCGAGACGAGTCCGACCGCACCGAGGATCGACTGGACCAAGACCACCGGGCGCTGTCCGATGCGGTCGGCCAGCAGTCCCGCGATCGGCGCACCGACGGCATTGGCGATGGCGAGCGCCCCCGCGGCGGCGCCTCCCCAGGCGTAACGGCCGCTGGCTTCACTGACCATCACGAGGGTGCCGAGCTGGCTCATGGCAAGCGGAATACGCCCGAGGAAGGCTACGAGGACGTAGGCGGGCCCGACAGTGCGCAACAAGGCGCGGTACGACGCGACGGCAGACAAAGCAGCCCGAGTCTAACGGCATCGCCGGGCCGCATCGGCGGTCGGGACGCTCTAGAGTCGTCGGGTGCGTCTCCTGCCCGCCCGCGTCGCCACCAGCGGGATCTTCGGACTCAACGGGTTCGTGCTCGGGATGTGGGTCGTGCACATCCCGGTGATCAAGGACCGGACGGGGGTCGAGGACCACCAGCTCGGGCTGCTTCTCCTCGTGCTCGGCGTGGCCGCGTGGATCGGGATGCAGGCCGCGGGACCGCTCGTGGACCGGTTCGGCAGCCGAGCCGTGGTCGTGACGGCGATGGTCGCGATGGGCTTGGCGCTTCCACTGCCGGGGCTCGCGCAGGACCAACTCGGCCTGGCGGCGGCGGTCATCGTGCTCGGCGCGACGAACGGCTTCGTCGACGTGGCCCAGAACGCGCACGCCGTTCAGGTCGAGCAGCACTGGGGACACCCGATCATGTCGTCGTTCCACGCGTTCTTCTCCGCCGGAGGCCTCGTCGCGTCGTTGAGCGGTGGAGCCCTGCTCGCTCTGAAGGTCGGCGCACCCGTGGCGCTCGCCGGCGGCGGCATCGTCACGATCGCGACGGCCCTGGCCCTGCGGCCACTGCTGCTGCCGCCCGAGCCCCACCATGACGCCCCCACGCGCTGCGTCCGGAGGGCCGGCCGCCATGGACCGGCCGGGTGGTGCTGATCGGCGGGCTCGCCTTCGTGCTGATGTTGTCCGAGGGCGTCGCCTTCGACTGGAGCACCGTGCACCTGCGCGATCATCTCGGCTCCAGCGAGTCGACGGCCGCGCTCGCGTTCGGGGCGTTCTCGGTCGCGATGACGGTGGTGCGCCTCGTCGCCGACCTCCTCGTCCGCGCCTGGGGACCGGGTCCGTTCGTCCGGCGGGCCGCCGCCCTCGGAGCGATCGGCTTCGCGATCACCGTCGCCGCGCCCAGTCCCGTGATCGGCCTGCTCGGCTGGACGGTCGTGGGCATCGGCCTCGCGGGCTGCGCTCCCCAGTTCTACTCGGCCGCCGGCAACGTTGATCGGCGCTACAGCGGCGTGTATCTCGCTCGCGCTGTGGGAATGGGGTACGTGGGCCTGCTCGCCGGGCCCTCGGTGATCGGCGCGATCTCCTCGACGGCAGGGCTGGACCGCGCCCTTATCGTGCCGCTCGCGGGCTGCCTCGTGGCCGCGGCACTCGCGCCGCAGGCACTGCGGCACGATAGTGCCCGATGACCGCACGCCGACCCCTCGACGAACTCCTGGCCTCCGACTGGGCCGAAGCACTCGCCCCGGTGGCCGACCGCATCGCCGCGATGGGGGACTTCCTGCGCGCAGAGATCGCCGCGGGCCACGGCTACCTCCCGGCGGGCGACGCGATCTTGCGGGCGTTCGCCGAGCCGATGGCCGACGTGAAGGTCCTCATCACCGGCCAGGACCCGTATCCGACTCCCGGCCACCCGATGGGACTGTCGTTCTCCGTCATGCCGGACGTCCGCCCGCTGCCGCGGAGCCTCGTCAACATCTACCGCGAACTGCACGACGATCTGGGCATCGCGCCCGCCGAGTCCGGTGACCTCACCCCGTGGGCGCAGCAGGGTGTGCTGCTGCTCAACCGCGTGCTGACGGTACGTCCGGGGACGCCGGCGAGCCATCGGGGCAAGGGCTGGGAGGCCGTCACCGAACAAGCCATCCGCGCCCTCGTCGCCCGGCAGCGACCGCTCGTCGCCATCCTGTGGGGCCGGGACGCACAGAACCTCGCCCCGCTCCTCGGCGACACACCGAGGATCACCTCCGCCCACCCCAGTCCCCTGTCGGCGTCGCGAGGCTTCTTCGGCTCTCGCCCGTTCAGCCGCGCCAACGAACTCCTGCGACAGCAGGGCGCGGAACCAGTGAACTGGGATCTGGGCCGTTAGGCTCACTAGCGTGAGCGAGACGAGCATCCGCGACCGCGGCAGAGTCATCGACGAGGGCTTCGGGCACCTTCAACGCTGGGGGCTGCGCGTCGTGATCATCGCGGCGGCCCTCTACATCCTGGGCTGGGTCATCGGCCGCACCTGGATGGTCTGGTTCCCGGTGTCCCTCGCGATCCTCGTGGCCACCGTCCTCGAACCGCCGACCCGCACCCTGCGCAGGATCGGTTTCCCGAGCGCGCTCGCCGCCGCCGTCACGCTCCTCGGCTTCGTCGGCGGGGTGTTCTTCGTCTTCTCGCTGCTCATCCCGCAGGTCGTCGACGAGGCGCCGCGGATCGTCAACAGTGCGGCCAGCGGACTCAGCGAGATCCAGCGGTGGCTCACCGAGGGACCGTTCTCCGTCACCGAAGGCCAGATCACCGACGCCATCGACGCGGTCCAGAACTGGTTGCAGGACTCCGCGCTGGACATCGGCACCGGCGTCTTCAACACGATCGGCACCGTCACCAGCGTCCTGGTCAATCTGGTCGTGACACTGATTCTGACGTTCTTCTTCCTCAAGGACGGGCACCGCTTCCTGCCGTTCGTCCGCCGGGTCGGCGGCCGTCGCGCCGGCGGCCACCTGGCCGAGATGCTCACCCGCTCGTGGAACACCCTCGGCGGCTTCATCCGGACGCAGGGCCTCGTGTCGGCCATCGACGCGTTCTTCATCGGTCTGGGCCTGGTCATCGTGGGCGTCCCGCTCGCCATCCCGCTGGCGATCCTCACGTTCTTCGGCGGGTTCATTCCGATCGTCGGTGCGTTCGCGACCGGCGCACTCGCGGTGCTCGTGACGCTCGTGACGAACGACTTCCAGGACGCGATCATCGTCGTGCTGATCATCGTCGCCGTCCAGCAACTCGAGGGCAACGTGCTCTCGCCGTGGCTGCAGGGCAAGAGCATGAAGCTCCACGCCGGCATCGTGCTGCTCTCGGTGACGGCCGGAGGATCCATGTTCGGCATCACCGGCGCGTTCCTCGCGGTGCCGGTCGCGGCGGTCGTCGTGGAGATCCTGCGCTACCTCAACGAGCAGATCGACCAGCAGGTCTCCCCCGAGGCGCCGCCGGAGGACCGTCGCGGGTCGGTCGACCCGGACGAGGAGGACCCTCCGGCCGAGCTGGAGCCCGCCGACGAGACGGCGCCCGACAGTCGGCCGTCCTCCCCCTGATCGCGACGGTCAGTCGAACACCACGGTCTTCACGCCGTTGAGGAGCACGCGGTGCTCGGCGTGCGCCCGCAGAGCGTGGGCGAGGGCCCGGGCCTCGAGGTCCTGGCCGAGGTGGGCGAGCTCCGCCGCCGACGACCGGTGGTCGACTCGCCGGAAGTCCTGCTCGATGATCGGTCCCTCGTCGAGTTCGGCCGTCACGTAGTGGGCCGTCGCGCCGATCACCTTGACGCCCCGGCGGTGCGCCTGCTCGTAGGGACGCGCGCCCTTGAAGCTCGGTAGCAGCGAATGGTGGATGTTGATCGCGCGGCCGTGGACCGCACGGCACATCTCGTCGGACAGGATCTGCATGTACCGCGCGAGCACGAGCGCCTCGGCACCCGTCTCCTCCATGAGAGCGAGCACCTGCTGCTCTGCCTCCCGCTTGGTCTCCGGAGTGACGGGGAGATGGTGGAAGTCGATGCCGTGCCAGCGCACCTCGTCCTGCCACGTCGTGTGATTGGAGACGACGGCGACGATCTCGACCGGCAACTGGCCCGTGCGGTAGCGGAAGAGCAGGTGGTTGAGCACGTGACCCTGCTTGCTGACCATCACCACGACCTTCATCGGGGCCGTCGTGTCGTGCAGGTCCCACGTCATGTCGAAGTCCGCGACCGCGGCACCGAGTCGCTCCCGCATGTCGTCCAGGGAGCGCGGCTCGGCCGACAGGAAACGCACCCGCATGAAGAACTGGCGCGTGTCCGGGTCCGCGTACTGCTGCGACTCCACGATCGTGCAGTCGTTCTCCGCGAGCGTCGAGGAGATGGCCGCGACGATGCCGACGCGGTCCGGGCAGGACAGCGTCACGATGAAGTCGCTCGAGGTATCACATGGCATTGAGACCGGTCAACTCCCGTCCGATGATGAGCTTTTGAATCTGACTCGTGCCCTCGTACAAGGTGAGCACGCGGGCGTCACGCAGGTACTTGCCGAGGGGGTACTCGTCGATGAAACCGTAGCCCCCGAGCACCTGGAGGCAGCGGTTGGTCACCGCGACCGCGGTCTCGCTCGCCGCGAGCTTGGCCATCGAGACGTGCAGCGAGAGCGCTTTGAGCCCCGCCCCCTGGTCGATCCCCCAGGCCGCGCGCCGGGTCAACAGGCGCGCCGCGTCGATCTCGACGGCGGAGTCGGCCAGCAGCTCCTGCACGAGTTGCTTGCCGGCGATCGGCGTCCCGAACTGCGTGCGCTCCGTCGCGTAGTCGAGGGCGAAGTCGAGCGCCGCCTGGGCGACCCCGACGCTGCTGGCCGCCACGGAGATGCGGCCCTTGGTCAACGCGGCGAGGGCGATCGGCAGTCCGCGGCCGACCTCCCCGAGCCGCGCCCCGTCCGGCACTCTCACGTCCTCCAGCGAGAGCGATGCGGTCGCCTGCCCTCGCAGCCCGAGCTTGCCGTGGATCGTGTGCGCGGTGAACCCGGCCGTGTCGGTCGGCACGAGGAACGCGGTGATGCCCCGGCCGCCCTCGTCGCTCGTCCGCGCGAACACCAGGGCGACCTTGGCCCACGTGCCGTTGGTGATGAACATCTTCTCGCCGCTCAACACCCAGTCGTCGCCGTCGCGCCGCGCCCGCGTCCGCAGCGATCCCGGATCGGAGCCGGAGTCCGGTTCCGTGAGACCGAAACACCCCAGCGCGGTGCCGGAAGTGATCTGCGGCAGCCACTCCTGCTTCTGCTCGGGCGTGCCGAAGGCGGCGATGCTCTTACCGACGAGGCCGAGACTGACCGACACGATGCCGCGCACCGAGTTGTCGCCACGGCCGAGTTCCTCCATCACGGCGGCGTACGCCTGGAAGCTCGACGGGGTGCCGCCGTACTCCTCGTCGATGCCGAGCCCGAGGATCCCGAGCTCACCCATCCGCGGCACGATCGCGGTGTCGACCGTCTCCGCACGATCCCAGTCGCGGATGTGCGGCACGATCTCCCGGTCGACGAACGTCCGCGCCACCTGGGCGATCTGCTCGTCGGTCTCGTCGAGGGCGAAGTCCATGTCGGCAGGGTATCGCCGCGGGTCAGCCCCAGAACTGCTGCACGACGTCCCAGCCGATCTTGACGATGAACGCGCCGACCACCACGACGAAGACGATCCGGATGAACACCGCGCCCTTCGCCACAGCCGTCCGCGCACCCAGGTAGCCGCCGAGGACATTGAAGGTCGCGAGGACGAGACCGGCCTTCCACATCACCGCGCCTTGCGGGATGAAGACGATGAGCGACGCCAGGTTGGTCGCGAAGTTCGCCATCTTGGCCTTGGCGCTGGCGTCGAGGAAGCCATAGCCCAGCCAGCCGACGAGGGCGAAGACCAGGAACGATCCCGTCCCTGGACCGAGGGCCCCGTCGTAGAAACCGATGGCGACGCCGGTCAGCATCGCCGCCCCGTAGTGGCGACGGCCGCTGAATCGCAGGAGGCTCGAACGACCCAGCTCCGGCTTGAGCAGCGTGTAGGCGCCGACCAGGACGAGCACCACGAGGGTGACCGGATTGAACGCGTCACGCGGGATGAACGAGGCGACGAACGCTCCGCCCAGCGATCCGGCGAAGGCGGCGAGCGCGAGCGGCAGGGCCGTGCGCAGATCGGGCCGGACCCGGCGCAGGTAGGTCAGGCTGGACACCGACGTCCCGGCGATGGAACCGGCCTTGTTCGTCGCGAGCAGCTGCACGGGGGCAGCGTGCGGGAACGCGATCATCAGTGCCGGAAGCTGGATGAGCCCTCCGCCTCCGACGACCGCGTCGGTCCAGCCGGCGAGGAACGCCGCCGCAGCGATGAAGGCGAGCACCGCGAGCGTCGGATCATCCACGAGGACCCACCCTAGGACCGGGGTTCACGGGGTGCGGGTGCGGGCGGACCAGCGTCCGCCGATGCGCTCGATCCGCACCGGGTGATCGAAGGTGGCGCTGACGTTCTCGTCGGTCAGCACCTCCTCGACCGGCCCGGCCGCCACGAGTCGTCCGGCCCGCACGAGCGCGGCGTGGGTCGTTCGGGTGGGCAGTTCCTCGAAGTGGTGGGTGACCATGATGGTCGTGACGCCCGTTTCCGGCAGCCGGTCGATCGTCGCGATCATCCGCTCGCGGGCAGCCAGATCCAGACCCGTGCTCGGCTCGTCGAGGATCAGCAGCTCAGGATCGGTCATCAGCGCGCGAGCGATGAGCGTACGACCCCGCTCGCCCTGCGACATCGTCAGCCACCGCTGAGTCGGGTCCTCACCGACGCCGAGCTGACTCATCAGGTCCTCGGCACGCTTGCGCTCGTCATCGGTGGGTTCCCACCGGGGAACTCGCTCGATCGTGGACGTGACGCCGGTCAGCACGATGTCGAGGACGGGAAGGTTCGAGCGCAGGGGATGCCGGGAGTCGACCACGGCGATCGAGCGCCGCAGCTCGCGCAGGTCCACGCGGCCCATCTGGGCATCGAGGATGCGAGCGGTGCCTCTGCTGGGGAAGGTCGTGGCCGAGCAGATCGACAACAGGGTGGACTTGCCGGCACCGTTCGGACCGAGCAGCGCCCACTGCTCGCCGCGGCCGACGGTGAGGTCGATGCCGTGGAGAATCTCCCGGCCGGCGCGCACGAACGTCACGCCCGCGAGTCGTACGGCGTTCACGGCGTCACTGTACGCAGCGTGCGCTTCGTCCACCCAACGGACCCGGTGTCCGTAAGATGAGACGGACGCGCGTACCATCGCTGCATCCCCTCCAGAACCTTCTCGGGAGTACCGCTATGTCGTCGACATCTCAGACCGGCCAGAGCGCCGCGACCCCAGCCAACCCTCGCCACCGGGTCATCCTGGCGAGCCTGGTCGGCACCACCATCGAGTTCTACGACTTCTACGTCTATGCGACGGCGGCCGTACTCGTCTTCCCTCATCTGTTCTTCCCGGCCGGCAATGAGACCGTCGCCCTCCTGTCGTCGTTCGCCGTCTTCGGCGCGGCGATGGTGGCCCGTCCCGCAGGTGCCGTGTTCTTCGGCCACCTGGGCGACAAGAAGGGGCGCAAGACCACCCTCGTGGCCGCGCTGCTGACGATGGGTATCGCCACGTTCCTCATCGGCGTCCTGCCGACGTACGCGATGGTGGGCTGGTTCGCCCCCTTCCTGCTGGTCCTGATGCGCCTCGCACAAGGTTTCGCGCTCGGCGGCGAGTGGAGCGGTGCCGCCCTCGTGGCGACGGAGAACGCCCCCGCCGGCAAGCGCGCCTTTTACGGCACCTTCCCGCAGCTCGGCGCTCCGCTCGGCTTCATCCTCGCCAATGGCCTGTTCCTGCTCATCGCCTTCGCCATGCCCTCCGACGACCCGTCGATGCCGTCCGACACGTTCCTGTCGTGGGGCTGGCGCATCCCGTTCCTGTTCAGCGCGATCATGGTCGTGGTCGGCCTGTGGGTGCGGCTGCGGCTCGTCGAGAGCCCGGCGTTCGCCAAGACCGTCGAGAAGGGCACGGTTCAGCGCCTGCCGCTGGCCTCGGTGGCGAAGAGCCACTGGCGCGAGCTCGTCCTCGGCACGTTCTTCATGCTCGCCACGTACGTGCTCTTCTACCTCATGACGACGTTCTCGCTCAGCTACGGACGCGCCCCTGAGGACGCCGAACTCTCCGGCCTCGGGTACTCGTACAACACCTTCGTGCTGATGATGATCGGCGGCGTGGTGTTCTTCGGCATCTTCACGATGGTCTCCGGCCCCCTCGCCGACCGCTTCGGCCGCCGGCTCACGCTGCTGGTGGTGACCGCCGCGATCATGGTCTTCGGCCTGCTCTGGGTGCCGATGCTCGACAACGGTCTCGTGATGCTGTGGCTCATCGTCGGCTTCACGCTCATGGGCTTGACGTTCGGGCCGATGGGCGCCCTGCTGCCCGAGCTGTTCCCGACCAATGTCCGCTACACCGGCTCGGGCGTCAGCTACAACGTCAGCTCGATCCTGGGCGCTGCCGTCGCGCCGTTCATCGCGGTCTGGCTGTGGACGGTCGGTGACGGCAGCCCGTTCCTCGTCGGCGTGTACCTCACGGTGATGGCGGCGCTGACCTTCATCGCGCTGCTGATCGGCAAGGAGACCCGAGAGGTCGACATCGAACACTGATCACGGCAGTACCAGCCGGATCAGCACCGCGGCGAGCTCGTCGCGCGCGACAGGCTCGCCG
This sequence comes from Aeromicrobium camelliae, assembly GCF_003850045.1. Classification (GTDB taxonomy): domain Bacteria; phylum Actinomycetota; class Actinomycetes; order Propionibacteriales; family Nocardioidaceae; genus Aeromicrobium; species Aeromicrobium camelliae. The sequence continues at coordinate 159,118 of NZ_RQJX01000002.1, read as the reverse complement.
CGCATGTGTTCCTCGGTGAACAGCGACTGCGCCGCGCCGACGGAGAACAGCACCCGATAGACCGCAGCGGCCCGGGTTGGCGTCAGTCCCACCCGATCAACCAGCAGCTGCTCGGCATGCGACGCGAGCAGGTGGAGGCAGCGGGCATTGCGCCTCGCGAACGCGTCCGCGGACTGCCCCTCGACGAAGAACGCCCGGAGCACCGGCCGGTAGGACGCGAACAGACGCAAGGCGCCAGCGACCGCGTGTTCGGCGGCCGGGCGGGGCTCGAGGGGAGCCGCCTCGTCCATCACGGCGACGGCCTCGTTCTCGAGCGCGGTGAGCAGCGAGTCCTGGACGGCGAGCAACAAGCCCTGCCGATCGCCGAAGCGGTGATACAGCGATCCGTTCGAGGTCCCGGCGCGACGGGCGACGGCCGCGACCGTCACCGAGCCCAGCCCGCCTTCGGCCAGCAGCGCGCGCGTCGCCTCGATCATGCGACGTGTGGAGGCCTCACCACGCTGCTGCACCACGGTCCGCATACGAACCACCCTTGCACATCTAGAGTGATCACTCTAGTTTGGCTCCATGAGACGCGACCACTGGCGCCGCTATACGGACCGGCTCGACCCGGAGACCGAATACCGGGAGATCTACGCCAAGGTCGTCCAGCACGAATTCCCCTGGGACATGCTGATGGCGCTCAGCTTCGCGCTGTTTCGCACCTACGCCGTCCCCGGCATCGGTCGCCTCCTGGACGAGACCGGCGCGTTCACGCGCGACACGCAGAAGCGCTACGACGACACGACGCTCCTGCTCGCGGTGCCCGGCGAGAAGGGGTTCGAGCACCCCGAGGCACGCGCCGCGATCCGCCGGATCAACCAGATGCACCGCAGCTATGACATCCCCGATCACGAGATGCGTTATGTGCTCAGCACCTTCGTCGTCGTCCCGGTGCGCTGGATCGCGCGCTACGGCAAACGGCCGCTGACCGACAACGAAGTGCGCGCCACGGTGCGCTACTACCAGGTGCTCGGCCGCCACATGGGCATCAGTGAGATTCCGGAGACCTACGAGGAGTTCGCCTGCCTCATGGACGACTACGAGGCCGAGCACTTCGGCTTCGACCCGGGCGCGCGTCGGGTCGCCGACGCGACGCTCGGTCTCATGTTGACCTTCTATCCCTGGGTGCCCGATCGGCTCATGCACGCCTTCGCGCGCTCCCTCATGGACGCACCGCTGCTGCGCGCCTTCGGGTACGACCGACCGCTGCTCCCGATCCGCGTGTTCGGTCCCCTCGGGTTGCGGCTGCGCGGCGTGCTGCTGCGGTTCGCCCCCGCTCGGGTCCGCCCCCAACAGCCCGAGGACATCCGCTGGATCCGCAGCTACCCCGACGGCTACGCGGTGGAGAACCTCGGCACATTCCCCACCGGCTGTCCCGTAGGCCCCAGATCTGCGCGCGAAACGTCGACCGGCCCAGGGCCGGATTGACGAACGGCGCGCACATCCGGGTTCTCGGTTACAGGATCTCGAGGCCGGTGATCGTCCAGGCGTCACCGTCGCGTTCGGCAGTGACCGCGAGCTGGGCGGCGGAGACGCTCGCCTCCTCGTCGGTCGCCCGGCGGCTCGCCTGATCCAGGAACACCAGCAGCTCGGCTTCGTCCTCGCCCAGTTCCTTGACCCCGGTGACCTGCACCTGAGCGGTCAGCACGAGCTCCTGGTCCGGAGCCTGCTCCTTGAGGGTGGCGTAGAGCGTGTCGTACTCCTCGCGCGCGTCGCCGCTGAGGAACTGCTCGGCGGCGTCCTCCGTGACCTGCGGATCGTTGAAGTCGTACGAGAGCACCCGCGTCAGCGCCTGGGACACCTGGGCCTGCACGTCGGCGGTCGCGCCGGCGTCGACCAATGCGGCATTCTGCGCGGCGGAGTTCTGCTGGATCGTCCACGCGGTGGCCCAGCCGGCGATGCCGACGGCCACCAGGACGCCGACGAGTACCCAGCGATTCAGGACACGACTCATGACAGATTCACCGCCACCTGCTGGAGGTTCTCCAACTTCCACTCCCCCTCGACCCGCAGCAGCTCGGCGCTGAAGCGGTTGCGTTTGACGGTGGGCTCCGCGTCCGGGTCCGCATCGTCCTTCACCGTCACCTCGACGGCCGCGATGACGGTGGCGCTGGAGGCGTCGAAGTCCGTGACGGCGGCGTCGACGACCTTGCCGGTGGAGATCATCTGCTGTTCGGCCAGCATCTGCTTCTCCTCATCAGACACGCCCACAAGCTGGTCGTGCAGTGTGCCCGTCGTGACGTCGGCCCACGCCGCAAGCCCCTCGTCGACCTCGCGGTAATCCAAGGTGTTCATCGTCTCGATGTGCTGACGTGCCTCGACGAGGACGGCGTCGCGGGTCTCGGCCTGCTCGATCGCGTCGTCGGTGGACGCCATCCACGCGCCCACGATGCCCGACACGGCCACCACGACGGCGACGGCGAGGATCAGCCATCCGCCGAGGCGACCGCGGGACGTGGCCGGTTTCGCGTTACCCGGACCCGGGTCGCCCGGCTCGTCGGTCTCGACCTCCTGCGCGGTATCGCTCGACGAGGTTTCGGTCATGCTCATCCCACTCCTCCCAGCAGGTCTCCCAGACCACCGGCGACGTTGACGCGGGCCGCGGCCGGGGCGCCGGGGTTGGCGATACTCCGGGGCCCGCGCACGTTCGTGCCGCTGCCCGGATCGGCGGTACAGCCGGCGGACGTGTTGAACGGCCGCCCCGCCGAGGTGTCCAGCCCGTCGCGCATGGCGGTCCCACCGTAACCTGCGACACATGGCAAGGGATCGAAGTACGTCTGGGCGAGTCCCAGGTTGAGGCCCTTGGAACCGTTGATGGCCCATCCCACGCTCACCGCCTCGGGCACCCGGATCAGCGCGTCCTCGACGCCGGCCGCGTTGATGCCGAACACCTGCGCGGGCGTGATGAGGTTGGCCATGAGGGTGCCCAGCGGGGTGCCGACCTGCTCGAACAGGGCGTTCATCTCCTGAGCGGCCGCCGGGGAGTTGGCGATGAGCGTGCGCAGGTCGGTGTCGGCGTCGCGCAGCGCGGCGGCGAAAAGGTCGAGGTCGGCGCTGAAGCCCTTGATGCTCTCAGCCGACTCCTGCTGCGTCGTGAGTACCCGGTCGGCGTTCTCGATCAGGCCCTGCGTCACGAGGAAGTTCTGGTCGGCGATCTCGACGAACTCCCGGGAGGTCTCGATCAGCTGACCGAGGTTCTCCCCGGCACCGCGCGAGGCCTCGTACGCCTCGTCGATGACAGTGCGCAGGTCCTCCTCGGGAACGGAGGCGGCGAAATCGCGGCCCGTGCGCAGGAGGTTCTCGATCGGCGGTGGCAGGGCGCTCGAGGACGCCGAGATGTGGTCGCCGGCCGACAGGGTCTCGTCGCTGCGCGTCTCGCCCGCGAGATTGACGTACTGCTCACCGATCGCCGAACGGTTCGCGACGGTGGCCACGACGTCCTTGGGGATGTCCGGAGCGTCGCCGTCGATGCGCAGCACCGCCTCGACCCCCTCGTCGGTCGGGGTGAGCTTCTCGATCCGGCCCACCGGAACGCCCCGGTAGGTCACCTGGCCGTTGGTGAAGATGCCGCCGGCGTCCGGCAGCGCGACCGTGACCCGGTACGCGGAACTGAACGGGTTGATGCCGACGTAGGAGGCACCCAGATAGCTCGTCGCGACGAGCGCCACCGCCACGAAGACGATGAGCTTGGACTTGATGGAACCGGTGAGCATCAGCGATCACCTTCCGGGAGGGTCGCGGGCGGTGAGCTCGGCGAGGAGCTGGTCGACGGTGACGGCGCAGGCTGACTGGGCGTCCCGGAGGGGGAACCTGGCAACCGGTCCGGCGGCACCTCGATGGTGGGAGCGGGCAGCCCCGGCACGGCCGAATCCGTCGGCGGCAACAGCGTCGGCGGAAGGTCTGGCGCGGGCGCCTCTGGGTTCGTGCCCTGGCGGCCCTGCAGACTCTTGCCCGTGGTGGGCGAGGCCGCGCTGTTGACCTGCGGCCACTCGCAACCCATCGCCGAACAGCCGGCCGGGAGCGTGCGGAAGTTGGTCGTGATGAACACGTTCATGTAGTCGCCCTTGATCGCGCCGAGCACCGAGTCGGGGAACGGGTAGGTCAGCAGGATCTGCAGGGACTCCGGCAGCGCCGAGCCCGCGCGGGCGAGCTGGTCGAGGATCGGCTCGAGCGCCGTGAGGTCGGCGACGATGTCGTCCTGGGCCGTATTGAGAGTGTCCACCGTGACGACCGACAGCCGGTCGAGCGCCTCCAGCATCGCCACCAGCTGCGTGCGCTGGTCGACGAGGACCTGCATGCCGGGGCTGAGCCCGTCGAGCGCGCGGACGATACGGTCGGTGTCGGCCTCCAGCGTCTGCGACAGCTCGTTGAGGCTGTCGAGCGCGTTGGTGATCGCCTCCTTGCGCTCGTCGAGCACGCCGACGAACGACTCCATCTGCTGCAGGAAAGCCTTGATCTCCTCGGGACGGTCCTCGGACACCTGCTGCAACTCGCGGGAGATCTCCTGGAACTGCTCGATCCCACCGCCGTTGAGCACCATCGAGAGCGCGCCGAGGACCTGCTCGACCTGTGCCGCCTGCGACGTCTCGGCGAGGCCGATGTGGTCGCCGTCGCTGATCGGCTGGCCCGCCTGGCGGGTGCTCGGCCGCACCAGCGCGACGTACTTCTCGCCGAGCAGCGAGGTCTGCTGGATGCGGGCCGTCGTCCCGGGCGGAAGGTCGACCTCGCGATTGACGACGAGCTCGACCCGGGCGCTCTCTCCGTCCTCGTTGAGATCGATGTCCTGAACCCGGCCGACGTCGACGTTGTCGAGTTTCACGCTCGACTGAGGCACCAGGTCCAGCACGTCCTCGAAGTCGGCGCTGAACCGCACGGGATTCGATCCCACGTCGGCGCCGCCGGGAAGCGGTGCGTCGTAGACGCCGCCGCTGAGCATCCCGCACCCGCTCAGGGTCAGCGCGGCAGCGGCACCCGCCACCGCGAGTCGAAGCCGCCTCATCGGTCCTCCTCCAGTCCGCCGAAGAGCGTGAGCGGCGCGTCCTCGGATGTCGCGGCGGCCAAGCCGTTGCCGGACCAGACGGTCAGCTCGTTGAGGTTGCCGCGACCGTGCAGCGTGTTGCTGCCCGGCTCGTAGGCGTTGAGGAAGTTCTGCAGGACGAGCGGAATCGTCCTGACCGTCTCCTCCAACGCATCCTTCTGGTTGACCAGCACCTGTGTCGGACCGATGAGATTCTCGACGCTGGTCTGCAGGTTGCCGCGGTTGTCGCGGATGAACTCGTCGAGGATGCCCAGCGCCTGGCCGAGGTTGGTGATCGCGGCCTGCAGGTCCTGCCGGTCCTCAGCGAGGTAGTCCGCGACACTGGCGAGCTGGCGATTGGCCTGGGCCAGCGTGCGGTCGTTCGCCACCAGCATGTCGTTGAACTCCTTGAAGTTCGCGATCGTGGCGAACAGGTCCTCGTCGGTGTTGGCAAGGGTTCCGGTGGCCTTGCCGAACTCGTTGATCATCTGGTTGATGTCGGCGCCGTTGCCCTCGAGGTTCTGCGCGAGCACCGTCAGCAGGTCCGACAGCGCGCCGTCCTCGTTGGCGCCGTTGGGGCCGAGCTGGCTGCCGATGTCCTCGAGGCTCTCGTACAGCTCGTCGATCTCGACCGGCACCGCCGTCTCCTCGATGACCGTTCCGGATTCGAGCTTCGGCCCGCCGTCGTACGGCTCGGTCAACTGCACGAAGCGGTCGCTGACCAAGGTCGGTGCCACGATGACGGCTGCCGTGTCCGCCGCCGCCTCGTGACCGCGGTCGAGCCGCATCGACACGCGCACCTGATCGCCCTCAGGCTCGATCGCGGTGACCACGCCGACCGGCACGCCGAGCATCTGCACGTCCGATCCCGGATAGAGCCCGACCGTGGAGTCGAAGGTCGCCTCGAACTCCACCCCTTGCCGCTCGATGATGCGCCAGGCGACGACGGCCGCGACGACCAGCGCCGCGACGACCGCGAGTTGAGTGATCCGCTTGACGGTGCTGCTCATCGGCCGCCTCCCGGGTTGCAGTTGCGCGCGATGTCGTTGTCGAGCACCGGCGCGGCGTTCTCGTCGAACAGGCCGCAGATGTAGGAATCGACCCAGCGGCCGTTGCCGGTCGCCGAGGCCAGCCCGCGATAGTAGGGACCGAGGAGCTTGAGCGCCTCTTCGAGGTTGTCCTGGTTGCGCTGCAAGATGGCGGCGACCTGGTCGAGTTTGGCGAGCGCGGGCCGCAATTGCGCCTCGTTGTCGCGCACCAGACCCTGAAGTTCGGTGCCCAGCCGGGCCGTGCCCTGCAGCATCGCACGGACGGTCTCACGGCGGTTCTCCAACTCGGTCAGCAGGGCGCTGCCGTCGTTGATGAGCCGCTCGAACTCGGCGTTGCGATCCTTGAGCGTTCCGGACACCTCCGCGGTCGCCGCGAACAACTCGGCCAGTTCGGCATCGCGGCTCGAGATGGTGCGCGACAGATCCGTCAGGCCCTGCACCATCCCCTGCACCGACTCGGGAGTGTCGCGGAACGCGTCCGCGAGAGCCGTGAAGCTCTCCTCCATCTGCTCGGTGTCGATCTCGCCGATCGTGTCCGACAGGTCGGAGAAGGCCGCGTTGACGTCGTACGGCGTGGTGGTGCGTGAGACGGGAATGGGCCCGTCGAGCTCCTCGGTGCCCAGCGGATCGAGGGAGAGGAACTTTTGACCGAGCATCGTCTTGACCTTGATCGCCGCTCGCGTCTGGTCCCCCATGTCGACGCCCTTGGCCCGGAACTTGACCTCCACGACGGTGCCGTCGAGTCCGATGTCGGTGACCTCGCCGACCTTGACGCCGGCGACCCGGACCTCGTTGCCGGGCTTGAGGCCTCCGGCCTCAGCGAACTGTGCGGTGTAGACCTTGCCGCCGCCGACGATCGGGAGCGCCTGGGCGTTGAACGTCGCGAGGAACACCAGCGTCATGGCGAGCAATCCGATGACGGCGATCAGCACCTTGTTGCGCTCGGCGAACGCCTTCGGGAACGTGCTCATGCTGCACACCTCGTCACACCGGCGGCGGGCGTGACGCCCAGGTCACCCATGTAGCCCTCGGGCATCGGGATCTTCCCTTCGATGGAGCAGACGTAGAAGTTGAGCCAGGAGCCGTAGCTGCCGAGCCGCCCGATCCGGTCGAGTTTGGTCGGCAGGACCTGGAAGAACGAGTCGAGCACCGCCTCGGCGTTCGAGAGGTTGCCGCTCAACCGGTCGAGCGCCGCGATCGAGCCCTTCAGCGGCGCCCGGCCCTCCTCGAGGAGCTCGGAGACGCTGACGGTGAGGTTGCCCAGTCCGTCGAGGGTGCTGCCGATGACCTCGCGGTCCTCCGCGAGTCCCGAGACCAGCTGTTGCAGCGTGATGATCGTCGTGTCCAGCTGATCGGAGCGACCGTTGATCGTGGTCAGCACCGCGCTGAGACTGTCGATGAGCTGCCCGATGACCTCGTCCTTCTCCGCGATGGTCTGCGTGAGGCTGGCAGTGCTGGACAACAGTCCCTCGACCGTGGCGCCCTCGCCCTGGAAGACCGCGATGATCTGCTCGGAGAGCTTGTTGACGTCCTCGGGCGACAGGAACTTCATCAGCGGCTGGAACCCGTTGAAGAGCATCGTGAGGTCCAGCGCGGGACGGGTCGCGGAGGTGGGGAACGTGTAGCCGGCCTGCAGGGTCGGGCCGGGGTCCTCGGGCGGTTCGAGCGCGATGTACCGCTGACCGACGAGGTTGCGGAAACGCAGTTCGGCGGTCGTACCGCCGCGCACTCGCACCTGCTGCGAGACGGTGAACGTGACCTCCGCGAGCCGGTTCTCGGCGACGCGGATGTCCTCCACGGTGCCGACCTTGACGCCGGCCATGCGGACATCGTCGCCCTTGTTGAGGCTCGTGGCGTCGGTGAACATCGCGGTGTACTGCTTGGCCGATCCGCTCACGCTGTTGCGGATCGTGCCGGCGAGGGCGACCGTGGCCAGGACGGTCACCAGCGTGAACACGATGCTCTTGATGAGGAGCTTGGTCATTGCAGCGTCACCTTCGTATCGCGCAGGACAGGACCGACGAGCAAGCTGCTCCAGCCCGGGTACTCAGCGGGAGCGACACCGTGCGTCGGCGCGAGCAGTTCGGCGAAGAGCTGGTTCTCGGCCGGGGAGTTGGCGTCCCCGAGCCCGGCGAGCGCGGCCTGCTGGCGCACGAACTCGCTGGGCGGGGCGGCGATCTGCTCGATCGCCGGCTCACCGGCGGCGGCCGTGCGCGGAGCGGCGCGGGCCGCGGTCTTGCCGGTCACGTACGGACAGCGCGACGCTCCGCCGGTGGCGTACTGAGGAGCGTCGGCACCCGGCACGTACTTGCCACGCGATGCCTCGACGTTGAGCACCACGTGGATGCCCGGCTCGTTCGTGCCTTTGCCGAGCGTCTTGTCCATCGCGGGGATGAAGTCACGCGCAGCCTCGAACAGACAGGGGAACTGCGAGGCGTACGGGCGGACGGCTTCGAGCGCCGCGCGGCTGTCGGCAGAAAGGATCTCGATCGTCGGCTGATGCGTTCCCACCCAGCCGCCGGTCGTGTCCGAGGCGGTGATGACATTGGCGTACACATCGGACAGCTGAGCCCGCTGTTGCACCATCGTCGCCGATGTCGTGGTCATCGAGTCGAGCGCCGACAGCAGGTCCGGCACCGCCTCGGTGTAGGTGTCGGCCACCTCGGCGAGCTTCTGGAAGTCCTCGGCCATCGTCGGCACGTGCGGATTGAGCTGCTCGAGGTAGTCGGACCACCTGGCCATCGAGTCACCGAGGTCGGCGCCACGCCCGCGCAGCATCGCCGACAACTCGCCGAGCGTGGCGGAGAGCTTCTCGGGCTGCAGTGCCTGCAGGACCGGGAGCAGTTCGTCGAACAGCTCCTCGAGCTCGACCGCCTCATCGGACGTGTCCTGGTAGATGACGTCGCCCTCGGAGAGACCGCCGGTCCCTCCGGAGGACCGCCCGGCCGATCCAGGTGCCGGCGTGACGAGCGAGACGTACCGCTCACCGAACAGCGTCTTGGGCAGCAGCCGGGCCGTGGTGCCCGCCGGCAGCGTCTCGGAGACGTCGGGCTTGAGGGCGAGCGTCAGCTCAGCGCCGTCGGGGTCGGTGCGCACCCGAGAGACCTCACCGACCGGGACGCCGTTGAGCTTGACGTCGGACCCCTTCTGCAAGGCGTTGCCGATCGCGCCCGTCCGCAATGTGACGTCGGTGGTCGGCGTGAACGCCTTCTCATACGCCAGGAGCGCCACGGCGACGAGCGCCGCCGCGAGGGCCAGGTAGCCCAGACCGAGGAACGCGTCCACGACGCGCGACGACTTGCTCATCCCGCCACCCTCACCGTCGTGGTGGTGCCCCACAGCGCCATCGACAAGATGAGGTCGAGGACCGCGACCGTGACGATCGTCGTGCGGACCGAACGGCCCACCGCGAGGCCCACGCCCGCGGGCCCGCCCTTGGCGGTGAAGCCCATCCGGCAGTGGATGAGGATGATCAGGACCGAGAAGATCAGCACCTTGAGGAACGACAAGAGGATGTCGATCGGGGGCAGGAACAGGTTGAAGTAGTGGTCGTACGTGCCGGCCGACTGCCCGTGGAAGTACACGGTGACGATGCGTGATCCCGCATATGAGGTGAGGAGCCCGAGCACGTAGAGCGGGATGATCGCGATGAAGCCGGCGATCACACGGGTTGTGACGAGGTAGGGCACGCTCGGCACGGCCATGACGTCGAGCGCGTCGACCTCCTCGTTGATCCGCATGGCCCCGAGCTGCGCGGTGAAACCGGCGCCCACCGTGGCGGACAACGCGAGCGCGGCGACGAGCGGCGCGATCTCACGCGTGTTGAAGTACGCCGAGATGAAGCCGTTGAGGGTGGCGGTGCCGATCTGGTCCAGGGCGGCGTAGCCCTGCATGCCGACGACCGTGCCGACGAAGAGGGTCATGCCGACCATGACGCCGATCGTGCCGCCGATCACCGCGAGCGCGCCCGAGCCGAAACTCACTTCGGACAGCAGCCGCAGCACGTCCTTGGGGTAGCGGCGGATCGTCGCCGGGATCCAGGCCATGACGCGGCCGTAGAACCGCAGGTCCTGGCCCATAGCGGCGAGCACATTGACGGGTTTGTCCCACCAGCGGGCGGGTCGAACGGTGGTCTGGGCCATGTCAGGCTCCCTTGCCCGGGAACAGCTGCAAGTACAGCGTGGTGATGACGAAGTTGACGAAGAACAGCAGCAGGAATGTGATGACGACCGACTGGTTGACCGCGTCGCCGACGCCCTTGGGACCGGGCGCGGTGTTCAGGCCGCGGTACGCCGCGACGACGCCGGCGATGAACCCGAAGATGGCGGCCTTGATCTCACCGACCCACAGATCCGAGATCTGCGCGAGCGCGGTGAAGCTGGCGAGATAGGCGCCGGGCGTGCCGCCCTGCACGATGACGTTGAAGAAGTAGCCGCCGAGCACGCCGACGACCGAGACGAGCCCGTTGAGCAGGATCGCCGCCGCGATGCACGCGAGGACCCGCGGCACCACGAGACGTTGGATCGGCGAGACGCCGATGACCTTCATGGCGTCGATCTCGTCGCGGATCTTGCGCGAGCCGAGGTCCGCGCAGATCGCCGCACCGCCTGCACCGGCGATGACGAGAGTCGTCACGATCGGCGCGGCCTGCTGGACCACGGCGAGAACGCTCGCGGCCCCGGTGAACGACTGCGCTCCGACCTGCACGGTGAGCGTGCCCAGCTGGAGGGCGATGACCGCGCCGAAGGGGATCGCGACGAGCATCGCCGGAATCCACGACACGCTCACGACGAACCAGAACTGCTCGAGCGCCTCTCGTGCCGCGAACGGCCGCTTGAAGGTCGCCCGGGTGGTGTCGAGCCCGAGGGCGAACAGGTCGCCGGTCGCGCTCAGAGCCCGGATGATGGCTCCGGGCCGGGGAGGAATCGGGACTCGGTCCTTCTCCTCGTCGTCGGCCACGTACAGCTGCGCGGCGCCGGAGGCGACCCGCTCGCGGTGCCGCTCGCCGCCGGGCCGCACCGCACCCGACTTGGGCACCAGCTGACGCGGCAGCACCTCGATCGCCCGCGCTCCGGCGTGCCGGGACATCACGGCGGTGCCGCCCGGATAGGGCGGCAGGTCCTCGGCCTCGGGCAGCGGCTCGCCGCGGCGGTGGTCGGTCTCCTCGCTCATGCCGATCGGGCCCTCGGGATCGCCGCTCATGAACTGAGACACCACCGGATGGTCGGTGAGCAGGAACTCCTCGCGCGGACCGAACATCACGAGTTCGCCGCGGTACAGCATGCCGAGGTTGTCCGGCAGCGTGCGGGCGAGCTCGATGTTGTGCGTGACCACGAGCATGGTGGCATCGGTCGCCGCGTTGATGTCGATGAGCAGCTGCGCGAGGTTCGACGTGCGGACCGGGTCCAGGCCCGAGTCCGGCTCGTCGATGAGGATGATCTCCGGATCGGTGACGAGCGAACGGGCGAGGCCGGCGCGCTTCTTCATGCCACCGGAGATCTCGCCGGGCAGTTTGTGCTCCTGGCCGACGAGCCCGACCATGTCGAGTTTCTCCATGACGATCGACCGGATCGTGTCCTCGTCGAACTTGGTGTGCTCGCGCAGTGGGAACGCCACGTTGTCGTAGACGTTCATCGAGCCGAAGAGCGCACCGTCCTGGAACAGCACGCCGAAGCTCTTGCGAAGTTCGAGCCGCTGGGCCTCGTTGGCCTTCACCATGTCGATGCCGTTGACGAAGCACGTTCCGGCCTCCGGCTCCAGCAGGCCCATGACCGATTTGAGGAACACCGACTTACCGGTGCCCGACGGGCCGAGCAGCGCCGTGATCTCCCCCGGCGGGAGGGTGAGCGTCACGTCACGCCAGATGTTCTGGCTGCCGAAGCTCTTGGTGAGGCCCTCGACCTCGACGGTCCCGCCCATGCATCCTCCTCGCATCCGCGGCCGCAGAAGTCCCGTGCCGCTGTGGTGTGGCTGACGGCACCGAACCGCCCCCTCAGATGGATCGGTGCCTGGCGAGGACGCTAGGTGTGGCTCACGTCACGCCGCCACCGCCTTCGCCGGACGAGGAGTTTCGTAATCAAAACGTAACCTTCTTTTGTCACCCGCATCACAAGAAGTGAAGGAAGTCGTCCGCGCGGGGCATCGCATCGTTGCTCGCCGCGCAGGCGCTGTGGCTTGATCATCGTGTCGCCCCCTCACGACGCCGAACTTCGGCTGCCTTCTGGACGCAGTGATGGGGAGTTGATGGGGAATGTCACTTGTGGTCTCCGAACGACAGATGCTCGCGGTCTCGAGCCGGGAGCTGTCGCCGACCCGGCTCTCGAACCTGAGCGAGCAGATCCAGCGCGCCGTGCTCAGCGCGGGAGGCGCATCCGACGACCCGCTCGTGAACGAGGTCGTCCACGCGGCGGTCACCGCCTTCGTCGAGGAGGGCGAGGCGCGCACGGCAGCAGCGCGGGTCGCGCCGCTGCTGGACCGGCTGGGCCGACGGCAGGCGCGGCGCGGCGCCGACGCCGCCGCGTTGTTCGAGAGCTTCCGCGCCGCCCGTATCGCCACGCAACGCGGACTCAGCACCGTCATCGGCGAGGCCATCACCGGGTCGGTCGTCATCCGGCTGCGCGAAGAACTCATGTCGTATCTCGCGTTCCTCTTCGCCCACGCCCGAGAGGGACTGGAGCTGGAACGCGAGCGCATCGCGCGGGCCAAGGCCGAACGCCCCAAGGTGAGCGCGCCGACGAAGGGGAACGGCGCGTCGCCGACGCTGACCACCTCGCAACGCCGTGCGCTGGCGCGGCTGCGCGACGGCGAGCAACTCGTCGTGCTCACCGCCGTCACCGAGCCCCTGCCGATCGCGCTGTGTCACCAGCCCGGGGTGGCGGCCGACGACGAACGGCAGACCGCGCTCGCGCCGGCGGCATGGTGCGCAGAGCAGCTGTGCGAATGGCTCGACGGCCAGGCCGTCCTCGGCCCGGCTGTGACGATCAGCGATGCCGCCGGCGCGGTGGCACTCGTGCGCCGCGCCGCGGCCATGCTCGCGGACGGCACGATCGAGGATCCGCGCCGCCTGGTGCCGTTCCAGGACCTCCTGGGATCGATGCTCCTGGCCAGCAACCCGATCCTCAACGAGCTGATGATCGCCAAGCACTTCGCGAGCTGGGAGCAGATGCCGGCGAGTCGGCGCGTGGCACTGGCCGAGTTCCTCCAGCTGTGGCTCGAGCGCGGCCAGCCGACGAATCAGCTGGCCCGCGAACTCGGGGTCCCCCCGCAGACGGCCCACTCGCGGATGAAGGCGATCCGGCAGTTGCTCGGCGACGCCCTGGACGACCCCACCCAACGCCTCGAACTCATGGTCGCGCTGCGCGCAGTGCTTCCGCGCTGGCGCTCCTGACCGATCAGGACGGCTTGGCGGCGCGCACCTTGCGGCCGGCCATCTGCTCGATCGTGATGACGACGTAGAGCTCGCGCTCTCCCGGTGCCCACGGCTGGGGCTCTCGGGCCTGCCACTGCTGCAGCTGTTCATCGCTGGCGCGGCGGGCGCTGCCGTGCACCGTGAGACTCCAGCCCCACCGGTACAGCTCGTCGAGATGATCGGTCTCGACGGCCACCGGCGTGGGCTCCTCGCCGGCGAGGAGCGCGAGCACCGAGTCCGGCTCGGTGCGGATCAGCAGGTGGCCAGGGTCCGGGACGGCGACATTCGCCACGATCAGCTCGATCTTGTCCGGACCGTTGAAGGCGATCCGGCCGATCCGGGCGAGGGTGAGGTACTCGCGGCACTCCTCTGCAGTGAGCTCGCGGATGTGGCCCTCGTCGGACATGGCAACCTCCTCGCGTGGCGACGTCGCTCCCAGTGTGCCCGTCCTCCGAAGCGCGCGCAGCCAGCCGGACGCACGAGGGCCCCGGAACATCGAGATGTTCCGGGGCCCTCGTGATGTGTCGCAGTGGAGCCTAGAGCTCAGGCACCCGTGTCGACGCGCTCAGGTGCGCGCGGCGCCTGGGGCGTCGCGGCCGGGGTCTCGCCACCGGGCTGCTCGGCGCCCGGGGTCTCGCCGCCGGGCTGCTCGCCGCCGGGCTGCTCGCCGGCCTCGGCCACCGTGTTCACGAAGTGGTACACGGTGCCGTCCTCGCCGGTCGCCGAGACGCGGAAGGTGTCACCGACGCTGGCGCCGGTGATCGTCAGCACGCCCTCGCCGCTGCCGTCGGGACCGAGGAGAGCGGAGAAGTCGCCGATCTCTTCCCACGCGTTGGTGTCGGGGTTGTAACGCTCGATGAGACCCGTGATCTGCTCGTCGGGCTGGAAGCCGGCGAACTGCAGCTCGACACCGGCAGCGAGCTCGGCGACGGTCGCCTCGGCCGGACCGGTGACCGACAGACCCGGGAGGATCGTCAGGTTGACAGGCTCGGCGTCGACATTCTGCGTGTCGCCGTTCGCATCCTGGTACGTGTAGAACGCCGACACCGTGTAGCGCGGGAAGCCGCTGGCGTCAGGCGCGACAGGGCTGCTCTGCGTCGGAAGGATGTTGCCCGAGAACGTTCCGTCCTCAGCAGGCACGCCCTCGACCGGCTCCGCGATGAGGCCACCGCCGTTGGGGCCCTTCGAATCCAGCATCACCGTCACGCCGGTCGCCTCGGCCGGAATGTCCGTCACGACGAAGTCGACGCCGTCACCCCAGCTGCCGGCGGTGAAGGTCGAGTTCTCGACGGTGAGGGTCGCCGGGTCACCGGGCGCGGCGACCGCGGGGGTCGCGACGAGCGCCAGGCCGGCGGTCAGCGCACCGGCTTTCGAGCGACGGGACACCCGTCGCGGGAGATGAGTACCAAAACCGCGCACCTGCCCCCGAGGGTCGGCTGGCACGCCGACCCAAGACAATCACACGGACAGCGCGACCTACAACTTCAATCGAATAGTGGACAAAGTGACGCGCGTCACACGGTGCGCGTCGCGACGATGATGTCGTTCTCGTGATACTCGCCGGTGGCGGGGTCCAGGATGCAGGTGATGATGACGACGCGATCGGGCTCGTGGACCCAGATGTCCTGCTCGGCGATCTCGGTCTTGGGAATCTCGATCTTCTCCTGGACCCGGTAGGTCTCGCCCCGGTAGGTGAAGTCGTCGCCGGCCTGGAGCTTGCGCACCTGGTCGCCGGCGCACCCCTGGTCCTCGCAGGCGTGGGCCAGGATGAAATCCGTGCCGCCGTCCTCGGGGTAGCCGTTCTCAGGATCGACGACCTGCCAGAAGTTCTCCCCCTGGTCCGGCGGGTTCCACACCGGGCTGTAGGGCATCGTCTTCGTGGTGGCGATGTCGACGGCAGGCTCGGGCGCGGGGGTCCGGGTCGCCATCTGCGCCGACGCTTGCGGCGCCGGGGCGTCCGGCTCCGACGATGAGTCGAAGACACCCGCCAGCGCGGCGACCAGAACACCCGCGGCGATCAGCACCACGAGACCGGCGATCGCGCTCCACAGCCGGTTGCGCTGCAGGACTTCGGTGAATTTCATGGTGACACTCGCGCCTCTTCCCTTCGGTCTCGTCGATGACGGCTCCGGCGCACCGAAGTCGCGACGTCACCCTACAGACCCTGAATGTCACCGGTCGGAACTAGCGTGAGCTCATGACCGTGAATCCCGCCATGATCACCCACGACGTCGTCGATCCCGTCGCTGTCGGCCGCTGGTGGGCCGAACAGGCCGGCTTCGAGATCCTCGCCGAGAACGACGGCTGGTTCGTCGTCGTCGGCTTGCCGAATGGCCTCCGCCTCGGGTTCCAGCGGGTGGACGAACCCACCCCCGGCAAGAACCGCGTCCATCTCGATCTCGAAGCCGCGGGCGACCTCGATGCGGAGGTCACCCGCCTGGAGCAGGCCGGGGCACACGTGGTGGGCCGTCAGCAACTCGGCGACTTCCGCTGGATCGTGCTCGAGGATCCGGCCGGCAACGTCTTCTGCGTGTCCGCCGCCCACTGATCGGTGCCGGGCAGCGGGCTCAGCGGGTCGGCGCGAACGGCCAGTCGCCCAGGGGCTCGATCCGCCGGCCGCGTCGTAGGGCGAGCCGGTTGTAGTCCATCGTGCGCTGCGCAGCCCAGAAGCGCTGCTGGGCCATGACGAGCGGCCGGTCCGCGAACACCGTCGCGCGGTGCCGTGCCCCGAGCTCGATCGCGACGTCGCGTGCCACCCGGGCGTCGGTCTCGGCGTCGTGCGCCTTGTCGAGCTTGATGCCGTAATAGTCGGCGACGTCGCCGAGGCGGCGCGACCCCAAGCGTCCGCGCTCGATGCCGTAATCGATGACGAACGGGTCGATGACCGTCAGCGCGTCCCACTGCGGCTGGCCGATGCCGTGCCGTCGCAGCTCCGCGCGCAGGAGAGTGAGGTCGAACGCGGCGTTGAACACCACCAGCGGAGCATCGACCGCCACGAGGTGATCGATCCAGGCGCTCAGTTCGCGAAGGGCGGCTGCGGGCGCCGGCGCCCGGGCGACGTCGGCATCGCTGATGCCGTGAATCTCTGCGGCCGACTCGGGAATGGGGACCTGGGGATGGACCATCCCCACGAGGTCCGGTCCCGCTCCGGGACCGAGCGCGGCGTAGGTGATGATGCGGTCGCTGTGCGGGTCGACGCCCGTGGTCTCGAAATCGAGTGCCGCGAGCGGTTGCGAGTGCCACCCGTGGTGGCTGCCGCGCGGCGGCGGAACCGGCCGATGGCGACGACACACGAGATAGGCCGTCCGGCCGAAACCGATCCGATATCCGGCTTGTGCGGGGACGTCGACACCGCATTCGGCACACTGCCCCCCGAATGTATTCGTCCTCACCGCTACCTCCTGCGATCCACGGTAGCGAGCCGGGACGACACTTCGAAGCGTCGCAGGTCAGCGCGGTGACGGCCCGCCGAGATCGTCCGAGGACGCGTCCCCCGGCGCTTCCGCGAGACCCCGATCCATGTCGCGCCGCCGGAGCTCATCCGCCTCCTCGCGAGCAGCGAGGTCGTCCTGCAGATGCCGCATCCGCGCCCGGCGTCGCCGCGATCGGACCCGCCAGCTGATCACGGCGACCGCGAGAACGAGCCCGACGAGCACCCCGATCCATGAACCCGTCAGGAAGCCGGGCCCCTCCTGTGCCAGCAGTGCCCGTCCGTCGCGTGCCGACTCGTTACCCCCGACGCCCACCGACAAGGTCAACCAGTTCGGGGTCGCGAGCAGCACTGCGGCGGCAAGGACGGCGAGACGCACCGCCCAGCGCGCTCGCACGACGAACGGGAGGACGAGCAACGGAACCACGGTGAAAGCCGCGCCGAGGAACAGACCCCACAACACTCCGGTGGCCGTCGAGCCGCCGACCAGACCGGCGATCTGTTCGGCCCACCACCGAGGGAAGAACTCCGCGGCGATCAGGTAGGCGAGATATCCCAGAGCCACGAGCACGAGCAGCAGCACGATCCGGCGCGCCCACACGGGCGGTTGCACCCCGTGCGACGCGCGGTCGCGGGCATCCGGCGTCTGATCTGCCATGGGTCTATGATCACACCGGAGCGACGCGTCCGCTGGTTCTCGCCGCGATGCGCCGCAGGCAGTGCTGGGCGCTCTCCGATACCCTTGCCCTACCCATGGTCTGGCTCGTCGCGCTCCATTTCCTCGCCGCAGGGGTGGCCCCTGCCCTCGTCAAAGCGCTTGATCGGCGCGCCTTCTGGATTCTGGCCCTGGCACCAGGCGCCTCCTTCGCGTATCTCCTCCCCCGGGCTCTCGACGTCACCGCGTCAGGCGAGCCCGTCCATGAGCGAGTCACGTGGATCGAGCCGATCGGCCTCCATCTCGACTTCACCCTCGGCCCGTTCGCCGCGATCCTCGCTCTCCTCGTCACGGGGATCGGCGCGCTGGTTCTCGTCTACTGCTCGTGGTACTTCCGCCCTCGTGACCCGGAGATCTGGCGGTTCGCGGGCGTGCTCACGGGCTTCGCCGGGGCGATGCTGGGCCTCGTCCTCTCCGACAACGTGTTCATCCTCTACACGTTCTGGGAGCTCACGACGGTCCTGTCGTTCCTGCTGATCGGCCACAACCCGGACCGCCGGGCCAACCGGCGCGCTGCGCTCAGTGCTCTCATCGTCACGACGTTCGGCGGGCTCGCGATGCTGATGGGCCTCGTGATCCTCGCCGTCGAGTCCGGCACGCCGCTGCTGAGCGAGATCGTCGCCTCGCCGCCGCCGCTCGAGGGCATCGTGATCGCGGGGGTCATGCTGATCCTCGTCGGCGCCCTGTCGAAGTCCGCCCTCGTGCCGTTCCACTTCTGGCTCCCCGGGGCGATGGCCGCTCCCACCCCGGTGAGCGCCTACCTGCACGCCGCGGCCATGGTCAAAGCCGGCGTCTTCCTCGTCGCCGTGATGGCTCCGGACTTCGCCGATGTCCCGGGTTGGCGCCCCCTGCTGGTCGCGCTGGGCATCGTCACGATGCTCATCGGCGGCCTGCGGGCGTTGCGCCAGTACGACATCAAGCTGCTGCTCGCGTACGGCACGGTCAGCCAGCTGGGCTTCCTCGTCGCGCTCGCGGGGACCGGCACCCGTTCGGCTGCCTTCGCGGCGCTGTCGCTGCTGGTGGCGCACGCGCTCTTCAAGTCCGCGTTGTTCCTCGTCGTCGGCATCATCGACCGCTCCGTCGGCACGCGTGATCTGCGCGAACTGTCCGGCATGCGCAAAGCACGGCCGCTGCTGTTCGTCACGAGTCTCGTGGCCGCGGCGTCCATGGCCGGCATTCCACCGCTGTTCGGGTTCACCGCCAAAGAGGCGGCCTTCGCGGCCTACCTCGATCTCGGCGCCGACCTGGGCTGGAACACCCTCGCCGCCCGGCTGGCACTGGCCGGGATCGTCCTCGGGTCGATCCTCACGATGGCGTACTCGGCGCGCTTCGTCTGGGGCGCCTTCGCCGACAAGCCCGGCGTCGAACCTTGCCACCCGCGCGCTTTCGCGCTGGGATTCTCCCTCGTCCCCGCCTTCATCACCGTGTTCACCGTGGTGGGCGGTTTCGTCGGCGGCTGGCTGACTCCCCGTGTCGCCACGTACGGCGAAGCGTTCGCCGAAGGTGCGCACGAACCCGTGCTCACCCTCTGGCACGGGTTCACCCCGGCCCTGTGGCTGTCGATCCTCACCGCGGTCACCGGCCTCGCGCTGTTCTTCGGGCGCCATCCGGTGGCGGCGGCCCAGCACGCGATCGTCGACCGGCTGCCGATGCCCGACGCCGACCGCTCCTACCACGCGCTCATGCGCGGCGTGGATCGTCTCGCCGTCGAGGTCACCGGTCGCACGCAGCGTGGTTCGCTGCCGTTCTACCTCGGCGTCATCTTGGTCACGCTCATCATCGTGCCGGGCTTCGCGCTCGTCCGAGCGTGGGAGACCCCGCAGGTCAGCGAGATCCGGCTCGCGGACAACTACCTGCAGATGGCGGCTGGCCTGCTGATGATCGTCGCCGCCGTGCTCGTCGTCCGCTCGCGCCGGCGGCTGCGGGCGGTCCTGCTGCTCGGTGTCACCGGCTACGGCACGGCCATCCTCTTCGTAGCCCACGGCGCGCCGGACCTCGCGCTCACCCAGGTGCTCGTCGAGACCTTCCTGCTGGTGACCTTCGTCCTCGTCCTGCGTCGCCTCCCCCCGTTCTTCTCCGACCGCCCCTTCACGGTGATGCGGTGGCTGCGTATCTCGATCGGCGTGCTGGTCGGGGTCTTCGTATCCGCGGTCGCCCTGCTGGCCACCAACGCGCGCACCGCCACCCCGATCTCGGAGGGCTGGGAGGAACCGGCGTACACCTACGGCGGCGGCAAGAACATCGTCAACGTCACGCTCGTCGACATCCGCGCCTGGGACACCCTCGGCGAACTCAGTGTGCTGGTCGTCGCCGCCACGGGTATCGCCAGCCTCATCTTCCTCATCACCGACCGCTCGACGCGGAGCCTCAGCCGGCCGCATCGGGTCACCACGCCGGACTCGAACCAGTGGCTCGCGGCCAACCTGCACGACGCCCGACGGTCCATCGTCTTCGAGATCGTCACGCGCCTGATCTTCCACACGGTCATCGTGTTCTCGATCTACTTGATGCTCTCGGGCCACAATTCGCCCGGTGGCGGCTTCGCGGGCGGTCTCATCGCCGGACTCGCGCTCATGATCCGCTACCTCGCCGGCGGACGTGAGGAGCTGGACAACGCGGCGCCCGTCGACGCGGGCATGGTGCTCGGCATCGGCCTCGCGCTGGCAGCGCTCTCGGGCATCGTCCCGACCCTGCTCGGCGGCGGGGTGCTGCAGAGCGCGATCGTCGACATTCCCATCCCGCTACTGGGCGAGTTGCACCTCGTCACGTCGGTGTTCTTCGACGTCGGCGTGTACCTCGTCGTCGTGGGACTCGCGATCGACGTCCTGCGCAGTCTCGGCAGCGGCATCGACGCGCAGGCGCAAGACGAAGCCGAGGAGCAGGAGGAAGAGGTGGTGCCGGCATGAGCCCGAATCTCATCCTCGTCATCGTGGTCGGCGTCATGGTCGGCTCGGGCGTGACCCTCGTCCTGGAGCGCAGCCTGACCCGCATCCTCATCGGCTTCGTGCTGATCGGCAACGGACTCAACGTGCTGTTCCTCGTGGCCTCGGGCCCCGCCGGCCGGGCCCCGCTCATCGGGATCGGCGAGGGCCGCATGAGCGACCCACTCCCCCAGGCGATGGCCTTGACCGCGATCGTCATCACCCTCGGCGTCACCGCTTTCGGGTTGGCGCTCGCCTATCGCGCGTATCAGCTCACCGGCACCGACGACGTCCAGGACGACCTCGAGGACGACTTCATCCGCCGCCGGGCTGAGCGCGACGAGGTGTCCACGACCTTCGACGAAGCCCTCCCGGACGAGGCGATGCCCGACGAGGATTACCTCGACAACGACGACACCCTCGACGTCGGGGTCGCGGCCGACGCCGAGACCAGCGTGGGCGAGGAGAACCGCCGATGAACCACATCCTCGAACAGCTGGTTCTCGCACCGGTCATCATCCCGCTGCTGGGCGCCGGGCTGTGTCTGGCCGCCGGTCGCTCGGCCGCGGTGCAGCGCATCGTCAGCATCGTGACGCTGGGGCTCGTGGTCGCGGCCGCGGGCATCCTGCTCTACCGCTCCGACGCGTACGGTCCGCAGACCTTCAACGTGGGCGGCTGGCCGGCCGAGCTCGGCATCAGCCTCATCGCCGACCGGTTCAGCTCGCTCATGCTGATCGTCTCGACCATCGTCACGCTGTGCGTGCTGCTGTACTCGATCGGGCAGGGCGTCGTGGAGTTCGGACGACAGACACCGCTGTCGGTCTTCTATCCGACGTTCCTCGTGCTGAGCGCCGGCGTCTCCAACGCGTTCTTGTCCGCCGACCTCTTCAACCTGTTCGTCGGCTTCGAGATCCTGCTGGCCTCCTCGTACGTGCTCATCACGTTGGGCGGCACCAACGCCCGCGTCCGTTCGGGCACGATCTACATCATCGTCAGCCTGATCTCCTCGGTGCTGTTCCTCATCTCGATCGGCGCGGTCTACGCCGCGACGGGAACGGTCAACTTCGCGCAGCTGGCCAGCCGGTTCGCCGAGCTCCCCACGGGGATCTCGACGGTGCTCCAATTGCTGCTGCTGCTGACCTTCGCGGTCAAAGCGGCCGTCTTCCCGCTGTACGCCTGGCTGCCGGACTCCTACCCCACGGCACCGGCGCCGGTCACCGCGGTGTTCGCCGGGCTGCTCACCAAGGTCGGCATCTACGCGATCTTGCGGACGCAGACGCTGCTCTTCCCGGGGGACAATCTGCGCACGCTGCTGCTGTGGGCATCGATCCTCACGATGGTCATCGGCATCCTCGGCGCGGTCGCGCAGTCGGACGTCAAACGTGTCCTGTCCTTCACGCTCGTCAGTCACATCGGTTACATGCTGTTCGGCATCGCCGTCGGCACCGAGCTGGGCATGACCGGCGCGGTCTTCTACATCGCGCACCACATCACCGTCCAGACCACGCTGTTCCTCGTGGCCGGCCTCATCGAGTACCGGGCCGGCACCACGAACCTCGATCGGCTCGGCGGTCTCGCCCGGCTCGCGCCGATTCTGTCGATCATGTTCTTCGTGCCGGCGATGAACCTCGCGGGAATCCCTCCGTTCTCGGGCTTCTTCGGCAAGCTCGCGCTGATGGAGGCCGGCATCGAGGACGAGGCGGGACTGGCGACCCTGGGCGTCGTCGCGGCCATCGTCACGAGCCTGCTGACCCTGTACGCGATCGCGAAGATCTGGAACCGCGCCTTCTGGCAGCCCAAGGGCGAGGACTCGCCGGACGTGTCGCAGGTCGACACCGGGTCGTGGACCCCGGCAGGGTCCCTGCACGGCGCACGCGGGGTCGGCACGAAGACCCAGCGGGCCACGGCGTGGACCGAGGAGCGTGAGGAGAAGCGGCTTCCGCGCGGCATGGCCGGCCCGACCCTCTTCCTGGCCTTCGTGACCGTCGCGCTGACCGTGTTCGCCGGACCGCTGATGAGCTACGCCCAGCGCGCGGCCGTCGAACTGGTGGACCGACAGCCCTACATCGAGGCGGTGCTGAACCGATGAACATCGTGCGCGTTCCGGTCATCATCGCCCTCACGATCATCTGGACGATGCTGTGGGGCGAGGTCAGCCCGCTCAACGTCGTGGGCGGTCTGCTGGTCTCGACCCTGGTGGTCGTCGTCTTCCCGTTCCCGCCCGTCAATCTCACCGCGACGTTGCGCCCGCTGCGTCTTCTCGTGCTCGTCGGGCGGTTCCTCTACGACCTCGTCCTCGCGAGCTTCCAGGTGGCCTGGACCGCGGTCCGCCCGGCCGCGCCGCCCAAGAGCGCGGTCATCGAGGTGCACCTCGTGAGCCGTTCGGACCTGTTGCAGGTGCTGTCGGGCGAGTTCGTCTCCCTGGTGCCGGGCTCCCTGCTCATCGAGCTCGACGCAGACAACGGGAGGATGTGGCTGCACGTCCTCGACGGGTCCACACCCGAACGGGTCGAGGCCGCCCGCCGCAAGGCCCGGGCCCAGGAGCATCGCGTGATCGCCGCCTTCGGCTCGCGCGAAGAGCTGGAGGCCAGCACCGCCCGACTGCGAGAGGACGTGACCGCATGACGATCGTCGGTATCACGTGCGCCGTCATCCTCGGACTGACCGGCGTGCTCTGCACGATCCGCATCGTCCGGGGGCCGACGATGCTCGACCGCACCGTCGCCGCCGACGTCTTCGTGGCGGCGTGCGTCGGCGTCATCGGGGTCGAGGCCGCGGTCAACGGCCACCGCAACACGCTGCCCGTGCTGGTGGCGCTCTCCCTCGTCGCGTTCCTCGGGTCGGTCAGCATCGCCCGTTACGCGGCCCCCGACTCGGACAAGATCGCTGCGACCCGGGCCAAGGTGCCCGAGGAGCAGCAGCGTCAGGCCGACATCCGGCGAGGAGGACAGGCATGATCGACGTCATCACCGGCGTGCTGCTGATCCTCGGCGCCTCGTTGGCCCTCGTCGCCGCGATCGGCATCGTGCGGTTCCCCGAACTGCTGACCCGCATGCACGCCGCGACCAAGCCGCAGACACTCGGTCTGCTGCTGATCCTCGCCGGGCTCGCCTTGCAGGCCGAGGACCTCGGCGACCTGACGATCATCGTCGTGGTGGCCGTCTTCCAGCTGCTCACGGCGCCGGTCTCGGCGCACATGGTCGGCCGCGCCTCGTTCCGCACCGCCTTGGTGGACAAGGAACGGCTCACCGTCGTGGAGACGCCCGCCGAGCGCGGCGAGAAGCCCTGACGCTCAGTCGGCGAGGTCGACCACCACGGGCGCGTGGTCGCTCGCGCCCTTGCCCTTGCGCTCCTCGCGGTCGATGAACGCCCCGGTCACCCGCTCCGCGAGCGCCGGCGAGCCGAGGATGAAGTCGATCCGCATGCCCTTGCGCTTCGGGAAGCTCAGTTGCTGATAGTCCCAGTAGGTGTAGACGCCCGGGCCCGGCGTGTGCGGCCGGACGACGTCGGCATAGCCGGTCTCGACGATCGCGTTGAACGCCGCACGCTCGGCCGGCGAGACGTGGGTCTTCCCGGCGAAGACGTCGATGTCCCACACGTCGTCATCCTGCGGCGCGATGTTCCAGTCACCGGTGAGGGCGACCTGCGCCTGCGGATCGTCCGCCAGCCAGGCCTCGCCCGCCGCGCGCAAGCGCTCGAGCCACTGCAGCTTGTACACGTAGTGCTCGTGGTCCAGCTCTCGGCCGTTAGGCACGTAGAGGCTCCACATCCGCACACCGCCGCAGGTGGCGCCGATCGCCCGCGGTTCGAGGACCTCGGCGAACTGCGGCTGGTCGTCGGCGAACTGCATGGCGACGTCCTCGAGCCCCACCCGGGACGCGATGGCCACGCCGTTCCATTGGTTCACACCGAAATGCGCGAACTCGTAGCCCATCGAGGAGAGCTCGAGCGCCGGGAACTGGTCCTCGCGGCACTTGGTCTCCTGCATGGCCAGGACATCGACGTCGTGACGCTCCAGGAAGGCGAGCACGCGGTCGATACGGCTCCGGATCGAGTTGACGTTCCAGGTCGCGATACGCACGAGTCGAACCTACCCGGAGCGCCCGACATCGGGTCCTGGCCCCCAGCGGGTCAGAAGTCGACGCGCAGCGGGTAGTGGGCGTTCCCGTCCGGGCCGACCTTCACGCCGAGCACGTGGTGCAGTTCGATCTCGTTGCGCTCGAACGCCAGTCGCGACCCGGCCATGTAGAGACCCCAGACCTTGGCGCGCCCCACGGTGACCTCGTTGAGCGCCTCGTCCCAGTTCGCCTCGAGGTTCTCGCACCAGCCCTTGAGGGTGAGGGCGTAATGCTCACGCAGGTTCTCCGCGTGCCGCACCTCCAGGCCCGCGTCCTGCATCGCGACGGTGATGCGTCCGACGCCGGTGAGCTCGCCGTCGGGGAAGACGTACCGGTCGATGAAGGCGCCCGCCGTCGCCCGCGCCACATTGTCGGGGCGGGTGATGCAGTGGTTGAGCATCCGGCCGCCGTCGCGCAGGTGGTCGTAGGCGAAGCGGAAGTAGTCCGGATAGTTGCGCACGCCGATGTGCTCGGTGAGACCGATGGAGCTGATCGCGTCGAACCCTGTCTCGCTGACGTCGCGGTAGTCGCTGAACCGCACCTCAGCAAGGTCGGTGAGGCCTTCGTCCACGATGGCTTTCTGCGCCCACTCGGCCTGCTCACGCGACAGCGTGACGCCGAGCGCCTTGACCCCGTAGTGCTTGGCGGCGTGGCGGACCATGCCGCCCCAGCCGCAGCCCAGGTCGAGCAGGCGGTCGCCCGGCTTGAGGTCCAGCTTGCGGCAGATGAGGTCGTACTTGGCGTACTGCGCCTCCTCCAGGGTCGCGTCCGCGGTCGGGAAGAGGGCGCAGGTGTAGGTCATCGACGGGCCGAGGACGAGCTCGTAGAACCGGTTCGACACGTCGTAGTGATGGTGGATCGCCGTCGCGTCACGGTTCTTGTGGTGGCGTAAGCCTTCCAGCGCCCGCCGCCACTTCGGCAGGTGCTCCTCGGCGGGCGGTGCTGGCGGCTTGAGGTGCTCGAGCCCGAGGCTGCGCAGCACCTGGAGCATCTCGGCGGCCGACGGCACCTTGAAGCGCAGCTGGCTGAGGATCAGCGACATCGCCTCGTAGGGGTTGCCCGGGTGGACGCCTTCGACTTCGAGATCGCCGGCCACGTACGCCCGCGCGAAGCCCAGGTCACCGGGCGCGGTCATGAGGTACGACAGCCCGCGCTCGTTCACCAGTCGCACCGTGATGGGCGAGTCCTCAGGACCGCCGACGCTGCCGTCGTACGCCTCGAACCGGAAAGGGAGACCGCCCTTCATGAGCCGCCCGAGGGCGTCCGCGATGGAGAGCTTGGTGTGGGTGTCGATCGTCATGAGTTCCTCACTGCCTTGTCGTACAGGGTGCTGAGACGCTCGTCGGGGTCGTACTGCTGGCGCAGACGATCGAGGCGGGCGGTGTCGTAAAGCGAGTCGAAGGTGGGTCGGTCGTAGAAGGCCTCCGAGTAGAGCGATTTGTGGCCGCCGAGGCGGTGCACCGCCTCTTCGATGCGGCGATTCACGGTGCCGGGGGGCGTGTGGGCGGGGACGACCACCGTGCCCCAGAAGCCGGCGTTGACGTAGAGCCGGCCAGGTTCGAGCGGGTAGGTCGGCCACGCGCGGGTGGTGCGCAGGGGGCAGAGCCAGACCGGGCGCATCCCGACCTCGGCGTCGAACCACTCGAGGAAGTCACCGAGCCGCTCGAGGGGCACCTCGATGTCCTGGATGACCTTCTCGCGCCCGGGCACTCCCTTCACGCGGTCGAGGAGCTTGCTCGCGCCGTACTTCGTGTCGAGTCCGACGAGCTTGTGGTAGACGTCGCTGCGTCGCCACCGCCGCGGCCAGACCCGTCGCACGACGGGATGCTGGGCTCCGAACGCACCCGAGCACCAGAACCAGTCGGTGTCCCAGCGCCACAGGTAGTCCAGCATCGTCAGCCGGTCGCTGCGGCGCTCGCGAATGGACCGGAAGTAGATGTCCTGACCGGTGTAGTCGCTGGTCGGCCCAGACGTGTCGGTGAACGTCGCGAGGGTCAGGTAGATCTCGTCGGGGGCGAAGGCGGTGCCGTCGATCGCGTCGACGCGCTGCCCGTCGTAGGCGGCGCTGTCCGCGACCTCCTCGACGATCTTCACCGCGTCCGTCGCTCCGTTCGCGCGCACGTGGCGCAGGGCGACGAAGCGCGGCACCTTCTCGAGTCGGATGCGCAGACGCACGGCGTAGCCGAGGCTGCCGTAGGAATTGGGGAAGGCCTCGAACAGTTCGGCGTGCTCGTTGTCGGGCGTGGCGGTGACGAGGTCGCCCGATCCGGTGAGGATGTCCATCTCGAGCACGGCCTCGTGCGGCAGCCCGTTGCGCAGAGAGGTGGATTCGATGCCGAGTCCGGTCACCGCTCCGCCGAGTGTGATAGTGCGCAGCTGCGGCACCACGGTGGGGATGAAACCGTGCGGAAGTACCTCGTCGACGAGCCGTTCGTAGGTGCACATGCCCTGGACGTCGGCGGTGCCGGCGGCGGTGTCGATGGCGATGACGCCGTCCAGGCCGCTCACGTCCAGGCCCGGGCCCGACGACTCCGCACGCGGGCGGAAGAGATTGGAGGTGCGTTTGGCGAGGCGGACAGGGTCCCCCGGGCCGATGCGACGGTAGGAGGCGCGGAGCGCCTCGACGGCCCGGTGATGCTGTTCCCACCCCTGCATAAGTGCAGGTTATCCCTCCGCCTCGGCGGCCTGTCCAGAGCATGCGGCGTGACGAGCGTGACCGTCCCACCGGGAAGACTCGACGCACACGCGTGGCCGACGCTCGTCGCCTCCCCCTCCGTGAGTGGTGCAGATTGGCGGTCGCCTGCGCTTCGACGACGAAAGTGCACCACTCGCGAGCGAATCTGCACCGCTGGCGCAGGAGCAACTCAGCGCAGGAGCCAGACCAGCGCTTCGGAGGACTCGTCGGCGGTGAGGGGACCGAGCGTCTCGTCCGTGCGGATCTCGTCGCCGGCTTCGAGCAGGTCCTCCCCCGCACGCACCCGTCCGCGCGTCACGTGGAGCAGCGTGCGCGGGGCCGTCGGCAGCTCGATCACGTCACCTGCTCCGAGGACCGCGACCCGCAGTTGCGCCGGCGCGTGGACGTCGACGGTGCGATACAGACCCGCCATCGTCGCACCGACCTCGACCTGGGCGTACTCCGGGGCGTCCTCATTGTCGCTGCGCAGCATCATCTGCACGAACGTCAGGCCCTCGGTGTCCGACGCGTTCCGCTCGGTGTGGCTCACTCCGGTGCCGGCGCTCAGCCGCTGCGCGAGACCCGGAGGGATCTCGCCGCCCGCGCCCGTCGAGTCCTCGTGCCGGAGCAAGCCTTCGAGGACCCAGGTGACGATCTCGACGTCGCTGTGCCGGTGGCTGTCGTACCCGGCACCGGGATCGACGTGCTCGGTGTTCAGCGCGACGACCGGGCCGAACGCGACGTTGTCCGGGTCGTAGTGGGCCCCGTACGAGAACGAGTGGAACGTCGTGGTGCCGTCTCCGTCGGTACGGAAACGCGCTTCCGCTCGGCGCAGTTCACGCATAGCCGAGCTCGTGGAGGCGGGCGTCGTCGATGCCGAAGAAGTGCGCGATCTCGTGGACCACGGTGATCCGCACCTCCTCGACCACGTCCTCTTCCGTCTCGCAGATGCCGAGCAACGGGCGACGGAAGATCGTGATGCGGTCCGGCAAGGCACCGCCGTAATGGGAGTCGCGCTCCGTCAGCGGCACGCCGTCGTACAGCCCGAGCAGATGCGGATCGTCCTCGGGAGCGTCATCCTCGATGAAGAGCACGACGTTGTCGAGCAACTCCGCCAGCTGCGGGGGCACCTGATCCAGCGCGAGGACGCAGAGCTCCTCGAAGCGCTCCTCGCTCATCTCGATCACGTGCCCAGTGTGCCGCACGCCTCACAGCCGGGCAGGTGACCCACGCGAGGGTCGGACCCACTATGCTGGCTGGGTCCGGCCCCCTTCGTCTAGCGGCCTAGGACGCCGCCCTTTCAAGGCGGTAGCGCGGGTTCGAATCCCGTAGGGGGTACCAGTCACACGGCGGCCGCATCGGCCGCCGTTGGTCGATCGAGGTCGCTCCGCCTCAGCGCACGGCGCGGGCGATGCTGCTCGCGCAGGGGACGCAGACCGGCACCGACCACCACGAGTACATCTCGCGCCAGCGCTTGCGGATGCCGCAGGCGCGGCAGCGGCGCTTGAGCATGCGGCCCTCCCCCGGATCGGAATGTGGCAGCACGACCTTATCGTCCGTGCCCTGCGGCGCACCGTCGTGGCGGCGGATCCAGGTGGTCGAACGGCGCAGGACCTGGTCGATCTCCGTCCTGGAGAGGTGGGCGAACGCGCGGGTCATCGGCAACCTCGCTTTCGTCGTCGAGCACGCGTCACCGTCCGCGATCGTGGCGCGGCCGGTGGTTCCAGCTGCTCAGCCGGTCGTGCGACCCGTGAGCTTGTCGAGCAGTCGGTCGACCATCCCCACCCCGGGGCCGATGGTCTTGTGGAACAACTCCGAGTGGGGCGCGCTCGGGTGCGGGCGGGTCGGTGCCAGCTTCTTCGCGGTCTCCACCTTCTCGCCGAGCTCGATCAGCCTGTCCGCGGGGATGTGCTCGCGCAGCTTGGGAAACTGGTCCGTCTCCTCGTCGTCCACGTGGTGGCGCAACTGCGACTGCAGTTCCTCGACGAGTTCCATGAAGCGCGGTTCGGCAGCGTCCGCGTCCTCCAGTCGTTTCATCACCTGCACGATCTCGTCGTGCTCCTGCTTGTCGTGCTCGACTTCCTCGCGGCCGTTCGGCAGGTGTTCCTCCATGGCCGGGTAGACGTGCATCTCCTCGGCGACGGCGTGCCGCATCACCTCGGCGATCACGGTGTCGGTGAGGTCGCGGCGTTGTCCGGGATCCGAGGTCTGCTCGATCTCGCCGAGCAGCTCGAGCATCTGCCGGTGGTCCGTGGTGAGGATGTCGATGACGTCCTCGTTCGCCGTGCCGTCCTTGTCCATCAGGTCTCCTTGCTCCGTGGTTCGCCCGTCGAGGCGTCGCGGACCACGCTCCTCCAAGGGAGGAACAGAGCGCAGGAGCGCGGCCCGCGACACATCAGGGGGATACCCCCGGCCCCGTTGCTCGAATCGCCCGACCGCCGATACTGAGTGCCATGACCGGCGCCGGACGCTATGCCCCCTCCCCCTCGGGTGACCTCCACGTCGGCAATCTGCGCACTGCACTCCTGGCCTGGTTGTTTGCGCGATCGACCGGTCGCGCGTTCCTCATGCGGGTCGAGGACCTCGACCGTGTGCGCGAGGGCGCGGCCGAGCGCCAGCTCGACGATCTCGCCGCACTCGGGATCGACTGGGACGGCGAGCCGGTGTGGCAGTCCCAGCGGCGAAAGCTGTACGCGACCGCGATCGATCGACTCGTGGACGAGGGCCGAACCTTCGAGTGTTTCTGCACTCGCCGCGAGATCCTCGAGGCGCCGAGCGCCCCGCACCTTCCGCCCGGTGCGTACCCCGGCACGTGTCGCCATCTCACGGAGGAGGAACGAGCGGAACGCCGGCAGACCCGTCCGCCCGCCATCCGCCTCCGCACTGAGGTCGACGAGTGGACGGTGACCGATGTGCTGCACGGCCAGGTCACCGCGAGCGTCGACGACCTCGTGCTGCGCCGCAACGACGGCGTGCCGGCCTACAACCTCGCGGTCGTCGTCGATGACGGCGCCCAGAGGATCGACCAGGTGGTACGCGGAGACGACCTGCTCACGTCGGCGCCACGGCAGGCCTACCTCGCCACCTTGCTCGGGATCGAGCCGCCCGTCTACGCCCACGTGCCCTTGGCTCTCAACGTCGACGGCAAGCGGCTGGCCAAACGCGACGGCGCGGTGACCTACCGCGAGCTCACGGCACGCGGAGTGGACGTCTTCGACCTCATCGTCGGCTCGCTCGGGCTCGTCGGAGACAGCCCCGAGGCGCTGCTGCAGAGCTTCGAACCGTCGCGTCTTCCTCGCGATCCGTGGACGTTCGTACCGCCCGCCCCCGCCTGATCTTCGACGGGCACCCCCCGTGTTGGAGGCTCAGGCACCGTGCAGTAGAGTTGCGTTCGCGGTTGTTACCGCAGCACACAACGAGGCCCCGTGGCGCAGTTGGTTAGCGCGCCGCCCTGTCACGGCGGAGGTCGCGGGTTCGAGTCCCGTCGGGGTCGCCAGTGTGCAGCGAGGCTCATGTCGTTTCGACATGAGCCTCCTGTCATTTCCGGGGGGCCCACGCTCCGCCTGCTCGACCACCTATCCCAACACCAAGGCCCGGCGGCTCCCCCGAGGAGCCGCCGGGCCTTGGTGCCGATCAGGCCGAGCGCTTGCGCAGGTAGAGCGCCGTTCCCGCCCCACCCGCGACGACTACCGCCCCGACGCCGAGACCGATCGGCAGCCACGGCGTCGATGAGGAGTCGCCGTCCTCGCCGTCCGCCGCGACGGGCTCCGTGTCGTCGGCGGCCGGATCGGCTAACGGTTCCTCGTCCTCGCAGGGCCCGGTCTCGAACGTCAGCGTGAGTGGATCGAGCGCCTCACCGGGCTGATAGAAGTCCGCGAAGGCTGGCGCCCCGGTCGCGGAGAGCGCCACCGGCACGTCGGTGAACGCGGCACTCCCGCTCGCGACGTCGACCGGGCCGATCGTGCCGAGGTCCGCGACAGACTCCTGGGTCACGTCCACGGCGACGTTGCCGGACGTGTCCGTTCCGCGCGTGTCGAGCAGCAAGGTCGCGTGACCGTCCTCGCTGAACTCGACGGTCGGGTTCGCGAGTGTCATGTCGAGGATGCCGTCGTGCCCGGTGAACCTGACGCTTCCGGTGAACGACACCGATCCTGCGCCCGTCTCGGGATCGATCGAGCCTGTCGCCGGCGACCAGGTGAACGTCGGCGTCTCGTAGGAGGCGCCGTCGCTGACCTCCCACCCACCGTTCGCGATGGTGCCCGAGATGTACGCCCGGAAGCTCTCCTTCACTCCCCAGCTGAGGCTTCCGCCGGTGATCTCACACTGCCCCGCGTCGGCCTCGGCCGACGCAGCGGTCGGCAAGACGGCGAACCCGCCCGCGGCCACCGCCGCGACGAGGACCGTGCGTGCAACGAACGTCATGTCGCTGTCCTTTCGTTCGCGTGGCGTGCGACGGTCGGCAACTGAATCGGCTATGCCGTCGCCAACTGTCACACGCCACGGGTCGGTCAGTGGCGCGCCAGGACCTGACGGCGACGAGCCAACACGGCCGCTCCGGCGAGGAGCGTGACCAGGGCCAGTGCCGCCGCGCTCGGGTCGACGTCCGCACCGGTCTTGGGCAGCTTGGACGCGGCCTTGGGGTCGGTGCTGGAGTCGCAGGGCACCTCGCTGCCGAGCGATACCGTGAACGACACCGGATCCAGCGCGGTTCCCGGCTCATAGAAGCCTGCGAACGCCTGGGCACCCGACCCGGTCAGCGTCGCCGAGGCGCCGGAGACCGAGAGCGTGTCGCCCTCGACGGCCGCCCGCCCGAACGACAGGTTGGCGAACGCCACCGTGCCGTCGACCGCGGACTCGCCCTTGGTGTTGGTCGCCTTCACGTGAGCGTGCAGCACCGCGGTCGTCGGACCGGTGATGTGCACGCTCGGGCTGCTGAGCGAGAAGTTCAGCTTCCCGCCGTGTCCGGTCGCCGTGAACGCGCCGGAGAAGTTCGCCCGACCGATTCCCGACGCGTCCGGGTTCACGGCGCCACCGGCGGCCGTGAAGGTGCCGCCCGAGTAGCTGCCCTTGGCGATGGTGCCCTGGAGGTACGTACGGAACGACTCCTTCACGCCCCAGGTGAGCTTCCCGCCGGTCACGCGACGGGCGACGCACTTCTCCGCGGAGCCACCGGCCGCAGCGGCAGCCGCCGGCACGATCTGCCCGCCGCCGGTGGTGCTGGTGCCCCCGTTCGGCGACGTCGGCGTCTCGCCGCTGCCCGTGGTGGGCCCGGTGATGTCGTCACAGTCGACCTCTCCGCGGCTGGTGACGCTGACGGTGACCGGGTCGAGCTCGGTGCCCGGCTCGTAGAACCCGCCGAACGCGGCTGCACCGTCTGCCGTGAGCTTCGCGGCAGCGTCGGTCCACGTGCGCGTGGCGCCGGACACCGACGGGCCCGGCAACGTCAGATCCGCGAAGTGCACGTTGCTGCGTTCGAACGGGGACCCGGCGCTGTCGGTGCCGGCGAACTCGCGACCCTTCACATCGAGCCGCAGCTGTGCCGTCGTCGCCGAGGTCACGACGACGCGCGGGTTGGTGAACGCCAGGTCCAACGCATCGACGTCGCCCATCCGATGGCCGCGGAATCGCACACCGTTGCCCGTGCCGAAGGCGACGTCCACGCCGCCGCCCGCGGTGTCGGCTTTACCGGCCCCACCGGACCACACGAAACGCCCGTCGGGCGACTGCCCGGTGGACCCCAGAAGGGAGATCGAGCCGTGGGCGATCGGGCCCGCGACGTACTGACGGAAGCTCGCCTTCACCCCCCACCGGAGCTCGGCCCCGAGCTGGAGGCAGCGATCGACCGGCGCGGCGGTGGCCTGCACTGTGAACGACTGCCGCGCGAGGGGTTCCGCGTCCACGCCAGCGTCCGCGGAGAACACCCGGACCTCGTGCTGGCCGGTGGGGAAGTTCTCCGGAACGGTCCATTCCACCTCGGCTGCGCCGCTGTCGTCAGCCGTGACCGTACCCACGACGACCGGGTCGGAATGCACTTCGAAGCGCACGCTCTGGCCGGGCTCGAGGGCGGAGGCCGCGAAGCGGACCGTGTCGCCGGGCTTCGCGATGCTGACCGTGTCCTCGCCGTCGGTGACGGCGACGGCGGGCGGACGCTTGCCGTGGTAGTTCAGGGGGACGGCGAGCTCCTGGTCGGCGTTCTTCACCCCGCCGGCCCCGTAGGTGTAGACGCCGTAGCGGCCGCCGTCGACGGTCTCGCTGGGCGCGGCCAGCTTCACCGTCCAGGTGAACTCACCCTCGGACGACAGCGGCACCCACTGCTCGCGCACCGCGTCCTGGAACGCGGGCGGGATCTGCTCGACGGTGCCCTCGGTGAGCACCCACCCCTGCGACCCGACCTTCCGGCCGGATGACGGCTTGTCCTGCGACGGGCGCCAGTCCTGGGCGAAGTGGCCGAACACCGCGTACGTGCCCTGCGGCAGAGTGTTCGGGATAGGGACACCTCGACCGCCGACGTTCGCCGCCGGATCGAAGCCCGATCCCTTGACCACGAGGGTGTCGCCCGCGTACACCGCACGGTCACCGACGGGCGTCACGCCATCGGCGAGGAAGACCTGGATCTTCGGCTCCCACTCCGGCTCGGGCTCGGGTTCCGGCGCGGCCGTCTCGACGGTCACCGTGGCGACCTGGGACGAGGGGAGGTACGACGCGGCATCGGTGGGCGTGAAGGATGCGGTGATCGCGTTCACCCCTTCGGGAAGCTTGTCGGTCGCCAGGACGGCCGCGCCGTTCTCGACGACGACAGGATCGGCGAGGGCACCGGCGTCAGTGCTGAACGTGACCGTGCCCGCCGCCTCAGCAGGCGCGACCGTCGCGGTCAGGGTCACCGATTCCCCGGACTTGACGTTCGACGCGGACGTGGCGAGCGATGTCGTGGTCGCGGCAGCCGGCACACTGACCGGGAGAGTGAGCGTCAGCGGGTCCAGAGCGGTTCCGGCCGGGTAGAACCCGCCGAAGGCCTGCGCACCCGCCTCGGTGAGCGTGGCGGAGGCGTTCGCCCAGGTGATGGTGCCGCTCTCGACGGTGGCCGAGGGAAGCGCGACGGTGGCGAAGTGAACACCGCTCAGCGAGAACTCCTCGCCCACCGTGGTCGTTCCCGCGAACTCCCGCCCGTGGACGTCGAGGTAGAGGTCGGCGGTGCTCGCGGACGTCACCTGCACGCGAGGGTTGGTGAACGCCAGGTCCAGCGCGTCGACACCATTCATCGCGTGGCCACGGAAGTGGACGCCGTTGCCGACGCCGAAGCTCACATCGGCGGTGCTTCCGTCGGCTGCGGCGTCGCCGGTGCCACCGGACCACACGTACGTGCCCGTCGTCGTGCCGAGCAGGCTCGCCGAGCCATGCGCGATCGGTCCGGTGACGTAGCTGCGGAACGATGCCTTGATCCCCCAGCTCAACGTGGCACCGGAGACGGTGCCCTGGGTCGGAGCCGCGGTAGCGACACTGGGCAACACCAGTCCGCTGGCGACGATCAGCAACGTCGTGAGGAGGACGAGCAACGGAGGCCTGCTCCGTCGGCGAAGGTCGGGGGTGGTCACGGCACATGCCTCTCTCGAAGGCGCACCCCGTTGACGCGAGGCGCGCAGATTCAGCGTCGAGGTAAAGGTAGCCTAAGTAAAGGGAGGCTTACCTATAGGGTCCGCTGATCGGACGCTGTGTGACGCGCTTCATACGCGGATTCCGGAATGCACGCTCACGGACATTAGTTGAAGTTTGTATGACTTCTGCGACGCTTGATCATCTGACCCGCCTCGACGAGCAGGCGCTGGACACCCTCTTCCGCGAAGGGCGCACCGCCAACTCCTTCAGCGACGAGCCGGTACCCGCGGCGACGCTCGAGGAGATCTACGAGATCGCGAAGTTCGGGCCCACCGCGGCCAACAGCCAGCCCCTGCGCATCGTGTTCCTGACCACCGACGAGTCCAAGCAGCGCCTGCTGCCGCTCATGTCCGAGGGCAACCGCGGCAAGACCGCCATGGCCCCCGTGGTCGCGATCCTCGCCGCCGACGCCGACTTCAACGAGCGCATGCCGGAACTCTTCCCCCACGCGCCCGAGTCCAAGGACTGGTTCGGCGACCTCGAATCGCGCCGCCGGGTCGCTGAGTTCAACGCCGGCCTGCAGGTGGGTTACCTGATCATGGCCGTCCGCGCCGTCGGCCTCGCCGCCGGTCCGATGAACGGCTTCGACCATGACGCGGTCGATGCGGAGTTCTTCGCCGGCACCAACCTGCACTCGGTCGTCGTGATGAACATCGGCAAGCCCGGCGAGAGCCCGTGGTTCGACCGCCTTCCGCGGCTCGCCTACGAGGATGCCGTCACCGTCCTCTGACGATCCCCGATGTCGGCCGACTGCGACGGATGCGCTATCGTAAACGTCGCTCGTCGCTTCGGCCGACGGGTATCGGCCAGGTAGCTCAGTTGGTACGAGCGTCCGCCTGAAAAGCGGAAGGTCGCCGGTTCGACCCCGGCCCTGGCCACCTCCTATGCGGCAGCCGCGACGAAGGAGGGCCTCCGCATCCACGTGGCCAGCTCCAGGGGGAACCGGCGAAGCCTGGGGGCACCCCCTGCTCGCAGCGAAGCGGAGAGCTCGGGGGAGTCGACCCCGGCCCTGGCCACCTCGCTTCAGCGCTCCATCTCGTCGACGACGTCGGTCGCCGCACGCAGGAAGCGCGCGACCACCTCGATCTCGTCGTCGCTGAACTCGCTCATCATCTCCATCATCGCGGCCGCGAGCGGGCCGAACATCGCCCGCGCTTCCGCTCCCGCCGACTCCGTCATCGAGATCGTGACCCGGCGCCGATCGTGCTCGTCGAGTCCGCGCGTCACGTGCCCGGCCCGCTCGAGCCGGTCCAGCAACGTCGTCGTCGCTGAGGGACTGAGCGTCAGCGCCTCGGCCAGTTGCTTGGCGCTGAGCCCCGAACGGCCGTCCTCGCGCGCCTGGACGAGCGCCTGCAACGCGTTCAAATCAGACCGGTGAAGCCCGCGAGAGGCGCCGGCCCGATCCGTGAAGCGCAGGGACGCCGTCGTGAAGTCCTGAACGAGGCGGACGACGTCGTAGCGACGCGGATCCGCGCCCTGAAGATGCGAGCTCATCGGGACCAGCTTAGTCTTTTCTTCGTGGAACATTTCGATCATCGAACGAATAACTTCCCGCTCGCCCGCCTGGTCGGCCACCGGCGGTCCCTCGTGGTGCTTCTCGTCGGCATCGCGCTGAGCGGGCTGGTGTTCGCGTTCGCGCCGGAGCCGACCACGGGCTCGGAAGCAGGATCGAATCTCCCCGACACTGCCGAGGCCGCGCGCGCCAGCGAGGCACTCGCTGCACTCCCCGACGCCGGCGAAGCTCCTGCGTTCATCGTCTTCTCCCGAGAGGACGGAAGACTGAGCGAGCAGGACCTCGGCGCCATCGCCCAACGCACGCACGACCTCGCGCAGGAGCTGGAGGTTCAGGCCAGCCCGCCCATCCCGGCAGAGACCGGCGACGTGGCCCTGGTGACGCTGCCGGTCGAATCGGGATTGACAAGTGACGAGAACTCGCAGATCGTCGACACGATCCGCGAGGCGGCGAGCACCGATCTGCCCGACGGCCTCAGCGCCCAGGTGACCGGCGCCCCCGCCGTCTTCGCCGACCTCGGCGAGGTCTTCAGCGGCGCCGATACACGCCTGCTGCTGGTGACCGCCTCGGTCGTCGCGCTCCTGCTCATCATCACCTACCGCAGCCCCTGGCTGTGGATTGTCCCGCTCGCCGTCATCGGCATCGGCGACCGCGTCGCCGCCGAGGTGCTCGAGACCTTCTCCGCCTGGGCCGACTTCCCCGTCGACGGCTCCATCACCGGAATCACATCGGTGCTCGTGTTCGGCGCGGGCACCAACTACGCCCTCCTGCTCATCGCTCGATATCGGGAGGAACTGCGCCGCCACGAGTCGCGTCACAGTGCCATGCGCTTCGCGGTCGGCGCCGCCGCGCCGGCGATCCTGTCGAGTTCGGGAACCGTCGTGCTCGGCCTGCTCGCCCTCCTCATCGCCGACTCGCCGTTCGTGACGCGGATCGGCATGGCCGGAGCGATCGGCATCGTCGTGGCCGTCTTCTTCGCGCTCGTGGTGCTTCCCGCCGCGATGACCCTGCCCGGACGGTGGCTGTTCTGGCCGTTCGTGCCGCGTTTCGGCGACGAGGACCCCAGCCATCGCGGGTGGTGGCACGGCGTCGGACGCGCAGTGACGCGCCGCCCGTGGCCGGTCCTCATCACCAGCCTCGCCGTGCTGATCGCGATGGCCGTCGGGACATTGAGTCTGCGGACGGGACTCGGACAGAGCGAACAGTTCCTCGACACCCCCGAGTCGATCCAGGCTCAAGAGACCTTGAGCGACGCCTTCCCGGCCGGGACCTCCTCACCCACGCGGATCGCCACCACCCCCGAACATCTCGACGCCGTCGTCCAGGCCGCGAACGAGGTCGACGGCGTGGACCGCGCCACACCGGCCGAAGCCTCGGACTCGGTCGCGGAGGTCTCGGTCGTCCTCGGCGAGGAGCCGGAGAGTGACGCCGCCATCGCCACGATCCGTGATCTGCGTTCCGCGCTGGACGAGGCCGATCCGGACGCGCTCGTGGGCGGAACCGATGCGGAGGCGGTGGACGAGCGCGACACCGCCGCTCACGACCGCCAGCTGGTGATCCCGATCGTGCTCGCGATCGTCCTGGCCATGCTGCTGATTCTGCTGCGTTCCGTGGTGGCTGCCGTGCTGCTCGCGGCGTCGACCGTGCTGTCCTATCTCTCGGCGTTGGGGGTGGGGTGGCTGCTGTTCGACCACGTCATCGGCTGGACTGCGATGGACGTCAGCACACCACTTCTCGCCTTCATCTTCCTGGTGGCACTCGGCGTCGACTACAACATCTTCCTCACTGCACGGGCACGCGAAGAGATGCGAGCGACCGGTGATGCCACGGAATCGATCGTCACCGCCCTGGCGGTGACCGGCGGCGTGATCACCAGCGCCGGAGTCCTGCTCGCCGCCGTCTTCGCGGTGCTCGGTGTCCTGCCCCTCGTGCTGCTGGCTCAGCTCGGCGTGGTCGTCGGCGTCGGCGTGCTGCTCGACACCGTGGTGGTGCGCAGCATCGTCACCCCGGCCCTGGTGCGCCTGTGCGGTAAGCGCTTCTGGTGGCCGAGCGCGCTCGGCCGCTGAGGAAGCGGGTCACGCCTCGCGCAGCGCGGCAATGAGCTTCCCCTTGTTCATCGAGGAGTAGCCCGAGATTCCGGCGCCTTTCGCCCTGGCTCGCAGCTGCGCCACCGTCATCTCCTCCAACGCTCCCTCGGTCTTGCCGATCGGTGCGACGCCGGCTTTCTCGCCGAACGGCTTGGGGGCCTTCGGTGCGGCAGTCAAGTCGGGCACGGGCTCGGGCATCTCGCTCACGAGGGGCTCGTTCTCCGCCACACCCTGCAGGGGCTGACCCTCGCTCTCGCCCGGGGAGGACAACGGGGTCGGCTCGGTCGGTGTGGGCGGTGATGGTTCAGCGGATGCCGGGGTCGCGTCCTGCTCCGGCGTGCTCTTCTGCCGCGAGACGAGCTGTTCCACCTGCGCTCGCAGACCGGCGATCTCCTTCTCGGCGGACTTGGCGGCCTTCTTCGCCGTCTTCTCCAGATCGGACAGTCGTTTCTCGACACCCTTGCGCTGAGTGCGCAGCTGCTTGCGGAGCTTCTCGACCTCATCACGAATGCGCTTGTCGGCCACGTCGATCACGTCCTTTCGTGTGCGCCACGATAGGACACCCCGGCGGACGCGACTCCTCGAGCGAGTGTGACTAGGATCACTGGTAGACCCGCACCACCCCGCGGGCATCCCGTGGTCGCACCACCCCGGCGACCGCGCACGACAAGGAGAACAACGAGCATGACCACCGTCTCAGCCTTCGGCACCCACCACGAACAGGTCGTCTTCTGCCACGACGAGGCCAGCGGCCTCAAGGCGATCATCGCGATCTACTCCACCGCCCTCGGGCCGGCGCTCGGCGGCACCCGGTTCTATCCGTACGCGAGCGAGACCGACGCCCTCGCGGACGTCCTCAACCTCAGTCAGGGCATGGCGTACAAGAACTCCCTCGCCGGTCTCGACCTCGGCGGCGGCAAGGCCGTCATCATCGGCGACCCGCGCCGTATCAAGACCGAAGCCTTGTTGCGGGCCTACGGCCGCTTCGTCGAATCGCTGCACGGCCGCTACTACACCGCCTGCGACGTGGGCACCTTCAGCGCCGACATGGACATCGTCGCCCGCGAGGCCCGCTACGTGACCGGCCGCACGCTCGAGCACGGAGGCGCCGGTGATTCCTCGGTGCTCACCGCGTACGGCGTCTACCAGGGGATGCGGGCCAGCGCGCAGCACGTGTGGGGCGACACCAATCTCGCAGGACGCACGATCGGCGTCGCGGGAGTCGGGAAGGTCGGCCGGCACCTGGTGCGCCACCTCGTCGAGGAGGACGCCCGCGTCGTCATCACCGACGTCAACGACGACGCCATTGCCGCGCTGCGCGACCTCTATCCCGGCGTCAGCGTCGCGCCGTCGACCGAGGCGCTCATCCGCGAGCCCATCGACATCTACGCGCCGTGTGCACTCGGCGGTGCGCTCGACGACGACACCGTGGCCGTCCTGACCGCGCGCATCGTGTGCGGTGCGGCGAACAACCAGCTCGCCCACGAGGGGGTGGAGAAGCTGCTCGCCGAACGCGACATCGTGTACGCGCCGGACTACTGCGTCAACGCCGGAGGAGTCATCCAGGTGGCCGATGAGCTCGAGGGCTTCGACTTCGATCGCGCGAAGTCACGTGCCACCCGGATCTTCGACACCACTGCTGCGGTGTTGGAGCAGGCCG
This sequence comes from Aeromicrobium camelliae, assembly GCF_003850045.1. GTDB lineage: Bacteria > Actinomycetota > Actinomycetes > Propionibacteriales > Nocardioidaceae > Aeromicrobium > Aeromicrobium camelliae. The sequence goes on along the minus strand of NZ_RQJX01000002.1, from coordinate 118,831 downwards.
CGAGCCAGCATGTGCCACCGTCGGTCGCAGCTGATCGCCTGGCCGAGGAGCGCATGGCGCAGGTCGGCCGGTTGAGTCAGATCCGACTGTGACGCGAGGAGGGGCTCGGCGGCGTCAGGACGCCGCCGGGTCCTCGTATTGCTTGGCTAGGTCGGCGTACTGGTCGGGAATCGGATCACCCGATTCTCCGTGGAGTTCGCGTTGCAGATCGTCGAAGTCCGGATCGAAGGTACGGTACTTGAGATCGCGTGCAACCTTCGTCTGCTTGGCTTTCGCACGGCCGCGGCCCATGAGGCTCGACCCCCTCGCACAGGAATAGTCAATAAGTCGTGCCTCTACCCTAGCCAATGTCGACAAGAATTGTCGCACCGGGGCTCACCCGGCGCGTACAAGGCACGATTCTCAGGCGAAAGTGACGGTGCCTCCCGGGCCGAAGGCGTCGGCCTCGCCGACCTCGCCGAGGTGCCACGCCTCGATGTCGTAACCGCCGAGGAGCGCGACGGCCTCGTCGGCGACGGAGGGCGGAACGACCGCGACCATCCCGACCCCCATGTTGAGGGCCTCGTCGAGATCGGCCTGGGCGATACCGCCGAGTTCGCCGACCACCGAGAAGACCGCCGGCGGGGTCCAGGTCGAGCGGTCCAGCCGCACCGAGACCGACTCCGGCACGACCCGGGCCAGGTTGGCGGCGAGGCCTCCCCCAGTGATGTGGCTCATCGCGTGGACCTCGATCGCATCGGCCAGCGCCAGGCACGGCTTGGTGTAGAGCCGTGTGGGAGTGAGCAGTTCCTCGCCGAGGGTGCGTCCGAACTCCGGCACCTCCCGATCGAGTTCCCATCCGGCGACGTCGAAGAACACCTTGCGGACGAGCGAGTAGCCGTTGGAGTGCAGACCCGAGGACGCCATGGCGACCACCACGTCACCGGGCCGGACGCGCTCGGCGCCGAGGAGACGGTCCGCCTCGACGACGCCGGTCGTCGAACCCGCGATGTCGTACTCGTCGGGAGCGAGGAGGCCCGGGTGCTCGGCGGTCTCGCCGCCGACCAGCGCGGTGCCGGTCTCGGCGCACGCCATCGCGATGCCCTTGACGATGTCGGCGATGCGCTCGGGCACGACCTTGCCGCAGGCGATGTAGTCGGTGAGGAACAACGGCTCGGCTCCGCACACCACGAGGTCGTCGACGAGCATGCCCACGAGGTCGAAACCGATCGTGTCGTGCTTGTCCATGCGCTGGGCGATGGCGACCTTGGTGCCCACACCGTCGGCGGACGATGCGAGGAGCGGGCGGTCGTAGCTCTTGAGCGCCGACGCGTCGAACAAGCCGGCGAACCCGCCGATGCCGCCCACGACCTCGGGCCGGGTGGCCTTGGCCACCCACTGCTTCATGAGCTCGACGGCGCGATCGCCCTCGGCGACGGAGACGCCGGCGTCGGCGTAGGAGGTCATGACGGAAGCACCTTCAGCTGGGTCGTGTCGGGGTTCTCGAGCAGATGCTTGCCGATGAGGTCGTCCTCGGGCAGCGCGACCGGGTAGATGCCGTCGAAGCAGGCCCGGCAGAGGTTGTCCTTCGGCACGTTCGTGGCGTCGACGAGGTCGTCGAGCTCGACGTAGGCGAGCGAGTCCGCACCGATCGACCGGCGGATCTCGTCGACGGATGCCCCGTTGGCGATGAGCTCGGCGCGCGAGGCGAAGTCGATGCCGTAGAAGCACGGCCACTTGACCGGCGGGCTCGAGATGCGCACGTGGACCTCGGCGGCACCGAACTCCCGGAGCATCCGCACGAGGGCGCGCTGCGTGTTGCCGCGGACGATCGAGTCGTCGACGACGACGAGGCGCTTGCCGGCGATGACATCGCGCAACGGATTCAGCTTGAGCCGGATGCCGAGCTGGCGGATCGTCTGCGACGGCTGGATGAACGTGCGGCCGACATACGAGTTCTTGACGAGGCCGTGACCGAACGGGATGCCGCTCGCCTCGGCGTAACCGATCGCCGCCGGCGTCCCGGACTCGGGAACGGGGATGACGAGGTCGGCGTCGACCGGGGCCGATTGCGCCAGCTTGCGTCCGATGTCCGAGCGGACGCTGAACACGCGCTGGTCCGCGATCGTCGTGTCCGGACGAGCGAGGTAGACGTACTCGAAGATGCAGCCTTTGGGCTCGGAGGGAGCGAAGCGCTCGCTGCGGACGCCGTTCTCGTCGATCGCCACGAATTCGCCCGGCTCGATCTCTCGGATGAAGGACGCGCCGACGATGTCGAGGGCGGCCGTCTCACTCGCGATCACCCAGCCGCTGTCGAGGCGGCCGAGCACCAGCGGACGGATACCCTGCGGGTCGCGCGCCGCGTACAGCGTGTGCTCGTCCATGAAGACGAGCGAGAACGCTCCACGCAGGCGCGGGAGGACCTCCAGCGCCGCCTCCTCCACCGAGCGGTCGGGGTAGGACGCGAGCAGGCTCGCCATGACGGCGGTGTCGCTCGTGGCGGTCTCCTTGGAGCGCTCCCCGATCGCCTCCAGGCGCGCGTCGAGCAGTTCCACGAGCTCATGCGTGTTGGTGAGGTTGCCGTTGTGGCCGAGCGCGACCGAACCGGTCGATGTGGGGCGGAACGTGGGCTGCGCGTTGTGCCAGACACTGGCGCCGGTCGTCGAGTACCGGGCGTGACCGATCGCGATCTCCCCGACGAGCGACTCCAGCGTCGCCTCGTCGAAGACCTGCGAGACGAGGCCCATGTCCTTGTAGACGAGGATCTGGCGGCCGTTGCTCACCGCGATGCCGGCCGACTCCTGGCCACGGTGCTGCAACGCGTAGAGGCCGAAGTAGGTGAGCTTGGCGACTTCCTCGCCAGGGGCCCAGACACCGAAGACACCACAGGCATCCTGGGGGCCGACGTCGTGGGGATCGATGTCGTGGGTCAAGCGACCGTCTCCGCGGGGCACGTCCACCAGTGTAGGGGGCGCGCACACCCCGCCGCACCGGGCGCGGAGCGCTGGCGGGAATCCGCCTCCTCGCGCGACCGGATCGCCAAGGCGAGAGCGACATGGTCTGATGAGGCATGGACGGGAACATCGTGAGCGTCGAACGCATCATCGCCGCACCTCCGGAGACGATCTTTGCCGTGCTCTCCGACGCGGCCCGCCATCGCGACTTCGACGGATCGGGAACGCTGCAGGGGACGAAACGCGAGTCGCATCCGCTTCAGTTGGGGTCGCGGTTCGGCATGTCGATGAAGTGGGGCGTGCCGTACTCCACCGTGAACGACGTCGTGGAGTTCGATCCCGCGAACACGATCGCCTGGCGGACGACGGCGTTCGGCGGCGTGATCGGCGGGCGCGTCTGGAGATACGAGCTTCTTCCGGTCGAAGGTGGCACCCACGTGCGGGAGATCTGGGACATCGGCGCCGACAAGCAGCGCGTTCTCCTGCGCCATAGCCCGATGCCCGAACGGACCCGGCGGGCGATGCAGAAGTCGCTCGAACGACTCGCCCAGTTGGTCGAGAAGTCCGGATGATCCCCTTCCGCAGCGAAGGCCGCCGCGGGTAGGGTCGTGACCCACATCACACTGATCCGGAGGCCTTCATGTCGTTCCCGTTGCCGCCAGCCACGGTCCTGCCCGATTTTCTCGAGCACCACGCCGCCCAGCGACCGGACGACCGATGCTGGATCTACGGCGACCGGACCTGGACGTGGCGCGAAGCCTGGCGTGATGTGCAGAAGACCGCCGGCGCACTGCTCGCCTCCGGCGTGCGGCACGGCGACCGGGTGGCGTTCGTGGACAAGAACAACCCCGCGATCCTCCAGGTGCTCCTCGGCGGCGCGCTCGTCGGGTCGTCCGTCGCGATCGTGAACTGGCGGCTCGCCGGCGACGAACTCGACTACACGATCAACGACTCCGGGGCGCGGATCGTCTTCGTCGGGCACGAGCTCGCCGAGTCCGTGGCCCTCATCCGCGACCAGCTGCCCGGCGTCGAACGGATCATCGTCGTCGGGGGCCCGGACGACGAATTCGAGCGGTGGGTCGATGACGGCGAACCCACCGGCAAGCAACCCGATGCGAGCGCCGACGACACCGTCGTCGTCATGTACAGCTCCGGCACGACCGGGCGCCCCAAGGGCGTGCAGCTCACCCAGCGCAACCTCCTCGCGCACACGAGGAACGCGATGGGCGAGATCGAGTACGACCACGCCGAGGACATGATGCTCATCGCGATGCCGATGTTCCACGTCGGCGGTTCGTCGTACTCCTTGTTCGGCATCGCCACCGGCACCACCGGCTACGTCATCCGCGAGGTCGAACCGGGCGCGCTACTCGCCGCCGCGCAGGCCGGCGTGACGCACGTGTTCCTCGTCCCCGCCGTGGTGGCGGGCCTTCTGCAAGCGGGACCGGACGTCATGGGTCTGTTCCGCGGACTCAAGCACTTCGTCTACGGCGCGGCTCCCATGCCGCTGCCGATCCTGCGCGGTGCGATCGAGCACTGGCCCACCACGCGCTTCCATCAGGTGTACGGCCTGACGGAGTTCGGCGGGGTCATCACGATGCTCGACGACGCCGACCACCGCGATCCCGAGCATCCGGAACGGCTGCTGTCGGCGGGCAAGCCGGTCGAGCACGCCGAGGTCCGCGTCGTCGACACCGTCACCGGCCGCGACGTGCCGCCCGGGGAGCCGGGCGAACTCTGGTTCCGCACGGAGCAGTCGACGATCGGCTATCTGGGCAAGCCGGAGGCGACGGCGGCGTTGTTCGCTGAGGGCGATTGGCTGCGCACTGGCGACATCGGACGCGTCGACGAACACGGGTTCGTCTACGTCGAGGACCGCGCGAAGGACATGATCATCACCGGCGGTGAGAACGTGTACTCGCCCGAGGTCGAGCGCGTGCTGACCGAGCACCCCGCGATCGCCGAGGTCGCCGTCATCGGCGTGCCGGACGACGTGTGGGGCGAGGCGGTCAAGGCCATCGTCGCGCTCGTGCCCGAGCACACGGTGACGGAGGAGGAGATCATCGCCTTCGCCCGCGAGCGGCTCGCCGGCTACAAGACCCCGAAGTCGGTCGACATCGTGGACGCGCTGCCACGCAACCCGTCCGGCAAGATCCTCAAGCGCGACCTCCGCAAGCCGTTCTGGGCCGACCGGAGCCGCCAGATCTGAATCGTCGTCGACGGATCGACCACTCGTCACGCGCACGTCGCCGTGATGTCGCCGTGAGGTTCTAGCGTCGTCGGATGCTTCACCGTGGTTTCGTCGGTTCGTGCCTCATCCTGATCGGCGGCCTCGTGGTGTCGCCCTTACCCGGTTCCACGCCGCTGCTGGACCTCGAGCCGCTGGCTGCCATCCGAAGCCAGATGCCGGGGAGGATGGCCGGGCTCGTCGTCGTGCTCGGCGGTCTCGGTCTCCTCGCGACTGCCTGGTTGTCGCTGTGCCGATCGGTCGCGGACGGCCCCGGTGATGTCGCCGGCATCCGGTCAGCCCGCGCAGCCGCCGCCGCCTGGAGCCTGCCGCTTCTGCTCGCTCCACCCCTGTTCTCCCGCGACGGCTGGTCGTATGCGGCGCAGGCGACCATGACCTACGTCGGCGCCTCGCCCTACCAGTTCGGGCCGAACGTCTTGTCCGGCCCGATCCTCGAGGCGGTCGACCCGCGGTGGATGGCCACCGTGACGCCCTACGGTCCCTTGCCGCTGATGGCCGGGGCGATGTTCGCCGCCGTGGTCACCGGCCCGTGGCAGCTCGTCATCGCGCACCGCCTCCTCGCTCTCCTCGGGCTCGCGCTTCTCGCCTGGGCGCTGCCGCGGTTCGCCGCGTGGGCGGGCACGAACCCCGCACTCGGCAGCGCGGCGGCCCTGGCCTCGCCGCTCATGCTGGCCAATGGGGTCGGCGGCTTGCACAACGACCTGCTGATGGTCGGCCTCATGGCCGCGGCGCTGGTCGTGGCGGCCGAGCGGGGATGGTGGTACGGCGCGGCGCTGGGCGGGCTGGCCGCTGCCGTCAAGCTCCCCGGTGGCCTGGTATGCATCAGCGTGGCGCTCGTCACCCTCGCAGCAGGGGTGCCGTGGGGTGACCGGGTGCGCCGGCTCGTCGGGGTCGCCGCAGTGTCGGTGGGGACCCTCGTCGCGCTCGGCGTGGCGGGAGGACTCGGGGTCGGATGGATCGACGCGCTCTCCGTTCCCGGAACGGTGAACACGCCGCTCTCGGTTCCCACGGTGCTCGGCGGTGCGCTGGACGCCACGGCAGGCCGCCTCCTGGAGTTTCCCGGCGCCACCTTCCTCGAGGCGTTCCGCACGCTCGGCATGCTCGCCGCGCTCGGCTTCGCGGCCGGGGTCGCTCTCCGCTGGCCCAGCGGCTCTCGCGAGCGGGCGCTCGCGGCGACCGCCGCCGTCACGGGGGTGATGGTGCTCCTCAGCCCCGTCGTCCATCTCTGGTATCTGCTGTGGATCGTGCCGTTCGCCACCGCTCTGCGGCTGCATCGCGTCGCGACGATCGCCGTGTACGGCGTCGGCGTGGTGGGTGGTCTCGCCGCGCCCCTCGATTCCTCGCTGCACGGCGCCTACGTCGCGATCATCATGGGTTGCATGACCGCGGCGGGAATGCTGGCCCTCGCCCTGCTGACCCCGCGGGCCCGACGGCGTCTCGATCAGATCGTGACGCCGGGCGAGCGTCAGGCGGGGACGTCGATCCGCCGCGACACCGCCGCGTGAACCTCGAGCATGCGCCCGACCGTGGCCGCCCAGGGGAACCGTTCAGCGCGCTGCCGCGCGGCCCGGCGCGTCTCGTCGACGGGGCGCGCGGTGAGCGCGAGGACGGCGTCGGCCAGCGCCGCCGGCTCGGGGGCGCCCCACCGACCTGAACGCGCGCACACCAGCTCGCGGGCGCCACCGCGGTCAGCGGTGACGACCGGGGTCCCGCACGCGAGTGCTTCGAGCACGGCAAGCCCGAAGGTCTCGCCCGGGCACACCGATAACGCGATGTCCGCGGCACCGAGGTGGGCGGCCAGCACGCGCCGGTCCGCCACGTGGCCGTGGAACACGACGGGGGCGTCCCCAGCAGCCTGCACCAGTTCGTCGCGCTGTGGGCCTTCGCCGTACACGTCGAGCCGTACGGGGACTCCCCGTCGGTGAAGTTCGACCGCGGTGGCCACCGCCAAGGCCGGCGACTTCTCCCGGGACAGCCGACCGGCATGGACGAGTCGCAGGACGTCGGACGGCTGCCGCCGCGGCGGCGGCGAGAACAACTCGAGATCGACGCCGAGCGGCACCCGGTGCAAGAGCGCCTCGGCGGCCGGGACGGATCGGAACTCCGCCTGCGCGAAGCGCGACGTCACCACGACCGCGTCGAAGCCGCGCGTGATGGTGCGGTTCCACCACTGCAGCGGCATCCGAGTTCCCGGCTCGCTTCCCAGGCGCATCGGCACCATGTGGTCGAGCCGTTCGTGGGAGAACAGCACCGATCCCACACCGCGCCGACGCGCCCACCACCCTGCCGGCACCAGGGTCGACTTGTCGTTGACCTCGACGCTCGTCGGGGCGAAGTCGTCGAGCAGGTCGGCGACCCGCCAGGGCTCCGCGAGCAGACGGTAGCCACCACCCACCCGGGGAGCTCGCAACTGCACGACGTCACCCTCCTCCGTCTCCACGCGACGGTCGCGAGGTCCGGGCACGACGAGCAGCCGCTCGACTCCCGACTCGACGTAGCCTCGGCCGATGGCGGCGACAGCGGTCTTCATCCCGCCCGACAGCGGACCGATGAAGCTGGCCAGTTGAGCGATGCGCACGGTGCGACCATGGCGCGGTCGGGTGACGAGGAGTCGAGCACCCGGTGGACGCCGTGCGTCCACTCCGTTCACTCGCCCGCGAGTCGCGCGTACTCCTCGGCCGACGATGCCACGTCGCGCTGATATTGCGCCGAGTTGTTGTAGGTCCGGACGGCGGCGATCCACCCTTGATCGTCGTCGAGTCCGTCGTCGGGGACGCTGCACAGATAGCGGGCGGCAGCGAGCGCTGCGTCGTCGATGTGGTGCGGGTCGGCGTCGCCGTCCCCGCTCCCGTCCGCGCCCCACTCCTCCCACGTCTGAGGGATGAACTGCAGGGGCCCGACCGCCCGGTCCCACACGTCGTCGCCGTCGAGTTCGCCGCCGTCGGTGTCGGGGATCTCCCGCGTGCCGCGGGTGCCGTCCAACGGAATCCCCCGGATCTCGTCTGTGGAGCGGCCGTCCTCGCCGATGCTCCCCCCGAAGATCGTGCCGTGCTGACTCTCGATCTGCCCGATACCGGCGAGAGTGTTCCAGCCGACCACACACCCGTCCTCGTCCCGGACCCGAAGGTCGGCGCCCGCGTAGGCGGCGAGAACCCGCGCGGGGATGCCCGTGGCAGTCGACGTCCGGGCGACCCAGCCGGGGTCGGCGAGCGAGGAGACCGCCTCACCCCTCTCCACGCCGGCCGGCGCCTCGACGGGCTCGGCGGCCGGGCCGGTGAACTCCGGCTCGGCCGACCCGCAGCCTGCGAGAACGACGGTCAGGAGCACCGCGACGGCACCGGAGCGAACGGGAGCCATGCGGGTGACGTTAGCCGCCGGGCCCTAGCCCTGCGTCGAACCTTCCACTCCGCGGAGAAGGATGAAGGCCGCAGCCGCGAGAGCCAGGACCGCGATGGCAGCACCTGTCGCAACGAAGCTCATCGCGGACGCGTAGGAGTCGACGACGACGCTCGTCGCCTCGGAACGACCGTCAGCGAGCCGAAGCCCCTCTTCCAAGGAACGACTGGACACAACAGCGTTCGCGGCGGCGCCTCCATCCGATGGCGCATCGCCCAAGCGCCACTGGTAGACCGCCATGCTCGCGCTTCCGAGCACCGCGATTCCCCCGGCATTACCGAGTTCGTTGCCGGTCTCAGAGAGTGCCGCCGCGGCTCCGGCGCTTTCCGCCGGGGCGGTGGAGAGGATCAGATCAGGACCGAGGACGCCCACGGGCGCGAATCCCAAGGCCATGACGGACGTGCCGAGAACAATGGGAACGACGCCACTTGACGGTTCTGCTTGCGCCACGATCATCAGTCCCGCCGCAGCCAGCACGAGACCGCCACCGATGATCGACGTGACCGGGAAGCGCCGAGTGAGACGACCCGTGATCAGCGACGCCATGATGAGCAACGCGGTTTGCGGCAACATCAACAGAGCCGTCTGCAGCGCGGAGAGCCCCACCACGAGCTGCAGGAACTGCGCGGTGAGCAGGTAGATGCCAGCCATGCACAGACCGAGGGTGACGTTGGTCATCAGCGAGACCGAGAACGCCGGAACGCGAAAGAGCGACAGGTTGAGAAGCGGGTGCGTCGCCGCGTTCTGCCTCCGGACGAACGCTCCGGCCGAGACGACGGCGATGAGCATCGCAGCGACTACCGCGCTCGTCAGGCCCTCCCTCGCCCCGTGTTTCACGCTGTAGACCCCGGCCAGCATCGTGCAGACGAGCAGCCCCGCCCCGAGCACGTCCAGCGGCGGCACCACCTCCTCCTTCGACTCGGGAAGCAGCAGGGGCGCGGCGATGACCAGCAACGCCATCAAGGGAAGATTGATGAGGAAGACCGACCCCCAGTCGAACCGAGCCAACAACACACCAGCGACAAGCGGACCGAGCACCGCGCCGACCGAGAAGCAGGTCGCCCAGATCGAGATGGCGAAGGTCCGCTCGCGTCCGGTGAAGAGTGTGCGAATGAGCGCCAGGGTCGACGGCATGAGGGTCGCGCCGGCGACGCCTTGAAGAGCGCGGGCGAGAATCAGCATGTCCGCGCTCGTCGACACGGCCGCAAGCAGGCTCGTGACGCCGAATCCGAGGGCCCCGACGACGAGCAGCCGACGCCGGCCGATCCGGTCCCCCACCACCCCCATCACGATGAGGAGCCCGGCGATCACGAATCCATAGATGTCGGTGATCCAGAGCGCTTCCACCCCCGTCGCACCGAGGTCTCTGCTGAGGGTCGGTAGCGCGAGCACGAGCACCGACAAGTCCATGGAGACCAGCAGCGTGGGTAGCGCCAACACGGCGAGGCCGAACCAGCGGCGGTCGGCTCTCGCCGGAGATCCGGCGTGCGGTCGTGACATGGTCATCCCTTTCATTCCGTTACGTCTCGTAACGGAATGCTAATCTGTCCGCATGGCCACGTCCAGCCCCGGTCGTCCTCGCGACGAAGCCATCGATCGGGCGGTACTCGGTGCAACGGTCGAACTCCTCGACGAGGTGGGGTATCAGCGGTTGACCATCTCGGCGGTCGCCGCGCGCGCTGGCGCGACGAAACCCGCGCTGTACCGCCGCTGGCCGTCCCGCGAACGACTCGTCATCGCAGCACTCCATCGCGAACTCCGCACCATTCGCGCCCCTGATACGGCCTGCACCTTGTGCGACCTTCACGAGTCGATCGGGCTCTTCGCTCACGCCTTCGGGAATCGATACGTCACGGTCTTGGGACCGCTCCTCGCCGATTGCGCGGGCGATGACGACCTTCGGAGGGCCTTCATCGAAGGACTCTTCGATCCAGCCCGCGACGCGGTGCGGCATACCCTCGTGAACGCCGTCGAGCGCGGGGACCTGCGCGACGACCTCGACCTCGATCTGACCGTCGATATGCTCGGGGCGATTCCTCATTACCGCGCGATATTCGGAGAAGTTCCGCTGGGAAGCGACGACATCGAGCGTGCCGTGGTCACTCTCCTCCGCGGGATCGCCGTGGACTACGAGGCGCTCGTGGCGCATAGCCGACAGATCGACGACGCACCCGCCACGCACGACCGGCACCTGCCGCTGCAAGCGAGCACGTGATGACGGCCGTCCCTAGCCGATCACGTCAGCGGGAGGTAGGGGCTGAGGTCTGATCGTTCGCCGCTCGCGCGCACCTGGGCGTCGGCCCACGCGATGCGTCCGCGAGCGAGCGCGATCCACGTCGCGGCGTCCATCTCGACGACGGCCGGTGGAGTACCGCGTGTGTGGCGCGCACCTTCGATGCACTGAACGGCCGCGAACGGCGGGACGCGGACCTCGACGCTCGTGCCCGGCGCTCGTTGGACGAGAAGCGCGAGCAGGTGCTTGACGGCGGCCTTGAGGTCGGATCGGTCGGCGGTGCCCGCATCCAGACGCTCGCACAGGTCGGCGAACTCGGCAGCGGGCAGAGGCGTGAGACGACGGGCCACGGAGCCAGCGTAGAGACGAGCGCCGCAGCGGCGTCATAGGGTCGGGACATGACCGACGCCACGCGCACCGCGACCCCCATGGACCGCCTTGCCGAGCAGTGGTTGGACGCCCTGCTGGAACTCAACCCCGAGCTGCACGTCGAACTCGGCCGACCGGGGCGTGAGGGCCAGTGCGCCGACCTCTCCCCCGACGGCCATGCCGCCGCGGCCGACGCCGCCCGGTCGACGCTCGCCGCTGCCCGGCGGACCGAGGTGACCGACGAGATCGACCGGGTCACGCAGGCCGAGCTGGTCCGCACCCTCGAGTTGGCGATCGAGCAGTACGAGGCGGGGTTCTGGCAGCGCGACCTCAACGTCATCGCCTCGCCCACGCAGAACCTCCGCGACATCTTCGACCTGATGGCCACCGACAGCGACGACGACTGGGAGCACGTGGCGATGCGGATGCGCCAGCTTCCCACCGCGGTCGACGGCTACATCGCCTCGCTCGAAGCCGGCATCGCGGCCGGCAACACGCCCGCGGTGCGTCAGGTCGCCGAGGTCCTCGCCCAAGCCCGCAAGCAGACCCTCCCGGACAACTTCTTCATCGCGCTCGCTCGACGCGGTCCGGAGAACCGCCGGACCGAGCTCGCCTCCGCCGCCGCCGACGCCAGTGCGGCGTACATCCGGCTGGCCGACTTCCTCGAGCGCGATCTCGCTCCGGTCGCCACCGTGCACGACGGCGTCGGTCGGGAGCTGTACGCGCTTGCCTCGCGCGGCTTCGTCGGCATGGAGATCGACCTCGAGGAGACGTACGCCTGGGGCCTGGAGGAACTGGCGCGGATGGTCGCCGAACAGGAGGCGATCGCCGACGAGATCCTCCCCGGTGCCACCGTCGGCGAGGCCATCGCGCACCTCGAGACCGACCCGTCGATGCAGTTGGAGGGCACCGACGCGCTCCAAGCATGGATGCAGCGCGTGAGCGACCAGGCGATCGCCGAGCTCGGTTCGACGCACTTCGACATCCCCGAACCGCTACGCCGCCTCGAGTGCATGATCGCGCCGACGGACGAGGGCGGCATCTACTACACCCCGCCCACCGAGGACTTCTCGCGGCCGGGCCGCATGTGGTGGAGCGTGCCGGCCGGGGTCACACGGTTCGACACCTGGCGCGAACTGACGACCGTCTATCACGAGGGCGTTCCGGGTCATCACCTCCAGCTGGGTCTCGCGGTGGCCGAGTACAACCAGCTCAACGCGTGGCGCCGATTCAATTGGAACTCCGGGCACGGGGAGGGCTGGGCGCTGTACGCCGAGCGACTCATGGACGAACTCGGGTATCTCGCAACGCCCGCGGACCGGCTCGGGATGCTCGACGGACAGCGCATGCGCGCCGCGCGAGTCGTCCTCGACATCGGCGTGCACCTCGGGCTGCCGAAGCCCGACGGCTCGGGCCCGTGGACCGGCGATGATGCGTTCGGTTTCCTGGCTCAGCACGTCAACATGAACGAGGGCTTCGTCCAGTTCGAGGCGAACCGCTACCTGGGCTGGCCGGGCCAGGCGCCGTCGTACAAGGTCGGTCAGCGCGAGTGGGAACGGTTGCGTGACGACTGGGTCGAGCGGAACGGCAACGACCTCAAGCGGTTTCACGCCGACGCGCTCGCCGTCGGCAGCGTCGGACTCGGCACGCTCCGCGAGTCGCTGCTCGGCTGAAGGTCCTCCTCGCGCGAGTGGTGCAGATTTCTCGGCGAGTGGTGCGACTGCGCGACGCATCCGCTCCGCCGAGCGCGAATCTGCACCACTCGCGGGAGTCCTGGTTGGCGGGAGCGGGGATGGGTCAGGCCGGAGAGGCCGCGGCGTCCTTCTCCTCGTCGTCGCCGCCGGGCAGCTGGCAGGCCCATTCCAGGAGCAGTGCGGCAGCGAGCAGGAGGGCGGCCGCAAGCGCCGCCGCTCCGCTGTGCAGGAGGCGTTCGCGACCCAGGACGCTGTCGACGTCGATGTAGGCGAGCGCGAAGCCCCCGTAGCCGCCGGCGAAGACCGCGCCGACCATGATGCAGGACTTCGCGATGGCCAGCAGCTGGATCGCCCGATCGACGTGCATCGTCAGCTTGCGACGGTGCAGCGTCTGCCATGTGTTCCACGCCAGGCCGCCGACGATGACGGCACCGGTGGCGAGAATGACGGCCGCGGCCCAGCTGGGCCGCGGCGCCTGCCCCTCGAACCGCACCGCCAACGGCGGGAGCAGCCGGCCGATGATGAGACCGACCGCGAGGAGCGCGGTGACGTAGAGCGCCGAGCTGCGCTTGGCCCGCCTCATGGCGACGTCACAAGATGATCTCGACGTCCTCGCGCTTCACGACGCCCGAGGTGTCGATGTCGCCGATGAGGTCGGCGACGAACCCCTTGCCGGGGATCTCGCCCTCGGGGTCGACCTCGAGCCACGGGACGAGCACGAAGGCGCGCTCGTGGGCGCGCGGGTGCGGGAGCGTCAGCTGCTCGTCGTCGGCGATGCGATCGCCCACGACGATGATGTCGACATCGAGGGTGCGCGGAGCGCCCGGCTCGCCGCGCTCGCGCCCGAAGGCGTCCTCGATGGCCATGGCGCGGTCCAGCAGCGTGTGGACGGTGAGCGTGGTGTCGATGAGGACGACGGCGTTGAGGAACTTGCCGGAGTCCTCCGGCGCACCGACCGGCTCGGTCTCGTAGACCGAGGAGATGGCGACCACGGTGACCTCGGGGGTGTCCTCCAGGGCCGACACGGCGCCCTGCAGTCGTCCGGCGCGATCACCCAGGTTCGATCCGATGGACAGGACAGCCTGCCGGATGGGGCGCATGCCACCGGTCATCGTGTCCGCGTCGAGAACGTACGGCGTGGGCGATTCGGTCACTCTTTACTCCGCTCTATCGTGACGGCGACGTCGGAGAACGCCACCCGTATCGGGGCCTCGGGCTTGTGCACCGTGACGCTGGTCCAGCGCACGGCCTCATGCTCAAGACACACGTTCACTATACGGAGCGCGAGTGTCTCGATCAGATCCACGGGGTCCCCGGTGATCACTGCATGAATCCGTTCGGCGAGCACACCGTAGTCGACCGTGGCCGCGAGGTCACCCTCACGCGCCGCGCGTTCCAGGGACAACGCCAGCTCGACGTCGACGACGAAGCGCTGCCCGTCGCGGCGCTCGTGATCGAACAGCCCGTGATGCCCGTGCGCCTCGAGGCCTTCGAGCCGGATGCGGTCGAGAGGTTCGGCGGTCATCAGGAACCCTCCTCGCCGGGGTCGGGGATCGCCACGGGTGAGGCGTGCCGCGACCAGAAACGCCAGCGGCGACCGTCGCGGACCAGCAGACTCGAGCAGATGGCGGCACCTCCGGTGAACGACTCGCTCGTCTCGCCGTCGGAGAGGATGTTCTCGGTGCACACGACGAGCGCGCTGGAAGGCTGGTCCGCCCCCACGGGGAACGTCGTGATCTCGATGTCGGTGAGGAAGAACTGGATGTACTCGATCTGCGCCATGAGCACGGCCCAGGAACGCAGCACCGTCTCGGTCCCGTGCAGCGGCGGAGCCGCCGGGTGCACGCACGTGACGCCGGGGTCGTCGACCCACAAGGAAGCCATGAGGTCGAGGTCGCCGGTCTCGATGGCGTCGTAGAACGCGCGGTGCGCCGCCAGCACGTCGCGGGTCACGCTCCCGCCTCCCGCATCCGGGCCACGACTCGCACGGCGTCAGCCGAGGGGCGCGGCTCGTGCACGCGGACCGCCCAGGCGTCGGCCAGCGCGGAGAGCGTGCTGATCGCCGCCGTCGCGTCTTCGCGCTCGTCCGTGGGTCGCAGGGAGCCGTGGGCGGCGAGCAGCTCGCCGAGAAACCGCTTGCGACTCGCAGCGACCAGGACGGGGAACCCGAGAGCATGGAACGCGTCGAGCTGGGCGAGAAGTTCCCAGTTCTGCGCCCCGGTCTTGGAGAAGCCGAGTCCGGGGTCGGTGATGATGTTGGCCGGGTCGATACCCGCCGCGACCGCGTCGTCGATCTGCTGCTGCAGTTCGTCCAGCACGTCGGCCACGACGTCGTCGTACTCGGTGTGCTGCTGCATCTGCGCGGAGTGGGCGCGCCAGTGCATGACGACGAACGGCACGCCGGCGTCCGCCGCGACCGCCGTCATGCGCGGATCGGCTCGACCTCCGGACACGTCGTTGAGGATGCGGGCGCCGGCGTCCAGGGCGCGCTCCGCGGTCTCGGCGTTCATCGTGTCGACGGACACCACGACCCCGCGACGCGCCAGTTCGGTGATGACCGGCAGCACTCGCCGCTGCTCCTCCTCCGGATCGACACGGACGGCGCCCGGCCGGGTCGACTCACCGCCGACGTCGACGAGGTCGGCCCCCCGTGCCACGAGCGCGAGCCCGTGCGCGATGGCGGTGTCGGTGTCGAACCACCGGCCGCCGTCGGAGAACGAGTCCGGGGTGACGTTGACGACGCCCATCACGGCGCAACGGCCCCACGCGGGCAGGGTCGGCAGCTGAGGGGTCACGCCGCCACGTTACGCGGTGATGAGGCCCATGGCCTCCGCGCGGGTCGCGGGATCACGCAGCTGACCGCGCACCGCACTCGTGATCGTCTTGGCACCGCCCTTGCGCACCCCGCGCATGGTCATGCACAGGTGCTCGGCCTCGATGACGACGATGGCACCGCGCGGCTGGAGCACCGTGACGAGCGCCTCGGCGATCTGCGTCGTGAGTCGCTCCTGCACCTGAGGACGGCGCGCGTAGACGTCGACGAGCCGGGCCAGCTTGGACAACCCGGTGACCTTGCCACCCTCGGAGGGGATGTATCCGACATGGGCGACTCCGAAGAACGGCACCAGGTGGTGCTCGCACAGCGACCACACCTCGATGTCCTTGACCAGCACGAGCTCGTCGTGGCCGACGTCGAAGGACGCGGTCAGGACGTCGGCCGGGTTCTGGTCGAGTCCGGCGACGAGTTCGACGTACGAGCGCGCGACACGCGCCGGCGTGTCGCGAAGACCCTCGCGATCGGGATCTTCACCGATCGCGGCGAGCAACTCGCGGACCGCGGCCTCAGCGCGCGGGAGATCGACGCTCATGCCCCGTCTCGGGAGTCGGGGGCGTCGCTCGGCGGGGCGTCGGACTCTGAGTCCGGGCCCACGACGATGCCCTCGTCACGGTCGTCGGCGGGCTTGTCGCCGGTGCTCGCCGGGATCACGACGGGCGGCAGGTCCGACGGCACACGGCTCTCCGAACCGGTCCACGCCGGTCGGACCTCGCGACGGCGCAGCGGCTCGAAGATCCGCGCGACCTGGGCCTTGTCGAGAGTCTCCTTCTCCATCAGCTCCACGACGAGCGCGTCGAGGACGTCGCGGTTCTCGTTGAGAATGTCGAAGGCCTCCTGGTGGGCGTGACCGATGAGCGCCGCGATCTCCTCGTCGATCGCCGACGCGACCGACTCGGAGTAGTTGCGCGAACTGCCGAGGTCGCGGCCAAGGAAGGGCTGGGAGTGGTCCTCGCCGAAGCGGATGGCGCCGATACGCGCGCTCATCCCGTACTGCGTGACCATGGCGCGGGCGAGGTTGGTCGCCTTCTCGATGTCGTTGCCCGCACCCGTCGTGGGGTTGTGGAACACGAGTTCCTCGGCGGCGCGGCCACCGAGCATGTAGGCGAGCTTGTCGAGCAACTCGGCGCGCGTCTGCGAGTACTTGTCCTCATCGGGCAGCACCATCGTGTAGCCGAGGGCGCGACCACGCGGGAGGATCGTGATCTTGTGGACGGGGTCGCTCTGCGGCAGGGCCGCGGCGACGAGCGCGTGGCCGCCCTCGTGGTACGCGGTCACGAGACGCTCGTGCTCGTTCATGAGACGGGTGCGCTTCTGCGGACCGGAGATGACGCGGTCGATCGCCTCGTCAAGCGCCGCATTGTCGATGACCGTCTTGCTGCTGCGCGCGGTGAGCAGCGCCGCTTCGTTGAGGACGTTGGCGAGGTCGGCACCGGAGAAGCCGGGGGTACGCCGCGCGACCGATTCGAGATCGACGTCCGGCCCCATCGGCTTACCCCGCGCGTGGACCTTGAGGATGTGGGTACGGCCGGCGAGATCGGGTGCCTCCACGGCGATCTGTCGGTCGAAACGGCCCGGTCGCAGCAGTGCCGGGTCGAGCACGTCGGGACGGTTGGTGGCGGCGATGAGGATGACACCGCCGCGCACGTCGAAGCCGTCCATCTCGACGAGGAGCTGGTTGAGGGTCTGCTCGCGCTCGTCGTGACCGCCGCCCATGCCGGTGCCACGGTGGCGTCCGACGGCGTCGATCTCGTCGATGAAGACGATGGCGGGCGCGTTCTCCTTGGCCTGCTCGAACAGGTCGCGGACACGGGAGGCCCCCACGCCGACGAACATCTCGACGAAGTCCGATCCGGAGATCGAGTAGAACGGCACGCCGGCCTCACCCGCGACGGCGCGGGCCAGCAGCGTCTTGCCGGTGCCGGGCGGCCCGTACAGCAGCACGCCCTTGGGGATCTTGGCGCCGACGGCCTGGAACTTCACCGGCTCCTGGAGGAACTCCTTGATCTCGCCGAGCTCCTCGATGGCTTCGTCCGCACCCGCGACGTCGGCGAAGGTCGTCTTGGGGGTGTCCTTGCTCATGAGCTTCGCCTTGGACTTGGCGAACTGCATGACCCTGCCGCCGCCGCCCTGCATCGAGGTCAGCAGCCAGAAGAACAGCAGGAAGAAGATGATGAGGGGCAGCATCGTCCCGAGCAGCGACATGATCGGGTTGCTGCGCGGCACCTCGACGTTGTAACTGTCCATGTCGCCGTCGTCGACCTGCTGCTGCGCCTGCTCGACGAGTCCGCTGCTCTGCTGTTCGCCGAGCCACGTGGCCTTGACCTGCTCCTCGTCGTCGCCCTTCAGCGTCGCGCGGATCTCCTGCTCGCCCTCGACGAACGTGACCTCCTTGACCTTCTGGTCCTCGAAGTACTTGACCATGGTCGCGGTCTTGACCTCGCGGTAGCCGTCGGCGCCGGAGGAGAGGTTGAGCACCACGATCACCAGGATCGCGATGAGGAGGATCCAGAGCCAGGGGCCCTTGAAGAGTCGCTTGACGTTCATGCGGTGCCAGGGAGTCCGTTCAGGAGTAGACGTGCTCAGCCAGTGTGCCGATACTGCGCAAGTTGCGGTACTTCTCGTTGAAGTCCAGACCGTAGCCGATCACGAACGCATTGGGGATGTCGAAGCCCACGTACTTGACGTCGACGGGGATCTCCAGCGCCTCGGGTTTGCGCAGCAGCGTGGCCACCTCGACCGACGCGGGGCCGCGGGACTTGAGGTTCGCGACGAGCCACGACAGCGTGAGGCCGGTGTCGATGATGTCCTCGACGATGAGCACGTGCCGACCCTCGAGCGAGGTGTCGAGGTCCTTGAGGATGCGGACGACTCCCGAGGAGCGGGTGCCGGCGTACGAGGAGACGGCCATCCAGTCGATCTCCACGTGCCGCTGCAGCGCTCGGGAGAGATCGGCCATCACCATGACGGCTCCCTTGAGGACGCCCACGAGCAGGAGATCCTCACCCTCGTAGTCGGCCTCGATCTGGCGGGCCATCTCGGCCAGCCGGGCCTGGATCTGCTCCTCGGTGTAGAGGGGCTGGGTGCGATCGATGTCGTGCTCTACGTGTTCGACGTCCACGGATTCAGCCTGCCACAGGCGTACGAATGCAGGTCAGCCGGTTCCCGGAGCGCACCACGCTCACGTGACCGGGGAGCTCGACGCGTCGCTGCCCTCGCCAGTCGGTGACGAGCGCATCGACGTGGGCCAGATGCTCGGCCGACAGTTCACCCGCCGCGGCGCCACCGTCGAGAACCAGTCGGCGCAGCACTCGCGAGCGCACGGCGTCAGGCAACGCGCGAAGGGACTCCACCTCATCGGTGTATGCCTGATCGGCGAGGCTGTCGAGCAGGTCGACATCGGCCCGGACGAGTTCGGCGGTGCGGGCCAGGGCCTCGGCGACTCCCCCGCCGAGGACGTCCTCCATGAGCGGGAGGAGCTCGCGTCGGATGCGTACGCGACGAAAGCGCGCGTCGGTGTTGTGCGGATCGTCCCACCAGGTGAGTCCGTGGGCTCGGCAGATGGCCTCCGTCTCCATGCGCCGAAGGCGGAGGAACGGGCGCACCCACCGCCCGTCTCGCTCCGGCATCCCAGCGATGGAGCGTGGGCCGGATCCTCGACCGAGACCCAGCAGGACGGTCTCGGCCTGGTCGTCGGTCGTGTGAGCCAGCAGGACGAGTGCGTCGTCAGCGTCCGCGTCGGCGGCGAGTGCGGCGTACCGGGCCCGGCGCGCGGCGGCCTCGGGCCCCTCGCGGCCCTCGGACACCGTGACGGTGACGACCCGCGCGGGGACCTCGAGGCCAGCTGCCTGCTCGGCGGCTCGAGCGGCGATCACGGCCGAACCCTCCTGCAGTCCGTGGTCGACCACGACCGCGCGCACGTGGCGATCTTGCTGTCGCGCGACGAAAGCGGCGACGGCCGTGAGGGCGAGCGAGTCGACCCCTCCCGAGAGCGCGACGACCAGCGGGCGGCCGTCGTCAGCGACGGCGTCGCGCACGAGGCCGCGGGCACGTGCCACGGTCGGGTCGAGCCGCCCGCCCATCAGCCGTGGACCCGGGCCACCCACGCATCGGGGTCGTGGATCTCGGCCTTGCTGGGCAGGTTCGCCGGCTCAGCCCACACGGCCGCGAATCCGTCCTCCCCCACCGTGGACGTGACCTTGCGGACGAAGACGGCGCCGTCACGGTACTGGCTCATCTTGGCCTCGAGTCCGAGCAGGCGACGGATGATCTTGGACAGTTCGGAGCCCCCGCGCCGACGCTGGTCGAACCTGCGCCGGATGCGGCTGACGGAGCCGATGAGGTCCGGACCGGCGACGTCCATCACGACGTCGGCATGCCCTTCGAGGAGCGACATGAGGCCGGTCATCTGATCCACCACGCGCGTCTGCTGCTCGTTCTGGAACAGGTCGGACAGCGAGGCGTCGGACTGACCGCGGACGATCTTGACGATCTCGCCCAGCGCATCGCCGAGCGCCGTGCCGACGGCGCCTTCGGAGAGGTCGGTCGCGTCGACGAACTCGTCGATGAGCCCGCGAAGGTGCGCCCGCATCCAGGGAACCCCGGTGAACTGGGCGCGGTGGGTCTCCTCGTGCAGGCAGACCCACTGGCGGAAGTCGGACGGGTCGACGCCGAGTTCGCGCTCGACGTGGAGGATGTTCGGGGCGACCAGCAACAACCGGCCGCCGGCGGAACCCTCTTCCCAGAACGGGTCGAACTGGCCGAGCACCTTCGAGGAGAGGAATGCCATGAGCCCGCCGAGTTCCGCCCCGGCGATCTTCGCGCTCATGCCGGCGGTCACGGGGCTCGGCCGGTGCGAGCGGCCCGCCGTGAGCTTGTCGGTGACCGGGTCCATCACGGTCCGGAAGGTCTCGAGATTGGCCGCGACCCAGCGTGGCCGGTCCACGACGAGGACCGGCGAGGAGACCTGGGCGGTGAGACCCGTGTACTCGGCCACCGGTTGCACGGCCCGCGTGGCGGCGTCGCGCAGCTCGGCGACGACGGCGGCGACCTCCGGACCGGACACCTCGGGTCCGGGACGGCCCCACCGCTCGGCGGTCCGCTGCGCGAACTTCCAGTCGATCATGGCCCCACGGTACTGACCGGCCCGTCGCAGCACCGGACTCTCGGCCTGCGCGCCCGCACCACGGGTCAGCAACCGCATCCGGCGATCGCGGCCGCGACGGCGTCGAGGGCGGCTTGCGTCTGCAGCGCGTTGATCTCCTCCGTGCCGTTCGCCATCACGGCGAACGCCACCGGGCGACCACCGGCGAGGGTGGCGATCCCGGCCAGGCTGTGGACGCCCGTCAGAGTTCCGGTCTTCGCCCTGACCCACCCCAGCCCGGCGGGCGCCTGGTCGAATCGCGAGCGCACGGTGCCGTCGAAACCGCCGACCGGCAAACCGCTCAACGCCGCGGAGGTGCGGTCGTCGCGAGTCGCGGCCACGAGCGTCTGAACGAGTGTGGTGGGGCTGATCCGGTTCCGGCGCGACAAGCCGCTGCCGTCGTGCAGCTCGAGGCCGTCCACGGACACCGCGTCCTGCTCGAGGGTCGTCTTCACCGCCGCGGCCCCGCCCTCGAAGGACGGCTCGTAGCCCGCTGCCCGCGCGATGTGCCGGAACAGGATCTCAGAGGTCTCGTTGTTGCTCGTGCGCAGCAGGTCGGCCACGATCGTGGCCACCGGGGCGCTGCGCACGAGCGCGACCTGCGCCGCACCCTCGGGTGCGGCGGCGGGACCGGGGTCGGCCACCTCGACGCCCCGCTCGCGCAGTAATCGCGCGAAGGCGTCCGCCGCGGCCCGCGCCGGGTCCTCGCCAGCGCCGCGGCCCTGGTCGATCCAGAGCGCGCTGATGGGCGCGACCACGGACGGAACGTAACCGTCCTCCCAGGCAGGACTGACCGCCGGCCCGCTGAACAAGCCCGCGTCGTACGTCAGCGTGAACCTTCCGGTGCCCACGCTGCGAGCCACCCGATCGGCCAGGGTTTCCAGGTCCGCCGTGACGACGGGGGACGGCTCCTCCGGCCGTCGTTCGACCAGATAGGGGTCGCCGCCGCCGACCAGCGTGAGGGTGTCACCGTTGCGCACGACACGGGTGGCGAAACGCTCGTCGGGACCGAGCACCTCCAGTGCGGCGAACGCCGTGAGCACCTTCGTGGTGGAGGCGGGGGTGAGTCCCTCGGTGCCACCACCGGCGAGGGGGGCGCCGTCCCTGGCGTCGACCGCCACGAATCCGACCTGAGGACCCAATGCGGGATCGGCGAGCGGGCCGGACACGGCCTGCTTGAGCGCGTTCGACGCGATGGGGCCGTCGCCGACGGCGTCGGCCTCCGTGTCCTCCACTCCGGCGACCTGCATGGAGTCCGGGGCGGTCGCGTACTGAGGGGGACAGGCCCCGTCGCAGATCACCCGGTTGAGGTCGCCGCGCACGTACAGCCAACCGACGCCGGCGATGAGCGCGAGGACGAGCACGACCGACGTGATCGTCCCGAGGACCCTGCGCACTCGCCCTTTCGCCACGTGAGACAGACTATAGAGTCAGCATCCGACCATCGGACGGACGAAGGTTCGTTCCGCGATGCCACCCGACACTTCCGGAGGAACCGTGATTTTCGACGTCACCGTGGAGATCCCCAAGGGGGAGCGCAACAAGTACGAGATCGACCACAAGACGCATCGGATCCGGCTGGACCGCACGCTCTTCACGTCGATGCAGTACCCCGCCGACTACGGCTTCATCGACGATTCGCTCGGCCTGGACGGCGACCCGCTCGACGCGCTCGTGATCCTTCCCTTCTCGACCTTCCCCGGATGCGTCATCGAGTGCCGTGCGATCGGCATGTTCAAGATGACCGACGAGGCCGGCGGCGACGACAAGGTGCTGTGCGTGCCCGCCACGGACCCGCGCCAGGAGCACCTCCAGGACATCTCCGACGTGGCGGACTTCGATCTCGCCGAGATCCGTCACTTCTTCGAGTCCTACAAGGCCCTCGAGCCCGGCAAGTCCGTCGAGGAAGGCTCCAAGTGGGTCGGTCGCGTCGAGGCTGAGGCCGAGATCCAGGCGAGCTTCCAGCGCTTCAAGGACAACGGCGGCTACTGAGCCGTCAGTCGCGCACGAGCACGCGCATGACGTCGGTGAAGACGTCGACGTCGACGTGCGAGTCGAGCGACCGTAGCGCGCCGAGGCCCACGCCGAGGCTCAGCAGGGCGGTCGCGACCGTCTGCACGGGAACTGTCGTGGACAGCCCCGACTCCTCCGCGACGTGTGCGACGAGCTGACCGATCGCCTCGCGGATCTCGCGGTGCCGCTTCACCAGCTCCGCGGCGACCCAGTCGTTGTGCCGGGCGACGGCGCCGAACTCGACCTCGAGCGCGGTCCAGCGAGGCTCGCCGAGACCCTGATGCGCCCACGCGGCGAACGCCTTGAGCTTGGTGTCGAGGTCGGCGTCCTGCGTGAACGCGTCGAGGACGCCCTGCACCTTCTCGGCGTGGATGACGTCCAGCACCGCGAGGCAGAGTTCCTCCTTGCCCCGGAAGTTCGAGTAGACGGCGCCCTTGGAGAACCCGGCCTCGAGCGCGACCTTGTCCAGCGACGTGGCGGCGTAGCCGTCGCGCAGGAACATCTCCTTGGCGACCTCGATGAGCCGGTCCCGAGTCTGCGCCTGGCGCTCCGCCCGGGTCACCTTCGTCTGGGTCACGGTGGCTCCTCCTCAACTCCCCGCCGGATACCGATGGTATCTGGCGGTGGTGCTCCGCGCACCGACGCCCCGCCGTGCGGGGTCGAGACGAGACTGCTCCGCTCGACGGGGTTCGGGGGCCGGATGGCCCATCGCAACCATTTCGTAGTCCTTCATAACCAGAAGTCGGTAGTCGAACCGGGCTGCGCCGGTCTACGCTGGGAGGCAACGCGGTGCCGATACGGCCCGTGGGTCGTTCGATGTCGCACCGCTAGGGGGGGGGCCATGTCCGTCGATATCACTCCTCCCGTCGAATCGATGCGTCTCGGAGCGTCCCGGGTGGCTCAAGCGCACGAGGAGATCACTCGACGGATCGCCGCGCTGCGCTCGGAGATCTCGGGCGACGACGCCCTCGGCCCCCGCGACCGTCGGCGCTGCGACACCGACACTCGCCGCATTCTCTCGGCCCTGGAGCAACTCGAGCAGGCCCTCGACAACGCCGCCCTGACCCAGCCGCTCTTCGCCGACTCGCATCCTCGGTCGGCGCACGGATGACGAGCGAGGAGACGCAGCGGGAGGAGCCCGCGCCCACCGGGCTGGAGCACCTGCGGTTCATCGCTGCGCGGCTGGCCGAACTCGAGGTCGAGCTGACCCGACTGCGTGCGCAGTGGAACGGCACCGCCACCGAGGCGTATCAAGCCGCACAGGAACAGTGGCGCGCCGCCCTGCGCGATCTCAACGCACTGCTGACACCGCGCCCGCAGGAGGAACCGCCGGCCTCGAGCCGCGCCCAGCCCGCTGAAGCCCCGGTCCAGAAGCCGCGGCGTTCCTCCCCGCGCTGGGCGTGACCACCACACCGCTACGGCACACTGACCTCATGGCGATGACACGGGAGTTCTGGCGGGCGATCGAGACGATCCACGACGTCGTCTACGTGGCCCCGAACGTCAAGGAGCGGTTCGAGGAACTCGGACTCAAAGGCTTCTGGATGGGCTACGTCGCCTCGCGGGCCGCAGCGCTGGGAACTCCCCCGCCCGAGCTGGTCATCGCGACGTTTCACGGCTTCGCTCCTGCGCGGATACGTCGCGCGCTCCCCGATGCCTGGCGTCTGGCCGATCGCGACGCCGTCCTCGACCTTCGGCTGCGCATCGCGCGCGAGGAACTCGCGGCGGCGTGGCCCGGCATCGACGTGGCCGGCACGGCCGACCGCCTCGAGGCGATGCTCGCGGGGCTCGATTGGGCCGGCAAACCCCTCGCCGCCGCTCATGCGGCGCTCCCCGTTCCGCCCGACCCGGTGGGTCGACTGTGGCACGCCGCCACCGCCGTGCGCGAGTATCGGGGCGACTGCCACGTCGCGATCCTCACCGCAGCGGGACTCGACGGGGCGGCCGCCAACGTCCTCGCGCAGGCCGTGGGGCTCGTCCCGGCCGAGCAACAGCACTCGCGCGGGTGGGACGACGCCGCGTGGGCGCGGGGGCGACGCGGTCTGCAGCAGCGCGGGTGGCTCGACGACGACGGCCGCATCACCGAGACCGGACGTGGCGCGCGCGAGCAACTGGAGGCGGCCACCGACCGGGTCTGCGCGGCAGGCCTGGACCTCGAGGCGACCGCGCACGGCGTCGCACTGGAGGGCGAACTCCTCTCGCTCGCGTACCGCGTGACCGAGCGCGGTGGCTTCCCGGACGTGAACGCGACCGGGGTGCCGCGCCCGCGCCGGTGACCGGGACAATGCGCTCATGAGCGTCCTGCACGCGTGGCGACTGTCGGTCGGCACCTTCACCGCGATCCCCGTGACCCCGCCACCGGCCGTCACCCCGCGGCTGAGCGGTGCCGCCGTCGCACTGGCACCGCTCGCGGTCCTCCCGCTCGCCGCACTGGTCGCCGCGATCGTATGGGCTGGCCGCGGACTCGGCCTCGCCCCCATCGCCGTCGCCGCCGTGGCGGTGGGCGCCCTGGCGCTGGGAAGCCGGGCGTTCCACCTCGACGGACTCTCGGACACCGCTGACGGACTCACCTCCTCCTATGACGCGACACGGGCCTTGGAGGTCGTCAAGCTCGGGAACGCAGGGCCGGCCGGAGCGGCGGCGCTGACGATCGTCGTCGGCGTGCAGATCGGGGCCCTCACCACGCTCTCCTCCGAGCCCTGGGGGCCGCTCGCCGCCGGCGTGCTGGTCTGCGTGTCACGTGCGGCGGCGGTGCTCGGCTGCATGCGCGGCGTTCCGGGCGCGCGCAAGGACGGTCTCGGCGTCACCTACACCGAGACGATCGCACCTGCGGTGGCCATCGGGACGTGGCTGGCGATCGCCGGACTCCTGTGCGCGGGGTACGCGGCCGTCGGCGAGCCCTGGTGGCGGGGTCTCGCCACCACGGCCGCGGCACTCGTCGTCATCGTCTGGATCCTTCGGCGCGCCGTGAGCCGATTCGGCGGGGTCGTGGGCGACGTCTTCGGCGCCACAGTGGAGGTCTCGCTCGCCGTGCTCCTGCTGTCGGCCACCTGAGCGAGCGAGTCAGAGCGTGAGGGCGCGCCCGGCGACGATGAGCAGGACGTCATCGCACTCGAGGGCGAGTCGCTGGTTCGTGTAGCCCAGCAGTTCGCGGAACATCTGAGCGCCCAGGTCGAGGACGTCACCACCCATCCCCGCCTCGAGCGAGACCAGGACGACCGTGCCGCGGCGGGCGGCGAGCGCCGCGGCGGCCGCCTCGACGTACTCCGTGAACCGGGGCTGCCAGTCCTCGCGCGCCTCGTCCCAGCCGTCCAACTCACCGATCAGCCAGCGCACCCAGTCGCTGACGCAGTCGACGACGAGCGCGCCCTCAGCGGTGCTGAGGGCCGCGGCCAGATCGTGCTCCTCGAGCGTCACCCACGAGGCCGGACGGCGGGCTCGGTGGGCGGCCACCCGGGCCGCGTGGGCCGGATCGACCGACGGATCCACCTCGGGGCCGGGCACCACGTAGGTGACCTGGGGCTCGGCCACGACGAGCGACTCGGCATGGAACGACTTGCCCGATCTCACCCCACCGGTGACGAGGGTTTTCGCCGACATATCCACAGCCTAGGCCTCTCAACTTGGACGTCCATCCGAGTTTCCACCGATTCGACCGAACCTTGTGGTGCGAATGGCGCTGGCATGCTCCACTGGTGCCATGCCCGGGTCAACGACTCCCTCCTGACCCGGACACCCCCGAAGCCGCGGAGTGACCAGACCAACTCCCTCTTACTCCCAGCTGGTCACTTCGCGGCCTTCCACGCCCGACAGCCCTCTTGCCGGGCGGCCCTGGCGGCATGGAGAATGTGAGGCACAGCACATTGAAACAGGGAGACCATGAGCCGCGCCAGACCTCGACCGATCGCTGGCGGCGCGTCATGACCGCTCTGCGCGAGGACGGCGGCTTCGAGGCCACGGCCAGCTCCCTGGTCCCCCTGTTCCGGCCCCAACTCCCCGAACTCGTCGCGCGTATCACGCAGGACATCCAGACCAACGTCCCCGCGTACGCAGGCCCCGCCCACGGCCGGCGTCACCGGCTGATCACGCTGGCGGTCAACGGCGCGGTGAGTCACTTCCTCGACCTCCTCGAGGGCGGCGGCACGAGCGGTGATCGAGTCGACGACCTGTTCCGCAAGATGGGCTACGGCGAGGCACTCGGCGGGCACGACCTCAGCGCCATGCGGGCCTCCTACCGGATCGCGCGGCATCAAGGGTGGGAGTATCTGCGGTCCTTCGCGGTGGCTCAGGAGCTGAGTGCTGAGACGCTCGGCCTGCTCGGCGACGCCCTCCTCGCCTACATCGATCACCTCACCGAGCAGGCGTCGATCGGCTGGCGGACGGCGCGCGAGACGATCGAACGCGACCGTGATCGCAACCGGCGCCGGCTCGTCGTCGCACTCCTGGAAGGACGCAACAGCGACGTGCCCACGCTCGCCGCGCACGCGGGATGGGAGATCCCGGACCGGTTCGTCGTGCTCGCCGTCGCGCCTCGCCGTCGCCGCGACAGCCTCGAGCTTCCCGATCTCGGCCCGTCGGCGATCGTCAACGCCGGGCCCGATTCCGCCGCCGTGCTGACGGCACCCGACGGGGTCGACGCGGTCATGAAGACGCTGAGATCGGCGTCCCCCGCCGTCCGTTTCGCCTTCAGCTGGCCGGTCGCTCGCCCCGACCTCCCCGACGCCCACCGCTGGGTGATCCGGGCCCTCGAACTCGGCGCGGCGGGCGTCATCACCGACGGTGCCGTGATCGACTGCGGACGTCACCGCACCCAACTGTGGCTCCATTCCGAGCCCGCCCTCCGTCGCGGGATGGTGCAGGAGTTGCTGCGCCCGCTACTCGCCGAGACCCCCAACTCGCGCGAGATCCTCTCCGAGACGCTGCTGGCCTGGCTCGAGACGCGCGACAGCGCTCCGGCCATCGCCGGCCGGCTCGGCGTCCATCCGCAGACCGTCCGTTATCGGTGGAAGCGCATCAACGAGATCTTCGGTGAGGCGCTGCACGACCCCGACTTCATCGTCCAGATCACGATGTTGCTCAAGGCGAGCGTCCCGTTGTGGAAAGCGGGCGACCAGAGCGACTTCGAACGCTTCCACGCCGAAGAGAACGCATGAACCATCGCCTCATCTGGGTGGCCGCGGCCGCCATCGTCCTCGCCGTGTGGTGGATTCTCGACGGTCCCCTGTGGGCGCTCGTCGCGGCCGTCGGCACGCTCGTGGTCACCGCTCCCGCAGCTTTCGACCTCGGTGCCCGCAGCGCTGAGCGTTCCTTGCTGCGTGCCGCTCGCAAGCGCGGACTCGAACTTCCCGCCGACCCGCGCATCGATCATCTGGTGATGGACAAGCAGGGCTACCTGACGACGGGGACGTTGCGCGTCGCCTCGGTCGAACCCGTCCGCGCCGACTACGACCGCGACATGCGGTGGTTCGCCGGCGCACTGGAGCATCACTCGGATCATCCGGTGGGCAAGGCACTCGCCCGCCTCGCCACCCGAGGACGCGTGACCGACGTCGTGCATCATCGCGATGCCGGCATCAGCGGCGTGGTCGACAAACACCCCGTGCGCGTCGGTCGCCCCGACTGGATCGGCGTCCCGGACCCCGGCCGGTTGGGCACAACCGTGGGCGTGGAGGTCGACGAGCGGCCGCTCGGAACGATCACCCTGGTCGACACGGTCGCACCGCACGCAGCCGACGGCGTCGCCCAGTTACGTGAGCTGGGCATCACCGCCGTCCTCGCCACCACGGACTCCGCACGGAACGCGGAGCACCTCGCCGACATCGTCGGAATCGACCGTTGCTTCGCATCGA
This sequence comes from Aeromicrobium camelliae, assembly GCF_003850045.1. Lineage (GTDB taxonomy): Bacteria > Actinomycetota > Actinomycetes > Propionibacteriales > Nocardioidaceae > Aeromicrobium > Aeromicrobium camelliae. The sequence goes on along the minus strand of NZ_RQJX01000002.1, from coordinate 90,120 downwards.
CGACGCCGGAGCAGGCGAAGGCAGCGCTACACGCCGACGGCCGCCGCGCCGACGTCCTGCCCGCGCCGGCCGCGCCGAGCGACCTGCGCCTCGTCGCCGAGGCGTACGCGCTCGCCCGCGATCTTCCGGCACGCATCCACCGCAGCCGCCGTGCGGCTCTCGTCGTGAGCATCGCGGCCGGTCTCGTGGTGGCCTCGTCGCCGGCCCTCGCGGTCTTCCCGGCGCGATAGGTCGCCCACGGGTGCTGTGTCACCTATGACACAGTGACTCCATGTCCGTCGCCCTCGCCCGCGAGCTCATCGACGCCCGCGCCAATCAGCTGACGCCTACTGTCTTCACCGACCGGATCGTGGAGGTCGGCGCGCAGATCGGCGCCCACGTCCGGGTCCACGACGAAGCATGGCTTCGTGAGCATCGGATGGGCGGGCTGCTCGCGATCGGTAGCGGATCGGCAGAGCCGACGCGGCTCGCCGAGGTGTGGTGGGGCCCGCAGGACAGCCCCGCCGAAGGCTCGGTGGCGCTGGTGGGCAAGGGCGTCACCTTCGACAGCGGCGGCCTGTCACTCAAGAGCAGCGCGGCCATGGTCGGCATGCACACGGACATGGCCGGGGCGGCCACCGTGCTTGCCGCGATGGCAGAGCTGACACGACACGGCGCCCCGCCGCTGCCCGTGCACGCCGTGCTTCCGATCGCGGAGAATCTTCCCGGCCCCACCGCGGTGCGCCCCGGCGATGTGGTGGAGACCTTCGGCGGTCTCGGTGTGGAAGTGGTGGACACCGACTTCGAAGGGCGCGTGATGATGGCCGACGCCCTCGCGTACGCGAGCAGCCACCGGCCGCGTGCCGTGATCGACGTCGCGACGTTGACGTACCAGTCGATCGTCGCGCTCGGCCCCCGGATCGGCGCGATCATCGGTCGCGATCTGGATCTCCGCGCCGAGGTGGAGGACGCCGGGCGGGAGGCCGACGAGACCTGGTGGCCCTTGCCCTGGGCGCCGCAGTACCGCGATCAGCTGCGTTCGTCAGCCCCCGGCGCGTCACTGCGCAACCACCCCGGCAGCGATACCGGACGTGCCCTCACCGCAGCGTTGTTCCTCGGCGAGTTCGTCCCCGCCCACATCCCGTGGACGCACCTCGACATCGCCGGACCCGCCGTCGAGGGCTCCGGAGCCGACCTGCGCGCGACCGGCTTCGGCGTGCGCACCCTGGCGACCCTGCTGCGCCGACTCGCGAAGGGCTGAGGTCAGGGCGACGGAGTCCAGGTGTCGACTTCGCGGACCACCGCGGCGATGGCGTCCGCGATGTCCTGCGGAGTGCTGCCGCTCCGGCCTGCGGCCAGACCGGCCACGAAGGCGCTCAGCGGAGCCGCCGGGCGCACGACACCGTGAGCCACGTCGGCGGCCATGTCGAGCACGTCCTCCATCGGAACGAGACGCGGGTCGAGCCCGAAGCGTGTCGCCAGGTGCTCGGTCCACTCGGTCAGGACGTCGTCGGTCGCCATGGTTCCTCCAGGTCCTCGGGGGTGTCGATGTCGCGTACCAGCTCATCAGAGACGGCGAGCTCGGTGATGTCCAGGGGTGCGAGCGCACGGCGCAAAGCCGCATCCTGCACGTGGGGCAGTGCCGCAAGCGCCGAGCGCAGCGCATCCGCGCGATATCGTCCGGCGAGCCACTGGCGTCGGCCCGCGGTGTCGACCAGGCAGACGCCGTCGCCGGACACCGGGGTGACGGCGAGCCGTTCGGCGATGGCCCCGCCGTTCACGAGATCCACCGCAAGCAGCAGCACGTCCGCCGCGGATACGAGGGGCAGGGCCGCCGCAAGCGCCGCCACCGGGCCACCGTAAGGCGGGTCCTCGCGCACGACGGTCACCCCCGGCCCCGCGAGCTCAGGCGGCCCGACGACCACGACGGTCCGGCTGCCGATGCCCGACGCGGCCTCGAGAACCCGGTCCAGCAGCGTCCGTCCGGCGACCTCCAACAGCGGTTTGGAGCGCCCTCCCAGTCGTTGCGCGCGACCGCCGGCCAGGATGATGGCGTCGGGCGGGGTCATCGCACCACCAGGACGTCCACCCGGTCGCCGCGGCGCACCGCCGAGGTCCCACGCGGCACCACCGCCCATCCTTCGACCGCGGCGAGCGAGCCCGCGCGATGAGATCCGTGAGCGAGTGGGTGGACCCACGAGCCGTTCTCGGACACTTCGAGGCGGACCGCCGTGTACTGCTCCCGGTCGTCCTTCGAACTCCATCCCTGTGACGCCATCGCGCTCAGCGCCGGTCGAGTGATCTCCCGATGCCCGGCGAGCGCCAACACGGCCGGTCGCACGAACACCTCGACGCTGACCGCCGCGGCCACCGGGTTGCCCGGTACCCCCACGACGGGAACGTCTCCGACGAGCCCGAGTGCCTGGGGGCGCCCGGGCGACATCGCCACGCCGACGAACTCCAGATGGTCCGCCAGCGCCTGACGCACGACGTCGTAGTCGCCGGCGCTCACGCCACCCGACAGCACGACGAGGTCGACCTCGGCTGCATGAGCGCGGCGCAGAGCCTCCTGAACCGCCTCCGACTCATCCGGGACACTCGTGCGCAGCACGACGTCGGCCCCGGCCTCCTCGACCAGCGCCGCGATCATCAGCGAGTTGGACTCGGGGATCTGACCCGCGCCCAGCGCTTCGCCGGGGGCGCGCAGCTCGCTCCCGGTGGAGATCACCGCGAGGCGGGGGCGCTCGACGACGAGCACGTCCGCCACGCCCGTCGCCGCGAGTGCCGCCAGGGTCAACGCGTCCACGACCACGCCGGACTCGACGACGAGGTCCCCCACCTCCACATCCTCGGCGGTACGGCGGATGTGGCGACCGGCCTCGAGGACGGCGTCGATACGGACACGCTCGCGACCGTCGTCGGTGAGCTCGAATGGCACGACGGTGTCGGCGCCCTCGGGCAGCCGCGCTCCGGTCATGATGCGCACGGCTTCGCCTGCCCCCACCCGCACGGACGATGCAGCGCCTGCGCCGACGTGACCGACGACCGCCAAGGTCGCTCCCTCGCGCAGATCGACGTGGCGTACGGCGTACCCGTCCATCGCCGCGTTGTCGAAGCGCGGCACCGCCTCTTGGGCGGTCGCCGGCGCGGCCAGCACCCGGCCGTGCGCCTGGTCGAGCGGCACCCGCCGAGTCCGTCGGCGATCCGGAAGCATCGCGAGCACGTGCTCGCGATGCTCGGCGACGGTGCGCAGGGTCACCGTCCGGCGAGCGTCGTCAGGAGCACCACGGAGTCCTCGTGGGCCTGGAGATCGTGCCGATCGTCGGGAAGCACCAGCAACTCGCTCGCACCACCTTCCCAGCGCTCACTCTGGGTCGAGACGCTCACCCGCCCGCGGAGTACGAGCAATGTCGCCTCGGCGGGGGCCAGGTGCTCGTTCATCCCCGCGCCGCCACGCAATGCGATGAGCGTCTGACGCATCAGGTGCTGGCGGCCCGGATGCAGGGCCTGGGCGCTACGACCGCTGTCCGCGGAGCGCGCGTGCGCGAGATGCTCGTCGGCCAGTTCTTCGACGGAGATCGAGTCCATGCCCCGACGCTATCGGGGATCGGGCCGTTCGTCAGAGGTCGCCTTCTTGGCAGCCTTCTTCGCGGCCTTCTTGGCGGCCTTCTTGCCTCCGCGCGACGCGTTCGCGTCGAGAACCTTGGGTTCATGTGCGATGACGTAGGGAGTCTCACCCACGATCGCGCTGTGACTGCGCCACAGCAGGAACTTGATGCTGAGGTTGGTCATCGTGGCGAAGCGGTTGCGGTTGTCCAGCAGCGAGGCGATGTGCACTGCGACCCAGATCGCCCAGGCGATGAAACCCTTGAGCTTCGGCAGTCCCTTGACCTCGGCGATGGCCGAGGCGCGACCGATCGTGGCCATCGTGCCCTTGTCGCGGTACTTGAACGGCTTCGGGTCGGGCTTGCCCTCGACCTCGTTCTTGATGACGGTCGCGACATACTTGCCGCCCTGCAGCGCGGGCTGGGCGAGCTGCGGCAGCGGGGTGTCCGGGTTGACGGCGATGTCGCCGATCGCGAAGACGTTGCGGAACCCGCGCACCCGCTGGTGGTCGTCGATCTCGATGCGTCCGCCGCGGCCTTGGGGCAGACCCCACTCGCCGACCACCGAGTGTGCCGTGACGCCCGAGGCCCAGACGACGATGCCGGCCTCGAGGAACTCCTCGGTGCCGTTGCTCTCCACCAGCACGCCGTCAGGGCGCACTTCCTTCACCGCGGTGCCGAGGCGCAGGTCGATCTCGCGCTTCTCGAGCGCCTTGCGGGCGTAGTCGCGCAGGCGGGCGTCGAACGGCCCGAGCACGTGCGGGGCCATCTCGACGAGGGTGATGTGCACCCGATCGCGGTCGAGTTCGGGGTAGGTCGTGGGCAGGTCCAGATTGCGCATCTCGGCCAGCGCACCGGCCATCTCGACACCGGTGGCACCGCCGCCGACCACGACGACGCGAAGATCGCGGTTCTGACCGTTGATCGCGGCGTCCTCGAGGTTGGCGAACATGCGGTCGCGCAGGGCGAGCGCCTGGGTGCGTCGGTAGAGCGGCATCGAGTACTCGGCCGCGCCCTCGATCCCGAAGAAGTTGGCCGTGACGCCGACGGCGACGACGAGGTAGTCGTAGCGGACGGTGATGTTGCCGTCCAGCAGCACCGATTGCTGGTCGTGGTCCATCGCGACGACGGTGCCCTTCACGAACCGCACGTTGTCCTGCTTCGCGCGCACGGCCCGCAGGAACCAGGTGATGTCGCCGGGATTCAGACTGGCCGTGGCCACCTGATAGAGCAGCGGCTGGAACGTGTTGTACGTGTGCCGGTCGATCAAGGTGATGTCGACGTCGGCGTTCTTGAGCTTGCGAACCGCTGCCAGTCCGCCGAATCCTCCTCCGACGACGACGACGTGAGGACGCTTCGTGGTTACCGGACCCGTCATGCCTCCAACCCTAGTGCGCCCACGTCGGAACTTCAGGGCGGGCGGGGAGGCTGTGATCTGGGTTACGCGGCGCCGAACCAGGCCTTGGCATCAGGCTTGCTGACCTGCACGAGCACGACGACCGCCGCGGCCGTCCACAGCAGACCGAGCGGGAAGAACAGCACCGACACGACCAGCGTGATGATCGACAACGCGAAGAGCGCCTTGCGCGCGGCGGGCGACCGGCGGGTGGCCGCCCACAGGGTGACCGCGAGTGCGATGAGTGCGAGGACGACCCACACCACCGCGGACCAGGTGATGATCGCGATCGCATCGTCGGCGCTCATCCGGCTCGAGCGCAGCACATCCTGCATGAAGCCCTGCTCGTTGAGCGTGCGTTCGTACTCGTCGCGGCCCACGGTGACCACGAGCAGCGACAGCGCCCCGAAACCGGCCACGACCGCCGCGCCGATCCCCGTGAGGAGCAACGAGAGCGTGACCGAGGCGGGCCGGCGGGCCGGAAGATAGGGCGGCAACTGCGCCGGCGCCGGTGCCGGCGGGCCGGACCATCCGCCCGGCGGAGGAGCCGCCGGGTGCGCAGTCTGTGGAGCGGACGGCTGCTGGCGGACTGCCGGCGCGGCCCCCAGCTCGAGCGGCTGCTCCTCGCCGGCGAAGAACCGGCGGGAGTCGGCGTTCCACAGCAGCGCGATGCACACGACCGCGATCAAGGCGGGCAGGAAGCCGACGAGACCCGAGGCCAGGAACGTCAGCGCCGCGAGTCCGCACAGGACGGTGAGGCCGATCTGCGAGCCGCGATCGCCACGGAACGCGAACACGGCGAACACCATGCCCGCGATCGAAGCGACGACGCCGGCCAGCAGCACCCATCGCAGGCCGTCGAGCACCGTCTGGACGTCGAGTTCGAGGCCGGCGAGCGGCTGCTGGTCGAGCACGTCGGCGATCTGGTCCTGCAACGCGATGGAGCCCCAGTCCCACAGCACGCTCAGCAGCGACATGAACAGGAACGCCGCACCGATACCGGCATACAGGCACGCGAGCGTGACGGACCGAGGACGTGGCGCAGCCATGCCCCTATCGAAGCAGATGCGCCAAGACCGACGAGGAGGTCACCCGCAGCGGGAGAGGTGGTCGCTCACCCCGGATCGGTGGTCGAGTAGGCCGGAGCGCTAGCGGAGTGCCGTATCGAGACCACGTCACGTGGTCTCGCTCCCTCGTCCCTCGGTCGCTACTCGACCGCCTAACCGGGGTGCAGGTGGTCGAGTAGGCCGGAGCGCTAGCGGAGCGCAGTATCGAGACCACGTCACGTCACACGGTCTCGCTCCCTCGTCCCTCGGTCGCTACTCGACCACCTAACCCGGGCGTAGGTGGTCGAGTAGGAGGTCGCTCAGCGACCGACATGGAGCCATCGCAGGAGGGGCGTAGCCGCGATGGAGCGAGACCACGTCACCTCGACTGGTCTCGCTCCGTGGCGGCTACGCCCTCATTGCCACGGCTCGTCCCTCGCCGCTACTCGACCACCTATGGCCGTTACGGGCGCGGGGGTGACGGTGAGTTCGTCGGCGTCGACGGCGCGGTCGACGCGGACGGTGTCGCCGTCGCGAACCTCGCCGGACAGCAACTCGCGGGCGAGCCGGTCGCCGATCGCCTGCTGAACCAGGCGTCGCAGCGGACGTGCACCGTAGGCCGGGTCCCACCCGGTCAGGGCGAGCCATTCCTTGGCCGCATCGGTCACGTCGAGCGTGATGCGACGCGACTCGAGGCGACGCGCCAGCGAGTCGAGCTGCAGATCGACGATCCGCGTGAGCTCCTCGGTCCCGAGCGCCTCGAACATCACGACCTCGTCGAGTCGGTTGAGGAACTCGGGCTTGAACGAGGACCGGACGATGTCCATCACCGCGTTCTTCTTGGCCGCGTCGTCGAGCGTCGGGTCCACGAGGAACTGCGACCCGAGGTTCGACGTGAGGATGAGGATCACGTTGCGGAAGTCGACCGTGCGCCCCTGACCGTCCGTGAGGCGTCCGTCGTCGAGCACCTGCAGGAGGATGTCGAAGACCTCGGGGTGCGCCTTCTCCACCTCATCCAGCAGCACGACCGAGTACGGACGGCGCCGGACGGCCTCGGTCAACTGACCGCCCTCGTCGTAGCCCACGTAGCCCGGAGGGGCGCCGACGAGGCGCGAGACGCTGTGCTTCTCGCCGTACTCGCTCATGTCGATGCGGACGATCGCCCGCTCATCGTCGAACAGGAAGTCCGCGAGACTCTTGGCCAGCTCGGTCTTGCCGACGCCGGTGGGCCCGAGGAACAGGAACGAGCCGGTGGGACGGTCCGGATCCGAGATGCCCGCCCGGGCACGACGGACGGCGTCGGACACAGCGCGGACGGCGTCACGCTGTCCGATCAACCGCTTGCCGAGTTCTGCCTCCATGTGCAGGAGCTTCTCGGTCTCCCCTTCGAGCAGACGGCCCGTCGGGATGCCCGTCCACGACGCCACCACCTCGGCGATGTCGTCGGGACCGACCTCCTCGTGGACCATGCGATCGGCGGTGGCGGTCTCCTCCGCGCGCTGGGCCTCGGCGAGCTGCGCCTCCATCTTCGGCAGTTCCCCGTACGTCAGCCGGGCCGCGGTCTCGAAGTCGCCTTCGCGCTGCGCCTTCTCGGCGGCCGTCCGAACCTCGTCGATCCGCTCCTTGATCTCGCCGACCGCGTTGAGGCTCTGCTTCTCGGCCTGCCACCGCTGTTCGAGCGCACGCAGGGCCTCGGTCTTGTCGGCCTTCTCGGCGCGCAGCTTCTCGAGGCGCTCGACGCTGGACTGGTCGGTCTCGTTCTCGAGGTGCAGTTCCTCCATCGTCAGCCGATCGACGGCGCGTCGCAGCTCGTCGATCTCGACGGGGCTGGAGTCGATCTCCATGCGCAGCCGGCTGGATGCCTCGTCGATGAGGTCGATCGCCTTGTCCGGCAGCTGTCGGCCGGGGATGTAGCGGTGCGAGAGCGTGGCCGCGGCCACCAGCGCGGCGTCGGCGATCTCGACCTTGTGGTGCGCCTCGTACTTCTCCTTGAGGCCGCGCAGGATCGCGATCGTGTCCTCGACGCTCGGCTCCCCGACGTAGACCTGCTGGAACCGCCGTTCGAGCGCCGGGTCCTTCTCGATCGACTCACGGTACTCGTCGAGCGTGGTCGCGCCGATCATGCGCAGTTCACCACGGGCGAGCATCGGCTTGAGCATGTTGCCCGCGTCCATCGCTCCCTCGCCGGAGGCGCCGGCGCCCACGACGGTGTGCAACTCGTCGATGAAGGTGACGATCTGCCCGTCGGACTGCTTGATCTCGTTGAGCACGGCCTTGAGCCGCTCCTCGAACTCGCCGCGGTACTTGGCGCCGGCGACCATCGCGCCGAGGTCGAGGCTGACGAGCCGGCGGTCACGCAGCGACTCGGGGACGTCGCCGTCGATGATGCGCTGAGCGAGACCTTCGACGACGGCCGTCTTGCCGACGCCGGGCTCGCCGATGAGGACGGGGTTGTTCTTCGTCCGGCGGCTGAGCACCTGGACGACGCGCCGGATCTCGGAGTCGCGGCCGATCACCGGGTCGAGCTTGCCGTCGCGGGCGAGCGCGGTGAGGTCGATGCCGTACTTCTCCAGCGCCTGGTAGCTGTCCTCGGCGTCGGCGCTCGTGACCTTGGCGCTGCCGCGGACCGCGCTGAAGGCGTCCTTGAGCGCGTCGGGAGTCGCGCCATGCCGCGCCAGCACGGCCTGCGCAGGCGACTGAACGGTGGCGATGCCGACGACGAGGTGCTCGGAGGACACGAACTCGTCGCCGAGCGAGGCAGCGTGGTCGATGGCACGCTGCAGCGCCTCGTGCGTCGCGCGGGCGAGCTGCGGGTTCTGCACGCTCGCGCCGGTCGCGGTCGGCAGGAGTTCGAGGCTCTGCTTGAGTTCGGCCAGGACGACCTGGGGGTCGGCGCCCGCTGCGGACAGCAGCGGCCCGGCCGTGCCGCCCTGCTGCTCGATGAGGGCGACGAGAAGGTGGGCAGGTTCGATGGTCGGGTTACCGGCCGCGGCCGCCGACGACATCGCGGCCGCCAGCGCCTGCTGGCTCCGCGTGGTGAGTTTCGAAAGATCCATGTACTGACTCCCCTGGTGACGAAGGTCTGCACCCGGTACAACGATGCTGAAGTTGAGTCCATTCCGCTCAACTTTGACATTCTTGCACTTTGTGACACAAACTGACTTTGCTGGACAAACTTGTTTGCATGGGACCAGGAGTATCGATGAGCGAGGACGACCGCGCGCCCACCCCTGAGGAGAGCTGGGCGATCATCGCCGCGCAGCGCCGCGAGGTACGTCGGCGCCTCAGCGTCGACGACCGTGTCCTGTACGGGGCCTGGGGGATCGCCTGGGGTGCCGGGTACGTCGCGATGTTCCTGGACACCGACCGTGAGGGCCTCCCCGGTTCCGTCGGTTCCGCGGTCTTCGGCGGGCTCATCATCGCCGCCATCGTCGTGACGATCGTTCACGCGGAGGGCCGCGCCAAGGGCCTCGGCGGAGCGGCGGGAGCCATGAACGCTCGACTCGGTGCCGCGTGGCCGGTCGCTTTCATCACGACGTTCTTCATCTTCGGTGCGATGTTCAGCGAGGGCCTGGAAGGTCCCGGCGTCGGCATCATCTCCAACGCCCTGCCCTGCCTCGTCGTGGCCTGCCTCTTCATGACCAGCGGCGCGGCGTGGGGTGATCGGCGCCAGTTCTGGCTGGGCGTCTGGATCGCCGTCACCGTCTCTGTCGCGTCGGTGACCGGACCGCCCTACCTGTACCTCGTCATGGCGGTGATGGGCGGCGGGGGCTTCCTCGTCGGTGCACTGCTGGACCACCTCGAACGGCGCCGCCGATGACCGACGGTGAACTCGACCCGGTGATCCACGCCCAGGCCCGGCTCCGGGTGGTCGCGACGCTGTCGGCGATGCCGAACCATGCGAGCATCACGTTCCCCCGCCTGCAGAAGCTGCTGGACATGACGGCCGGCAATCTCTCAACCCATCTGCGCAAACTCGAGGACGCGGGTTACGTCACCCAGACCAAGACCATCGAGGGCCGCAGCCCGGCCACCTACGTCGCCCTCACCCCCGCCGGACTCGCCGCGTTCGAGCGATACACCGCGCAGATCCGCTCCCTCATCGATCCCACAGGAGACCCCGCATGACCAGCCCACCCGTGGTCGACGTCGCCCACGTGACCAAGACGTTCGGCGAGAACCTGGCCCTCGACGACGTCACGCTGACGATCGCGCGCGGTGAGCTCGTCGGTCTCCTCGGCCCGAACGGCGCGGGGAAGTCGACGCTGATCTCGCTGCTGACCGGCCTGCGCAAACCGTCGAGCGGCAGTGTTCGGGTGCTCGGCGGCGATCCGCGCGATCCGGCGACACGAGTCGCCGTCGGGTCGACACCTCAGCAGACGGGCCTGCCCGAGACCTTGAAGGTCGACGAGGTCGTCGAGTTCGTCTCGCGGCACTATCCCGATCCTGCCGACGCCGACGAGCTGCTCGAGCGCTTCGGACTCACCGACCTCGTCCACCGGCAGTGCGGTGCCCTCTCCGGCGGACAGCAGCGCCGGTTCGCCGTCGCGCTCGCCATGCTGGGCCGCCCGGCACTCGTACTGCTCGACGAACCGACGACCGGGCTCGACATCGACGCCCGGCACACGCTGTGGAACGCCATCGAGGCGTACCAGGCCGAGGGCGGCACCGTCCTCGTGACCAGCCACTACCTCGAGGAGATCCAACGGCTCGCGCAGCGAGTCGTCGTCATCGATCACGGCCGGGTGCTCGTCGACGACACCACACGTGCGGTCATCGACCGCGTCGACGTCGACCGCGTCGCCCTCGTCAGCGCGGACGCCCGCTTGGCCGACCTTCCGGAGGTCATGAGCCTGGAGCGCGAAGGCGAGGACGTCACGCTCCTGACGCCGGATGCCGACGCGCTCGTTCGGCGCCTCGTCACGGAGGACATCGAGTTCCGCAGGCTCCGCGTGGCGGGCGCCTCGCTCGAGGACGCCTTCGCCCAACTCACCGCACTGACCGCAGGAGACCACCGATGAGCACGTCGTCGCTGCCGCGGCTCACCGCCGCCCACGCCAAGATCAATCTGCTGGAAGTGCTGCGCGAGCCGATCGCGATCGTCGGCACGACGGTGTTCCCCTCGCTGGCGCTGCTGTTCTTCGTGGTCCCACAGCGGATCATCGCCGATGACCGGGTGGCCGCCACCGGCGCTGCCGCTCAGCTCGCCGCGGTCGCGGTGATGTCGGTGTGCCTGTTCACCTTCGGTGCCGGCATCGCGGAGGACCGGGCGCGGCCGTTCGACGCGTACCTCCGCACGCTGCCCGCCGGGCCGCTCCCCCAGGTGCTCGGCCGCGTGGCGAACGGCGTGATCCTGTCGGTTCTCGGCCTCATCCCGATCGTGGTGATCGCCGGGTTGCTGACCGAAGCACGACTCGCCCCCGAGCGCTTGCTCCTCACGCTGGCGATGTTGCTGGTGGGCGCGGTGCCGCTGCTGCTGATCGGCTTCGCCGTGGGCTACATGCTGCGCCAGAAGTCGGCGATCGCCGTCGCGCAGTTGCTGTTCTTCGGTCTCGCGTTCGGTGGCGGCATGTTCGTCCCGCCGGAGGTGTTCCCCTCGTGGCTCGACGCGATCTCGCAAGCGCTGCCGAGCCGTGGCGCTCGTGACCTCGTGGTCTGGGCGGTCGGCAGCGGCGACATCGGACTCGCGACCGTCGCCTCGCTTGCGGGGTGGACGGCGGTCGGGGCGCTGGCCACCCTCTGGGCCTTCCGTCGCGACGAGGGCCGCCGCTTCCGCTGAGCAGCGCCCTGACACCACGAGGGCGGTGAGTGAGCGTCCATTCTCGAGGTCGAGATGGACGCTCACTCACCGCCCTGCGTGACGAACGGACGCTAACTCACCGCTCCGGCGGGGGCGGGGGCGTCGGGGCTCCCTTCGGCGGAGTGATCTTCGGGTAGGTGGCCGTGGTCGCCGCACCGGCGCTCGGGGCCGCCGCGGTGGCCGCGCCGGGGAGCTCACGTCCCGGAGCCGGGTCCCAGTGGGTGTCCACGACCCGCTTCTGCATCAGCATCGCGCCAGCCAGGATCAGCAGGCCGAGGAGCGCCATGACGATCAAGCCGCCGACGGAGCCGATCTTGGCGCCGTTTCCGATGAGGATGCCGAACCAGCCGAAGTCCGTGTCACCGAATGTCGTGTTGGCGCTACCGAAGTCACCGAGCACCTTGAGCAGCAGCGCGGGCAGGAAGGTGATCAGCAGACCGTTCACGAAACCGCCGGCGACAGCACCACGGCGGCCGCCGGTGGCGTTGCCGTAGACGCCTGCCGCACCACCGGTGAAGAAGTGCGGGACCAGGCCGGGCAGGATCAGCGCGAGGCCCAACGCGGGGTTCAGCCACAGCGACAGCACGGCGAGGCCGATCAGACCGCCGGTGAAGCTCGAGACGAAGCCGACGAGCACGGCGTTCTGTGCGTACGGGAAGACGATCGGCGCGTCGAGCGCGGGGATCGCGCCCGGCACGACCTTGGCGGCGATGCCCTGGAACGCGGGCACGAGCTCACCGAGGATCGTGCGGACGCCGAACAAGATGACCGCGACGGCGACACCGAACTGCAGACCCTGGGTGACCGACAGCATGAGGTAGTTGCCGACGTTCGCCGCCCCTCCGAAGGCGTCGAACGCCTCCTCCTGACCGACCCGGCCGAGGGCGATGAGCGCGACGACAACGTACATGAGCACCATGGAGAGCGCCGTGGCGACCATCGAGTCACGCAGGAAGCGCAGTGATTCGGGCAGCTTCATGTCTTCGGTCGAGCGGCTGTTCTTGCCGACGACCCGACCGACGGCACCGGCCGCCACATAGCCCGCTGTGCCGAAGTGGCCGATGGCGACGCTGTCGTCACCGGTGATCCGGCGTGTCCAGGGGTGGGCGAGGGCGGGCAACGACACCATGAGGATGCCCAGCAGCGCACCGCCGAGGACCACGGTGATCGTGCCGTTGTAACCGGCCGACGCCAGCACGATGGTCAGCAGCGTCGCCATGAAGAGGATGTGATGTCCGGTCAGGAACACGTAGCTCAACGGGGTGAACCGCGCGAGCACGAGACTCACCGCGAAGCCCAGGATCATCAGCCACGCGACCTGCGCGCCGTACTCCGACTGAGCGATACCGACGATCGCCTCATTGGTCGGGATGACGCCCTGCGCACCCGTGGCCGCCTGGATGAGCACACCGAGCGGGTCGAGCGACGCGACGACGAGTGTCGCGCCGGCTCCGATGAGCAGGAAACCGAGCGTGGCCTTCATGGCCCCGCCGATGACCTGGCCCGTCGTCTTGCGAAGCGCGATCAGACCGACCGCGGTGATGATGCCGATGAGAAACGCCGGAACGCTGAGGATCTCGTTGACGAGGAACTCGGCGATGGCGACCAACCAGTCCATAGGGGACCTTCCTAGACGTCGTAGAGCTCGCGCAGCGCGGCGTCGAGCTCGGTGGTGCTGGTGAAGTTCTCGATGACCTTGACCGGAACGCCGACGTCACCGAGCGTGCGGGCGATCTCGCCGGAGGTCAGGATGAGGTCGGCGTCCTTGGCCTTGCCGCGCGCCGAGATGGTGTCCGTCGCCTCGACGCTCACGAAGGGCGACCACTTCCAGCGGTCGAGCACCTGCTCGAGCGTGTTCTTGAGGAACAAACTCGTGCCGAGGCCGTTACCGCACACGGTGAGGATGAGGTTGCGCGAGCCGCCGCCGGACCCGGCCGGGGCGCTCTGGGCGGCCTCCTCGTCGCCACCGAGGATCGCGAGGATCTCGGCCGGCGAACCGGCAGCGTCGAGCGCGGCCTTGGTCGCCGGATCCCCGATGACCTTCGCGAGCTCGGCCATCGCGGTGGTGTGGGCGCCGTCGTCCTTCGCGGCGAGCGCGACGACGAGGGTGACCGGATCGTTCGACGGATGCCCGAAGGACACCGGGTCGGCGAGCCGGACCCAGGAGAGGCCCGTGCGCTGCACGTCCTCCGTCGGACGGGCGTGCGCGAAGGCGAAGCCGGGCGCGATGACGATGTAGGGACCGTTCTGCGTGACGTTGTCGATCATCGCCTGCGTGTAGCCACTGTCGGCGACCCCGGACTGCTCCAGCAGGGACCCGGCGATCGTGATCGCGGACTGCCAGTCAGGGGCCTCGACGTCGAGGGAGATCGCGTCCTCACGCAGCAGAGGTGCGAGAGCGGACATGCCCCGAGGGTACCTCCGCGGGGATCCGGACGATCGGGCGCTATGCCCCCGTTTCGCGGGTCAGAACCCGCAGGCTTCCGGTCACTGCGACCTCGCGGAAGCCGTCCTCGACCGCCCGCAGGTACACCCGGTACGGAGCTTGTCCGCCGTCGGCCGGATCGGGGAACACATCGTGGATCACCAGGGCTCCGCCGAGCCGGATCCACGGCGCCCACCCCGCGTAGTCGGCCTGGGCGGCCTCGTCGGTATGCCCGCCGTCGATGAAGACGAGGTCGACCGGCGTCCGCCAGAACGCGCTGACCGTGGCCGATCGGCCGACGACGGGCACGACGACGTCCTCCAGGCCGGCCGCGAACAGGGCCCGGCGCAGCGACGGCAACGTCTCGAAGGCGCCCGTCTCGGGGTCGACGAGCTCGGGGTCGTGGTACTCCCATCCGACCTGATGCTCCTCGGAGCCCCGGTGGTGATCGACCGTCACCAAGGTGGCGCCGGCGGTCCGCGCGACATACCCGAGATGGATGGCCGACTTGCCGCAGTAACTGCCGATCTCGACCAGGACGCCGCCTTCGGTGGCGAACCGGCCTGCCGCAGCCCGCAGCGCGGCGGCTTCGTCGTCCGGGAGGAATCCCTTGACGTTCTCGGCGAGACGGGCGAGGTCGGCAGGCAGGTCGGTCATCGGGCGGGCTCCTGGCACGGGCACGACACGAGCCAGTCGGTGCGTACGTGCCGCTCGGGGTGGAAGAGATCGTGGGCGGGGGTGCTCGCGGAGAGCGCGTCGGCGGCCAGGATGACCGTCGCCCCCGTCCATGTGGTGCGTTCGACCGGCCAGCGGACGCCGTCGCTGTACACGAGACCGGTCCAGTACGAACCGTCGTGATCGCGCAGGTGCTGCATCTCGCTGAACACGCGCAGCGCCGCGTCGCGCCGGCCCATCGCCTCGAGCGTGAGCGCGAGCTCGCAGGACTCGCCGCCGGTCACCCAGGGGTTCTCGGTGACGCAACGCGCTCCCAGCCCGGGCACGACGAACTCGTCCCAGCGTTCGTCGATGCGCTCGGCGGCCGGGTCGCCGGTGAGCGAACCGCCCAGAACCGGGTAGTACCAGTCCATCGAGTGGCGGGGCTTGGCGGTGAACCACTCGGGGTGGACCGCGAGGGCGTGGTCGATGCGGGCGACGGCCAGCTCCCAATCGGGTCGCTGGTGGCCCCACACGCGGGCGAGGTCGAGCGCACAGCGCAGGCTGAACGCGATGCTCGCGTTGCCGCTCACCAGCGCCTCGTCGGCGAGTTCGCCCTCGCTGCCTCGCGCCCAGGCCACGACGCCGGTAGGCAGCCGCATCGACAGGACGCACTCGAGCGCGCGATCGATGACCGGCCAGAACCGCTCGAGATCGCCGGTCGGATCGATCGCCCACAGATGCCGCACGCCGGCGGCGATGTACGCGCAGAAGTTGGCGTCCGTGCCGGCGTCCTCGATGGTGTCGTCGACGTACTTGATGGCCCATGAGCCGTCCGGGCGCTGCACGTCCGCGAGCCACTGGATCGCGGCGACGGCCTCATCGCGCCGGCCTGCCGTAGACAACCCCATCGCGGCCTGCACGTGGTCCCACGGGTCGGTGTGCCCGCCCGGGTACCAGGCGATGGCGCCGGAGTCATGCTGCGCGGCGACGATGGAGTCGGCGGTCTGCTCGATCTGCGCGGCCGAGAGCACCCCCTGAACCTCGGGAACCGGCATCAGAGCGGCTTGGTGAAGTAGAGGGCGACGCTCTTGCCGATCAACGGGTCGAGCACCTTCTCGGCGAGCCGCGTCACGGCCGGCGCCTTCATCATGTCCCACACGAGCAGCTGGTGGTAGCTGCGCACGAGCGGGTGCTGGTCGCGCTCGACGCCCACAGCGCACTTGAGCCACCAGAACGGCGAGTGCAGGGCGTGCGCGTGGTGCTGGTGCGTGAACACCAGACCGGCGGCCTCGAGCTTGCGACGCAGCTCGTCGGCCTTGTAGATGCGGATGTGCCCGCCCTCGTTGGCGTGGTACTCGTCCGAGAGCGCCCAGCACACGCGCTCGGGCAGCCAGCGCGGCACCGTCACGGCGAGGGTGCCGCCGGGCGCGAGGATGCGGGCGAGCTCAGCGATGCCCTGCTCGTCCTCGGGCACGTGCTCGAGGATCTCCGAGGCGAGCACGGTGTCGAAACTGCCGTCGTCGTAGGGGAGGTCGAGGATCGAGGCGACGACGGTCTCGGCCGTCGCGCCGGGCGGAACCTGGCCCTCGTCGATCATCGCGTCGAACATCTCCTGCACGCCCTTGAGCTCGACCTCGTCGAGGTCGAGGGCGGTGACCCTCGCTCCGCGGCGCAGCGCCTCGTAGGAGTGGCGGCCGGCGCCCGCTCCGACGTCGATGAATCGAGTGCCGCGGCCCACCCGGAGGCGGTCGAAGTCAACGGTCAGCATGCAGTTTCTTCTTCCTCTCGACGCGCGCGATCTCGCGCTCGTAGGCCTCTACCGTGGCACGGGCGACCGACACCCAGCTGAACCGCTCCACAGCGCGCTCCCGACCGATGCGGGCGAAGTGCTCCCGGCGCTCGGGCGAGCGCAGCAGCGCGCCGATCTGCGTCACCAACTGTTCGACGTCCCCCGGTTCGACCAGCACGCCCGCGTCACCGACGACCTCGGGCAGTGCGCCGGCACGGCTCGCGACCACCGGGGTGCCGCAGGCGAGCGCCTCGACGGTCGGCAGCGAGAACCCCTCGTACAGCGACGGCACCGCCATGACCTCGGCCGAGGCCATGAGCCGGGCGAGTTCCTCGTCCGAGATCCCGCTGTGCACGGTGACGACGTCCTCGATGCCGAGCTCGTGCAGCCGACGTTGGGTACTGCGCTCGACCGGCGACACGAGATGCAGGTGCACGTCGTGATCGACGCGGAGCTTGGCGATCGCGTCGAGCAGGTGCGGCACGCCCTTGAGCGGCTTGTCCGCGCTGGCGACGGCCACCACACGACCCGGCACACGGTCACCCCGCGGGGCGAACAGGTCGGTGTCGACGCCCAACGGGATGACGGTGATCTGCTCGGGATCGAGGCGGAAATCGGTGACGGTGTCGCCCGCCGACACGCTCGAGACGCCGAGCAGGGTCGGGATCCGGCGCGCGACGCGGGCCTGCATACGGACGAAGCGATACCAGCGGCGGGTGGTGATCTGCTTGCGCAGCGGCGCCGCCGCGATGTCGAGGCGCCGGTCTTTGCTGATCGGATGGTGGATCGTCGCCACGAACGGGATGTCGCGGCGCGGGAGACTGAGCAGGCCGTACCCGAGGCTCTGGTTGTCGTGGACCACGTCGAAGTCGGCGGCGCGGGGCCCGAACAGCCGACGGACGCGCAGGCTGAACGTCAGCGGTTCGGGGAACGCGGCGGTGATCATCTGCCCGTACTCGAGCACGTCGATCCAGTCGCGGAACTCGCGGAGCGAAGGGGTGCGGAACGGGTCGTCGTCGCGGTACAGGTCCAGGCTCGGCACCTTCTCGAGCCGGACGCGGGGATCGAGGTCCTCGGGGTAGGGCTGTCCGGAGAACACCGTGACCTCGTGCCCGAGCTCCGCAAGCCCCCAGCTGAGGTGCCGGACGTACACGCCCTGCCCGCCGCTGTGCGTCTTGGTGCGATACGACAACAACGCGATGCGCACGCGGCCCTCCCTCACGACGATCTACTGAACGGTAACCCATCGTGACAGGTCCGGCCGCCGCCCCAGCACGGGGCAGCCGGACTTCAGTCGCAACTTTCGGCCAGTTGTGGCCCTTCGCCGGCCTCCCGAAGGGCTCAAAGTGGCCAGAAGTCGGGAACCGGCCCCGCGCCCGTCCCACTCCCCGAGATGTGGTCAGTGATGTGTCACCACGGGCCCTGCGTTGAATCAGAACTGACCACATGTCGGCCCTGGCGCCCGGTCGTCCCGAATCCCGAGACGCGCCGGACCACCTGCCCGGCTTGTGGCCAGTTCGGGCCCTTTTTCCGCCTCTCAGAGGGCCCAAACTGGCCAAAGGTTGAAACCCGGCCGGCACCACCCGCCAGCCGCACCGCGTCAATAGCCGAGGAAGTGGTCGACGCGGATGCGACGGGCGCGGCCGCGGAGGGCGCGGCGGATGGTGTCGACCATCGCCGGGGAGCCGGAGATGTAGGCGACCCGCTCGTCGAGATCGGGGACGGCGGCGGCGATGCTGTCGGCGTCGAGGACGTCACCCACGACGAGTCGGACGTCGACGCCGAGGGCGGCCAGCTCGTCGGCGTAGGGCACGTCGTTCCCGTCGCGCACGCCGTACACCAGCACCACGTCGTGATCCCCGGTGCCGGCCCTGAGCTGGCTCATGAACGGGGTGATGCCGATCCCGCCGGCGATGAGCGCGACCTTCGCGTCGTCGCGCGGCAGGACGAAGTCGCCGTGGACGGCCGTGGCGGTCCAACGGGACCCGGCGTCGGCCTGCGCGAGTGCCCGTTTGAAGCTCGAGGCGCCCTCGGGTTCGCGCACGGCGACGGCGACCTCACGGCCGGGAGGCGAGGCGATGCTCAGGATGCGCCGCATGCCGCGGCCGTCCGCCCGGCCGTGCGGCAGGTACAACTCCAGGTACTGCCCGGGCGTGAATCGCAAAGGCCGGTCGGCGTCGAACCAGTACTCGTAGACGTCCCCGCCGAGCGGCCGGCGCTCACGGAACGTCAATCCGATCTGCCCGCGCGGACCGAGCAGGAAACTCACCAACCCCGTGGCGACGAGCGCCAGCTCGTACGTCCCCTCGAACGGGCCGATCGCGGTCGACGTTCCGAACGCCGCGAACGACCACAGCGGCCACGCGAAGATCACCGCGGCGAGCACGCCGACCGCCCACTGCTGGTGGCGCCGGGGCGGCAGAGTCAACGGCTCACTCAGCATGAACCCGGCGAAGAACACGACCGGGTATGCCGTCACCGCAGTCCACAGCGCGTCGCTCACCGACGACCCGAACGCGGTCAGGCCCGACACGACGAGCGGGACGGCCACCGCCGCGAACACGAGACCGAGGCTCACGCGACGCGTCCGGCGCAGGATCAGCAGGGCGCCGACGAGCACGACCGGGAAGAGGATCTCGCTCGCCGCCCACCAGGTCGTGAACGGCATGGCGTCGATGCCCGCGGCCCATCCCAGCAGCGTCGCGAGCACCACGCCGGCTGCTGCCGGATTGACGAGGTGCCGACGGCGTACGGCGATGACGTACTTCGACGCGGTCGCCAGCAGCGCCACGACGGCGAGCCAGCCGAGGGTCGCAGGCTCGGTGGTGGGCCAGTAGAGGAACCACAGCAGGAGCGCCGTGATGATCGCCGAGTCGCGATGCGGCCGAGCGCCGACCACGCGCCCCAGGACTTCGTTGGAGATCGCCGAAGCGACGACGAGCACGGCGAGCGTGAGGAGCATGGGCCCGACACCGAAGATCGACGGATCGAGCCAGCCCGCCGCAGCGGCGACGAGCGCCCAGACGCCGACGACGGCCAGGACGGCGATCACCAGGCGGTACATCGTGAAGCGGCTGAGGAAGCGGTCGAGGGTGCTCATCGGAAGATCTCTCCTGTCATCCGGGCGGCGCGGATGCGCATCGTCGCGTCGACGACGGCGCACCCCACCTCGGGGAACTCGTCGAGAACCCGCTCGGGCTCGACGAAGAACAGCGCGGTGGCCAACCCGTCGGCCAGCGCGGCGTCCGGGGCGACCACCCACGTGGCGAGCACGTCGCGCGTCGGCTCGCCTGTCCGGGCGTCCAGCACATGGTGCCAGCCGTCGCCCCACGTCCGCCGGTTGATGGCGGAGGCGCAGATCGCCATTCCCGGGGCGAGCTCGACGATGCCGACGGCGAGCTCGGGGTCGCGCGGGTGCTCGAGCGCGACGCGCAACGGGTGCGCTCCCCGATGGACGATGTCACCGCTCGCGTCGACCGTCACCGGATCGCCGACGAGCTCGGCGACGCGCTGGGCCAGGAAGCCCTTCCCCACTGCTCCGATGTCGACGACGACCGGCTGGTCGACCGTCACGACAGAGCCGTCGCGACGTGCCGTCCGCCAACGGAACGCGGGAATCGCCTCGCCCCGCGCCGTCAGCGTGTACTGGGCGTCGTAGCCGAGCTGTTCGAGGCTTGCGCCGACGGCAGGGCTCACCGCCCCGTCGGTGAGGTCGTCGAGCCGCTCGTACAAGCCGAGGATCGCGGGCGCGTCAGACCCGAGGTCGACGGTGCGTTCAGTCCGCAGTCGGGCGACCACCGAGTCGTCACGAAATCGCGACCAGATCCGGTCGAAGTCGTCGATGACCGCCCGGACGGCGGCTGTGTCGATCGGTTCGGGCGCGTCGATCCGCCATCGGGTGCCGATGGCGTCGAACGCCCACATCGTCAGGCCTGCGCGTCGTCGATGATCTGCGCGATGGCGTCGTTGAACCCGCCGCTGGTGAGCGAGGAGCCCGAGACCTTGTCGATGGAGAGCTCGGTGATCTTCCTGCCTTCGACCTGAGCGTCGATGCCGCTCTCGAACTTCTTCTGGAACTGCTCGGAGTTGCCGCCCTCGGCGTTGCCGTCGACCTCGACGTCGGTGATCGTGCCGTCAGCCTCCAAGGTCACCTCGACGTCGACCGACTGGGTGCCGCCGGGGGTCTGGTAGCTGCCCGTGGCCTCGTACTCGCCGGCGGTGAAGCTGGCGGGCGCCTCGCTCGCACTGTCCGACTCGGCGGACCCGGACGGCGACGACGGGGCCGACTCGACCTGTTCGGTCTGCGGACCGCAGGCTGCTGCGAGCAGCGCCGTGGACGCGGCGGTAGCGGCGTAGAGGGCAGTGCGGGCGGTGCGGCGCGGCATGGGTGGCTCCTGGCTCCTTGCATCGTCAACTACTGCCGCCACCCTACGGCCGGGCGGCAAGATCACACGAGGTCGACCAGTCGGCTGCGCAGCGCATCGCGATCCTGCGGGGCGTACGCCTGGGCGACCTCACCGGTGCCGTAGACCCGCAACGTCCCGTCGTCGGGACCGGCGTAGACCGCCTCGCCGCGTCGCACCTTGAGCCGCTCGTCGCGGGCGCTGACGAGTTCGACCTCGCCGCCCGTGCAGAACACGATGCGATCGGGCGCGTCGAGCAGCGGCACTCCGTCCGGCTCACCGCGCGAACACTGCGTCACGGCGAGGGCGAAGTCCCCGATGCCCGGGTCGAAGATCTCGGTCGTGACGCCGACCGCCTGCGGCGTGACCCGCGCGAGGCGCGACATGCCCACGTCGAGGCAGGCCACCAGGCCACGAGGGTCGAGGTGCTTGCTGGTGAGACCCGCCCGCAGCACGTTGTCCGACGTCGCCATGACCTCCAGACACAGGCCGCGCAGGTGCGCGTGGATGACGCCCGTGTCGAGGAAGGCCGCCTCCCCCGGCTGCAAGGTGAGTCGGTTGAGCAACAGCGAGATCACGACGCCCGGATCGTTGGGGAAGTCCTGCCGGATCATCAGCGCCGTGGCATACGCGCGCTTGATGTCCAGGCCCTGGTCGAGCAGGTCACGGCAGCACTGAATGACCGCGTCGATCTGCGACGGGTCGATCGGTTCGCTGAGCAGCCACTCGACGAGGCGCACGATCCCCGCGAAGCCGGGGTTGGCGCGCAGGTCGTCGTGCAGGCGCTGGGCGAGCGGCGCCTCCAGCGGCGCGAGGACGCGGAGGATCTCCGCGGTCGGACGGAACCCCACGACGGTATCGAAGGTGGACAGCGCGTAGACCATCTCCGGTTTGTGATTCGGGTCCTTGAACGTGCGATCCGGAGCGTCGAGCGCGATGCCGAGGGTGTTCTCGCGCTCGTACCCCTCCCGCGCCGTGGGGAGGTCCGGGTGCACCTGGAGTGAGAGCGGCCGCCGCGCGGACAGCAGCTTCAGCAGAAACGGCAGCGACCCGGCGATCTCGTCGAGCCGCTGCGTCGTGCCGTCCTGGTGGGTGACGAGCGAAGGGTCCATCGAGTGGGTCCCCATCCACACCTCGGCCACCGGTTCGGAGTTGACCCCGGACCCCACGAACCGGGGAATCTCGTCGAAGGATCCCCAGTCGTAGTGACGGACGGCGTTCTCGAGGACGAACACCGCACCAGTGTAGGGGCGCCTGACCGCGTCGGCTCGCTCGCCGAGCGGCCGCCCGGATGGGGACGTCCGCTCGGCGGCCGATCAGCTGCGCTTGGGCTTGGGCTTGCGTTGCGGCCGCGACTGCGGGCGTCCGCGATCGCGACGTAGGTCGATCCGGCGCCCGGAGATGCGGGTGTCGGCGAGCGCCTGGAAGACCGCCTCGGGCAGATCCGGCGGCAGCTCCACGAGCGTGTGGTCGGCACCGATCGTGATCTTGCCGAAGTCCGAGCGCCGCAGGCCACCCTCGTTCGCGAGAGCGCCGACGACCATGGCGGGGGTGACCTTGTGCCGCTTGCCCACCGCGATCCGGTAGACCGTCCGGCCGTCACGCGGACGCGGGTCGCGCGGTTCGCGGCGTTCGCGCCGCTCCCCCGGCTCGCGACGGGCCGGCGACGGAACGTCGCCGCTGATGAAGAACTCGTCCCCGTCGTGGCTCTTGACCGCCAGCGCCGCGGCGATGTCGACCATCTCGACGCCGTTCTCGCTCGCGTACTGCTCGACGAGCTTGCGGAACGCGTGGAACTGCGGCGAGCCCATGTTGGAGGTGATCTCCTCCGCGAACTTGTCGACGCGCCGGGCGTTGACCTCCTCCGCGGTGGGGATCGACATCTCCTCGATGGGACGTCCGGAGACCTTTTCGATCGCACTCAGCATGCGGCGCTCGCGCGGGGTGACGAACAAGATCGCGTCACCCTGCCGGCCGGCGCGACCGGTGCGCCCGATGCGGTGGACGTACGCCTCGGTGTCGTGGGGGATGTCGTAGTTGACGACGTGGCTGATGCGCTCGACGTCGAGTCCGCGCGCGGCGACGTCCGTGGCCACGATGATGTCGAGGGCGCCGCTCTTGAGCGCGTTGACAGTCCGCTCGCGCTGCTGCTGGGCGAGGTCGCCGTTGAGCGCCGCTGCTTGGTAGCCGCGGCTGCGGAGACGCTCGGCGAGTTCCTCGGTGGCCTGCTTGGTGCGGACGAAGACGATCATCGCGTCGCCGGTCTCGACCTCGAGCACGCGGGTCAGCGCGTCGAGCTTGTGGTGGTGCGAGACCGCGATCCAGCGCTGCCGCACCGAGGCGGTGCTCTGGGTCGCCTGCGGGGTGGCGATGTCGATGGGGTCGTGCAGGTACTTCTTGGCCAGGCGCCGGATCGCCGCCGGCATCGTGGCCGAGAACAGCGCCACCTGCTTGTACTCGGGGGTGTCGGCCAGGATGCGCTCGACGTCCTCCGCGAAGCCCATGTTGAGCATCTCGTCGGCCTCGTCGAGCACCATGACGTCGAGGTGCGCGATGTCGAGGGTGCCCCGCTCGAGGTGGTCGATGATGCGGCCCGGCGTCCCGACCACGACGTGAGCGCCGCGCTTGAGGCCGGAGATCTGGAACTGGTAGCTCTGGCCGCCGTACACGGGCAGCACCTGCAGCTGCGGGGTGGACGCGGCGTACGAGGTGAACGCCTCGCACACCTGCAGCGCCAGCTCACGCGTCGGTGCCAGCACGAGCGCCTGCGTTTGGCGCGAGCTGGGATCGATCTTCTGCAGGATCGGCAGCGCGAACGCCGCCGTCTTGCCGGTGCCGGTCTGCGCCAGGCCCACCACATCGCGGCCGGTCAACAGCGCCGGGATCGCCGACTCCTGGATCGGGGTGGGCGTCTCGTAGCCGAGGTCGGCCACGACCGACACGATGCTCGGGTCGAGCCCGAGTTCGTCGAAGCCGGCCATCAGCGGGCTGCTCGCACGTGCAAGCCGGCGTCGGGATCCACGATGACCTCCTGGGTGGCGGCGACACCGTCGGCGATCACGGTCGCGGACGGGTCGACGTTGCGTTTGACGATCGCGAGCGCGATCGGTCCGAGTTCATGATGCCGGGCGCTCGACCCGACGGTGCCGACGACCTTGTCGTCCAGCATGACCTCCGAGCCGTGCGGAGGCAGATGTTCCACGGAACCGTCGAGCAGCAGCCGCACGAGGCGACGCGGCGGACGGCCGAGGTTGTAGACGCGGGCGACGGTCTCTTGACCGCGGTAGCACCCCTTGTCCATATGGACGGCGACATTGAGCAGGCCGACCTCGTTGGGGATGGTGCGGTCGTCGGTGTCGAGACCGAAGCGCGGCATCCCCTGTTCGATGCGCAGGGCCTCGTGCGCCCACGTTCCGACCGGAGCACCGAGGCGGTCCGGCAGGCCCGCCAGCTCGGCGCGATCGACGAACTGCCAGCCGGTCGCGGTGCCGATCACCGCGGTCGACGGGTCGAGCGCGACCTCGACGCGCGACATGAACCGCATGCGGTCGAGGAACTCCACGACCGCGGCGCCCGCCCCGGGTTCGGTGTGCGCCCGGAACACGTTCTCGCCGTCGTCGATACCGCTGAACGCGTGCTCGATGCGGCCCTGCGGCGTTAGCAGGAGCACCTCGGTGGGCACGTTCGGCGCGAGCGATTCGAGGTGCTGGGTGGTGAGCGCATGCAGCCACGAGAGGCGGTCCGGACCGGTCACCGTGAAGACGTCACGGTGCGAGAGGTCGACGAACGCCTCACCGGCGATGAGCCGACGCTGTTCGGCCACGATCGAGCCGTAGTGCGCGGCGACGCCGGTGTCGGGGGCGTCGCCTTCCACCGCGCCAGGAAGCGCGAGCAGCGGGCTGCGGTACTCAGACACGGGCGAGCTTCCCCCACAGATGCGACTGCAGCGGCTGACCCTCGGCGGCCATGTCGTAGGCATACATGAGGTTGCCCTCGACGAGCCCGTACATCCGCTGGCCGGCCGTGTACTCCTTGGCGGTCTCGGTGCGCGCGACGATGTCGGTGGTCAGCGTGAGACGCGGTCCGTCGATCTCGCCGTACCAGATCTCGGCATAGCCCGTGGGGTGCGCGAGCACCATCTCGACCTTGCCGTCGCCGACGGCGCGGATGAAGCCGGTCTCGAGGGCCCCGGGGCGCAGGCGCTGTCCTTCGTCGTCGGTGATCCAGGTCTGGCTGAAGTAATGGAGGAACGGGCGGGTGTCGTGGGTGAACGCGACGTCCTGCTCGAAACCGAAGGCCTCGATGGTCGGATAATCGCCGCGCCCGTTGCCGTGCCAGTGCCCCAGCAGCCAGGCCAGCGGCATGACGTCCGGGTGCAGATCGGGCGGGATCTCAAAGGCCATACCCACGATCCTAGCGTCGGAGCATGAGCGGCTTTGCGTACGCTGGCGCCCATGCGTGCTGTCGTCCAGCGGGTGTCTCGGGCCTCGGTTTCCGTCGCCGGTAAGACGGTGTCGACGATCGACGAGCCGGGCCTCCTCGTGCTCCTCGGCGTCACTCACGACGACACCCCAGCGCAAGCGCACACGCTCGCCGCCAAGATCCGCGACCTGCGCATCATGCGCGACGAGCGCTCCGCCGCGGAGATCGGCGCCCCGATCCTGGTCGTCAGCCAGTTCACGCTCTATGCCGACACTCGCAAGGGCCGGCGCCCCTCGTGGAGTGCCGCTGCGCCGGGGCCGGTGGCCGAGCCGCTCTACGAGGAGTTCTGCCAGGCGTTGGAGACCCACGGCATCGCCGTACGTCGCGGTGTGTTCGGGGCCGACATGGCGGTCGACCTCGTCAACGACGGCCCTGTGACGTTGATCATGGAAAACGAGAACTCACCGACGTGACTTGACGCGGCCTGCGAGAATAGCGAGGTTGAGCAGTCCATGCACGAAGGTCATCGATGGGAACACACAAGAAGTACGAGGGAGCCGGCAAGCGCCGGGCCGCTCGTGTTCCCCTCCGTAAGCGTCATCCGGTCGTCGTCTGGGGCCTCGTCGTCGCGATCCTCCTGCCCATCATGGGCGGCGCGGCGTACGCGTGGAACCTCAACCAGAAGCTCGCGAACCTCGACACCGTCGACACCGACACGCTGAAGAACCGCCCTGACGTCGATCCCGACGCGGGCCATTCGATCAACGTTCTGCTGCTCGGCTCCGACAAGGGCGAGGGCAACCAGGGCGGCGAGACGCTCGCCGAGGATGCCGCCGCGAGCGAGTGGCCGTCCGGCAAGTACCGCAGCGACACGATCATGGTCGTGCACATCTCGGCCGACCGGAGCAAGGTCGATCTGGTGTCGATCCCGCGTGACACCTACACGATGATCTACGACGAGAACGGCGAGCCGACGCAGGAGCAGAAGATCAACGCGGCGTTCTCCGAGTTCGGTCCGCTGGGTGCGATCTCGACGGTGGAGAACCTCACCGGCCTGCGGATGGACCATCTCGCGATCATCGACTGGGAGGGGTTCAAGGACCTCTCGACCGCCGTCGGCGGCGTGCCGGTGACGATCCCGAACAGCTTCTACGACCCCAAGCAGGACGTCCGCTGGGAAGCCGGCGAGCACGTCCTGCAGGGTGATGAGGCGCTCGCGTACGTCCGTACCCGCTACGGACTCCTGCGCGGCGACTACGACCGGATCGCCCGCCAGCAGAACTTCATCCGCTCCCTGCTCGGCAAGATGCTCCAGAGCGGTGTGACGACCAACCCGGTCAAGCTCAATAACACCGTGAGCGCCATCGCTGAGAACCTCACGATCGACGAGGAGTGGACCACGGGCGACCTGCGCGGCCTCGCCCTGTCGATGCGCGGCGTCACCACGGACAGCGTGCGCTTCCTCACGGCGCCCGTCGGGTCCGAGGAGGACCATCCCGCGTGGGGCAGCATCGTCCGGCTCGACGAAGCGAAGATGGGCCAGTTGTTCGACGCGATGCGCTCGGACCAGATGGACGCCTACATCGCCCAGCACCCCGACGACCTCCTCGGCGACGAAGTCCGCTGACACGGCCGGGTCGGCACTAGGTGGTCGAGTAGCGACCGAGGAACGAGGGAGCAATGGAGCCGTGGCAATGAGGGCGTAGCCGCCACGGAGCGAGACCAATCGACGTGACCTGATCTCGATACGTCGGTCGCTGAGCGACCTCCTACTCGATCACCTATGGCCGAGTTAGCGGCCCGGTCTCGATACGTCGGTCGCTGAGCGACCTCCTACTCGATCACCGCTGGCGGAGTTAGCCACCCTGCGTCGCTCCATGGCTGCCGCAACGACGAAGGGGACCCGCCGGCGGCGGGTCCCCTTCGTTCGCGTGTCGGGTCGTCAGACGGCGACGGCCACCTCGGCGACCGAGCCCTTCTGCGCCACGACCTTGCGCTCCACGACCTCGGCACGCGGTGCGAGAGTGCGCAGCGTCCAGGAGCCGGGGGCGGCGAAGAACCGGAACTGTCCGGTGGCCGAGGTCGGGACCTCGGCGGTGAACTCGCCGCCCGCGTCGAGCAGACGCACGTACGCGTTGCCGACCGGCTCGTCGTCACGCGTCACGATGCCCTGGATGACCGCCTGGTTGGCGACGTCGACGCCCTCCAGGCTCGGGCCGCCCTTGATCGCGCCGCACATGTCAGGCCTGCCCGGGCTGATCGCCGACGGCCACCGGAACGCCGCGCAGCGAGCCGTACTCGCTCCACGAGCCGTCGTAGTTCTTGACGTTCGGATAACCGAGGATCTCGTGCAGGACGAACCAGGTGTGCGAGCTGCGCTCACCGATACGGCAGTACGCGATGGTGTCCTTGTTCTCGTCGAGGCCGGCCTCGCTGTACAGCTGCGCGAGCTCCTCGTCGCTCTTGAAGGTGCCGTCCTCGTTGGCGGCCTTGCTCCACGGGACGTTGCCGGCCGTGGGGATGTGGCCACCGATCTGCGCGGCCTCCTGCGGCAGGTGCGCCGGAGCGAGCAGACGGCCCGCGTACTCGTCGGGGCTGCGGACGTCGATGAGGTTCTTGGTGCCGATGGCCTCGACGACCTCGTCGCGGAACGCGCGGATGTCGGCGTTCGGCTCCTGCGCCGTGTACGTGGTGGCCTCGCGCGAGGGGACGTCGGTGGTCAGCTCACGCGACTCGAGCTCCCACTTCTTGCGGCCGCCGTCGAGCAGGCGCAGGTTCTGGTGACCGTAGTACTTGAGGTACCAGTAGGCGTAGGCGGCGAACCAGTTGTTGTTGCCCCCGTAGAAGACGATGGTGTCGTCGTTGGCGATGCCCTTCTCGCTCAGCAGGGCCTCGAGGCGGTCCTTGCTGACGAAGTCGTGGCGCACGCCGTCCTGGAGGTCCTTCTTCCAGTCGAGCTTGATGGCGCCGGGGATGTGGCCCTTGTCGTAGGCCTCCGTGTCCTCGTCGACCTCGACGAGGACGACCTTCGGGTCGTTCAGATGCTCCTCGACCCAGTCGGCCGTGACGAGCGCGGTCTCGCGGCTCATACTCATTCCTTTCGGTGGGGGTGTCAGGCCAGGGACTTGGCCAGGCGACGGGATGTCAGGTACAGCTCGCAGCCGAGGCAGAAGCCCGTGACGGCGTTGAGCAGTGCCGCGACGAGGGCCGCGGCGGCGGCGCCGTAGCCGAGCGCGTCGAGTCCGGTGAGGAACCCGGCGAGCGCGACGACGACGAAGATCAGGCCCACGAGCTGGGCGAACTGCGGAGGACGGGCGTCCTCCAGGTCGGTCGGCGGCGCCAATCGCGGCCGCACGACACCGCGGAAGAACACCGCGTAGGGAGTGGCGGCCACGCTGACGAACGCGCCGACCGCGAAGACCGCGCCTTGCAGCACGAGGAGGAACTCGCGGGCGGGCGGCGGGACGACGATGGCGAGGGCCAGGACGAGTGAGGTGAGCGCCGCCGCGACTCGAGGGCCGCGCGGGTCCACCTGGGAGGGTCGAGACATTGAAGAACTCTCCGGGGAGGTCGCCGAAGCGACGGGCTGACAGGAGTGAGGAGTCAGCCGAGACGACACAGCGCGGAACGCACGTGGCAGTTGTCGACCGCCCGGCGTCGCGTCAGAAGTGCCGTGATGAACATGGCCCCAGCCTAGAGGGCAGTTCGAGCGGAATCCCGTCGTCGTCTTGACATCCGAGACACCTGTCCGATCACTGAGACATTTCGGCCAGCGCGGCGAGCATCTGGTCGCGCCGGGGAACCCCCGATGCGCGGCGAATCACCCGGCCGGAGGCGTCGAGCACGAGCACGGTCGGGGTCCGCAGGATGTTGAGTTCGCGCACGAGGTCCAGATGCGCTTCCGCGTCGATATCGATCGCCGTGACACCGTCGACGGCGTCCGCGACCTGGTTGAGCACGACCCGAGTGGCGCGACACGGGGCGCAGAACGCACTGGAGAACTGGACCAGCGTCGCCCGCTCTCCCAGCGCCTGGCCGAGACGTGCGGCATCGATCCGTTCGACGTCGTCGTTCACCTCTCCAGTGTGCGAGGTGCGGCGGAATCTGCCGTCGTACCGGGCCTTGACCAGCGCCACCAGGGCGGTGGCGATGAGCGCTCCGACGAGCACGAGGAGTCCGGTCATCGAGCACTTTCCCTTCATGTGTCAGTCATGTGACGTGCTTCTCATCGGCCGCCAGAGCCTGGCAACACGCCCGACTCATGACCTAGGGTTGACCCAGCAATGAGGCCACGGTGAACTCACCATGGCCTCAACGTGTACCGGGAGGTCGTCCACGATGTCACACCTGCTCCTGCTGACCAAGAGCACGCAATCGTCAGTGGAGGTGCTTCCCGCGCTCGCGCTCCTGCCCCACCACGTGAAGATCCTTCCGGCGGAGGCCAGCGCTCTCATCGACGCGCCGCAGGCCGACGCCGTCCTCGTGGACGGTCGGCACGATCTCGCCCAGGTCCGCAGCCTCACGCGGGTGCTGCGCACGACCGGCATCGAGTGCCCGCTCATCCTCATCCTCACCGAAGGCGGTCTCGCCGTCGCGGCCGCCGACTGGGGCATGGACGACGTCATCCTCGTGACGGCCGGCCCGGCCGAGCTCGAGGCCCGGCTTCGGCTCGGCGTCGGACGCCTCGCCCAGGCCAAGGACGCCGGCGCCGACGACAGCCACATCATCAGCGCGAGCGGCCTGGTCGTCGACGACGTCACCTACACCGCGAAGCTCGAGAACCGCACGCTGGACCTGACGTTCAAGGAGTTCGAACTCCTCAAGTTCCTCGCCCAGCATCCCGGCCGGGTGTTCACGCGCCAGCAGCTGCTGCA
Source organism: Aeromicrobium camelliae (assembly GCF_003850045.1). Classification (GTDB taxonomy): domain Bacteria; phylum Actinomycetota; class Actinomycetes; order Propionibacteriales; family Nocardioidaceae; genus Aeromicrobium; species Aeromicrobium camelliae. Next base: position 59,724 of record NZ_RQJX01000002.1, on the reverse strand, counting down.
GGAGGTGTGGGGGTACGACTACTTCGGCGGCACCCGCACCGTCGATGTGCACGTGCGTCGGCTGCGCGCCAAGCTCGGCGCCGATCACGAGACCCTCATCGGCACGGTGCGCAACGTCGGTTACCGCTTCGTCGCGGCCAAGCGCGACGCGGCGCGGGACACCGCGGACGTCAACGCCTGACGTCCGCGGCGCCCGTTCCTCAGGACTCGCGCGTCGAGCCTCGCCGCCACGCTGCCGCGCCGGCGGCGAGCAGCACCAGCGCCACCACGACGGCCGCAGCCGTCCACGCAGCGGCCCCCGCAGCGGGCAGTGCCCCGTCGCGCGCCGCCGACCGGTCCACCGCATCGCCCTGAGCCGGCGGAGCGGCGTCGGGTTCCTCGGTGCCGGGTCGGCCTGGTTGCTCCGGCTGACCCGAGCCCGGCTCGCCGGGCTCGCCGGGCTGCTCCGGGACCTCCGGCTGCGCGGGATCGGCGACGACCTCCACCGCCAGCTGGGCCGAGCGGCCGTTGACGGTGACGCTCACGGTCGCCGTGCCGGGCTGAAGGGCCGTCAGCTGCCCGGTGCTCGGATTGACCCGCACCACCGCGTCCGTCGCCGCGGCGGCGGCCAGGCCGCGGCCGTCGTCCACCGCGACCCCGTCACCGGCCCACTGGGACGTGACCGGCCACGCGACCGGAACCTCCCGGCCGTCCTGCATCAGCGTGGCTGCCACGTCGGCGCTCTGCCCCACCATGAGATGGCCGGGAGCCTCGAGTGCGAGTTCGTCCACCCACGGTCGCGTCTCCGCCGCGAGCCACTCGATTCGGTCCTGCACCTGCGGCGCGCCGGGCAGCAGGCCCGCACCGGGGTCGATCCCGAGCATCATCCACCCGGTGAAGCCTCCGTTGCCCGGAGTCCCCGAGGGGCTCTTGCCGGAGTTGCCGTTGACCAGGTAGGTGACGCCTTCGGTCGCGGAGCCGTGGAACACCCCGGAGTGTCCGTTGACGACGGCGGCCGACTTGCCGGATGACGCCCGGAACTCCCCTAGCAACCGCTCGATTTCGGTCGCCTCGCGACGGTCTGAGAGCTGGCTGTGCTTCGTCGGCAGCGGGTCCTGCGGCGGATGGTGGAAGAAGACGACGAGCCCGGTGAGGTGATCGCTGTCGGCGACCTCGTCCAACGTGCGTTCGAGCTCGCGCAGCTGGTCCATGCCGCCGCTCCGCAGCGACCCGCCGGCCGAGTTCATCGTGAGGAGCTTCGTCCTGCCGAGGGTCTGCTCGGTGCTGGCGGGCCCGAAGGCGGCCTCGAAGTTCTCGATGCTGCCGCCCATGATCTCGTGGTTGCCGGGCACGTAGACGAACGGGATGTCGTCGGTCCACTCCTCGTCGAGGATGCGCCGAGCCAGCGCGAAGTCCTTCGGCGACGCTTCATCGACGAAGTCGCCGTTGATGACGAGCAGGTCCGGTTCAGCTGCTCGGATCTCCCGCAGCGTGCGTCGCGCCCCGTCCACCGCTCCGCTCTCGGGATCGCGGGCGACGAACTGCGCATCGCTCATCACCGCGATGCGCTGCGGGCGCTCGTCCACGGTGCCGTGGGCGAGCAGGGCGGGATCGTGCACCGTGGCCGGAGACTCCGCTGACGCGGCGGGCGTGGTGATGGCCCGCAGGTTGGCGATCATGATGTCGCCCTGGTAGGACGCCGCAGGTCGGGTCTCCATGATCCGGACCCGTTCCACGGACAACGGCTGCGCCAGTCCGGCCGGGACCGTGAAGCGCGTTCGCTGCCAGCCCTCCCACGTGATGGTGGGGCCGTCGACATTCGTCACGGTGCCGTCCGCGGCACGCACCTGCAGGCGCGGCCAGGCGCCCGAGGCGTCGCCCTTGATGTCCATCTCCAACGCGAGAGCGTCGCCGTCGATCGTGACGGGCTCGTCCTTGATGAGGTAGTAGCCGCGGGTGGCCGTGGAGGTGGTGAAGTCGTACTGCAGGCGTACCGCGGGAGTGCCGGGCTCAGGTCCCTTGGCGGCCGAGAAACTGCCGGTGGCCCGGGCGGTCTCGTCGGAGAACCCGTCGAGATCGCCGAAGTCGGTGATCGGCACCTCGCGGGTACCGACGGCGACCGCGACCCGTACCTGGGCCTCGCCGGACCGGAACGTCACGTGACCGGAGGCGGAGGGGCTCGTGGCCTGCACCAGGAACGTGCCCTGCCCGTCGGAGGTGGCGCGCAGGCCAGGGTCGGCGCTGACCTCGAGGTCGCGTGCCTCCATGCGTGCGACATGTCCGTCGGCATCGAAACCGTCGATCGTCACCTCTGCCGACGCAGCGGCATCCGCGAGGTTGATGGCCGGGGTGCTGGACCGCAGACCGACGAGTTCGCCCACGATGCGCACGGGCAGGCGTGCTTGGTGCCCGCCGACGCGGTACGCCACATGTCCTTCACCGGGAGCGGTGCCCTGGACGGTCGCGGCACGTCCGTCGGCCTCCGTGAGCTCCACCGGGCCGTCGACACTGAACTCGCCGTCCGCCGCGATGCGCTCGAGGTTGGCGCCGAGGCCGATTCCCTCGAAGGTCCGGTGCTGACCGGCGAAGATCGTCGTCTGTCCCTCGATCTGCGGCTCGATCTTCGCATCGCTCAGCTGCTCGGCCGGTGCCGAGGAGTAGAAGACGAGAGCGTTCGGCACCTGCCGCTCGTGACCGTCCGACGGGGTGTTCTGCACCCGGACGTCCTCGGCACCGGCCGGCCTCGCGACCATGCTCGTCGAACCGCCGCCGTCGAGATTGACCGCGTTCTCGGCACCGAGGTCGGCCATGAACTCACCCAGCTCCGGGAGGGTCATCCCGCGTGATGCCGCGGTGCGTCCGTCGATCGTGACGACGAACAGCTCCGTGCCGTCGGCGTTCATGCCGACCGCGGTGCGCGGGTGCACCGAGGTCGCGAGGCTGCCGCTGAGCTCGGGAACCTCCCCGTCGCGCAGGATCTGATGGCTCCCCGCGATCGCCATGTCGACGTCGGCGGACGGGCCGACCTCGATCTCGAGGTTCTGCCCGACCTCCAGGTCGGCCACCACCGCGGCACCGGCGTCACGGCCGAGCAGCACCTGCTCACCTTCGGCGATGTCGGCCGCGCCGGGCGCGTCGAGGATCCCGCTGACCTCGGTGACGGTGCCGTCGACGACGGTCGCGAGGGCGACCTGCTCGGCGGGAGCCTCCGGCGCGCCGGCAGGACGATCCAGCGAGTGGTCGCCCCAGGCGCCCGTGTAGACGCCGATCGCGTCGGCAGGCAGACGCGGGTTGTTGAGACCCTCGAGCTCGTGCTCGACGCCGTCGACCGTCAGCGTGCCCTCGGCCGACAGCAGCTGCACCGCGGCGCGTCCTTGGGCGAGGGTCAGGCTCGGCATCGCAGTGGGCGTTCCGACCCGCATGCCGTCGCGAGACGAGATCGAGGTGTAGTTGGGCGCGCTGGTGTGGTTGATGTCGAAGAACGTGCCGTTCACCGCCGCGACCGCGCCGTTGTCGCGAGCCAGCTCGCTGACGGTCGACGTCCGGGTCACGGCTCCCGAATCGACGACGTCCATGCTCAGCGTCGGGGTCGTGAGATCAGCCGTGAGGACGTTGCCGTCGTTCCAGCCTCGCTCCTCCAGCCGGGAGAAGTTGGTGAGGTCGAGTCCGGGGGCGACGCGCTCGGTGACGGCCGACCGGAGGACGGACCCGTCGGCTCCCAGTTGCTCGTCGCTCGGAGCCGCGTGGCCGGGAATCCCGGGTGCGACGAGAGCGACCAGCAGGGCGAGCAGGACAGCGGCCAACGGCGTTTGCCGTCGCGTGGACAGGGATCGGGGAGTGCGGTGAAGCATGAAGTCCTTTTTCACGAAGGGTCATCGGCGGGCCCGTACGAGAGCCTCAGGGAGGCTAGGAAGACCGTCCGACCGGCCGGGGTCGGATCGGTGAACGAACGGCGAACTCGCGTGGCGACGCGACGTGGGATGTCTCACTCGCCCGTCCGCGCGCTCCGACACGCACGGCGCACATGGCCTAGGCTCGCCGCGTGGGACGCCTGACGACGCACGAGCTCATCGACCTGGTTCTCGATCCGGGCTCGTTCACCTCCTGGGACGAGCCGATCGACATCTCGCACCACCCCGAGCCGTATCGCACCGAGTTGAAGGCGGCGGCCGAGCGAGCCGGCACCGACGAGTCCATCGTCACCGGCCGGGCGACGGTCAAGGGGCGACCGGTCGCGGTCGTGGTCAACGAATTCCGCTTCCTCGCGGGCTCCATCGGGCAGGCGGCCGCGCAACGCATCGTCGCCGCCGTACGGCGGGCGACGGCCGAGAGGCTGCCCGTGCTGGCGACGACGGCGTCGGGTGGCACGCGGATGCAGGAGGGAACGCCGGCGTTCGTCACGATGGTCGACATCTCCCGCGCGCTCATGGACCACAAGGCGGCCGGCCTGCCGTACCTGGTGTATTTGCGCCATCCCACGACCGGCGGGGTCTTCGCCTCGTGGGGGTCGCTCGGCCACATCACGATCGCCGAACCCGGTGCGCTGATCGGGTTCCTCGGCCCGAAGGTCTACGAGTTGCTCAACGGCGTCCCGTTCCCGCCGAACGTGCAGACCTCCGACAACCTCGCCCATCGCGGCATCATCGACGCGGTGGTGCTGCCCGAGGAGCTCCCCTCGATCGTCGACACCGCCTTGTCGCTTCTGGTCGATCCGGTCACCAACCCGCAGCGGCACCGTCGCACCGAGCCGGTGAGCCGCCACCGCGACACGTGGACGTCGGTCGAACTCACGCGGCGTCCGGACCGCGTCGGCGTGCGGGAGGTGCTGCGTTACGGCAGCGACGCCACGATCCGCCTGCAGGGCACCGAGAAGGGCGAGCGCGACTCCGCCATGATCGTCGCGATCGCGCGTCTGGACGGCGTGCCGTGCGTCGTCGTCGGCCAGGACCGCACCACCCAGACGCGGATCAAGCCGATGGGTCCGGCGGCCCTGCGCGAGGCGCGGCGCGGCATCCGGCTCGCCAACGAGCTGCAGCTCCCGCTCGTCTCCGTCATCGACACTCCCGGCGCCGAGCTCTCGCCTCAGGCCGAGGAAGGTGCGATCGCCGGGGAGATCGCCCGTTGTATCAGCCAGATGTCGACGATCCAGGTGCCCTCCGTCTCGGTGCTGCTCGGTCAGGGTTGTGGCGGCGGTGCGCTCGCTCTCCTGCCGGCGGCGCGCGTCATCGCGACCGAGAACGCCTGGCTGTCGCCGCTGCCGCCCGAGGGCGCGAGCGCGATCGTGCACGGCGACATCGATCACGCGGAGGAACTCGCCGTCGCCCAGCGGATCAGCGCCTTCGACCTGCACGAGCTGGGCACCGTCCACCGGCTCATCCCCGAGCGCGACGAGGACACCCCCGAGACGTTGGCCCATGCGGTGGCCGCCGAGGTCGCTGGACAGTTGAGGGAGTTGACATGAGCATCGAGGAACTCGCCGCCGCGGCGACTGCCGAGGACGGCGTGGCGCCGTTCAACGAGGCGACGACGATCGCGCTCGCGGGCGACGGCCCGTGGCGCGTGCACGAGGTGAACGAGGAGGCGGCAGCGCTCGCTCTCGCGGACGCACCGATCGAACTCGTCGTCCACCCGCGCCGGCGCCGCCGCGGCTACGGCGGCGCGCTGCTCGACCGGTTGATCGCCTCCGGCGAACGGCGGTTCTGGTCCCACGGCGATCTCGAGGGCGCCCGCGCCCTGGCAGTCTCGCGCGATCTCGTGGTCACCCGCACCCTGCTCGTCCTGCGGCTGGACCTGGAGATGCCACCTGAGGTACCGCAGCCCGAGGGCGTGACCCTGCGGTCGTTCGAGGAGCGCGACGCCGACGCCATCGTCGAGGTCAACGCGCGGGCGTTCGCCTCACATCCCGAGCAGGGGGCGATGGACCGCGCGGACTTCGACCGACGCCGTTCTCAGGAGTGGTTCGACCCGGCCGGGCTGTTCGTCGCCGAGCGTGAGGGGCGCGTGGTGGGCTTCCACTGGACGAAGGCCGAGGACGGGATCGGCGAGGTCTACGTCGTCGGGGTCGATCCGGACGCCCACGGCGGCGGGCTCGGCACCGCACTCACCGCCCGCGGACTGCGCCACCTGTGGGACGACGGAATCCGCACGGTCGACCTCTACGTGGAGGGCGACAACCTGCCCGCCCTGGCGGTCTACACGCGTCTCGGCTTCCGGGAACACGCGCGCGACGTTCTCTGGTCGGTCGCCTAGCCGTCCAGCAGGCGCTGATCGATCGCTGCGGCGATCGCACGCTGCTCAGCGTCCGGCAGCACCGTGGCCGCGGGTGCCGCTACGACGACCACGACCTCATCACGACGGAAGACGATCGCCTGGAACGCGGACGACGCCGGCTCGTCGAACGCCCACCCGATCGACTCGTCGCCCACCTGCGTCGAGATCGGGCGACCGGTCCGGCCGTCCTCTTGGACACACTCGTCGCGATGCGAGGCGAGGTCGTCCATGACCTGCCGAGCGTCGTTCTCGTCGGCCACCATGCTCCAGACGATCACGTACCGATCGAGCGCGCGGCCTTCGTCGTACGTCGTGATGCGGCCTTCGGCCACGTCGGCCGGCGCGGCTCGAACGCCGCAGTACTGCGGGATGCCGGGTGAGGACCCCAGACGTTCTTGCACGGTCACCTCGGTCCAGCCCTCTGGAAGGGCGCTCGAGGGCAGCAAGGTGAGGTCGGCCCGCTCGTACTCGGGTGAGCGCGTGGTTTCGGCCTCACCGGGCTCTTCGCCGCCGCATCCTGCGAGCGCGAGCAGCAGGGCTGCAAGGGCTGCGACGTGCTTACGGGCCATGCCGGATCGCCTCCTCGAGGATGTCCGCGTACCGCTCGTGTCCGCGGTCGTTCGGGTGGTAACTGCCGCTGAGGTTGAAGCTACCGGCGTTCCAGAACTGGACGTTGTTCATGCAGGGGTCGTCGGTTCCGATCTCGCAACCGTCGAAGGCGTCGGAGACGTCGACGTACTGCAGGTTGCCGGGGATGCTCGCGTCGTTGTACGCCGCGACCCGTTCCTCGATGCCGGCGTTCATCCGGGCGATCATGTCGTTGATGAAGCGGGTGTCGTCGGGACTGATGATGGTGCCGTCGGCGTACCACTCGAGCGCTTCCTCGGGGAAGAACCGCGGATACCCGAGCACCAGGATGCGGGCGTTGGGCGCGCGTTCGCGGATCTGCGGGAGCAGCGCGTCGAGGTTCGCCAGCGCGCGATCGACATCCGCCTCGATGTTCTCCGCGTCGTCCGCGCACGAAGAGAACGGGTTCAGGCCGCGGAAGATGCAGTCGCGCAACGTGTTGCCGAACTCGGCGTCGTTACCCCCGATGCTGAAGGTCACGAGGCTCGTCGTCTCGTCGAGGTGATCGAGCTGGGCCGCCTCGTCGTCGTTCCACGCGTTCGGTTCGCTGAACTCCGTGGTGGTCGCACCGGAGCAGGCGGCGAAGGTGAGATCACCGGCGAAGTCGAAGCTGTCGTTCAGCTGCTGCGGGTAGGCGAGCGTCGAGCGGTGGCACATGTTGTGGTACGGCCGCTCGCCCTCCTGCGCCTCCTCCCACGCGTCGCGCTGCGCCTCGTTGTCGACGTCGGTTCCGTCCTCGTAGGCTGAGCCGCCTTCACCGGACGAGAACGAGTCGCCCAGCGCCACATAGTCACCGCGGGTGGCGGCCTGCTCCGGTGTGAGCGCCGGGTCCAGGAACCACGGGATCGCGTCGCCTCCGGGGCCCGCGAGGGCCTCGCCGTCCCCGACGTCGCACGCACCCTGGCCCAGCGTGGTGATCTCGCAGATCGTGGCGACGACGGTGTCGCGCACGTTCGGGGACGACGTCGAGACGCCGAAGACCACCGCCGCGACGCTGATCGCGGCGAGCACGATGATGCCCAGGAACTCGTTCGATCCCTGACCCCGCTCGGCCGGGATGAGACGCCCCCGTCGACGTTCCATGCGCTCAGCCAACGCCACCGATCGGCTGCCCTGGAAGGGCCCAGGGACCCGCTCCTCGATGGGGCCCTAGGCCCCTTCCCCTGCCCAAGCACCCGCCGCATCCTCCCGGCCTTCTCCGCGAGTGGCGCAGATTGGGGCTGTTCCACACCGAAAAAGCCCGATTCTGCGCCACTCGGTCACCACTTTGCGCCACTCGCGGGAGGCGGCGAGCGGCGCGTCGGGAAGCCGCGAGCCGGAGCCGCTCCTCGTGTTCATGTGACGTTCACGTTCTCGTGCGACAGTGACAGTGTGGACAGCTCCGAACTCATCGAAGCCCCGGCCTCCCCGGACGAATTCGACGTCGATCCACCGTTCGACCCGCTCGAGGGCAGCCTGCCCGACGATCGGTTCCTCGACCGTGAGCTGTCATGGATCGCGTTCAACGCCCGCGTGCTCGAACTCGCCGAGGACGACTCGCTTCCCTTGCTCGAACGCGTGCGATTCACGTCCATCTTCGGCAGCAATCTCGATGAGTTCTTCATGGTCCGTATCGCCGGGCTCAAACGCCGCATCGCCGCCGGGGTCGCTGTCCCGTCGGCCAGCGGCCTGAAGCCGCGCCGTGTGCTCTCGGAGAGCCTGCGCGCCAGCTACGAACTCATGCAGCGCCAGGCCGAGCTGTTCGGCGAGACGATCGTTCCGGGGCTGGCCGCCGAAGGCATCGAGCTGCTGCAGTGGCCCGACCTGACCGAGGACGAGCAGGAGCGGATCACCGAGTTCTACCGCGATCGCGTCTTCCCGGTGCTCACGCCCCTCGCCGTCGACCCGGCGCACCCGTTCCCCTACATCTCCGGACTTTCGCTCAACCTCGCCCTGCTGATGCGCAACCCGGCCACCGGCAAGGAGCACTTCGCCCGGGTCAAGGTGCCGCCGATCATCGACCGCTGGGTCGAGGCGTCCCCCGACCGCTATGTGCCGCTCGAGGAGATCATCGCCGCGCATCTCGACATGCTGTTCCCCGGCATGGAGGTCCTCGCGCACCACATCTTCCGCGTCACCCGCAACGAGGACCTCGAAGTCGAGGAGGACGACGCCGAGAATCTGCTCAAGGCGCTCGAGCAGGAGTTGCTGCGCCGCCGCTTCGGCCCGCCCGTGCGGCTCGAGGTCGAGGACACGATGAGCGAGGACATCCTCAACCTGCTCGTCACGGAGTTGCGCATCAGCGACGAGGAGGTGTTCCGGCTCCCCGGGCCGTTGGACCTGCGGTCGCTCAATCAGATCGCCGACGCGGACCGGCCCGAACTGCAGTTCCCGCCGTTCGTGCCCGGCACGCACCCGCACCTGGCGGAGGTCGAGACGGCCAGTCCCGCCGACATGTTCAGCGCTCTGAAGAAGCGCGATGTGCTCGTGCACCACCCCTACGACTCGTTCGCGACGAGCGTCCAGCGCTTCATCGAGCAGGCGGCCGCCGATCCCGAAGTGCTCGCCATCAAGCAGACGCTGTACCGCACCTCCGGCGACTCGCCGATCATCGACGCCCTCATCGACGCCGCCCGGTCCGGGAAGCAGGTCCTCGTGCTGGTCGAGATCAAGGCGCGCTTCGACGAGCAGGCGAACATCCGCTGGGCCCGCAAACTCGAGCGCGCCGGATGCCACGTCGTCTATGGTCTCGTCGGCCTCAAGACACATTGCAAACTCGCGCTCGTCATCCGCAACGAGAAGGACGGGCTGCGCCGGTACGCCCATATCGGCACCGGCAACTACAACCCGAAGACCGCTCGTTACTACGAGGACCTCGGGCTGCTGACCGCCAACTCGGCCATCACCCACGACCTCACCGAGCTGTTCAACAACCTCTCCGGATTCGCGCACAACACCGACTACGACGCGCTGCTCGTGGCTCCGCACGACGTCCGCTCCGGTCTCATCGCGCGCATCCAGCGCGAGATCGAGCACGCGCGCGCCGGACGCAGCGCCGCCCTGCGGTTCAAGCTCAACTCGCTCGTCGACGAAGTGGTCATCGACGCGCTGTACGAGGCGTCCCGGGCCGGGGTCGAGATCGACCTCGTCGTGCGCGGCATCTGCGCGTTGCGGCCCGGCGTTCCCGGCCTGAGCGAGCGGATCCGCGTGCACAGCATCCTCGGGCGGTTCCTCGAGCACAGCCGGGTGTTCTGGTTCGCCAACGGCGGTGAGCCCGAGGTGTGGATCGGTTCGGCCGACCTCATGCACCGCAACCTCGACCGCCGCGTCGAGGTCCTCGTCCGCGTCCCGTCACCCCAGCATGTCGAGCAGCTGGAGAGGCTGCTGGCCACGATGGCTGCTCCCGAGACGATGTCCTGGCACCTGGACTCTGACGGCGTCTGGACCCGCTACGGCGAGAACGACGTGCAGGCGATGCTCATCGAGCACGCCAAGTCGCGGCGTTCCCGGCGCGACTGACCGTCCGCTGAGGCGATGCGCCCGGCGCATCGCCTCATCCGATTTCGGACCTGGACGGTCCGCGCGCCGTCGGTGGATAGTGCTCACGTCCGGACCGACGGTGAGGAGTGGCGGTGGAGCACGAACGGGACGTCGAGGACGCCCTCGAGCGCGAGGTGCGTGATCGGATCGGGCGTGCCGCCCACGACTACTTCGCCGGCGGCGCGGGGGCGGAGATCACGCTGCGCGACAACCACGCCGCGTGGAACCGTATCGCCCTGGCTCCTCGGGTTCTGCGTGGCGTGGGCGAGCGCGACACCGCGGTGACCCTGCTCGGCGAACGCCGCCGCCATCCGGTCCTCGTGGCCCCGATGGCCTATCAGCGCCACGCGCACGACGAGGGAGAGCTGGCCATGGCCCGAGGAGCCGCCGCCACCGGCACGCCGATGATCCTCTCCTCGCAGACGACGACGGCACCGGCGGACGTGGCGCGTGCGATGGGCGAGACCGCGCGGTGGATGCAGCTCTACGTCTTCCGCGACCGCGCGCTGTCGTTCGAGATCGTCGAGGCCGCGCGCGAAGGCGGTTACGAAGCGCTCGTCATCACCGTGGACTTCCCGCTCGGCGGACGGCGTGACCGCGAGATCGCGTCCGGTTTCACCGCGACGCATCCCACGTTCCTGAACCACGGTGAGAACCTGTCACCCGACGTGCGCCACACCCGGCATGACCCGGACTTGACGTGGGACGACATCGCCGTCTTCGCCGAGGCGAGCGCGCTTCCCGTCGTGCTCAAGGGCATCCTGCACCCGGCCGACGCCGAACTCGCGGTCCAGGCCGGCGCCGCTGGGCTCGTCGTGTCCAACCACGGCGGCCGGCAGCTCGACACCGTGGTGTCGGGAGCCGACGCGCTGGCTCCGGTGATCGACGCCGTCGACGGGCGCGCCGACGTCCTCGTGGACGGCGGCGTGCGACGCGGTTGGGATGTCGCCAAGGCGATCGCGCTCGGAGCGAACGGCGTGCTCGTCGGTCGCCACGCGCTCTGGGGCCTCGCCCGCGGCGGGGCGGAGGGCGTCGAGCGCGTGCTGAGTGATCTCGTCGACGAGTTCGACTCGACGCTCGCGCTGCTCGGGTGCCGCACCCCCGATGAGCTGAGCCGCGATCACATTCTGACGGCGCCGTGGGCTTGACCCCGACGTAACGTCACGGTTTCTGCTGGAGCCGTGAACCTCGTTTCCGTCGCCTACCTCGGCTCCTACTTCCTGTCCCTCCTCGGCAACGCCATCGCTGCGGTCGCGTTGCCGCTCATCGTCTTGCAGACCACGGGCAGTGTCCTCGGTGCCGGCGCGGTGGCCGCGGCCACGGCCCTTCCGGCGGTGGTGGCCGGCGTCCTCATGGGCGTCATCATCGACCGCATCGACCGCCGTTTCTCCTCGGTGCTGACCGACCTCATCTCGGGTGCATCGATCGCGGCGCTGCCGCTCGTCGACCTCGTCACGGACGTGAACGTCGGATGGTTCGCGCTGTTCGGTCTCATCGGCTCGCTCGGCGACGTCCCCGGGATGACCGCGCGCGAGGCGCTCGTGCCCGCGATCGTCCGTCACGGCGCCATGGAGGCCGAGCGGCTGGTCGGGCTTCGCGAGAGCACCGGAGCCCTCGCCGTCATTCTCGGTCCCGCCGCCGCGGGCGGTCTCATGGCGGCCTTCGACGGCGCGACCGTCCTGTGGGTCACCGCCGCCACCTCCCTCGCCGCCGCGCTCGCGACGCTGCTGCTGCCGCGTTCCGTCGGCACCATCCGTCGCGAGGAGCACGGCGCGGAACCCGGCACGTCCTGGTCCCAGTTGCGCGAGGGCTGGACGTTGTTGTTCCGTACGAGTCCTTTCCTGCTCACCACGACGGCGATGAACACGGTGCTCGTCGCCGTGCTGGCCGCGATGCAGTCCCTCGTGCTCCCGGTGCACTTCACCGAGATCGGCACCCCGGACGGCTCGGTTTCATCCTCAGCGCGATCGCTGCCGGTTCCCTCGTGGTAGGAGTGCTCTTCGCCGTGCTCGGTCGGCGAGGGTCGCGGCGCGCCTGGTTCCTGGTGGTTCTCGCCGGAACCGCGGCCGGGTTCGGGGTGGTCGGTGCCCTTCCGCCGATGTGGGCCATCTTCTCCGGAGCCGTCGCCATGGGCGTGGCCTCAGGCGCGCTCGGAAGTCTGCTCGGCGTCCTGATGCTCGAGCGCATCCCCGAGCACATGCGCGGCCGTGTGCTCGGCACGCAGAACGCCATCATGACGGCGGCAGCACCGCTCGGGATCGTCGCTGCGGCGTACGCAGCTCATCACGGCGGCAACGCCTTCGCTGGTCTGGCGCTGGTCGCGGTGTGGCTGGTCGCCGCTCTCCTCGCGGCGCTCGCGCCGGCGCTGCGTAGTCTTGGCCCGGTCGAGGACGTCCCGGAGGTGGTCGATGCGCAGCGCTGAACTCGCCGCCGTCGCGGGCGTGACGGTCCGGACCTTGCGCCACTATCACCAGGTCGGCGTCCTGCCCGAGCCACCGCGTCGCAGCAACGGCTACCGCGAGTACGACGTGCGCGACCTCTTCCGCGTGCTGCGGATCCGGCGCCTCGCGTCCCTCGGCATCCCGCTCGACCGGATGGCCGAGATCCTCGACGGCGATGCCGCGCCCGACGCACTGCTCGACGAACTCGACCGCGAACTCGAGAGTCGGATCGCCGAACTCGTCGCTCAACGCGAGCTGGTCGCGCAGATCCGTCGTGAGCGGCTCGCCCCTGATCTCCCGCCCGACGTCGGACGCGTCAGCTCCCGGCTCGAGGATCCCCGCAGTGAGCGGGACCTATCCGTGCTGCTGGCCCACCTCACCGACGACCCGACGCGCGCCCGTCTCGTCGCGTACTACGACCGCGCGACGAGCCCGGAGATGATCGCCTCCAGCGACGCGCTGGTCCGGCGGTTCAGCGCGCTCGCGCCGGACAGCAGCGACGCGGAGATCGAGGCGGTCGCGGCGCAATTCGTCGAGCAGATCGCGGTCCTCGATCCGCCGCTCGACCTCGGCCTCGTCGACGAGCGCCGGTCGCGCGCGCTCCTCGACGGATACCTGCGAAGCCACCACAACGCGGCGCAGGTCGCGGTCCTCGATCGGGTGGCGGCCCGCTTGGGGTGAGGTCAAGCTGAGTCAGTCGGACTGAGCCGGGCGGCGAAAGCGCCGGTCGACCCTGCGCTCCCGCGCGAGATCGCGATTTCACATCGTGGAACCAGCCCGGGCGAGCGCGAGGCGGCGATCCTCCACGGCACCCACGAGCGCGAACCCGAGCAGCACCGCCAACGTCCCGCACGGAATGCCGCCGGTTGCGAACGCCACCGACCACCACGTCTCGCCCTGCAGCGCAACGGCCAGGCCCGCGGCGGTACCGGCGAGCGGCAGCACCACCCCGATGAGCAGCACGATGCTCCCGAGCAACAGGAGCGCCCACTGCAGCAGCGAGGGCCGAGCTCGCCCCGCCGCGGTCGCGTCGCCCCACTGCTTGGCGTGTTCGTCGGCCGTGAACATGCCGCTCAGGCCCAGCACGTGGTGGATGATCGAGAATCCGAGGCCCGCCAGCAGCGTGACGGACCCGGGCGCCCACGCGCCGTCGAGGACGAAGACGACCGCGAGGAGTGCCGAGCCGACTCCGGACAACATGCCTCCGGTGAAGCAACCCGAGGCCGCGAGCGTCAGCAGCCTGGCCACGCCCGTCGCACCCTGGCCGTGGGTCATGCGGCCCTCCCTCTCGAACTCCGTCGCCCCATCATCGCCGACGAAGGCCCTGGCGGTCGATGCCCTCCCGCGCGAGGATGACTCCATGAGCGAATCCCTCCCTCAGCGGTGGAGCCAGGCGACGGTCTACCCCGACATGTGGGCGGACCCGGACGACGATCCCCGCACGAGCGACGGCGGAACGCCAGACGGCGAGCTGGCGACGCTGGACGACTTCCTCACCAACTACCGCCTCACCCTGCGCATGAAGTGCGAGGGCCTCGAACCCGAGCAGCTCGCCCGCCGGTCGGTGCCGCCCTCGACGCTGTCACTGCTCGGTCTCGTCCGTCACCTCGCGGAGGTCGAACGGGACTGGCGCAACTGGATCACCGACGGCGATCCCGAACCGCCGCTGTACGGCGGGCGCGGCGGGGACTTCGAGGTCCGCGGCGACGCCGAGGAGGTCGAGCGGGCGTTCGCCGACCTCGACCGCGAGCAGGCTGCCACGGACGCCGTTCTCGCCGCGCACACCGATCTCGGCGAACGCCTCGGCAAGGATCAGATCGCGGTGCGGGAGCTCCTGGTGCACCGAATCGAGGAGTACGCCCGGCACTGCGGCCACGCCGACCTGCTGCGCGAGTGCATCGACGGTCGCGTCGGGCAGTGAGCTGGTGTCAGCACCCGGCGAGCAGAAGCGGCCCCGTCGTGCTCATCAGCGACGACCCCGTCGGCTCGCGCGTGAACGACAACATCGCCACCGTCTCGCTCGCCGCCCTGCGCGTCAGGGTCACCACGTCCTCGACTCGACCGGAACGTCCGATGAAGGGGCCGGTCGAGAGTCGTGCGCGCACCCCCGCCTGATCGGCCGCCGTCGCCGGGCTGGCGAAGGCCGCCGCGAAACTGAAGCTCTCGCCGTCGACCGCCCGCACGGACCACACCGGCTCGACCAGCCCCCCCCGGCCCGTCGAGCCGCTTCCGCCCCCTGCTCCTCGATCTGGGTTCCGCGGCCGGACACGCCACCGGATGCGCACGTCGCCGGGCCGTCCTGGAACAGTGCGCTCCGCGGGGTTCCGCCGAGCGCTCGCGCGACCTCGGCGACTCCTCGGCGATCGAGCAGTGAATCGTCGGTGAACGTCCGAACCGAGTCCGCCGCCACGAGCGTGCGCCGACCGGCATCGAGCTCCACGACCGCCATCGCCCCCGACAACGCGGCGGGTAGCGCGCTCTCGGCTGCGAGTTCCCAGCGGTCTCCGTCGCGCTCGTACCCGGCCTGTTCCAGACCGTCCTCGACCTGAGCGACCGTGAGCTCGTCGGACCAGCCGACGGCGAGCACCGCTCCCGCCTCGCTGCGGGCGGTGAGTTCCCAGTCCAAGGCTTGCGGGGAGAAGCCGAACGCCTGCTCCCACACGAGCGCCTGGGGAGCGATGCTCGAGCGGGTGAGCGCGTCCTCGCGGAGCCCTTCGCGGACCGCAGCGGCGAGATCGCCCTCGGCCACGTTCGACCAGTCCGTGAAACTCGCCTCGTGCGCGTCGCCCGGCGCGGCCGAGAGGGCGGCGGCGACGGGGCCGCGTTCGACGGCGGACGCTCCGCAGCCCGAGAGCAGGGCGCTCAGCGCTGCCAGCGCGAGGATCGCCGTCCTGGGCCGCATCTCACACCCTTCCGTGGTGGCGTCGACACCTTGAGCATGGACAATACTCACCATGGCGACGACCAAGGTCACTCCTGCCGCCGGCGGCGTCGTATGGCGCAAGGCCTCGTCGTCGAAGGACGGCATCGAGGTCCTCCTCGTGCACCGACCGCGCTACGACGACTGGACGTACCCCAAAGGCAAGGCGGAGGCCGGTGAACTGCCGCCCGTGACCGCGAGCCGGGAGATCCACGAGGAGTCTGGGCTGACGGTGCGGCTCGGTCGTCCGCTTCCCACGGTCACGTACCGCGTGCGCGGCGGAGTCAAAGAGGTCTCCTACTGGCTCGCCCGCCCGCGCGGCGAGCCGGAGTTCACGCCGAGCAAGGAGATCGACAAGACCGCGTGGCTCGGCCTGCGGGCGGCGCGCAAGCGTCTCACCTACGACCACGACATCGCCCTGCTCGACCAGCTCGAGGACCTCGTCGCCACCGGCGCCCATCGCACCCGCACACTCGTGCTGCTGCGGCACGCGACGGCCGAGCCTCGCGAGGAGTTCGACGGGCCCGACGATCTCGACCGGCCGTTGAGCACGCGCGGACTCCGCGAGGCCGAGCTGATCGTCCCCACGCTCGCCGCCTTCGGGATCCGGCGCGTCGTCTCCTCACCCGCGCTGCGGTGTCGGCAGACCGTCGCTCCCTTCGCCTCGGCGCACCGGCGAGAGGTACACCTGGATGAGGACCTGACCGAGGACGCGCGTCCCAAGGCGGTCCGCGACGTGGTGCGGGAGGCGCTCGAGCACAAGGCCGTGCTGCTGTGCTCGCACCGGCCGACCTTCCCGGACCTGTTCGCCGCTCTCGACCTCGACGACCCCGGGCTGGAACCCGGTGAGGCCGCCGTCGTTCACCATCGCAAAGGCACAGTGCTGGCGTTGGAACGCTGGTGACGTGGACGTTTCGCGATCGTTCACTTTCCGTTCACCGAGCTTCGGCCTTCGATACACCTGCCCTCTTTAGCGTCGACGACGTCAGGCTGACCTGGCACCTGTCGTAAAGACCCAGAGAGGGAATCCACGTGAATCGCAAGTCCATGCGCAAGGCCGCGGCGCTCGGCGCCGGCGCCGCGCTCGTGTTCGGCCTGTCCGCCTGCGGTGCTGAGAACGAAGCCGGCGACGGCGGCGAGAGCAGCAGCGACCTGTCCGGCACGCTCAACGGTGCGGGCGCCAGCTCCCAGCAGGCCGCCGTGTCCGCGTGGCAGCAGGGCTTCCAGACCGCCAACTCCGACGTCACGGTCAACTACGACCCGATCGGTTCCGGCGGCGGCCGCGAGCAGTTCCTCGAGGGCGGCACGTCGTTCGCCGGCTCGGACGCGTACCTCGACGACGACGAGCTGACGCAGGCGAAGGAGCGCTGCAACGACAGCGATGTCGTCTCGATCCCCGTGTACGTGAGCCCCATCGCCGTGATCTACAACCTCCCCGGCGTCGAGGACCTCCAGCTCTCCCCCCAGACCATCGGCGCCATCTTCGAGGGCACCATCACCACCTGGAACGACCCGGCCATCGCCGAGGACAACCCGGACGCCGAGCTGCCCGACAGCCCGATCACGCCCGTCCACCGCTCGGACGACTCGGGTACGACCGAGAACTTCACCGAGTACCTCGAAGCCACCTCGGAGGGCAGCTGGACCGCCGGTGCCGTCGAGACCTGGCCGATCCAGGGCGGCGAGGCCGCCAACGGCACCTCGGGCGTCGTGGCGGCCGTCGAGTCCGGCGAGGGCACCATCGGTTACGCCGACGCCAGCCAGGCCGGCGACCTCGGCAAGGTCGCGGTCAAGGTCGGCGAGGAGTACGTCGCGCCGACCGAGGAGGCCGCGGCGCGCGTCCTCGACACCGCCGAGCAGGTCGAGGGCCGCGCCGAGACCGACATCGCGCTGCACATCGACCGCACGACGACCGAGTCCGGCGTCTACCCGATCGTCCTCGCGTCCTACCAGATCGCCTGCCAGACCTACGAGGACTCGGCCGAGGCCGAGCTGGTCAAGGCCTGGCTGACCTACGTGGTGAGCGAGGACGGCCAGCAGGCCGCCGCGGAGAGTGCCGGTTCGGCGCCGCTCTCGGACGACTTCCGCGAGAAGGTGCAGGCCGCCATCGACACGATCAGCTGATCAAGAGGCACATCATGATCCCGGCGAAGGGTGTCACCCTTCGCCGGGGTCATGGGTTTCTCGCCCAGAACCACCGCCACGTTCGAAAGGCTCCACTGTGACCTCGATCCAGTCCACCGCCCGCAAGCGGTCGACGCCCACCCGACCGGGTGACCGGATCTTCCGCGGCACCTCCGTCGCCGCGGCGTTGACGATCCTGGCGACGCTTGCGGGCGTTGCGCTGTTCCTGACCGTCGAGGGCATCCCCGGCGTCCTCGCCTCGCCCGACGAGGTCAAGCACGGCACGACGTTCATCGACTACGTCGTCCCGCTGGTCTTCGGCACGCTGCTGGCGGCCGTGCTGGCCCTGGCGATGGCCATCCCGGTGGCCATCGGCGTCGCGCTCTACATCTCGCACTACGCCCCCCGCCGCCTCGCCGCGACGCTCGGTTACGTCATCGACCTGCTGGCCGCCGTCCCGAGCGTCGTCTACGGCGTCTGGGGCATCAGCTTCCTGGCGACCGCGCTGGTCCCGGTCTACGGCTGGCTGGAGCGCACCCTGGGGTTCATCCCGCTGTTCGCCGGGCCCGCTTCGGCGACGGGCCGCACGATCCTCACCGCGTCGATCGTGCTCGCCGTCATGGTCCTGCCGGTCATCACGGCGCTGTGTCGCGAGATCTTCCTGCAGACTCCCCGACTGCACGAAGAAGCCGCCCTCGCACTCGGCGCCACCCGGTGGGAGATGGCCAAGCTCGCGATCTTCCCGTACGCCCGCTCCGGCATCATCTCGGCCTCGATGCTCGGTCTCGGCCGCGCGCTGGGCGAGACGATGGCGGTGGCGATGGTGCTGTCGGCGAGCGGCGTCATCACCGTCAACCTGATCAGCTCCACGAACCCCTCGACGATCGCGGCGAACATCGCCCTGACGTTCAACGAGGCGACCGGCCTGACCGTCAACGCGCTCATCGCGTCCGGTCTCGTCCTGTTCCTCCTCACCTTCCTCGTCAACTTCGCCGCGCGCGCCATCGTCGAGCGCCGCAAGGACTTCTCGGGAGCGAACTGATGACCTCCACCATGCAGTCCCCCACCAGCTCCCCGACGCCCTCGCCGGAGATCGCCCAGAGCCTGCGCGGCCGGAGCCTGCCGACCTGGGCGCCGAAGGCGTTCGGGGCCGCCGCCGTCGCGCTCGCCCTCGTCGGCGTGTTCGGCCCGGTCGGCTTCTGGCTCGTGTTCGTCGCCTGGCTCGTCGCCGCCGTGATCCCGCTGTGGTCGATGATCGTCGAGGGCCGGCGCAAGGCCACCGACCGGTTCGTGACACTGCTGGTCACGACCGCGTTCGTCATCGCCTTGTTCCCGCTCGGCAGCATCCTCACCACGGTCGTCTCCCGCGGAGCGCCGGTGCTCGGCAGCGAGTTCTTCACATATTCGATGCGCAACATCGTCGGCGAGGGCGGCGGCATCTACCACGCCCTCATGGGCACGCTGCTCATCACCGCGGCCGCGGCGGCGATCTCGGTCCCGATCGGCCTGTTCACGGCGATCTACCTCATCGAGTACGGCGAGGGGAAGCGCCTCGCGCGATGGATCCGGTTCCTCGTCGACGTCATGACCGGCATCCCGTCGATCGTCGCCGGCCTGTTCGCCTACGCCCTGTTCGTGATCTTCTTCGGTCCGGGCGTGCGCATGGGCATCGGCGGCGCGGTCGCGCTTTCGGTGCTGATGATCCCGGTCGTGGTGCGCTCCTGCGAGGAGATGCTGAAGCTCGTGCCGAACGAGCTGCGCGAGGCCTCCTACGCGCTGGGCGTGCCCAAGTGGCGCACGATCGTCAAGGTCGTCCTGCCGACCGCCCTGGCCGGCATCGTGACCGGCGTGACGCTGGCCGTGGCCCGCGTCATCGGCGAGACGGCGCCGCTGCTCATCATCGCCGGTCTGACCGACTCGGTGAACTTCAACCTGTTCGACGGACGCATGGCCACGCTGCCGGTGTTCACCTACTTCTCGATCATCACTCCGGGCGTCCCGCCCGGACCCAGCATCGAACGAGCCTGGGGAGCGGCCCTCGTGCTGCTCATCATCGTGATGCTGCTGAACCTCGCAGCCCGACTCGTCTCGTACTTCTTCAGCCCCAAGGGAGAGCGGTAAATCCAATGGCCAAGAGCATCGACGTCAGCGATCTGAACATCTACTACGGCGACTTCCTCGCCGTCGAGGGGGTGACGATCCCCGTCGCCGCCCGCTCGGTGACCGCGTTCATCGGCCCGTCCGGCTGCGGCAAGTCCACCTTCCTGCGGTCCCTCAACCGCATGCACGAGGTCATCCGCGGAGCCCGCGTCGACGGCAAGGTCCTCGTCGACGGCCAGGACCTCTACGCCGACGACATGGACCCGGTGAACGTCCGGCGCATGATCGGCATGGTCTTCCAGCGCCCCAACCCGTTCCCGACGATGTCGATCGCCGAGAACGTGCTGGCCGGGCAGAAGCTCAACAGCAAGCGCATGAAGAAGTCCGAGGCCGACGACATCGTCGAGCGGTCGCTGCGCAGCGCCGGCCTGTGGAACGAGGTCAAGGATCGCCTGGACCGTCCCGGTTCCGGCCTGTCCGGCGGCCAGCAGCAGCGACTGTGCATCGCGCGGGCGATCGCGACGCAGCCCGAGGTCCTGCTCATGGACGAGCCCTGCTCGGCGCTCGACCCGATCTCGACGAGCGTCATCGAGGATCTCATCCACGAGCTCAAGAAGGACTACACGATCGTCATCGTGACCCACAACATGCAGCAGGCGGCACGCGTGTCCGACACGACCGCGTTCTTCAACCTCGCCGGTGTGGGACAGCCGGGTCGCCTCATCGAGCACGGTCCGACGGAGAAGATGTTCTCCAACCCGGAGGACCCCGCCACGGAGGCCTACATCCAGGGCCGTTTCGGCTGATCGACCACCCTCGATGCGTCATACGTCTCGGGGCCTCTGCGCCTCGGAACGTATGACGCATCGCTGTTTTCAGCGGCGCTTCAGCGAGCTTCTGTCAGGATCGGGTCGTGCGCATTCTCGTCGTCGAGGACGAAGTCCGGCTCGCGAGCGGACTCAAGGCAGGATTCGAGGCTGAGGGGTTCGCGGTCGACGTCGCCCACACGGGCACCGACGGGCTCTGGCTCGGCCGCGAGAACTCCTACGACGTCATCGTCCTCGACATCATGCTGCCGGGCATGAACGGCTACAAGGTCTGCGAGGCGCTGCGGCACCACGAGGTGTGGTCGCCGATCCTCATGCTCACGGCGAAGGACGGCGACTGGGATCAGATCGAGGCGCTCGACACCGGGGCGGACGACTACCTCACCAAGCCGTTCTCGTTCGACGTCCTCCTCGCGCGCGTCCGCGCACTCATCCGGCGCGGTCGGGGGGCCCGGCCGGCCACGCTCACCGCCGGTGACCTCACGCTCGACCCGTCCACTCGCGCCGTGCACCGGGGCGACGCGCCCATCGAGTTGACCTCCCGCGAGTTCGCCGTCCTCGAGTACCTGTTGCGCCGCAAGGGCGAGGTCGTGTCCAAGACCGACATCCTCGGCAACGTGTGGGACTTCGACTTCGACGGCGACCCGAACATCGTCGAGGTCTACGTGCGCCACCTGCGCAACAAGGTGGACCGGCCATTCGAGCGTGGCGCGATCGAGACCATTCGCGGGGCCGGGTACCGGCTCGCCGCGAACGGAGGGTGAGCGTGTCCTCCCTTCGCGCCCGCATCACGATCGGCGCCACGCTCATCGTCGCCGTGGTCCTGGCCCTCGGCGCGCTGCTCTTCACCTGGTCCTTGGAACGGTCGCTCATCGCGTCGACCGCCGACGCCGCGGAACGGTCGGCCTCCGCGATGGCTCGCGACCTCGATGACGACGACGGCCTGCTCGTCGGGGTCGACGACGAGGACCTCGCCCAGCTCCTCGCCTCCGACGGGACCGTCCTGGCCAGCAATGCCGGCGCGACGGGGCTGGGTCCGATCACCTCACCCGACCGCGACCAGCGGGTGATCGGCGTCGAGGACGAGCGGTACGTGGTCGTCACCACCTCCACCGAGAACGGCGTCCTCGCCCTCGGAGTCCCACTGGACGAAGTCGATGAATCCGTGGCCACCACCCGGCGTCTGCTGTGGATGGCCGTGCCGGTGCTGCTCGTGCTCGTCGCCGGTGTGACGTGGCTGACCGTGAGCCGCGCGCTGCGTCCCGTCGATCGCATGCGCGCCGAGGTCGAGCAGATCGACGCCGCCGACCTCAGCCGTCGCGTCCCGGTGCCGCCGGGGCGCGACGAGCTCGGCCGCCTCGCTCGCACGATGAACGCCATGCTGGACCGGCTCGAGGCGTCCTCGGAGCAACAGCGCCGGTTCATCTCCGACGCGTCCCACGAGCTGCGCTCCCCCATCGCCGCGATGCACCAGCACGCGGAGGTCGCACAGCGGTACCCCGATCGCGACCTCGACCTGCCGACCACGGTCATCGCCGAGACCGAGCGGCTTCAAGGTCTCGTGTCGGCGATGCTCGTCCTCGCCCGCTCCGACGAGCATGGGCTCGCGCTGCGCCGCGAACCCATCGACCTGGACGATCTCGCGATCGCGGAGGCCGGGCGTCTGCGGTCCTCCACGGCTCTGACCATCGACGGCTCCGCCATCGCCCCAGCCCGCGTCCAGGGCGATCTGCGGCTGCTCGGCCAGGTGTTCCGCAACCTGGCCGACAACGCAGCCCGGCACGCGCGCAGCACCGTGGCGTTCTCCGTGCGCGAGGAGCCGGGAGGTGTCCTCGTCATCGTGGAGGACGACGGCGACGGCATCGATGTGAGGGACCGCGAGCGAGTCTTCGAGCGGTTCGTACGGCTCGATGAGGGGCGGGCCCGCGACGCCGGCGGCAGTGGCCTCGGCCTCGCCATCGTCGCCGAGGTCGTGCGGGCACACGGCGGCGACGTGTCCGTGGATGACAGCGCGCTCGGCGGCGCCCGTTTCAGCCTGCGGTTCCCTGCCTGAAAGCGCGTTCAGCAAGCTTCAGGCGACGTTCAGCGGCCGCGGACGAGAGTGGTACCACTGACCGACCGACCCAGGAGTTGAGTGCCATGAAGAAGACCATCATCGCCGCCGGAGCCGCTGCCGTTCTCCTCGCCGGAGGAGCCGGATACGCCCTCGCCTCGACCGACGACCGCGACGACGTTCCCGAGATCACCCGCTCGACCTCCTCGCCGTCGCCGAGCAGGGTGGCCGATGCCGACGGGCGCGCTGATGACCGTGGCGGCGACGCCGGGCGCATCGATCTGCGCGATGACGACGACGATCGCGACGACCTGACCGGCGAGACGCTCCAGCGCGCCGCGGACGCCGCCCTCGCCCACACCGGTGGCGGCCGTGTGACCGACGCGGAGAAGAGCGATGACGACGACCGTCACGAGTACGAGGTCGAGGTCACGATGGACGACGGCAGCGAGTACGACATCGACCTCGACAAGGACTTCGCGGTCGTCGACGTCGACCATGACACCGACGACTGATCCCCGTCGCGCGAGGAACGACCCGCCCCGGCCCTAGGTGGTCGAGTAGCGGCGCCCTTCGATACGCCGCTCGTTCCTCGCGGCTACTCAGGATCCGCAACGAGCCGCCTCCGGCCCTAGGTAGTCGAGTAGCGGCGCCCTTCGATACGCCGCTCGTTCCTCGCGGCTACTCAGGATCCGGAACGAGCGGCGTATCGAGACCACAGACCGGAACGTGGTCTCAGCCGCGGGCGCGGGCGATGGCGTAGAGGGCGACGCCCGTCGCGACACCGGCGTTGAGTGACTCGAGGTCGCTCGACATGGGGATGCTGACGAGCTGGTCGCAGGTCTCGCTCACGAGGCGGGACAGCCCCTTGCCCTCGCTGCCGACCACGACGACGAGCGGGCCGTCGGCGAGGTCGAGCGCCGGCAGTTCCACGTCGCCGTCGGCGGCGAGACCGACGACCATGAGGCCGGCTTCCTGGTAGGCCTTGAGCTGGCGGGTGAGGTTGGTGGCCCGCGCCACCGGCACCCGCGCCGCGGCACCCGCCGAGGTCTTCCAGGCCGCCGCGGTCATCTGTGCGGCGCGGCGCTCCGGGATCACCACGCCGTGTGCCCCGAAACCGGAGGCCGACCGGACGATGGCGCCGAGATTGCGCGGATCGGTGATCCCGTCGAGCATCACGATGAGCGGCGGCTCGCCGAGTTCCTCGGCGCGCTCCAGGAGGTCGTCGGGATGGGCGTACTCGTACGCGTCGAGCTTGGCGGCGATGCCCTGGTGCACAGCGCCGCCGGTCAGGCGATCGAGCTCTGGGCGGCCGATCTCCAGCAGCGCGATGTGCTGCTCGGCGGCGAGCCGGAAGATCTCCCGCAGACGTTCGTCGCGCTCGGTCCCCTCGGCGACGTAGACCCCGTTGACCGGGACGTTGGCCCGGAGCAGTTCGACGACCGAGTTACGGCCGGCCACCCACTCGGCGCCGCCGTCGCTCGGCTTGCGCCGCGGCTTGCTCTGCTGCCGCTTCTCGACGGCCCGCACCATCTTGTACTTCTTGTGGTTGGGGCGTTCCTCCGCACGCGGCGTCGGCCCCTTGCCTTCCAGGCTGCGGCGACGTCGACCACCGGATCCGGCGGTCGGGTTGCCCTTGCCTGACTTCTTGATGGCGCCTCGACGCTGGCTGTTGCCTGGCATCAGCGCTCTCCCTCCTTGAGGCTCCAGCGGGCGCCCTGCGGAGTGTCCTCCACCTCGACGCCTGCTGCAGCCAGTTGGTCACGAATTCGGTCGGCGGCGGCGAAGTCCTTCGCACCGCGCGCCTCGGCTCGCTGATCGATGAGACGCTGCACGAGGACCGCGAGCGAGTCCTCCGCAGCGGTGTTGGTGCTCGAGGACGCCCACATCGGGTCGAGCGGGTCCAGACCGAGCACGTCGAGCATCGCCCGCACGGCACCGAGCGCCGTCGCGAGGCCGGACGTCTCCCCCGCGCCGAGCAGCTTGTTGCCCTCGGCGACGGTCTCCTGCAGCACGGCAAGCGCAGCGGGGACGGAAAGGTCGTCGTCCATCGCGGCGGCGAAGGCGTCCGGGATCTTGCCGTCGTCGCAGGGGCCGACGAGCTCGGCGGCCCGCCGCACGAACCCCTCGATCCGTGAGAAAGCGGTGGCCGCTTCGACCAGCGCCTCTTCGCTGTACTCGATGATCGAGCGATAGTGCGCTGCCGCCAGGTAGTACCGCAACGCGATGGGCGGGACGCGCTTGACGACCTCGCTGACCATGAGGGTGTTGCCGACGCTCTTGCTCATCTTGGCGTTGCCGAGGTTGAGCATCGCGTTGTGCATCCAGATGCGCGCGAACGGTTGGCCGGCGGCTCGCGACTGGGCGAGTTCGTTCTCGTGGTGCGGGAACCGCAGATCGAGACCGCCGCCGTGGATGTCGAACTCCGGACCGAGGTACTTCGCCGCCATCGCCGAGCATTCGAGGTGCCAACCCGGACGGCCGCGACCCCACGGGGTGGGCCACGAGGCCGACTCGGGTTCGCCCTCCTTGTGTCCCTTCCACAGCGCGAAGTCGCGCGGGTCGCGCTTGCCCTCCAGCGGCGCGTCGGGGGCGGCCTGCATGTCGTCGACGGACTGGTTGGACAGTTCGCCGTACGCAGGCCAGGAGCGCACGTCGAAGTAGACGTCGCCGGAGCCGTCCTCCGCCGGGTAGGCGTGGCCGCGCTCGATCAGCGTCGCGATCATCTCGATCATCTCGGGCACGTGCCCGGTCGCGCGGGGCTCGTACGTCGGCGGCTGGCAGCCCAGCACCTCGTATGCGGCGTGCAGGGCGCGCTCGTTGCGATAGGCGACCGCGAACCAGGGTTCACCGGTCTCCGCGCCCTTGGCGAGGATCTTGTCGTCGATGTCGGTGACGTTGGCGATGATCCGCACCTCGTACCCGGCGCGCTCGAGCCACCGACGCAGGACGTCGAACACGACCTCCTTGCGGATGTGGCCGATGTGCGGCGGACCCTGCACCGTGAGCCCGCAGTGGTAGATCCCGACGCGACCCGGCACCACCGGGTCGAGCGGCGTGATCCGCCGGGTCGCGGAGTCGTAGAGATGCAGCGTCACAGGTCAACCCTATCGGCGCGGGCCATTAGGGTTTCGGGCATGGCGCTCGTTCCACGTGTCGGACTCGGCACTGACGTCCACCGGCTCGTCGCCGGCCGCGAGCTGTGGCTCGCCGGACTGCACTGGCCGGAGGAGGAACTCGGACTGGAGGGGCACTCCGACGGCGACGCGGCCGCACACGCGATGGTCGACGCGCTGCTCTCCGCGGCGGCGCTCGGCGACATCGGCCAGCACTTCGGCACGGCCGCCCCGGAGTTCGCCGGGGCGTCGGGCCACACGTTCCTCACCGAGACCGCGCGGCGTGTTCGCGAGGCCGGTTTCACGATCGGCAACGTCAGCGTGCAGGTGATCGGCAACCGCCCGCGGATCGGTGCGCGCCGTGAGGAGGCGCAGCGCGTCCTCGGCGAGGCGATCGGCGCGCCGGTCGCGGTATCCGGCACCACGACCGACGGACTGGGGCTCACCGGACGCGGCGAAGGCGTGGCGGCCGTCGCGGTGGCCATGCTGTTCGGCTGACACCACCCGCGGCGGTGGGTATGCGTCCTTTTGCGTCTCCTCTTCGGACGCTAGCGCACCGGCACCGCTCACCAACGGACGCAGGCTCACCGCCCCACAACGACGACGGCGCCGCTCCCCGGAGGGAACGGCGCCGTCGGCTGATCGAACTCAGGACGCGAGGACCTCGTCGAGACGGGTCTCGGCCTTGTCCTCGTTGGTGTTCTCCGCGAGCGCGAGCTCGGAGACGAGGATCTGACGTGCCTTGGAGAGCATGCGCTTCTCACCGGCGGACAGTCCGCGATCGTGATCGCGGCGCCAGAGGTCGCGCACGACCTCGGCCACCTTGAGGACGTCGCCGGAGTGCAGCTTCTCGAGGTTCGCCTTGTACCGACGCGACCAGTTGGTGGGTTCCTCGACGTGCTCGGCCCGCAGCACCGAGAACACCCGCTCCAGACCGGCTTCGTCGACCACGTCACGGACGCCGACGAGGTCGACGTTGCACGCCGGGACACGCACGACGAGGTCGTTCTGGGCCACGATCCTCAGAACCAGGTATTCGCGGATCTCCCCCTTGATCGTTCGCGTTTCGATGTCTTCGATGACTGCAGCGCCGTGATTCGGGTACACAACGGTTTCGCCGACAGTGAAAGTCATAGACATTACACCTTTCCTAGGTGACTAGGATAACACGGGAATGCGAGCCAGTTCCCGGCCATTTCCCCCGGGCGGAACGCCCTCCGATACGATGCCATCGTGAGCCTTCGACGACGCCGCCTCGCCGCCACTGCCCTGGTCGCCACCGCTCCGTTCGTGCTGTCCGCGTGCGGCACCAGCTTCAACGCGCAGACGAACAAGCAGTACCAGCCGGGCATCGGGACCAACGTCCGCGACCTGGACAAGTCCGTGCAGGTCTACAACGGGCTCTTCGTCGACAACGGCGACGGCACCGCCACGTTCTCCGGCGCCCTGCTCGCGCGCGGCGAGGACGAGCAGACCATCGAGTCCATCGAGATCACGCCCGGCGAGGGTCAGTCCGTCGAGGCCACCCTCAGCGCGCCGTTGCGCCTGCCCGCCGAGGTCCTCGTGCCGGTCGGCGAGTCCGGCGAGATCTTCGTCGAGAGCCCCGACGTGCGCGCCGGCTACTACGTCACCATGACGCTCAACCTCGCCTCCGGCGACCAGGTGAGCCTGCGGGTGCCTGTCGAGCCGCGCGAGGACATGTACGCCTCCGTGGCCGAGTCGCCCTCGACGCCGGAGGCCCCGGGCGACGTCACCGGCGAGACCGGTGCCGAGGTCGATCCGGACTTCGGTGTGGAGGGAGAGTCGAACCTCGACACCGAGCAGTGACGCACCACCACGACCACGACGAAGGGGGCTGCCGATGGCAGCCCCCTTCGTCGTTCGGTGAGGTCAGTTCGTGACCGGCAGCTCGCCCGTCACGAGGAACACGACCCGGCGGGCCATGTTGACCGCGTGGTCACCCAGGCGCTCGTAGTAGCGGCCGAGCAGCGCGAGGTCGATGGCGGCCTCCATGCCGTGCTCCCAGGAGCCGTCGAGCAGGACGCGGAAGAGGTCGGCGCGCAGGCGGTCCATCTCGTCGTCTTCGACCTCGAGGGCCGCGGCGGCCGTCAGGTCGCGGTTGCCGACGATCCGGGCGGCCTTCTCGATCATCGAGTCGGCGACCGAGGCCATCGAGCGGATGGTGGGCTGGATCGTCAGCGGCACCGCCGACTCGGGAACGCGGCGGCGCGCCACCTTGCTCACGTGCACGGCGAGCGCGTTCATGCGCTGCAGGTCCGCCAGCATGCGCAGCGCGGCGACGATCTGACGAAGGTCGGTGGCGACAGGCTGCTGCGTGGCGAGGACAACGAGCGCGCGCTCCTCCACTTCGTCGATCGACGCGTCGATGTCACGTCCGGCGTCGATGACCTTCTCCGCGATGGTCGTGTCAGCGTGCAGGAGCGCCGTCGTGGAGTCGGCGACCGAGCGCCGGACGGTCGTGGTCAACGTGACGAGGTCGTCGACGATGCGGTCGAGTTGCTCGTAGTACTGGTCTCGCATGCGGCGAGACTACGCCGCGCGGGTGAACGCTCGGCGACCCATGATGAACGCCGCGTGAACGACAACCGAAACTGTGGGCGCGGGCCGGTCCTGGATGCGGATCCTGGGTGAACAGCGCCCTACGATCGAGCATGTGGAGGTCAGCGCGAGCTATGTCATCGTGGGGATGCTCGGCGTCGTGTTCGGCGCCGCGCTCGCCTGGGTGTGGAGTCTGAGCGAACGCCGCCAGGAGTCCGTGCCCGCGGTCGAGGAACCGCCGCTGGTCCCTCCGGGCGTCAAGGACGTCCTCGCCGTGCTCTCCTCCTCGGCCGTCCTCATCGACGACACCGACGCGGTCGTGCAGGCCTCCGCACCGGCGATCGCGCTCGGCATCGTGAGGGACGGGGAGATCGCGCCGCCGGAGCTGACCGAGCTCAGTCATCAGGTCCGCCGCGACGGCCAGGTCCGCGAGGCCGACCTGACGATCCGTCAGCGTCGCCGCCCGCCGATCCACGTGCACGCGCGCGTCGCCCCGTTGACGAGCCGCCTGCAGCTCGTTCTGATCCACGACCGCACCCGCGAGCGGCAGGTCGAGACCATCCGCCGCGATTTCGTGGCCAACGTGAGCCACGAGTTGAAGACCCCCATCGGCGCGCTGAACCTGCTCGCCGAGGCTGTCGGCGAGGCGAAGGACGACCCCGAGGCGGTCACTCGCTTCTCTCAGCGGATGCAAGCCGAGAGCGAGCGGCTCACCCGCCTCGTCCAACAGATCATCGACCTCTCGCGCCTCCAGAACGACACCGCCAGCGAGGACGCCTCGGCGGTCAAGGTCTCCGAGCTCGTTGCAGAGGCGGCCGAGCACTCGGCGACCGAGGCGGAGGGCAAGGACATCGAGATCGCCACCGAGGTGGAGCCCGACCTGATCGTCCACGGCGACCGCGCCCAGCTGCACTCCGCGGTGAGCAACCTCGTCGAGAACGCCGTCACGTACAGCGACGCGGGCGGCAAGGTGTCCGTCATCGCCACGCGCGACGAGGAGGACGTCCGCATCACCGTCTCCGACACCGGTATCGGCATCCCCGATACCGAGTTGGAGCGCATCTTCGAACGCTTCTACCGGGTCGACCCGGCCCGAGCGCGTTCCACGGGTGGCACCGGATTGGGGCTGTCCATCGTCAAGCACGTCGCCGCCAGCAACGGCGGCACCGTCGAGGTCTGGAGCGAACCCGGCCTCGGTTCGTCGTTCACGCTGGTGCTGCCAGCCGTAACGCTCGATGAGGAGCAACTGTGACCAAGGTTCTGATCGTCGAGGACGAGGCTTCCTACAGCGAAGCGCTGTCGTATGTGCTGCGCAAGGAGGGCTTCGACGTCGCCGTCGCCGAGACCGGACCGGACGCGCTGGAGGCGTTCGAACGCGGTGGCGCCGACATCGTCCTGCTCGATCTCATGCTGCCGGGCATCCCCGGCACCGAAGTGTGCCGCACGATCCGTCAGACGTCGGCCGTCCCGATCATCATGGTGAGCGCCAAGGACACCGAGGTCGACAAGGTCGTCGGCCTCGAGCTGGGTGCCGACGACTACGTCACCAAGCCGTACTCGCCACGTGAACTCGTGGCGCGCATCCGCGCCGTGCTGCGCCGCGGCGGCGTGGAGGAGGTCGAGGAGAGCCCCACGCTGCAGGTCGGCTCGGTCCGCATGGACGTCGACCGCCACATCGTCACGGTGGACGGCGAGGAGGTGCGGTTCCCGCTCAAGGAGTTCGAACTGCTCGAGTTCTTCCTGCGTAACCCCGGTCGAGTGCTGACCCGCGGGCAGCTCATCGATCGCGTGTGGGGCGCTGACTACGTCGGTGACACCAAGACGCTCGACGTCCACGTCAAGCGGCTGCGCGCCAAGATCGAACCCGACCCCGCGCATCCTGTCACCCTCACCACGGTCCGAGGCCTCGGTTACAAGTACGGCACCTGACCTGAGGTGTCGGTGGTCGAGTACCGGCGCCCTTCGATACGCCGCTCGTTCCTCGCGGCTACTCAGGAACCGGAACGAGCCGCAATGGAGCCGTGGCAAGGAGGGCGTAGCCGACACGGAGCGAGACCAGTCGACGCAACGTGGTCTCGATACGGCACTCCGCTAGCGCTCCGGCCTACTCGACCACCTACGACGCGGAAGGGGCCGGGTCAGCGGCCTTGGTTGGCGACGGCGGCGATGGCGGCTTCGGCCGCCTCGGGGTCGAGGTAACGGCCGCCCTTCTCGATCGGCTTCATGTCGTCGTCGAGTTCGTAGACGAGCGGGATGCCGGTCGGGATGTTGAGGCCGACGACGGCCTCCTCGGACAGTCCGTCGAGGTGCTTGACGAGGGCGCGCAGCGAGTTGCCGTGGGCTGTCACGAGCACCGTCTTGCCGGCGCGCAGGTCCGGGATGATCTCGTCGTACCAGTACGGCAGCAGCCGCACGAGCACGTGCGCGAGCGCCTCAGTCCGCGGAAGCAGCTCCGACGGCAGCGATGCGTAGCGCGCGTCGCCAGCCTGGCTGAACTCGTCGTCGTCGGCGATCGGCGGCGGCGGGGTCGCGTAGGAGCGGCGCCACGTCATGAACTGCTCCTCGCCGAACTCCTCGAGCGTGGCCTTCTTGTCCTTGCCCTGCAGTGCTCCGTAGTGGCGTTCGTTGAGCCGCCACGACCGCTTGACCGGGATCCAGTGGCGGTCGATGCCGTCGAGCGTGATCTGGGCGGTGCGGATGGCCCGCCGCAGCACCGAGGTGTGCGAGACGTCCGGCAGGATGCCGGCCTCGCGGAGCAGCTCGGGGGCGCGCATGGCCTCCGCGACGCCCTGCTCGTTCAGGTCGACGTCGACCCATCCGGTGAACAGGTTCTTCGCGTTCCATTCGCTGTGACCGTGGCGCAGCAGGACGAGTGTGCTCATGGGCCCAGCGTAGCGATCAGTCGACGCCGTGAGCGATGCGGTGGAGCGCCTGGAGGTAGTCGTCCTGCGAGTGACCGCCGGCGATGGTCCGTGAGGCGTTGACGACGATGAAGGGCGTGGTGTCGACGCCCAGATGCGCGGCCGTGTCGCGCTGCCGCTCCACGTCCTCGGCGTACTCGTTGCTCGCCAGCAGCCCGTCCGCGGCCTCCAGGTCGAGCCCGGCGAGGGCCGCGCGGCTCGCGAGGACGAAGGAGTCGCTGATGTCGGCGCCCTCGAGGAAGTGGGCGCGCCACAGCTGGTGCAGCAGTTCGCGCTGCACCGCCTCGCCGGACTCCATCGCCCAGGTCAGCAATCGCCAGGCGTCGGTGGAGTCGGCGGGCACGATCTCCTCGACGTTGAGCTCGATGGCGCTGATCCGCGCGGCGGCCACGACCTCCTCGGCCGTGGGGGCCCCGGGGACGCGGCAGGCGCGGTAGCCGATCTCGACCGGTTCGCCGGTGAGGATCGTGTACATCGCGGCGGCCCGCTCGAAACGCACGGACCCCACGTACGACCACGCGTCGACGACGTCGACGAAGACGGTCGCCTTCATGCCGTCGGTTCGTCGTCGCGGGGGCGCAGGTGCTTGAACGCCTCGAGGTTGCGGGTGGACTCACCTCGCGCCTCCCGCCACGCCCATTCCTTACGGATCGAGCTGGCGAAGCCCAGTTCGAGGATCGTGTTGAAGGACTCGTCGGCGTACGTGAGGACGGCACCGAGGACCCGGTCGATCTCGTCCTCGGTCACGGCGTGCAGCGGCAGACGTCCGTCGAGGTAGATGTCGCCGACGGCGTCGACGGCGAAGGCCACGCCGAACAGCTTGAAGTTGCGTTCGAGCAACCAGCGGTAGACGGCTTCGTGGTTCTCGTCAGGGCGGCGCGCGACGAAGGCGTGCACCCCCAGCGCGTGACGCCCGACGTCGAGCCGGCACGTGGTCTTGAGCTTGCGCTCGCCGGGAAGGTCGACCTCGAAGACGTCCTCGCCGTGGCGCACGTACTCGAGCTCGGCCGCGTCGAGAGCGGCGACGATGGTGTCGTGGACGGCGCTCATGGCGTGCTCCTCAGTTCCTCGTGGCGTTGACGGACTGCGGCCTCATAACTGGCGATCGTACGGTCGGCCGTCGCGTCCCAACTGAACATCTCCGCGTGGGCGACGGCTTTCCGCCCGACGTCGGAGCGCAACTGCCCGTCGGTGAGGTAGGTGAACAGCGCGTCGGCGTAGTCGCGCGGATCGTGGCC
This sequence comes from Aeromicrobium camelliae, assembly GCF_003850045.1. GTDB lineage: Bacteria > Actinomycetota > Actinomycetes > Propionibacteriales > Nocardioidaceae > Aeromicrobium > Aeromicrobium camelliae. The sequence continues at coordinate 27,030 of NZ_RQJX01000002.1, read as the reverse complement.
GTCGACGAGGGTGCCGGTGACGCCGTCGGCCACGGCCGTGGTCAGTCCGCCGACGCGCGCGGCGACGACCGGCGTGCCGCAGGCCTGCGCCTCGATCGCCACGAGTCCGAACGACTCGTTGTACGACGGCACGCACACCGCCGAGGCGGCCGAGTACCACTGCGCGAGTTCGGCCTGCGACACCGTCGGGACGAAGTGGACGGCGTCGCGGATGTCGAGCTCCGCCGCCAACTGCTGCAGTTCGTCGGGACGGGCGAGCCCGCTGCCGGACGCTCCCCCGACGACGGCGACCTCCACACCGAGCGCCGGATGACGGCGGCGCAGGCTGGCCACGGCCTTGAGGACGATGTCAGGCGCCTTGAGCGGTTGGATGCGGCCGGCGAACACCACGAGCGGAGTCGTCGGCGCGATACCGAGACGGCGGCGGGCCTCGCCGCGGTCGTGCGGGTGGAAGACGTCGAGGTCGACGCCCGGGTGGACGATGTCGACACGGCCGCCGTCAGCGCCGTAGAGCTCGATGAGCTCGCGGCGCTCCTCGTCGGTGTTGGCGATGAGACGGTCGGCGAAGCGCACGATCTCCTCCTCGCCCCAGACCCGTCCGAGCGGTTCGGGCGTGTCACCGTCAGCGAGGGCAGCGTTCTTGACCTTGGCCATGGTGTGCATCGAGTGGACGAGCGGCACCCCCCATCGGTCGCGGACGACGGTGCCGACCTGGCCGGAGAGCCAGTAGTGGGAGTGGACGAGGTCGAAGTACCCCGGTCCGTGCTCGACCTCGGCACGCAGCACGTCGCGCACGAAGGAGCACAGCTGGGCGGGAAGGTCGTTCTTCTCGAGGCCGTCGAAAGGGCCGGCGGCCACGTGGTGGACGCGGATTCCCGGCTCGGCGTCCACGACAGGAGGCAGGTGGCGGGACGTCGCGCGAGTGAAGATCTCGACCTCGATCCCGCGGCCCGCCAGCCGCCGCGACAGCTCCAGGATGTAGACGTTCATGCCGCCCGCGTCGCCGTTGCCGGGTTGCTCGAGTGGCGACGTGTGCGCCGAGAGCATGGCGATACGGCTGATGTCCACCTAGGCATTCTCCCGCATGCGTCCCAGCGGGCAACGCGACGTCCGCCTCACAGGAGCACCGAGACCAGCGACAGGGACACCCCGGCAGCCACGACGGTGCTGGCCGCGGCGAGCACGAGCAGCCGTCCGGTCCCCCGGGTGAGGGTGCGGAGGTGAACGGTCGTTCCGAGGGCGAACATCCCGGCGGCAAGCAGTCCTGTCGCCAGGCGATCGCCCCCGGACAGCACGGCCCCGTCGAGGAGCCCGGCGCTTCGGACGGCCACAGCACCTAGGAATCCGAGGACGAACCAGGGAACCCGTGGGCGGCCGTCGCCGGCGTCGCTTCGGCCCGCCCCGACGACCAGCGACATCGGGGCGAGCAGCACGACGCGGGCGAGTTTGACGGTGACCGCGACGCCGACCGCTGCCGGCGCAGCCGCGGCGCTCGCGGCGACGACCTGCGCCACTTCGTGGATGCTCGCGCCGGCCCATACGGCCGTTTCCCGTGCGTCGAGTCCGATCACGCTCGCCGTGACCGGCACCGCGACGATCATCACCGAGCCGAAGATCGTCACCATCGCGACCGCTTGGGCGACCACTGCGCTCCGCGCGCGGACGACGTCCTGAACCCCGGCGATCGCCGCCGCGCCGCAGATCGAGAAGCCGACCGCGATGAGCGTGACGAGATCGTCGTCGAGCCCGAGGCGACGGCCGATCGACCGGGTCGCGGAGTACGTCACCGCCACGGTCACGGCCACGATCAGCAGTCCCGTCTGCCCGAGATCGGCCAGCTGACCGAGGGAGAGCCGCAATCCCAGCAGCACGACACCCAGCCGCAACGCGTCTCGCCCCAGCCCGTCCACGCCTTCTGGTCGGTGCGGCAGATGCGCGACGACGATCCCGGCGACGAGCGCGACCACCAGCGGGCTCACCGGCCAACCCGTCGCCAGCGCACCCGCCGCGACGATCGCGGACAGGAGCACGGCACTCCGGGTGACTGACACCGACATGTCTCCACCCTCCCGGCGCACGCGCCCGCTGAGTAGACGCCGGATCGGGAACGGGTCATAAACTGGATTGATGACCCCCGACCTCGAAGGAGCCGAAGTCCTCGTCGCGGTGGACGAGTACGGCAGCATCGGAGCTGCTGCCCGCCGGCTCGGCATCACTCAGCCTGCCGCGAGCGCGCGATTGCGCGCGATGGAGGCGCGCTGGGGCCTGACGCTGGTGGAACGGTCGGCTCGCGGGTCCCAACTCACTGACGAGGGGCGAGCGGTCGCCGGCTGGGGACGCGCCGCGTTCGAGCGGGTGGCGGCGCTGCAGGCGGGTCTCGAAGCGCTGCGAGGCCGGCACGATCGCGACTTGCGCGTCGCCGCGAGCCTGACCGTCGCCGGCTACCTCGTGCCGCGCTGGCTCGGCGAGCTGCGCGCCCGGTACCAGGCCGCCACGCCTCAGCTGATGGTGGTCAACAGCGCTGCCGTGGTCGACCGGGTGCGCGAGGGGACCGCGGACCTCGGCTTCATCGAGACGCCGGACCTTCCATCCGACCTCGCGGTGCGCAAGGTCGGTGAGGACGCACTGGCCGTAGTAGCGCACCCGTCTCACGCGTGGGCGCGACGTGACCGGCCGGTCGACCGGGACGAGCTCGCGCAGGAACCGCTCGTCCTCCGCGAGCCCGGGAGCGGCACACGTCGCACCTTCGAGGCTGCGCTCGGCGCCAGTCCTCAGGTCGCGATGGAGGCGAGTTCGACGGCGAGCCTCGTGGGAGCGGTCATCGCCGGTATCGCGCCCGGAGTGGTGGCCGAGCGCGCCGTCATCGCGGCCGTGCAGAACGGCGATGTCGTCCCTGTGGCGACGATAGTGGACGCCCGACGCCCCTTGAGCGTCGTGTGGTCGCGCGAACGGCGGCTGTCCCGCACCGCGGAGGCACTCGTCGCGATCGCCACGGCGGGCTCTGCGACGATGAGGCCATGAGCACCCAGCCCCTCGCCGTCGTGACCGGTGCCAGCAGCGGCATCGGCGCCGCCACCGCCCGCGCCCTCGCCGCCCAGGGGTACCGCGTCGTCTGCGCGGCTCGCCGCACCGAGCGCATCACGGCGCTCGCGTCCGAGATCGGCGGGTCCGCGGTGACCTGCGACGTCACCGACACCGAGGCGGTCGCGGCGTTGGCCGACGCGGTGGGCCCCTCGCTGGACCTCCTCGTCAACAACGCCGGCGGTGCCATCGGCCTCGAGCGGGTCGACGAGGCCGACCCCGAAGACTGGCGGCGCATGTACGACATCAACGTCATCGGCACCTTGAACGTCACGCGCGCACTGCTTCCGGCGCTGCGCCGAGCGGCGTCGGGCACGGGCACGATCGTCAACGTCGGGTCGATCGCCGGCCACCACGCCTACGAGGGCGGTGGCGGCTACACCGCCGCCAAGCACGGCCTCGCCGTGATGACCGAGACGCTGCGGCTCGAGCTCAACGGCGAACCGGTGCGGATCAGCGAGGTGGCGCCGGGCATGGTGCAGACGGAGGAGTTCTCGCTCACCCGGTTCCGCGGGGATCGGGACCGCGCCGACCAGGTCTACGAGGGTGTCGAGAACCCGCTGTCGGCCGACGACGTCGCGGACGCCATCGCCTGGATCGCCTCGCGACCGGCGCACGTCGACATCGACTTCCTCGTCATCAAGCCGGTCGCGCAGGCGGCCTCGCACAAGGTGGCCCGAGGGCCGCTCGCTCCCCGCTCCTGAGCATCACTCACTTTGCGCCTCTTGGGCGGCGCTGACACAGTGGTGGGCTGGCAATTACTTCTGACCCAAGGAGATCCACGTGCCAGCAATCACGACCGACGGCTCCGCCCATCTTCGGCGCGGTGTCTTCTACCCGGCCCTCGGCTTCCTCGCCGTGGTCGTCGCCCTCAGCGTCGCGTTCCCTTCCGCGACGGAGACGGCCCTCACGACCCTGCAGGACACCGTCGTGCGCGGCCTCGGCTGGTACTACGTCCTGATCGTCTCGGGATTCGTCATCTTCGCGATCTGGATGGGGGTCGGCAGGTTCGGCGACATCGTGCTCGGCAAGGATGAGGACGAACCCGAATTCGGCATCTTCGCCTGGTTCTCGATGCTCTTCGCCGCCGGCATGGGCATCGGCCTGGTCTTCTGGGGAGCGGCTGAACCCCTCACCTTCTTCGTCGACCCCAAGCCGGGCGTCACCGGCTCGGAGGGACAGCTCGTGAACTCGGCGATGTCCCAGGTGTTCTTGCACTGGGGCTTCCACGCGTGGGCGATCTACGTCGTCGTCGGCCTCGCGATGGCCTACGCGATCCACCGCAAGGGCCGTCCGGTCTCGCTGCGGTGGGCGCTGGAACCGGTACTGGGCGACCGTGTGAAGGGCTGGGCCGGCGACATCATCGACGTCGCCGCCATCGTCGGCACCGTCGCCGGTGTCGCCACCTCGCTCGGCCTCGGTGTCCAGCAGATCTCCGCCGGCCTCGTGAGCCTCGGCGTCATCGACGAGGCGCTCGACTGGCACCTCGTGGCCCTGATCATCGGCGTCACCGCCGTCGCGACGCTCTCCGTCGTCAGCGGCGTGGGCCGCGGCATCAAATGGCTCTCCAACGCGAACCTCGGACTCGCGGGCGTCTTCCTCGTGGCGATTCTGGCGCTGGGACCGACCCTGTTCCTGCTGCGCGACTTCGTGCAGAACATCGGCAACTACCTGTTCAACCTCGTGCCGCTGAGCTTCAACACGAGCGCGCTGACCGGCGAGGCGGGCATCGAGTGGCAGGCCGCGTGGACGACGTTCTACTGGGGCTGGTGGATCTCGTGGTCGCCGTTCGTCGGCCTGTTCATCGCGCGGATCTCCCGCGGCCGCACCGTGCGCGAGTTCGTCGCCGGCGTGATGCTCGTGCCGGTTCTGGTCACGATGGCCTGGTTCACGGTCATGGGCGGCAGTGCCATCTACCAGCAGATGAACGGCCAGGACCTCACCAACCCGGACGGCAGTGTCACGAGCGAGAACGCCCTGTTCCAGATGCTCGAGAATCTTCCCGCCAGCGGCCTGCTCTCGGGTGTCGCGATCATCATGATCGTCATCTTCTTCGTCACCTCGTCGGACTCCGGCTCGCTGGTCGTCGACATGCTGAGTCACGGCGGACACCCGGAGCCTCCGACGTGGAGCCGCATCCTGTGGTCGTCCATCGAGGGTCTGGTGGCGATCGGTCTGCTGCTGGCGGGCGGGCTCGTCGCGTTGCAGACGGGAGCGATCCTGACCGCGGTGCCGTTCAGCGTCATCATGATCGCGATGTGCTTCGCCACCTACAAGGCGCTCAAGAGCGAGTATCGGGAGATCCGGCGACTCAGCCGGCGGGCCCGTGAGCGGGAGTGGCAGCTCGAGCTCACCGAGCGGATGACCCCCGCGGTGACGTCGCAGGTGGTGGACACCATCTCGGAGAACTTCGAGGACCACTTCGGCGAGCAGGTCGACGAACGCATCTCGAGCGCGATCGACGAGTACGACGCCGAGCACACCGACACCGACACGAACGGCGGCACGTCCCGCTGACAGCACGAGGCCCCGGTGCTCAGCAGCGCCGGGGCCTCGTCGTCGGTTCGTCGATCAGTGGATGACGACCGGCGGTTTGCCCTCGTCGTCGAGCAGGTGGCTCGCCTCGCGCTTCTTGGGCAGGAAGAGCGTCGCGACGAACGTCACCACGCACAGCGCGAACGCGATCCAGAAGCTGTGCGCGAAGGCCGACGCGGCCTCCTGCGACACCAGCTTCTCGAACTGATCGCCGACCGACTGGACGTACTGCAGCACGGCGGCCGGCGGCTGCTCACCCGCCCGCTCGGCCTCGGCGAGTGCCTGCGCCGCGGACACGGCGTCGGAGTCCTTCTGCTGGTTGGTCAGCACGACCGAGATGATCGCGACGCCGACCGAGCTGGCGATCTGCTGGGTGATGTTGAGCAGCGTCGAGCCGCGAGCGACTTCGTGGTTGGTGAGCGTGCGCAGCGCGGACGTCATGAGCGGCATCATCGTCGAGCCCATGCCGAGACCCATGACGAACAGGACGCCGATGAGGTACGGGTACGGTGTGTCCGCCTCGATCCGGGTGAGACCGAACATGCCGGCGCAGATCAGCGCGAGGCCGACCGGCACGATGCGTCCGACCGGGAAGCGGTCGACGAGGGCGCCGGCGATCGGCATCGTCAGCATCGCGCCGATGCCCTGCGGGGCGACCAGGAGCCCGGCGTCGAACGGCGTCTCCATCCGCACCTGCTGGAAGTACGTCGGCACGAGCAGCAGCCCGCCGAAGAACGCGGCCGCGAACAGGAACATCGTGAGCGTCGAGATCGACAGGTTGTAGTTGCGGAACAGGCGCAGGTCCAGCAGCGGGTGCTGGGGCTTGAAGGAGTACGCGATGAACGCGAGCACCAGCAGGCCGCCGGCGAGCATCGTGGCCCACACCTTGGGAGCGGCCATCGTGCCCTCGTCGGGGATGGACGAGACGCCGTAGAGGAACAGCGCGAGACCGGGCGACATCATCAGCATGCCGAGGAAGTCGAACGACTCACCGGGCTGCGGGGTGTCCTTCGGCAGGATGATCCACGCGTACACGAGTGCGACGACGCCGAGCGGCAAGTTGATGAGGAAGATCCAGTGCCACGTGGCGTGATCGATGAGCCAGCCGCCGAGGATGGGGCCGAGGATCGGGCCCAGCAGCATCGGCACACCGAGGATCGCCATGAGGCGGCCCATCCGCTGCGGGCCGGCCGCTCGGGTCATGATCGTCATGCCGAGCGGCATGAGCATGCCGCCGCCGAGCCCCTGCACCACGCGGAACGCGATGAGCGCCTCGATGCTCTGCGCCGCGGCGCACAGCACGGAGCCGGCGGTGAACAGCGCGAGGGCGAGCAGGTAGAGCCGCTTGGTGCCGAAGCGGTCGGCGGCCCAGCCGGTCAGCGGGATGACGGTCGCGAGCGCGAGCGTGTAGGCGGTGACGGTCCAGGCCACGGTGGAGTAGTTCTGGACGTCGAGGTCGGTCATGAACGTCGGCAGCGCGACGTTGACGACGGTGATGTCGAGGATCGACATGATCGAGCCGAGGACGACGACGCCGGCGACCTTGAGGACGGCGGCGTCGATCTTCTCGGGGTAGTCGGGCAGCTCAGTGCTGGTCATTCAGGTCCTCTTTCGTGAGGGCGAGCAAGGGCGCGAGGGCCTCGCTGAGGCGCTCGCACTGATCGAGGTCGAGTCGGTTGAGCATGTGGCGCACGGAGTCGCGCTTGGCGTCGAGGTGCGCACGGGCGAGTTCGACGCCCTTGTTGGTGAGGGCGACGATCTTGACCCGTCGGTCCTGGTCGCACTCGGTGCGCTCGACGAGCCCGAGCTTGACGAGCTGGTCGACGTTACGGCCGGCGGCCGCGACCGAGAGCGACACCAGCTTGGCGATGTCCCCGATGGCGAGCGGTCCGTCGGTCTGCGCGAGCGTGAACAGGGTGCGGGCCTGCGAGAACGACAGGTCCATGGCGAGGAAGACCTCGTAGGCCTCCGACTCGGCGTTGATGAAGACCCGGCCGAGGAAGGTCTCGAGATCGGCGAAAGCGGCCGAGCGCGGGTCTGAGGACGTCACCCCAGAATACTAACGCTACTGCAACTATTGCGTCTCCGTGATCGTTGCCACAGCGCAACGTCCGGAAAGCGGCGAGCAGTTCCCCTAGGTGGTCGAGTAGCGGCGAGGAACGAGCCGCGTACCGAGACCACGTCGACCCGTCTCGATACGGTCGCTCGCTGGCGCTCGGTCGCTACTCGACCACCTGCGTCATCGAGTCGCGGCGCCGCCGGTAGTGACGCCGGACCGGCGCGCAGGCGCACCAGTCGGCAGCGGAGGCGAACAACCTCCGGGCGTGCGCCAAGTTCCCGGCCTCGGCATGGAGTTCGGCGAGAGCGCCAGCCGTCCGGTGGTCCCGCGGGTCGAGACCGTCGAGTTCAGCCAGAGCGTGCTTGGCGCCATTCACGCGGGCGACGGCGACGGCACGGTTGAGCCGGATCACCGGGTCGTCCCCGCTCATGGCGAGCAGGCGGTCGTAGAACGTGAGCGCCAACGGCCAGTCCGTCTCCTCGGTGCTGAGCGCCACCGCGTGGACGGCCGCGATCAGCGCCTGAAGACGCAGTTCCTCGGCGAAGCCGGCGGCTGGGTCGAGGGCCAGCAGTCGCTCCATGGCGCCGTCGATTTCATCGTGCCGCCAGCGCCGACGGTCTTGTTCGGCGAGCAGCACGAGGTCCCCGCCGCGTCCGCCCGTGCGTCCCGCCGCGCGTGCTGCAGTTCCAGGAGTGATCGCAGCGCCTGCACGTCGGTACGCCCGGGCGGGAGGTCGTCGATGACGGCGACGAGCCGGATCGCCTCGGCGCAGACCTCCGGACGTACCGCCAGATCGCCCTCGGACGGGGCATACCCGGACGTGAAGAACAGGTGAGCGGTGCGGAGGACTCCCTCCACGCGGTCGTCGAGCGCGGACCCGGTGGGCAGCTCGAACGCGTGGGCTCCGCAGCGGCGCGTTGCCGGGCTCGGGTGAGGCGTGCCGACATCGCGGCGGGCGCGACGGCGAACAGCCGCGCGATCTCCGTGGTCGGCACCGCCAGCACCCAGCGCAAGGCCAGGGCGGTCTGGGCATGCGGGGGAAGCGCCGGGTGACAGGCCAGGAAGACCAACCGCAGCATGTCGTCGGGGACGGCCTCGAGCCGAGGTTCACCGGCCTCGGCCCGGTGCGTGAGGTCCTCCGCGATCCTTGCTGCTGCCCGGTGGGCGCTCGCCTCGCTGCGCAGCCGGTCGATCACTTCGCGCTGGGCGACCCGGTGCAGCCACGCGACCGGCGAGGCGGGCACCCCGTCGGTCCCCCAGAGTCGGGCGGCTTTCGCGAACGCCTCCGCCAACGCGTCCTCGGCGAGGTCGACCCGTTCGAATCGTGCGGTGAGGAGAGCGAGGAGTCGCGGCCGGTGCTCGCGCCACGACTCCTCGATCACCTCGTCGGCGGTCACGACTCCGGCGCGTCCAGCAACCGCCGTACCTCGACCGCGCCGCCGTCGAAGGTCATGAGCTTGCACACATCGAGCAGGTCATCGAGATCGTCCGTCGCCACGATGTAGAAACCACTGAGCTGCTCGGTGGTCTCGGCGAACGGACCGTCGGTGACGACGTGACCGGAGCCCTCCGGCCGGACGACTTTGGCGTGCTTGGAGTGCTCGAGTTCCGCGCCACCAGTGATTTCGTGGCCTCGGGCGGTGAGCTGCTCGGAGAACTCCCGGTGCCGGTCGAACACCTTCTCGCGTTCTTCGGGACTCATCTGCTCCCAGACGTCCTCGTCGCCGGGGAGGTTGATCAAGTACTCGTGGCCATGGTTGTCCTTCCATCGTTGGTCACCACGATGACGGACCGAGGACGGGAATTTCGACACTTCGCATAGGATTTCCCGGTGCCCACACGCTCTGACCTTCGTAACGTCGCCATCGTCGCCCACGTCGACCATGGCAAGACCACCCTCGTCGACGCCATGCTCCAGCAGCAGGGCGCGTACGCGGAGCACGAGGAGGTCACCGAGCGGGTGATGGACTCGGGCGACCTCGAACGCGAGAAGGGGATCACGATCCTCGCCAAGAACACCGCGGTCCGCTACCAGGGACCGGGGTCGGACGGCGGCGTCACGATCAACATCATCGACACCCCCGGCCACGCCGACTTCGGCGGCGAGGTGGAGCGCGGTCTGTCGATGGTCGACGCGGTCGTGCTGCTGGTCGACGCCTCCGAGGGCCCGCTGCCGCAGACGCGCTTCGTGCTGCGCAAGGCGCTCAGCGCGAAGATGCCGGTCATCCTCGTCGTCAACAAGGTCGACCGTCCTGACGCGCGGATCGCCGAGGTCGTCAACGAGACGTACGACCTCTTCATGGATCTGCTGCCCGAGGACGCCGACGACGACGCACTCGACTTCCCCGTCGTGTACGCCTCGGCGAAGGCCGGCCGCGCTTCGCTCGAGCAGCCGGCCGACGGTGGCCTGCCGGACAACGACAACCTCATCCCGCTGTTCCAGACGATCATGGAGCACGTCCCGGCCCCCGAGTACGACGCTGACGCCCCGCTGCAGGCGCACGTCACCAACCTCGACTCCTCGCCGTTCCTCGGCCGCCTCGCCCTCGTGCGCGTCAAGAACGGCGTGCTGAAGAAGGGCCAGCAGGTCGCGTGGATGAAGCGCGACGGTTCGGTCGAGCGGGTCAAGGTCACCGAGCTGCTCATCACCGAGGCGCTCGAGCGTAAGCCCGGCGAGCAGGCAGGACCCGGCGACATCGTCGCCATCGCCGGCATGTCCGACATCATGATCGGCGAGACGCTCGCCGACCCCGACAACCCGATCGCGTTGCCGCTCATCACCGTCGACGAGCCGGCGATCTCGATGACGATCGGCACCAACACCTCGCCGCTCGCCGGCCGCGAGAAGGGCACCAAGGTCACCGCCCGCCTCGTGAAGGACCGCCTGGACAACGAGCTGATCGGCAACGTGTCGATCCGTGTGCTGCCCACCGACCGTCCCGACGCGTGGGAGGTCCAGGGTCGTGGCGAGCTCGCGCTGGCGATCCTCGTCGAGCAGATGCGCCGCGAGGGCTACGAGCTGACCGTCGGCAAGCCGCAGGTGGTCACCAAGCAGATCGACGGCAAGCTGCACGAGCCCGTCGAGCGGCTGACGATCGACACGCCCGAGGAGTACCTCGGCACCGTCACGCAGCTGCTGGCCGTCCGCAAGGGCCGCATGGAGCAGATGATCAACCACGGCACGGGCTGGGTCCGGATGGAGTTCCTGGTGCCGTCGCGCGGTCTGATCGGCTTCCGCACCGAGTTCCTCACCGACACCCGCGGCACCGGCATCGCCCACCACGTGTTCGAGGGCTACGAGCCGTGGCACGGCGAGATCTCGACGCGCCCGTCGGGATCGCTGGTCGCCGACCGCGCTGGTGCGGCGTCGTCGTACGCGATGACCAGCCTGCAGGAGCGCGGCACGCTCTTCATCGACCCGGGCACCGAGGTGTACGAGGGCATGATCGTCGGCGAGAACTCCCGTGATGACGACATGGACGTCAACATCACCAAGGAGAAGAAGCAGACGAACGTGCGCTCGTCGACGGCCGACAACTTCGAGAAGCTGATCCCGCCGAAGAAGTTGTCGCTCGAGCAGTCGCTGGAGTTCTGCCGCGAGGACGAGTGCGTGGAGATCACGCCGTCGGCCGTGCGCATCCGCAAGGTCATCCTCGATTCGGGCGAGCGCGCCCGCGCCGCCCGCAAGCGGGGCTGACCTCGGGCTAGTCTGGCCGCGATGACTCGCGACGCCGGATTTCACCGGGAACCTGAGCAGTCGACGTACCGCGTCGGCGACGCGCCGCGCTACAGCGGCATGGCGATCTACCGGTTCGTGCTCGGATGTCTCTTCGTGGCGCTGGCGATCGCCGGCGCGGTCGCGTTGGTGCTCGGCGTGGAGGCGGGGCATCCGGCCTTGATCGTGGGGTACGTGCTCGCGGGTCTGACCGTGTGCTTCTTCCTCGGCTCGTTCCTGCCGGACAACGGGAGCGGCTCGACCGACCCCGGCCAAGGCACGGACTTCGCGGTGCAGAACACCGACTGAAACGGCGGCGGGTTCCCGCACGGGTCGGCGTCGCCCTCCCCAACGGAAGCGCTGACTACACTCCGGCCATGCCCCACGCGCTCATCGAAGTTCGCCGTCGCTGGTCCGAGGACGAGGAAGCCGCCATCATCGACGCCGTCCACGGCGCGCTCGTCGAGGCCTTTCAGATCCCGGCGCACGACAAGCATGTCCGCCTCGTGGTTCACGAGCCGCATCGTTTCGCGTGCCCGCCCCATCTCCACGAGCCCGAGTTCGCGACGCTCGTCAGCATCGACTGCTTCACGGGTCGCTCACTCGACGCCAAGCGGCACCTGTATGCGGCGATCGTCGACCGCTTGACGGAACTCGGCATCCCGGGCGATCACGTCTCGATCGTCCTTCGCGAGAGCCCCGTCGAGAACTGGGGCGTCCGCGGAGGGCGCGCAGCGAGCGACGTCGATCTCGGTTTCGACGTCACCGTGTGACCACGGTCGCCCTCAGAACAGGCTGGCCGCGGTGCGGACGGTCTGGATGACGCCGTAGGCGAGCGGGATGCCGACGACCGCCCAGGCCACGACCAGCAACGGGGTCGTGGCCGTCTGCGCGGTCGACTCGGGCCCGGCCTCGGCCTCGACCGGTGCATCGTCGGCCGTCGGCTCGGTCCCCGCCTTCTCGCGCGGTTCGTGGAACTTGTCGGCGACCGGCCGCACCAGGATGTTCGCGAGGAATCCGACCACCAGCACGCCGACCATCGTCAGGAGCGCGGGTCGATAGTCGGCTGCGGTGAGGGCACCGGGCTCGCCGCGGGCGTCGAGGAAGCCGTTGATGATGAGCGGCCCCGCCACGCCGGCTGCCGACCACGCGGTCAGCAGCCGGCCGTGGATCGCGCCGACCTGGAAGGTGCCGAACAGGTCACGCAGATACGCGGGGATGGTGGCGAATCCGCCGCCGTAGAAGCTGAGGATCACGCCCGCGAGCAGTGCGAACAGCAGCACCGAGGCGGAACCGCCGAAGGCGAGGGTGGCGTAGAGGACGACCCCGAGGCCGAGGTAGACGATGTAGATGTTCTTGCGGCCGATGACGTCCGACGTCGACGACCAGACGAAGCGTCCGGCCATGTTGCACAGCGACAGGAACCCGACGAAGCCGGCGGCAGCGGAGGCGGCGACCGTGGACGAGTCGCCTTCACGGAAGAAGTCCTGGATCATCGGCGCGGCCTGCTCGAGGATGCCGATGCCGGCGGTGACGTTGCAGAACAGCACGATCCACAGCAGCCAGAACTGCGGCGTCTTGACCGCGTTGTTCGCGGACACGCTCTCGGTGGTGACGAGGGCCTTGCTCTTGACGGTGCTGGGATCGAATCCCTCCGGCCGCCAGCCGGGAGCGGGCACGCGCACCAGCCAGGCGCCGAACAGCATCACGATCAAGTACGCCACGCCGAGAGTGAGGAACAGCTTGCCGACGGCGCTGCCGGACGCGACGCCCTCCTCCATCGCCGGGTCGTAGAGATCGAGGAGGTTGCGCGACAGCGGGCTGGCGATCATCGCACCACCACCGAAGCCCATGATCGCCATGCCGGTGGCGAGCCCGGGACGGTCGGGGAACCACTTGATGAGCGTGGAGACCGGGGAGATGTACCCGATGCCGAGACCGATACCTCCGATGACGCCGTAGCCGAGATACAGCAACCACAGCTGCCCGGTGAAGATGCCGAGCGCACCCACGAGGAAGCCGACCGACCAGCAGACGGCGGCCGCCACCATGGCGCGCCGCGGTCCGCCGGTGTCCACCCACGTGCCGAACACTGCGGCCGACAGACCCAGCATCACGATCGCGATCGAGAAGACGATGCCGACTTGCGTGAGCGAGACGTCGAAGTGCTCGACCAGCGACGCCTTGTAGACACTCGTCGCGTACACCTGGCCGATACAGAGATGGACGGCCAGCGCCGCCGGTGGGATCAGCCATCGGTTGAACCCCGGCTTGGCGACGGTGCGTTCCCGGTCGAGCACTGCAAGCGACATGCGCTTCCCCCTGTATCAGCATGAACGTGACGCGGGTCTCAGCCTAAACGTGGAGAGCGATGTGCGCAGCGACTTGTTGAGTGGATGGGGCTGTGTCAGATGCCGTGCTGTTCGCCTGGCAGTCTCAGATTGCGAAGAAGCAGACGATCGGCACAGCACCGAGCGCTGCAGCCAGCGCTAGCCCGGCGAGGTCCATTCGAGACCACGTTGCCGGCTCGGCCCAGGTGCGGCCGCGGGCGTCGGCGAAGCCCCGTGCGTCCATCGCGATGGACGAGGAGGACGCTCCCCGCATGGCCTGGACGAGGAGAGCGAAGGCCATCGACCCGCTGTGCTTCACCTGCCCGACGGGGTGACGGCCGGGCGCGACGCCGCGAGCTCGTCGGGTGCGTTCCAGCGACTCCCACGTCTGCGCGAAGCCGCTGAACCGCTGCAGCGCCGCGGAGAACGCCGCGACTCCGCGGGCCGGGAGGCGAAGCGTCTGCGCAGCGTAGTCGGAAAGACGCCCAGGGTCGATGAACCCGACCATCACCGAGCCTGGCCACGCCAGCACCAGGATCCGCAGGCCCGCCACGGCGGCGACCTCGGTGTTCTGCCCGCCGAGCCGCCACGTCGAGTAGACGATCGTGACGGCCGCGAACCCGGAGAACGCCAGGCACGCGAGCGGGTAGCGCCACGTGGGTAGGAAGATCAGGGCGGCCAGCGCGTAGAGGCCGATCGTCACAGCGGCGACCGGCAGTGAACGGACCGCGAAGGACCCGATGAGCGAGAACGCGCCCACCGACAACAGCACGAGGGGGTTGACCCGGGTGATCAGCGTCCTCATGTCGCCGTCACCGCCTCACCCACGGCGATCTCCACGTCGCGAGGCGCGTCGGGGTCGTGCGTGGCCAGAGCGACGACCGCACCCGCTCGCGCGGCCGCGGTGTACCAACCGGTCACGACCGCCCAGGTGTCGCGGTCCTGTCCGACGGTCGGCTCGTCGAGCGCGACGAAGCCCGGGCGATGCGCGAGAGCGCTGATCATCGCGAGCCGCCGTTGTTCTCCCCCGGACAGGCGATACGGGTGCGAGGGAGCGAACCGCTCCAGGCCGACGAGCGCGAGCAGCTCGTCGGCTTCCACCTCGACGCCGAGCACACTCGCCGTGCGTTCGACCTCCTCGCGCACGCTCGTCGTCAGGAACCCCAGCTCGGGGTTCTGCGGCACCCACCCGACCTCCCGCGCCAGCTCTCGCGACCGCATCCGCGTGCGGTCCGGCGTCACCGTTCCGCCGGACACGCGGACGAGGCCGGTCATCGCGAGCAAAGCGGTCGACTTGCCGGCACCACTCGGACCGGTGATCGCCGTGGTCGTGCCGGGAGCGAGTCGCGCGGTGAAGCCGGAGAGCGCACGGTGCCGGCGTGTGCCGCGGATCATCCGCGTGGTGAGGACGACGTCGGACGCGTCGACGGCTTCGGGGACAACTGCGGGCGACACGAACTCGGCGGGGATCTCGATGGGCGTGGGCGGTGGGGCACCGGGCATCCACAGCCTGGGCCGACCGCCCGAGGCGAGGAACTCCGCCACCGATCCGTCGAAGCCGACCACGCCCCCAGGATCGAGCGCGACCACGCGGTCGACGTGGTCGAGCCACGGCTCGAACCGGTGCTCGACCACGACGAGCGTCCTGTCGCCCACGGCGGCCAGCACGGCGTCGCGAGCCCGCTCGGCCGCGACCGCGTCGAGCATCGAGGTGGGCTCGTCGAGCAGCACCACATCGGGCTCGGTCGCCAGTACCCCGGCGAGCACCAGCCGCTGTTGTTCGCCTCCCGACAGCGCCGAGGTGAGGTGGTCGCGCGGGTAGTCCAGCCGCACCGCAGCCAGGGCTGCGTCGACGCGCCGCCAGATCTCGTCGCGCGGCAACCCGAGGTTCTCCGGACCGAAGGCGACATCACGGCCGATCCGCTCGGCCACGATCGCGTCGGCGGGGTTCTGCAGCACCAGGCCGAGTCGGCCGTCGACGCTGACGTCGCCCGTCGCCTCACCGGAGATCGTCGTGCCGAGCGCGCCCGCCGCCGCGTGGAGGATCGTCGACTTGCCGCTGCCACTCGGGCCGACGAGCAGCACCCGCTCGCCGGGCTCGATGTGGAGGTCGAGCCCGGCGATCGTGGGGTTCTTTCGGCCGACTGGCCGCCAGGTGAAGCCCCGGAAACTGATCGCGCCGGAGCGCATGGCGGCTAGACCTCCGTGGTGGTTTCGCGGCCGGCCGCGAAGGAGTCGAGCACCCCCGCGGTGGCGAGCGCGCGGGTCAGCGCCCAGCCCCCGACGCCGGCGACGACGATGCCGGACACCACGAAGAAACCGAGGTGCGCGAGCTGGTAGCCGAAGCTCCAGTCGGAGTAGTAGGAGTACCACTCGTAGACGGACTCGAAGGCGGCCGAGAGCGCACCCGCCGCCGCGGCGACGACGAGACCGAAACGGCGGTAGAAGAACGCGAGGAAGATCAGCTCGGCGCCGAGGCCCTGGAAGAAGCCAGAGGCGAACACGCTGAAGCCCCACTGCGTGCCGCCGACGATCAGCGTCGAGACGGCCGCGGCGATGAACTCCGTGGCGAACGCGGCGCCCGGTTTGCGGACGATCAGACCGCCGACGACCCCGGCCATCAACCACACGCCGCCGAGCAGCGCCGAGGACGGCGGGAACGCGAACAGCGCGAGGTTGCTGAGCGGCTCGTAGAGCTTGCCCCACGCCCAGAACACGACGCCGAAGGCGACGCCGAGGGTGGCGATGGTGACGAGATCGATCGTGCGATACCGCAGATCGAGGGTAGGACGGGTTGCAGAACTCATCGTGACTCCCTTCGCCGGTGCTAACCGGAGCAGGTTCAAGGGTCTGCGGCTTCTCCGCACTCTCAGCGCCCTCTGCATGGCGCTCCCCTGTCGTGTGTTCTCCACCCTAGCAGCGGGGAGATTCGCTGACTGATCGAGCTTCTTTGGCACTCCTCCGGGTGAATTCACCCGGAGGAGTGAGGGAAAACCTACGTAACCTGGTAATCCGTCAGCCGTCGGCGAGGAGGTCGTGACGGCCGAACATCTCGGCGGTGGCGCGGGCGGACGGAGTTCCGGCGTCGGGGTCGGCTCCGTGCTCACGCAGCGCGGCGACGACGTCGTCCTCACCCTTGAACACGGCACCCGCCAGCGGGCTCTGCCCGCGGTCGTTGAGTCGGTTGACGTCCGCCCCGCGCTCGGCCAGTGCCCGAACGGTCGCCGCGTGCCCGTGGTACGCCGCGAGCATCAGCAGCGTGTTGCCCTGCGCGTCCGTGAGGTCGACCGGTGCGCCAGCGTCGACGTAGGCGGCGAGGCGCTCGGTGTCGCCTTGGCGGGCGAGGTCGAACAGTTGGTGCGCCAGTTCGACGAGTCGGGGATCGGGTTCCTCAGTCACCGTTCCAGCGTACGGGCGTCTCGCTCGTGACCCTCCAGTAACTTCCGCAGCGCTGTGTCGTTGGTCACAGTGACTCTGGAGGTGGTCATGCGTCGCGTCGTCGCCCTCGTCCTGTCCCTCGGTCTGCTGCTCGCGCCATCCGCGGCCCCGGCAGAACCCAGCGCACCCGGCTCGTCGTGGAGCCCGCGTCCCGCGGAGTATCCGAGCTCGGTGACAGAGAGCAACGTCGCGATCCAGATGTCCGATGGGCTCGAACTGCGCGGTGACATCGTGCGGCCAGTGGACGAGAGCGGCGACGTCGTCGACGAGCCGCTTCCCGTCGTCGTCACCATCACCGCGTACAACAAGAGCGCACTGTCGGCGGCGGGCTTCGGCGGCGGCGAGGCCGACTACCTCGTCTCACGCGGCTACGTCCGGCTGACCGTCGACGCGCGCGGCACCGGCAACTCCCCCGGTGTCTGGCAGGTGTTCGGCGAACGCGAGCAGCTCGACGCCAAGGAAGTCGTCGAGTGGGCGGCGCAACAACCCTGGAGCGACGGTTCCGTCGGCATGTCCGGCGCCTCCTACATGGGCATCAGTCAGCTGTTCGCCGCCGGCCAGCAGCCCGAGGGCCTGGAAGCGATCTTCCCGCAGGTCCCGAGCGCCGAGGTCTACCGCGACGTCGTCGCCTCGGGCGGCCAGCTGGACGTCGGCTTCATGCCGCTGTGGCTCGGGCTCGTCAACGTCACCGGCATCATCCCCGGCACCTCGCTCGAATCGATCGCGGTCGTCCTGCAACACCTCCTGGGCACCACCCCGTCGAGTCTGAGCCTGCTGCTGAACGCCTTCGTCGGTGGCGAGCAGGCCTACGACGGACCGTTCTACGAGGAGCGGTCCACGCTGACCCGGTCCGTCCCCAACATCGACGTCCCCACGTTCCTCGTGGGCGGCCACTACGACCTCTTCCAGCGCGGCACCCCGCTCGTCTTCGAGGAACTCCACGAGCGCGGCGTGCCGGTCAAGATGATCCTCGGCCCCTGGGACCACCTGCAGGGATCGAGCGGCGCGGAGATCGTCGAAGCCGGCTACGGCACCCTCGACGAGCTTCAGCTCCGCTGGTTCGACCGCTACGTCAAGGACCTTCCCGACCCGACCCTCGACGCCGACATCGCCGACTTCACCTACTACGAACTCGGCTCCGGCCAGTGGCGCGAGCGCAACGACTATCTCGACGAGCAGGCGGTCTCGGTCTTCCGCCTCTCGGGTACGTCTGCCCCGATCAGCGGCGGCGGCAAGCTCAGCGAGCGTGAGGAAATCGAGAACGGCAGCTCCTCGATCGCGCCGATCGCGCTCGCCGGCCTGTGCTCGCGCTCGGCGACGCAGTGGACAGCGGGCATCACCAACCAGTTCCCGTTCCCCAACCCTTGCAACACCGACAACGCACTCAACGACCGGCTGGGCGTGGTGTTCGAGACCGAGCCGCTGACTGAGCCCCTGCACATGCTCGGACCGATCGCCGCCCGGTTGTACGCGTCCAGCACCACCGGGGACGGCCTGCTCTCGGTGCATGTCTCACGGGTCCAGCCCGACGGGCGCGTGGAGCGGCTGACCGGCGGCTGGCAGGTCATGTCGCTCGCCGCTCTCGACGAGGAGAAGTCGGTGAAGCTCGGCGACGAGATCGTGCAGCCGTGGCACCCGTTCACCCGCGACTCGCGGCGCGTGCGCGCGCCTGGCGAGATCACGCCGGTCGATGTCGAGGTGTTCCCGACCGGTGCCGTGATCAACCCTGGCGACCGGCTGCGGATCTCGGTGCAGACGTTCGACCTGCCGCACCTCGCGCCGACGCTCGAACAGCTTCCGGGCGCGCTCGGCGTGATGACCATTCACAACTCGCCGGAGCATCCGTCGCGACTCGTCGTACCCGACCTCGCCGGCGAGGCGCCCCCGGTGAGCGAGCCCGGCGGCGCTGACGACTCCGGTCTCGTCGGCGCGATCGAGGACGCGCTGGGCGGCGCGGCGGGACTCCCCGTCGCCGCGGGCGCCGAGTCCGAGAAGAGCTGGCCGGCACGGGTCGCCGACGCGCTCCTGCCCGCCACTGGCTCCCCGATGTCCGGGGTGCTGATCCTCGCCGCCGTCGCGCTCGTGCTCGGCGGCCTGGCCCTGCGACTTCGCCGGCCTGAGGAGCCGCCGTCGGCATAAGCTGCGGTCATGGGCATCGCCACCGACCTCATCCTCATTGCGACCGACCCGAACAGTCACAAGCTGCAGATCAACAGCGCCAGCAACGACGCGATCCTCGGCGGAGCGCACCTGCTCGACCTCGTCAAGGAGGGCCGCGTCGGAGTCGAGGCCCACGGCAAGAAGAAGGTGAAGGTCTTCGTGGTGGATGGCGCACCCGTACCCGACCCGGAGATCGACGCCGCACTCGATCGTATTCGCGACGGCAAGAAGCGCAGAGCGGCCGATGCGGTGACCCGCATGGGCAAGAACGGCATCAAGAACGCCTACCGACGTCTCTGCGAGAACGGTCAAATGCGCGCCCTGGACGAGAAGTTCCTCGGCTTCGCGTTGCAGCGTCATGAGGTCGTTGACATGGCCGGACGCGAGGAGTTGCGCGCGCGAGTACGTGCGTCCCTCCTGCAGGGTCAGCCGGCCGACGAGCGCACCGGACCGCTGATCGGCCTGCTCCACGCGAGCGATCAACTCAAGCTCGTCGTCGACAAGCACGAGCGCAAGCAGGCGAAGGCGGCGGCCGAGAAGATCAGCGAGGGTGACTGGGCGAGCGCCGGGGTCAAGGACGCGATCGCAGGCGCGCAAGCTGCCCTCATGGTGGCGATGATCGCGCCGGCTGCGGCGGCGTCAGCCAGCTCCTGAACCGTTCATCGATCACAATGGGCACCATGCCTTCGGTCCGCACCCCTGACCCGAATCCTGGCTGGCTCTCGGAGTTCCAGCTCGAAGAGACGCGAGCACGCGTGCCGATCCTCTACGTCGAGGCGGTCCCCATCAGGGTCGACGCGCTCGGTCAGGTCGAGCACGTGGGTCTCCTGCTCCGCGGCTCCGCACAGACCGGCGGGATCACGCGCACGCTCGTGTCAGGCCGGGTACTGCACGGCGAATCGATCCGCGGCGCACTGATCCGCAATCTCGAGAAGGACCTCGGCCCGACCGCCTTCCCGCAGGTCCCGCCGTCCATCACGCCGTTCACGGTCGCCGAGTACTTTCCGGTTCCCGGCGTCACGCCGATGTACGACGCGCGCCAGCACGCCGTCGCGCTGGCCTACATCGTGCCCGTCACGGGCGAGTGCGACCCGCGCCAGGACGCCCTCGAACTCACCTGGCTCACCCCCGAGGACGCCGCGATGCCCGGCATCCTCAACGAGCTCGAAGGCGGCCGCGGCCACCTGCTCAAGCAGGCCCTCGCTCACCTGTGTGTCCTGCCATGAGGCTGCACATCCGCGACGCCACCCCGGCCGATCTGCCCGCGATCCTCGCGCTCACCGCCGAGGACTCGATGCACTACTACGCCGACGAGCCCACCGAGCCGACCCCCGAACTCCTGGCCGCGCTCGACGAGATCACCCGCGACGCGCATCAGCGACTCCTGGTGGGTGAGCTGGACGGCGTGGTCGTCGTGACGGCGCAGGTGACGTACATGCGGATGCTGAACGGCAACGGAGCGCTGTACTGCCAGGTCGAATCCGTCCGCACGGCGTCACACCTTCGCGGTCAGGGTCTCGGCGGTGAACTCATGCAGTACATCGAGGACGAGGCGCGCTTACGCGGTGTCGCGCGCATCCAGCTGACGTCGAACGCGCAGCGCAAGGACGCGCACCGCTTCTACGAGCGCCTCGGCTACACCGCCAGCCACGTCGGAATGAAGAAGTACCTCTGAGCCCCGGCGACGGCCGATCGTAGGGTGGCCCCGTGACTGTCCCCGACACCCTGACACCGGCCGACCGCGAGCACATGGAGCACGCACTGCGGCTCGCCTGGGACACCCTCGCCGCCGGCAACTCCCCGTTCGCTGCCGTCCTCGTCGCTGCTGATGGCCGCGTGCTCGCCACGGGTCAGAACGCCTTCGCGCAGAGCGGGGATCCGACCTCGCACGCCGAGCTCGACGCGATCCGCGCCGTCGCCGATACCGATCGCGGCGCGCTTCTCGGAGCCACGATGTACGCGAGCGGCGAGCCCTGCCCGATGTGCAGTGCCGCGCTGGCCTGGGCCCGGGTGTCCCGCGTCGTCTACGGCGCCGCCGCCCCCGACATCCGTGCGATCTACCCGAGTCCTGTCAGCTTCACCCTGCGATGCGCCGAGGTGATCGCGGCTGCCGACGCCGACATCGACGTGACCGGACCGGTCCTCGGCGAGGAGGGGCTCGCCCCGTTCCACGAAGCCGCCTCCTCGTGACCCGACCCGCGCCGAGCCCGTGGTTGATGCTGGCCGTCGGCATGTTCGGGCAGCTCGCCGGGACGCTCGTGGTCAGCACGCCACCCTTCCTCATTCCGCATCTGCACCTGACCGAGGACGTCAGCCTGGTGTCCGCGGGAGCCCTCGCCGCCGCTCCCACGGTCGGCACGATGCTGAGTCTCGTCGCGTGGGGTGCGGTCGTCGACCGCTTCGGCGAACGTCTCGCGATGGTGGCCGGGCTCTCGCTCGTGACGGTCGGCGCGGCCGGCGCCTTCACCACCAGCTCGCTGACCGCCCTCGGCGCCTGGTTCTTCCTCTGCGGTCTCGGCGCGGCCAGCACCAACGCAGCGAGCGGCCGGCTGGTCGTCGGCTGGTTCCCGGTGCGCCGCCGCGGGCTCGCCATGGGCATCCGCCAGACCGCCCTGCCGCTGGGTGTGGGCGCGGCGGCGTTGCTCGTCCCGAACGTCGTCGACGCGGCCGGCCTCCGCCCGGCGATCCTCACGGTGACGGCGTCGGCGGCGGTCGCGACGCTCGCGTCGCTCGCCATCGTCGATCCGCCGCGACCCGAACGGCCCGCCGCCTTCTCCGGTTCTCGTCCCGACAACCCCTACCGCGGCCAGCGCACGCTCGTGCGCATCCACGTCGCCTCGGCGCTGCTGGTGGTTCCCCAGTACGCCATCTGGACGTTCATGCTGCTGTGGCTCATCGACGCCCACGGGTGGTCGACGACCGCCGCCTCCGCCCTCGTCGCCGTGACGCATGTGCTGTCTGCCGGCGGACGAATCGGTGTCGGCTGGTGGTCCGACCGTCTCGGCTCGCGGCTGCGGCCCATGCGGTGGGTGGCGATCGCCGCCGCGGCGGTCATGCTCGGACTCGGACTGCTCGAAGGGAACTCACTCGGCATCGGGCTGGCGGTCGTGGCGACCGTCGTCACGGTGGCCGACAACGGGCTCGCCTTCACCGCCGTCGCCGAGCGAGCGGGTCCGTTCTGGTCGGGCCGGGCCTTCGGCATCCAGAACACCGGCCAGTACCTGACCGCGGCAGCGGTCCCACCGGTCCTCGGAGCCGTCGTCACGGCAGCGGGTTACGGCTGGGCCTTCGGCGCCGTCGCCGTCGTTGCCGCGTTCGCCGTCGCCGCCATTCCGGAGGACGTTGCAGCGCTGGACTGAGCTGCGCGACGGCGGCCTCAGCGCGGGCCGCGACTGGCGCACTCGTTACCCCCGGGTAACATGACCAGCGCGTGAACGAACTCGCCCGGTATGGACAGCCTTAGTGAGATAGGCCGCATTCGGGCGACTAGTCTCAGCACCACCTGTACGGTCCGATCCGGAGGATCCCATGAGCACGGTCTCGATCGTCGCGGGAGTGATCTCGCTTGCCGTCACCGCAGTCGCGGTTTACCTGGCCGTCGTCGGCGTCAATCAGATGCTCCGCGTCATGCGCGCGGGCCAGCCCGCGGTCGGACGCACCGATCAGCCGGGCAAGCGGCTGGCCACGATGCTCAAGGAGACCGTCGGCCACACGCGCATGCTCCAGTGGACCTGGATCGGCATCATGCACTGGCTGGTGTTCGCCGGCTTCATCTACCTGAGCTCGGCCGTTCTCACCGGTTACTTCCAGGTGTGGAACCCGCACTTCATGCTGCCGATCATCGGCACCTGGTATCCGTTCATCTGGCTCACCGAGGCGCTGTCCTGGCTGACGGTCATCGGCATCGCGTACCTCATCATCTATCGCCAGAAGCACCACCCCAAGCGCCTCGCGCGCCAGAGCCGCTTCTTCGGCTCGACCTTCTGGCAGGCGTACTTCGTCGAGTTGATCATCCTCGGCGAGGGCCTCGCGGGCATCTTCATCCGCGCGTCGGAGTACCGCCTGCTGCAGGTTGAGGGCTCCGAGGACGCGAACCTCGCGCACTTCCCGCTGACCGGCTGGATCGGCGAGACCTTGTTCGGCGGCCTGTCGGCGACCGGCGCCGAGAACGTCATCGTCGTCGTGGCCCTCGCCAAGATCCTCATGGCGATGGTGTGGCTGGCCGTCCTGGCCCGCAACATCACGATGGGCGTCGCCTGGCACCGCTTCACCGCGTGGTTCAACATCTACTTCAAGCGCGAGTCCGACGGGAACGTCGCGCTCGGCGGCCTCGTCCCGCTGTACCTCGGTGGCGAGCAGCTGTCGATGGAGAAGATGGAGGACCTCGAGGAAGAGGACTTCGAGAAGCTCGGTGTCGGCAAGGTCGAGGACTTCAGCTGGAAGGGCATCCTCGACTTCACCACGTGCACCGAGTGTGGTCGCTGCCAGAGCCAGTGCCCCGCTTGGAACACCGAGAAGCCGCTCAGCCCGAAGCTGCTCGTCATGGGCCTGCGCGAGCACGCCTACGCCAAGATCCCGCTGCTCGAGCAGGACGGCGACACGCTCACCGAGGTGCAGCAGCGTGAGCTCGAACGTCCGCTCATCGGTAGCGAGGAGCTCTTCGGCGTCATCGATCCGGACGTGCTGTGGTCCTGCACCAACTGCGGTGCCTGCGTGCAGCAGTGCCCCGTCGACATCGAGCACGTCGACCACATCGACAACATGCGCCGCTACCAGGTGCTCGTCGAGTCCAACTTCCCCGCCGAGCTCAACAACATCTTCAAGGGCCTCGAGCGCAAGGGGAACCCGTGGGGCATGAACCCCAAGGACCGCATGGCCTGGGCCAAGGATCTCGACTTCGAGGTCAAGCAGGTCGGCGTCGACGTCGAGAGCCTCGACGAGGTCGACTGGCTGTTCTGGGTCGGCTGCGCCGGCGCCTTCGAGGACCGTGCGAAGAAGACCACGCAGGCCGTCGCCGAGCTGCTGAACATCGCGGGCGTCGACTTCGCGGTGCTGGGTGACGGCGAGACCTGCTCGGGTGATCCCGCTCGCCGCGCCGGCAACGAGATCGTCTTCATGCAGCTCGCGATGGAGAACGCCGAGGTCTTCAAGGAGACCAAGGTCAAGAAGGTCGTCTCCACCTGCGCCCACTGCTTCAATACGCTGAAGAACGAGTACGCGCAGTTCGGTGTCGAGCTCGAGGTCGTGCACCATACGCAGCTGCTCAACCGCCTCGTGCGTGAGGGCAAGCTCAAGCCGGTCCCGCCGGCCGCAGGCGAACCGCAGAACACGATCACCTACCACGACCCGTGCTTCCTCGGTCGCCACAACCAGGTCTACGAGCCCCCGCGCGAGCTGCTCGGCGCGATCCCCGGTTCGACGTACGCCGAGATGCCGCGCAACAGCGAGAAGTCGTTCTGCTGTGGCGCCGGTGGCGCGCGCATGTGGATGGAGGAGACCCTCGGGTCCCGCATCAACATCAACCGCACCGAGGAAGCCATCGCGACCGGTGCCGACCAGATCGCCGTCGGCTGCCCGTTCTGCCGCGTGATGCTGTCGGACGGTCTGACGGCCAAGCAGGCCGCGGGTGAGGCGCGGGTCGAGGTCGAGGTGCTCGACGTCGCCCAGATGCTCCTCGCGTCGGTCAAGCGCGAACCCACGGCCGAGGAGACCGAGGCCGTGGTGAGCGAGGCTGAGGCTGCCACCGCTGCCGCGGCGACCGGTGGAGGCGACGAGGACAAGGCCACGGAGGCGGAGCCCGACGCCGAGGACCGCGCCGACGACGCGACCATCTCGGACACCGAGGAGGCCGGCGCGGGTGCCAAGGCGACCGTGACCGGCGAATCGGACGAGGGCGACAAGGCTGACCTCAACGAACCGATCACGCATGACCGCCAGGAGGACATCGAGATCGCGGCGGAGAGCAACATCGCCGTCGATGAGGAAGGCAAGGGCCACGGTGGCCGCACCGAGACGGTCGAGGAGGCCGGCGAGGGCGAGGTCGTCTCGGCTGACGAAGTTGCGGAGGAGAAGTCCGAGGACGATGCTGAGGCGACTGCTTCCGAGCAGTCCGAGCCCAGTGAGCCCAGCAACGAGGAGGCCGAGTCCGTGACCAAGGAAGCCGAGGAGCCCAAGCCCGAGCAGACGGCGCCCGAGTTCGGCGACGCGACCGACCCGCAAGGTGAGGTCATCAACGCCGACGACGACCGGCCCGAGATCCCGGCCACCAAGGACAACGACGACGCCCCGGCCGAGGAGCTCTACGAGGGCGACCCGCACGCCGACCACGAGACCGCCGAGCGCAACGAAGAGCTCGACGCCATCGAGGACGACGACAAGAAGTCCTGATCCGCACCAGCGAAGGCCCCGCACGAAAGTGCGGGGCCTTCGCCATTCCCAGGGCGAGGCGCTCGAGCCCGGGCCCGGTTGCCACGGAGTGAGACCAGTTGACGCAGTGGTCTCGATCGTCGGTCGCTGAGCGACCTCCTACTCGACCACCTATGTCCGGTTTAGGTGGTCGAGTAGCGGCGAGCTCTGCGAGCCGCGTATCGAGACCATCAGCGTGACGTGGTCTCGCTCCGTGGCGGCTACGCCCCCATTGCCACGGCTCCATTGCCCCTCGTTCCTCGGGCCTACTCGACCATCCGATCAGGCGCTGTGCACAAGGGGCGAAAAGTGTCGGTGGCCTTCTCTAGATTAGGAACATGATCGGGGAAACGAGCGACCAGCGCATCGCAGAGTTGGGCGTGCTGCAGGTCGAGCGTGCCCGCGCCGAGTACCGCGTCTGGTCGGCAACCCTCAAGGTCCTCGACGCAGAACGCGATCGGATCGAGCGGGAGGTGGAGCCGCAGCAGCAGGACCTCGCGCTCGCGGCCGTCCGGTCGGTAATGGCGCAGGCGAACGGGTGGTCCGAACACCAGGCTGCGAGCCGGATCCACGAGGCGGAAACCGCCCGCGACGACCTCCCCGCGGTATGGAGAGCCTTCTCGGAAGGAGCCCTCGATGCCGCACGGGTGTCAGTGCTCGCGAACGGCGCATGGAAGTTGACCAAAGAGCGTTCGATCGCGCGTTTGGACGCACGTTCGGTGGCTTTCGCGGCCACGCACACCGTCGGTGAGCTGCGCCGGTGGGTGAAGCGGTTCATCGCCCGCGTCGAACCCGACGAGGTCGAGAAGCGCTACGAGGACATCGTCGCGGAGCGGTCGGTCACCATCCACCACGATGAGGACGGCACCGGCAGCCTGTACGCCGAGAATCTCCCGTCGTATGTCCTGGCTGGGATCGATCAGCGACTCGACCACGCAGCGAGGTCACTGAGTGACGACGACCGGACCCTGCACCAGCGCCGCGCCGACCTGCTCGTCGACGCGCTCGACCACATCGACCCCGACAACGAACCCGCACGCACCCCGAACATGGCGATCGGCGTGATGGTTCCCGCCTCCACCCTGGCAGGAATCGACGACCAGCCCGCGATCAGCGCCGACCGCGACTGGATCATCCCCGCGAACATCCTCCGCACACTCGCCACGAGCGGCAACCCGTTCTGGTACCGGCTCACCACCGACGACAAGGACGATGTTCTCGCCGCCAGCTACCGCGGATACTCACCACCGGACCACCTGAAAAACGCCATCCGCTACAGAGACGGCACCTGCAGATACCCCGGATGC
>NZ_RQJX01000001.1 GCF_003850045.1 Aeromicrobium camelliae | reverse complement strand
TACGCAACGCAATCCGCTTCCGCGACGGCACCTGCAGATACCCCGGATGCACCACCAAAGCCGCCAACTGCGACCTCGACCACCGGCAACCGTTACCGAACGGGCCCACCTCAGGCGACAACCTCTGGGCGTTATGCCGGCACCACCACAAACTCAAAACCTTCGACCATGCCGTGCCCATCCCACACGAGGACAGCTGGGCCTGGGACGTCGGCGGCACGATCCTGACCGAGTAGCTCAGCCCTGGAGGTGCTCGGCGATGCGCGGTGCGATGGCGCGCAGGGCACGTCCGCGGTGGCTGATGGAGTCCTTCTCCTCGCGGCTGAGCTCGGCGGTCGATACGTCGTAGCCCTCGGCCGCGAACAGGGGGTCGTAGCCGAAGCCGCCGTCACCACGCTCCTCGCGCAGGATCCGGCCCGGCATCTCGCCCACCTCGACGATCTCCACCCCAGGGGCGCAGAACGCCATGGCGCAACGGAATGTGCCGCCGCGGCGCTCATCCGGGACGTCCGACAGCTGCGACAGCAAGAGGCGGTTGTTGGCCGCGTCGCCGCCCTCGGACTTCGGGACACCGGACCAGCGCGCCGACAGGACGCCGGGCATGCCGTTCAACGCGTCGACGCACAGACCAGAGTCATCCGCGAGCGACGGAAGGCCGGTGGCAGCGAGAGCCGCGCGAGCCTTGAGCAAGGCGTTGCCCTCGAACGTCGCCTCGGTCTCGACCGGTTCGGGGTAGTCGGCGACGTCGGACAGGCCGAGCACCTCGATGTCGGGATCCAGCGGAGCGAGGATGCGGTGCAGCTCCTCGAGCTTCTTGGCGTTGTGCGATGCGAGAACGACCTTCATCGGCTCAGAGCCTCCTGCTGCAGTGCGGTGAGCTCGGCGCAACCCTTGGCGGCCAGCGCGAGCATCGCGTCGAGCTCGTTCTTGTCGAACGCCGCGCCCTCGGCCGTGCCCTGCACCTCGACGAACTTGCCGTCGCCGGTCATCACCACGTTCATGTCGGTCTCCGCGCGGACGTCCTCCACGTAGGGCAAGTCGAGCACAGGCTGTCCGTCCACGATCCCGACACTCACCGCGGCGACCGACGAGGTCAGCGGCTCACCGAGCAGTGCGCCCTCTCGTCCGAGGTGCGCGACCGCGTCCGCGAGCGCGATGTACGCGCCCGTGATCGCGGCGGTGCGGGTGCCGCCGTCGGCCTGGAGCACGTCACAGTCGATCGCGATCGTATTCTCGCCGAGGGCGGTGTAGTCGATGGCGGCGCGCAGGGAGCGGCCGACGAGGCGGCTGATCTCGTGCGTACGTCCGCCGACCTTCCCCTTGACCGACTCTCGCGGAGACCGCTCGTGGGTCGCCTGCGGCAGCATCGCATACTCGGCGGTCACCCACCCGAGGCCGGAGCCCTTGCGCCAGCGCGGAACGCCTTCAGTCGCACTCGCCGCGCAGAGCACGCGGGTGCGGCCGAACTCGATGAGACACGAGCCTTGGGCGTGGTCGAGCCACTGGCGAGTGATGGTGATGGGGCGGAGCTGATCGGGCGCGCGGCCGTCCTCGCGGGTCATAGATACGACCGTAGCGCGCCGCGAATCAGGCGAGTTCGTAGACCCGTCCGGCAGTGACGAGCTCGTACGGACCGTCGTAGGTCGACAGCAGATCGCGCTCGACCTCGTCGCGGTCGGTCCAGGCGGGAATGTGAGTGATCAGCAGTCGACCGACGCCCGCCTCGGCCGCGATCTTGCCGGCCTCGGCACCGGTCAGATGCAGCTCGGGCGGGTTGGTGGCGGACTCGACGAACGACGCCTCGCAGAGGAAGAGGTCCGCTCCCCGGGCGAAGTCAGCGAGCTCGTCCATGGGACCCGTGTCGCCGGTGTAGACGACCGCATGGTCGCCGAGTTCGAGCCGGACGGCGTACGCCGGGACGGGATGGGAGGTGAGCATCGCCCGCATCGTGAACGGACCGATCGTCGTCTCCATGCCGTCGGAGAAGTCGCGGAACTCGAAGGGCAACGTCATGCCGTTCGGATTCGTGGTGCCGTACGCGTCCGAGAGGTGCCAGTCGCTGCCAGCCGGCGCGTAGACCGGCACGCGCGGCAGCGGGCCGGCAGGGTGGTACTTGCGCACGACGTACAGCCCGCTCATGTCGAAGCAGTGATCGGGATGCAGGTGCGACAGGCTGATCGCGTCGATGTCGCGCAGATCGATGTAGCGCTGCAGTGGACCGAGGGCGCCGCTGCCGAGATCGAGGAGCATGCGGAAGACGCGACCCTCGTAGGGCGCCTCCACCAGATAGCAGCTGGCGGCAGAGTCCGGCCCCGGATACGAGCCGGCGCACCCGATGATCGTCAGCTTCACACCGTCACCCACGCGAACTGGTCGACCGACTCGATCTCGGGGCCGAGGAAGCGCCGGCCGAGCGCGGCGAACTCCTCGGGCTGGCCGGTGGTGAGGAAACGGTGCTGCGGCCGCGGCAACGACGGGTCGCGCTCGAGGCCCTCGCGCACCAGCAACCGGTAGACGTCCTTCGCGGTCTCCTCGGCCGACGACACGAGCGTGACGCCGTCGCCCATCACGTACGAGAGCACGCCGGTGAGCAGCGGGTAGTGCGTGCAGCCGAGGACGAGGGTGTCGACCCCGGCGTCCTTGACCGGCTGCAGGTACTGCTCCGCGACGGCGAGGAGTTCTGGCCCGCCAGTCACCCCGGCCTCGACGAAGTCGACGAAGCGCGGGCACGCTTGCGTGACGAGTTCGATCGAAGGGTTGGCGGCGAACGCGTCGTCGTAGGCGCGCGACGTGGCCGTCGCCTGGGTGCACACGACGCCGACCTTGCCGTTGCGGGTGGCGTTCACGGCGCGGCGTGTGGCGGGGACGATCACCTCGACCACGGGGACGTCGTACCGTTCGCGCGCATCGTGAAGGACGGCCGCGCTCGCGGAGTTGCACGCGATCACGAGCACCTTGACGCCCTGACTCACGAGGTGATCGAGGCAATCGAGGGCGTACTCGCGCACCTCGGAGATCGACTTGGGGCCGTACGGCTGCCGCGCGGTGTCGCCGAGATAGACGACAGGCTCGTGCGGCAGCTGGTCCAACACGGCACGAGCGACCGTCAGGCCACCGAAGCCCGAGTCGAAGATGCCGATGGGTGCGTCTGCCACATCAACCGAGAGTACGGGTCCGCGCGGATGAACGCGAAGTAAACCGCTGTGAGGCGCGTCGCCCTACAGCGGCAGTTTCGGCTGCGGCGGCGCGTGCGTGGGATCGACGCCGTCGAACAGGCTGGAGACCGACTCGCCGGCGTGGATGCGGGCGATCGCCTCGGCGAACAGCGGGGCGACCGATCGGACGCGCAGCTCGGGCCAGTCCTTGGGCGCCGGCACCGTGTCGGTGGTGACGACCTCGCGAATGCCCGGATGGTCGCGCAAACGCTCCACCGCCTTGCCGGTGAACAGCCCGTGGGTGCAGGCAACCGAGACGTCGGTGACACCCTGCTGCTGCAGCATCGAGACGAGTTCGAGGATGGAGCCGCCGGTGGCGATCTCGTCGTCGAGGACGATCGCGCGCTTGCCGGCCACGTCGCCGACGATCGCGTCGATGACCACCCGGTCGTCGGCCTTGCGCTGCTTGCTTCCCGCGGCCACCGGGAGACCGAGGAGCCGAGCGAACTGCGAAGCGGTCTTCGCGTTGCCGAAGTCGGGCGAGACGACGACGGCGTCGGTCAGATCGGTGCCGCGGAAGTAGTCGGCAAGCTCGCCGAGGCCGGTCAGGTGGTCGAGCGGGACGGCGAAGAAGCCGTGCACCTGCGGAGCGTGGAGAGTCATCGTCACGACCCGGTTGACGCCAGCGGTCTCGAGCAGGTCGGCGACGAGCCGGCCACCGATCGAGATGCGCGAGGCGTCCTTCTTGTCCGAGCGCGCGTACGCGTAGTGCGGAATGACGACCGTGATCGAGGCCGCGGAGGCCCCTCGCGCCGCGTCGACCATGAGGAGCAGTTCCATGAGGTGGTCCTGCGTCGGCGGCACGAGGGGCTGAACGATGTAGACGTCGCGCTGGCGGCAGTTGTCGAGCAGTTGGACCTGCAGGCAGTCGTTGCTGAAGCGCTGGGTGTCCGCCGGCGAGCGACGGATGCCGAGGTGGTCACAGATCGCGTCGGCGAACTGCGGATGAGCGCTGCCAGAGAACACCACGATCTGGTTCACGCCCCTGAGGCTAGTGGACATCGCGGGTTCGGCGAAACGTCAGGTGAGCGACCCGAGCGCGGCCAGGACGAAGCCGCCGACCGCCGCGCACCCGATCCCGATCAGCGCCGCGACGCTGCCGTCGCGGACCGGGCGGAGCGGACGCCGGCGCAACGCGAGCCACAACGCGGCCGAAAGCACCGCCACGAGCGTCAGCGGCGCGAGGAAGAAGACCATGACGAACGTGTAACTGTCGTACGGCGTGAGGGAGCAGCCGAACCCGATACCCGAGCACTGGCCGTCGGGGTTCTCGGTCGCCGCTTGCGAGCGCAGCACGAGGACGATGAGCCAGGGCACGACCCACCACGCGGCGAGGACCCCGAAGGCTCCGGCGTAACGCTTCACGGCGTCAGCGTAGCGACGCTCGCGGGCGTCAAGCCCAGAGCTGACCGTCGAGGCGGTCCTCGGCCTCGTCGAGCGTGCCCTCGTACGCGCCGGTGGACAGGTACTTCCACCCGCCGTCGCACACCACGAAGCAGATGTCGGCACTCTCGCCCGCCTTGACGCACTTGTTCGCCTGGGCGATCGCGGCGTGCAGGATCGCGCCGGTCGAGATCCCGGCGAAGACGCCCTCGGCCGCGATGAGCTCACGGACCCGACGCACCGCATCCCGCGGCCCGACGCTGAAGCGCGAGTCGATGAGCGACTCGTCGTACAGCTCGGGCACGAAGCCCTCGTCGAGGTTGCGCAGGCCGTAGACGAGCTCGCCGTATCGCGGCTCGGCCGCCACGATCCGCACCTCGGGCTTGTGCTCGCGGAAGTAGCGACCGACGCCCATGAGCGTGCCGGTAGTCCCGAGCCCGCCGACGAAGTGAGTGATCTCGGGCAGATCGGCGTGGATCTCCGGCGCCGTCCCGCGGTAGTGCGCCTCGGCGTTGGCCGGATTGCCGTACTGGTAGAGCATCACCCAGTCGGGATGCTCGAGCGCGAGGCTCTTGGCCACGCGGACCGCCTCGTTCGACCCACCGGCCGCGGGCGAGGAGATGATCTCCGCGCCCCACATCCGCAACAGCTGCCGCCGCTCCTCGGACGTGTTCTCCGGCATGACGCAGACCAGCCGGTAGCCCCGCATCGAGGCCACCATCGCCAGCGAGATGCCGGTGTTGCCGCTCGTGGGTTCGAGGATCGTCGCGCCCGGGCTCAGCCGGCCCTCCGACTCGGCCTTCTCGATCATCGCCAGCGCCGCGCGATCCTTGATCGAGCCGGTCGGGTTCTGGTCCTCGAGCTTCGCCCACAGGCGCACCTCGGACGAGGGCGAAAGAGACGGCAGACCGATGAGCGGTGTGTGGCCGACCGAGTCGACCAGCGAGTCGTAGCGCGTCACGTCAGCGGGCGCCGCCGGCGACCGCCGGAAGGATGACGACGGTGTCGCCGTCCGAGAGGGCCGTCTGCAGACCGCCGGTGAAGCGGATGTCCTCGTCGTTGACGTAGATGTTGACGAAGCGGCGTGCCTCGCCGTTCTCGAGCAGACGCTCCTTGATGCCGTCATGGCGCGACTCGAGGTCGTCGATGAGCCCGGCGACGGTGTCGCCCTTGGCCTCGACGGCACGTTCACCGTCGGTGTACGTGCGCAGGATCGTGGGGATGCGGACCTCGATGGCCATCAGACTTCTGCTTTCTCGTCGGGGGTGGTTCCGGTGGTGTAACGCTCGACGACGCGGACTTCTTCCTCGGTGACCTCGCCGTCGACGATCCGGAAGGACCGGAAGTCGATCGGCGCGCCTTCCTCATGGGCACCGTCGCGGGTCGAGACGAGGACGTAGTGGGCGCCGGGCTCGGAGGCGAGCGCGATGTCGGTGCGCGAGGGGTACGCCTCGGTCGACGTGTGCGAGTGGTAGATCACGACGGGCTCCTCGTCGTTGTCGTCCATCTCGCGGTAGAGCTTGAGCAGATCGCCGGAGTCGAACTCGTAGAACGTCGGCGACATCGCGGCATTGAGCATCGGGATGAAGCGGGCCGGTACGTCCGATCCGATGGGTCCGGCGACGACACCGCAGGCCTCGTCGGGGTGGTCGCGGCGCGCGTGGGCGACGATCGCGTCGTGCGTCTCACGGTCGATGGTCAACACATCGCCAGTTTATCGGCGCGGTTCAGGCCCCGGACCGGGCGACCGCCAGACGGACACGGGCACTCAGCCCGCCGCCTCCACGAGCGTCTCCTGCACGAAGCCGAGCCAGTCGTAGACGTCGGCCATCGCCGCGGTGCCCGGGTCGTCGGACTCTGCCACGCGTTCGGCGTCCTCCTCGCTCTCGATGCCGAGGCGCACCGCGAGCGCCAACCGGACGTCGGTCAGCGCCCGCAGCCACGAGAGCACCTGGCCGTCGTCGAGCTCGACCTCGACGTCCGCGTCGTCGCGCGCGTCCTCCGACATGCCGCCGTCAGCAAGGGTGGTGATGACCGTCTCGGCGTTGGCGACCTTGGTCGAGGTCAGCGCCTGCTCGGTGTACCGGCGGAACTCCGCAGCGTCCTCGGGATCGTCGCGATAGGCGTCGGGCAGCAGGCGGGCGAGGACCGGGTCTTCGGGCGGCTGGACCGGACCGGACATCCCGACCATCGCGGCGAGCGGGTCAGCGGACGACTCGGGCGGTCCGTTGCGGTCACGCAGCAGCTCGACGACCTGCGCCGTCAGATTCGCCACGAGTTGCGCCTCGTTCTGCTCGAACACGCCCACGACGGTCTGCCGGCGTCGTACGAAGGGCCTCACAGTTGGCTCCTCTCCAGGGTCGCCCAGAGCCCGTACTCGTGCATCGCCTGCACGTGGCGCTCCTGCTCCTCGCGGCGACCACTCGACACGACGGCCTTGCCCTCGTGGTGGACGGCGAGCATGAGTTCGGTGGCCTTCTCCTCCGTGTAGCCGAAGTAGGTGCGGAAGACGAAGGCGACATAGGACATGAGGTTGACCGGGTCGTTCCACACGATCGTCACCCACGGGTCCTCGAGCTCGACCATGGCGTCGTGCTCGCGGTCGGGAGCGATCTCGGCGGGCGCGGGCCCGGTGGCTGCGGCGGTCACGCACCCCATTGTTGCCGAGTCCGGTCGCGTACCGAAACCGACTCTGCCCGGGCCCCCTATTCTCAGAACATGGGGACACGCACCGGGCTGTCGACCGCCCTGCTCACCGATCACTACGAGCTCACGATGCTCCAGGCCACGCTGTGCGACGGCACCGCGCAGCGCCGCAGCGTGTTCGAGCTGTTCGCTCGCCGGTTGTCCGGTGGGCGTCGATACGGCGTCGTCGCGGGTACGGGACGGTTCCTCGACGCCCTCGAGAACTTCCGCTTCGGTGACGACGAACTGCGGTTCCTGCGCGACGCCGCCGTGGTCGACGACGCCACCCTCGACTGGCTGGCGGACTTCCGCTTCACCGGCGACGTGTGGGGTTACCCCGAGGGCGAGCTCTACTTCCCCGGCTCCCCCGTCCTCGTGGTCGAAGGCACCTTCGCCGAATGCGTGGTGCTCGAGACCGTCGCTCTCTCGGTGCTCAACCACGACTCCGCCATCGCGACCGCTGCGGCTCGCATGACCGCGGCCGCGGGTGATCGACCGTGCATCGAGATGGGGTCACGCCGCACCCAGGAGTGGTCGGCCGTCGCCGCCGCGCGCGCTGCGTACGTGGCGGGTTTCGCGGCCACCTCCAACCTCGAGGCGGGTCGTACCTACGGAATCCCGACCACCGGCACCGCCGCGCACTCCTTCACCCTCGTCCACGACTCGGAGAAGGAGGCGTTCGAGGCGCAGGTCGCCGCGCTCGGCTCCGGCACCACGTTGCTCGTCGACACGTACGACATCGCCGAGGGGGTCCGCAACGCGATCGCTGCCGGCGGACTCGACCTCGGTGCTGTGCGCCTCGACTCCGGAGACCTCGCCCAGGTCGCGGCGAGCGTGCGGGCTCAACTGGACTCCCTGGGCGCGACGACGACCCGGATCACAGTCACCAGCGACCTCGACGAGTATGCGATCGCGGCACTCGCAGTGGCGCCCGTGGACGGCTACGGCGTCGGCACCTCGCTCGTCACCGGTTCGGGGGTGCCCACGAGCGGCTTCGTCTACAAGCTGGTGGCCCGGGAGGGCGCGGACGGATCGCTCGTCTCCGTGGCCAAGAAGAGCAAGGACAAGATCTCCGTCGGCGGGCGTAAGTTCGCCGTCCGCCGACGCGACGAGCGCGGCATCGCCACCGCCGAGGTCATCGGCGTCGGCGAGCAGCCGGACAGCGACCACGACGACCGGACGCTCCTGGTCCCGCTCGTCACCAAGGGCGAACGTGTCGACCGCGCCTCACTCGAGGACGCGCGTCGTCACTTCCGGTCCGCGATCGGTGAGCTTCCCGCCGGAGCGCTGCGGCTGAGCAAGGGCGACCCGGCACTTCCCACCGTCTACGAGGAGCACTGACATGGCAACCACGGCACTCATCGTCGTCGACGTTCAGAACGACTTCTGCGAGGGCGGCTCTCTCGCCGTGCAAGGCGGAGCCAAGGTCGCCGCAGACGTGCACGAGCTCATCGAGCGGTCCCGCGGCGACTACGCAGCCATCGTGGCGACGCGCGACCACCACATCGACCCGGGCGCCCACTTCTCCGACACCCCCGATTACGTCGACTCCTGGCCGCGGCACTGCGTGGCAGGCACGCCCGGCGCGGACCTGCACGCCCCGCTGACCAGCCGCATGTTCGATGCGGTCTTCGACAAGGGCGAATACGCCGCGGCCTACTCGGGCTTCGAGGGCGTCACGTCGACGGGGACGGACCTCACGACGTACCTGCAGGCGCACGGCATCGACGCGGTGGACATCGTGGGCATCGCGACGGATCACTGCGTCCGCGCCACGGCTCTCGACGCGGCGAAGGCCGGACTCGACGTCACGGTGCTGCGCGACTACGTCGCCGCGGTCTCACCCGAGAACATCGCACGAGTGGAGGCCGAGTGGGCCGAGGCCGGCATCACGACTCGCTGAGGACGGTCAGCGGGCGCGGACCACGACCTCGACGGGATCGCTCCAGGAACTCATGGTGCCGTCGGCGCCGAGGTAACGCGCCTGCACGTCGACGGTGCCCGGATCGTCGACGCGGACGCCGGCGACCGCCGTCCCCACCGAGAGCTCACGGGTGACGATCTCCTCGCCCACCCGCAGCTCGACGGTGCCCTCGGGCCGCGCACCGGCGGCGGCGACGCCCGCCGCCACCCGCACCGTGTCGCCCGCCTCGACCGACGGGGTCAGCGCGAGGACATTGGTGGTCGTGGGGACCGTGGTGTCCGACGCCGGCAGCAGGTCCGCTGCCGTGCCGGTCACGACGCCGGGCTGGAGGGTGAGGCTGGCCGCGGCCACGATCGCTGCCGCACCCGACGTTGCGAGGACGATGCCAAGTCGCGTCATGTCGCCAGCGTCGTCGCAGCGGACGAACGGTCAGTCACACACGTGTGAACGTGGCCCGAACTCTGCGCGCCGACCTCGTTCAGCCCAGCGCCTCGGCGAGTAACCGCAGTGTCTGCTCGCGCGCCGGAGCGGTCGACGGGTCCGTACCCTGACGGGCCGATCCCAGGGGGTTGATCATGACCTCGTCGACGTCGAAGCGGGTCGCGAGCTCGCGCACCTGGCGAGCGGCCTGCTCGGGAGTGCCGTACACGGTGCGCGCCAGTCCCGACTCGACGATCTCCTCCTCGACCTCGGTCAGCTCCGTGGCCTCGGCCTCCTCGACCAACTGCAGCGGGATGAGCGGCTTGCGGGTGCGCAACCGCGCCATCGTCAGCAGGTTCGGCAGCGCGAGGGCCGCCGCCTCCTCCGTCGTGTCGGCGACCGAGGCGTTGACGGTGAGGAAGGTCGTCGGCTGAGCGCACTGGTCGCTCGGCCGGAACTCGCGTCGGTAGGTCGCGAGCGCTTCATCTGTGCCCTGGCCCGAGAAGTGGTGGGCGAAGACGTACGGGAGCCCCTTGGCGGCCGCCAGATGGGCGGAGTACATCGACGAACCGAGCAACCACAACCGTGGCCGGCTGGCCGCCGCAGGGGTGGCCTTGAGGATGTACTGCTCGCGCGGAATCGGCACGCGGACACCTTCGGTACCCATCAGCGCCATGACGTCGTCGAGGTACTGCGGGAACTTCTCGATGTCGGAGTCGTCGCGTCCGGCTGCTCCGCGAAGCGCCCAGGACGTGACGGGGTCGGACCCCGGCGCACGACCGATGCCCAGATCGATCCGACCCGGATGGGCGGCCTCGAGGAGCGCGAACTGCTCGGCGACCGCCAGCGGCGCGTGATTCGGCAGCATCACGCCCCCCGACCCGATCCGGATGCGCTCGGTACGGGCGGCCAGCTGAGCGATGAGGACCGGCGGGGACGTGGCGGCGACGGCCGGCATGTTGTGATGCTCGGCCACCCAGTACCGCTCGTAGCCGAGAGCGTCGGCTGCTTGCACCAGCTCGACCGTGGCGGCGAGGGCGTCGCCGGTGGTCTGATCGCTGCGGACGGGGACGAGATCCAGGACCGAGAGCTTCACCCTTCAACTGTCCCACCGGCCCCAAGAGGCGACTCAGGGTGCCAAGCGCTCGGCCAGGAAGTCGGTGATGTCGTCCACGGCCTGGCGGGCCTGTTTGCCGACGAGGCCGGGCAGACTGACGAAGCCGTGGATGGCGTCGGTGTACATGCGATAGCGGACCGGAACGCCGGCGCGCTGCAGAGCATCGCGATAGCGGCTGCCGTTGTCGAGCAGCGGGTCGAATTCGGCGGTGAGGATGAAAGCCGGCGGCAGATCCTCGTGCTTGGTGGCGCGCAACGGCGAAGCTCGCCAGTCGTCCGTGCCGTAGGCGTCCTGCAGGTAGAGCTGGACGAACGTCCTCATGTTGGCCGAGGTGAGCACCGGTGCCTTGGGCATCCGCAGCTCCGAGGGGTACTTCTCGTACATCTCCACCGCCGGGTAGATCAGCACCTGCGCCCGTAGCCGCGGCTCCCCCTCGTCCCGCGTCGTGAGCGCCGTGACGGCGGCGAGGTTGCCGCCGGCGCTGTCGCCCATCACCGCGACGCGCTCGGGATCGACGCCGATCCTCGCAGCGCGGTCGATGATCCACCGCAGGGTCTCCCACGCATCGTCCGCCGCCGCCGGGAACGGGTGCTCGGGTGCGAACCGGTACGACGGCGAAATCACCACGGCGCCTGTGCGGGCGGCGACGCGGCTCGCCAACCAGCCCGACTGCTCGGTGTTGCCCTGGACCCACCCGCCGCCGTGGTAGTTCACCACCACGGGGCGAGGACCGGTCCCCGCGGCCTTCGGGCGGTAGACGAGCGCGGGAAGGGTGCGACCGGGCAGCGTGACGTCGAGTTCCTCCACCGTGACCCGCCGATCCGGCCGCCCGAACACCCATCTGCCGACCACGGACCGCTGCAACGCCAATCGCTTCGCGCGTTGTGCCGCGTGGTCGGTGACCTCCTCGATCGGTTGGGTCACGCGGTTGAGGACCAGGCCCAGCAGACGCACGCGCACGCTCATGCGCGCCACCTTAGCGACTTCGCGTCGTGTGCGGGATCAACTCGCGCGCAACGCCCACTCACGGAGCCGATCGATGCGGCGCTGCAACTGCTCGGCCGTCGCGGCGGCCGCCGGCGGCCCCCCGCATTCGGACCGCAGCTTGTTGTGCACCACCCCGTGCGGGGTGCCCGTCCGGTGGTGCCACGCCGCGACGAGGGAGTTGAGCTCGCGGCGCAGTTCCGCACGCCGCTCGAACGCCACGTCGCGCTCGACCTCGACGGTCTCCCGGCGCTGAGCCAACTCCTCACGCGCCTTCTTCGACCGCGCCGACCGCAGCAGCTCCGCCACCTGGTCGGGCTCGAGTAGACCGGGGATGCCGAGGAAGTCCAACTCCTCGGGATCGTCGGCGATCGCGTCGTAGCCGAACTCGCCGCCATCGTACACGACACGGTCGAACGCCGCCTCGCTGCCGAGCGCGCGATACGTGCCCAACTCCTCGGGCATCGCCGGCTCCTCGCGCTGAGCGCGTGCGAGCATCTCGGCCTCCGCGGCGAACAGATCGTCCTCGTCCTTGACCGGCCGCCCGATGACGTGATCGCGCTCGGCCTCCAGATCGGCGGCGAGACCGAGCAGCCCGGGCACGCTCGGAACGAAGATCGACGCGGTCTCCCCGCGCCGGCGGGCGCGGACGAAACGGCCGACCGCCTGGGCGAAGAACAGCGGAGTCGCGGTCGTCGTCGCGTAGACGCCCACGGCGAGGCGGGGCACGTCGACGCCCTCACTCACCATGCGCACGGCGACCATCCACGGGTCGCTGTTCGCCGAGAACTCCGCGATCCGCGCGCTGGACCCGGCCTCGTCCGACAACACGAGCGTGGGCTCGGTACCCGTCAGATCACGCAAGAGCGCCGCGTAGGCGCGCGCCGCCGTCTGATCGGTGGCGATCACCAGCCCCCCGGCGTCAGGGATGTCGCGTCGCACCTCCTGAAGGCGCCGATGAGCGGCCTGGAGGACGGCCGGAATCCACGCGCCCTGCGGATCGAGGGCGGTGCGGAGGGCTTGCGCGGTCTGGTCGCGCGTGAGCGGTTCGCCGAGGCGCGCGCTGACCTCGTCCCCGGCGCTCGTGCGCCACTGCATCTGGCCGGAGTAGGCCATGAAGAGCACCGGCCGGACGACGCCGTCGCGCAATGCCGACCCGTAGCCGTACGCGTAATCGGCGACGCTCGCGATGGACCCGTCACTCTGCGGCGCGTACGTCACGAACGGAATCGGGTTGTCGTCGGACCGGAACGGCGTACCGGTCAGCGCGAGCCGCCGCACCGCCGGTTCGCACGCCTCCTGCACGGCCTCGCCCCAACTCAGCGCGTCGCCGGCGTGGTGGATCTCGTCGAGGATGACGAGCGTGCGCTGCCGCTCGATCCGGACCCGGTGAGCGATCGGGTTCGTCGCGAGACCCGCGTACGTGACGGCGTAGCCCTGGAACTGCGGAGCGAGCGCGCCCGAGAGGTTCGGGTCCAGCGAGATGCCCATCGAGGCGGCGCTCAGCGCCCACTGCGTCTTGAGGTGCTCGGTCGGCGCGACCACCACGACGCGTTCGACCACGCGGCGGTGCAGCAGGTCGGCGGCGATGGTCAGCGCGAAGGTCGTCTTACCGGCACCAGGCGTCGCCACCGTGAGGAAGTCACGCGGCTGCGTGCGCTGGTACTGCTCGAGGGCTTCGCGCTGCCAGGCCCGGAGGCGCTGGCCGGCGCTCACTGGGCGTCGTCTTCGTCGCCGTCCTCATCGCGCAGGGAGTCCCAGATCTCCTTGCACTCGGGGCAGACGGGGTAACGCTGCGGGTCGCGGCTGGGCACCCACACCTTGCCGCAGAGAGCGACGACGGGCGTGCCCATGACCATCGCCTCGGTCAGCTTGTCCTTGGGCACGTAGTGGCTGAAGCGCTCGTGGTCACCGTTGTCGGTGCGCTGCTCCGTGCGCTCGTCGTAGACGGTCTGCGTTCCGCGTCCGAAGAATCCCACGGACCCATCCTAGGCACGTCCCACCCACGCGCCGAGCAGCACCGCGTCAGTTGAACGTCGGATCCTCGGGGTAGGTGGACATCAGGCGCAGATCGTCGTCCTGGCGGCGCAGCACGCTCGACCACAGCAGCTCCGGAGTGGCCGAGAGCAGGTCGCGCTCCTCGGCGTCGACGACGACCCAGGAACCCTCGTCGAGCTCCTCCTCGAGCTGTCCCGGCCCCCAGCCCGCGTACCCGGCGAAGACCCGCAGGCCCTGCAGGGTGCCCTGCGGGGGGACGGGCCCGGTGAGGTCGACCAGGCCGACGCGCCCGTACGTCGGACGCCAGCCGCTCGGAACGAGACTCGCGGTACCGATGACGCCGACCGCGAGAGCGGCGTCGGTCGAGACAGGACCGCCGCTGAACAGGCAGCCGGGTGCGTTCACGGCGTCGCCCCACTCGGGCAGCACCTCGTCGACACCAGAATCGAGCGGGCGGTTGACGATGACACCGACCGCCCCTTCGTCGTCGTGGTCGAGCATGTACACGACGCTGCGATAGAACAGACCGCCCTCGATGGCGGGGGTCGCGACGAGCAGTCGTCCGCGGACGTCGACGGTACTCATAACTCCATGATGCCCCTGTGTACCGATCTTCGGTGGATGACGGGCGTAGTCCGGCGCGCGGGCCGCCGCCGAGGTCTCGTCGCCTATGCTGTCGCCCATGCGTGAACCCACGTCGGACGCCGAGGAGTTCACCGTCGACGAGCTCGCCTCACGCGCGAACATGACGGTGCGCAACGTGCGCGCCTACGCCAGCCGCGGGCTCATCGATCCGCCCCGGCTCGAGGGCCGCACCGGCTACTACAACTTGTCGCACCTGCAGCGGCTCCAGCTCATCCGCCAGCTCCTCGACCGCGGGTTCACGCTCGCGGCGGTCGAGGATGCGATCGTCAAGTCGCCGACGACCGCTCCCGGTCACGCTCTCGAGCTGATGACCCTGCTCGGGCACACCGGCGACGACGACCCGAGCGTGCTCATGTCACCGGACGACCTCGCAGCGCTGGCCAACGTGCAGCACGCCGATCCGCTCATCGACGCGCTGGCCGAGCTCGGTCTCGTCGAACGCGTCGACGAGACCACGCTGCGCATCCTCGACCCGCAGGTCGTGCGCCCCGGCGCGGCCGCGGTAGCCCTGGGTCTCGCCCCCGAAACCGTCATCAATGCCGTGCCGATCCTGCGCGAACATCTGCGCGCGATCGCCGACCACCTCGTCAAGCAGGTCTCCGACGAGATCGTGCAGCCGTTCGTGGATCAGGGCCTGCCCGAGCACGACTGGCCGCGCGTGTTCGGTGCCGTCGAGGAACTCCTCCCCATCGCCAGCCAGGTCATCCTCGCGCTGTTCCGCAGCGAGTTGCAGGAGTCGATCGAGATCGAGGTCGGCGACAAGCTCCAGCAGATGGGCGAGTCCGGCCCCGAGGGCACCGCTAGCGCCAGCTGACGTCGGCGGTCGAGTTGTTGACGAGCTCGATCCAGGTCTTGCCCGGCGCGAGCTCGACCGGCTTGCCCTCGCCGTCGGCGAGCTGGATCTGCGAGGCGTGATCCTGCTTGGACCACGTGCCCTCGATGACGCCGCCGCCGGCGAAGACGACGGCGCGTCCCGATCCGACGAAGTTGGTCTCGGGCACGGCGTTGCCGGCAGGGTCGCGGTACCCGGCG
Organism: Aeromicrobium camelliae; assembly: GCF_003850045.1. Taxonomy (GTDB): domain Bacteria; phylum Actinomycetota; class Actinomycetes; order Propionibacteriales; family Nocardioidaceae; genus Aeromicrobium; species Aeromicrobium camelliae. The sequence continues at coordinate 294,512 of NZ_RQJX01000001.1, read as the reverse complement.
TCGACCTCGTCGGCGAACAGGACGAGCAGATTACGCGCCGAGAACTCGGGTTGCGCGATGCCGTTGGTCCGGGTCCAACCGCCCTCGCCGTGGGCCCACTCCGTCGTGTGGAAGTTGGAGAACCGCACCGACGCGGCGGTGACGGGCGTCGGGGCAGGAGTCGCCTTCTCCTCCGACTCCGCCCACGGGAGATACGGCACCGCCGGGCGCACCGGACCGATCTGCTCGGTGAGGTGACGGAGGTTGACGAGCACGTTGTACGGGGCCGCCTTGCCCGCCTCGCGGCTGAACCCGCCGGCTCCGCCGTCCTCACTGACGATGGGCACCTCCGCTTCGCGAAGACGATCGAACGTCTGCGGTGCGCCACCGGAGGCGACGATGTGGGCACTGGCCGGCTTGGCGATACCGATGTCGGTCGCGCGGACCGAGCGGACGTGGCCGACCGACTCGGGCATCTGCGAGTAGAAGATCGCAGCGAGGCGGGTGGCTCCGCCCTCGACCGTCTCCTCGACGACGAGGTCGGCTTGGTCCAGACCCGTCTGCGGAGCGGCCGAGCCGGTGTTGTCGATCTTCACCGCGAACGGTGCGTGCTCGGGCAGACCGTCCTCGAGCCGCTCTCCGGTGAGCGGGGAGATCTGGACGAGGTCCGAGCCGTCCTTCTTGTTCGGGTCCTGGGCGGTGTCGTCGTCCCCCGACGAGCATGCGGCCAGGAGGGCCGCAGCAGCCACCATCGACACGATCGCGCGCAACTTCATAGACGCCAGCATGCATGACGGCTGGTTCTCCTCCGGCGACCGGGGAGCCCGTGTCGGTGTCTCCTGCCACCATGGGAGCATGTCGATCCTGCCGGAGAGCGCGGACTTCACCGCGGCCACCCGCGCCTGGTTCGCCGAGTCGTTCTCCGCTCCCACGCCTGCGCAGATCGGCGCGTGGGACTCGGTGGCTGCGGGCCACCACACGCTCGTCGTGGCGCCCACCGGCTCGGGCAAGACGCTCGCCGCGTTCCTCTCCGCGATCGACCGGCTGCTGCGCCCCCGCGAGGACGATGCCCCCGGTGTCCGGGTCCTGTATGTCTCGCCGCTCAAGGCCCTGGCTGTCGACGTCGAACGCAACCTCCGATCTCCCCTGGTCGGCATCTCCAACGTGGCAGTGCGCGACGGAACGCCGTTCCGCGAGGTGTCCGTGGGGGTGCGCTCGGGCGATACCCCGCCGGCCGAGCGGCGCCGCCTTCAGGCGCACCCTCCCGACATCCTCATCACCACGCCCGAGTCGCTCTTCCTCATGCTGACGTCCTCGGTGCGCGAGACGCTGCGCACCGTCGACACCGTCATCGTCGACGAGATCCACGCCGTCGCCGGCACCAAACGCGGAGCGCACCTGGCCCTGTCGCTCGAGCGCCTCGACGCCCTCCTCGAACGCCCGGCGCAGCGGATCGGGCTCAGCGCCACCGTCCGTCCACACGAGGAGGTGGCCCGGTTCCTGGGCGGTCAATCCCCCGTCAGCGTCGTCGCGCCCACCTCGCCGTCGCGCATGGACCTGCAGATCGTGGTCCCCGTCCCGGACATGACCCAGCTCGGCCCCCGTCCTCTTCGCGAAGGGCCACCGGAGGGGTCGGCCGCCCAGGCGCTGCGCGACCCCGATACCGACCGAGAATCCGGCGGCACCATCTGGCCGCACGTCGAAGAGGCGATCGTCGACCGCGTGCTCGACGCACGCTCCACCATCGTCTTCGCCAACTCCCGCGGAGTCGCCGAACGGCTCACCGCGCGGCTGAACGAGGCTTACGTCGAGCGCCTCGAGGGCCAGCGCCTGCAGCCGGACACGCGGCAGCCCGCGCACATGGGCGGTCTCTCGGGGCAGTCCGACGGCGCCCCGGCCACGCTGGCACGGGCCCATCACGGGTCGGTCAGCAAGGAGCAACGGGCGATCATCGAGGACGACCTCAAGTCTGGTCGGCTGCGCTGCGTCGTCGCCACGTCGAGCCTGGAGCTCGGCATCGACATGGGCGCCGTCGACCTTGTGATCCAGGTGTCCTCGCCGCCCTCCGTCGCGGCCGGCCTGCAGCGTGTGGGGCGCGCCGGACACCAGGTCGGCGAGCTCTCGCAGGGCGTCATGTTCCCCACCAACCGTCATGACCTGGTCGCCGCCGCCGTCACCGCGTCCCGCATGCGGTCCGGCGACATCGAGCAGCTGCGCGTGCCTGCCAACCCGCTGGACATCCTCGCCCAGCAGACCGTCGCGGCCGCGGCGCTCGAACCCCTCGACGTCGAGGAGTGGTTCGACACCGTGCGCCGTAGCGCCCCGTTCGCCGGCCTGCCGCGCTCCGCCTTCGACGCCACGCTCGACCTCGTCTCGGGCCGTTATCCGTCCGACGAGTTCGGCGAGCTGCGTCCGCGACTCGTGTGGGACCGCGACGCCGGCACCCTGACGGGGCGGCCCGGGTCTCAGCGCCTGGCCGTCACGAGCGGCGGCACGATCCCCGACCGCGGCATGTTCTCGGTGGTCCTGGCCGGCGAGGACGCGTCCGGCGGCCGCAAGGTCGGTGAGCTGGACGAGGAGATGGTCTACGAGTCGCGCGTCGACGACGTCATCGCGCTCGGTGCGACGAGCTGGCGCATCCAGGAGATCACCCACGATCGCGTCATCGTCGTCCCCGCGTACGGTCTGCCGGCCAGGCTCCCGTTCTGGCGCGGCGACGCGGTCGGCCGCCCGTACGAGCTCGGCCGCGCCATCGGGCAGTTCCTGCGCGAGCTCGAGCAGGCGGCTCCCCCCCGCCGACATCGGCCTCGACGACCACGCGGTCGCCAACCTCAGCGCTCTCGTGGCCGATCAACGCGCAGCCACCGGTCATCTGCCCACCGACCAGACGCTCATCCTCGAGCGTTTCCGCGACGAGCTGGGCGACTGGCGGGTCGTGCTGCTGTCGCCGTACGGACGTGCCGTGCACGCACCGTGGGCGCTCGCCGTCGGTGCGCGCATTCTCGAGCGCTACGGCGTCGACGGCTCCGTCGTCGCCGGGGACGACGGCATCGTGGCCCGCATCCCCGACACCGATACCGACCCGCCCGGGGCGGACCTCTTCGTCTTCGATCCGGACGAGCTCGAGGAGATCGTCACCCAGGAGGTCGGCGGCTCCGCACTCTTCTCCTCGCGATTCCGCGAATGCGCGGCCCGCGCGCTCCTGCTCCCCCGCCGCAATCCAGGGTCGCGGGCACCGCTGTGGCAGCAGCGGCAACGGTCAGCCCAACTCCTCGACGTCGCCCGGCAGTTCCCCACCTTCCCGATCCTGCTGGAGACCGCTCGCGAAGTCTTGCAAGACGTCTACGACCTTCCGGCGTTGCAGGACCTCGCTCGCCGGATCGCTGGGCGTGAGGTCGGTCTGCTGGAGGTCACCACCGATGTCGCTTCGCCGTTCGCACAGACTCAACTCTTCGGGTACGTCGGCGCGTTCCTCTACGACGGGGACCTTCCCCTCGCCGAACGGCGCGCCGCTGCGCTGACCCTCGATCCGGAACTGCTCGCTGAACTGCTCGGCCGGACCGACCTTCGTGAACTGCTCGATCCGGAGGTTGTCGAGACCACCGAACGCGATTTGCAGCGCCTCACGCCGGAGCGCGCTGCCCGCTCGCTCGAACACGTTGCGGACCTGCTGCGCCTCATCGGACCGCTCGATGCCGACGAGGTCGTCGCGCGCACCGCTCCGGAACATCGCGCCGAGGTCGCGGGCTGGCTGTCGGGTCTACGCGATCAGCGCCGCGCCATCGAGGTGCCGGTCGGCGGCGTCCTGCGCTGGGCAGCGGTGGAGGACGCGGCGCGGCTGCGCGACGCCCTCGGCACCGCCTTGCCGATGGGCATCGCCGCGGCCCACCTCGAGGCCGCCGGCGATCCGCTGACGGACCTGGTCGCGCGCTACGCGCGGTGCCACGGCCCCTTCACCACTGACGATGTGGCCTCTCGCTACGGCTTGGGCATCGCGGTCGTGGGCGCAACGCTGGCACGCCTCACTGACCAGCGGCGGGTGGTGCACGGCGAATTCCACCCGTCCGCCATCGGGCGCGACGAGTGGATCGACGCCGGCGTCCTGCGCAGGCTCCGGGCCCGTTCGTTGGCTGCGGCGCGCCAGCAGGTCGAGCCGGTCGACGCGCTGACCTTCGCCCGGTTCCTCCCCGCCTGGCAGCAGGTCGGCAGCCGCCAGCGCGGACTCGATGCCGTGCTCACGGCGGTCGATCAACTCGCCGGGGTGCCGTTGCCGGCCTCGGCCTGGGAGTCGCTGATCCTCCCCTCGCGGGTCGCTGACTACCAGCCCGCCATGCTCGATGAACTGCTCGCCGCCGGCGAAGTCAGCTGGACGGGAGCAGGCACGCTTGCCGGCAACGACGGCTGGGTGCTCATCACGCCCGGCGACCTCGGCGGCCTGCACCGTGGTGAACCTCCGATTCCCGAGTCCACCGCCGCGGCGCTGCTGGACGCCATGCAGGGCTCGGGGGCGTTCCTGTTCAGTCAACTGGTCGAACTGGTGGAGCACAGCAACGAGACCGACGAGGTCGTCAACGCCCTCTGGGACCTCGTCTGGTCCGGTCAGGTCTCCAACGACACGTTCGCGCCGGTGCGCGCCCGCATCCGCGGCGGGGGTGCTCACCGCACGCGCCGCACTCCGCCCAGAGCCCGGCTCCACCGCGGTGCGCGGCGCCCGGCTCGCGCCGTTCTTCCGCCGGTGGCCTCCGGACGCTGGTTCGCCCTCGACGCACCCGCCGACACGACCGCCGCGCAACTGCTGCGCACCGAACTCGCGCTCCACCGCCACGGCGTCGTCACCAAGGGGGCGGTCGCCGTCGAAAGCCCGCCCGGCGGATTCGCCGCGATGTACCGGGTACTGCGCGAGATGGAGACCTCCGGCGCGGCATTGCGGGGGTACTTCGTCGACGGCCTCGGCGGTGCGCAGTTCGCCGCCAAAGGGGCGATCGACCGCCTGCGCGCCCATGCCCGCGACGACGACGCCCCGTCTCGGGACGCGCCCGTCGTCCTCGCGGCCACCGACCCGGCGAACCCGTACGGCGCCGCGCTGCCGTGGCCCGAGCGCGAGACGGGCGGACACCGCCCGGGCCGCAAGGCCGGGGCCCTCGTGGTGCTGCACGACGGGCACCTCGTGCTGTACCTGGAGCGCGGCGGCAAGACCCTGCTGACGTTCAGCGACGATCCGGCGCGCCTCGACCTCGCGGCTGAGGGATTCGTCCGCACCGCCCGCGGCCTGCGGCTCGGGCGACTCACGATCCACACCGCCGACGGCCAGCCTGTGGCGGACACACCGATCGGCAAGGCCCTGGCCGCGGCCGGCTTCGAGGCCCACCTGAAGGGTCTGCGGCTCGATGCCTGAGGGTGACACCGTCTGGCGCACGGCCCACCACCTTCACGAGGCGTTCGCGAACACGACGCTCACGCGGACGGACTTCCGGGTTCCGCAGTACGCCACGGTCGACCTCGTGGGTCAGCGCGTCGACGAGGTTGTCAGCTACGGCAAGCACCTGCTGATGCGCACCGAGGCCTTCACGGTGCACTCCCATCTCAAGATGGAAGGCTCCTGGCACCTCTACCGCCTCCCCCGCCCGCGCTGGCGCCGACCGGCGCACAGCGCTCGAGCGGTGCTCGAGAACAACGACTGGCAGGCTGTGGGCTTCTCCCTCGGGCTCCTCGAGGTACTCCCCCGCGACCGTGAAACGGACGTCGTGGGCCACCTCGGCCCGGATCTACTCGGCGACGACTTCGATGCCGAGGAGGCCGACAGCCGGGTCAGCAGCGACCCGGACCGACCGGTCTTCCTCGCCCTGCTCGACCAGCGCAACGTGGCCGGGTTCGGCAACGAGTACGTCAACGAGCTGTTGTTCCTGCGTCGGCTCGCACCCACGCGCCCGGTCGGCGAGGTTCCCGACGTGCACGGCCTCATCGAACTCGGCCAGCGGCTGCTGTCCGCGAACGCTCGCCAGGTCGATCGCTCGTTCGGGGTGGATCTACGCGGGCGCAGACGCGGCGACGAGCCGCGCTGGGTGTACGGGCGGGCCGGACGACCGTGCCGCCGTTGCGGCACCGCCATCCACCAAGGTCACCTCGGTGACGATCCCACCCGCGAGCGCGTCACCTTCTGGTGCCCGCGGTGCCAGACCTGACCGAGAACCCAGATGTGCGCCCTCAACGTCAACCACCCAGGGTCGCGGTCGACGAACTGCGCGCAAATCTGGGGTCTTCGCCGCCGAGCTCGGAGCGCCGGACCCAGATCATCTCCTCGTCGAGGTCGGTGCGCCGGGCGTCCCAGGCGTCCAGGAACCAGTTCTGCCGGATCGTCCACGGCCGGCGCGACCCCTGCAACGGGAGCTTGTCCTCCACCCGCTTGATGTAGTTGGACTCCAGGTCGAGGATGGGCGCCGGGTCGCCGCTGGCGCCGGCCGGATCGGGCATGCCGTACGCGTACCCGTGCTCATCGAGGTGGTTGAGGTAGCGGGCGACGTACTTCCAGGTGAGGTCGGCGCGCAACGTCCACGACGCGTTCGTGTACCCGACGCACCAGGCGAGGTTCGGCACACCGCTGAACATGAGGCCCTTGTAGGTGTAAAGCTCGTGCGGGTCGATGGTGCGACCGTCGACTGAGACGTCGATCTGCCCCAGCGCGACCAGCTGAAGCCCCGTGGCGGTGACCACAATGTCGGCATCGAGGTGCTCGCCGGATTTCAACGCGATGCCCTTCGGAGTGAACTCCTCGATGTGGTCGGTCACGATGTCGGCCTTGCCTTCGCGCACCACCCGCCACAAGTCGCCACCCGGCACGACGCACAGTCGCTGGTCCCACGGCTTGTAGTACGGCGACAGGTGCTTGCTGTCGAGCTCCGGCGCTTGACGCTGAGCCAGGCCGAGGAGGATGCGGCGGGCGAGCTTGGGGAAGGTGCGGCAGAAGACGTAGAACCCCACGGTCACGACCGCATAGCGCAGTCGGGTGGCCCGGTGGACCAGCTGCTGGGGCAGGAGGCGACGCGCGACGTTGGCGATCGGGTCCTTACCCGGCTGGGACAGGATGTAGGTGGGCGAGCGCTGGAGCATCGTCACCTTGGCGGCGTCGCGCGCCATCGACGGCAGCAGCGTGATCGCCGTGGCGCCCGATCCGATGATCACGACGTTCTTCCCGGCGTAATCGAGGTCCTCGGGCCAGAACTGCGGATGCACGACCCGTCCCTCGTAGTCCTCGATTCCGCGGAACGGCGGAGTGTAGCCCTCGTCGTAGCTGTAGTAGCCGCTGCACAGGTAGAGGAAGGACGCCGTGACCGTCTCGGTCGATCCGTCATCCAAGCGCGAGGTCACGGTCCAGAGCGCATCCTCACTGGACCAGGACGCGGACTCGACGCGACGGCCGTAGCGGATGTGCGGGGCGATTCCCGCTTCACGTGCCGTGTCGACGATGTACTGGCGGATGTCGCCACCGTCCGCGATGGCCTTCTCGTTGGTCCACGGACGGAACGGGTAGCTGAGCGTGTACATGTCCGAGTCGGAGCGGACACCCGGGTAGCGGAACAGGTCCCACGTGCCGCCGATCTGCTCACGCTGCTCGAGGACCGCGTAGGTCTTGCCAGGACTCATCTCCTGCAGGCGGTAGGCAGCGCCGATGCCCGACAGGCCCGCCCCGACGATCAGGACGTCCACGTGATCTGTGCTCATGTGCCTCGATCTCCGATCCGCCGATGCTGGTCACCGTATATGACATCGGCAGTGTCACATTAACAGATACTCACAGTATCCGAAACTGCCCATGAAGCGGCTTCGCGGCTACCGCGGGCGACTTAGGATGAGCCCATGACGACAGCAGCCGAGGGCACCGCGCCGGGCGACTTCCAGGATGACACGCGCCCGCGGGACGGGCAGCATCGCGGACTGGGCCTGTTCCTCGCGATCGCCGGCGGCATCGGCGTGCTCGCCTCAGCCATCCTGACGATCGACAAGATCAACCTCCTCGAGGCCGAGGCCGCGGGTGAGCAGCTCGCCCTCGGTTGCGATCTCAACGCGTTCGTCAGCTGCAGCGGCGTCATCGCCTCGGAGCAGGCGGAGGCGTTCGGCTTCCCCAACCCCCTCATCGGCATCGCCGGCTTCGCCGTGGTCGCAACGCTGGGCGTGCTGCTCGCCAGCGGACTGCGGTTGCCGGGCTGGGTGTGGGGCGGCCTGCAGGCCGGCACCGTCTTCGGCATCGCCTTCGTGACGTGGCTGCAGTACCAGAGCATCTTCACCATCGGTCGGCTCTGCCCGTGGTGCATGGTCGTGTGGTCGATGATGATCCCGATCTTCGTCCTCGTCACCGCACGCAACGTCCCCGGACGATTCCTGCGCAACTGGTCCGGACTGATCATCGCGCTGTGGTACATCGCGATCGCGGCGACGATCTTCTTCGTCTTCGGCGACACCCTCTGGGCGTGACGCCCGCGGTCGGCTCGTCCCCAGCAGGAGACGGCCGACGCCGGTAACGTGCCGCGTGGCCAGCAGGACGACGCGGGAGGACGACGATGCCCTCGACCGAGACGACATCGCAGCGACCCACCCGTCGGCTGTCGGCCGTCGCGGCCTGGACCGTCGCCCTCGTGATCCTCGCGACTCAGGTGGTGGCGCTGGTTCCCCCGTCATGGTGGGGCCCGGCACTGGACGTGCCGTGGCTGCAGTACGCAATCATCGTGCTCGGCGTCGTACGCGACGAACTGGGAATCTGGCTCGTCCTGCTGGCGGTCCTCGGGCTCGTACTGGCCGTCCGTGCGGTGCGTGCTCACTCCTCGGCAGCTCGACGGGTCATGACGTTGCTCGCCGCCGTCGCGCTCGTCGCGTCCGGCACCACAGCCGGCACCTTGACGGTCGTCGCCGCCGACCACGGAGCCGGTGTCCGCCCGTTCGCGCCGACGCTGCCCTTCCGTTCTGACCTCGGCGCTCCGGACGAGACGGTGACCCTCACCCAGTTCGGCGACGAGACGCTGCGGGCCGACCTCTACCTGCCGGACGCACAGAGTGCCGATCCATGGCCCGTCGTGGTCTACGTGCACGGCGGCGGTTTCGACGGAGGCGACAAGGGTCCCTCGCCCTATCACCGGTATCTCGCCGATCACGGCTACGCCGTGCTGGACGTGCAGTACCGCCTGGCGGCGCCGGGCCGACCGACCTGGGACCTCGCGGTGAGCGATGTGGGCTGCGCGCTGACGTGGGTGACGCGTCACGCGGACGACCGCGGCCTCGATCATGACCGAGTGGCGATCTTCGGGCAGTCGGCCGGTGGCAACCTCGCCTACAACGCCGGCTACCTCACTGAAGCGGGCGAGCTCGAACCGTCCTGCGGGGCCGCCGGCGAACTGCCGACCGTCCGCGCCGTGCTCGGCAGCTACCCTGCCGTCGATCTGACCGACACACGCACCGTCTTCGGGCGGCGATTGAGCGCCGGGTACACCGGCGGATCACCCGAGGAGTACCCCGAGCGGTACGCGTTCACCCATCCGCTCACGCACGCGCGCCCGTCGTCTCCGCCTACGCTCGTCATTCAGGGCACTCGTGACCACCTGGTGCTCCCCCAACCGGTCGAACGCTTCGCCCACGGAGTCCGCGAGCTCGGCGTGCCGACCCGCTACGTGGCGCTGCCGGCCAGCGAACACGGGGCCGGCGACTTCGGCGGGACCGCGACATGGGGCACGCGGACCACGCGCGCGGCCGTGCTGCAATGGCTCAACGCCCACGTGCGCGGATGAGCGCGCCGTACCCTTCCCGGTAGCTCGGGTACGCGAACGAGAAGCCGGTCGAACGCAGCAGGTCGCCCCGGCAGCGCTTACCGCCCACCGCGGCCCTTTCGACATCATGCGCCGGTGGAGCGATGCCCAGTTCAGCGGCGATGAACTCGGCGATCTCGGCGCGGGTCGCCGACACTCCGTCGACTCCGAGATAGACCGGTGCGGGCGCCGCGGCTTCGAGGAGTAAGTGAACGACGGCGGCCGCGGCATCGTCGACGTGGATGAGGTTGAGGAACCGCCCCGCGTTGGCCAGCGGGCCGCCGGCCTCCACCTGGCGCAGGAGCCGATCACGCCCCGGGCCGTAGATCCCGCCGAGGCGCAGGACGACCGCTTCGGGAGCCCGGCGGCGCAGCAAGTCCTCGGCTTCGACGAGCACGGCGGATGTGCCTGTCGCGGCGGCGGTGGGGGTGCGCTCGTCGACCCAGCTGCCGTCGCTGATTCCGTAGACGCCGGTCGAGGACACCAGGACGACTCGCGGCGGCTCAGCGAGCCGGTCGACGGCGTCGAGCACGTTGCCGAGGGCGTCGACGTAGGCACGGCGGTACCCCTCGACGCTCCGTTCACCGGCCGCCGTCGCGACGACGACGTACTTCGTGTCGTCGGGAAAGTCGGGCGACTCGGTGGCGAGGTCGATCGAGCGGCCGTCGATCGGTGCCGGCACCTCGTCGGCGTGACGACGCAGGCCGAGGACGCGGTGGCCGCGCTCGGCGAGACGCAACCCGATGCGAGTTCCGAGGTCCCCGCATCCGGCGATCACTGCGCTCATGTCGTACCTCTCGTCAGGTCGGTCACTGGTAGTAGACCGCGACCGGGTGCTCACGGTGCTGGATGACGTCCACCGGCGTACCGAACACCTCGGTCAGCACGTGCGGCGTGATGACTTCGTGCGGGGACCCCACGTGCGCGATCCGGCCGTCGACCATCGCGACGACCAGATCAGCGTAGGCCGCGGCGAAGTTGACGTCGTGCACGACCACGACGATCGTGCGGCCGAGCTCGTCGGCCGCCCTGCGCAGTTGTCGCATCATCGCGACGGCGTGGCGCATGTCGAGGTTGTTCAGCGGCTCGTCCAGGAGGACGTAGTCGGTCTCCTGCGCGAGCACCATCGCGACGTAGGCGCGCTGACGCTGGCCGCCCGAGAGCTCGTCGAGGAAGCGATCCTGCAGGTGCACCAGGTCGAGGAACTCCAGCGCCATGTCCACGGCGTCGACATCGTGCGGGTGCATCCGGCCCTGGGAGTGGGGGAAGCGCCCGAGACCCACGAGCTGTCGCACGGTGAGGCGCGCCACGAAGTGGTTCTCCTGGCGCAGGATCGCGAGCTTCTTGGCCAGCTCGCGCGAGTCGGACGTGACGACGTCGAGGTCGCCGACCTCCACGCGCCCGGAGTCGCCCGAGAGCAGCCGGCCGATGATCGTGAGCATCGTCGACTTGCCCGCCCCGTTGGGGCCGATGAGCGCGGTGACGCCGCCGCGAGGGATCTCGAGGTCGATCGGTCCGAGCGCGTGCACGCTGCCGTAGCGCTTCGTGAGGTTCGAGACGGTGATCATCGCAGACCCTTCCGCAGGAGGTAGACCAGGAACACCAGGCCACCGACCAGTTCGATGATGACGTTGATGAGTCCGGCGGCGTAGAACACGTGCCGCAGGATGAAGTACGCGATCAGCAGGGTGGAAGCGCCGACCGCGACCGCCATCGGCAGCGTGCGGCTGTGCTCACTGGAGCCCACGATCTGGTACGTCAGCAGGGCGACGACGAACCCGAGGAACGTCATCGGCCCGACGAGGGACGTCGACACGGAGATCAGCACCGCGACCAGGGTGAGCGCGATGAGCACCTCGCGTCGGTAGCCGACGCCCAGGCTGATGGCGGTCTCACGTCCCAGCGCCACGACGTCGAGGACGTGACGGCGCCGCCAGAGCACCACGCCCACGACGACGCAGACGAGACCGCCCCACGGCAGGTAGGTGACGTTGGAGACGCTGATGTTGCCGAAGAGCCGAGCGGTGAGGATGTCGAAGTCGCTCGGCGTCAGCAGCCGCTGCATGAACGTCGACAACGACGCGAATCCCATGCCCATGACCACGCCGACGAGCAACAGGACGTGCAGGCTCGTGTGCGTCCCGGAGAACAGCCAGCCGTAGAGCAACGCCGCGAACGCGACCATGAGCACGCTCTGCACGACGACCTTGAACAGGCCGTCAGTGGCCGCGACCGCGCCGGCGCCGAAGAAGAAGACGAGGGCGGTCTGAATCACCCGGTACAGCGCGTCGAAGCCGAGGATCGACGGAGTCAGGATGCGATTGTTCGTCACCGCGTGGAACACGACGGTGCCGACACCGTGGCAGAAGGCCACGATGAGGATCGTGCCGACCGACACCATCCGCGACTCGGCGATGATCCAGTAGCCGCGGCTGCCCACGGGAGCCGGGTTGCCGTAGAACAGGATCGCCAGGGCCGCCAGTACGGCGAGGACGGAGATGCCGATCAGCCGCGGACGAAAGGCCGCCAGCACACGCGACGTTTCGGCGGAGGCTCGGGCCGTCGCCCGCATGCTCACGTCAGCCATGACGCCTCAATCGCAGGACGAGCGCGATGAACCCGGCCGCGCCGAGGACACCGAGGATCACCGAGGCGGGCACCTCGAAGGGCATGCGGATCGTCCGGCCGACGAGGTCGCTGGCGGTCACGATCGCCACTCCCCCGAGGCAGACCCAGGGGAGGTTGGACCGCAGATCGTCGCCGCGGAGCATGGAGACCACGTTGGGAACGATGAGCCCGATGAACGGCAGGAACCCGACGACGACGGTGGTGACGCCCGTCGCGACCGAGACCATGAGCGTGCCGAGCAGCAGCACGCGCTCGTAGTTGAGGCCGACGTTCGTCGAGACGTCTTTGCCGAGACCGGCGACGGTCAGCCGGTCGGCGAGCAGGAAGATCGCCGCGCAGACCGCCGCGACCACCCAGAGCACCTCGTACTGGCCGCGCACCACGCTCGTGAAACTGCCCATGAACCAGGTGCCGAGCATCTGCAGGTAGTTCGTGGAGATCGCGATCAGGGTCGTCAGCGCGCTGACGACGGCGCCCAGCATGATGCCGACGATCGGGACGATCAGCGTGGTCCGCAGCTGCACCCGGCGCAGGATCGCCATGAAGATCATCGTCCCGAGGAAGGCCGAGACGCTGGCGATGATCATCCGCTCGGTGAGACCGGCCGAGGGCACGACGATCACCGAGACGAGGAGGCCGAGTGCCGCCCACTCGCTCGTGCCGGTCGTCGTCGGTTCGACGAAGCGGTTCTGTGTCAGTTGCTGCAGGACGAGCCCGCTGACCGCCATCGCGCTGCCGGCCAGGACCAGCGCGAGCGTGCGCGGCACGCGCGTGATCTGGAACATCTCGCCGCCGCCTTCGGCACCGAGGTCGTACACGCCGACGAACAGCGAGAGCACGACAAGGCCCGCCGTGACCACGGCGAGCGCCATCAGACCACCGGACCGCCGCCACCAGCTCGGCGAGCTGGTGGCGGCGGTCGGCGGTGACGTCATCACCACGAAGGGATCACTCAGGCGGACGCGGAGAACGCTTCGGCGAGCTGCTGGTACAGCGAGGTGTACGCCTGGATGTCCTCGGTGAGGTAGAAGTTCGGATCGAGGTAGACGACCTGGTCCTCGGTCACCGCGGTGACCGACGCGAGCGCCTGCGATTCGCCGATCAGCTCCTTGGCCGGGCGGTACTCACCCTCGCCGACCCCCGCGCCGTCACGGTCGAGCACGACGATCCAGTCCGGGTTGGCGGCGGCGATGGCCTCGACGCTGATGTCGTCGCCGTGGGAGGTGTCGTCGGCCTTCTGATCGATGGCCGGAACCAGGTCGAGCGTCGGGTAGAGAGCGCCGATGCTGCGACCGGTGACCGGAGCGCTGTAGCTGATCTCCCCGCCGGAGGTGATGAGTCCGACGACGGTGTCCTCACCGTTGTAGGCGTCCTTCGCCGCAGCCACGGCGTTGTCGTACTCGGCGTTGATCTCCTCGGCGTCGTCCTCGCGATCGAAGATCTTGCCGAGGATCTCCACCTGACGCTTGAGCTCGGTCGCGTGGTCCTCGCCCTCACGCGGCTCGATTTCGATCACGACGGCGTCAGGGTTCTGCGCCTTGATCTCGTCGTAGGACTCGCTGAAGCGGAAGCCGCCGATGATCAGATCGGGCTCGGCGGCGACGATCGATTCCAGATTCGGTTCGCGGTGCGATCCGACGTCGAGAACCTCCTCGTCGTCGGTGTACTCGGGCCACAGATCCTTGCCCATGATCGCCTTCGGCGCCGCGACAAGCGGGACGTCCCACTCTGAGAGCGTCTCGAACACGTGGTTGTCGAGCGCCACCACGCGCTCCGGCTTCACCGGCACCTCGACGGTTCCGTGGTTGTCCTCGATCGTCACGGTCTCCGTGGAGGCCGTCGTGTCCTCGTCCCCGCTCGAACTTCCACCGCCGCAGGCTGCGAGTACGAGGGCGAGCGCTCCGGCGCCGAGCGTGGCCGTGAGACGGCGAACAGGGACAGACATCGAGAATCTCCTCCGGTCGTAACAGAACGACAGCGCGGGGCCGGAATCCCAGCCGCGGCGCTGCTTAGGAGATCCTTACAAAGGCGTGCCTAACCTGGCAAGGGCGGAGCGCGGCCAACAGTCGTGATCCATCTCTCACCGACGAATACCACCCAGAACTCGTGGTGTACCACGTCAAAAGCCCCGGCCGGGCGGCCGGGGCTTTTGACGAGTGGAGCTGCCGGGAATCGAACCCGGGTCCTCTGGCGCTGAATCAGGACTTCTCCGGGTGCAGTCCGTCTGTCGCTTTTCTCAGCCCCGGTGCTCGGACGAACGCGTCACCGACAGGCTCAGCCGTAGAAAAGTCCCGGTCACGCCCTACGGCACGACGTGACCAGCAAGTCCCCTCGATGAGACAGACGATCCGGGACGGGGACGCTCCCGGGTCTGCCCTTCACCAGTCGCTGTCAGGCAGCGAGGGCGAAGTCAGTGCGCTTGGATTCGGCACTTATGGGTTTGCAACGATCGTTTAAGAGATGACGTTGCCTTCTCTACCCGCTTCTCCTGATCCGAACGACCACAGTCGAAACCGATCAGCCCCTCTGGAATTGTCAATCACCGGCGAACCGGCTCTCACCAGTCTACAACCCCGGCGGCCCCCACCCTATTCCGTCGAGGGCGGAGCCACCTGGAAGAGCCGGGCGCCGTTGTGCCAGAGCACCGCCCGCAGCCAGTCGTCCCCGAGGCCGAGCCCCTCGAGCACCTCGATCTGGTGGGCGTAGACGTACGGGATGTTGGGAAAGTCGGTGCCGAAGACGATGCGGTCGGACAACTCGGCCAACCGGGCGGGGACGCCGTCGGGGATCGCGTGGTCGTCGAGGAAGCCGACGAACGCCATGGTGGTGTCGAGATGCACGTTCTCGTACTTCTCGGCCAGATCGAGGAACTCGTGGACCTCCGGCATCCCGAGATGAGCGACGATCAGCGGGAGTCGCGGGTACCGCGCCAGCACGTCGGCCACGCCCCCAGGACCCGTGTGGGTGCCCGGAGCCGGGCCTGAACCGGCGTGCAGCACGACGGGGACGCCGGACTCCTCCACCCCGGCCCACACAGGGTCGAGCAGCGGGTCGTCCGCGGCGAAGTCGCCGACCTGAAGGTGAGCCTTGAAGACCTGGACGCCTTCGCCGATCAAGGCCCGAACGTAGTCGGCGGCCTCGGGCTCGGGATAGAAGGTCCCGGACCACAGGCTGTCGGGCACCCGGGCGGCGAAGTCGCGATTCCAGTCGTTCATGAAAGTCGCGACGCCCGGCTTGTGCGCGTAGGACAGCGCCGAGAACGCGGCGACCCCCATCGACCGCAGGTGCGCGACACGCTCGTCGTCACTCCAGCGGTAGGTGATGGGCCAGGGACGCCCCAGCAAGGGCCCGGCAGCGTCGAAGTAGGCCCACACTTTGCGGAGCACCTGCGGCGCCATGAAGTGCACATGGACGTCCACGATCCCCGGGATGCCCAGCCGTTCGATCAGACCCGGAACGTCCTCGTCGCGCAGCATCACATGCCCTTGAAGCGGCGGCCCATCTCGCGCTCGACCTCGCGCTTGGCCTGCCGCTCCGCGATCGCGTGGCGCTTGTCGAACTCCTTCTTACCGCGGGCCAGTGCGATTTCGACCTTGGCTCTGCCGTCCTTGAAGTACAGCGACAGCGGCACCAGCGTCAGGCCCTTGGCTTGCGTGCGCTGGTCGATCTTCTCGATCTCGGACCGGTGCAGGAGCATCTTGCGCTTGCGCCGCGTCTCGTGATTGGTCCAGGTGCCGTTGTCGTAGTGCGGGATGTGCACCTGCAGCAACCACGCCTCGCCGTTGTCGATCTCCCCGAAACCGTCGACGAGTGAGGCGCGTCCGGCGCGCAGCGACTTGACCTCGGTACCCGTGAGCACGAGGCCCGCCTCGAAGGTGTCCTCGATGTGGTAGTCGTGGCGTGCCTTCTTGTTCTGCGCGATCAGCTTGCGACCGGTCTCCTTGGCCATACGTCCATTGTCTCAGAGCCAACCCATCGGGTTCACGGTCTGGCCGTTCTGCAGCACCATGAAGTGCAGGTGGCAGCCCGTGGAGTAGCCGGTCGTGCCGACGTAGCCGATGACGTCCCCGCGGTTGACGTACTGGCCCGTCCCGCGCGCGTACCCCGACAAGTGGTTGTACGTCGTGATGACGCTGGCGCCGCGCATCACGCCGTGGTTGATGATCACCCGGTTGCCGTAACCGGCGTTGAAGTATTGCTGGATGATCGTGCCGGACGCGGCGGCGCGGATCGGCGTGCCGCAGCCGACGCCGAAGTCCGTGCCGTCGTGCAGCTTGTACACGCCGGTGACCGGGTGCAGGCGCATGCCGTAAGGCGAGGTGATCGGACCGCTGACCGGGTAGCTGAGGGAGTTACCTCCCCCGCCGCCGCCACCACCGCCGCCACCACCACCGCCACCGCCGCCACCGCCGGCGGCAGCAGCCTCGCGGGCCTTGCGGAGTTCCTCGGCCACGATCGCGTTGATCCGGTTCTGCAGCGCAGCGCGCTCGGCTTCGAGAGCGGCGAGCAAGCGCTGGTCCTCCTGGCGAGCCGCATTGGCTTCCGCCTGCGCGGCCTGGCGCGTGCTGACGAGTTCGGAGACCTGCGCAGCCTGCGCCTCGGCCTGCGCAGTCAGTTCCTGCATGCGGGCGACGTTGGCCTCGGCTTCCTTCTTCTGGGCCGCGACCTGGTCGCGCAGCTTCTCGACGCGCTGACGCTCGAGTTCGAGCATGACGCGCGAGGCCTCGAGTTCTTGCATCTTGGCGAGTTGGGCGTCGCCGATCGAACTGTTGATCTGGACGCGCTCGGAGAAGACGTTGGGGTCCTCACCCTGCAGCAGACCACCGAAGGCCCGGAGCCCCTGATCGCCCTGCATGACGCTGTCGACCGCGAACTGCTCCACCTCCGCCTCGGAGGCGGCGAGGTCCTTCTCCGCCTTCGCCACCCTCTCCTCGGCCGCGTCGAGTTCGGCCTCGGCCTTGGCCAGTTCCTCGCGCAGTTCGGCGTCGCGCGCCTGGGCCACGGCGAGTTCGCCGCGGGTCTGACCGAGCACCGTCTCGGCCTCACGCAGCCGGGCGCTGGCCGCGTTCAGCGCGGCGTTGGCCTCCTGGAACCTGGCGGTGGAGTGCTCCAACTCGCGCTGCGCCTGCTGGCGCTTCTCGTCGACTTGTCCCTGCTGGCGGCGCAGGTCGTCCTTGGAATCGGCAAAGGCCGACGGCGCTGCGAAGCCGGCCAGCAGGCCGACCATGAGCAACGCCGCCAGCAGTGGTTTACGTGCTGACGCGAGCATCGTCCAGACATCCTCGATCCGGGGAAGGTCCCACGGGTGTGGGACGGAATCGAACTTGTGTGACTGGTGTGACTCTACGTCATGCTCGCGCCCAGATGACCAGGACGCGCGGAGAACCTTCGATCAGACGTTGAGGTATTTGCGCGTCATGACCAGCGTCGGGATGAGAGCGAGGACGATCGACAGGGCGGTGGTCCAGCCCATCACGACGAACGCGTCCTGCCATCGCACCCACGTGGTGATGGTGCCGAGCGTGTCGCGCAGGTAGCCGTAGACGACGAAGTGCATGAACGCCGCCAGACCGCTGGCCGCCAGGGCCGCGGAGACGAGCGCGGCGACCAGCGACTCGAGGACGAACGGCAACTGGATGTGCCAGCTCGATGCGCCGACGAGGCGCATGATGCCGATCTCGCGGCGCCGCGCGAACGCGGTCATCCGGATCGTGTTCGACACCTGCAGAATCGCCGCGACGATGAGCAGCAGCGCGGTGCCGAGAGACGCCCACTGCAGCTTGTCGAGCATCTCGAACAGCGGACCGAGCAGCTCGCGCAGGGAGTTGACGTTGCCCACGCCGTCCATGCCCGACACCTGACTCACGACGCCGTCGAAGTCCTGCGGGTCGTTGAGGGTGACGAAGTACGACTCGGGGAACGAGTCCGGACCGAGCGTCTCGAGCTGCTTGCGGCCCGTGTCGGTCTGGCCGAGCAGCTCACGGGCCTGCTCGAAGTTGTCCTCCGGAGAACGCACCGAGAAGCTCTTGACCTCCGGGTTGGAGTCGAGGGCGTCCTGCACGGCCAGCTTCTGCTCGTCGGTCGCCACTCCCCCGACGCACGTGGCGGCGGGCGAGTTCTTGGTGCACAGGTTGACCTGCAACTGGAGGCGGTCACCGAAGTACCGCTCGGTGCGGTCGGCCTGGGCCTGGATCAGCAGGCCCAGGGACGCCAGCATCAAGGAGACGGACATCGTGACGATCAGGGAGATCGTCATCGAGGTGTTGCGCGACAGGCTCGCGCGAAGTTCAGAGAGGATCGCTCGCATGGGTCTCAGTTCTGGTAGCCGTAGATGCCGCGGGCTTCATCGCGCACAAGGCGGCCCTCGTTGAGCTCGATGACGCGCTTACGCATCTGATCGACGATCGAGGAGTCGTGGGTCGCCATGATGACGGTCGTGTCGGTCCGGTTGATCCGGTCCAGCAGCTTCATGATGCCGACGCTCGTGGCCGGGTCGAGGTTGCCGGTGGGCTCGTCGGCGATGAGGATCTTGGGCCGGTTGACGAAGGCGCGGGCGATCGCAACGCGCTGCTGCTCACCGCCGGACAGCTCTTCGGGCATACGGTGGCCCTTGCCCTCGAGCCCGACGAGTTCGAGCGTCTCCGGGACGAGCTCGTCGATCTCCTGGCGCGACTTGCCGATGACCTGGAGCGCGAAGGCGACGTTCTCGGTGACGGACTTGTTCGGCAGCAACCGGAAGTCCTGGAACACCGTGCCGATCTCGCGGCGGAGCTTGGGCACCTTCCACGACGACAGCTTGTTGATCTCCTTGCCGGCGACGTACACGTTGCCGGTGCTGGGGCGCGTCTCGCGGAGGATGAGTCGCAAGAAGGTGGACTTGCCCGAACCGGAGGCGCCGACGAGGAAGACGAACTCGCCCTTGGTGACCTCGAGATCGATGCCGTCGAGGGCCGCGCGCTTCTGCCCGGGGTAGGTCTTGCTGACCTTGTCGAAGCGAATCACTCGAACGAGTGTAGGCCCGGCACCTGAGAAAAGCCGGGAGGCGGGGCGGTCGCGCGTGTGACGTACGACCGCCCGCGCTCAGTTGAGCGACTGCCCCCGACGCCAGCGGATGCCGGCCTCGATGAAGTCGTCGATCTCGCCGTCGAGCACGGCCTGCGTGTTGCCGGTCTCGTACTCGGTCCGCAGGTCCTTGACCATCTGGTACGGATTGAGCACGTAGTTGCGCATCTGGTCACCCCAAGACGCCTGGACGTCGCCGCGCAGCTCGTCGAGCTGGGCACGCTCCTCGGCCTTCTTGAGCGCCAGCAGCTTCGCCTTGAGGATGACCATGGCGCTGGCCTTGTTCTGCAGCTGGCTCTTCTCGTTCTGGCAGCTGACCACGACACCGGTGGGGATGTGGGTCAGGCGCACCGCCGAGTCGGTGGTGTTGACGCTCTGACCGCCCGGGCCGCTGGAGCGGTAGACGTCGACACGGATCTCCTCGTCGGGGATGTCGATCTCGTCGGTCTCCTCCAGCACCGGCACGACCTCGACGGCGGCGAACGACGTCTGGCGGCGGCCCTGGTTGTCGAACGGCGAGATGCGCACGAGGCGGTGGGTGCCGGACTCGACCGAGAGCGTGCCGTAGGCGTAGGGGGCCTTGACCGCGAAGGTCGTCGACTTGAGACCGGCCTCCTCCGCGTACGAGGTGTCGTAGACCTCGACCGGGTACTCGTGACGCTCGGCCCAGCGGATGTACATGCGCTGCAGCATCTCGGCGAAGTCCGCGGCGTCGACACCGCCGGCGCCGGAGCGGATGGTCACGAGCGCCTCGCGCTCGTCGAACTCGCCGGACAACAGGGTGCGGACCTCGAGGCTCTCGATCGAGCCGGCGAGCCGGTTGATCTCGGCCTCGGCTTCGGCGCGGGAGTCCTCGTCGCCTTCCTCGGCGGCGAGTTCGAGCAGGACCTCGACGTCGTCGAGCCGCTGACGCAGGTTCGTCGCCCGCTCGAGCTCGGCCTGCAGGGCGGAGAGCCGGCCGGTGACGCGCTGGGCGTTGGCCTGGTCGTCCCACAGGTCGGGGGCGCCCACCTGCTCCTGCAGGTCGGCGATCTCCGCGCGGAGCTTGTCGAGGTCGAGCACCTTCTCGATCGACGTCAGCGTCGCGTCGAGGTGCTTGAGGCGTTCGGACAGGTCAGGTAGTGCCACCCTCGAAGGTTATCGCCCCGACCCGAGCCCCCTCCCCCCGCAGCCGCGGATTACCAGGTTCAGTAGATATTCCGACACCTCATGGGAGATCTGCAGCCACCCCGCGACTGCGATTCTCCCCCCAGATGCGCTCACCGGCTAGCGCTCTTAGCGTCGAAAGCGGACCTGTGAGAAGGAGAAGCTGATGAAGACCGCCGAGATGATCAACGCCTACCCGAACGACATCGGACTCGATCGCGACCTGCTCGCCCGCGCCGTGAACGCACTCGTCTCTTGCAGCCAGACCTGCACGGCGTGCGCGGACGCGTGCCTGAGCGAGGAGATGGTGGCCGATCTGCGCCACTGCATCCGCACCGACCTCGACTGCGCGGACATCTGCGCTACGACCGCGCGGGTTCTCTCGCGACACACCAGCTATGACGCCGACATCACCAAGGCTCAACTGCAGGCCTGCATCCAGGCGTGCAAGACCTGCGGCGAGGAGTGCGAGCGGCACTCCACCCACCACGAGCACTGCCGGATCTGCGCCGAGGCTTGCCACGCGTGCGAGCAGGCATGCTCCGAACTCCTCGCCAGCATCGGCTGAGCCTCAGGGCCTCTGCGCCACCTGTAACTGGGCCGTCGACTCTGCTCCGATCCGCGCGCTGTCGCGCCAGCCCGGTGGCGTGATGGGCAGGCCGTAGGTGCGCTCGAGACGGACGTGGACGGTGCCGTCCTCGACCCGCACGTCAAGCGCGGCGTCCGTGGGGACCACCGACGCGGCGAGGCGCTGCGCTTCGGCGACATCGATCGGCACCTCGCTGTCGACCCCTTGACGATAGAGCTGATCGCGAGCCAGGCCGTCGGCCGCCGTGAGGGCTGCTCGATCGGCCAGGTTGAGGAGTTCGCGCCGCTCGAGAAAGGCGGCCGACGCATTGATCACCACCACGGTCAGCAGGCCGAGGATGAGGAGGAATCCGACCGTGAGCACCGTGATCTGTCCGTGCTCGGGCCCGCGCTTCATCGCTGCGCCCGGTAGGTGCCGTAGGGCTCCGAATGTTGGGCTTCGACCTCGATGGCCGCCAGCGAGGTGCCCCAGGCGTCGGGAACCAACGGAAGCGGTTGACGAGTCGCGACGAGCACCTCGACGGATGAACCCGGCTGAAAACAGGCCGGGTGGCAGCGCACGTCGATGCGCACGTCGTGGACGTCGAAGTCCTGCAAAGTGATCCGCGCTGCGTGGCGTGCCCTCGCTTCCGCACTTTGAGCATCTGCGGCCTGATGGAAAGCTCGTCCTGCTGCCGCGCTCGCCGCGTTGACCGCGTAGGCCGCGCGCTGCGTCTCGAACACCGCGAGGAGTGCATACACGAAGGGGACGAGGAGAAGGAGCGTCAACCAGGTGAACTCGATGGTGGCGCTCCCCCGTTCCTTCATGGCTCCTCCTGGCGGATCGCGTGAGCAGAGACCGACAGCGGAACGGCAGGACCGGCGACGCCGAGAGCCGGGACCTCCGCCTCCACCGTCACGGTCATTGCCGGCACGCCATCGATCACCACCGGCTCAGCAGACACGTCTCGGGCGAAGCGGTCCGCGAGCGTGGCCTGAATGAGGTGTCGCGTGCGCACTTCGGCCTCGTGCGGGCCGGCACCGAGCGGCGACCCGGAGCGAGCACCCTCCGAAGCGGCCGCGGTGAGAGTCGTGCGGACGTGCAGGACGAGCCCCAACTGCACGAGACCGAACACGAGCGGGAGCAACACGAGCAGCACGAGGACGAACTCGGGGACCGCCGCTGCTCGCTCCCTCATCCCCCGACTGCGGTGAGCGCGCTGTCCAGCATCGCGCTGAGCCGAGGTCCGGCTATCGCGGTCAGCGCTGCGACGATCCCCGCGGTCATCAATGTCACCATGACCCAGCCGGGGACGTCGCCCCGTTCGCGGCGGGGTTTTCTCCACCAGTTGCTCATGTTCCACTCCTTTGTCTTCCTAGGGGCCTGAGCTGAGGGAAAGGCCGATCCACCCGGGATAGAAGGCGAAAATGACCGTCACGGGAAGCACGAGGAACACGACGGGGACCATCATCAGCACTTCGCGGCGTCCGGCGGTCTCGACGAGTTCGCGACGGCTGGCATCGCGTACGTCTTCGGACTGAGCGTGGAGGACGTCGATGAGCGGGGTGCCGCGCTCCACGGCCACCGCCACGGCCTCGGCGAACCGTGAGAGACTCGGGATCCCCGTGCGTTGCGCGAGTGATTGGAAGGCGACCGGCACAGCGATGCCGGACCGGATGTCGGCGAGCACGTGGAGGAGTTCGTCGCCGAGCGGGCCCGACGTCGCTCGAGCAACGCGGTCGACTGCAGCCGTAGGGCTCTCGCCGGCCGCGATGGCCAAGGCGAGCAGATCCGAGATGGCCGGAAACTCCCGCACCATGAGCCGTTCGCGTTCGCGAACCCGTGCGCTGAGCCGGTGATCGCAACCGACCAGCCCGATCGTCGCACCGAGAAAACAGAGGAACAGCAGGAGCGCTATCGGCGCGCCCCGTGATGCCACCGCGAGACTGAGGGCGAAGCCGGCGGCGAAACCGCCCAGCGCCCACAGCGCCTGCGTCATCCGGAAAGCCTCCACATCCGGAGCGACCCCCAGCCTGATCAACCGTCGGCGGACGCTCACCGAACTGCCGACTGTCTCTCCGATGGTGGCGGCTGCCCGCGTCAGCCGGCGACGTGCCGAGGTCACCAGGTCGTCAGTCGACGAGGCTGCGGAAGGGGCACCGCGAAGGTCGCGAATGTACGGGGCGACGCGGGCGACGAGCGGCGGGCGGCGGGATCGGCGCCATCCGTCGGCCATCAGCACGAGGCCGCCGCTGAACATCAGCCCGACCAGCGCCCCGATCACGCCAGCACCCTCTCTTCCAGGGGAAGCCGACCGGCCCACCGCATGAGTCGGTACGCCACGACACATGCCGCCGCGCCGACGGCGAGCACGAGGACTCCAGCCGGCTCGCCGAAGCGGGCGATGACATCGCGTTGCCCAGACATCATCAGCAGCACGATCCAGGGCGCGGCGACAGCGAGTCGGGCACCCGAGACTGTCCACGATTGACGGGCCTCGAGTTCCGCGCGGGTGCGGGCATCCTCGCGCAGGAAGGCTGACAACGAGCGCAGCATGCGCCCGAGGTCACCGCCGCCGACGTCCCGGGCCAAGCGAAGGGCCTCGACCACGCGGTCGCCGGTGGGATCGGCGAGTCGGTCCTTCAGCCGGTCGAGGGATTCGGAGAATCGACCGCTCGCCTCATAGTCGCGTGCGAACGCTGTGAAGGGCTCGCGCAGTTGCTGCGGGCCGTGGATGGAGAGCCCGACGACAGCTTCGGGCAGGGACAGTCCCGCTCGGATCGCCGAGGCGAGGTGGTCGACGACGTCCGGCCAGGCCTCAGCCTGCTCGCGCCTGCGGCGGCGTTCGGCCCCTGCGGCGAGCGTCCGTGGAAGAAACGCGGCCGCCGCGCCGGCCACCACAGCGATCGCCGGGACACCGGTGACGACGAGTCCGATCAAGGTGGCGGCAAACGCAGCAGCCAGTGATCCGGCGATGAGGCGCAACGGGATGCGAGGCCTATTGACGGAGCGCCTGCGGCGGGGCGCATCACCAGCCGTCAGCATCATCAGAACGCCGATCCCGAAGATCAGACCGATCAGGGCTCCCATGACCGCTCCTGTCGGGACAGACCCCGCTGCAGCACCCCGTCCCGCCGAGCGAAAAGCGGTTCGGTCTCGATCACGTCCCCCTCGGCGCGTCCGGTCACGCGAACGATCTCCTGGACCGCCCGCCGTCCGTCCTGGCCGATCGCGGTGTGGACGACGAGGTCGACGCTCGACGCGACCGTGGGCACGACGAAGCGCGGTGAGATGTTCTCTCCTGCCAGAAGCGGCAGCGTGCACAACTTGGTGAGAGCTTGGGTGGCGGAGTTCGCGTGGATCGTCGCCATGCCCGGCAGTCCGGAGTTGAGGGCGAGCAACAGGTCGAGCGCTTCCTCGGCGCGCACCTCCCCCACCACGATGCGGTCCGGCCGCATGCGCAGCGCCTCCTTGACGAGCATCCGCAGCGTGATCGACCCGGTGCCCTCGAGGCCTGCCTGTCTCGTCTGCATCGCCACCCAGTCGGGGTGACCGCACTGCAACTCGAAGACCTCCTCGACGGTGATGAGTCGCTGTGTCCCAGGAATGGCCGATGCGAGGCAGTTGACGAGGGTGGTCTTACCGGCTTGTGTGCCGCCGGAGACCACGATGTTGCGTCCCGCGGCGACCGCCTCGGCGAGGTAGGCGGCCGCGTGCTCGTCGAGGGTGCCGAGCTGCACCAGGTCGTCGAGGCTCTTGGCTTTCGCCACGAACTTGCGGATATTGACCGCACTGAACCCGCGACTGATGCCGGCGAGGACGACGTGGAGCCGGTGACCGCCGGGCAGCATCGCGTCGACGAACGGCTGGCTCAGATCGAGCCGGCGCCCGGTACTCGACAACATCCGCTCGACCAGCTCGCGCACCTGGTCCGCGGTCAGCATCACCGGAGTGAGCTCGTGCTGGCCATCGCGGGCGACGAACACGCGGTCCGGTTCGTTGATCCAGATCTCCTCGACGGCCGGGTCGTCGAGGAATCGCTGCAGCGGTCCGAAGCCGGCGACGTCGGCGACCAACTGCCCGACCACGACCTCCGGATCGTCGAGCGACGGTACGGCCCCGGTCAGGCTGCGGGCCTCGTGCTGGGCCACCACATCGGCCGCAGCACGCCGCACCGACTCACCGTCGGTGCGCGGGTCGATCCGACGATCGCGCACCAGCTGACGCACCTGCTGAGACAGCGCCGTTGCGTCCACGGCCTACCGCCTTCCCCCGAAAGCCGAGCTGTTTCTCGCGATCCTGCACGATCTCGTCCGCTTTGGCTACCCCTCGATCTCAGGCTGTGGAAAGAACCCCCTCATGAAAAGCGGAGCGAAACCACGCATCGGTCTGATTCACTCAGCCGTATGCGGTTGACGCGTATCAAGGCGGTGACATACGCGGCGCTACTCGCGCTCACGATTCCTTTCGCGGCAACTGCCGCCGCGCACGAGGATGCACCTGCGTCCGGTGGCTCGACGCCGGAGATCCACGATGGTCTTTTTCCAGCCGAACCACTCGAGGACCTCGAGGACGACATGCTCAGTTCTCTGGCGTCCGAAAACGGCAGCGGGATCCCCGACGACGTCCTCACGCTCACCGAGAAGATCAGCGCGAGATGGGGTGGCGACATCGTCAACTCGGTGAATTACGACCGCGCCACGGACACAGTTGACGTCCTCATGTCCCCTTACGCCGACCGAGCCGACATCGGCGACATCCAGGCCCTCGACAAGCGAGTGACGATCCGACGTGCGAAGCACTCGAGGCAGGAGTTCGTTGCCATCGCCCACGAACTCTCTGGCACCAGGGTCGGCGACGCCACGGTGTGGGGAGCAGGGCCGGCCCCCGACCACGACGGACTGATCGTGTATGCCGAACCCGACAAGGACGCGCGCGCCCGGGGATCCTGGGCTCTTGAGGACTACGAGACAACCATCCGAGGGTTCAAGGCAACGGTCCGCTTCGGCGCCCGGCCTATCGCGGCAGTCGGCGCTCCTCGTTAGGACAGTGAGCCCCGAGTACCCGCCGCGCAGACATCCATACGAGGATCGAGCAGGACAACGCCGACCCACGATCGCCCATTGGAAGAACGGATACCCGTGAACCTCAGCACCGACCAGCGCGACGAACTCATCTCACGGTTCCAGTCGGTCACGCTCGACCCGATCGACGCCGGGCGACAGCACCTCACTGCCGCGGAAGCCGCCGCACTCGTCGACGAGCTCGAAGCCGTACTCGCGCCGCCGGCCAGCCCGCAGGTCGCGGCCTCCATGGTCGAGGGGACGCTCACCATCGCATGCGACGGTTCGTGCCTGTCCAACCCCGACGGCCCGACCGGCTGGGCCTGGGTCGCCAGCGACGGCCGCTCCGACCACGGCGGCCTGGCGTCCGGGACCAACAACATCGGCGAGTTGCTCGCTCTCATCAACGCGTTGCAGGCGCACCCGAACAACGACCTGCACATCCAGCTCGACTCGCAGTACGTGCTCAACTCGGTCACCAAGTGGATCCCCGGTTGGAAGCGCAAGAACTGGAAGACCGCCGCCGGCAAGCCCGTCGCCAACGTCGAACTCATGAAGGAACTCGACTCCCTCGTCGCCGAGCGCAAGGCCGCCGGCGTCGCCACCACGTGGGAGTGGGTCAAGGGCCACAACAATCACCCGCTCAACGAGGCCGCCGACAAGCTCGCCGGTGACGCCGCACGGCGCTACGCCTGACTCCCTGGCGCAGCGCGTTACGCGTCTCGTGTCGACCCGGTAGGTTCGTTCTAACGTCGACACTAAGGAGTGACCGATGGCGCAGAAGCAGTCCATTCTCGGGCGCGTCGCCCAGCTGACCCGTGCCAACATCAACGCGTTGTTGGACAAGGCCGAGGATCCCGAGAAGATGCTCGACCAGATGATCCGCGACTACACCAACTCGATCGCCGAGGCCGAGAAGGCCGTGGCCGAGACCATCGGCAACCTCCGCCTCGCCGAGGCCGACCACGCCGAGGACGTCCGCGACGCCCGCGAGTGGGGCAACAAGGCGCTCGCCGCCTCGCAGAAGGCCGACGCGCTGCGTGCGCAGGGGCAGTCCGCGGAGGCCGCGCGCTTCGACAACCTCGCCAAGGTCGCGCTGGGCAAGCAGATCCAGCACGAGAACGAGGCCAAGCAGGCCGCGCCGATGATCGAGTCCCAGAACGAGGTCGTCGAGAAGCTCAAGACCGGCCTGGTGCAGATGCGCTCCAAGCTCGGCGAACTCCAGGTCAAGCGCGACCAGCTCGTCGCCCGGCAGAAGACCGCCGAGGCGCAGGCCCGCGTGCAGTCGGCCGTCAAGTCGATCGACATCCTCGACCCGACCAGCGAGATCTCCCGCTTCGAGGAGAAGATCCGCCGCGTCGAGGCGCAGGTCGCCGGTCAGGCCGAGCTCAACGCGTCCAGCATCGATGCGCAGTTCGAGGAGCTCGAGCTCGACAGCACGCAGCTCGAGGTCGAGGCCCGGCTCGCGGAGCTCAAGCAGCTCGGCGCCGGTGGCAGCCAGCCGTCGCTCGAGACCCAGCAGCGTGAGGAGACGGAGAACCCCGCGTGAAGATCCAGCAGAGCTACTCCTACCCCGCCGGCATCGACGCCGTCGACGCGCTGATCACCGACAAGGCGTTCCGCTCCGAGGCGTGCGAGCAGCAGGGCTCGCTCGACTACGACGTCAGCGTCGAGTCCGACGGCGACGGCCACGTCGTCACGATCAAGCGCACCATGCCGGCGCAGATGCCCGAGTTCGTCAAGAAGATCACCGGCGACACCGTCAAGGTCGTCCAGACTGAGAATTGGGGCCCCGCCGACTCCTCCGGCAACCGCGCCGCCGACGTCAAGGTCGAGATCGTCGGTCAGCCCGCTCAGATGAAGGGCACGGCCACGCTCACCGGCGGGCTCGAGGCGACCGAGTTCACCGTCGACGGCGACGTCAAGGTCTCGCTGCCGATCATCGGCCGCAAGATCGAACCCGAGGTGGCCAAGGCGATCAAGGCGGCACTCGACGCCGACGTCGCGTACGGCACCACCAAGCTCTGACCTCAGCGCCCGGTCACTGCACAGCGGCGGTGGCGCCGCGTACGTTTCCTCCTGGGAACGGGCGTGGAGCCACCGCCGTTGTCGTGCGGTCTCGGTCAGGCGAAGTGGCGGTGGCCGGGGGTGCCGGCGTAGGGCTCGCCGTCGACGGTGACCTCGCCGGCGCCCTCACGCACCTCGCCGACGACGGTCCAGCCCTCGGGAAGCGACGAGGCGCTCGGGAACGTGGCGACGAGGGCGAAGTCCTCTCCCCCGCCCAGCACGAACGACAGCGGGTCGAGCCCGCCGAGCGCGCTGGCGAGCGTCTCGACCGCCTCGGGCAGCACGAACGCCTCGGAACGGACGTCGACGGCGACCTTGCTGGCTCGCGCGAGATGACCGAGGTCGGCGACGAAGCCGTCGCTCACGTCGATCATCGCGGTGGCGCCGGCCGCCGCGGCAGCGGGCCCAGCCGCGTACGGCGGAACCGGCCGGCGGTGCGCGTCGACGGCGACCTTGGGCGAGCGGAAGCCGCGGCTCAGCGCGGCGTAGCCGGCGGCGGACAGACCGAGCGTGCCGGCGTAGGCGACGACGTCACCCAGCTGGGCGCCCGCGCGGGTGACCGGCCGCTCCGCGTCGCCGAACGCGGTGACCGAGATGACGACCTGGTCGGCCGAGGACACGTCGCCCCCGACCAGATGCGCGCCCACCGTGGCGCACTCGGCCTCGAACGCGGCGACCATCTCCAGAGCCCACTGCTCGGGCAGATCGGCCGGTGCGGCGAACGCCATGGTCAGCGCCGTGGCGACCCCGCCCATCGCGTTGATGTCCGAGAGGTTGGCCGCGGCGGCCTTATGGCCGACGTCGGCAGCCGACGACCAGTCGCGGCGGAAGTGCCGCCCCTCGACGAGGATGTCGGTGCTCACGACGAAGGTGCCGTCGGCGGTGGCCACGTGCGCGGCGTCGTCTCCGGGACCGAGCAGCACGTACTCGCTCGATCCGATCTGTTCGGTGACTCGGTCGATGAGGCCGAACTCCCCGACTGCGGCGATGGTCTGATCAGCTGAGCTCACCTTGCCCATTCTCCCAGCCTGGTGTGCCCCACCGCGGTCTCTGCGGTAGCGTGTCCCAGCGATGTCGCGCAGAAAGGAGCTATCGATGGCTGTTCAGGCGTACATCCTCGTCCAGACCGAGGTCGGCAAGGCCGCCGAGGTCGCCCGCGAGATCGCGGCCATCGACGGCGTCATCCAGGCGGAGGACGTCACCGGCCCCTACGACGTCATCGTGCGGGTCGAAGGCCCGAACATGGACGAACTCGGCACCCTCGTCGTCGCGTCGATCCAGCAGGTCGACGGCATCACCCGCACCCTCACCTGCCCCGTCGTCCGGCTCTGAGCCGGGCGCGCTCAGCGCAGGCCGGTCGGCCGCTTGAGCGCGAGCTGCAGCAGCCGCTCCACCAGGTCGGCGTAGGCCAGACCGGACGCCTCCCAGGCCTTGGGGAACATCGAGAACGGCGTGAAGCCGGGCATCGTGTTGATCTCGTTGATCACCAGCCCGCCGTCGGCCGAGTCGGTGAGGAAGAAGTCGACGCGCGCGAGCCCCTCGCAACCGATGGCGTCGAAGGCCTGCAAGGCGTAGGCGCGGATCCGCTCCCGCGTCGTGGGATCGATGTCGGCCGGAATGACGTTCTGGCTGCTGCCGTCGAGGTACTTGGCCGAGAAGTCGTAATAGTCGTGCGAGGCGGATTCGTCGACGACGATCTCACCGACCTCGCTGGCCACGGGCATGCCGTCGAGGTCCTGCACCACAGCGCACTCGACCTCCCGCTTGCCGTGCGCGGCGGCCTCCACGACGATCTTCGGGTCCAGCTTGCGAGCCGCCTCGACAGCGTCCTCGAGGTAGGCCCAGTCGTTCACCATCGTCACGCCCGAACTCGAGCCGGCGCGGGCGGGCTTGACGAAGACCGGCAGGCCGAGAGCGTGGATACGGTCGATGGCGCGGCCGGGGTTGGCCTCCCACTCCCACGGGAGCACCGTCACGTACGGGAGCTGGGGCAGCCCCGCGGCGGAGAACACCGTCTTGGTGAAGGGCTTGTCCATGGCGGCCGCGCTGGCGAGCACACCCGCGCCGACGTACGGGACGTCCGCCATCTCGAGCAGACCCTGGATGGTGCCGTCCTCGCCCCACGGGCCGTGCAGCAGCGGGAAGACCACATCGACCTCGTCTCGGAGGCGGTCCCAGGAGAACGCCGGGCGGTCGACACGGACCTGCGGGAGAGTGCCGGGCGCGAGGTCGTCCCACTCGCCGGTCTCCTCGACCCACCGGCCGTCGGGGGTGATGCCGACCGGGAGGACCTCGTAACGGTCGCGGTCGATCACCGCCATCACCTCGCGGGCGGTGAGGCACGACACGCCGTGCTCACTGGATCGTCCGCCGAACACGACTGCCACACGCACGCGCTTTGAACCGGTCATCGTCCAGCAGCGTACCGGGGCGAGGACAATGGACTCATGACGCCACGCGACCTCACCCCCTCGTCCATCGCCGTCTCGGTCGGACGACCCCACGAACCGGGCGATCCGCTCTCCGCGCCGATCACCTTGGCGAGCGCGCTCGTCCCCGGCGGGGCCGCGGATTACGCACGGGCGGGCAACCCGGTGTGGGCGCCGCTCGAACAGGTCGTCGGGGAGCTGGAGAAGGGACAGGCCCTCGCGTTCGCCTCGGGGATCGCGGCGTCGTCGGCGGTCTTCTCCCTCGTCGCGTCCGGGAGCCGCGTCGTCGCGCCCCACCACGGCTACTACGGCACGGCCAAGCAGCTGACCTCGCGCCCGGACCTCGACGTCAAGCTCGTCGACGTGTCCGACACGGGAGCGACGATCGAGGCGATGAGCGGCGCGGCGCTCGTGTGGCTCGAGTCGCCGACCAACCCCGCCCTCGAGGTGGCCGATCTGCCCACCCTCATCGGGGCCGCCCACGACGCCGGTGCCCTCGTGGCCGTCGACAACACCTTCAACTCACCGCTGCGCGCCCAGCCGCTCGAACTCGGTGCCGACATCGTGACGCACTCGGCGTCCAAGCTGCTCGCCGGGCACAGCGACGTCATCCTCGGCCTGACCGTGACCCGCGACCCCGACCTGTACGAGCGGTTGCGCGCGCACCGGCACGACCACGGCGCCATCCCGGGTGCCCTGGAGTCCTGGTTGACCACCCGTGGCATCCGCACCCTGCATGTGCGGCTCGACCGCGCCGAGCAGAACGCCCGCGAGCTCGTGGAGCGGCTGCGCGAGAGCACGCTCGTCGACGAGATCCGCTACCCCGGCTTCGGCACGATCGTCGGCATCGTCCTGGACGATCCGCACCGCGCGCAGCGTGCCACCGAGGCCAGCAGCCTCGTGCGCTACGCGACGAGCCTCGGCGGCGTGGAGTCGACCTGGGAACGGCGGCGCCGCCATGCCAACGAAGCGCCGACGATCCCGGCCGGGCTCATCCGCCTCTCGGTGGGCATCGAGGACGTCGACGATCTGTGGACCGATATCGAGGCCGCGCTGGGCGCCTGAGTCAGCGGACTTCGGGCTTGGCCTCGCGGCTGATCATCGCCGCAACCAGTTCCTGCGGGCCCATCCGTCCCTCGACGAGGGCCCGCACGTGCTCGACGATCGGCATGTCCACGCCGTGCAGTTCGGCCAGCTCGGCAATCGAGGTGCAGGATTTGGCACCCTCGGCGACCTGGCGGGTGTGACCGCTGGCCTCCTGGACGGTGAGCCCCTCTCCCAGCTTCTGGCCGAACGTGCGGTTGCGCGACAACGGGGACGAACAGGTGGCGACGAGGTCGCCGAGTCCGGCGAGACCGGCGAAGGTCATCGGGTCGGCGCCCATCTTCATGCCCAGGCGCGTGGTCTCGGCCAGCCCGCGAGTGATGACCGAGGCCTTGGAGTTGTCGCCGTAGCCCAGACCGTCGCAGACACCGACGGCGAGCGCGATGACGTTCTTGGTGGCGCCGGCGAGTTCGGAGCCGACCACGTCCGTGTTGGTGTACGGGCGGAAGCCGGGCGTGTGGCACCACTTCTGCAGGAACTCCGCAACGTCCGGGTCAGCGCACGCCACCACGCTCGCTGCCGGCTCCCGGCGCGCGATCTCCTTGGCGAGGTTGGGCCCGGTCACCACGGCGAGCCGCTCGGGACCGGCGCCGGTGATCTCGGCGATGACCTGCGTCATGCGCTGACGAGTGCCCAGCTCCACGCCCTTCATGAGGCTGACCAACACCGCGTCCTCGGGGATGTGCGGAGCCCACTTCTCGAGGTTCGGTCGCAACTGCTGCGACGGAACCGCCAGCACCACGACACGGGCGCCGGCGAGCACCTCCGCGGCGTCATGCGAGGCGGTGATGCCCTCGGGGAGCTCGATACCCGGCAGGTAGTCGCCGTTCTGACGCGTGGCGTTGATCTGCTCGCACAGCTCGGGACGACGACCCCACAGCCGGACGTCGTTGCCGGCGTCGGCCAGGACGATCGAGAACGCCGTCCCCCACGACCCCGCTCCCATCACAGCGGTCGCGACCATCAGCGTTCCTCCTCGGGACGGTAGCTCGTGCGGGGCGCCCCGAGCGTGTGGATGTCGATGCGCGGCGTAGTCGGACGCTCACCGCGGATGTCGGCCTGCAAGTCGGTGATCGCGTCCATGAGCCGCTCCGTGGCCGCGACGATCTGCGCCTCGGTGGGGTGGGCGCCCAGGTCGGACAGGTCGAGCGGGTCGCCCACCCGGACGTGGATCGTGGCCCGGGGGAAGATCCGTGGCCGCTTGGCGTACGGCCAGAGAATCTGCTGCGGCCCCCATTGCGCGACGGGCACGAGGGGACGCCCGGTGGCGTGCGCGATGCGCACCGCGCCCGTGCGGCCGCTCATCGGCCAGGCAGCGGGGTCGCGGGTCATGGTGCCCTCGGGGTAGATCGTGAGAATGCCACCCTCGTCGACCGCGTCGATGGCGGCCCGCAGCGACTGCGCCGCCCCCGCCGTGCCGCGGTACACCGGAATCTGGTGGGTCGCCCGCAGGATCGGGCCGAGGCCCGCGACGCGAAAGAGCGGGTCTTTGGCGAGGTACCGCGGAGCGATGCCGTGGTCGGCGAGCCAGTGTCCGAACAGCACGGGGTCGGTCCACGACAGGTGGTTGACCGCGATGATGTACCCGGGCTCGGGCAGCTTGTCCGCGCCCTGCCAGTCGCGCCGGGTGAGCACCATCAGGAGGGGACGCAGCACCCAGATGATCACGCGCATGGTGCGCGACATCGGTGGGGCAGGCATGCCCCGAGACTACCGGGATCGGACGGCCTCCCGCTGTCAGCCGCCGTCGCGCGTCACCAGTTGCAGCGCCGACATCAGCGGGGCCGCGGCGTCGAGAGAGAGCACCAGATGCCGCGCGGCGTCCTCGGCCTCCTCGATCACGAGCCACGTCTGGGGCGCATGGAAGTAGCGGACGCGCCGGACGACGACGTCCTCGGCGAGGCCGACGGGCGGGTCGGCGAGGTCGGGACGGTGGCCCACGACGGCCGGGAAGTCCGCGAGCACCTGCTCGTGGAAGCGCGACTCGGGCGGGTCGTCGGTGGCGTGGTCGCGTTCGCACCACCGCGGGCAGGTCTCCTGAACAGTGCTGGTCACCGGGTGTCCCTTCGTTGCAGACGGGTAGTGGCGATGACGGTAGGGAGCCGAGCTGACAGATCGGGGGTGTCCGGCCCGGTTTATCCCCAGGCCGCCATCGCCACCACACACCATAACCATATGGCGAGCTTTATATGGTTATTCTTCGACCGTTTCCTGCCGACGAGATGCGACGAGCCCCCGGTGATCTGATCACCGGGGGCTCGTCAGCGCGACGGAGCAACGTCAGAGTGTCGCGGGCTTGAACGACGGGCGCGCGGCCTCATAGGCCGCGATCTCGTCGGCGTGGGACAACGTGATGGCGATGTCGTCGAGCCCTTCAAGCAGACGCCAGCGCGTGTAGTCGTCGATCGTGAACGAGTCCTCGATGCGATCGAGCCCTTCCCCGGCACTGACCGTGCGCGCTTCGAGGTCGACCGTGACCGGGGCGCCCGGGTTCGCCTCGAGGTACTCCCACAACGCCGTGACGACCTTGTCGTCGACCTGCGCGGCGAGCAAGCCCGCCTTCCCCGAATTGCCGCGGAAGATGTCGCCGAAGCGGGGGCTGATGACGACCTTGAAGCCGTAGTTCTGCAGCGCCCAGACGGCGTGCTCGCGCGAGGAGCCGGTACCGAAGTCCGGCCCGGCCACCAGCACGGTGGCGTTGCGGTAGGCGTCCTGGTTCAGGACGAACTCCGGATCGTTTCGCCAGGCGGCGAACAATCCGTCCTCGAACCCCGTGCGGGTGACCCGCTTGAGGTAGACCGCGGGGATGATCTGGTCGGTGTCCACGTTGCTGCGCCGCAGCGGAGCGCCGACGCCGGTGTGGGTCGTGAAGCGTTCCATGGTCAGACTCCTGCCTTGTCCAGGTCGGCGGGGCTGGCCAGATGGCCCAAGACCCCGGTGGCGACGGCGACATCGGGCGAGACGAGGTGCGTGCGACCGCCCTTGCCCTGCCGGCCCTCGAAGTTGCGGTTGGAGGTGGAGGCGCTGCGCTCCCCCGGCGTGAGCTGGTCGGGGTTCATCCCCAGGCACATCGAGCATCCGGCCCCTCGCCATTCGGCGCCGGCCTCCTTGAAGATGACGTCGAGGCCCTCTTCCTCGGCCTGCAGCCGGACCCGGACCGAGCCCGGCACGACCAGGACGCGCGTGTTCTCGGCGACCTTGCGGCCCTTGATGAGCTCGGCGGCGCGACGCAGGTCCGAGATGCGGCCGTTGGTGCACGAACCGATGAAGACGGTGTCGACGGCGATGTCGCGCATCGGCGTCCCGGCCTCCAGGCCCATGTAGCGCAGCGCGTTCTCGGCCGCCTCGCGCTCGATCGGGTCCTCGAAGGAGGCGGGGTCCGGCACGCGCTCCGACAACGGAACGCCCTGACCGGGGTTGGTGCCCCATGTGACGAACGGCGTGACGGCGGAGGCGTCGAGGGTGACGACCTTGTCGAAGGTCGCGCCCTCGTCCGTGACGAGGCCCTTCCAGTAGGCCACGGCGGCATCCCACTCGTCGCCGGCCGGTGCGTGAGCGCGGCCCTTGATGTACTCGAAGGTCGTCTCGTCGGGCGCGATGAGACCGGCCTTCGCGCCCCACTCGATCGACATGTTGCAGATCGTCATGCGCTCTTCCATCGAGAGCTTGCGGATGGCCTCACCGCGGTACTCCACGATGTAACCCTGCCCGCCGCCGGTGGTCTCCTGCGCGATGAGCGCGAGGATGAGGTCCTTGGCGGTGGAGCCCGCGGGCAGTTCGCCGGTGACCTCGACGGCCATCATCTTCGGCTTGGCCTGCGGCAGCGTCTGGGTCGCCAGCACGTGCTCGACCTCGCTCGTGCCGATGCCGAAGGCGATCGACCCGAACGCGCCGTGCGTGGAGGTGTGCGAGTCGCCGCACACGATCGTCATGCCCGGCTGCGTCAGACCCAGCTGCGGGCCGACGACGTGGACGATGCCTTGGTCGATGTCGCCCATGGGGTGCAGGCGCACACCGAACTCCTCGGCGTTGCGGCGCAGCGTCTCGACCTGCGTGCGCGACACCGGGTCGGCGATCGGCTTGTCGAGGTCCGTCGTGGGAATGTTGTGGTCCTCGGTCGCCAGGGTCAGATCCGGGCGGCGCACGGTGCGGCCCGAGAGCCGGAGGCCGTCGAACGCCTGGGGGCTCGTGACCTCGTGGATGAGGTGGAGATCGATGAAGAGCAGGTCAGGCTCTCCCTCGGCCTGACGAACGACATGGTCGTCCCAGATCTTCTCGGCGAGTGTCTTCGGCATCACGGTGCCCTTCTACGACGGGGAACTTGCGTCTCAACATGCGATACGGCAGTATCAAGGCATGGACAACTCTAGCGGAGTCGGCGTTCTGGACAAAGCCGCCCTCGTCCTGGCCGCTCTGGAACCGGGTCCGGCCACCCTCGCCGGCCTCGTCGCCGCGACCGGGCTCGCCCGTCCCACCGCCCATCGTCTCGCGGTGGCCCTCGAACATCACCGCCTGGTTGCTCGCGACATGCAGGGGCGCTTCATCCTCGGCCCGCGGCTGGGCGAACTCGCCGCTGCCGCCGGTGAGGACCGGCTGCTCGCGGCCGCCGGCCCCGTCCTCGCGCGCCTGCGTGACATCACGGGCGAGTCCGCACAATTGTTCCGCCGACAGGGCGACTTCCGCGTCTGCGTGGCGGCGGCCGACCGTCCCACCGGTCTGCGCGACTCCATCCCCGTCGGTGGTCAGCTCACCATGGCGGCCGGCTCGGCGGCGCAGATCCTGCTCGCGTGGGAGGACCCGGAGCGGATGAACAAAGGCCTGCTCAAGGCGACGTTCTCCGCAGCCGAGCTGTCCGCGGTGCGCCGCCGCGGCTGGGCGCAGAGTGTCGGCGAGCGCGAGCCCGGCGTGGGTTCGGTCTCGGCTCCGGTGCGCTCACCCTCCGGCAAGGTCGTCGCCGCGGTGTCGGTGTCCGGCCCGTTGGAGCGCCTGACGCGCCAGCCCGGTCGGATGCACGCCCCCGCGGTGGTGGCGGCTGCCGAACGGCTCTCCCAGAACCTTCGTCGCTGACCGGGTCACGCGGCGAGATCGTCCGCGCCCACGATGCGCAGGTATGCGTCGTTGGCGACGTGCGCCGGCCAGGCGACCACCCGCCGGCGCCGGAGACTGTCCCCCACCAGGCGCATCCATGCGGATTCACCGGCACGGATCGGACCGCGCCCCGGCCGGGACCACAGCAGTCCCGCCGTCCCGCCCGGAGTGAGGCGCCGGTACGACTCCTCGACGACCTCCGCGAGCTGCTCCACGACCTGAGTCGTGGGCCGTGAAGGGAGTCCGTCGATCGTCGTCACCTGCGGGCAGGGAGCGCCGTGGGCGTCGATGAGGACGAACGAGACCTGGGGACTCGGGACGTCGAGTCCGGCACGGACGAGACGCCAGAAGCGGGTGAGGTCGGCTTCGGTCTGCACGAGGATCATGGCCTCAGCCTCCATCGCGCCCGCCCCCACGTCGAGCGCTTCATCCACAGGCTCAGAACAGCGCCGGCTGCTCCAGCTCCAGCAGCACCCTCTTGCGCTCGACCCCGCCCGCGTATCCCGTGAGGGTGCCGTCGGCTCCGATCACCCGGTGACACGGCACCACGATCGGGATCGGATTGGCACCGTTCGCGGCGCCCACCGCACGGGAGATCCCGGGCGTGTACCCGAGACGCGCCGCGATCTCGCCGTAGGTCGCGGTCTGCCCGTACGGGATCGACCGGAGCGCGTTCCAGACCTTCTGCTGGAACTCCGTTCCGTCGTTCGCGAGCGGAAGGTCGAACTCGCGTCGCTCGCCGGCGAAGTACTCCCTCAGCTGCGCCTCGGCGCAGTCGAGCAGCAGGTCGTCGATCCGCCGGCCTCGCCGTTGTGCGTCGAATTCGATCCGGGTGACGAGCCCGGCGGCCACGTGAATGCGCAGTCCGCCGATCGGTGAGTCCATCCAGCGTGTGCTCATCAGTCGGTCCTCTCCTCGGTGGGCGCGCGCCACAGGTGCACGGCCGCGTACGAGCGCCAGGGGCGCCAACGGTGGGTCTGTTCGGTGGTGATGCCGCGCGCGGTCAGTTCGCGGCGCAGCACGAGGTCGGTGGTCATGAGGACGTCCGGGTCGGACAACGCCCGCAGGACGATGTAGTCAGCCGTCCAGGGACCGATCCCGGGAACGGCGAGGAGACGCCGACGCGCCTCGTCGCGGTCGGCCCCCGGATCGAGCGTCAGTTCCCCGTCAGCCATCGCCCGCGCGATCCGCACGAATGCCGCCGCCCGCGACCGCGGCATGGAGAACTCGTCGTCGGGAGCATCAGCGAGGTCCTCCGGGCGCGGGAACGTGCGCCGCAGCCCGAGTTCCGCGGC
Source organism: Aeromicrobium camelliae (assembly GCF_003850045.1). Classification (GTDB taxonomy): domain Bacteria; phylum Actinomycetota; class Actinomycetes; order Propionibacteriales; family Nocardioidaceae; genus Aeromicrobium; species Aeromicrobium camelliae. The sequence continues at coordinate 256,292 of NZ_RQJX01000001.1, read as the reverse complement.
CATCGGCAGGGGGGCGTCGGCGCCGTAACGCGCGGCGATGCGTCCGAGGATCGTCCGTGCGCCCGCGACCGACACCTGCTGGCCCACGATGGCGCGGACCGCCACCTCGAAACCGTCCACCTGACCGGGGAGGCGCACGCCGGGGTGCGCGGCCACCAGCGGCGCCAGCACCGGGTCGGCGGCGAGCGCGGCATCGATGGCGAGCGGATCGGCGTCGAGGTCCAGCAGGCGGCGGCAGCGCTGGACTGCGGCTTGCGTGTCGGCCAGATCCGTGAGTTCCAGATCGGCGCGCACGTGGTCGTCGGCGAGGGTCAGGTGAACGACTGCGGGGCCATGCGGCAGCGCCATGACCCGGGCATACGTGTCGTCACCGATGAGCTCGACGCCCTCGATGGCCCGTGGCCGCAGGAACGCCAGGAGCCCCTCACCGTCGAACGGTCGACGGACCGGCAGGCGGAGCGTCAGACGATTCGTGGCGCCGCGCGGCCCTCGGCGCAGCTCTCGGGGGCTGACCGCGTAGACCCGGCGGATCGTGTCGTTGAACTGACGGATCGACCCGAAACCGGCGGCGAAGGCGATGTCGGACAGGGGCAGGTCGGTGGTCTCGATGAGCGTCCGGGCGAGTTGCGCCCGGTTGCTGCGGGCGATCGCGAGGGGGCCCGCACCCACCTCGGCGGTGAGCGAGCGGTGCAGTTGACGCTCGCTGTACCCGAGTCGGCGCGCCAGCCCGGGCACGCCCTCCCGTTCCACCACGCCGTCCGCGATCAGCCGCATCGCGCGTGCGACCAGGTCGCCCCGCACGTTCCACTCCGGTGAGCCTGGCGTGCGATCGGGACGGCAGCGCCGACACGCGCGGTATCCAGCGCCCACCGCCGCGGCCGGGGTGGAGAAGAATGTCACGTTCTCGCGTCGTGGAGTCAGCGCAGGGCACGACGGGCGGCAGAAGATGCCGGTGGTCCGCACGGCGGTGTAGAACACCCCGTCGAAACGACCGTCCTTGGCCTGCACGGCGCGGTACCGCTGATCATCGAGCACGCCACCATCATGACCCGTGCGCGGAACCGTTACTGGCGGAAATCGGACACGACCCTCAGGCGGGGCGCGGGGCGTACATGATCACGGCGACGCCGGCCAGGCACACGAGCGCGCCGATGACGTCCCAACGGTCGGGGCGGAAACCGTCGACCACCATCCCCCACAAGAGCGAGCCTGCGACGAACACCCCGCCGTAGGCCGCGAGGATGCGGCCGAAGTTCGCGTCGGGCTGCAGCGTGGCCACGGCGCCGTACAGGCCCAGGGCGATGACGCCGAGGCCGATCCACAGCCACCCGCGGTGCTCGCGGATCCCCTGCCAGACGAGCCATGCCCCGCCGATCTCGAACAACGCCGCGAGCACGAAGAGCGGGACCGAGCGCAGGACGTCCATGGGCACCGATCCTAGGGGGCCCGAAAACCAGCACACCCCCGGTCTCGGAAGGAGACCGGGGGTGTGTCGCACTGGTAGCCCCGACGGGATTCGAACCCGCGCTACCGCCTTGAGAGGGCGGCGTGCTAGGCCGCTACACAACGGGGCCAGGCGGTGAAAACCTTATCAGACGCTGCTGAGGAGGTCTCCGCTGGGGTACTAGGACTCGAACCTAGAACAACTGAACCAGAATCAGCCGTGTTGCCAATTACACCATACCCCACTGGTTCGGCCGTTCCGAGGAACGCCTCGAACCGAAGGACGACTTTACCCGACGCCCCCACGCTCCCCCAAACCGGGGTCGCGGCATCGGCGATCAGTCTAGGACTGCCGCCAATCGCGCGAGCGAGGTCTCGCGACCGAGCAGTTCGAGCGACTCGAACAGCGGCGGAGAGACCCGGCTTCCGGTGACGGCCACGCGCACCGGCCCGAAGGCCAGGCGGGGCTTGAGCCCGAGACCGTCGATGAGCGCGGCACGGAGTGCAGCCTCGATCTCGTCGGTCGTCCAGGAGTCGAGACCCGCGAGCGCCTCGTGCGCCGCGCGCGCGACCTGGAGCCCGTTGTCGTCGAGCTGCTTGGCGCGGTCGGCCTCGTCGATCGTGAACGCGTCATCGCTCACGAACAGGAAGCGCAGCATCGACACCGCCTCGGTGAGGAGGTTGGTGCGCTCGTGGACGAGCGGGGCCGCGGCGGCGAGCGCGGCGCGCTGGTCGTCCGTGATCGGGTCGGCGACGAGGCCGGCGCTCTGGAAGTACGGGATCAACCGCTCGGTGAACTCCTCCACCGAGAGCATCCGCACGTGGTCGCCGTTGATGGCCTCGCACTTCTTGAGGTCGAAACGCGCGGGGTTGGGGTTGACGCGGGAGACGTCGAACGCCTCCACCATCTCCGAGAGCGTGAACACGTCGCGGTCCTCGGCGATCGCCCAGCCGAGCAGCGCGAGATAGTTCAAGAGCCCCTCGGGCAGGAAGCCCTGATCGCGGTACGCCAGCAGGTTGGACTCGGGGTCGCGCTTGGACAGCTTCTTGTTGCCCGCGCCCATGACGTAGGGCAGGTGGCCGAACCGCGGCGTGGAGCCGTCGCCGACGCCGATCTCGGCGAACGCCTCGTACATCGCGATCTGCCGGGGCGTCGAGCTCAGGAGGTCCTCGCCCCGCAGCACGTGCGTGATGCCCATGAGGGCGTCGTCCGTGGGATTGGTCAAGGTGTACAGCGGCTGGCCGTTGGCGCGCACGATGACGAAGTCCTGCACGTTCTCCGCGCCGAAGGTGATCGGACCGCGGACGAGGTCGTCGAACGTCCAGTCCTTCTCGGGCATCTTGAAGCGGATGACCGGTTGACGGCCCTCCGCCTCGAACGCCGCCTGCTGCTCGGGCGTCAGGTCGCGGTGGAGACCGTCGTAACCGCTGGGGCGCCCCTCGGCGCGCGCCTTCTCGCGGCGCTCCTCGAGCTCCTCGGCGGTGTCGTACGCCTTGTACGCCCACCCCGCGTCGATGAGCCGCTGCGCGACGTCCGCGTAGATGTCCATGCGCTCGGACTGACGGTAGGGACCGTTCGGGCCGCCGACCTCGACGCCCTCGTCCCAGTCCAGGCCGAGCCAGCGCATGACGTCGACCAGCAGCCCATACGACTCCTCGGTGTCGCGAGCGCTGTCGGTGTCCTCGATCCGGAAGACGAACGTGCCGCCGTGGTGCCGGGCGAAGGCCCAGCTGAACAGCGCCGTACGGGCCATCCCGACGTGCGGGTTGCCGGTGGGCGAAGGGCAGAAGCGAGCCACGACGGGCTTGCCGCTGGCGGTCATGCGTAGGTCTCCGTTTCCTCGTCGTCCTCATCGGCGACGATCTGGTTGGTGAGTGTGCCGATGCCCTCGACGGTGACGCTGACGGTGTCGCCGACCTGCATGGGTCCGACGCCCGCCGGCGTGCCCGTGAGCACGACGTCACCGGGCAGCAAGGTGGTGAAGCTCGTGACGTACTCGATGACGTCGGCCACCGAGAAGATCATGTCCTTCGTGCGGCCGTCCTGCTTCACGTCGCCGTTGAGCTCGGTGGTGACCCGCAGGTCGGCGGGGTCGAGCTCGGTCTCGATCCACGGGCCGAGCGGGCAGAACGTGTCGAAGCCCTTCGCCCGCGCCCACTGGCCGTCACGCGCCTGCAGATCGCGAGCTGTGACGTCGTTGGCGACGGTGTAGCCGAAGATCACCTTCGAGGCGTCGGCGGCAGCGACCTTGCGGCAGATGCGGCCGATCACCACGGCGAGCTCACCCTCGAAGTGCAGGTTCTCGGTCTGCTGCGGGTAGAACACCGGATCGCCGGGGCCGATGACGCTGGTGTTGGGCTTGAGGAAGATCAGCGGCTCCGCCGGCACCTCGCCGCCCATCTCCGCGGCGTGGTCGGCGTAGTTCTTGCCCACGCAGATGACCTTGCTGCGCGGGATGACCGGCGCCAGGAGGCGGACGTCGTCGATCGGGAGCTTCTGCCCGGTCAGGTCGAAGCCCGCGTAGAGCGGATCGCCTTTGAGCGGGGCGACGACGGTCGTTCCGCCATCGTCACCGACCACGCCGAATCGGGGTTCATCGTCCAGGGAGAAACGAGCCACGCGCATGCCCTCACCCTACCCAGGCGACACGGTCACGCTGCGGGCGCTGTTCCTTACGCCGACCCGAAGCGGCGTTGGCGCGCAGCGTACTCCTCGACGGCGGCCCACAGCGCACGGCGGTCGACGTCGGGCCAGGCGATGTCGCTGAACACCATCTCCGCGTACGCCGACTGCCACAGCAGGAAGTTGCTCGTGCGCTGTTCGCCCGACGTGCGCCAGAACAGGTCGACGTCGGGCATCCACGGCTCGTCCAGGTACCGGGCGAACGTGGTCTCGGTGATGCGGTCGGGGTCGACACGTCCGGCCTTGACGTCGCGGGCGAGCGCCGCGGCGGCATCGGCGATCTCGGCTCGGCCGCCGTAGTTGACGCACATCGTCAGCGTCATCACCGTGTTGTGCCGGGTCATCTCCTCGGCGATCTCGAGCTCGCGGATGACGCTGCGCCACAACCGCGGCCGCCGTCCGGCCCAGCGCACGCGGACGCCGAGCTCGTGCATCTCGTCGCGGCGCCGGCGGATGACGTCGCGGTTGAAGCCCATGAGGAACCGCACCTCGTCGGGCGAGCGCTTCCAGTTCTCGGTGGAGAACGCGTAGGCCGAGACGGCCTTGACGCCGATCTCGATGGCCCCCTCGACGACGTCGAAGAGCGCGGCCTCCCCCATCTCGTGGCCGGCCGTACGCGGAAGCCCGCGCTGCTTGGCCCAGCGGCCGTTGCCGTCCATGACGATGGCGACGTGGGCCGGAACCTGATCGGGAGCGAGGTGAGGGGGACGCGCACCGGAGGGGTGCGGACGCGGAGGCCGGGGTGCCGGCTGGGTCATGAGTATCGATCCACGTGAGCCAGGGAGCGCAGGCCGCGCTCGAGATGCCAGGACAAGTAAGCGGCCACGATACCGGTGGCCTCGCGCCGGGAGCGGTCGTCGGAGGAGTCGACGGACGGCCAGTCCCCGGCGAGCAGGGCGCCGAGCAGCGCGATCGTGGCCGGCGACGGCACGGTCGAACCGGCCACCCGGCAGTGATCGCACAGGACACCCCCGGACGGCACGTGCACGAACCGGTGCGGACCCTCCCGGCCGCAGCGCGCGCATGCACCGAACGAGGGCGCGTAGCCCGCGATCGCGAGCGAGCGGAGCTGGAACGAGTCGAGGATGAGGCCGGGGTCGTGTCGCTTCTCGGTGAGCGCGCGCAGGGCGCCGACGAGGAGCGTGAACTGCGGCACGGAGGGCTCGGCGGTGTCGGCGACGAGGCGCTCAGCGGTCTCGAGCATCGCACAGCCTGCTGTGTAGGCGCCGTAGTCGTCGCCGAGCCACTTGGCGAACGGCGTGATGGTGACGGCCTGGGTGATGAAGTCCAGCGACTTGCCTTCGCCGAGTTGCAGATCGACGTGCATGAACGGCTCCAGCCGGGCGCCGAACCGGCTCGAGGTCTTGCGGACGCCGCGCGCCGCCGCCCGGACCACGCCGCGTTCGCGGGTGAGGAGCGTGATGATGCGATCGGCTTCACCCAGCTTGTGGGTGCGCAGCACGATGGCGGCATCACGGTAGAGGCTCACCTGTCCATTGTGCCGCGAACCACCTCGGGGGAGCCGGTACGACACCGTAGGCTGACCGCCATGGCCAGGCTTCTCGTCATGATCGGCGTCTTCCTCGGTTCCGCCGCCCTCGGGCTGCTCGCCGCCGCAGGGTTCGTGGACGGGTTCCGCGTGCGGCTCTTCGGCTTCGTCACCACGGTCGTGATCTACGCCATCGTGCAGAGTGTCGTGACCGCGTGGCTCGGCCGGGTGGCGGAAGCCCGAGCTCGCGCGCTCGTGGGGCTGAGCGGTATCGGCGCCACCGTGATCGCACTCGTCATCGCCTCGTGGTTCGGCGGGGCCATCTGGATCTCGGGGCTGAGCGCCTGGTTCTGGGGTGCCCTGGTGGTGTGGGCGGTGTCATCGGTGGCCGCTCTCGCCTTGCCGCGGCTTCTCGCGGCCCTCGGCGTCGACGCCGCCCGGGAGAAACCCGCCGAGGCCTAGGCTGGCGCCATGAGCCACGCGATCGTCATCGAACTGACCGGCGGACCGGAGGTCATGACCTGGCAGGAGGTGCCGCGGCCGACGCCGGGGCCCGATGAGCTCCTGGTCGAGGTCGGGGCCGCCGGGGTCAACTTCATCGACATCTACCTGCGCACCGGAATCTACGACTCGCCGCTGCCGTTCACCCCCGGCAAGGAGGGCGCCGGTCGCGTGGTCGACGTCGGCGAGCACTTGCGCGATCGATTTGCGGAGGGCGACCGAGTCGCCTGGGCGATGGGCACGGGTGGGTACGCGGAGTTCGCCACGGTGCCGGGGGCGCTCGCGGTGCCGGTTCCTGACGGCGTCAGCGACGAGCAGGCAGCCGCCGTGCTTCTGCAGGGTATGACCGCTCACTTTCTCACGCACTCGATCGTCGCGCTCGAACCGGGCGACACCGTGCTCGTGCACGCGGGCGCCGGCGGGGTGGGTCTCCTGCTGACCCAGCTCCTCACCCGCGAAGACGTTCGGGTCATCACGACGGTCTCGACCGAGGAGAAGGCCGCATTGTCGCGGGCCGCCGGTGCCAACGAGGTGATCGTCGGATACGACGGATTCACCGAAAGGGTGCGTGAGTTGACCGGCGGTACTGGCGCGCGGGTGGTCTTCGACGGGGTCGGAGCGGACACGTTCGACGGCAGCCTCGACGCGCTCCGCACCCGCGGGACGCTGGTGCTGTTCGGCGCCTCGAGCGGGCCGGTCTCCCCCGTCGACCCGCAGACGCTCAACGCCAAGGGGTCCCTCGTCCTCACCCGCCCGTCGCTCGCGCACTTCATCGCCGACCGCGAGGAGCTGGAGCGACGCGCATCTGACCTGTTCGAGGCGATCGCCGCCGACGAGCTGGACGTACGGATCGGCGGAACCTATCCGATGCAGGACGCCGGCCGCGCGCACGAGGATCTCGCCGGGCGCCGAACGACCGGAAAGCTCCTGCTGCTCCCCTGACCTGATCCGCGAGTGGTGCAGATTCGTCGCGTGTGACGCGGCTGAGTGACGAAGCTGCACCACTCGCGGAGGTTGACGCTCCCCGCGGTGCGGAGCGCGGGTCAGACGGCGGGGATGGTGGTGGCGGCGGCGCGGTTCGCGGCGCAGACCACCGCGCGCAGCGACGCCGTGACGATGTTGGCGTGGATGCCCACACCCCACACGACCTCACCGGCGATGTCGCACTCGACGTACGCGGCGGCGAGAGCGTCGCCGCCGGCAGACAGCGCGTGCTCGCTGTAGTCGAGCACGCGGATGTCGGCGCCGGCCTGCCGCATGCCGTCGACGAACGCCGCCACGGGGCCGTTGCCCTCACCCTTGAACGAACGGTGCTCGCCGCGGACGATCAGGTCGACGATCTGCTCGTCGTAACCCTCGGCCGTCGTCGTGGAACTGAAGCTCTCCAGCGCGTACGGCTCCTCGCGATCCAGGTACTCGCGGCGGAACGCCTCCCAGATCCGGGACGCCTCGATCTCGCCGGCCTCGCCCTCGCTCATGTGCTGGACGACGCGGCTGAACTCGATCTGGAGCCGGCGCGGCAGGTCCAGCTGGTGCTCGGCCTTGAGGATGTAGGCGACGCCGCCCTTGCCCGACTGGCTGTTGACCCGGATGACGGCCTCGTAGGTGCGGCCGACGTCGTGCGGGTCGATCGGCAGGTACGGAGCCTCCCACGCGACCTCGGCCACGGGCACGCCCTGCTCGGCGGCGGCCCGCTCGAGGTCCTCCAGGCCCTTCTTGATCGCGTCCTGGTGCGAGCCGCTGAAGGCCGTGTAGACGAGGTCGCCGGCGTACGGGTGGCGCGGGTGGACCGGCAGGTTGGTGCAGTACTCCACCGTGCGGCGGATCTCGTCGATGTCGCTGAAGTCCAGCTGCGGGTCGATGCCCTGGCTGAACAGGTTCATGCCGAGCGTCACCAGGTCGACGTTGCCGGTGCGCTCACCGTGGCCGAACAGGCAGCCCTCGACGCGGTCGGCTCCGGCCATCATCGCCAGCTCCGTCGCCGCGACCGCGGTGCCGCGGTCGTTGTGCGGGTGCAGGCTGATCGCCACGTGCTCGCGGTGCTCGACGTTGCGGCTGAACCACTCGATCTGATCAGCGTACGTGTTGGGCGTCGCCATCTCGACCGTGGCCGGCAGGTTGAGGATGATCTCGCGGCCGTCCTCGGGCTGCCAGACGTCCATGACCGCGTTGCAGACCTCGACGGAGAAATCCAGCTCGGCGCCGGTGAAGATCTCCGGGCTGTACTGGTAGCCGAACGCGGTGTCGCCCATGTTCTGCTCGGCGTACTTCATGACCATCTCGGTCCCGCGGGTGGCGATGGCGCGGACCTCGTCACGCGAGGCGTTGAACACCACGCGCCGGAACAGCGGGGCCACGGCGTTGTACAGGTGGATGTTCGCGCGCTTCGCGCCCCGCAGGGACTGCGTGGTGCGCTCGATGAGGTCTTCGCGGGCCTGGGTCAGCACCGAGATGGTGACGTCATCGGGGATGAGGTCCTGCTCGATCAGGTCGCGCACGAACTGGAAGTCGGTGTCGCTGGCCGACGGGAAGCCGACCTCGATCTCCTTGAAGCCCATGCGCAGCAGCAGGTCGAACATGCGGCGCTTGCGCGCGGGCGTCATGGGGTCGATGAGGGCTTGGTTGCCGTCGCGCAGATCGGTGGACAGCCAGCGCGGCGCTGCGGTGATCGTCTGGGACGGCCAGGTGCGGTCGGGCAGATCGATGGGCTCGAAGGCGCGGTAGCGCCCGAACGGCATGGGAGAGGTCTGCTGGGCAGAGACGATGTTGTTCTTCACGATGGGCTCCTCGGGGACATGTGGTTCGTCACGTGCGGCCGGTCACGACGAACTCCGCGCCGAGGGGCCCGACCTAGTGGACCTCGACGCGGCAGCGAAGGAGGAGGTTCGCGTAGCGCATGTCACGGCCACAGTAGCACCTCATGGATCGAAGGCCGTGATCGCGCCCCTGGGGCAGACTGGTGGCATGAGTTCCTCGACCGAGTCCGACCACTCCACCTCCGGCGCCTACGTCACCGCGGGCGAGGAGTTCGACCGCGACATGAACTACATCCCCGACCGCATCACGGCGCACGGTGGCGCGCCGGTTGACGACCGCGCGGGAACGGGCAAGAGCAGCCCCTCGGACGCGCCGCGCTGGCCGGTCGAGCCGGGCCGCTATCGGCTCATCGCGGCCAAGGCCTGCCCGTGGGCCAACCGATCGATCATCGTGCGCTCACTGCTCGGACTCGAGGAGGTCATCAGCCTCGGTATGCCCGGCCCGACCCACGACAAGCGCAGCTGGACGTTCGATCTCGATCCCGACGGCGTCGACCCCGTCCTCGGCATCGAGCGACTGCAGGACGCCTACTTCGCCCGGTACCCGGACTACCCGCGCGGCATCACCGTTCCCGCGATCGTCGAGGTCGAGACCGGCAAGGTCGTGACCAACGACTTCCCGTGGATCACCCACGACTTCTTCTTCGAGTGGCGCGACCACCACAAGCCGGACGCGCCGAACCTGTGGCCCGACGACGTGCGCGACGAGATGGAGGACCTCATGGTGCGCGTCTTCCACGAGGTCAACAACGGCGTATACCGCTGCGGTTTCGCCGGTTCCCAGGAGGCCTATGACGCGGCTTACGACCGGCTCTGGACCGCGATGGACTGGCTGGAGGACCGTCTCTCCACGCGCCGCTACCTCATGGGCGATGCGGTCACCGAAGCCGACGTCCGGCTGTTCACCACCCTCGCGCGCTTCGACGCGGTGTATCACGGCCACTTCAAGTGCAACCGCAACAAGCTGACCGAGATGCCGAACCTGTGGGGCTACGCTCGCGACCTCTACCAGATTCCGGCCTTCGGCGACTCGATCGACTTCGAGCAGATCAAGGCGCACTACTACGTCGTGCAGACCGACATCAACCCGACGCAGATCGTGCCCAAGGGCCCGGACGCCTCGGTCTGGCTGGAGCCGCACGGGCGCGGATAGGACTCAGTTTGAGCGGCGGACGAGCGACCGCGGGAAGTACCGGGCCAGCCAGCGGCGCCAAGTGGGCACGGAATCCTCCAGAGCACGAACGCTGGATCGGGCTTCGTCCAGCACCGCGACGTTCCCCGGCGACGCCGCATACCGTTCGCGTTCGACCGATGCGACGACGGCCACGAGCCCGGGACCGGCGTGGTCCTTCAGCGGCTCGGCCTGGCGCCGCATCGTGGCTCGGATCGGGACGTCGATCCCGAGATCCGTGGCGGTGTCGGTGATCTCGCGCCAGAGCGGTTCGGCCTGGTCCCGGCCTCGGCGCCAGCGCCACCATCGCCGTGCGCGTCGAGCAACTCCGGGGACGAGCAGCAGGAGTGTCACCGCGATGCCGCCGACGGCCGCGACGACCGCCTGCGAGGGACCGCCCGCCGCACCCTCGTCCGCGGCGTCCGCTCCCTGCTCCCCCTCCGTCAACGACCGCGGGTCCTGCGGCGTCCCGCCGGTGGCGTTGCCCGCGTTGGGCAGATCACCGACGGAAGCCTGCCCTGAGATCGTGGGCTCGTCGAAGCCGGTTGCCCGGCCCACCCCGGGGGTCGCGTCGAACCGCACCCAGCCTGCGCCCTCGAAGTAGATCTCCGTCCAGGCGTGAAGCGCATCAGACGACGTGGAGTAGACACGCTCGCCGTCGTTGGTTCGCCCGGCCGGCTCACCCGGTGCGTACCCCACGGCGATGCGAGCCGGGATACCGAGCGAGCGAGCCATCACGGCGAGCGCGGAGGAGAAGTGGACGCAGTAGCCGGCCTGCTCCTCCACCAGAAAGCGCTCGATGACCTCGACGCCGTTGCCGTCGTAGCCCTCCGCCACCGGGGAGGTCTCGGAGTACCTGAAGTCCTCGCGCATCCAGTCCTGGAGCGCGACGACGCGGTCGTAGTCGTTGGTCAGCCCTGCCGTCCGGGAGCGCGCCACGGCGGCGATCTGCGGTGGCGTGTCGTCGGGCAGGGCGAGATAGCGCCCCATCATCGCCGGCGGCAGCAGCGCCTGGCGCTCGCGCATCTGATTCGCATCGGGGTCGAGCTCCACGTAGTCGGCGACGTAGGTCTGGCCGCGGGTGGTCTCGGTTCGCGACCGCACCGTTCCGCCGACGGGATGCCAGGACCACGTGCCCACCAGTCCGCGGACGCCTTCGGCGGGGTACGGCATCGGCAGCATCGTCGAGTCGAGGTCGTCGACCGCGATGCTGATCTCCTCCACGGTGCTCTCGATGTCCGGATCGATGTCCTCGAGCGGTTGCTCGTAAGGGAGCCCGTCGGGATCGTCGATCGGCGCCCACGTGCCGCCCTCCATGTCCACCAAGGTCGCGACCTTCAGGTAGGGCGGTTCCTCAGCGGTGGTGATGGAGCGCAGCACTTCGACCGAGTCCCCGCGCCGCAGGTTCTCCCCCAGCCGCACCATGGGGTTGATGCCGCGCCCGAAGACGTCCACGGGCGCCCGACCCCACGTCGAGGCGGCGGGCGTGAGATCGGCGGCCACGACCGAGGGAGCGAGGACGCCGGCGACCAGCGCCACGGTTCCCATGACCGAGGCGAGTACCAGCCGGGACGTGGACGGGACGGACGAGCGCGCCGCGACGATGGCGAGCCAGCCCGCTGCAGCGACGACGAACGCCAGGAGCGGCGGGTTCGCACCGACGATGAGTGACGCGATCCCGAGCCCCGTCGCGTACACGGCGCCGACGCCCCACAGCGCGAACCGGCGGGACCGCGCGAAGGCGTCCACCACGATCACCAACATGCCGAAACCGAGCGCCATGCCGGTCATCAGCGGCTCGGGCGGGATCAAAGGTGCTTGCTCCTCGGCGACGACCGCGATGGCGAGGCTGAGATGCTGCCGCAGCGCGTGCGCCGTCGCCGGCGTCGGGATACCGAGCAGGGTGCTGCCCGGCACGAAGACCCACACCACCAGCAGCCCGAGCGCGACCAGACCGGCGAGCGGCGCCAACCGGAGCCCGCGGCGGCGAAGGAGGAACAGGACCGCGTGCACGCCGACCATCACCAGGGCGACGCGCCACCACCAGACGTCGCCTTGCAGCACGTTGCCGAATCCCCACAGCACACCGAGGAGGCCGACGAGAGCCGCCAGGCTGGCGCCGTTGCCCGGCCTCGGCGTCATGACCGCACCTCGGCTTCGATCCAGAGCTGTGCCACGTCGTCACGGTCGCGGTACCGCACGCACGCCCACCCCTCGCGCCGCAGCATCTCCACAGCGTCGGCGTCGCTCGAGGCGTGGACGAAGACGGCGGCCGGGGCGCGATCGGGTTGGCCGAGCCAATGGCGAGCCGTCTCGACGTCGATGCGTCCCGCGAAGACGAGTCGATCGGCACCGAGATCGCCCCATCGGGCGATGCTCGCGCTCGGCGCGGCGAGGGCGAGCGCGATCAGCGCCTCCTGCGGTGCCACGTCGGGTGCCACGTCCACCGTCGCTTCGTCGACGACGACCTGGACGTCGGCATCGTCGCGGTGCAACCGTTCGAGCACCGACGCCGCCGCATCGACTCGCCAGTCGAGGTCGCGTTCGTCGCCGCCGCGCGTGTCGACGACCAGCACCACGCGCCGGCGGGTCTGCTGCTCCTCTTGACGCACCATGAGCGAACCGCGGTGGGCGGTGGCCTTCCAGTGCAGCAGCTTGACCGGGTCGCCGAAGCGGTACGGGCGGGCCAGGACGTCGGGTTCGCCGAGACCACGCGCACTGGCCCGGTGCTCCACGAGATGGTCGCGGCCGCCGAGGACCTGCATGAGCGGACTGTCGGACGAGAGCGGCACGCGCCGCGGAAGCACGACGACAGAGGACTCCCCCGGCAGTTCGACCCAGCGGCTAGCCAGGCCGAAGGGATCACTGACCCGCACGCTCGTCGGACCGATCCGGTGGCGGCCGCGCTGCGAGAGCCGGACTTCGTAACGGGCGCCCGGGGCGCGGCCGCGGCCCTCGTCGAGCAGCACGCCGCTGTGACCACCGCCCGACGCGTCCTCCCACCACTCGACGACGTCGAGCGCACTGTGCCCTTCGCGCCTCAGACGGACGTGGACCCCGATCGGCTCGCCGGGATCGGCGACTCGCGGATCCACGTCGCGCTCGGCGCTCCACGCGGGACGACCGAAGGCGACGGCGATCAGCGCCAACGCGAGGATGCCGACGAGGACCCCGGCCACCTGCACGAGGACCGGCACCGACCACGCGAACGCGCACACGACCGCGAGGACCGCCGCGACGAGGAAGGCGGCCCCACGTCGGGTCGGCGTCGGCCAGCGTGACCAGGACACGGTCACGAACCTGTCGGCACCGGCGTGCGGTCGACGATGGAACGGACGATGTGCTCGGCCTCTGGCTCGCCGCGCTGGACGATGAGGCGATGCGCGAGAACCGACACCGCCAGGGCGTCGATGTCGTCCGGCACCACGAACTCGCGCCCGCGCACGGCGGCATAGGCCTTGGCCGCACGGACCAGCTGGAGGGTGGCGCGCGGGCTGGCGCCGAGCAGGAGGCGCTCGTCGGAGCGCGTGGCGGTGGCGATGTCGACGACGTAGCGGCCGACCGCGTCGGACACGTGGACAGCGCGCGCCTCAGCGATCATGGCGGCGAAGTCCTCCAGTGACACCACCGGCTCGAGGGCGTCGATCGGCTCGGTGCGGTCGTGACCGTGGATCATGTCCAACTCGGCGGCGGCGTCGGGATATCCCATGGAGATGCGGGCCATGAACCGATCGCGCTGCGCCTCGGGCAGGGCGTACGTGCCCTCCATCTCGAGCGGGTTCTGCGTCGCGACGACCATGAACGGCCGGCTGAGCTGATACGTCGTGCCGTCGACCGACACCTGGCGCTCACTCATCGCCTCCAGCAGGGCCGACTGCGTCTTGGGCGAGGCGCGGTTGATCTCGTCGCCGATCACGACGTGGGCGAAGACGGCTCCGGGGCGGAACTCGAAACGGGCCGTGGCCTGGTCGAACACCGAGACGCCGGTGATGTCCGAGGGGAGGAGGTCGGGGGTGAACTGGACCCGGTTGACGCTGCCGTCCACGGAACGAGCGAGCGCGCGGGCCAGGGCGGTCTTGCCCACGCCCGGGACGTCCTCGATGAGCAGATGACCTTCGGCCAGCAGCACGACGATGGCCGTGTCGATGGCATCCGGCTTGCCGTCGATGACCCGACTCACGTTGTCGTGGAGGGCGCGGGCTGCCGCGGCGAGATCCATGAAACGATCCTAGGCACCTCGTGGTCGGCGTGCGCGAGAACGAGCGGTGCGATTACCGTCGGGCCATGCCTCGTCTACTGGTCGTCCACCACTCGCCCACGGAGAACGTCGCACGGCTCGCCGACACCGTGCTGGCCGGGACGCGCGACGACGCCCTCGAGGACGTCGAGGTCGTCGAACGTCCGGCGCTGGAGGCGACCGTCGACGACGTTCTCGCCGCTGACGGCTACCTCCTCGGCACGACCGCCAATTTCGGGTACATCAGCGGCGCGCTCAAGCACTTCTTCGACACCACCTATGACGCGGTGCGTGAGCCGACCGCGCAGCGCCCGTTCTCCTACTGGATTCACGGCGGTTACGACACGACCGGCGCCGAACGGGCGATGGAGTCGATCACGACCGGGCTGGGCTGGCGACTGGCCGCCGAACCCCTCGTGTTCACTGGCGAGGTCACCGAGCACCACCTCGAGCGCGCCTACGAACTCGGCGGCACCCTCGGCGCCGTCCTCACCTCCTGACCCGTGACGGTTTACCAGGTTCAGTAGGGAATCTGTCACCTGCGGGGAGGATCGACGTCACTGCGTGACTGCGAATCTCCCTCAACTACCCCGGGCCCAGGCGCGGAGACGGTCGAGGGGCCAGGCCGTGATGATGCGCTCTGCGGGAATCCCAGCCGCCGCCGCTCGCTCCGCACCGTAGTCGAGGAAGTCGAGCTGGCCGGGCGCGTGAGCATCGGTGTCGATCGCGAAGAGACAACCCGCCTCCAGCGCGACCTCGATGAGACGCTCGGGCGGATCTTGGCGCTCCGGCCGTGAGTTGATCTCGACGGCCACGCCGTTCGCGGCACACGCCTCGAACACCGCCTTCGCGTCGAACTGCGACTCCGGCCGCTTGCCGCGGCTACCTTCCACGAGTCGACCCGTGCAGTGCCCGAGGACCGTGGTCCGGGGGTGCTCGACGGCTCGGATCATGCGGCGTGTCATGGGACCGCGATCCATCCGCAGCTTCGAATGGACGCTCGCCACGACGACGTCGAGCCGATCGAGAAGGTCGTCGTCCTGATCCAGCCGGCCGTCTTCGAGGATGTCGACCTCGATGCCGCTCAGCAGCACCAGGTCATCGGACTCCTCGTTGATGGCGTCGACGACGTCGAGTTGGGTGCGCAGGCGATCGGCGCTCAACCCGTTCGCCACCGTCAGGCGCGGCGAGTGGTCGGTGAGCGCGACGTACTCACGGCCACGCCACCGCGCCGCCCGCACCATCTCCTCGATCGGCGAGCCTCCGTCGGACCAGTCCGAGTGCATGTGAAGGTCGCCGCGCAGCTGCGCCCGCAGGTCCCGGCCGCCGTCAGCGAGCGGCGCATCGTTGCGGGAACGGAGGTCAGCCAGATAGGCCGGCACCTCGCCGGCAAGCGCCTCCTCCACGACGGCGAGAGACTTGGGGCCGATCCCCTTCATCCTCGCGAGCTCGCCGCGCTCGGCCCGGCGTGCCACCTCCTCCGCGCTCAGCGGCGCCAGGACGGCCGCCGCACGCCGGAAGGCCTCGACCCGGTACGACGTGGCCCGCTCACGCTCGAGCCAGAAACCGATCTCGCGCAGGGCTTCGACGGGATCCATGCCCGCATCGTGCCATCGGAGCACGCCACGCGCCTCGCGATGGTGTGATGGAGTCATGACCGACGACGTGATCGCTCGCCATGTCATCGTCCGCGGCCTCGTCCAGGGGGTGTTCTTCCGCGCGTCGTGCGAACAGGAGGCGCATCGTGCCGGTGTCGCCGGCTGGGTGCGCAACCGTTCCGACGGCAGCGTCGAGGCGGTGTTCGAAGGGCCGTCGGCCGCGGTGCAGCAGCTGATCGACTGGTGTCACACCGGCCCGAGCCGCGCTCAGGTCGAGTCGGTCGAGGTCAACGACGACGAGCCCACCGGCGCGCAGCAGTTCACGACGCGCTAGAAGCCCAGCTTGCGCAGCTGCTTGGGGTCACGCTGCCAGTCCTTCGCGACCTTGACGTGCAGGTCGAGGTACACCGGGGTTCCGAGCAGACGCTCGATCTGCTGCCGGGAGGTCGCCCCGATCTCCCGCAGCCGCGCACCCTTCTTGCCGATGATGATGCCCTTCTGGCTGTCACGCTCGACGTAGACGTTGACCCGTACGTCCAACAACGGCTTGTCCGCGGGCCGGTCCTCACGCGGAACCATCTCCTCGACCGTGACGGCGAGCGAGTGGGGTAGTTCGTCGTGAACGCCTTCGAGCGCTGCCTCGCGCACGATCTCCGCGACGAGGGTCTCTTCCGGTTCGTCGGTGAGCTGCCCCTCCGGGTAGAAGGCAGGACCTTCGGGCAGGGCGTCGAGGAGCAGGTCGGCGAGAAGCTCGACCTGCTCGCCGGCGACGGCCGACACCGGCACGATCTGGGCCCATTCGATGCCCTCATCCTGTCCCGCCTGGACGATGGCCTGCAGGTGCTGGGCGAGCCGCTCGGGCGAGACGAGGTCGGTCTTGGTGGCGATGGCGAACATCGGCTTGCGACGCAGCGAGGAGAGCTCGCGGACGAGGAATCGGTCGCCCGGGCCGATCCGCTGGTCGGCCGGGAAGCACATACCGACGATGTCGACCTCGGACCAGGTCGAACGGACGAGGTCGTTCAACCGCTCGCCCAGCAGCGTCCGCGGCTTGTGAAGCCCCGGAGTGTCGACGAGCACCAGCTGGCCGTCGGGACGGTGGACGAGACCACGGACCGCGTGCCGTGTGGTCTGCGGACGCGACGAGGTGATCGCGATCTTGTCACCCACGAGCGCGTTGGTGAGCGTCGATTTGCCGGCGTTGGGACGGCCGACGAAGCAGACGAATCCGGAGCGGAAGACCTCGCTCATCAGGCGTCCAGCACGGTGTCGACGGTGCCCGCAGCGTCGGCGACGATCACCGGGACGCCGGCCCCGCCGAACTCCGCGACGGTGTCGGTGCGGATGGGGACGTCGCCCTCGGTGACGACCGCCGCGGCCTCCAGGCCCTTGGCGCCCGACGACACGGCCATCGCGACGGCGAGGTCGAGTGCGGAGAGCTGCAGCGCGTCCATCGCCACGGTGGACGCGGCGTAGGTGCGGCCGTCGAGGTCGCGCACGGCCGCACCCTGCGAGACCCCGTTACGCGCGCGGGTAGCCCGGGCGAGCGTGACGAGCTTGGCGTCTTCAGCCGACAAGTCCATGAGGTGAAGGGTAACGGGCGACCCCCGCTACCCTCGCATCGTGCACGTCGCTCTCGTCCAGTCCGCCAGCGTCCCCGGCGACCTCGCGGGCAACGTGGAGCGCCACGCCGCGTGGATCGGGCAGGCAGCGGCGCGCGGCGCCCGCCTGGTCGGCTATCCGGAACTCTCGCTCACGGGCTACGAGCTCGATCGCGTGGCGGCCGACCCCGCCCTCACCCTCACCTCCGACGACCCGCGGCTCGCGCCGCTGCGGGAGGCGTGCGCCGCGACCGGCGCGACCGCGATCGTCGGTGCGCCGACCATGCTCGACGGGCGACGGCGGCTCGCCGCGCTCGTCGTGGACGGCGAGCACATCCGCGTCTACGCCAAACGGCGGCTCTTCGGCCGCGAGACGGACGTCTTCACGCCGGGAACCACGCCGCTCGTGGTGTCGGTCGGCGACAGCCGGATCGCCGTGGGCGTGTGCGCCGACCTGGGCTCGCAGGAGCAGGTGAGGGAAGCGGCCACGCTCGATGCCGACGCCTGGTTGCTCGGTTCGCTCGTCTCGGCGGAGGGCTACGAACTGGAGGCGCGTCAGGCCGCATCCGCCTCGACGCTGCTCGGCGGCGTCGTCGCGTTCGCCAATCATGCCGCCCCGACGGGCGGGTGGGCCCCCGCGGGCCGCAGCGGTGCGTGGGATCGAGGCACACTCCTGGCCGCCGCCGACGGTCGGGACGAGACGATCGTGCTGTTCGACCTCAGCGCTCCGGCGCTTCGCCGTCCACCGGTTCGGCACGGCTGACCAGCACCCGCCCGATGCGGTTGCGCCGACCGGCTGGCGCCTGAGCCTCGAAACGCAGACCGTCGACCTCCACCACGCTGCCCGGGATCGGCACCTTGCCGAGGTGCTTGGCCATGAGACCGCCGACCGAGTCGACGTCGTCGTCCTCAACGGGTGTGCCGAACAGGTCCTCGAGATCGTCGACCTCGAAGCGCGCGCTCACCCGCCAGGAGCCGTCGGAGAGCCGCTCCCGCTCGTCGGGCTCGGTGTCGTACTCGTCGGTGATCTCGCCGACGATCTCCTCGAGGATGTCCTCGATCGTCACCATCCCGGCGGTCCCGCCGTACTCGTCGACGACGATCGCCACGTGGGTGCGCTCGGCCTGCATCTCCCGCAGCAGGTCGTCGACCTTCTTCGTGTCGGGGACGAACATGCACGGCCTGCTGATGGAGTCGACCTTCTCAGTGGTCTCGGCGACGTGGTTGTCGAAGACGCGCTTGGTGATGTCTTTGAGGTACGCCATGCCCACGACGTCGTCGAGGTTCTCCCCCACCACGGGGATACGGGAATACCCGCTGCGCAGAGCAAGGCTCATGGCCTGGCGCAGGGTCTTGTGCTGCTCGATGAAGACGAGGTCAGGGCGCGGCACCATGACCTCGCGCACGATGGTGTCGCCCAGTTCGAAGACGGACTGGATCATGCGCGACTCGTCGCTCTCGATGACGGCGGAGGCGGCGGCGAGATCGACGAGTTCGCGGACCTCGACTTCGGACGCGAACGGTCCCTCGCTGAACCCCTTACCGGGGGTCAGGGCATTACCGACGAGGATGAGGAACTTCGGCAACGGGCCGAGCAGCGCGGTGAGCACGATGACCGGCCACGCGGACGCGATCGCGATGCGTTCGGCGTGCTGCTTGCCGACCGTGCGCGGCCCGACGCCGATCGCGACGAAGCTGACCACGGTCATGATCGCGACGGCGATGAGGACGTTGCTCCACAGGCCCTCGACCTGATCGGCGATCACGGCGGCGACCAGGACGATGCTCGCCGTCTCGGCGAGGATGCGCAGCAGCAGGACGGTGTTGAGGTACGGGGCCGGGTCCTCCAGGATCGTGCCGAGCCGCTTGGCCCCGGCGCTGCCCGACTCCGCCAACTCCTCCGCGCGAGCGCGCGAGAACGACGAGATGGCCGCATCGATGCTGACGAGGACGCCGGCCACCACGGCCAGCACCACGGCGAGCAGCAACGGCGTCACGGTCACGGCGCGTCAGGGTCCTTCCCTGCGGCGGTCTCGTGCCACTCGACCAGCAAGCGCCCTTGGATGCCGAACATCTCGGCGTGCTCCTCGGGCGTCGCGTGGTCGTACCCCATGAGGTGCAGCATCCCGTGGACCGTCAGCAGCGCGATCTCGTCGTCGCGGTCGTGCCCGGCGGCGGGCGCCTGCTGCTCGGCGATCTGCGGGCACAACGCGATGTCGCCGAGGTAGCCCGGGTCCTCGTCGTCATCGGGCTCATCCCGGCCGGGCGTGAGCTCGTCCATGGGGAAGGAGAGCACGTCGGTCGGCCCCTGTTTGCCCATCCACTGCTCGTTGAGCGTGGCGATGGTGGCGGGCTCGACGAGCCGCATCGTCATCTCCGTCTGCGGATGCAACCGCATGCGCCGCAGCACGAACCGGCAGAGCCGGGTCAACGTGGTGACGTCGACGTCGACCCCGGACTCGTTGAGGACGTCGACACTCATGCCGACGTCCCGCGTCGCTCAGGCTCGCTCATGAGCTCCCTTGACGTCACGGCGACCGGCCTCGTAGGTGTCGTAGGCCGCGACGATGCGCCCGACGAGCTTGTGCCGGACGACGTCGTTGCTGGTCAGCCGCGAGAAGTGGATGTCGCGGACGTCGCCGAGGATGCCCTCGACCACCCGAAGGCCGCTCGTGGCACCGCCGGGGAGGTCGACCTGCGTGACGTCGCCCGTGACGACCATCTTGGAGTTGAATCCCAGGCGGGTGAGGAACATCTTCATCTGTTCGGCGGTGGTGTTCTGCGCCTCGTCGAGGATGATGAACGCGTCGTTGAGGGTGCGCCCGCGCATGTACGCCAGCGGCGCGACCTCGATGACCCCGCTGGTCAGCAGCTTGGGGATCGAGTCGGGGTCGAGCATGTCGTGCAGCGCGTCGTAGAGCGGCCTCAGGTAGGGATCGATCTTCTCGCTCAACGTGCCCGGCAGGTAGCCGAGTCGCTCGCCTGCCTCGACCGCCGGCCGGGTCAGGATGATGCGGGTGATCTCCTTGGCCTGCAGCGCCTGCACGGCCTTGGCCATCGCGAGATACGTCTTGCCGGTGCCGGCCGGACCGAT
The DNA here is from genome assembly GCF_003850045.1 of Aeromicrobium camelliae. Lineage (GTDB taxonomy): Bacteria > Actinomycetota > Actinomycetes > Propionibacteriales > Nocardioidaceae > Aeromicrobium > Aeromicrobium camelliae. Next base: position 235,659 of record NZ_RQJX01000001.1, on the reverse strand, counting down.
CCCGAACACGATGGTGTGCTCGTCGATCGCGTCGACGTACCGCTTCTGGTTGAGAGTCTTGGGCCGGATCGTGCGGCCGCGGTTGGACAGGATGTTGAGGCTGAGCACCTCGGCGGGACGCTCCTGGGTCTCGGCGCGCAGCATCGAGATGCTGCGCTCGACCGTCTCGCGGCTCAGCGACTGCCCGGTGCGCAGAATCGTGACGAGTTCGTCGAGCAGGCGCTCGACGAGGGCGGCCTCGGGCGGCTCGCCCTCGACCGTGATCTCGTTGCCGCGGGCATGGATACGCGCCTCGAAGGAGTCCTCGATGAGGCGCAGGAACTCGTCGGCAGGACCGAACAGGGCCACTGCCGGGACGCTCGACGGCACGGTGAACACGTGGCGAGCGCGAATGTCATCAGTCATACGCTGTCCAGTCTACGGGGCCGCGCACTGTCGCGTCGCCATTCGCGCCGACAGCACGATCAGGCGAGGAAGAGCTTGGCGACGTCCACTCCCGCGAGCACATGCGCATGTGCGTGGAAGACCGTCTGCCCAGCGTCGGCGCCGGTGTTGAACACGAGGTTGTAGTCCTCGTAGCCCTCCTGCCGCGCGACCACGCGGCTCTGCTCGAGCATCTCCGCCGCGACGGTGGGAGACGCAGCGGCGAGGCTGGCGATGTCGGGCTGGTGTTCGCGCGGGATCACCAGGACGTGCACGGGCGCCTTGGGGTTGATGTCGCGGAACGCGATGGTCTGGTCGGACTCGGCAACGATCTCGGCCGGGATCTCTCCCGCGACGATCTTGCAGAACACACAGTCGGAGGCCATGGCGTCAGTGTACGAACGCCGGGCGGTCCGTCACCTGCTCACGTGCGGATGAGTGGCCGGAACGTCACTTGAAGGCGTCGCGGATGCGACCGAAAACCCCGCCCTTGTGCGCGTGGCTGACGACCGTCTCGGGACGCTCCTCGTCGCGGAGGCGGGCGAGTTCGAGAAGCAGCTCGCGCTGCCGCTCGTCCAGGCCGCTCGGCGTCTCGACGACGACCTGAACGACCAGGTCGCCGCGGCCGCTGCCGCGCAACCGGGTCACGCCCTGACCGCGAACGACGATCGTCTCGCCGGACTGGGTTCCCGGGGGGACGTCGATCGGCACGGTCGAAGGGGCGGTGTCCGCGAGGTCGGCCCGCTCGGACTCCAAGGTCGGGATCTCGATCCGCGTGCCGAGCGCCGCCGCCGTCATCGGGACGGTCACCTGGCAGGCCAACTGGTCGCTCTTGCGGGTGAAGAACTCATGCCGCTGGACGCGAACCTCGACGTAGAGATCGCCCGCCGGCCCGCCGCCAGGGCCCACCTCACCTTCACCCGCCAGCTGGATGCGGTTGCCGTCATCGACGCCGGCGGGGATGTTGACGGTGATGCTGCGCCGCGCCCGGACACGCCCGTCACCGCCGCACTCCTGGCACGGGTCGGGGACCACGGTGCCGAAGCCGTGGCAGGTCGGGCAGGGTCGGGACGTGCGGATGTCACCGAGCAGCGACCGCTGGACCGACTGCACCTCGCCGTGACCGTGACAGGTACCGCAGGTGACCGGTTCCGAGCCTTCGCGAGCCCCCGAGCCCGCGCACACGTCGCAGACGACCGCGGTGTCGACCTTGAGTTCGCGGGTCACGCCGAACGCCGCGTCGGCGAGCGTGATCGCCACCCGCAACAGGGCGTCCGAGCCGCGCTGGACGCGCGAGCGAGGGCCGCGCGACGACGCCCCTTGCCCGAAGAACGCGTCCATGATGTCGTCGAAGCTGAAGCCCTGGCCGAAGCCGCCGCCCATGCCGCGGCCACCGAACGGGTCGCCGCCGCGGTCGTAGACCGCACGCTTCTGCGGGTCCGACAGCACCTCGTAGGCCTGCGAGACCTCCTTGAACCGCTCTGCCGCGTCGGGAGCGTCGTTGACGTCCGGGTGCAGTCGGCGCGCGAGCTTGCGGTACGCCTTCTTCAGCTCCTCGGGCGTCGCCTGACGCGTCACGCCCAAGAGTTCGTAATAGTCCTGTGCCATGTCTCTTCCTCAGCCGTCCGCGAGGATCCGGCCGACGTAACGGGCGACCGCACCGACGGCGGCGATCGTGCCCGGGTAGTCCATGCGGGTGGGTCCGACGGTACCGAGCGTCGCCAGGATCTCCGCGTCCGACCCGTACGGACTGGAGACGACGGCGGTTCCGGCGAAGCCCTCGTGACCTGTTTCGGAGCCGATCCGCACTTGCGGATGGTCGGTGGGGCGCGGCCGGCTGGCTTCGCCGAGCAGCTTCAGCAGCACGACCTGCTCCTCCAGCGCCTCCAGCACGGGCCGGATGGCGGTGTCGAAATCGGCGCCGAACCGCGCCAGATTGGCGGTGCCGCCGACAGCGATGCGTTCGTCGGATCGCTCGTTGGAGAACGTCTGGCTCAATGTCGTGACGATGCTCGTGACGATCGGCCGGTCGCCGGGGGCGAAGGTGCCGATGATCTCGGCGAGGTTGAGCGAGGCTTCGGGAAGCCGCTCGCCCACCGTCGCGCGGATGATGCGGGACCGCAGATCGGCGACGAGCTCCTCGTTCGGGGTCTCCTCCAGCTCGACGATGCGCTGCTCCACGCGGCCGCTGCTGGTGATGACGACGAGCAGCATCCGCGCGGACTCCAGCGCCACGAGCTCGATGTGCCGCACGGTGGAGCGGGTCAGCGAGGGGTACTGCACGATCGCGACCTGGTTGGTCAGTTGCGCGAGGACTTTCACGCTGCGCTGGATCACGTCGTCGACGTCGACCGCGCCGGCCAGGAAGGTCTCGATGGCCCGCCGCTCCGCCGGCGACATCGCCTTGACCGTGGCCAGGCGGTCGACGAACATCCGGTAGCCCTTGTCGGTCGGGATGCGCCCCGCGCTGGTGTGCGGTTGGGTGATGTAGCCCTCGTCCTCGAGGGTGGCCATGTCGTTGCGGATCGTCGCAGGCGAGACGCCGAGGTGGTGCCGCTCGACGAGCGCGCGCGATCCGACGGGTTCCTGCGTCGCGACGTAGTCCTCGACGATGGCGCGCAGCACCTCGAGCCGACGTTCCTCCGACATGATCGCGCTCACCTCCCCGTGTCGCACTGGCACTCGTGGATTCCAAGTGCCACTCTAGCGAGGTGGTCGATCTCGAGGTGCGCGACGACGGCGCGATCGCGGTGAGCTCGCAGGGCGCGACGCTGGTGTACACGCCGTACCGCGTCACCGCGCCCGACGGCTCGGTGGTCGCGCACGAGTCGCGTGGCGGCTCCCTCGCCGGAGCGTGGGCGACGCAGCTCGGCACGGCCTTCGTGGAGGTCTCGTTCCTCGGCGACGGACCCGAAGGCGGAGAACTCGCGATGGTCGTGAGCGACGGCGGCGACACCCACGTGGCGCTCGGGGCCCTCGTCACCGAGCAGGTGCCCGCTGACGTTCCGCCGAGCTGGCCCGCCGCCATCGACCTCGCGCTCGGACTCATCGTCGACACCACGCTCGACTCCGGCTCCAAGGACGACGTCGAGCGGTTCCACCAGCGACTCCTGGAGGTCGTTCATGGGCTCTGACCGCTACGGCCAGGACGTGCTGTCCGGCGACTGGCGCCGCCCGCCGCGCGGCCGCTCGATCGAGCTGGCCGCCGATCCCGGCCTGGTCGTCGAGGAGGCCACCACCGGCTTCGTCGGCGAGATCATGCGGGTGGAGCGCGACCTCGGCGTCGTCGAACTCGAGGATCGCCGACTGCGTCGCAAGACGTTCCCGCTCGGGCCAGGTTTCCTCATGGAGGGCAAGCCGGTCGTGCTCGTCGCCCCCGCCCGCAACGCCCCCGCCGCACCCACCCGCACGGCATCGGGGTCGCGGGTGGCGGCTGACACGCGCGCCAAGGTCGCCTTGCCGAGCCGGATCTACGTCGAGGGGCGCCACGACGCCGAGCTCGTCGAGAAGGTGTGGGGCGATGATCTGCGCGCCGAAGGTGTCGCCGTGGAGTACCTGGGCGGCATCGACGATCTCGCCGCCATCGTGGCCGACTTCGCGCCCACCGCCGAGCGACGACTCGGTGTCCTCGTCGACCACCTCGTCCCCGGGTCCAAGGAGTCGCGGATCGCCGAGCAGTTCAGTGCTCATCCGCACGTCCTCGTCGTCGGCCACCCCTACGTCGACGTGTGGCAGGCGGTCAAACCCGAACGGATCGGCGTCCGGGAGTGGCCCACCATCCCCCGTGGCACGGACTGGAAGCGCGGCATCTGCGCCGCGTTCGGCTGGCCGCACGCGGACCAGGCGGACATCGCCCGGGCGTGGAAGCACATCCTGTCGCGGGTGCGGACCTACACCGACCTCGAACCGGCGTTCCTCGGCCGGGTCGAGGAACTCATCGACTTCGCCACCGTGGGGTGACGGACCGCTAGGTGAGTTCGCGGACGACGTGGTCGGCGAGGAGCCGGCCGTCGAGCGTCAGCACGACGCGATCACCGCGCGGTTCGAGCAGACCCTGGGCGATCAGCGGTTCCGGGTCGCCCGCCAGCGCGCTCCGCTCGATCCCCTCGCGCAACCGGATGCGCAGCATGACGTCCTCGAGTCGGCGTGACGCGTCGTCGAGGCGCTCGCCGTCCATGCGCGGGGACGCACCGGCGGACACTCGCTGCGCGTAGGCAGCGGGGTGCTTGACGTTCCACCACCGCTCCCCTGCCACGTGGGAGTGGGCGCCCGGCCCGATCCCCCACCAGTCGCCGCTGTACCAGTACCCGAGGTTGTGCCGGCAGCGGGCTGCGTCGTCGCGAGCCCAGTTCGACAGCTCGTACCACTGCAGCCCGGCCTGCGCGAACAGATCATCGGCGAGGACGTACTTGTCAGCCGTCTCGTCGTCGTCGGGCATCGTGACCTGGCCGCGGTTGACCTTGCGGGCGAAGGCCGTGCCCTGCTCGACGATGAGCGCGTAGGCGCTGATGTGGTCGGGCTCCATGGCGAGCGCGTCCTCGACCGTGCGGCGCCAGTCGTCCACGCTCTCGGTGGGCGTGCCGTAGATGAGGTCGACACTGACCTGGTCGAACCCGGCCTCGCGCGCCCAGCGCACGGCCTGCGGCACCCCGGCCGGGTCGTGGGTCCGGTCGAGCATCGCCAGCACGTGCGGCACCGCCGACTGCATGCCGAACGAGATCCGCGTGAACCCGCCGTCGCGCAGCTCGGCCAGCGAGGCGGGCGTGACGCTGTCGGGGTTGGCCTCCGTCGTGACCTCGACGTCGGGCGCGAACCCGAAGGCGTCCTCGATGCCCCGCAGCATCCGCACGAGCTCGGACGAGGCAAGCTGCGTGGGGGTTCCCCCGCCGACGAAGACGGTGTCGACCCGGCGCTGTCCTACCGCCTCACGTGCGAGGGCGATCTCGGCGAGCGCCGAGTCCGCGTACTGCGCCCGCGTCGCACCCTCGCCGAGCTCGTCGGAGGTGTAGGTGTTGAAGTCGCAGTAGCCGCAGCGGACGTCGCAGAACGGCACGTGCAGATACAGGCCGAAGGAGCGACCCCACTCCCTGGCGGTCGCTCCTTCGGCGGTCACGCGAGCCAGCCTAGCGGCCGGCAGCAAGATTCTAGGCGGTGTAGAAGCCGTCGAGGATGTCCTTGTAGTTCTCCTCCACCACACGCCGCTTGACCTTGAGGCTCGGGGTGATCTCGCCCGACTCGACCGAGAGGTCGTGGTCGAGGATCGCCCACTTCTTGATCGTCTCCCAGCGGTTCAGCTTGCTGTTGAGCTCGGCGATGTATCCCTCCATCTCCTGCTGCATCTGCGGCGAGGAGACGACCTCGGCGTAGGACTTGCCCGCCATGCCGTGCTGCTGCGCCCAGCCGTCGACGGCGTCCGGATCGAGGGTGATGAGCGCCGAGCAGAAGTTGCGCTCGCTGCCGTGCACCACCATCTGACTGGCCAACGGGCAGACCGCCTTGAACATGCCCTCGATGTGGGAGGGTGCGACGTACTTGCCGCCCGAAGTCTTGAACAGGTCCTTCTTGCGGTCGGTGATCGTCAGGAAACCGTCGGCGTCGACGTGGCCGATGTCGCCGGTGGCCAGCCACCCGTCCTCGGTGAGCGAGGACGCCGACTCGGCCTCGAGGTTGTGGTACCCGCGCATGACGCCCGGACCCTTGATCAGGACCTCGCCGTCTTCGGCGATCATGACGTCGGTACCGGGCATCGGGAGGCCGACCGTGCCGATCTTGAAGTTGTCGGGGTGGTTGACGAACGACCCGGCGGAGGTCTCGGTCAGGCCGTAGCCCTCGAGCACCAGGACGCCGGCAGCGTGGAACCACTCGGCGATATCGCTGGACAGGGCCGCGGCGCCGGAGATGAAGAACCGCACCCGGCCACCGAAGCGCGCGCGGATCTTGGTGAACACGAGCTTGTCGGCGAGGGCGTACTGGATCTTGAGCGGCGCGGGGATCGGCTTGCCGGCACGTTCCAGACGCGAATGCTGCAGGCCCACCCTCTCGGCCCAACGGAAGAGCTTGAGCTTGACGCCGCCCTCTTCCTCCATCATGCCGACGATGCGGCCGTAGGCCTTCTCGAAGATGCGCGGGGCAGCACCCATGAAGGTGGGCTGGACGATCGCCAGGTTCTCGACGATCTTGGGGACGCGGCCGTCGATCGCGGCCGGGAACCCGACCTGCAACTGGGTGGTGAGCAGGACCTTGCCGAACGAGTGCGCCATCGGCAGCCAGCGGAACTCGAGGTCGTCGACGGACAGGAACCCGCCCGCCGCGACCGCGGCGCCCTCGTAGGTCCAGCCGTCGTGGCTCAGCCGGACGCCCTTGGGGCGACCGGTGGTGCCGGACGTGTAGATCAGGGTGGCGAGGTCGTCGGGCTGCGTGGCGGCGACGCGGTCCTGGACGACCGTGGGGTGGTCCTGCAGGTGCTTCTCGCCGAGCTCCTCCAGTTCGCTCAGGCCGATGACCCAGTCGCCGTCGACCTGGCCGTCGAAGGTCACGACCTTGACGACGCTCGGCAGCTCGGAGCGCTTCTCGCGCAGTTTGGCGATCTGCTCGTCGTCCTCGGCGAACACGACGCGGCTGTCGGAGTCGGCCAGGATGTACTCGACGTCGTCGGCCACCGTGGTCGGGTAGACGGTCGTGGTGGCCGCGCCGGCGGCGTTGACCGCGAGATCGGCCAGAATCCACTCGTAGCGGGTGTTGGACGCGATCGCGACACGCTGCTCGCGCTCGATGCCCAGCGCGATGAGCCCGGCCGCGAGCTTCGTCACGTGTTCACCGGCCTCGGCCCACGTGATGGACTGCCAGTTCTCGTTCGCATCAGGGAACCGGAAGGCCTCGCGGCTCCCGGACTTCGCGACGCGGTCGAAGAACATCTCGCCCACGTTGCGAGCGCGGCTGTTGACGATCTCGAGCTGTTCGGGCGTGGGAGTGGCAGCGGACATCGTGCTCCTTCACCAGGGGGTTGTGGTGTGGATCACCCTAACCCATCCGGCCCGCTTCACACAGTGCTTTCGCGCCCGACCTGCTTCGCATCGACGCCGGTCAGGACGACTTGGGTTCGCTCGTGGAGAGCGCGGCGATGAAGGCTTCCTGCGGCACCTCGACCCGCCCCACCATCTTCATGCGCTTCTTGCCTTCCTTCTGCTTCTCCAGCAGCTTGCGCTTGCGGCTGATGTCGCCGCCGTAGCACTTGGCGAGCACGTCCTTGCGCATGGCGCGGATCGTCTCGCGGGCGATGATGCGCGCCCCGATCGCCGCCTGGATGGGCACCTCGAACTGCTGGCGCGGGATGAGCTCCTTGAGCTTGCCCGCCAGCGCCACCCCGTACGAGTACGCGCTGTCGCGGTGGACGATCGCGCTGAAGGCGTCGACGATCTCGCCCTGCAGGAGGATGTCGACCTTCACGAGGTCGGCAGGCTGCTCCCCGGACGGCTCGTAGTTCAGCGAGGCGTAGCCCTTCGTGCGCGACTTCAACTGATCGAAGAAGTCGAACATGATCTCGCCCATCGGGAGCGTGTAGCGGATCTCCACGCGGTCCTCGGACAGGTAATCCATCCCCTGGAGCTTGCCGCGACGCATCTGGCAGAGCTCCATGATCGCGCCGATGTACTCCGAGGGCGCGAGCACCGTCGCGTCGACGATCGGTTCGTAGACCTTGGCGATCTTGCCCCCGGTCGGGTACTCGCTCGGGTTGGTCACGACGACCTCGCTGCCGTCCTCCATCTCGACGCGGTAGACGACGTTGGGTGCTGTAGAGATGAGGTCGAGGTTGAACTCTCGCTCGAGTCGCTCCCGCACGATCTCCAGGTGCAGCAACCCGAGGAAGCCGATGCGAAAGCCGAAGCCCAGGGCGCCGGACGACTCGGGCTCGAACTGCAACGCCGCGTCGTTGAGCTGCAGTTTCTCGAGCGCATCGCGCAGTGTCGGGTAGTCGTCGCCGTCGATCGGGTACAGACCGGAGAACACCATCGGATTGGGGTGCTGGTAGCCGCCCAGCGGCTCGGCGGCGGGTTTGCCGGCCGACGTGACGGTGTCACCGACGCGCGACTGCCGAACCTCTTTCACGCCGGTGATGAGGTAGCCGACCTCGCCGACGCGCAGGCGGCTCTCCTTCAGCGGTTCGGGGCTGATGACGCCGACTTCGAGCATCTCGTGGACGGCGCCGGTCGACATCATCTTGATCCGGTCGCGATGGCTGAGGCTGCCGTCGACGACCCGGACGTAGGTGACGACGCCACGGTAGGTGTCGTAGACCGAGTCGAAGATCAGGGCGCGAGCGGGCGCGTCGGCGTCGCCCTCCGGCGGCGGCACCTGGTCGACGATGACGTTGAGGAGGTTCTCCACGCCTTCGCCGGTCTTCGCCGAGACCCGCAGGACGTCGTCGGGGTCGCCGCCGAGGATCCCGGCGATCTCCTCGGCGTACTTCTCCGGCTGCGCGCCGGGGAGGTCGATCTTGTTCAGCACCGGGATGATGTGCAGATCCGCGTCGAGTGCGAGGTAGAGGTTGGCGAGCGTCTGCGCCTCGATGCCCTGAGCGGCGTCGACGAGCAGGATCGCGCCCTCGCACGCCTCGAGGCTGCGACTGACCTCGTACGTGAAGTCGACGTGTCCGGGCGTATCGATCATGTTGAGCACGTACACCGTGCCGGCATCGTCGCCCGTGCTCTTGGCGAACGGCATGCGCACAGCCTGGCTCTTGATCGTGATGCCGCGTTCGCGCTCGATGTCCATCCGATCGAGGTACTGAGCGCGCATCGCACGCTCGTCGACGACGCCGGTGTGCTGGAGCATGCGGTCGGCGAGCGTGGACTTGCCGTGGTCGATGTGCGCGATGATGCAGAAGTTCCGCAGCAGCGCGGGGGGCGTGGAGCCGGGTTCCGGGCCCAACATGGAGGTCACCTACCGTCTACCAGACCAGAGCGATCACGATGTTCACCACGACCAGGCCCGCGACGACATGCGCCATCGGATTCGGGGCCGGCTTCTTCTGCTGGGTGAACGCCAGGATGGTCGCGATCAGCGCCACGACCAGCTTGATCCCGATCTTGACGTGATTGGGGTCGCCGTCCTTGACATCGGTCATCTCCCACATCGCCACCAGGATCAGACCCGTGACGAGAGCGCCCGCGATGCTGTGGGCGATCCCCGGCGCGACTCGCGGTGCACGGATGTCGCGCAGGTACACCACGAGGGCGGCGGCCCAGCACACGATGTGCAGGACGACAAGGACGGTGTAGAGAATGGACACGTCGACCATCCTAGGGGTCGCCTCGATTTGAGTCGGTGCCCCTGGGACTGGTAACGTTGACGATCGCGTGTTCGACCGCGCCTCAAGCCGGCCGGCCGCGATCACCGCGTCACCCGTCGTTTCATGAGAGAACAGGTTTTGCCCCGTGGCGAACATCAAGTCGCAGATCAAGCGCAACCGTCAGAATGAGCTTGCGCGCCAGCGGAACAAGTCCGTGCGTTCGGCTCTGAAGACCTCGGTCCGCCGCTTCAACGAGGCCGTCGAGGCCGGAGAGCTCGACAAGGCCAAGGAGCTCGCTCGCGAGACCGGCCGCAAGCTCGACAAGGCCGCCTCGAAGGGCGTCATCCACAAGAACCAGGCGGCGAACCGCAAGTCCGCGATCGCCAAGAAGGCCGCTGCGCTCTGACGCACCCGCGCTGACATCGATGCCCCGCTCCCCAGGGAGCGGGGCATCGTCGTTCCCGGGGGCGTGCGCTTGCGTTCAGGCGCGCTGACGGGCCGCCGCGACGCGCAGGATCATGCGCTCGATGGCATAGCCGGGCTCCGAGCCTCCGCCCTTGACCTCGACATCGGCGTCGGCGACCGCGTCCAGGGCTCGACGCAGACCGTCGCTGTCCCAGGAGCGCAGCTGCTGACGCAGCACCCGGATCTTGAAGGGTGGAGCACCGACCTGGGCGGCGAGGTCCTGGTCGCGTAGCCCGCCCGGCGCGCTGGCGAGGGTGGCGAGCTGGCGCAGCCCCGACGCGAAGGCCGACGTGATGAGCACGGGCGCGACCCGGGCGGCTTCGGCCCAGCGGGCGCGTTCGAGGGCGTCGGCGAGCTGCCCGGCGATGGCGGCATCGGCGATCTCGTAGCCGCGGACCTCCGCTCGGCCGCCGAAGTACTGGCGCACGACGGCGCCGGTGATCGGGGCTCCAGCCTCAGTGGTGACGGCGAGCTGATCGAGTGCGCCCGCGAGGGCGCGCAGGTCCTGGCCCACGGAGGTGACCAGGAGCCCCGCGGCCTGCTCGTCGATCGAGCGGCCGAGGTCACGGGCTTCGGTGCGGACCCATGCGGCGTAGTCGCGCTCGTACTTGGGCGCCTGGACCTTGACCTCGTGCACGGCCGACGCCTTGCGGAGCTTGTCGAGCACGCCCTTGCCCTTGTTGCCTCCGCTGTGGATCAAGATCACCGCCACGTCCGGCTGCGGGTCGGCGGCATAGGCGATCAGCTCGGTGGCCGGCGCCTCGGGCAGGTTCTCCAGCTCGGTGAGCACGAGTGCGGTGGCGGCGGAAAACAGTGACGGGCTCGTCAGCGCAGCCAGCTCACCGGCGACGACGGCGCCGCCCACGGCCTCGGTCAGCTCGACGTCGGGCTGTTCCTCACGCACGGCCCGCACGGCGCGGATCCGCGTGCGCTCGGCCAGGAACTCGGCATTGCCGGTGATGAGGAGGATCTTGCCGAATGCCGTGGCCACGCCTCGAGGATAACGACGCCGGCCGACAGGTCCGTCACGGCGTGACGGCGCGCAGAGCTCCCCCGTCCCGCGTGACGGCCACGTCACCGTGCACGTCGGTGCGCCACCACTGAACGCCGTGCTCGCGCAAGAGCCGCAGCGCCGTCGCCGTGGGATGCCCGTAGTCGTTGCCGGCCCCGGCGCTCACGGTGGCGACCCGCGCTCCGGTCCGCTCGATGAACTCCGCCGACTGGTCCGCGCTGCCATGATGGGCGACTTTGAGCACGTCCGCCGTGATGTCCGCTGATCGCATCGCTCGCCGTTGGGCCTTCTCGCCCAAGTCTCCCGTGAACAGCACGCGCACCCCGTGCACGGTGACGCGTTGCAGCAGGCTGACGTCGTTGCGATCGGAGGGCGCCGCGTCGCCCTGCGTGGGCGGCCACAACGTCTCGACCGTCACGTCACCGACGCGGAGGGTGTCTCCGGGCGCCGCGATGACCTGCGGGACGCCCGGCACCTCCGGGCCACCGGACGGCCCGACAAGCACCTGATCGACTGTCCGTCCCCTGATCGCTCCGCGCCATCCCGCCACATGGTCGGCATCGGCGTGGCTGAAGATCAGAAGTCGGATCCGCTCGACCCCCAAGCGACGCAGGCACCTGTCGACCGGCCCCGGTTCGATCCCGACGTCGACGACGATGGCCTCGCCGGGTGCCGTGGGAACGACGCTGGCGTCGCCCTGACCGACGTCGCACGCGACCATCACGGTCTGCGAGGGCGGCCATCCGGTCTGCGGCGGCCGCACGATGCCGACGAGCAGCCCGACGGTCAGACCGGCGGCGATCACGGGCCGGCGGGCGACCGCCAGGATGCCGACGACGATGAGGGGAAGCAGCAGGACGAGCACCCACCACGGGCGCGTCCACGCCACCGCGGCGCCGTCGAAGGACGCCGCCTGCCGGCCGGCCGCCACGATGAGGGAGGCTGCTGCGACCGCCAGGGAGCCGCTGACCCGTGCCAGCGGCTCTGCGACGAGCGCGAGCAGCCCGCCGAGCAGGCCGAGCACCGTGGCCGGCGCGACGGCGGGCGCGGCGGCGACGTTGGCCGCCACCGCGACCAGCGAGACCTCCTCGGAGATCGCCGCGATGGTGGGAACGCAGGCCAGGTGAGCGCTCAGCGGCACGGCGAGCGCCATCGCAGCCCACGAGGGCATCCACCGCTCCAGGCGATCGGTGAGCGGCGGACCCAGGAGGACGATGCCGCTCGTCGCGCACACCGACAGAATGAACCCGGCCTGCCGGCTCATCCACGGATCGAGCACGAGGACGCCGAGCACGGCCCATGCGAGTGCGCGGAGACCGTCGCGCGTGCCGCGGCCCATCGCGATGACCGCGACGGTGCCCATGATCGCCGCCCGTTGCACACTCGGTTCGGGCCGGGCGACAAGCACGAAGACGGCGATCGCCGCGAGCGCCGCCAGCAGGATCACACCGGTGCGGCGGGTCCGGCGCACGACCAGGAGCACGGCGCCCAGGACGATGGTGAGGTTACTGCCGGAGACCGCGGTCAGGTGAGTGAGTCCGGCGCGCCGGAAGTCGTCCTGGAGCGCTTCGTCGATACCGGAGACGTCGCCGCTGACCAACGCGGGGACGAGGGCAGCGGCGGAGCCGTCGTGGTGGGCGACGGCCGTCCGGATGCCCTCACGCACCCGTTCGCTCGCCTCCCACCACCACGGTCCCTCGCGTGCTGGGCTGACGCGCGTCGCACTCACGGTCGCCACCTCGTCCGAGCGCTCCGCCGGCGCTAGTCGCCCTTCCAGCAGGACACGGCGGCCGACCACGAGCTCGGTCGGGTCGTCGCGGACGAAGACCGTGGCCCGGGCTCTGGTCCGCACTCCGCCCGCGCTGCTCTCCGCTTCGCGGACCAGCACCGCGACGACAGCGGACTGCTGGCCGAGGTGTCCGACGATGCGCGCGTCCTGACGCACCTCGACCTCGGCCGTCACGTATCGCCCCTCCTCGGCCCAGAGCCGAAGCGGGTCGGCCTCGACGACCGCCACCCGTGCGGCGGTCCCGAGAAGAACGATCGCGAGGACGAGCATCGGGAACGCGAGGACGGAGCGGCGCACCAAGAGCGCCGCGACGGCGAGCGCAGCGAGAGTGAGGACGACGACCGATCCGGCTGTCTGGTCGACAGCCCACGCCGTCGCACCCCAGGCCAGGACGGCCGCGGGAACCACGCGCAGGTCGTGGAGCCCGCGAGGGCCTGCGACGAACTGCGTCATCGCACGACGACGTGGTCGCGCAGTTCCGCGAGGGTGGCCTCGCCGATCCCCTTGACGTCGAGCAGGTCCTCCACGCTGCGGAACGGCCCGTTCTCGGAGCGCCAGTCCAGAATCGCCGTGGCCGTGACCGGGCCGATGCCCGGCAGCTCCTCGAGCGCGGGCTGATCCGCCCGGTTGAGGTCGAGCGCCTGCCCCTCGCCCGTCCCGGTCGGCCCTGCGGCGGGCGGCGCGATGCCGACCAGTAGCTGTTCGCCGTCGGTCAGCTCCCGGGCCATGTTGAGCGACGTCGTGTCCGGCTGGCCGACGAGGCCGCCGGCGGCCTCGATCGCCTCGTGCACCCTGCTGCCCGGTGGCACCGTGACGATCCCCGGACGCGCGACCGCACCGACCACGTCGACGACGAGCTCGTCGACGACCGGCGCGGTGGCCGATTCGGACGACGGGGCGATCGCGACAGGCTCGTCGATGCGCTCAGGCCGGCCGGCCAGGACCCACCAACCGACGAGGACGAGGACCGCGACCCCCGCGATGCCGACGAGCGCGAGGTGACGGTCGCGGAGGCGAGCATGACGGGGAGGCGAAGCGTCGTCGTCAGCGGGCTCGTCGTCGGGCTGCCACTGGGCGTCGAAGGCCGCGGCGAGCTCGGCGAGCCGACGCCGCGCCACTTCCGCGCGCGTCTCCTCTGGAGCTGGACCCTGAACCACGTCGCCGACGCTAGGCGGATGCGGTCGACGCCGTCAGGCCGTGCGACCGCTGTTGTGGACCCGAGCGAGCTGTGGACGGCGCTCGTCTACCGGCCCGTGACCGTCACCGCGATCATCCCCGGCCCCACGTGAGCGCCGATGTCCGCACCGACCTCGTCGACCGGAACGTGGTCCCACCCCCACACTTCGGCGAGCTGGGCAGCGACATCCTCCGCGCGCTCGCGGGCCGCGAGGTGCTGCACCCCGGCGACGAAGCCTGCCGGGAACCGCTCGGTGGCCTGCCGCGCGAGCTCCACGACTCGGGCGAGCGCCTTCGACGCGGTCCGCACCTTCTCCAACGGAACGACCTCGCCGTCGCGGACGGTGAGGATCGGCTTCACGGCGAGGGCGGAGCCGATGACGGACGCGGCGACGCCCACCCGGCCTCCGCGCTTGAGGTACTCGAGGGTGTCGACGTACAGCAGCACGGTCGACCGCTCCCCCGCCGCGCGAGCCGCCGCCACGATCTCGGCGCTCGACGCGCCGAGGTCGCGAAGACGCGCTGCCGCGGCGGCCGCGAAGCCGGTGGCGATACCGACCTGGCGGGTGTCGACGAAGTGCACCGGCACAGGGCAGCGTGCGGCGGCCATCCTGGCCGAATCGATCGTGCCGGAGACCTTGGAGCTGAGATGGACCGAGACGATCTCGGTGGCGCCGTCGGCGACCAGGCCCGCGTACACGGCGGCGAACGTCTCCGGCGACGGGCGCGAGGTGCTGACCTTCACCTTCTGCGCGAGCGCCTCCGCGATCCGGTCGGCCGTGATGTCGACCCCCTCCGTGAAGACCTCGGACCCGACCACGACCGTCGTCGGCACGACCGCGATCTTCTCGCGACGCGCGTCGTCCGGATCGAGCGATGCCGTCGAATCCGTGACGATCGCAATGGTCATGGCGTCACCTTAACCACCCGCGATCGCCGCGGTGCGGTGCCCGGGAGGGAGTCAGACGACGACGTTGACGAGCTTGGGCGCCCGCACGATGACCTTGCGGATCTCCCGGCCGTCGATCGTGCGCACGACGTTCGGCTCCGCGAGGGCGAGTGCGGTGAGTTCGTCATCGGAGACGTCCGGGCTGACCTGCAGCTTGCCGCGGACCTTGCCCTGCACCTGGACGACGCACGTCACCTGCTCGGCCACCAGGTACTGCGCGTCGGCCTCCGGGTAGGGCGCGTACGTGATCGTCTCGGTGTGTCCGAGCCGTTCCCACAGCTCCTCGGCGAGGTGCGGCGCGAACGGCGCCAGCATCTTCACGAGCGGCTCGATGGCGGCCCGGCCGGTCACCGACTCCTTGGTGAGGTGGTTGGTCAGCTCGATGAGCTTGGCGATCGCGGTGTTGAAGCGCAGTTCCTCCATGTCGCCGCGCACGCCGTCGATCGTCCGGTGCAGAACCCCCAGGGTCGCCGGCGCGAGCGCGTCGTCGGTGACCCGGGTAGCGCCGGTCTCCTCGTCGACGACAAGGCGCCACACGCGCTGCAGGAACCGCTGCGAGCCCACGACCGCGCGGGTCTCCCAGGGCCGCGAGACGTCCAGCGGACCCATGCTCATCTCGTACACGCGGAACGTGTCGGCGCCGTAGGCCTCGTACATCTCGTCGGGCGTGACGACGTTCTTGAGCGACTTGCCCATCTTGCCGTACTCGCGTTCGACGCGTTCGCCGTTGTACCAGTAGGTGCCGTCGTCGGCCTCGGTCACCTCGTCGGCCGGGACGTACGTGCCGCGGACGTCCGTATAGGCGTAGGCCTGGATGTACCCCTGGTTGAACAGTCGGTGGAAGGGCTCCTCGCTCGTCACGTGCCCGAGGTCGAACAGCACCTTGTGCCAGAACCGCGCGTACAGCAGGTGGAGCACCGCGTGCTCCACGCCTCCGACGTAGAGGTCCACGCCGCCGGTGCCGCCCGGAGTGCGGGGGCCCAGCCAGTACTTCTCGTTCGCCGGGTCGGCGAGGCGGTCGCGGTTGTGCGGATCGGTGTACCGCAGCTCGTACCAGCTCGATCCCGCCCAGTTGGGCATCGTGTTGGTCTCGCGCCGGTACCTCTTCGGGCCGTCGCCGAGGTCGAGCTCGACCTCGACCCACTCGCGCACACGCGCCAGCGGCGGCTCCGGCTCGCTCTCGGCGTCGTCGGGCGCGTAGGTGCGCGGCGAGTAGTCGGGAACGTCGGGCAGGTCGACCGGCAACATGCTCTCGGGCAGCGCGATCGGCACGTCGTTCTCGTCGTAGACGATCGGGAACGGCTCGCCCCAGTAGCGCTGGCGACTGAACAGCCAGTCGCGCAGCCGGTAGGTCGTGGTGCCTTCGCCCTGCCCCTTCTCCTCCAGCCACGCGATGATGCGGGACTTCGCGTCGGCGACGGTGAGGCCGTTCAGGCTGACCTCGTCGTTCGCCGAGTTCACCGCGACACCGTCGCCGGTGAACGGGAGCGCGTCCTCGCCCTCGCCCTGCACGACGCGGGGGGTGGGCAGGCCGAACGACTCAGCGAACTCGAAGTCGCGCTCGTCGTGACCGGGAACCGCCATGATCGCGCCGGTGCCGTAGCCCATCAGCACGTAATCGGCGACGAACACGGGGATGCGTTCGCCGTTGACCGGATTGATCGCGAAGGAGCCGGTGAAGACGCCGGTCTTCTCCTTGTTCTCCTGACGCTCGACGTCGGACTTGGCCGCGGCGGCGGCACGGTAGCCGGCGATCGCCTCCGCCGGCGTCGCCGCTCCCCCGGTCCAGCGCGCGTCGGTGCCCTCGGGCCAGGCGTCCGTGGTCAGGGCCTCGACCAGGTCGTGCTCGGGCGCCAGCACCATGTAGCTCGCGCCGAACAGGGTGTCGGGACGGGTCGTGAAGACGACGATCGGCTCGTCGATGCCGGGGACCTCGAACTGGACGTGGGCGCCGTGCGATCGACCGATCCAGTTGCGTTGCATGAGCTTGACCGGCTCCGGCCAGTCGACGCGGTCGAGGTCGTCCAGCAGCCGGTCGGCGTAGGCCGTGATGCGCATCTGCCACTGCTTGAGGTTGCGGCGGAAGACCGGGAAGTTGCCGCGCTCGCTGCGGCCGTCGGCGGTGACCTCCTCGTTGGCCAGCACGGTGCCCAGGCCCGGGGCCCAGTTGACCGGCGCCTCGCTCAGGTAGGCCAGCCGGTAGCCGTCGATGACGTCGGCGCGTTCCTTGGCCGAGAGGTCAGCCCACACGGCGCCGCCGGGGACGTCCCGCGCCCCATTCTCGAACTCCTCGATGAGCTCGGAGATGGGGCGGGCGCGATCGAGTTCCTCGTCGTACCAGGCGTTGAAGATCTGCAGGAAGATCCACTGGGTCCAGCGGACGAAGTCGGGGTCGATCGTCGCGAACGAGCGGCGGGGGTCGTGGCCGAGGCCCAGCCGCCGGAGCTGACGCCGCATGTTGGCGATGTTCTCCAGCGTGGTCTCGCGCGGGTGGCGCCCGGTCTGCACCGCGTACAGCTCGGCGGGCAGTCCGAAGGCGTCGTACCCGAGCGCGTGCAGGACGTTGTCCCCACGCATGCGGCGGTAACGGCCGACGACGTCCGTGGCGATGTACCCCAAGGGGTGACCGACGTGGAGACCGGCTCCCGAGGGGTACGGGAACATGTCCATGATGAAGTACTTGTCGCCCTCGAGACGCTCGGCGGCGCCGTCCTCGGCGAGGTCGCCGACCGGGTTGGGTGCGTCGAACGTCCCCTCGGACTCCCAGCGGTCCTGCCAGCGCAGCTCGATCCGCTCGGCGAGCTCGCTGGTGTAGCGGTGGCCGGATTCGGTCGTGGACGCGGAGTGCTGCGGGGTCGTGGTCACCTGTCAATGCTAGCCAGGCGCCCGCGTGCGCCCGGAGACAGGACGAGCATCGGCGCCGCCATCACGACCGGACCTCGGCCCGGTGTCACGATTCTTCGACGATGATGGGCCGCCAGCGGGCCCAGGCAGCGAAGATCGCAGAGGTCACGAGCAGCGCGATCCCGGTCCAGAGGTTGACGTGGAATCCGTCGCCCTTGGCCAGATCCTCCTCGGACGTGAAGAACAGGCCGACGACGACGAGGACGACGCCGTAGAAGCCGAGCAGCCCTCCGATGATGTACCGGATGTCGAAGGCGCCGGCGGTCTTCTTGGTAGTCGGTTCGCTCATGGTGGTGTCCTCAGAAGATCACGTTGAAGATGATGACGATGACCAGCGCGATACCGGCCAGCTTGACCGGCGACTGGTACCAGGGCAGCGACGCCTGGTCGGGGTCGGTCAGCGACTCCTTGGGCGTCAGCGAGTAGACGAGCCCGACGAGCTGCTTCTCCGGCTTCGGAGCGGTCACGAAGGTGACGGCGACGCTGACGGCGATGTCGACCACGAAGGCCGCGCCGGCCGCAGCGAAGCTCGCGCCCTGACCGCTGAACGGCAGCACGCCCAGGCTCAGTCCGCCGAGCGCATCCTGGCTGAGGATCGCCACCACGATCGCAGCGAGGGTGCCGGAGACCAGACCCGTCCAGCCCGCCGTCGGTGTCATCCGCTTCCAGAACATGCCGAGGATGAAGGTGGCGAACAGCGGTGCGTTGAAGAACCCGAACAGCGTCTGGAGGTAGTCCATCAGGTTGCTGTAGTTCGAGGCGATGAAGGCGGTGCCGATCGCCACGACCGTGGCGGCGACGGTCGCCAGCCGGCCGACCTTCGTGTAGTAGCTGTCCTCGCGGTCCTTGACCGCGTACTGCTGCCACAGGTCGTAGCTGAAGACCGTGTTGAACGCCGAGATGTTGGCCGCCATGCCCGCCATGAACGAGGCCAGCAGACCCGCGATCGCGATGCCGAGCATGCCGTTGGGCAGCAGGTCGCGCATGAGCAGCAGGATCGCGTCGTTGTAGGTGACCCCCTCGACCGCGTCACCGCCCTTGAGCGCTGCGAGCTCCGGCACGATGATCGCGGCGATCATGCCGGGGATGATGACGACGAAGGGGATGAACATCTTGGGGAACGCGCCGATGATCGGCGTACGTCGCGCCGCCGAGATCGAGTCCGCCGCCATCGCGCGCTGGACCTCGACGAAGTTGGTCGTCCAGTAACCGAACGAGAGCACGAAGCCGAGGCCGAAGACGATGCCCACGACCGACCAGAACGGATTGTCGATACCGGTGAGGTCGGTGCCGGGCCACGAGCTGAGCTGCTCAGGTCCGGGCTGGATCTGCTCGCGGATGCCGTCCCAGCCGCCGACCTTGTGCAGCGCGATGGTGGTGAGCGGCACGAGGGCGGCGACGATGACGAAGAACTGCAGGACCTCGTTGTAGATGGCCGCGGACAACCCGCCCAGGGCGGTGTAGCTCAGCACGATCGCCGCGGCGACGACGAGCGAGACCCACAGCGACCACCCGAGCAGACGATTGACGATCGTCGCGAGCAGGAACAGGTTGATGCCGGCGATCAGCAGCTGGGCGATCGCGAAGCTGAGGGCGTTGACGAGGTGCGCGCCCGTACCGAACCGCTTGCGCATGAACTCGGGCACGCTGCGGACACCGGAGCCGTAGTAGAACGGCATCATCACGACGCCGAGGAACAGCATCGCCGGCACCGCGCCCACCCAGAAGTAGTGCGCCGTCGCCATGCCGTACTGCGCGCCGTTCGCCGACATGCCCATGATCTCGACGGCGCCGAGGTTGGCGGCGACGAAGGCCAGGCCGGTGACCCACGCCGGCAGCGACCGGCCGGAGAGGAAGAAGTCGATGCTGGACGAGACCTGTCGTCGCGCCAAGAGCCCGATGCCCAAGACCACGGCGAAGTACGCGACCACGATGAGGTAGTCGACGAAGTTCGCGTCCAACCGGAACGTCGAGTCTGCTGCGATCACAGTCGGTGACGCTACTCCCGTCGCAGCACAACCGCACGGCAAACGAGAGCCGGTTCATCCACGAAGGGCGCAGAACTCCTCGACCTTGCGGGTGGGGCCGGAGACGATGAGCTCGTCGGAGGCGTTGACGAGCGTCTCGGGCCGGGCGTAAGTGAAGTCCTCGCCCCGCCGTTTGACTCCGACGACCGTGATGCCGTACTTGCTGCGCAGCGCGGCCTCGGCGAGCGTCTGGTCGAAGGCGACCCGGGGCGCGCGGGTCCGCGCGATCGAGAAGCCGTCGTCGAACTCGATGTAGTCGATCATTGCCCCGGTGACCATGTGCGCGACCCGCTCGCCCATGGCGGACTCGGGTCGCACGACGTGGGTGGCACCGACCCGCTCGAGGATGCGCGCGTGCTTGGCGTTGATGGCCTTGGCCCAGACCTCCTCGACGCCGAGCTCGACGAGGCTCAGGACGGTCAGGACGCTGGCCTCGATGTCGGTCCCGATGCCGACGACCGCGCGATCGAACTGCTCGGCGCCGATCTGGCGCAACGCCTCGGTGTCCGTCGTATCCGCCGCCACCACGTGGGTGAAGTCGCTCGCGTACTTCTGCACGATGTCGGGACGTTCGTCGACGGCGAGCACCTCGTGACCGAGGCGCTCGAGCGAACGCGAGACCGAGGAGCCGAACCGGCCGAGCCCGACCACGAGGACGGGGGCGGTGAGGGGATTGTCGTTCTTACCCAATGATCGGTTGCTCCTCGGGAAGGTGGTACCGCGGCTGACGACGCCGCAGTACGAACGCGGACGCTGCCGCAATGGTGCCCACTCGCCCGACGAACATCAAGACGATGAGCACGAGTTGCGACGGCGCGTTGAGTTCGGGCGTCAGGCCCGTCGACAGGCCGGTGGTGCCGAAGGCGGACGTCGTCTCGAACAGCGCCTCGATGTAGGAGGCACCGGACATGAGCATCAGCAGCAACGTCCCGCCGTAGACGAGCATCACGGCCAGCAGCGCGATGCTGACCGCCGTGCGGACGGTGCGACCGCTGACCGAGCGACGGCCGATCTGCACCTCCGGGTCGCCCCGCAGCTCGGCGAGGATGACGAAGGCCAGGAGCAGGAACGTCGTGACCTTGATGCCGCCGGCCGTACTCGCGCTGCCTCCACCGATGAACATCATGACGACGGCGATGCCCTGCGTCTCCGCCTCGACGTGATTCCAGTCGAAGCTCTGCAGGCCGCCCGACCGCGGCATGATGCCGCCCTCGATCGCCGTGACGACTTTCTCGACGAGCGGCATGTTGCCGAGCGTCGCGGGATTGGCCCACTCGATCGTGAGGAACGCCAGCGAGCCGATGGCGAAGAGCATCAACGACCCCCACACCGTCAGACGGGTGTGGATGGTCCAACGACTGGGGCGCCGCCAGCCGCGGTACAGCTCGGCGAGCACGGGGAACCCGACGGCGCCGATGAAGACGGCGACGGAGATCGGGATGATGACGGCCACGTCGCCGGCGTAGCGGGTCAGGCTGTCGGAGTTGAGCGAGAATCCCGCGTTGTTGAACGCCATCACCGCGTCGAACACGCCGTGCCAGACCGCCTCGGGCAGGGAGTCGAAGTACACGAGGCGGTAGCGGATGGTGAGGATGAGAGCGGTGACTGCCTGGAAGCTCACCAGGGTCACGGTGACGCGTCGGAACAGCGGCCTGACCTCGCCGAGACTCACGACGTGCATGTCGACCTGGGCGAGCATCTGCGTGCGCAGACCCAAGCGGCCTCCGACGAACAGGCCGAGGATCGTGGCCAGCGCGATGATGCCGATGCCGCCGATCTCGACGAGGACCAGGATGATGATCTGGCCGATCATCGACCAGTAGGTGCCCGTGTCCACGGTGGCCAGACCGGTGACGGTGACCGCGGACGTCGCCGTGAAGAAGGCGTCCATGAAGGTGGGTGCCGAATCGCCCTCGCGCGCGAACGGCATGAGCAGCAACACCGTGCCGACGAGGATGAGTCCCAGGAACACGAGCGGAAGCAACCGCACGGGGTGCGCTATGCCAGGCGGAATGCGCCAGCGCCACGAGGAGCTCACCACCGCACGACCGTACCGCGTGCGGGGCGCAGACGGCGATCAGACGCGGCGTTCGGCCGCACCGCTACCCTGATGCGGTGACCTCGACGACCGACCGGCTGGCCATCGCCATCGTCACCTTCAACCGATCGGCCCTCCTCGCCGAGCTGCTCGACAGCGCGGCTCGCTTGGAGACGCAGCCGTTCCGGGTGGTGGTCGTCGACAACGCGAGTACCGACGACACCCCCGCGATCATCGAGTCGTACCGCGACCGTTTCGCCGACGGCGTCCTCGTCAACCACCGTCTCGACATCAACACCGGCGGCGCGGGCGGCTTCAGCGAGGGCACACGCGTCGCCCTCGATCACGGTGCCGAGTGGGTCTGGCTCATGGACGACGACGTCGAGATCCTCCCCGAGGCGCTCGAACGTTTCGCCCCGTGGATGGAGCGCTTCGCGGTGCTGCACGGGCGCCGTTACGACGTCGACGGCTCGCCGTTCTTCTGGCAGGCGAAGTTCAACCAGTTCCTCGGCGTGCCGCTGCCCTACACGAGCAAGGCGTTCAACCCCGAGGGGTACGCGATCACGAACTCCGGAACGTTCGAGGGCATGCTCATCCGCGCCGACATCGTGCGCCGCATCGGGCTGCCCGACCCCCGATTCTTCATCTCCTGGGACGACGCGGTCTACGCGTGGCTCGCCTCGCGCTACACGCAGGTGGCGTACGTCGACGCGTTCGTCCTCAAGCGCAAACGCGAGCAGCGCCAGATCAACCTCGGCCTGCGCCACCTCAACGACTCGAGTCCCTTGGCCAAGTACCACGTCATGCGCAATCGCGCCTACGTCGGCCGGTACTTCGCCGAGCACGGGCAGTTGAACCGGGTCGGGTTCGCTCTCGGCACCGCCCTGACCTTCGCCAAGGAGGTCTTCCGGCTCGTCGCCGTCGAACGCAGCCTCAAGGGGGTCGGCGTGCTGGTCAAGGGGTGGCGCGACGGACGGACCATCTGGCGCGACCGATCGTGGCGACCCATGCCCGCCCTCAGCACCTCGCCCGGGACAGGCGAGAATTGACTCAACCAGCGACGGGGGGCGTTGGGTCATCCCAGTACGCTCGCTCCGTTGCGGCCCTCGATCTGCAAGGAAGTTGATGCCTCGTGACTGTGCTGGCCCACGTCGTACCGGGACCGACCGACGACCGTGACCTCTCGGCGCTGTACGTCGACCACACCGGCGCGCCCAAGCGCGTCTCCTACGCCACGTACTTCAACGCCTTCCCGGCGGGTTACTGGAGTCAGTGGACGAACGTCCAGCAGGTGACCTTGACGGTCGAGACGCAGGGCGAGGGCACACTCGAGGTCTTCACCTCCGACGCGAGCTCGCAGTCCCGAGTGACCCACACCGAGACGCTCTCGGGCCGCCACACGACCCGCGTGGACCTCTCCCTTCAGGGGCACAACGACGGGGGCTGGTTCTGGTTCGATCTCCTGCCGGCCGACACCGGCACCCCGATCGAGCTCGTCGGCGCCACCTGGTCGACGGAGGCGACCCCTCGCACGCAGGGCAAGGCGTCGATCGGTATCACGACGTTCAACAAGCCCGACTACTGCGTCGACACCCTCCGCGCCCTGGCTGACGCTCCGACCGCCCTCTCCGTCCTCGACACCATCTACCTCGTCGACCAGGGCACGGCGAAGGTCGCCGACGAGCCCGGTTTCGCGGACGCGGCAGCACAGCTGTCCTCGCAGCTGCAGGTCATCGATCAGGCCAACCTCGGTGGTTCGGGCGGGTTCTCGCGCGCGATGCTCGAGACGCTCGACGCGGGCGCGAGCGACTTCACCCTCTTGCTCGACGACGACGTGGAGATCGAGCCCGAGGCCATCTACCGCATCGTGCAGTTCGGCCGGTTCACCACGCGACCGACGATCGTGGGCGGCCACATGTTCGATCTGCTCAACCCGTCGGTGTTGCACGCCTGGGCCGAGATCCTCGACCTCAAGTACTTCATGTGGCGTCCCGGTCCGCCGGCTCACTCGCGCCACAACTTCCGCGAACGCAACCTGCGCGCGACCCCCTGGACGCATCGCCGCGACGACGCTGACTACACCGGCTGGTGGATGTGCCTCATTCCGGTCGAGGCGATCAAGCGCATCGGCTTGTCGCTGCCGGTCTTCATCAAGTGGGAC
The DNA here is from genome assembly GCF_003850045.1 of Aeromicrobium camelliae. Taxonomy (GTDB): domain Bacteria; phylum Actinomycetota; class Actinomycetes; order Propionibacteriales; family Nocardioidaceae; genus Aeromicrobium; species Aeromicrobium camelliae. Next base: position 211,426 of record NZ_RQJX01000001.1, on the reverse strand, counting down.
GATGCCGAGTACTCGGTCCGCGCCCGGGCGATCGGCGTCCCGACGGTCTCCCTGCCCGGCAGCGCGCTGTGGCACGTCTCCTGGGTCGACAAGGACGACTCCCGCGACTGGCAGGCCTATTTCCACGCGCGCAACCGACTCATCGCCGCGCTCGTGCATTCGGACTATCCGTCCGGCGGCCGGTTGTTCTCCAACCTCGGCCGCATCGACGTCAAGCACCTGCTGTGCATGGAGTACTACGCCGCCCATATCCGCGAGCGGGCCTACCGCGACGTGCTGCGCGGTCCCGAGCATCTGCACGAGGAGATCAGCACGATCCTGGGCGAGCTGCGGGCCGAACGTGGCCGCTTCGTCGAGAACCAGGTGCACAACGCTCCTCAGGACATCCCCTTCTCGCGGGAAGGTCGTCTGACCTTCGACATCGAGATCGACGCTCCCCCGTTGCGCCCGATGCTGCCGGCCTTCACGGCGCGCCACTTCGCACGTCACTGGTCGATGCCGTCGGAGCCGCAGGACGCCGAGCCGCAGGTCGAGCTCGTGCGCCGCGACGCGACCTGGTGGCGGATGCCGCGCTACGAGTCCGCGGTCGTGACCGACGCGCAGCGCACCTCCGCGGTGATCTACCGCCGCGACCGCGAGTTCTTCCGCGTGCAGTTCCGCCGCAACCGAGCGGCACTGCACGAGGTCGAGAAGAACTGGAATCGCCTCGCGCAGGAGTACCGCGCCGCCATGGCCGACATCACGTCCCCCGAGATGTGGCGAAAGACCCTGAATCCCGGCGGATGAAGGCTTGGCGGTGGAGGATCACTGTCCGGCGTCGTCGAGCAGGCCTCGTTCGTCCAGTTCGTTCTGGAGTGCTCCCGGCATCACCCAGAGCCGACTGAACGGATAACTGAATCCCTCGATGCGACGGGCTCCGGCCTGCGCGCCCAGCTCCCAGGTTTCACAGGCGATCACCACGTCGCCCACGATCGGCTCGTCGGGCGGCGCGAAGAAGTGGACCGTAGACGGCAGCATGTAGTAGCCCAGGTAGTTCTCGCTACTGGGACGCGCGCTTCGTGGGCGCTCCGGACACGTCTTGTCGAATCCAATGACGAGGTCCTCGTCCAACGCTCGCAGTCGGTCGACCACCTCCAGTCCTTCGGGTGATCTCCCTTGCTCGTCGTGGAAGACGTCCGATGCGCGGTTCGCCACGACGGTCGAAGCCACCGCCACGGCGAGCGCCGCAGTCGCGACGACGCGCGGATGTCGTCGGACTCCGGCCGCGATCGCCAGAGCGACAAGGACCGCCAGCGACGCCACGAGCCAGAATCTGTTCTCGTTGACCAGAGTGGGCCAGACCCACACGTCCCGCGCCCAGTCGTGATCGGGCAACAACCATGTCCAGGGGAGGATGCCCGGAATATGCGCGGGCGTGACGAACCCCCAGGTGGGCGCCTGCGGCGCGACCCACAGAACGGTGGGCACGACCACCGCTGCGGACACGCCGAGGGACACGCCGAGGGTGCGCAGACGAAGACCGGCAACGAGCGCCGCGACGCCGAGAGCGACGACGAGCGCAGCGAACGGATCGATGTAGCGGCCGTACACCCAGACATCGAGTCGTACCCACGGGTTCTCCTCGCGCCACCAGGGGTCGGCCCATCGAAGCGACGAGACGAGGAAGATGGCGGTCGTCGTCCCGAACAGGTACGTGCCCCAACCGGCTCGCACACGCTGAACCACAAGTTCTCGCCACACGACCGCCACGAGGACCACCACGCCGAGCGCGATCGCCCCGAAGGACGCCACCAGTTGGTACCACGCTTGACCGAGGGCCGCTTGAGACACCGACGACGATGTGACGGACGCGAGAAGCTCGCCGAGGTGCTCGTCCTGGGTGAACTCCTTGCCGAGCAACGTCACGATGAGCGCCCGGGTGCCGTAATGCGTGACCACGCCGAACGCGACGAGGCTCACCAGGCCAGCGATGCCAACGCGCCGATGCCGTACGGCGAAGAGGCCCATCCAGATCGCGGCCGCCAGAAGCACCGGCAGGACGCGGGCATGAGTGAAGAGCGTGAACGCCAGCGCAGCAGACACGGCGACGGCGCGGAACACGGTGGGGCGCTCCGTCACCCTCATGACGGCCAACGCGGACAGTACGACGAACAGGAAGAGCAGCCGCTCGCTCAAGAGGTAGTCCGATTGGATCGCCCGAGCCGGGAGCGCGACCACGATCGATGCCACGACGACCGCCTGAGGTCGCGTCAGGCCGAAGCGCTCGATCACCCGACCGAGCGGAAGGATCGTCACGAGTGAGACGACGACGCCGAGCCAGATCGCGGCTCGATACACCACCATCGGGTCGTCCGTGATCCACCAGAGCGGCGCCATGACGAACGACCATCCGGGATAGTAGCCGGCCCCGACGACATAAGGCGGCTCCCCGCCGGAGATCGACCACGACATCTGCAACATCATGATCTCGTCGAACGGGAACGAGGGATGACGAGCGCCGCGTGCGACCCACGCATGTGCTGCCGCGGCCGCTGCGACCGCGACGACGGCCAAGGCCCGCCAGACGCCTGAACCAGGAGGCGAGGGCGCGACGGCTGCCTCGTGTGTCGGAGGAAGGTCATCTACGGTGTGCACGGCAGCCGGCGCTCCTCTCCGCCCCGCGTCGCAGCGCGTCGTCCTGGGCGCGCCCAGTCTAAGGTCCGGATGCTCCGCTCCCCATGAGGGTCCGACACGCCGCCGCCGTCGCGTAGAGTGACGCTCGCCCGCCCCGCTTCCGACACGCCTGGTGGTTCGACCGAATGAGACGAGCGCTTCGCTACCCGAGACGACGGGTTGTCAGGAGTGGACAGGGATGACGGCGGATGATCGTCGTCCTCGATCGATGAAGCTGGTGCGGATCGGTGGCATCGTCCTCGGCGTTCTCGCGTTGACGCTGTGCATCCGCGCCATCGTTCAGGAGTGGGCCGACATCTCGACCGCGGTCCGTCGAGCGGATGTGCGTTGGCTTGTGGCAGCCCTCGCGCTGAGTGGCGCATCGATGGCCTCGCTGGGTGTGCTCTGGCAGCGGTGCTTGGCCGTCTTCGGTCACCGGACGCCGCTGGGCGCCACGATCTCCTGGTACTTCGCTGGGGAACTCGGCAAGTACGTTCCCGGCGGAGTGTGGGCGGTCCTCGGTCGTGGAGAGCTCGCGTACCGCCTCGCTGGGGTACCGCGATCCGTGGCGTACGGGACCACGTTGGTCTCATACGGAACGATGTGCTTGAGCGCGGCTTTCGTGTGTGCGGCGCTCATCCCGTGGGTGTTCGTCGGGGGCGGCGATCCTGGGTGGTATGTCGTCACGGTCGTCCTGGTCCCGCTGGGAGTCGGCATCGTCCACCCCGTGCCGTTCGGCCGCATCCTCGCTCTCGGTCGCAGGGCCACGGGAGGAAAGCTGGATCTCCATCCCGCGCGATGGGGTCAGATGATCGCGCTCATCGTCTGGGGCATCCCTGCGTGGTTGCTCCTGGGAGGAGCGGCCTGGTGCATCGCGCAAGCGTTGGCGTTCCCTGGCCGCTTTCCTGACGTGGCCTTTGCGGCCGTGACGGCGTGGATCCTCGGTTTCCTACTGTTTCCGGTCCCCGCAGGTGCCGGAGTACGGGAAGTCGTCTTTATCGCGCTCGCCGGCCTCAGCGCCGGTCCGGCTGCAGCGATCGCTCTCGTTTCGCGCGTTGCTCTCATGATCGCGGACGGAATCGGTGGGCTCGTCGGACTCGCGGGGATCAGTCGGCGGGTCGGCTCACGTGATCTGAGACACTTTCTCGACAACGCAGAGTCCCAGGAGACGCCAGATGAGAAGTGCTGATCTGCTGACGCAGGCGAAGTCGAGCTACGCAGTCGGTGCTCGGCGACTCGGTCGAGCACTCACCGCCGTCGGTGTGCTCGGAGAGACACCACCGTCGCGTGACCATCGCCTCAAGCACTGGGCGTTCAGCCTCACGCGCGTTCACGACTCGCTGGCGATGGCTGAACTCGATGTGCCCTGGTGGACATACCGCGCGATCGACATCACCGAAGCGTGGCTGTCAGCTCGACGGTCGCCCGTCCGGGTGTTCGAGTACGGCTCGGGCGCGAGCACGTTGTGGCTCTCCCGCCGGGCCGACGAGGTCTTCACCGTCGAGCACCATCGTGGATTCGCCGAGGGGATGCGCACGGCTTTCGATGCCCGTGGCAACAGCGCCATGCAGATCGTCGAACCGATCACCTCGGACGTGGTGGTCACGCCCTCCGCCAAGGAAGGCCACGGCGGCCTCGACTTCACCGCCTACGTCCGTTCGATCGAGAACGTCCCAGGGGAGTTCGATCTCATCGTCATCGACGGCCGCGCACGGGAGGCGTGTCTGACCATCGCCTTGGAACGACTCGCCCCGGACGGGCTCATCGTTTTCGACAACAGTCGCCGTGCACGCTACCGTCGCGCGATCCGTGCGGCCCAGGTGCAGGAGCGGCGTCTACCAGGGTTGACGCCCACCCTTCCTTATCCGGATCAGACCTCACTCATCGTCCGCTGATCCGGGACAGCACGCGGATGAAGGTCCAGTGACAGGAGAAGGGCGCACCCGATCGCGGGTGCGCCCTTCTCCTGTCACTGGAGCGGTCAGGCTTCGCTGCGTCCGAACATCGGCGCGATCGTGTTGCGGAACGCCGACAGCGCGGAGCCGATCGCCATGTGCATGTCGAGGTACTGGTAGGTGCCCAGGCGGCCGCCGAAATGCACCCGGTCTTCACCCTTCTGCAGCTCGCGGTACTTGAGCAGGCCCTCGCGGTCCGCTGCCGTGTTGATCGGGTAGTACGGCTCGTCGCCGGACTCCGCGAACCGCGAGAACTCGCGCATGACGACGGTCTTGTCGTTGGGGTAACGGTCCGCCCGCTCGGGGTGGAAGTGACGGAACTCGTGGATGCGCGTGAACGGCACGTCACGGTCGGCATAGTTCATGACCGAGGTGCCCTGGAAGTCGGGAACGTCCACGACCTCGCGCTCGAAATCCAGGGTTCGCCACGACAACGCACCCTCGGCGTAGTCGAAGTAGCGATCGACGGGACCGGTGTAGACGACCGGCACCTGGCCCACGACGGAGCCCTTGTTCACCGGCTGCGACGCATCGAAGAAATCCGAGTCGAGCCGGATCTCGATGTTCGGGTGGTCGGCCATGCGCTCCAGCCACGCCGTGTAACCGTCGACCGGCAGACCCTCGTGGCGGTCGTTGAAGTACCGGTTGTCGTAGGTGTAGCGCACGGGAAGCCGGGTGATGATCTCGGCGGGCAACTCTGTGGGATCGGTCTGCCACTGCTTGGCGGTGTAGTCGCGGATGAACGCCTCGTAGAGCGGTCGTCCGATGAGCGAGATCGCCTTCTCCTCGAGGTTGCTCGCGCTGGCGGTGTCGAACTCCTCCGCCTGCGAGGCGATCAGCTGGCGGGCCTCGGCCGGCGAGTACGCCGCCCCGAAGAACTGGTTGATGGTGCCGAGGTTGATCGGCAAGGGGTACACAACGCCGCGGTGGTTCGTGTAGACGCGGTGCTGGTAGTTCGTGAAGCTCGTGAAGCGGTTGACGTACTCCCAGACCTGCTCGTTGGAGGTGTGGAACAGGTGCGCGCCGTAGCGGTGCACCTCGATCCCGGTGTCCGGATCGTCCTCACTGTAGGCATTGCCACCGATGTGCTCACGACGCTCGACGACGAGGACCTTCAGTCCCAGTTCATCGGCGGCCCGATCGGCGATCGTCAGGCCGTAGAAGCCCGATCCGACGACCACGAGGTCAGCTTGCATCAGTGCGCACTCCAGTCTTGTCGAGGGACGAACCGCGTCAGTCTAACGTAGGCGTGCGAGCCGAAATCGGCCCGCGTCAGTTGGTCGGCGCGGTGAGAAGTCCGGCGCGATCGAGGCGGTCCTGCAGTTCACCGGGGAGCACCCAGAGCTGGCTGCCGTAATCGCGGCCGCCCCGCACCGCCCTCGCCCCGAGAGCCTCGGCCTCGGGCCATTCCTGACAGGAGACGACCAGATCGGCGGTGAAGTCCTCCTTCGACGGCCAGACGACCTCGAAGTCGCGGGGGCTCAGCCAGAACCCGAGGAGATTCTGCGCTTCGGGCGACAGGTTCCCCGGGACGCGGCACTCGCGGTCGAAGTCGACCTCGTCGATGGGCGTTCCGGCGACTCGCTCGACCTCCTGCAGCGTCTGGACCATGCCGGGCTGTCCGCCCTCGCGGGCCTGGAAGCCGCCGGAGGCCTCGTTGGCGACCACGCTGGCCGTCACCGCCGCCACGGCGAAGATCGCCATGAACGCCAGCGGGCGGCGCCGCAGGACCATGGCAAGCCCCAGACCGACGACGACCGACAGGGAGGCGACCAGCCAGAACCGGTTCTCGTTGGTGAACGACGGCAGCAGTCCGGGCGCGAACGGCTCGTCCGGCAGCAACCACCACCACGGCATCACGCCGGGGATGTGCGCCGGGGTGATGAAGCCCCAAGTGGGTGCGAGGGGCGCGACCTTGACGAGCACGACAGCGAGCACACCCGCGGCCGCCACCGCGCTGCTCACCAGGACCTTCCAGGACGCCCCCCGTACGATCACGGCCAGACCGATCGCGACGACCACCGCCGTGAAGGGATCGGCGTAGCGCCCGTACAGCCAGGCATCGAGACGACGCCATTCGTTCAGGTACAGGTTGGCTTCTCCGGACCACGCCAGGATCGACAGCAGCACCATCGCGAGGACCACGCCGAGAACCAACCCCGCGGGTCCGACCATCCAGTGCCGCAGATCGCGCGCCACCCCCACGACGACCGCGATCGCACCGAGGGCGACGACGCCGAACGACGCGACGAGCTGGTACCAGACTTGACCCGACCCCGCGACCGCCAGCAACCCGGCCGTCGTCGTCTCGAGGTTCTGGGTGAACCCCTCGGTCTGGGCGAACGCGCCTTCGACCAGTCGATCGTTCAGCGCCGTCGCGAGCTCGCCGACACCCCAACTGAGACCCGCCAGGGATACGAGCCCGCACAGCGCCGGGAGCCAGGAGCGGCGGAAGAAGAACAGCAGCCAGATGCCGGCCGCGAGGACGAACGGAAGAACCCGGGCGTGCGTGAGATACGCGAGCGCGACCACTGTCGAGAGCAGCAGCGCCCGGGCGACGCTCGGGCGTTCCCAGAGCCGCATTCCGGCCAGGACGGCGCAGACCACGAGGAGCATCAGCAGGCTCTCGCTGAGCACGTAGTCCGACTGCAGTGCGCGGCTCGGGAGGCACATCACCACTGCCGCGACGGTCACGGCCTGAGGCCAGGTCAGCCCCCACCGACGCACCAGGGTCGAGAGCGGCCAGATGGTCAGCACCGCCAGCACGACGGCGATCGCGATCGAGGCTCGGTACACCGTGAGCGGGTCCTGCGTCACCCACCACACCGGGGCGATGACGGCCGACCACCCCGGGTAGTACCCGCCGCTGTCGACGGGACCGGCCGGAGGATCTCCGGCGATCAGCCGTGCCATCTGCAGGTACGTGATCTCATCGAACGGGAACGAGGGCGAACGCGCACTCCATGCCACCGTGATGTGCGTTCCTGCTGCGGCGATGACCGCCAGGATCGCGGAGAACATCCACCAGGACCGTCGATCGTCGCGTGGCGGCGCCCCCTGCTGGGGTGCGTCCGCCGCACCCCCCGGCTCGGCGCCGGTGGCGTGACGTTCTCGCGTGCTCATGATGTGGAGGGAGCCTCCTGGCCTCGGTCGGGCGTGTGCCGAGGACCCAGCCTAGACGTTCGGGCCTCGTCGGCCCGTCAACGGGACCTCAGCTCTTTTCGCCTCGGTTACCATGTCCGAGGCGTAGCACGCGTCGATCCCCGAGCTCACTCGAAAGTAGACATGCGCGTTTTCGTACAGATTCCCTGCCTCAACGAGGAGTCGACCCTCCCGGCGGTGCTGGAGACGATTCCCGAGTCGATCCCCGGCGTCGACGAGTTGGAGGTGCTGGTCATCGACGACGGGTCGACCGACCGCACGGTGGAGGTCGCCCGCGAGCACGGCGTACGGCACTTCGTGCAGCACACGCGCAACATGGGCCTGGCGCGATCCTTCCGCGACGGCGTCGACTACGCGCTTCAGCACGGCGCCGACGTCGTCATCAACACCGACGGCGACAACCAGTACCCGCAGGAGCGGATCGGCGACCTCGTCCAGCCGATCCTCGAGGGCCGTGCCGACATCGTCATCGGCGACCGGCAGACCAAGACCATCGCGCACTTCTCGGCCTTCAAGAAGTTCATGCAGGCCGTCGGAAGCCAGGTCGTCAACAAGGCGGCCGGCACCGAGCTCCCCGACGCGGCGAGCGGTTTTCGCGCGTACACCCGCGAGTCGCTGATCCGGCTCAACATCATCACGCAGTTCAGCTACTGCATGGAGACGATCATCCAGGCGGGCAACAAGCGGTTGCGGATCGAGAGCGTCCCGATCACGACCAACCCGAAGACGCGCGAATCGCGGCTGTTCGCGAACATCTTCCAGCACATGGCCAAGTCTGGTCAGGCCATCATGCGCAGCTACATCATGTTCAAGCCGCACACGGTGTTCCTGACGCTGGCCATGCTGTTCTTCGTCGCGGCCATGATCCCGTTCGTCCGATTCCTCTACTACTTCGTCAGTGGCGAAGGCGGCGGCCACATCCAGTCCCTGATCTTCGGGACGGCGATGCTCGTCGGCGCCCTGCTGTCGTTCGCGCTCCTGGTCATCTCCGACCTGTTGGCGACCAACCGCACCCTCATCGAGGAGTCGCTCGAACGCATCAAGAGACTCCAATACTCCCCCGAGCGGCTTCTGCCGCCCGTGCCCGAGGCGGACGAGACCGACTCCCCGCTCGCCCGCAGCATCGAGGACGACCAGCTGCAGCCGCCGGTGAAGACCAGCAGCGAGCACTGGCGTTGAGAGTCCTCGGTTTCGGCACGTACGAACGGGCCAAGCATCCGCGCGTCGGCATCCTGCTCGACGGCTTGCGCCAGCGCGGCCACGACGTCGCGGAGGCCAACCGGCCGCTCGGTCTGTCCACCGCTGAGCGGGTGACGATGCTCCAGCAGCCGTGGCGGCTGCCGCTGCTCGTTCTGCGGCTCCTCGCGCGCTGGACGTCGCTCGCGGTGGCGTCTCGGCGTACGGCGCGGTCGCACCGGCCCGATGTCGTGATCGTGGGCTATCTCGGTCACTTCGACGTCGTCCTCGCCCGGCTGCTGTTCCCCCGCACGCCGATCGTCCTCGATCACCTCATCTTCGCCGCCGACACCGCTCAGGACCGCGGAGCGCGTGGACTTCGCGTGCGCTTGCTCGGCCTGCTCGACCGGCTCGCGCTCGCATGCTGCGACCTCGCCGTCGTCGACACCGAGGAGCATCGCGCGCTGCTTCCCCGTCGCATCCGCGGGCTGGTCGTCCCCGTCGGCGCCACGAGCGAGTGGTACGCGGCCGGACACGACGCCTCGCAGGACGCCTCGCCCAGCGCGGTGTTCTTCGGCCTGTTCACGCCGCTGCAGGGCGCGCCGGTCATCGCCGAGGCGGTCCGATCGGCCCGCCAACGACTGCCCGAACTCCAGGTCACCATGGTCGGCACCGGTCAGGACTACCCCGAAGCACGACGCATCCTGGCCGACGACGAGGCCGTCACGTGGGTGGACTGGGTCGATCCGGCCGATCTTCCCGGCCTCGTCGCCCGGCACGACGTGTGCCTGGGGATTTTCGGCGACTCCCACAAGGCGCGCCGCGTCGTGCCGAACAAGGTGTACGAAGGCCTCGCGGCGGGCTGCGCCGTCATCACCAGCGACACGCCGCCGCAGCGGCGCGCACTGGGCGATGACGGCGTCCTCGTGCCGCCGGCGGACTCCCGAGCGCTCGCCGACGCTCTCGTCGCGATCGCCCGCGACCGTGAGACCCTGCAACGCGCGCGTGCCGCGTGCGCCGCCAAGGGGGCCTCCTTCCGTGCCGAGCGGGTCGTCGAACCACTCGAAGCCGCCCTGAGGTCCCTCGCCGCATGAGCGCAGTGCTGACCGCGCTGCGGTCCCCCGCCGTGAAATGGGCGTTCCTCGCCGTGGCGATCGTTCTCGGAGCGGTCGCCGTGGCCCGGAACTGGGACGAGATCGGCGTGGCGATCCAGCAGCTGCACTGGCCGGCGATCGTCGGCTCCGTGCTTGCCAGCATCGTCTATATCTGGTGCACGATGCTGTCCTGGCGGGCCGTCCTGCGCGATCTCGGGTCTCCCCTCAGCGTTCCCGTCTCGGTGCGAATGTTCGGCGTCAGCCAGATCGGCAAGTACATCCCGGGTGGAGTGTGGAACTTCCTCGCCGCGGCCGAGCTCGGCGCGGAGCACCAGATCCCGCGCCGCCGCTCGGTGAGCGCTATGGCGGTCAGTGTCCTCGTGTCGCTCATGACGGGTCTCGCGCTCGGCACCCTGGCGTTCGTGCTCTCCCCCGCCGCCGCTCTGCAACGATGGGAATGGCTCCTCGTCCTGGCCCCGGTACTCCTCGTGATGCTGCTGCCGCCCGTCATGAACCGTCTGATCGGCCTCCTACTGACCGTGACGCGACGTCCCGCGCTCGAGCACGCGCTCACGTCGCGCGGGCTTGCTCGCGCAGCCGGCTGGGCGATCCTCGGCTGGCTGGTCGCCGGACTGCACATCTGGTTCCTCGCCGTCGACCTCGGACTCGACCTGTCCGTCCGCACCTGGCTGCTCGGTACCGCGAGCTACGCCCTGGCGTGGGTCGCGGGCTTCGTGGTGGTCGTCTCCCCCGCGGGTGTCGGCGTGCGCGAAGCGATCCTCGCGGCCGGACTCGCCGGTGCCGGGCTCGACACCGGCCAGGTGCTGACCCTCGTGCTGCTCAGCCGGTTCCTGCTGACGCTGTGCGACTTCGGCTATGCCGGCGTGGGCCTGCTCAGCGGACGGCGGAATTGACGTGCGCGCCTGGACTCGTCATCTGGAGACCTTGGCCCTCCTGCTGATCGGGCTCGGGGGTCCGCTCGCCTATCTGGCGGTGTCCCCGGTGTACTCCAGCGGTGACGAGGCCGCCCATGTCGACTACGCCTACCAGGTGTGGCAGGGCCGGCTCCCCGTCTTCGAGGACGGCCTGAGCCTGGACAACACGACCGGGGTGCATCCGCCGGTGCAGTGGACGGCGCACCACCCGCCGCTGTTCTATCTGCTGCTGGCCCCCGTGGTCGGTCCGCTCGCGGACGCCGGTCACGTCGACGCGGCCGGGCTCGCCGCCCGGGCGGTCGTGTGCTGCCTCGCGGCGGCCCTGGTGCTCGCCGTGCGCTGGTTCGGGCGACTGGCCCTCCCGGGGACTCCTGCTGTGGGCACGCTCGCGGCCGTGGTCACCGGTGCCTCGGTCTGGTTCATCCGCCTCGGCGGTTCGGTCTACAACGACATCCTCGCCGCCCTCGCTATCACGCTCGCCGCGGCGTTCCTGCTGGCGATGACCCGCTCACCGTCCCATCGCTGGTACACGATCGGCTTCATCCTGGCGCTGTGTGCAGCCGCGTTGACCCGGATCTCACTCCTCCCGCTGTGCTTCGTGCTGCTCGTCCTGCTCCTGATCCAGCGGTGGTGGCGCGAGAAGCGACCGTTCCTTCGCGCCGTCGCGCTGCCGTTCGCCGCCGGCTGCGCGGTGCTCGTCGCGAGCGGATGGTTCTACGTGCGCAATCTCCAACTGACGGGGAACTTCTCGGGCAGACACCCCGACTGGGCGGTCGCTCACACCTCGCGCGTCCCCCGCCCGTTCCTCGAGGTCGCGTCCGACAGCGAATTCTGGACGACCATGCTCCAGCAGTTCGCGACGAGCACGATCGATGCCATGCCGTGGACGCTGGCGCCGCAGTACGGAACTCTCGTCCTGCTCGTCCTTCCCGCGCTCGCCGGACTGCTCATCGCCCTGCGGCCGCGGCGGTCCGGTTTCCACCCGCTCGCGCTGGTCATCGCACTGCTGGTGTTCACCGTCGTCGCCGCGATGCAGATCCAGCACGTCGCGGGAGCAGGCTCCGCCCTGCCGCGCTATTTCTTCGCATGGGTGCCGTTCGTCGCGCCGCTGATCGCACTCGCACTCTGGCGCGCGCCGCTGCGCTGGCTGGTGATCCTCGCGTGGCTCGGGGCCCGGCTCGCGATGACGGCAGCGGAGTTCGACGCCGTGCTGGCGCGAGTGTGGGATCGGCCTCAGGCGCCGGTCTACCCCGCGGTCGTCTGGACGGGGTTCGCCATGCTCACGGTGGGCGCCCTCCTGGCGTGCCTCACCCTGTACGTGCAGCACCGATCGAGCCGCACGTCAGCGGACCAGCTCGCGCCGGCCTAACCGGCGAGCTTCTTCAGGGCCTCTTCGATCGGGCCGTCGAAGATCTGTCGCCCCTCCCGGATCACGATGCCCCGCTCGCACAGGTCGCGCACCATCTCCAGGTCGTGGCTCACGATCACCATCGTCTTGCCCGCCTCGGCCAGGGAGTGGATCTTCTCCTGACACTTGGCGCGGAACGGGGCGTCACCGACGGAGAGGATCTCGTCGACGAGCAGGATGTCGAGCTCGGCGTGGATCGCGACCGAGAAGGCCAGCCGCATGAACATGCCCGACGAGTAGTGCTTGACCTCTTGATCGATGAACGGCTCGATGCCGCTGAACTCGACGATGTCGTCGAAGCGCGCGTCGATCTCATGCTTCTTCATGCCGAGGATGGCGGCGTTGAGGTAGACGTTCTCTCGGCCGGACAGATCCGGGTGGAACCCCGCGCCGACTTCGATCAGGCCGGCGAGCCGGCCACGGACCAGGACACGCCCCGCATCCGGTTCCAGCACGCCCGAGATCATCTTCAGCATGGTGGATTTGCCGGAACCGTTGTAGCCGAGGATCGCGACGGACTCGCCCTCGTCGATCACGAAGCTCACGTCGTCGATCGCCTGGAACTTCTTGGACCACACATCCTTGCCGCGGATCCAGCCGATCGCCGCCTCCTTGAAGGAGTGGGAACGGCGCAGCAGGAAGGTCTTGCGGACCCCCTCGACGATGATGCTCGGCTTGCGCGCTGGGCTCAGGGACTGTTCGGGGGAGGCGGCCTCGTGGGTCACGGAATCAGAGCTCCTGGGCGAAACGACGCTCGAAGCGGCGGAAGACAGCCTGACCGATGGTGAGCGCGACGATGCAGATCGCGATCGCCACGCCACCGTGCAGCAGCATGTCCTCCGCCGGCGGGAACGCCGACGACGTCGTGGGCCGCCACATCGCCTCGTGGAACAACTCGACGGCCACGACGAGCGGATTCGACATGTAGATCGCGAACAGCCAGTCGGGAAGCTGCGCGGCAGGCATCTGCCAGGTGTAGAGCACGGGAACCGACCACGTCGAGAACAACTGGATCAGCTCGACGAAGTTCTGGGCGTCGCGGTATGCCACGTTGAGGGCGCCGAAGAACAGCCCGAGTCCGAGGGCGATCGCCGCGACGATGGCGATCGCGAGCAGCATTCCGCAGATTCCGGCGACACTCGGCATCCAGCCGAGCAGGATGCACACCACGAGCAGGATCGCGGCCTGCGGCAGGAAGTGGATGAAGGCCACGAGGATCGCCGCGATCGGGAACAGCTCGCGCGGGAGATAGATCTTCTTCACGAGCGCGCCGTTGTCGACGATCGACCGCGTCGCGTTGCCGAAGGCCTCGTTGAAGAAGTTGACCACCACGATGCCGGCGAAGAGGTACACCGCGAAGTTCTCGATGTCGCGATGGAACTGCAAGAACACGCCCATCACGATGTAGAACACGAGGAACTGCGCCGCGGGCTTGACGTAGGACCAAGTCCAGCCGAGCACGGAGTTGCGGTAGCGGGTCTGCGTTCCTTGCCGGACGAGGAGCCGCAGCAGGTACCGCCAGCTGAAGACGTCGAGCAGTCCCCGGCCACGGCCGGGCTGCCGATACTCGGTCAGGTCTACGGAGGTCGTCACGTGCTCTCGATGGCTTTCTGTGTCAGGCAAGGTACCCGGGATGCGCCTGGGGAATACTACCCAGTATCGCAAGCCGGGCGGCCACTCCCCAGACCTTACGACTCGTCCGCCAGCACCTCGGCGATGCGCAGGTCGATGGCGTCGGTGATCTTGAAGTTACGTGGGTCACCCGCCACGATCCCGATGGGCTCGTCGGGCAGGTAACGCGACACCACCGAGGCATCGTCGGTCGCCGTGAACTCCGGGTCGGCGTCGGCGCGGCGGTAGGCCTCGACAAGTGTGGCGCACGCGAATCCCTGAGGCGTCTGGCAGCGCGCCAGCGACGCGCGCCGCAGGCTGCCGGTCATGCGTCCGCCCTCCACCGTCACCACGGTGTCGGCCGAGTCGATGGCCGTCGTGACGGCGCGGTAACCGCCTCGCAGTGCCTCGACGCATTCGACGATGATGCGCTCAGTGACGAAGGGGCGTGCCGCGTCATGGAACAGCACCAGGCAGTCCTCGTGCACGGCGTCGAGGGCTCGCCGGGTGGAGTCCGTTCGCGTCGCGCCGCCGGGAAGCACCCGGCTGACCTTCGCGAATCCGTACTCCTCGACGATCCGCTCGACATCCTCCACGTGGCCGGCCGCCATCATCACGACGATCTCGTCGACCGCGTCGCACCGATCGAAGGCGCCGAGCGCGTGCGCGATGACCGGCCGTCCCGCGACCTCGAGCAACTGTTTCGGAGTCTCGTGGCCCACCCGGGTCCCGGTACCGCCGGCCAGCAGGACGGCGACGACACGGGGCGAGGTCATGCGCCCGGCCGCATGACGGCCTCCTCCTGGGTGGACTTCCACACCCGGAAGCCCTCCTCGGTCTCCCCGACGCGCCAGTACGCCGAGACGGAGAGGTCCTTGCGGTCCACCCGGCCGTCGAGCAGGTAGGGGCGCACGCTCTTGAGCAAGGCGGACTCCCCGTGCACGAAGGCCTGGACCCGGCCTTCCGGCCACGTCCACGCCCGCACGGCGTCGTCGAGCAGCGTGGTGGCACCCGCGTGCGCACCCTCGCGGTGCAGCCACCGCACCTCGAGGTGTCCGTCGGTCGGCAGCTCGATCTCGTCCGCCGGTCCGTCGACCTCGAGGAACGCGGTAGCCGGCGCCCCGGCGGGCAACGCGGCCACCGACGCGGCGATCGCCGGCAAGGCGGACTCGTCGCCGACGAACAGGTGGTGATCGGCGTCCGGTGTGGGAGCGTAAGCACCGCCCGGCCCCCTCACGTGGATGACGTCGCCCGGCTGCGCCTGCGCGGCCCACGGCCCGGCGATGCCCTCGTCGCCGTGGACCACGAAGTCGATCGCCAGTTCCTCGGCTTCCTCGTCGACCCAGCGGATGGTGTACGTACGCAGGACGGGCTGAGCCTCGCGCGGGAAGGACGAGCGGACGACATCGAGATCCAGCGGCTCGGGGTACTCCACCCCGTCAGCGAGGAAGATGAGCTTGACGTACTTGTCGGTCGCGGCGATGTCGCGATCGCGGTAGGCGGCGAAGCCGGGCCCTCCGAACACGAGCCGGCGCAACTTCGGCGCGATCTGCTCGGTGCGAACGACTTCCAGGGCTACCGCGACGTTCTTCGACACGCCGCGAGCCTACCTCTCGCTCGCGCGGCGGGTCACCGCCCTCGCCTTTCCGCGGCCGGACGCTCCCGCCCATTCATGAGTGGGACGTGGGGACTCGGCGTCGCTGTTAGCCTGGCCGCGTGACGCATGGACTCGACACCACCGCCTTCGATCCGCAGATCCGCGCGCAAGATGACCTCTTCCGCCACGTGAACGGCCCATGGCTGCGGGAGACCCCGATTCCGGCCGACCGTGCGACGGCGGGCGCCTTCGTCAAGCTGCTCGACGAGGCGGAGAAGATCGTGCGCGGGATCGTCGAGCGATGCGCCGACGAACCCGCATCCGACGAGGAGCGCACGATCGGGGCGCTGTACCGCAGCTTCATGGACGTCGAGCGGGTAGAGCAGGTGGGCGCTGCTCCCCTCGCGTCCGACCTCGATCGCGTCGACGCGATCGGTTCGGTGGCCGACGTCGTGCGGACGCTCGGGTCGCTCGAGCGCTCGGGCGTGGCCAGCATCATCGGCGTCTACATCGCGCCCGACCGCGGCAATCCGGACCGCTACATCGCGCACCTCGTGCAGAGCGGCCTCGGTCTGCCCGACGAGTCCTACTACCGCGACGACTCCTTCGCCCCGATCCGCGACGCATACGTCGGGCACGTCGCCACGATGCTCGAACTCGCGGGCTTCGACGCCGCACGCGAGCGGGCCGAGCGGGTGCTCGACCTCGAGCGGCGGATCGCGGCGAAGCACTGGGACCGGGTCGCCACGCGTGACGCGCAGAAGACCTACAACCTGCGCAGCGCCGACGAGCTGAGCGCGATGCTGCCGGTCTTCGACTGGACCGCGTGGCGCGAGGCCGCGGGGATCGGTCCGGAGGTGCTCGCCGAGGTCGTGGTGTCGCAGCCGTCGTATCTCGAGGGGCTCGCCACCGTCTTGACCGACGAGCTCGTCCCCGCGTGGGCGGACTGGCTGCGCTGGCACGTCGTGCACGCGGCGGCCCCGTATCTCTCCTCGGCGTTCGTCGACGAGAACTTCGCCTTCTACGGGCGCACCCTGCAGGGCACCGACGAGCTGCGACCGCGCTGGAAGCGCGGTGTCGGGTTCGTCGAGGGCGCCATGGGCGAGGCGGTCGGCAAGATCTACGTCCGCAGCGAGTTTCCGCCCGCCGCCAAGGAGCGGATGACCGAGCTCATCGAGAACCTCATCGAGGCCTACCGGCGCAGCATCAGCGAACTGTCGTGGATGAGCGACGAGACGAAGAAGCGCGCGCACGAGAAGCTCGACGCCTTCACGCCCAAGATCGGGCACCCGGAGACCTTCCGCGACTACTCCGCGCTCGTCGCCGAGCCCGACGACCTGCTCGGCAACGCCCGGCGCGCGCTGTCGTTCGGCATGGACATCGAACTCGCCAAGATCGGGCAGCCGATCGACCGCGACGAGTGGTACATGACGCCGCAGACCGTCAACGCCTACTACAACCCCACGATGAACGAGATCGTGTTCCCCGCCGCGATCCTCCAGCCGCCGTTCTTCGACGCCGACGCCGACGACGCGGTCAACTACGGCGCGATCGGGGCGGTGATCGGCCACGAGATCGGTCACGGCTTCGACGATCAGGGGTCGCAGTACGACGGCACCGGCGCGCTGCGCAACTGGTGGACCGACGGGGACCGGTCGGCGTTCGAGCAGCTGACCGCCGCGCTCATCGCCCAGTACGACGGGCTGTCACCGGAGGGGGCGGACGGGCAGACGGTGAACGGCGCCCTCACGATCGGTGAGAACATCGGCGACCTCGGCGGCCTCGGTATCGCCTACAAGGCGCTGCGTCTCGCCCTCGGCGACGACGAGCCCGACCCCATCGACGGGCTGACCGCCGATCAGCGCTTCTTCCTCTCGTGGGCGCAGGCGTGGCAGGGCAAGACGCGGCCGGCCGAGACCATCCGCCGACTCACCGTCGACCCGCACTCGCCGCCGGAGTTCCGGTGCAACCAGGTGGTGCGCAACATCGACGCCTTCTACGCCGCCTTCGACGTGACCCCCGACGACGCACTCTGGCTCGACCCCGAGGAACGCGTCACCATCTGGTGACCCGCGCCGAGCGGCCGGGGCCGGGTCCGCGGATTACCAGGTGATGTAGGTTCTTTGACACTCCTCCGGGCGAACTCTCCGGGAGGAGTGAGGGAAAACCTACATCACCTGGTAATCCTCCACGCGCCTCAGCCGCCGCAGCACTCGGGTCAGGCGCAGGACGTGCCGGTCCACCAGTCGCCGAGCAGGCGAAGGGTCTCGTCGCCGAGCGGGTTGACGCCGGGTCCCTTAGCGAGGGAGTGTCCGGCGAGCACGTGCAGGCACTTGACCCGCGTGGGCATACCGCCGGCACTGATGCCGGCGATCTCCTCGACGTGGCCGAGCGCCTCACGTTCGGCGAGGTAGCTCTCGTGCGCGCGGCGATAGGCGGCGGCGAGTTCTTCGTCCTCGGCCAGCCGCTCGGTCCACTCGGCCATCAGCCCCGACGCCTCGAGCGTGCCGATGGCGCCCGCGAGGCGCGGGCACGTCAGGTAGTAGAGCGTGGGGAACGGGGTGCCGTCGGGCAGCCGCGGCTCCGTCTTGACGACGTTGGGGTGGCCGGACGGACAGCGCGATGACACCTCGACCATCGCCCGCGGCGGACGTCCCAACTGTTCGGTGATGGTCGCGACGTCGTCGTCGTTCAAGGTCACGGGTTCTCCAACACCTCGTCGGGGTCCTGCTCCTGGGGGCTCGTGGGTGGCTCACCGGCCTGCTCCACGCTTCCCCATAGTTTGCCGTACCAGGCCCGGTCCGCTTGCGAGGGAGGGTCGTCGAGCCGGCCGACCTCGCCCTGCAGTTGACCGTCCACTCCGATGACCCGGTATCCGACCTCGCCGGGCATCACCCACCCGAAGCGGTCACGGGCCTGCTGCTTGATGAACGCCGGGTCCTCCCAGCGGTCGATCTCGTCGTGCAGGTCTTCGATGTCCTGCTCGGCCTGCCGGTTGGCTCGTTCCAACGCGCTGATCTCGCTGCGCTGCTGCCACCAGGCGTGCAGCGTGGCGGTGTACGAGGCGACGAGCAGCACCACGACGGCCAGCAGGATGAGCGCGCGGGCGGTGAACCGGGTGCCCGTGGGCCGGCTGACCGGGGTGCGGGTGGGCGTGGGCCGCCGCGGCGCCTGCGAAGAGGCGCCGCGGCTCCCACGAGACGGAGCCGCGCCTCGCGCCGGGGGACGTCGGGACGCGGGCATCGGACGTCAGCGCGACAGGCGCGGGAACGCGCCGGCACCGGCGTACACCGCCGCCGGGCCGAGCAGCTCTTCGATGCGCAGCAGCTGGTTGTACTTGGCTACGCGGTCCGAACGAGCCGGCGCGCCGGTCTTGATCTGGCCGCAGTTCGTCGCGACAGCGAGGTCGGCGATCGTGGTGTCCTCGGTCTCGCCCGACCGGTGGCTCATCATGCACGCGAATCCGGCGCGGTGCGCGAGGTCGACCGAGTCGAGGGTCTCGCTGAGCGACCCGATCTGGTTGACCTTGACCAGCAGCGCGTTGCCCGCGCCCTGCTCGATGCCGCGCGTGAGGCGCTCGACGTTGGTGACGAAGAGATCGTCGCCGACGAGCTGGACGCGGTCGCCGAGTTCCTGCGTGATCGTGACCCAGCCGTCCCAGTCCTCCTCGTTCAGCGGGTCCTCGATCGAGACGATCGGGTAGGCGTCGACGAGCTCGGCGTAGTACGCCGTCATCTGCTCGGCCGTGCGCGACTCGCCCTCGAAGGTGTACACGCCGTCGGACTCGAACTCGCTCGCCGCGACGTCGAGCGCGAACGCGATGTCGGTGCCGACGCGGTATCCGGCCTTCTCGACGGCCTTGGCGATGAGGTCGAGCGCGGCGCGGTTGGACGGCAAGTTCGGAGCGAAACCGCCCTCGTCGCCCAGGCCGGTCGACAGGCCCTCGTCCTTGAGGACGGCCTTCAGCGCGTGGTAGACCTCGGTGCCCTGGCGCAACGCCTCGGCGAACGTCTCGGCGCCGATCGGCGCGATCATGAACTCCTGGATGTCGACGTTCGAGTCGGCATGCGCCCCGCCGTTGAGGATGTTCATCATCGGCACGGGCAGGACGTGCGCGTTCGGGCCGCCGACGTAACGGAACAGCGGGAGCCCGGCCGACTCGGCCGCCGCCTTGGCCACGGCGAGGGAGACGCCCAAGATGGCGTTCGCACCGAAGCCGCCCTTGTTCGCGGTGCCGTCCAGGTCGATCATCACGGCGTCGATGGCGCGCTGGTCGTCAGCGTCGAGGTCGGCGAGCGCGTCGGCGATCGGACCGTTGACGGCCTCGACCGCCTTGAGGACACCCTTGCCGCCGTAGCGGGAGTCACCGTCGCGCAGCTCCACGGCCTCGAACTGGCCGGTGGACGCGCCCGAAGGGACGGCCGCGCGACCGATCGTGCCGTCGTCGAGAGCGACCTCGACCTCGACGGTCGGGTTGCCTCGGGAGTCCAGGATTTCGCGTGCGCCGACTGCGTCGATGATGGCCAAGACCGTGCTCCTGTGGTGGGTCGGGTGGGAACGACCTCAGCCTAGCGCGTGGGCTCACCGTGCTCGGGGCAGCCGCGCGGTGGGTCAGCCCTGGTCGGCGTGGCGGCGCGCGGCGCTCTTGAGGGCGGCTTCGGCGTCCACTCCCTGCGCCTTCGCCTCGGCGACGAGGGCGAGCAACCGGTCTCCGATGTCGTCGCTCTGGGCAGGCTGCGACGCGACGCGATCCAGCACCTTGTCGGCGTACATGAGGGCGGGGAGCTCCGAGGGGATGCCCTCGATCGGATGCGTGCGCTGCTTCTTCTCGGCCTTGAGCCGCTGCCAGTTGGCGTCGACCTCCGCGGCCGAACTGACGGTGACGTCCCCGAACACGTGCGGATTGCGATGCACGAGCTTGTCGCGGATACCGGCCGCGACCTCGTCGATCCCCCAGCCCTCGCCGTCGGAAGCGGCGATCTCCGCGTGGAACACCACCTGCATGAGCAGGTCGCCGAGCTCCTCGCGGAGGTGATCCGAGTCGCCCGCATCGAGCGCCTCGAGTGTCTCGTAGGCCTCCTCGATGAGGTAACGGCGCAGGCTCTCGTGCGTCTGCTCGCGCGTCCACGGGCATTCGGCCCGCAGCCGCGCCATGACCTCGACGAGCTCGCGCAGGGAGTCGCTCATGCGCGGCACGTCAGGGCTTCGGGAAGCTCCTGACCGTCCACGGCGGGCCCCGGAACCGACAGCGAACCCGTCGGCGCGACGACCTCACCGATCCCGCTCATACCGAAGCGCGGATCGATCTCGATGTCCAGCTCGTCAGCCCGCTCGACGAGGAGCTGCTGACCGGCCTGCGCGAGCTCCTGCTCGCTCATCTGCTCGGCACGGGGCCCGAGCTCGCGCTCGGCGAGCTGTCGGGCGACCGCCAGTGCCCGCTCGTTGCGCGCGATGGTCGCGATGACGAGATCGGTGCGTTCGCCGAACAGCTGACGCGCTTGTTCGGTCTCCTGGTCGCTGAGTCCTGCCGACGGGACGGTGAGCCCCTGGTCGTCGGCTACCTGCTCAGCGACCGACTCGATGATCAGCAGCGACAACGCCTGTCGCCGTACGTCGCCGTTGGGGAGCGACGAGGTGCCCTGAGCGGTGGCGGTCGCGAGCGAGAGCGCACAGTACCCTTCGCTCACCTCGTCGGCCTCCGCCATCGAGATGCGCGCGTCGCCCACCACCGCGGCGCTGCCGGGCTGCACGGGACCGCAGGCGGTCAGCGCTGCGGCCGCTGCGGCGGCAAGGACGACGAGACGAGAGCGAGCGCTCATGGAACCTCCTCGGGACACGGGCGAGACCAGACTACCCATGACCCAGATCACGTCGGTTCAGCCCGCGAGGGTGTCGAGAACGCCGGAGACCCACTCGATGAGCTCCCGGTCGCGCAGCGGCTTGCCGCCGACCGGCGCCGTCTTCGGATGCGGGACCAGCGCCACCTCCGCGGCCTGCTTGTACAGGCTCTTCGGGTACACCCGGGCGAGCCGAAGCTGCGCGGACTCGGGGAGCTTGACCGGAGCGAAGCGGATGTTCGATCCGGCCGCGGTGACCTCGCTGAGCCCGCTCTCGCGCACCTTGACCCGCAGCCGCGCCACGTCGAGCAGCACCTCGACCGGCGTGGGCGGCGTGCCGTACCGGTCGTCGAGCTCGGCCCGCAGCTCATCGACGTCCGAGAGCGCCCGCACGTCGGCGAGCCGCTTGTACATCTCCAGCCTGAGGCGTTCGCTGGGCACGTAGTCGTGCGGGAGATGCGCCTCGATCGGCAACTCGATCTTGACCTCGCGCTCGGGCTCGCCCTCGCCGCGGAACTCCGCGACGGCCTCCCCCACCAGACGCACGTACAGGTCGAACCCGACGTCGGCGATGTGTCCGGACTGCTCGCCGCCCAGCAGGTTGCCAGCGCCGCGGATCTCGAGGTCCTTCATCGCGACCGCCATGCCGCCGCCGAGCTCGGAGAACTGTGCGATCGTGGCGAGCCGGTCGTGTGCCGTCTCGGTGAGCGGCTTGTCGGGCGGATACAGGAAGTAGGCGTACGCCCGCTCCCGGCTCCGGCCGACTCGTCCGCGCAGCTGATGCAACTGCGACAGGCCGAACATGTCCGCCCGCTCGATGATCATCGTGTTGGCGTTCGACACGTCGATGCCCGACTCGACGATCGTGGTGCACACGAGGACGTCGAACCGCTTCTCCCAGAAGTCGACCATGACGCTCTCGAGCTGCTGCTCGCTCATCTGCCCGTGCGCCGTGGCGATCCTGGCCTCGGGCACGAGGTCGCGCAGCCGTTGCGCCACCTTGTCGATGCTCTTGACCCGGTTGTGGATGTAGAAGACCTGACCCTCGCGCAACAGCTCGCGGCGGATGGCGGCGGCCACCTGCCGGTCCTCGTACGGCCCGACGAAGCTCAGCACGGGGTGCCGTTCCTCCGGTGGCGTCGCGATCGTGCTCATCTCGCGGATGCCCGTGATCGCCATCTCCAGCGTCCGGGGAATCGGGGTGGCCGACATGCTCAGCACGTCGACGGAGGCGCGCAGGTGCTTGAGCGCCTCCTTGTGCTCGACGCCGAAGCGCTGCTCCTCGTCGACGATGATGAGCCCGAGGTCCTTGATCCGGATGCCTGGTTGCAGCAGGCGGTGGGTGCCGATCACGAGATCGACCGACCCGTCGGCGAGCCCTTCGAGGGTGGCCTGAGACTCCTTCTCCGACTGGAAGCGCGAGAGCGCGCGGATCGTGACCGGGAACTGGCCGAAGCGCTCTGCGAACGTCGCGTAGTGCTGACGCACGAGCAGGGTCGTGGGCACCAGCAACACGACCTGCTTGCCGTCCTGGATCGCCTTGAACGCCGCCCGCACGGCGATCTCGGTCTTGCCGTAACCGACGTCGCCGCAGACGAGGCGATCCATCGGGACGACCCGCTCCATGTCGCGCTTGACGTCCTCGATGGTCGACAGTTGGTCGGGCGTCTCGACGAACGCGAACGCATCCTCGAGCTCACGCTGCCAGGGACTGTCGGGCCCGAACGCGTGCCCCTTCGTGGACTGGCGGGCCGCGTAGAGCTTGATGAGTTCGCCGGCGATCTGCCGGACGGCCTTGCGCGCCTTGTTCTTCCGCTGCGTCCAGTCGCTGCCGCCGAGCCGGTCGAGGGTCGGCGCCTCACCGCCGACGTACCGGCTGACCTGGTCGAGCTGGTCCATCGGCACGAACAGGCGGTCCGGCGGCTGGCCGCGCTTGCTGGGCGCATATTCGAGGACCAGGTACTCGCGTTCGGCGCCGTGCACGACACGGTTGACGAGTTCGATGTAGCGACCAACGCCGTGCTGCTCGTGGACGACAGGGTCGCCGGCCTTGAGCTCGAGCGGATCGATCTGCTTGCGGCGCCGGGCCGGCATGCGCCGCTCCGCGCGGTCGGCGGCCTTCTGCCCGACGAGGTCGTCGTACGTCAGCACGACGAAGCCGAGATCGGCCGCGATGAAGCCCTCGTCGAGATCGGCCACCGCGACCTGCACGATCCGCTCGGAACTACCCGCGCCAGGCTCCAGCACCTCGACATGGCGGGCGGCGACGTCGTGCTCGGCCAGCCACTCCACCGTTCGTTGCGCCTGGCCGGGACCGGGGACGGTCAACAGCACGGCGTGCCCCGCCTGCTGCCACGTCTGGAGATCGGCGAGCGCGGCTTCGGTGTCGCCGCGGTAGCGGGGAGCGGGCTCCACCGCGACGACGAGGCTCTCGTCGCCCATCGCGAACGGTCCCACGTCGGCCCAGGTGTGGCCGGCGGTGGCGACGTGTTCGCGCACCTCTTCCAGATCCTTGAATGCCGCGGCGCCGAGGTCGATCGGCGACTCGCCGCCCGTCGCTGCGGCCGCCCACGAGGCCGCGAGGAACTCCTCGCTCGTGGTGACGAGGTCTTGAGCACGTCCTCGGACACGTTCGGGGTCGCAGACCAGGACCGTCGACGACTTCGGAAGGAGGTCGACCAGCAACTCCATCTCGCCGACGAGCACCGGGGCCAGCGACTCCATGCCCTCGACCGCGTGCCCCTCGGCGAGCTTGCCGAAGAGTTCGTGCAGCGATGGATGCTCCTGGGCGAGCACGGCAGCGCGGTGGCGGACCTCGTCGGTCAGCAGCAGCTCGCGGCACGGCGGGGCCCAGAGCCGCTCGACCGGCTCGACGGTGCGCTGGTCGGCGATCGAGAAGTGGCGCAGTTCGTCGACGGTGTCGCCCCAGAACTCGACGCGGATCGGGTGTTCCTCGGTGGGCGGGAACACGTCGACGATGCCGCCGCGGACGGCGAACTCGCCTCGGCGTTCGACGAGGTCGACGCGGGTGTAGGCAGCGCCGGCGAGCCGACGCACGACTTCGTCGAGCTCGATGTCCTGGCCGGTGACGAGTTCGACCGGCTCGATATCGGCGAGCCCCTTGACCTGCGGCTGCAACACCGAACGGACGGGAGCGACCACGACTCGGGGCCGCTGGTCTCCCCCGTGGACGAGCTGGCGGAGCACGGCGAGTCGACGCCCGACGGTGTCCGACCGCGGCGACAGACGCTCATGCGGCAGCGTCTCCCAGGCGGGGTAGTAGGCCACGTGATCGGGGTCGTCGACGAGCGTGCGCACGTGGTCGACGAGGTTCTCGGCGTCGCGGGCGGTGGCGGTGACCACGAGGACGCAGGCCTCGTCGCGCGCGAGCGCCGCGGCCAGGAACGGGTTGAGGGCCGCGGGGGCGGTGAGCCGGACGTCGGGGGCACCGTCGTGACGGTCCGCGAGCGCCTTGGCGACGGCGGGCTCGTGCGACACCGCACCGACGAGGGCGCGCTGAGAGGAGGGGGAGGTCATCGTATCCAGATTACGCCGTGGTTCCACACCTCACCCGGACGGCCTCCGGCCCGAGATGTGGTCAGTTTCGGGTCACTGAACTGCAGGCCGGTGACCGAGAAGCGACCACATCTCGGGCCGGAGGGCTGCCGGAGAACCTGGCTCAGCGGTTGAACGCGCTCTGGGTCTTGACCAGACCGTCGACGAGCAGGCTCTCGACAGCGTCGGCCGCCTCCTCGACGTTCACCCCGAGCTCGCGACGCTCGGTCGACGAGAACGGCTTCAGCACGAAGTCGTGGACGGGCTGGCGGCCCGGGGGCCGGCCGATGCCGACGCGCACGCGGTAGTAGTCACCGGTACCGAGCGCCTGCCGGATGGATTTGAGCCCGTTGTGGCCGTTGTCGCCACCGCCGAACTTGATGCGCAGCGCGCCGAAGTCGATGTCCAGTTCGTCGTGGATGACGACGAGATGGTCCGCAGCGACGTCGTAGTACTGGGCGAGACCGGCGACCGGTCCCCCGCTCTCGTTCATGTAGGAGCGCGCTCGGCCCAGCACCACCCGCTCACCGGCGAGCCGTCCCTCCACGACGTCGGCGCGCCGGGACTTGTGCGTGGTGAAACGACCGCCGACGCGCTCCGCGAGCGCGTCGGCGACCAGATACCCGACGTTGTGCCGGGTCGCAGCGTACGTCGGGCCCGGATTCCCGAGCCCGACGATGAGCCACGTCATCAGCTTTCGGAGCTCTCCTCGGAGGCGCCGACCTCGGCCTCGGGCGCGTCGTGCTCGATGCCCGCGTCGGCCTCCGCCTCCTCGAGCTCCGCCTCGACCTCGGCGGCCGTGGGAGCGTGGGTGACGTTGATGATGAGGAGCTCGGGCTCGACCGCGAGCGCAGCGCCCTCGGGCAGGTGCAGGTCGGCGGCGGTCACCTGAGCGCCGGCCTCGAGACCCGCGACGGAGACCTCGATCTCGGACGGGATGTGCGTGGCCTCGGCCTCGATCGAGACGGACGCGTTCTCGGTCACGAGGAGCGCGTCGGGTCCGGGCTCACCGACGACGGTGATCGGAACGTCGACCTGAACCTTCTCGCCACGCTTGACGATGAGGAGGTCGGCGTGCTCGATGAAGCCCTTGAGCGGGTCGCGCTGCACCTGCTTGGGGATGGTGAGGTGGCTCTCGGAGCCCAGCTCGATCGTGAGCAGCGCGTTGGAATTCTTGAGAGCCAGCATGAGGTCGTGGCCCGGCAGCGTCACGTGCACCGGATCGGTGCCGTGACCGTAGAGGACTGCGGGCACCTTGTCGGCGCGTCGGATGCGGCGCGCAGCGCCCTTGCCGAACTCGGTACGGGTTTCAGCGGCGATCTTGATCTCGGCCACGGGGGTGAAGCTCCTCGAATACGTCGTCATTCAGGTGGTCTCGGCCGCCTTGGACAAGGCTCGACTCAGCACTCGCACTCGAGCGCCGCGTCGATCACGGCCGCGTGGGCCCTCGCCGAGGCAACCCGGAGAGTCTACCCCACGGCAGGTCGGGCACGGAAATCGCTCCGTTCAGCCCCGCTCAGAGCAGCAACCGGGGCAGCCCGCGGCGCAGCACGACGTGCGTCGCGACGGTCAGGACAGCCACCGCGACCACCGCAGGCAATGCTCCGAGCGCGCGGAGGGCGAGGAAGCCGAAGACCGCGATGAACACACTCCCCGCCAGGGTCGCCATCGACACGGCGACGTCGTCGTCCGGGTCGCGGTCACGCGTCGCGCGCAACGTCAGCACCGCCACACCCGTCGTGAGCCAGCCGCCCACCAGGCCGATGACCGCGACGACGGCGGTCGCCGCGGCGAGCGCCGGACTCTCGGCACCGACGAGGAAGGCTCCCGCCACCGCGATCAGGGAGTAAAGCACCCCGATGAGCATCGCGAGACCGAGGGCCCGGCCGCGGTGGAGCACGGAGTCACTCCGTGAAGAGGCTGGTGACCGATCCGTCTTCGAAGACCGCGGACACGGCCTGCGCGAGCAGCGGCGCGATGGACAGCACCGTGAGCTTGTCGAAGTGCTTGTCGTCCGACAGCGGGAGCGTGTTGGTCACGATGACCTCGCGCGCGCTGCAGTTCTTGAGCCGGTCGACCGCAGGGCCGGAGAACACCGCGTGGGTCGCGGCGATGACGACCTCGGCCGCACCCTCGGCCATCAGCGCCTCGGCGGCCTGCACGATCGTGCCGCCGGTGTCGATCAGGTCGTCGACGAGGATGCAGATGCGGCCCTTGACGTCGCCCACGACGCGGTTGGCCTTGCTCTCGTTGGGACGGGAGATGTCGCGCGTCTTGTGGATGAACGCCAGCGGCGCTCCCCCGAGCGAGTTGGCCCAGGACTCGGCGACCTTGATGCGACCGGCATCGGGCGAGACCACGGCGAGCGGCTTGTCGGCGTACTTCTTCTTGACGTGCCGGGTGAGGATCGGCATCGCCAGCAGGTGGTCGACCGGGCCGTCGAAGAAGCCCTGGATCTGCGCCGTGTGCAAGTCGACGGTCATGAGCCGGTCAGCGCCGGCGGTGAGGAAGAGGTCGGCGATCAGTCGCGCCGAGATGGGCTCACGGCCGAGGTGCTTCTTGTCCTGGCGGGCGTAGCCGTAGAACGGGAGCACCACGGTGATGCGCTTGGCCGAGGCGCGCTTGAGCGCGTCGATCATGATGAGCTGCTCCATGATCGCCTCGTTGATGGGAGCTGCGTGGCTCTGGATGACGAAGGCGTCGCAGCCGCGCACCGACTTGTCGAACCGGACGTAGATCTCGCCGTTGGCGAAGTCGTACGCGGTGGTGGGCACGAGGTCGACCTGCAACAGCTCGGCGACCTCGTGGGCCAGGGTCGGGTGCACCCGGCCCGAGAAGAGCATGAGGTTGCGGGTCGGCGTGCGCTCGCTGAGACTACTGCTGGTCACCGGTTGTTCTCTTCCTGCTGTGCTGCGGAGGCGGCCTCGTGCGACGCCGAGCCGGGCCGACGACGTGCGACCCACCCCTCCATGATCCTCTGTGGCCCAGCGCTCACGCCAAGCGCCCCCGGGGGAATGTCGTCGCGCACGATCGTGCCTGCCCCCGTGAACGCCCCGTCGCCGATCTCGACCGGCGCGACGAACACGTTGTCGCAGCCGGTCTTGACGTGGCGGCCGATCGTCGTGCGGTGCTTGTGCTGGCCGTCGTAGTTGGCCGTGATCGCGCCGGCACCGAGGTTGGTGCCCTCACCGACGGTGGCGTCACCGATGTACGACAGATGCGGCACCTTGGCGCCGTCGCCGAGCGTCGAGTTCTTGGTCTCGACGAATGTCCCGACCTTGCTGGCCGTGCCGAGTTCGGTTCCAGGGCGCAGATAGGCGAACGGACCGACGGACGCGTCGGGGCCGATCACCGAGTCGCTTCCGTGGGTCCGCACGACGCTCGCGCCCGGGCCGACCTCCACGTTGCGCAGCGTGGTGTCGGGGCCGATCGTGGCGCCGGTCGCGATGGAGGTCGCGCCGAGGAGTTGCGTGCCGGGAAGGACCGTCACGTCGGGAGCGAGGGTGACGTCCGAGTCGATCCACGTGGTGGCCGGATCGACGATCGTGACCCCTTCACGCATCCAGTGGTCGGTGATGCGCCGGTTGAGCTCGCGAGCGAGGCGCGCGAGCTGGGCGCGGTCGTTGACGCCCTCGGTCTGCCACACATCCTCGAGCACGTGCGCGCCGACGGGCAGCCCGTCCTCGACCGCGAAGCCGACGATGTCGGTCAGGTACAGCTCGCCTTGCGCGTTCTGCGGCGTCAATCGAGCCAGGGCCTGCACGAGGAAGGCGCCGTCGACGGCGAGGATGCCGCTGTTGATCTCGCGCACCTCACGTTCGGCGTCGGTGGCGTCCTCGTGCTCGCGGATGGCCACGACGCCACCGGCATCGTCGCGGAGAATGCGCCCGTAGCCGGTGGGATCGCCGACGTGGGCCGACAGGATGGTCACGGCGCGACCTGCCTCGCGATGCGCGGTCACGACGTCGGCGAGCGTCTGCGGCTGGAGGAGGGGGACGTCACCGTAGGTGATGAGAACGGTGCCGAGCGCCTCGGGCTCCGCGCCGAGAGCATCGAGGGCGGCGCGCACGGCGTCGCCGGTGCCCTTGCGCTCGTGCTGCACCGCCACCACGGCATCGGTGTCGAAGGTGGTCAGCGCCTCCTCGACCTGTTCACGTTGGTGGCCGACGACCACGACGCGTCGTCGAGCTCCGAACTCCTGCACGGCGGCCAGCGCGTGGCCGAGCATCGGACGGCCGGCCAGTTCGTGGAGGACTTTGGCTCGTTCGGACTTCATGCGGGTGCCGGCACCCGCCGCCAGCACGATCGCGGTGACGTTCGCGTCCACGCGCGGCTCCTTCGTGGTCGAGAGCGGGGAAAGTCGAGAGCGTGGCTCCCCGGGTAGGAGTCGAACCTACGTCGCTAGTCCTGATTCAAAGTCAGGCGGGCCCTGCCGACAGACCAACCGGGGAAAGCGCGTCCAGCGTACCGAACCGACCGCGACGCGTCCCAGGTGACGGTGACCGTCGTCGCAGACCGAGATTCTCGGCCTCAAGATTCTTGACGGGTAGACTCCCGCCATGGACGAGGTCGATCGGATCGTCGCCGCGTGGCGCCGCGAGCGCCCGGAGACCGACGTGTCCCCCATGGAGGTGCTCAGCCGCGTCACTCGTCTCGCCAAACATCTCGACCGGCTGCGCAAGCAGGCCTTCGCCGCGCAAGGGCTCGAGCCCTGGGAATTCGACGTCCTGGCCGCCCTTCGACGGGCCGGCGAGCCGTACGAGCTCTCGGCGGGCCAACTCGTCACCGCCACCATGGTGACGAGCGGAACGATGACCAATCGCGTCGATCGGCTCCAGAGCAAGGGCCTCGTCGAACGGCGGCCAGCCCCGTCCGATCGGCGCGGTGTCCTGGTACGACTGACCACCGCCGGGCGCGAGCGCGTCGATGCGGCGCTCGACGAGCTGATGAACCATGAGTCGCGGCTGCTGGCCGGTCTGCCGGCCGCCGACCGGGAGTCGATCGCCTCGTCGCTGCGGGTGCTGACGCAACCCTTCTCGGAGTAACGGCCGGCTCGTCTCCGTCGGCACCTGCTCCTCGCGAGCTCCTCTCTGCTCCCCCGCGAGTGGCACTCCGCTCCCCCGGGGAGTGGCGCAAAGTGGACACCGAGTGGCGCAGGATGGGGACGTCCGGGGCCGCAATGGCCCCAGTTTGCGCCACTCGCGGAGATCGGCGGGCAGTGACCGGCGCAGAGACCGGCGGGCAGTGACGGGGATGGCGTCAGAGGGCGTCGAGTTCACTGGCAGCGTCGAGCCAGGCCGCCTCCGCAGCCTCCAGCTCTCCAGCCGCCGCCCGCCGTTCGGCGTCGAGTGACATGAGGCGATCGGGGTCGGTGGCGGCCTGCGCCATCTGGGCGTCGAGGTCCTCGACCTGCGCCGTCAAACGCTCCACCTGCCGTTCGGCGCGCGCAAGTTCCTTCTTGAGTTCGCGCTCGCGCCGGGCGGACGGACGGGACACCGGAGCGCTCGCCGAAGCGGCCTCGGCCACCTCGGCCGCTTCACGCGCTTCGACGGCACGCTGCAGCCGCAGGTACTCGTCCACACCACCAGGAAGATGGCGCAGATGGCCGCCGATCACCGCGTACTGGTGGTCGGTCACCCGCTCCATCAGGTACCGGTCGTGCGAGACGACGAGCAGCGTCCCGGGCCACGTGTCGAGGAGGTCCTCGATCGCGGTCAGCATGTCGGTGTCCATGTCGTTCGTCGGCTCGTCGAGGATCAGCACGTTCGGCTCCTGCAGGATGATCAGCAGGAGCTGGAGCCGCCGGCGCTGACCGCCCGACAGGTCGCGGATCGGCGTGGAGAGCTGCTGCGTGCGGAACCCGAGCCGCTCGAGCAACTGTCCGGGCGTGAGTTCCTTGCCACCCGCGACGTACGTTGCCCGCTGCCGGCCGATGACGTCGCTGACCCGCTCGTCGGCGATCGCGTCGAGCTCGTGCAGCGACTGACTGAGGGTCGCGATGCGCACCGTCTTGCCCCGCTTCACCCGTCCTGCCGAGGGCTTCACCTCACCCGTCACGACGCCCAGCAGCGTGCTCTTGCCGGCCCCGTTGACGCCGAGGATGCCGGCCCGCTCCCCCGGCCCGATCCGCCACTCGACGTCGCGCAGGATCGTCCGACCGTCCGGAGCCTGCACGCTCACGTCGAGCAGGTCGACGACGTCCTTGCCGAGCCTCGCGGTCGCCAGCTGCGTCAGCTCGACGCTGTCGCGGACAGGCGGTTCGCGCTCGATCAGTTCGTTCGCCGCGTCGATCCGGAACTTGGGCTTCGACGTGCGCGCCGGCGCACCGCGCCGCAGCCACGCGAGCTCCTTGCGCATGAGGTTCTGACGGCGAGCCTCGCTGGCGGCGGCCTGCCGGTCCCGTTCGACGCGTTGCAGGACGTACGCGGCGTAACCGCCCTCGAAGGCATCGACCGTGCGGTCGTGCACCTCCCAGGTGGTGGTGCACACCTCATCGAGGAACCACCGGTCGTGCGTGACGACGGCGAATCCACCGGTTCCCGCCGGCCAACGCTTCTTCAGGTGCTCCGCGAGCCACACCACGGCGTCGATATCCAGATGGTTGGTGGGCTCGTCGAGGATCAGTACGTCCCACGACTCGATCAGCGCGGCAGCGAGTGCGACGCGCCGCCGCTGTCCGCCCGAGAGCCTCCCGATCGTCGCGTCCCACGACACGTCCTGCGGGAGGAGCCCGTCGATGACGTCGCGGACTCGCGCGTCACCGGCCCATTCGTGCTCGGCGCGATCGCCGACGACGGCGGCGCCGACCGTCAGCTCCGTGTCGATGGCATCGGATTGGTCGACATAGCCGACCCGCAGGTCGCGGCGCCATGTCACGCGCCCCTCGTCGGGTTCCATGCGCTTACCGAGGATGCGCAGCAACGTCGACTTGCCGTCGCCGTTGCGGCCCACCACGCCGATGCGGTCGCCCTCGGCGATCCCGAGCGTGACGTCAGACAGCACGTCCTTGGTGGGGAACGACATGGCGAGCCGCTCTCCCACGATGAGCGGTGGCATCAGCCGACCACCCGCGCTCCGGGAACGGGCCCTCGCGCGATCAGCACGTCGTCGAAGACGGCCTGGGTCCGCAGGTCGAGCGCGAGCAGCTCGGCGCTCTCGGCGTCCGGAACCAGGAAGACCGTCGTCGGTCCCGATCCGGAAATCACGGCGGCGAGCGCAGGTGCGGGGCCCGCGGCCTCGATACCGCGCAGCAGTTCGGGACGCAACGAGAGTGCGGCAGGCGCGAGGTCGTTGCGCAGCGCCACCGCGAGCGCGTCGGGGTCGCCGCTGCCGAGCGCTGCGAGGACATCGCGAGGCTCATCGGGCGTATTGACGCCGCGCCCGCCGGCCAGCCGGTCGAACTCGGCGTACACCGCAGGCGTCGACATGCCCTCGGCATACACCCCGAGGACCCAGTGGAACGTCGAGCGCGACAACACCGGGGTGATCAGTTCACCCCGACCTGCCCCCAGCGCGTTGCCGCCGTGCAGCAGGAACGGCACGTCGCTGCCGAGCGTCGCCGCGAGCGCGTCGAGTTCGTCCCGCGACAGCGCTCCGCGCCACACGTCGTTGCACGCGAGCAACGCACCGGCGGCGTCGGCGGAACCGCCGGCCATGCCTCCAGCCACCGGGATGGTCTTGCGGATGTGCAGATGAACACCCAAGTCGGGCTCGTCGAGACGGTCGCGCAGCACGGCGGCAGCGCGGACGGCGAGGTTGGTGCGGTCGACCGGCACGTGAGGCATCGGCTGCCCCTGCACATCGACCACCTCGACGTTGATCGCTCCGTCGTGGGTGGCCGTCGCGGTGATCTCGTCGTACATGTCGATGGCATGGAAGACGGTGGAGAGCTGGTGGTAGCCGTCGGCGCGAGCGGCACCGACATGCAGCGCCAGATTGATCTTCGCCGGGACGCGCACCTTCACACTTCGCACCGCACCAACGTAGGGCATTCGCCTAGCGGCGCTCGCTCGCGAGCCGGGCGAAGTCCTCGACGGTGAGCTGCTCGCCCCGGGCGCGCGGGTCGATGCCGGCCGTGTGGAGCGCCTGCTCGGCCGCGTCCGCACCGCCGAAGTGGCCGGTGAGTGCCGCCCGCAGTGTCTTGCGGCGCTGCGCGAAGGCGGCGTCGACGAGGTCGAAGGTGGCCTGGCGGTCGGCGTCGGGCGGGGTACGACGCGTCAACCGGACCAGCGCGGAGTCGACGTTGGGTACCGGCCAGAAGACCGTCCTGCCGATCGCTCCCGCCAACCGCACGTCGGCGTACCAGGACGCCTTGACGCTGGGCACGCCGTACGTCCGCGAACCAGGGCCTGCCGCAAGCCGATGCGCGACCTCCGCCTGCACCATGACGAGTACGGACGTGATGGACTCGAAAGTCTGGAGCATGTGCAGCAGCACCGGGACCGAGACATTGTAGGGCAGGTTGGCGACCAGCGCCGTCGGAGCAGGGCCGGGCAACGTCTCCACGCGCAACGCGTCCGCATGCACCACCGTCAGCCGATCGGCCGAAAGGCCGGCGAACTCTGCCGCCGTCGCAGGAAGGCGCGCGGCCAGCACGTCGTCGATCTCGATCGCGGTGACGTGGGCCGCTTCACCCAGCAAGGCGAGGGTGAGCGAGCCGAGACCGGGACCGATCTCGACGACGACGTCGTCGGGACCGATCCCGGCCTCACGCACGATGCGGCGAACAGTGTTGCCGTCCGTGACGAAGTTCTGCCCTCGCTGCTTGGTCGGACGCAGCCCGACCTCGCCAGCGATGCGACGAATGTCCGCCGCGCCCAGCAGGCGCGGGGGCTCGAACGTCGTCAGCGCAGGCCCAGCTTCGCCGAGCAGGCGGGCCACTGACCCCAGCCGGCACGCTGCTGCAGGATCGATGCGCGGTGGATCTGCTCCTCGCGGCTGTGCTCGTGCGGCAGACCGGTTCCGCCGACCGAACGCCAGGTCTGCGCGCTGAACTGGACGCCGCCGTAGTAACCGTTGCCGCTGTTGGCGGCCCAGTTACCACCGGACTCGCACTGCGCCAGCCGGTCCCAGACGCTGCCGTCGGCGACCGCGGGAGCGGTGTCAGGCTGCTTCGTGCCGCGCTTCTCGACCTGGGAGACGGGCTCACGGACCGTGCTCCGCGAGACGACGGTGCGCTCGCGGACCTGGCCGTCGGCCAGCACGAGCTGGACCTCCTCGGTGGCCTCACCGGGCTGGCCCTCGGTGACGACCTCCTTCTCGCCCTTCGGCAAGGAGGCGTCCTCTTGGACCTGCACCTCGAAGTCGACCGGGACGGTCTCGGTGCGGGTGACCTTCTCGATCCGCACGACGCGCAGGGCGTTGGTGTCCTTGGCGAGGTAGCTCTCGAGGCCGGGCTCGACCTCGTCGTCCTCGTCAACCTTGACCCCGGCCTCGTCCAGGACGTCCTGGACCGTGGGCTTGTTGGTCTCGACCTGCTGGTCCTTGCCGTCCGCGGTGACGGTGATGGTCTTGGGGCTGCTCACGACGATCTCTTCGCCGAAGCGGTTGAGCTTGGCGTCGAGCTTCTCCGAGACGTACGCACCCTTGGCCGGGTCGACGTCCAGATCGGACAGCAGCTCCTTGACAGACGTGGCGTGCGTGACCTCGTCGGTGGTCTGGCCGTCGACGACGACGGTGACCGGCTTGGCGTAGCGCACCGTGATGGTCTCGTCGTCCGGGAGCGGAGCGTCGAGCTTGTGGGAGACCTTGTCCTCCGGACGCGGCTCGACACCCTGGCTGGTGAGGAGCTCGTCGACGGTCTCCGCCGACGTCCGCGTGGTGGTGATCTCACCGTCGACGTCGAGCGTGACCTTCTGGTCGAACTCGGCCGCAGCCACCAGCCCGGCCGTGGCGATCACCACCGCGACGACCGCGGCGACGAGCTTGAGCACGTTCTTCGGATGGAGTTCGGGAACGGACAACTGCACGGATCAAACCTCGACAAACATCGTTGACAACCTGTTCACCTTGTCCGAGGCTGCCACGGGCAGTCAAGTTTCTCGTCAGTTTCTGGACGGCCAGGGCCCCCCGAACGCTCGATCGGTGGTGGCGTTGATCTGCTCGCACAGGGTGGTCAGATCGACCTTCAGGACCTCCGCGATGAGGCGCACGGTGTGGGGCACGAGGAAGGAGGCGTTGGGGCGTCCACGATGCGGCTCGGGGGTCAGGAAAGGCGCGTCGGTCTCGACGAGGATGCGGTCGAGCGGCGTCACCTGCAACGCCTCGCGCAGGTACGCCGCGTTCTTGAACGTCACTGCGCCGGCGAAGGAGAGGAAAGCCCCGCGTTCCAGGCATTCTCTGGCGAAATCCGGGCCCCCGGAGAAGCAGTGCATCACGACGCGATCGGGCACGCCTTCGTCGTCGAGGATGGCCAGCACGTCGTCGTGCGCGTCGCGATCGTGAATCACCAGGGTCCGGTCGTGACGCTTGGCGATCCGGATGTGTTCGCGGAAGGAACGGTGCTGCCGCGGCCGCAGTTCAGGGCCCGTGCGGAAGTAATCCAGCCCCGTCTCCCCGACCGCCCGGACGACCGGATCCGCCGCCATCTCGTCGATCTGCGAGAGTGCGCCATCTAACATGACGTCGTCGAGCCGGGCGGCGTCATTGGGGTGCATCGCGACAGCCGCCACGACCGATGCGAAGCGGCGCGCAGCGTCCACCGCCCATCGGCTACTGGGCAGATCGCAGCCCACCTGCACGATCCGCGTGACGCCGACCGCGGCGGCGCGATCGAGCGCCTCCTCCGTCGGAATCACCAGGCCGCCGCGCACCCGATGGTCGAGATGGCAGTGGTTGTCGACTACGGGTGAGGGCAATGGCTCGGGCGCGTCCGGCCAGCCCTCGGTGAGATCGGTCATCAGCTGTCCTGCTCCGGCAACTCGATGCGCGGGAAGAGGGACGGGACCTTCGTGATCGGCGTCCCCGCAGGCAACTGGCCCCACCGAGCGACGTCGTCGAGACGCTGATCGGCGAGCGGGCCCAGCGGACCTTCGGCGCCCAGGGACTCCCACAGCGAAGCGCAGGCCTTGGGGGTGACCGGATTGAGTACGACGGCCAGGACGCGCAGTCCCTCCGCGGCGGTCGCCAGGATGGTCGCGAGGCGATCGCCCTGGCTCTCGTCCTTGGCCACCTTCCACGGGGCCTGCTCGGTGAGATAGCCGTTGAGCGCGTCGACGATCCGCCAGACCTCGACCATCGCCTCCTGCGGCGCGATGCGCTCGATCGCGGCGTCCGCGGCCGACACGGCGGCGCCGATCGTGTCGATGAGCGCCTTCTCCGCCGGCCCCTGCTCGCCAGCCGCGGGAAGCGCGCCGCCGAAGTACTTGCCGATCATCGCCGCTACCCGCGAGGCGAGGTTGCCGAAGCCGTTGGCGAGCTCGGCGTGGTAGCGCGCGTGGATGTCCTCCCACGAGATGGAGCCGTCGCTGCCGAACGTGAGCGCCCGGCTGAAGTAGTAGCGGTAGGCGTCCGACCCGAACGTCGAGACGATCTCGTTGGGGTGGATGCCGTTGGCCTTGCTCTTGGACATCTTCTGCCCGCCGACGAGCAGCCAGCCATGGGCGAAGACACGATGCGGCACGGGCTGACCGGCGGCCATCAACATGGCCGGCCAGATGACCGCGTGGAAGCGGGCGATGTCCTTGCCGACGATGTGGACGTTCGCCGGCCAGAGCTCCTCGAAACGCTCCGGGTCGACGCCGTACCCGGCGGCGGTCACGTAGTTGAGCAGCGCCTCGATCCACACGTACATGACGTGCTCGCGGTCCCACGGCACAGGGATGCCCCAGTCGAAGGTCGACCGGGAGATCGACAAGTCCTTCAGGCCGCGCTTGACGAAGGAGATGATCTCGTTGCGGCTGGACTCGGGTTGGATGAACTCCGGATGCTCCTCGTAGAGCGCGAGCAGCCGGTCCGCGTACTCGCTGAGCCGGAAGAAGTAGTTCTCCTCGGTCATGTACTCCAGGCGGCTGCCGTCGAGCGCTGAGACCTTGAAGCCCTCGTCCTCACCCTCGCCGTCGACGACGTCGTCGTCACCGACGAACTCCTCGCTGCTGACGCTGTACCACCCCGAGAACGAGCCCTTGTAGACCGCGCCTCGGTCGTAGAGGTCCTGCCAGAAGGCCTGAGCCCCGGCCTCGTGTCGCGCCTCGGTGGTGCGGATGAAGTCGTCGTTGGCGACGTCGATGGTCTGGAGCATCGGCTTCCACTCGTCCTCGACGAGCCGGTCGACCCACTCCTGCGGGGAGACGCCGTTGGCCTCGGCCTTGCGCAGCACCTTCTGCCCATGCTCGTCGACTCCGGTGAGGTACCAGACCCGCTCGCCGCGCTGGCGATGCCACCGGGTGAGGATGTCGCCCATCACCGTCGTGTAGCCGTGGCCGATGTGCGGCGCGTCGTTGACGTAGTAGATGGGCGTGGTGACGTAGAAGGTCCGATCGGCCATGGGCTCCAGTCTAGTGAGACGCACCCCTCACCCCTCCGGCCTGTCTCGTCGCCGTCGTGGCGATGGAGGACGATGGTGCGGTCGAACCCCTCCGCCACCGCGGCGGGGCCTGTGAAGGAGCGGAGAGCATGCAACTCGAGGCCATCGCGATCTCGGTCGAAGGACCGCACGCCACGGTCCTGCGCCCCACGGACCTGCAGGCGCGCAGCGGCGACGTCTGCGTCGTCGAAGGGCCGCCCGGTGCAGGGCATACGGCCTTGTCGCTCGTCCTCGGCGGCCGCCTTCGGCCAGACGGCGGGAAGGTGCTCGTGGACGGTGCGCGCGCGGCGCAGACCCTCCGCGAGTCCGTCGCGCTCGTCGACGTCCCGGACGTCTCCGAACCCGACGAGGTGCTGAAGCTCTCGACCATCGTCGCCGAAGAACTGGCGATGGCCGGCCGGCCCGCCGGACAGCGGGCGGTGCGCACCTGGCTCGATCGCCACGACGCGGACGCATGGCACGGCACCCGCATGGAAGAGGTTCCCGGAGCCGTGCGGGTGATGATGTTGGCCGAACTCGCCGCCTTGCGTCCGGGAACGGAAGCCCTGGTCATCTGCTGTCCCGACCGTTACGGCACCAGCGCCGACGACGCTTACGCCGTCGCGGAGCGCCTCGCGCAGCGGCACCTCATCGTCATTCTGCAACTCATGGCCACGACGGCTCGCGTTCTCGAAAACGATCGGTTCGCGCTCGGCAGCGCGGGCGAGGAGGTGGTCGCATGACGTCCGTGCGCATGGCGATCAGCGAGTTCCGGAGGCTGACCGCGGGACGGCTCCCGGCGCTCGCGGTCCTGGCCATCGCCCTCATCCCCACGCTGTACGCGTCGCTCTACTTATGGGCCAATCACGATCCCTACGGCAAGCTCGGGTCGGTGCAGGCGGCCCTCGTCGTGGACGACGTCCCTGCGCAATCCGCCCAGGCCGGCGAGGTGCACGCCGGCCGCGACATCGCCCACGATCTCGAGGAGGACGGTTCGTTCGACTGGCGGGAGGTCAGCGACGCTGAGGCGGCCCGTGGAGTAGAGGACGGCACCTACCTGTTCGCGCTGACCATTCCCCGCGACTTCTCCAGCGCGCTCGCTTCGACGTCGGACTTCGAACCGCGTCAGGCCCAACTCGTCCTCACGACGAACGAGGCCAACAACTATCTCTCCGCCACGATCGCCGACCAGGTGCTCACCCGCGTCAGCTCCTCGATCGCCGCCAACGTCAGCGAGAAGGCGGCGAGCGCCTTCCTCCTCGGTTTCTCGACCCTCCACGACCAGCTCAGCCAGGCCGGTGAAGGCGCGCAACGCCTTGCCGACGGGCTCGGCGATGCGCGCGCCGGCGCGGGCCAGCTGCAGGCGGGTGCCGAGCAGCTGAGCGCCGGGCAGCAGCAACTGCTCGCGGGGCAGCAGGAGCTCGGCGACGGGCTCGGCCAGGCGGCCGCTGGCGCACATCAGCTCCGCGACGGCAGCGCGCAACTCGCGGCGGGAGCGCGGCAGGTGGCCGACGGCAACGCCGAGATCGCCCGCATCGCCGACGCCGTGGCCGGCGCTTCACGCGCGACGAACGGGAACCTTGGACGCATCCGGTCCGACATCGAGCAGAGCTTGATCGACGCCGGAGTCCCGGCGGACGAACGCGCCGCGATCCTGCAGCGGCTCGACAGCCTCGCCGCACCGCTCGACGATCTCGACACGCGCATCCAGACCACCGCTGGAGAACTCGACCGGCTCGCGGAGGGATCGCGTCAGGTGGCCGACGGCGCCGATCGGCTCGCTGCCGGCAGCACCCGCCTCGCTGACGGGCTCGACGCGGCCACCGCGGGCAACGCTCGACTCGTCGGCGGCCAGCAGGAGGCCCTTTCCGGTTCCCAGCAACTCGCGTCCGGCGCTGGTGAGCTCGCCGAGGGTCTCGAGACCGCCGACGCCGGCGCGCAGCGGCTCGCCGACGGCTTGCGTGACGGCATCACCTCGATTCCCGATCTGGACGATCAGCGTCGCGAGGACACCGCCTCCACGATCGCCTCTCCGATCACGACGAAGGACGTCGCCCAGGCCTCCGCCGACACCTACGGCGCCGGGCTCGCGCCGTTCTTCCTGTCGATCGGTGCGTGGGTCGGGGCGTACGTGATGTTCCTGCTGGTGCGCCCGCTGTCGAACCGGGCCATCGCGGCGCGCCAGTCGCCGTTGAGCACTGCGCTCGGAGGGTGGCTCACGCCCGCGGCCATCGCCGTGGTGCAGACCGTCGTGATGCTCCTCGTGGTGCGATTCGCGGTCGAGATCGACTGGGTGCGAGCCGGATACGTCGCCGCGCTCCTCGCCTTGGTGGGCGTCACGTTCGTCGCGATCGTCCACACGCTCAATGCCTGGTTGGGGCCGGTCGGGCAGTTGCTCGGACTGGTGCTCCTGGTGCTGCAACTGGCGAGCGCCGGTGGCACGTTCCCCTGGCAGACGCTCCCGCCGGTGCTCCAGGCCGTCCACCACGTGCTGCCGATGACGTACGCGGTCGACGGGCTGCGCCATCTGATGTACGGCGCGTCCCTGGAGGGACTTCCCCGCGTCGTCGCGGTGCTGTCGGCCTACCTCGTCGGCTGCCTGGCGCTCACCTGCGCCGCGGCGTACCGGCGCCGGCTCTGGCGGGTCTCGCAGATCAAGCCGGAGATCGCGCTCTAGCTCCGGTCGTCAGTCGGCCCGGTGGGCGGCGGCGTAGACGATCTTCTTCCGCATGCCGGTGCGGGCGACGACTTCGGCGATCGCGTCCTTGCGGCTGAGCCCGGTCGCTTCGGCCTCGGCGACCAGCGACGCGAGTGTCTCCTCGTCGTATTCAACCGTCGGGGCATCACCGGCTCCGCTGACCACCAGGGTCACTTCGCCGCGAACTCCGTGCTCCTGCTCCTCGGCCCAGGTCGCGAGTTCGGCGAGCGGAAGGCGGACCACTTCCTCGTAGGTCTTCGTCAGCTCTCGGCACAACGCCGCCGGCCGGTCGCCGCCGAAGGCGTCGGCCATTGCGCGCAACGTCGCCGCCGTCCGGTGCGGGGACTCGAAGAACACCATGGTGCGACGGTCAGCTGCGAGGTCGGCGAGGAACCGGGACCGCTCCCCCTGCTTGCGCGGCGGAAACCCCTCGAAGCTGAAGCGGTCGACCGGGAGCCCGGAGACGGCGAGCGCGGTGAGCACGGCGGACGGGCCGGGGATGGCGGAGACCTCGACGTCCTCTGCGACCGCCGCGGCGACCAAACGGTAGCCGGGGTCGGAGACGCTGGGCATTCCTGCGTCGGTGACGAGCACGACGGTGCGGCCCGCACGCAGGTCCTCCATCAACTCGCCCGTGCGTCGCTCCTCGTTGCCCTCGAAGTACGACACGACCCGGCCGGGCACCTCGACGCCGAGATCAGCGGCCAGTCGACGCAGCCGGCGCGTGTCCTCCGCGGCGACGACGTCCGCGGACGCGAGCGCCGGGCCCAGCCGGCTCGACGCATCGGCAGCCTGCCCGATCGGGGTTCCGGCGAGGATCAACACGTGGTCATCCTCGCAGGCCGTCCGAACATGGCGCACACCCTAGGCTGGGGCCCGTGCTGTCGCGAGTGTCCTGGCGTGCCTGGTCGTGGATCGTCCCCGTCGCCGTGACACTGCTCGCCTTCGCGGTCCGCGTGGTGAGGCTCTCCGCTCCCGAACGGCTCGCCTTCGACGAGACGTACTACGCCAAGGACGCATGGTCGTTACTCCAGCACGGGTACGTGCTCGACTTCATCGACGGTGCGGACGACCGCATCGCCGCGGGTGACGTGTCCGGCCTGTTCGCCGCCGAACCCTCGTGGATCGTGCATCCGGACGGCGGCAAGTGGCTCATCGCCCTCGGCGAGGCGCTGTTCGGACTGACTCCCGTCGGCTGGCGCATCAGCGCGGCCGTAGCGGGAGCGCTGACGGTCCTCGTGCTCGCCCGGCTACTGATCCGCTTGACCGGCGCGATCTGGGTGGGCGCGCTCGGCGGTCTGCTGCTCGCTCTCGACGGCGTTCACTTCGTCATGTCGAGGCTCGCACTGCTGGACATCTTCCTGACGCTCTGGCTCGTCTGCGCCGTCGCGTGCCTCGTGGCAGATCGTGACTGGCTTGAGCGTCGCCTCGCCGTCGAGAACCGCTGGCGCGGGTGGCGCCCCTGGCAACTCGCGGCCGGTCTGGCCTTCGGTATGGCGGCCGCCACCAAGTGGAGCGGGCTCTACGTCCTCGCGGCGTTCGGTCTGACGGTCGTGGTGTGGGAGGTGGCGGCCCGCCGGCGCTGGGCCCGCGCCCAGGGGGCGGCTCCCGCGCCGTGGTGGAACGGAGTGCTGCGGGCGGGACTCCCCTCGTTCGCGCGGCTCGTCCTGGTGGCGGGCGCCGTCTATCTGATCAGCTGGACCGGGTGGTTCCTGCATCGTGAGGAGTACGAGCGGCGCTTCGGTCACGGCTACGGGGACTACGCCGCGTGGGGACACCTGGCTGAGCCGACGGGTGGCCCGATCGGTGGCGTCGTGGATGCTCTGCGCTCCTGGTGGCAGTTCCACCTCATGACGTGGGACTTCCACACCGGGGACTACCTCGCCGACAAGACGCATCCGTACGCGTCACACCCGATCGGCTGGCTCCTACCGTGGCGGCCCGTGGCAGTGGACACGAACACCGACGTGCCGGCGCAGCAGTGCGGAGCGCCCTCGGACTCGAGCTGTATCAGCGAGGTGCTCATTCTCGGTAATCCCGCCGTGTGGTGGATCGGCACCCTGGCGATCGTCGCCGTCCTCGGCGTCGTTCTGCGTCGACGACAGTGGCGACTGAGCATTCCGCTCGTCGGACTCGCGGCGACCTGGCTCCCCTGGTTCGCGACGGCCGATCGCCCGATCTTCTCGTTCTACTCCGTCGCGATGGTGCCGTTCCTCGTCATCGCCGTCGGGCTCGCGGCGAACGGAGTCCATCGCCGACTCGCCGATCAGGGCCGTGGCGCCTGGTCCCTCACCGCGATCTGCGCATACGCCCTCGTCGTGGCCGGGCTGTTCGTGTACTTCTACCCGATCTGGACCGATGTCCTGCTTCCCTACGATTCCTGGCGTCAGCGGATGTGGCTCGGCACCTGGATCTGAGCCGGCGTCACGACCTGCTCATCAGTCCTCGCAGCCGAACCCATAACGGATCGCCCTCGGCGAGCCCGGACACGACCCGCATCACGCCGCCTGCCTGACCGAGCAGGCAACTCACGCTGAGGACCCCGACGAGGAGAAAGGTGAGCGACAGGCCGGACAACCCGTTGGCGACGTCCCGGCCGAAGACCGCCCACCCCGAGACACCGAGGATGAACGTGACCGAGCAGGTCATCAACCGCACGAAGATCCGCGGCTCGAAGTTGACGGTGCGAGCGTCGAGCCAACCACGGGCGCGCCGCTGACGGACCCCGGTGACGTAGGGCAATCGCATCCACCATGACGCTGCCGTGGTGAGCCGCCGACCCGTCACCCACA
The DNA here is from genome assembly GCF_003850045.1 of Aeromicrobium camelliae. Classification (GTDB taxonomy): domain Bacteria; phylum Actinomycetota; class Actinomycetes; order Propionibacteriales; family Nocardioidaceae; genus Aeromicrobium; species Aeromicrobium camelliae. Next base: position 168,452 of record NZ_RQJX01000001.1, on the reverse strand, counting down.
ACCGGATGAGCAGGAATGCTCCAAGCGCGCCGAGAATGACGCCGAGCCCTCCCAACAGGACGTCCAGCAGCACGACAGCCCCGGACGTCTGGACGGCGTGGACCGCTCCACCCGTCAGTAACGCGCCGACGACGGCCAGCAGGTAGGCCCCGACGCCCAGTGCCCAGCGCGCCCAGCGCTCGTAGTCCGCGCGCAACGCCGTCGCGGCACGTCCGGCGAAGGCAGGCGCGGCACCCTCGGTCCTGGCGGACTCGAGCCACTCGCGGGACTCGGGACGGATGAAGACGAAAGCCACACGGTCACCCTAGAACCCACGCCGGGCGTTCGACGTCGACTCGCGAGCGAGAAGGGTGCTCCCTAGGCGCGGCGCACGATCGCCCGAACGCTGACGACGAGGCCGAGAGCACACCAGAGCAGCAGCACCACCAGGTCCCGGTCGCTCGCACCATGGGTCTGCGGGAGCAGGCCCGCGCGGATGAGATCTGCCGCAGGCCGGAACGGAAGCCAGTCGTGGATGCTCTGGTACCACTCGGGCAGCCGGCCGGCCGGGAAGGTGACCGGCGAGAACAGCATGACGAAGAACACCAGCACCTGGGTGACGATCTGCGTCAGGAGCGGCGGAAGGACGACCGCGATCGCGTAGCCGACGGCCGCGGCGGTGAGCGCCGTCAGCAGCGCCGCCAGGACCAGAAGCGGCCAGTCGATGTCGTACCGGAAGCCGTAACGCAACTGGGCCACGATCACCGCCACGGCGACGCTCGGGACCGCGACCGCGAGCCAGACCGTCAGGTCGGCCACCAGCAGCAGAGGTCGAGGAACGGGCTGCGCACGCAGGTAGGTGAAGGTGCCGCTCGAGCGAGCCTGCGCCACCCCCATCGGCACCATCACCAGACCGGCGATCATGAGGAGCACCGTCGGGGCGCCCGTCGAGAGGAACTGGGCGGCCGCCGTGTCGATCCCGGGGATGAGAAAGCCGAAACCGATGATGATGCCCGCTGCGAGGAGCGCTTGGACGGCGACGACGAACGGCAGCATCGCCGCGCTGGTGCGGGGGCTCGGGCTCGCGACCTTGGAATTCATCGCCACTGCCGCGCGGGACGCAACGCTGACCGACGCCCTTCGTGAACGCGTGCAGCTCATGATCGACGGCTATCGCGAAGTGGCCGCCGCCCACCGCACCGACGACGAACAGCTTCCGGTCGACGATGTCGCCCGGCTCATGGCTGCACTCGACCAGGGAGTGTCGAAGCTGACGCTCGGCGGCATCAGCGCGCTCGACGGCCCGCTGCTGCGCGCCGGGCTACGACGCCTCGTCGATCCCCGGGGCGCCGCCGACGAGCCACCCTCCGAGCACGACGGCTCCGCGGAGCTTCCGGAGGTGGCGCGGGTGCGCCAGCTGATCCTCGACTCCGACGACTCGTGAGTTGCTGCCCGCCCGCAAGGCCGGGCCGTCCGGCACAAACGACGAAGGGCCCGCCGGCGGCGGGCCCTTCTGGATGTGGAGCATAGGAGATTCGAACTCCTGACCTCTTCGATGCGAACGAAGCGCGCTACCAACTGCGCCAATGCCCCATCGCCGATGAGTTTACCACTGCCTCAGTGGCCGACTGCACGGCGGTTGGTGTCCGGGTTCTCGTCGGCGTTCGGCGCCGGGAAGTCGACGTCCTCACCTTCGACGTGACCAGACGTCCAGGCGCCGGCCTGAGTGAAATCGATCGTGCGGACGGTGCGGCCGGCGCGCGGCTTGGTGACGTAGGTCGGAAGAGTGACCGGCAGCGGATCCCAGAGCATCTCGCCACTCGTGCCCACACTCGGCACGGCGATCTGCAGCTGCTCGTCGAGGGCGTCGGACGTCAGCGGGACGTCTTCCATGACGTGCTTGCGGTCGGGGTCGATGTCGTCGACCTGGACGATGATCGTGTCCTCGTCCTCGAGCTGACGGGACGAGCCGGAGTCCGTCGACGAGGACGCCCACGACGAGGCGGCCTTCTTGACCGACGACCAGCGACCGGCGCCGCGTCGCGGAGCCGTCGCTGCAGACCGCTCCTTGGGCGCGCGCGTGGGTTTGGGGGCTCGTTCGCGCGGGGTGGCGAGACCCAGCTCCTGGCGCACCATCAGACGGCAGGCGATGAGCCAGGCGACGATGAGCCCCGCCGGAACGGCGATCGACCACAGCGGCAGGTACCCGAATCCGGCGACGCCACCGACGATGGCGAGCACGGCGACGAGCGTCAGCAGGGTGCGGCGGCGCCGGCGTGCAGCGATCCGCGCGGTCTCCCGCGTGATGGTGGGCTTCGGCTTCGGCCGCGGTGCGCGCTCGGCGCGCGGCGGTGCGGGCTCGGCTTGGTCGGGACGAGGGGGTGTCACCACGCGTCGCATCGGGCCCTCCGTGTCGAGTGCGGAGTTCTTGTTGGCTTCGTCGTAGCGCCGCAGCACGAGCGGCACGAAGTACGCCGCCCACAAGGCGACGACGAACGCGACGATCAATCCGCTGGAGGCCACGTCAAAACCGTAGGCCTTGAGCGCGAGTTTCTGTGGGAGCAGCGGGCGTGTGTCGCTCGTGAGTTCACTCGCGTCACACCCGCCTCATCCGCGTCGAGCGGCCCAACGCGCCAGCAGACCCTCGGGAACGTCCTCCGCGGTGATCTGGAACAGCCGGTGGTCGCGCCAGTCCCCGGCGATGTGCAGGTAGCGCGGCGCCAGCCCGATCTCGAAGAAGCCCAGCTTCTCCACGACGCGCAGGCTCGCAGTGTTCTCCGGACGGATCGCGATCTCCACCCGGTGAAGCCCGACGGTCGTGAGCAGGTGATCGGTGACGAGAGCGACCGCGGTCGGCACGATGTCGCGGCCGGCGTGCGATCGCGAGATCCAGTAGCCGATGCTCGCCGTCTGGGCCGAGCCGCCGGTGATGCCGTTGACCGACAGCTGGCCCACCATGGCGCCCTGCCAGGTGATCGCGAACGGCATCGCGGTCCCCTCACGTGCACGCCGGCGCAACGCCCCGATCATCGCCACATAGGACAGCGGCGGTCGTCCCGCCCCCGGCGGCATGGTCGCCTCCCAGGGGGTCAGCCATTCGAGGTTCTCGGACCGCAGACGCGACCACACCGGCGCATCACGTCGGCTCAACGGCCGCACGCCCACATCGCCGTGGCGCAGGGTGACCGGCCAGCCGAGCGCCATCAGAACGAACGATCGAGAACGATCGTGCGGACCGTGTCGCCCAGGTTGAGCGCGGTCTCGTCCTCTCCCACCACGATGAGCGCGTTCGCTTGCGCGAGCCGCCCGACGAGGTGTGCACCGCGGCCCTCGACGGGCGTGACCTTGGCGCCGCGGTGGGTGACCTCGAAGACCGCGCGGACGTACTCGCGGTGGCCGGGCTGGGACACGATGTCCTGCGCCAGGACGGCATGCACCTGCGGACGCCGATACGGAACGCGGCCCATGAGCCGGCGGATCGCCGGCAGGACGAAGACCTCGAACGACACGAACGCGGCGACCGGGTCGCCGGGCAACGTGATGATGGGGGTCTGCTCGTCGTACACCCGGCCGAATCCCTGGTCCGAGCCGGGTTCGAGCGCGACGTCGTGGAACTGCACGGTCCCGAGACTCCCGAGCACCTGGCGGACGACGTCGCGACGCGAATGGCCGAGCCCTCCAGTGGTGATCACCAGGTCGGCGCGCACCAGCTGGTCGGACAGGACGCGTTGGAACTGCCGGGGGTCGTCCCCGACCGCGCCGACGCGGAAGGCGATCGCTCCGGCCGCGCGCACGGCGGCGGCGATCATCGAGGAGTTGCCGTCGTAGACGGAGTCGTGGCCGAGATGCTCGCCCGGCTCGCGCAGCTCGCGGCCGGTCGACAGGATCACCACGCGGGGACGGGGACGCGCCTTGACGCGCGAACGACCGACGGCCGCGAGCAGGCCGATCTCGCGCGGACCGAGGACCGCGCCCTCGGGCAGCACGACGGAGCCGGCCGTGACGTCCTCGCCCTGGCGCCGGACGCGCTGCCCCGGCGAGGCGGGACGGCGGAAGACGACGCGCTGATGATCGCCCTCGACGTCACCCATCGGGACCACGGCATCAGCGCCGTGCGGCAGCGGGGCGCCGGTCATGATCGAGACGCACGTGCCCGCGCTGATCGCGAACGGTTTGCCGGACCCGGCCACGATCTCACCGACGATCGGCAGTTCCACCGGGTCGCTGGTGTTGGCACGCGCAAGATCCGCGGAGCTCACGGCGTAGCCGTCGACGTCCGCACTGTCATGGCGCGGCAGGTCGATGTCGCTCACGACCTCCTCGTGGAGGGAGAGCCCGAGCGACTCGACGACCGGCTGATCGTAGGCGCCGAGCGGGCCGATACCGCGCAGGATCGTCTCGAGGTGATCCTCGACGGTCAACCGGCCCGGAGCGATGCTGTGAGGGCGGGGTCGCTGGGGCAATCCGGAGGTGCTGGACTGCGTCGCGGACGTTCCGCTGGTCGAGTCTCCCGCTGGCATGACAGTCAGCCTAACCCGCGCGCAGTACCGTTCCCGACGCGACTGTCCGCGATTCGCCCTGCGATGCCGACAACGTGACATCGCCGATGACCTGGACGTCCTCGCCGAAGGTCCAGTCCCCCTCCACGGTGAACCGGCGCGCGCGGACCAGCGAGAGGGGCGACGGCACCCGCTGCTCGAAGTCGCGGATTCGCTTGAAGTACGCGGGATCCAGGGAGACCAGAGGCGCCTCCGCGCGCGCTCGAAGACGGCCGTTGCTTCCCAGCTCGTAGACGTCCGAACGCAGGACGGTGAGGTCGTTCGTCGTCTTCACCGGCAGGAACCGGGAGCGGTCCACCTCGATGGCGGTCGCGCCGTCGAACACCTCGACGGCAGCACCCATCGCGGACTCGATCTGAATCACCGCGGGCGAGTCGGGGTCGGTCGGGTCGACCGTCTTCTCGTTGCGGATGAGCGGCAGGCCGAGGACGCCACGGCGCTCGGTGAGGATGTCGCGGAGCGCGCGGAGGTCGAACCAGAGGTTGTTGGTGTGGAAGTACCGGTGGACAGAGGGGTCACTCGCCGCCTCCATGTCCTCCTTGGCGGTCTGCGCCGTCTCGCGCAGCACGATCCGGCGGTCGGACTTGCGCACCACGAGGTGGCCGCCTTTGACGTCGGCCTCGGTGCGGCGGCAGACCTCGGCCGCGTACGGGGCACCGGACTGCGCGAACCACGCCATCATCTGCGGGTCGGGCGCGGCGCCGAGGTTGTCGGAGTTGGAGACGGTGGCGTACCGGTAGCCCTCGTCGATGAGCCGGTCGAGCACGCCCGACGTCAGCAGGGCCGTGTAGAGATCACCGTGGCCCGGCGGGCACCACTCCATCGACGGGTCCGCGGGCCAGTCGACCGGCTCCAGCGAGTCGGCGAGCAGCTTGGGCTCCTTGTGCTGCAGGAAGTCGAGGGGAAGGTCACCGGCTCGAAGATCGGGGTACCGCGCGAGCACCGCCTGGGTGTCCTCCCGCGTCCGGAAGCTGTTCATGAAGAGCAGTGGCAACTGCACGCCGAGTTGCTCGCGGACGTAGCGGACCTGTCCGACGATGATGTCCAGGAACGTGAGGCCGTCGCGCACCTCGAGCAGCGACTTCGCCCGATCCATCCCCATCGAGGTGCCGAGCCCGCCGTTGAGCTTGATGACCGCGGTGACCTTGGCAGCAGCTCGCTGCTCGTCCTCGCTGAAGGCGAGATCGGAGACGGCGTCGATACCCGTGAGCGGCTCGACGTCGGCCTCGCGAATCGTCCCGCTGGCACCGCGCACGAGCTGCTCGTAGAAGGAGGAGAAGACGTCGATCGCGGCCGCAGGGAGCCCCGCGGCCCGCATGCGATCCTGCGCTGCATTGAGTCCTGTCACCCGCCCTAGGCTAATGGCATGTCCGCTTCTGTTCTCGCGGAGAAGGCCGCCCTGCGACGTGATCTTCTCGACCGCCGCGCCCGGCGCACCGCGGAGGAGCGCCGTGACGCCGGTGAGGCCCTGGCCCTTCACGCGCTCGCCACCCCGGCGTTGGCCCGCGGAGCGCGCGTGGCGTGCTACCTCTCGTTCGAGCACGAGCCGGACACGGGGGCTCTCATCGCCGGACTGCGAGGGCACGGGCTCGAGGTGATCGCGCCGTCGAGCCGACCGGTCGATCACACCCTCGACTGGGTCCTTGTCGGCGACGAGGGCAACCAGCCCGGCGCCTACGGGATCCCGGAACCGGCGGGCGAGCGGCTCGGGCCGGAGGCGCTGTCGTCTTGTGCCGTGGCCTTCGTCCCGGCATTGGCGGTCGACCATCGTGGTCGGCGCCTGGGGCGCGGGGCCGGCTACTACGACCGAGCTCTCGCGCGCTTCTCAGGGCTCGTCTGCGCCGTGGTCTATTCCGATGAACTGCTCGAGACGATCCCCGCCGAGCCCCACGACGTCCCGGTCGACCTCGCGCTCACCCCCGCGGGGATCTTCCGGCCCGAGCGCTGACGCCGAGACCCCAGATTTGCGCGCCAATTGTCAACCGACCCGACCCCTCGTCAACGAACTGGGCGCAAATCTGGGTTCTAGGCGAACGGGCGGGCGGCGTACGTCGGCTCGCCCATCCAACTGTCGGGCACGATTTCGACCGTGCGGCCAGGGCGGGGTGCATGGATCATTTGTCCGCCACCCAGGTAGATCGTGACGTGGTAGATCCCGCTGCCGTTGGCGTAGAAGAGGAGATCACCTCGTTGCCGTTGTGACACCGGAACGTCGGTCAGCGCCTGGTACTGGGCCCCAGCGGTGCGCGGCACCGGCCTGCCTGCGGCTTCGAGCGCACGCATCGTGAGGCCCGAGCAGTCGAAGGAGCCCGGCCCGGCCGCCCCCCAGCCGTAGGGCTTACCCAGCTGCGCTCGCGCGTAGGCGATCATCGCTTCCACGGCACTGGCGTTGGCCGGCGGCGGGGTCGAGGGCTTCGGCGCCGGGGGCGGGGTCGAGGGCTTCGGCGCCGGAGCTGGCGCAGGGGCGGGCACCGGAGAAACCGTCTCGCCGCGCTGCGGGTCGGGCGCTACGCCGCCCGCATCGAGCCGCTCGTCGATCCGGTCCTGGCGTTGCGTGACCTCTTCGACAGTGCTGTTCTCGAGCCGGGCCAGCTCGGCGAGCAGGTCACCGCGTTCACCGACCAGCTCGTCTTGGCGTTGTTCGGCCGTCGCGATGAGGTTCTCGATACGAGTCCGTGCCGCCGCTTGCTCGTCGACGGCTTGCTGGTGGCGTTCGGCAGCCGCTGCGGCCTGGGCACGCACGCTGCGGACGACGGCCTGCTTGGCTTCGAGCTGAGCGATCTGGCCGGCCATCGCATCCTGCGTGCTCGCGTAGGCCGAGGATCGCTCCAGCAACTGCAACGGGTCCTCGGCGTCGAGGAGCGACTGGAACACCACGACCGGCCGCTGGTCGGTGAGTTGGTCGATGGTGAGTTCCTCGACCACGGCCCGCTCTCCCTCGAGCTCACGCTCGGCAGCGGAGATCCGGCCGTCAAGATCAGCGAGCTCGCGTTCGGCATCCTCGGCGGCCACGACCGCGCCGTTGAACCGCTCGGAGAGAGCAGCCGCCTCGGCGTACAGCGCATTCACGCTCTGGCGAGACTCGACGAGTCCGACTTGGATCGCGGCGACGCGATCCTCGTCATCGGGGGCAGCAACGGACGGCGCGGCCGTCGCCCCGAGCAGGGCGAGGGCGGCGACCATCGGAAACACGAGGACACGGCGAGCGGCCATAGCCCCTCACGCTAGTCGTCTTCTGCCTCAGAGGAAACTCCTTTCACAGAAGTATCTTCTGTCACACGCGTGTCGGTGCTGGACTCCGGCCACTTTCTCGCCGATAGTTCGCGCTTCACGTCCACGATGCGGACGTCAGCTCACCTCGACGATAGGCAGTCGCAGCGCTGCCGGTGCGGCTTCCGGCACCACCGGGTTCTTCGGGCTGACGGGCGCGACTCGTCGATAGCGCCCACCGAGCGGCGGTCGCGGGTCGGTCTCGCCCTTGTTCGGCCACAGCGCCATCGCACGTTCGGCTTGCGCGGTGATGGTGAGGGAAGGGTTGACGCCGAGGTTGGCGCTCACCGCCGATCCGTCGACGACGTGGAGGCCCGGATGCCCGAAGAGCCGGTGGTAGGGATCGATCACGCCGTCGGCGGCCGACTCGCCGATCGCGCACCCGCCCATGAAGTGCGCGGTCATGGGAATCCCGAACGGCTCCCCCACCGTGCCGCCGGCGATGCCGCCCATGATGTCGGCCATCTCCTCGACCGCGCGATGCCCCTCCGGGATGTAGGTGGGGTTGGGCAGCCCGTGCCCCTGCTTGGTGGTGAGCCGGCGCTTGCCGAACAGGGTGCGCCGGGTGAAGGTCGTGATCGAGTTGTCGTGAGCCTGCATGACGAGCGCGATCACCGTGCGCTCGGACCAATGCCGCCAGTCGTACACCTTGAGGATCGACGGTACGAGCTTGAGCATGTTCGTCGCCCAGACTCGCAGCCGGTGCTTGCCCGTGCCCTCAGGCGCGAGTGCTGACTGGACGAGCATCATCGCGTTCGAGCCCTTGCCGTAGCGCACCGGTTCGATGTGGGTGTACTCGTCGGGGTGGATCGACGACGTGATCGCGACGCCCTGCGAGTAGTCGATGTCGCGCTTGCTCGCGACGGCGCCCAGCAGCGCCTCGGAGTTGGTCCGGGTGAGCATGCCGAGACGGCGCGAGATGCGCGGCAGGTCACCGGAGTCGCGCATGGCGTGCAGGAGTCGCTGCGTGCCCAGAGTGCTGGCCGCGAACACGACCTGCTCGGCCGTCAGGGTGCGCCGCCCCCCGAAGCGCTTGTTGGTCGGCTTGGTGGTGACCTCGTACCCTCCGCGTCGCAGCGGCCGGACGCGCGTGACCGTGGTGAGCGCCCGGACCTCCGCGCCGGCCTGCTCCGCGAGGTACAGGTAGTTCTTCACCAGCGTGTTCTTGGCGTTGTGGCGACATCCGGTCATGCACTCGCCGCAGTGCGTGCACGCGTTCCGGCTCGGGCCCACCCCGCCGAAGTAGGGATCGCCGACGTCCGCGCCCGGCCGGTCGCCGAAGGTGACGCCCACGGGCGCGTAGTGGAAGGTACCCTCCACGCCCATGCGCTCGGCAGCCTCGCGCATCACGCGGTCGGCGGGCGTCTCGCGGTCATAGGTGACGGCGCCGAGCATGCGCTTGGCCTGGTCGTAGTACGGCTTGAGTTCGTCCTTCCAGTCCGTGATGTAGCCCCACGCCGGGTCCTTGAAGAACGGGTCGAGGGGCTCGTAGAGCGTGTTCGCGTAGACCAGCGAACCGCCGCCCACCCCCGCGCCCGACAGAATCAGCGAATCCTTGAGCAGGTTGACGCGCTGGATGCCGTAGCAGCCGAGGGCCGGCGCCCACAGGTAGTCGCGCAGGTGCCAAGAGGTCTTGGCGAACTCGTCGTCGCGGAACCGGCGACCGGCCTCGAGCACCGCGACCCGATAGCCCTTCTCGACGAGCCGGAGCGCCGCGACACTGCCGCCGAAGCCCGACCCGATGATGATGACGTCGTAGTCGAAGTCCCTCATGCGCGGCCCATCGCCTTCAGCACGCGCAGGCCGAAGGTCAGCACCCGTGCGAAACGGCCGGCACCCACGAAGGCCGGACCGCTGACCGGCAACAGGCTCTGAGCGCCGATCGCCTGGCTCTCGGTGAACCGCAGCAAGCCCTCGGCGCCCTGGCGTCGACCCATGCCGGACTCGCGCATCCCGCCCATCGGGGCATCGATGCTGCCGAAGGTCGCCGCGAAGCCCTCGTTGACGTTGACGGTGCCCGCCTTGAGCCGGGACGCGACCCGACGTGCGGTCCGCGACGGTCCCCAGACGCTCGCGTTCAGGCCGTAGACGCCGGCGTTGGCGAACGCGACGGCCTCGTCGACGGAGTCGTAGGAGTAGAGCGAGACGAGGGGGCCGAAGGTCTCCTCCGCGAAGCACTCGGCCGTCGGCGGCACGTTCTCCAGCACCGTGGGCTCGTAGAACCACGGGCCGATGTCGGGACGCGCGCGCCCGCCGGTGAGGACCGTCGCACCGTGCGCACGGGCGTCCTCCACGTGCTTCTCGACCGTCGCGAGCTGCGCGGGCGACACGAGCGTGCCCATGTCGGCGTCCCAGTCGAGTGCCGTGCCGAAGCTCATCGCCTGCACCCGGCGCACGAGCGCGTCGCGGAAGGCGTCGTACTGGCGCCGGTGGACGTAGATCCGTTCGATCGAGACGCACAGCTGCCCGGCTGAGGAGAAACACGCCGAGACGGCGCCGGCCGCGGCCTTCTCCACGTCGGCCCCCGGCAGCACGATCATCGGGTTCTTGCCACCGAGCTCCAGCGAGCACCCGATGAGGCGCTCAGCGCACTGGGCGGCGACACGCTTGCCGGTGGCGGTGGAGCCCGTGAAACAGATGTAGTCGGCGCGTTCGATGATGGCCTGCCCGACCACCGAGCCCTGCCCGCTCACGACCTGCCACAGCTCAGGCGGGAAGCCCGCGCGGCGGAGGAGTTCGACCCCGGCGAGCGCCGTCAGCGGGCTCTGGCTGTCGGGCTTGTGGACCACGGCGTTGCCGGCGGCGACCGCGGCGAGCCCGTCGGAGATCGCCATCGTCAACGGGTAGTTCCAGGGACTGATGACACCGACCACACCCTTGGGCTGTTGCACCTGCTGCACCCGGGTCAGACCGGGATACACGCCCGACCGACGGTGCGGCCCGACGATCTTGGCGAGCCGGCGGCCGTAGTACCGGGCGGTCAGCGCCAGGTGCGCGACCTCGTCGAAGGCGTGTGCACGGGACTTGCCCGACTCGAGCTGAATGAGGTCGAGCAGCTCCTCCTGGTGGTCCAGCACCAGATCGTGAAGGCGCAGGAGCATCCGCTGACGCGAGGCCACAGCCGTGCGCGCCCAGTCGCGTTGCGCCCGGCGTGCGGCGGCGAACGCAGTGTCAACGTCGTCGACGCTCGACACAGGAATCGTCGCGACCTCCCCGCCGGTCAGCGGAGAGACCGTGCGACGGGTCTCGGTGAGCGACGTGCGCACGAGCCCGGTGAGCTCGGCGATCCGTCGTTCGGGCAGCACCGGAGTCGTCTGGCTGGCTTCGAGCATGTCGGTCAGGATACCGCGAGTATCTGGAATATGACATAGGCAATGTCATATTCGCGGCCGACCGAGCTAGCACGTGGAGCACGGCCGTTGCGCGCTAACTCACCGCCCGGCGAGAGCCCGGGCGAAACAGAGGGACTCCGGGACCCCTCGGTAGGGCGCCAGCAGAGGGATCGGCGCGTACCCACGCGAGCGGTAGAAGTCGACAGCAGCGCGCTGACGTTCCCCGGCGTGGAGCACCAAACGAGTCGCTCCGAACGCCGTTGCGCGCGCCTCCAGCTGCGCTAACAGCTCGCTGGCGAGTCCCCGCCCCCTCGCCTCCGGCACGACGTACATTCGCTTGAGCTCGACGTCAGCGCCGAGCTGGCGCAGCGATGCAGTAGCCACCGGCTCGCCCACCTCGTCGCCGACGATAGTGACGAGAACACTGTCCGGGTCGATCCCCGCGTCGGGTTGGGCGGCCGCCCGGGGACGCCCGTACAGCTCGTTCATCTCTGCGGACATCTGCGAGCGCAGGGCACGAGCAGCAAGGTCGTCGAAGCCGACCTCGCGCCACTCGGTCACCCGAGGACGACCTCGACCCGCTGGAACTCCTTGAGGTCGGTGTAGCCGGTGGTGGCCATCGCGCGACGCAGCGCACCGATGAGGTTCATCGTGCCGTCGGGCACCGACGAGGGACCGAACAGCACCTGCTCCAGCGTGCCGACCGTGCCGATGTCGACGCGCTCGCCACGGGGCAGGTCGGGGTGCCACGCTTCGGCGCCCCAGTGGTAGCCGCGGCCCGGCGCCTCGGCTGCGCGGGCGAACGGGGAGCCGATCATCACGGCGTCGGCACCGCACGCGATCGCCTTGGCGATATCGCCACTACGGCCGATGGAACCGTCGGCGATGATGTGCACGTACCGGCCGCCGGACTCGTCGAGGTAGTCGCGACGCGCGGCGGCGACGTCGGCCATGGCCGAGGCCATGGGGACCGCGACACCGAGCACCGAACGGGTCGTGTGCGCCGCTCCCCCACCGAAGCCGACGAGCACGCCGGCCGCACCGGTACGCATGAGGTGCAGGGCCGCCTGGTGCGTCGCGCAACCGCCCACGATGACCGGGACGTCGAGTTCGTAGATGAACTCCTTGAGGTTGAGCGGCTCGGTCTGGCCCGAGACGTGTTCAGCCGAGACCGTCGTGCCGCGGATGACGAAGAGGTCGACACCGGCCTCGACCACCGTGTCGGCGAACTGCTTGGTGCGCTGCGGCGAGAGGGCACCCGCCACCGTCACGCCGGCCTCGCGGATCTGCTGCAGGCGGGCGGTGATGAGCTCGGGCTTGATGGGCTCGCTGTAGATCTCCTGCAGCCGGCGGGTCGCGCTGGTGCCGTCGATCGTGGCGATCTCCTCGAGGAGCTTCTCGGGGTTCTCGTACCGGGTCCACAGGCCCTCGAGGTCGAGCACGCCGAGACCGCCGAAACGACCGAGTGCGATCGCGGTGTCGGGGCTCATCACCGAGTCCATCGGCGCGGCCATGACCGGGAGCTCGAAGCGGTAGGCGTCGATCTGCCAGTGCGTGGAGACCTCTTCGGGGTCACGCGTGCGGCGGCTCGGCACGATCGCGATGTCGTCGAAGTGGTACGCCTGCCGCCCTCGCTTGGCCATGCCGATGTCGATGCTCATGCCACCAAGCCTAGTCGTGCCCCGTCCGGGTCAGAGCACCGTGTAGTTCGGCGCCTCGACCGTCATCTGGATGTCGTGCGGATGCGATTCCTTCAGGCCGGCGGCCGTGATGCGCACGAAGCGTCCGCGCTCCTGCAGCTCCGGGATCGTCGGAGCGCCCACGTAGAACATCGACTGGTGCAGACCGCCGACGAGCTGGTGGGCCACGCTGGCGAGCGGGCCGCGGTAGGCGACGCGTCCCTCGATGCCCTCGGGCACGATCTTGTCGTCGCTCGTGACGTCGGCCTGGAAGTAGCGGTCCTTGGAGTAGGACTTCTTGCCGCGCGAGGCCATCGCGCCGACCGAGCCCATACCGCGGTAGGACTTGTACTGCTTGCCGTTGACGAAGATCAGCTCGCCGGGGCTCTCCTCGCAGCCGGCGAGCAGCGAGCCGACCATGACGGAGTCGGCACCGGCCACCAGAGCCTTGGCGATGTCGCCGGAGTACTGCAGGCCGCCGTCGGCGATGAGCGGCACACCCGCCGGCTTGGTGGCGAGCGACGCCTCGTAGACGGCGGAGATCTGGGGAACGCCGACACCCGCGACGACGCGGGTGGTGCAGATGGAGCCGGGACCGACGCCGACCTTCACCGCGTCCACGCCTGCGTCGACGAGGGCCTGGGCCCCGGCGCGCGTGGCCACGTTGCCGCCGACGATCTGCACGCGATCGAACGCCGGATCGGCCTTCAGCTTGCGCACCATCTCCAGCAGGGCCTTGGCGTGTCCGTGGGCGGTGTCCACGACGAGGACGTCGACACCGGCCTCCATGAGCCGGCCCGCACGCTCGTACGCGTCACCGAAGAAGCCCACCGCCGCACCGACCAGCAGCCGGCCCTCGGCGTCCTTGCTCGCCAGCGGGAACTGCTCGGACTTGACGAAGTCCTTGACCGTGATGAGCCCGGCGAGGCGGCCGTCCTCATCGACGATCGGCAGCCGCTCGCGCTTGTGCGCACGCAGGAGCTCGGCTGCGTCCTCGCGACTGATGCCGACCGGACCGGTGATGAGGGGCATCGGCGTCATCACGTCGCCGACGGTCTTGTGCGCCCACTCCGCTACCGGCACGAAGCGCAGGTCGCGGTTGGTGATGATGCCGAGGAGAGTGTTGTCGGCGTCGACGACCGGCAGGCCCGAGACGCGGTACTCACCGCAGATCTCGTCGAGCTCCTCGAGGGTCGCCTTGGGGTTGATGGTGACCGGGTTGGGGATCATGCCGGTCTGGGTGCGCTTGACGAGGTCGACCTGGTAGGCCTGATCCTCGATCGACAGGTTGCGGTGCAGGATGCCGATCCCGCCCTCGCGCGCCATCGCGATCGCCATACGCGATTCCGTCACGGTGTCCATCGCACTGGACAGCAGCGGGATGCGCAGGCTGATCTCACGCGTCAGGCGCGCCGTGGTGTCGACCTCACTGGGAATGACGTCGGTCTCGCCCGGCAGGAGCAGCACGTCGTCATAGGTGAGCCCGAGGCTCGCGAACTTGTCCGGGATTCCGACCTCGCTCATGGATCGATTCTACGAGCCGCCACCACAACAACACACACCCCGGCCAGCGCTGTGAGCCCGAGCACGGTCCCGGCGGTGGCCGACCACCCTCCGTGCGTCCACGCGATGCCGACTGCGGCGCCGAGGACGCTGGATCCCGCGTAGTAGGCCGACACGTAGACCCCGCTGGCGAGCGGCCCGAGTCCCCGCCCGACCAGGGGCATCCAGCCGCTGGCCACGGCATGCGCACCGAAGAAGCCGGCGGTCAGCACGACGAGACCCAGGACGACCAGCCACAGGGCGTCGGGCAACGTCGCGACGATGCCGAGCGCCATGAGAGCGAGGCACGCGGTGATGGCCCGGACGCGCCCGATCCGGTCGGCGGCGTGCCCCGCGACTGCCGAGGTGACGCTGCCGGCCAGGTACGCGAGGAACACGAGCCCGACGACGGCCGGCGAGAGCGAGAATGGCGGACCCACCAGCCGATAGGTCAGGTAGTTGTACAGCGCGACGAAGCCGCCCATCAGCAGGAACGGCACGAGCGCCAGGGCCCAGACCTGGGGCCGTAGCCACGCTGCACGGTCGGGCCGCGGTTGCGGAGGCAGGTGTCGACGCGGCACCTGATCGCTCGCGGGGAGGAGCACGATGAAGGCGACGGTGGCGGCAGCGGCGCACATGCCCAGCGCCGCGTCGGCGAGGCGCCACGAGGCGAACTCCGACACTCCCGCCGTCACGAGCCGGCCGAGAACCCCACCGATACTGTTACCCGCCACGTAGAGGCCCATCGCCTGCCCGAGCCCGGCCGGATGCACTTCGGCACCGACGTGTCCCATGGCCACTCCCACCAGCCCGGCGAGCGCGAGACCGAGCACCACCCGCGCCGCGATCAGCAGCTCGAAGGTCGGCATCGCGGTGCTGACGAGTTGCGCGACGACGGCGACGACCAGTCCGAGGCGCATCACCCGTGCACGTCCGACCCGCTCGCCGATCCAGGTGGCCAGGACGACTGTGATGGCGAGTCCGCCGGTGCCTGCCGAGACGGTGAGCGCGGCAGAACTCGGCGACACCGCGAACGCGTCGCCGATCTGCGGTAGGAGTGGCTGGGTGCTGTACAGCATCCCGAAGGCGGCGATGCCCGCCATGAGCATGGCCCAGTTCAGTCGTCGGTACGCCGCGCTGCCCGGTCGATGGCCCTGCGCAGACGTCACCGGTCGAACGTAACCCGACCCCTGAACGAGCGGCCAGGCGGGCGGAGGTGAAGAACGCCTCAGCGCCGGGCGCCTCCCGCGGCGGCCAGCATCTGATCGACGGACGTGAACTTGACACGAGGCCGCCCGGCCACTCGACCGCGCGTGAGCTCGGCCTCCTCGATCGCGAGCATGCGGCGGCGGGTGACCAGCTGTGGCACGCGGCGTCGCAGCAGCGCGCTGAGGGCCCGGCGCGAGCCCGACGGCATGTGCAACCGACCGGCGGCAGCGTCCTCGAGCATCGCCGTCACCGTCTCGTGGGCGCACACCCGGTTGGTGCCGATACCGCCACTGGCACCCCGTTTGATCCACCCGGTGACGTAGGCGCCGGGGACGGGTTGGCCGGTGGCGGGATCGATGACGCGGCCATCGACGTTCGGCACCGTGCTCGTCAGCTCGTCGAAGGGCAGGCCCGGGATGGCCCGGCCGCGGTGCCCGGTGGACCGGATCAGCGTTCCCGCTGGCACTTTGATGGCCTCGTCGGGACGGCCGGTCGGCGCGATCTGGACCGCCTCGACGCGATCGCCGCCTTCGACGGAGGTGACTTGCCGACCAAAGGCGAAGACGAGCCGAGCACCGGGGTCGGGGGCGGCGGCGAGGTCGATGTCACGGCGCGGAAGCGCCGCCAGCAGCGCCGCCTTGCTGCCGGGTTCCGCCGCGTCCAGGACCGCCTCGATGGCTTCATCGCGCGCGACGACGACCTCGATGCCCGGCGGCATCATCAGCAGCTCGGGGCGGGTGAACGCGGCGACATCGGGACCACGGCGCCCCAGCAGGACGACCTCCCGGATGGCGCTGCGGGCGATCTCGTCGACCGCGGCGTCCGGCATGTCGGTGCGGCGCAACTGCCGCGGGTCCGACAGCACGAGCCGGGCGATGTCGAGCGCGACGTTGCCGTTGCCGACGATGACGAGCCGTTCGCCGTCGAGCCGGACCGTGTCCGGCGCGACGTCGAGCGCCCCGTTGTACCAGCCGACGACATCGGGAGAACCGTAGACGCCGGCGAGCTCCTCACCCGGCACTCCGAGCGGCCGATCGAGCCGCGCGCCGACCCCGTAGATCACCGCGTCGTGAAACTGCAGCAGTTCCTCGTGCGTGACGTGCTCGCCGACCTCGACGTTCATGTACATCGACGTCCGCGGATGCTGATAGGCCCAGGCGAACAGCGAGGAGAACCCCTTCGTGTCCGCGTGATCGGGCGCGACCCCTCCGCGCACGAGGCCACCGGGGACGGGCGACTTGTCGAGCATCGTGACCGACGCGCCGGTGGACAGCAGCAGGTGCCGTGCCGCGTAGGACGCTGCCGGGCCGGTGCCGACCACGGCGACCCGCAAGGGGCGATCCACCGTCGGCCCCATGTCCTCCCACGTGTGCCGAGCGGGCGAGGTGCGTTCGGGTCGGTCGGCGTAGAAGTCGGCGTTGAGCTGCGCGAAGACCTCCTCGCCGCCGCGTAAGAGGTCGACGGGCTTGACGGCCGACACCGGGCACGCGTCCGCGCAGGCTCCGCAGTCGATACAGACCTTGGGGTCGACGTAGAGGATGTCGGTCGTGCCGAAGTCGGGTTCGTCAGGGGTCGGGTGAATGCAGTCGACTGGACAGACCGACACACAAGAGGCGTCGTTGCAGCAGCTCTGCGTGATCGCGTAGGCCATGGACGGCGCTCAGAGCATGTGGACGCTGCGGTACAACCGCATGGCGTACGGGGTCAGCAAGCCGGCCTCGGACAGGAAGTCCATGAGATGGACGCAGCTCATCCGCATGAGGTTGTGGTGGTGCGTGTTCGCCTTGGCCTCGGCGATGGCTCGCTCGCGGTCCAAGCCGACGTTGGCGTAGACCTCGTCGCTGACCATCGACTCGACGACGAACTTGGCCGCGCCGGCGATGAACGCGGCGCTCGCCTTGCGGCGCAGCGGGCTGGCGTCCTTGAGGTGCTCGCGGATCTCGTGGCGGGCGAACTTCATGTGCCGCGCCTCCTCCACGACGTGGATCTTGCTCGTCGTGCGGACCTCGTGCAGCACGTTCTCGCCGCGCAGCCAGTCCCGCTGCATGACGTCGAGGATCTCCTCGGCCACGAGGATGCCGCCGTAGGCGATCTCGCCGCCGGCCAAGGTCTTGAGGCCTCGCGCGAGCTCCCGCACATGCCGCTTGGGCTTGTAGTGCGGGACGCCCATCTTGGAGCACGTCTTGGCGAACATCAGGGAGTGGCGGCACTCGTCGGCGATCTCGGTGAGCGCGAACTGGAACTCCGAGCCCCCGTAGACGCCGCAGTACTGGTCCCGCAGCACCATCTGCTGAAGGATCATCTCGAACCAGATGCCGGTGCTCATGATCGAACCGACTTCGTGGCGGGTGAGCGCGATCCGCTGCTCCTCGCTCATCTCGTCCCACAGACGCGTGCCGTACAGCGTCGACCACTCCGGATTGAGGCCGTACTTGGTGGGGTCGAGCGGGGCGTCCCAGTCGATCTCCTGGTCGGGATCGTAGGAGAGGGTCGCGGCCGACTCGAGCAAGCGCTCGAGCGTGCCGTCGGGGTCGATCTGCTGGCGGAACTCCACGGCGGTTGCGGTCATCGTGCATCATCCCCTTCGATGTGACACTGCCAATGTAACATCGACTCTGTCCGCTGTCACCCGTTGCGCGGGAGGGAGTCACCAGTCGGATTCGACGGCGAGCCGCTCACCCAGTTCACTGCGCAGATAGAGCACGCTGCGGCCGTGGCGCGCCTTGCTCAACAAGCCGGCCCGGTGCAGCACGCGAAGGTGCTGGTTCACTGCGGAGGCGGTGATCCCGAGACGGATGCCCAACTCGGTGGACGATGCCGGCTCACTGAGCAGCGCGAGCAGGCCGGCCCGGGGCGCCCCCAGGAGGTCGACGAGTTCGCGATGTCCGCGCCGCGGCTGCGCCTCCCACAATGCCGCCTGGCCGCGGGCCGGATAGAGCACCTGCGGAGGACCGTCGTCGTCCACCGGCGCCGAGGCTCCCGTCGAGAACAGCGTCGGGACCAGCATCAAGCCTTCGGCGCCGACCTCGACGCGACGATCGCGCGGATCTCGCAGCGCGACATGGACGGCGGACCCGCTCCAGGTGATCCGGCCGGGGCTCAACTGAGCGACCATCGTCCCGAGCCCCTCCGTGACGATCACCCGGCCTCGATGCACGATGTCGGCCTCGAGCACCGCCCGCATCCGGTCCCAATACGGCACGAAACAGGCCTCCCACAGATCTCGCAGCGCGGCCACCATCCGTTCGACCGCCGCCGCGTGGGGTCCTCGATACACCGGCGGCACCATCCCGTGGACCGACTTCAGTCCGGCGCGAAATGCTGCGGCGTCGATGCGGGCGAGTGCGTCGAACTCGTCCTCGATGCGGGTCAGTGGCGACGATGGACGCGGGTTGAGGAAGTCGGGCGTCCACAGACGGCGGTCCACGAGGCCGGCGAGCGCTCGCCGGTCCAGCGACTGGCGGGCGCTCGCGGTGCGCCGGACCCACGGAAGCTGCAGCGGGTAGCGCGACGGATCGACGAAGGTCCGCAGGCTGAGCGTGAGTTCGGTCAGCGGCGACATCCCGAATCGCACGTCTCCGACAGATGGCCCGGTGAGCTCGTACGTGAGCATGTAGCTGAACGCTACATCCATTCCCTTGCGCGGCAGGAGCCGGTGGGATCGCCACGTGCCCTCCTCGCTGCGTCGCCATCCAGCCTTCGCCCCGCTCGTCACCGCCACAGCCGTCAACTCCCTCGGGCGTGGCATTTCGGTCGTGCTTCTCGCACTGCACCTCGCGTTCACCTTCGACGCCCGCCCGGCCGTCGTGGGCGCCGTCCTCACCGCGGCCGGGGCGATCGGCGTGGCGACGAGCATCCTGGCCGGGCGGCTCGCGGACCGGCTTCCGTCGCGGCGCCTCCTCCCCGCTTGTCTCGTCGGCGAAGCGGTGGCCCTCGCCGCGCTGGCGCTGTCCCCCGGCCTGGTGGCGGCGACGATCTCCGCTTGCGTGCTGACCGGCAGCAACCGCGCCGGCAGCACCGTCCGCAGCACGGTCGTCGGCACCACCTTCAGCGGACCCGACCGGGTCAGTGCGCGCGCGATACTCCGCGTCACCGTCAACGCCGGTATCGCCGTCGGCAGCTTGGCCGCTGCGATTCCGCTCGCCATCGGGACCGCCAGCGCCTTCCGGGCTGCCTTCGCGGTCGCGGCGGCGGCGTACGCGGTCGCCGCCATGGTCGCCCTGGGACTTCCCGCCGGCGCGAGCAACGCCGGCGCGGTGACGAGGGCGCAGCGCGGAGGCTCGCCCTGGCGGGACCGTCGATACGTCACGTTCGCGGCACTCAACGCGCTCTTCATGTTCCAGTTCGCGGTGTACGAGGTCGCCGTGCCGCTGTGGCTGGTGGACCACACCGAGGTTCCAGCCGCGCTGGTGTCTCCGCTACTCGTGCTCAACACCATCGTCGTGGTGACCCTGCAGGTGCGGCTCTCCCGGGGCACGGACGACCCCGTCATCGCCGGTCGACTCATGGCGCGGGCCGGCTTGCTCATGGCCATCGCAAGCCTGACGTGGGCGGCGGTCGCTGAGGCGCCGTTGCTTCTGGCGGTCGTCATCGCGGTCGTCGCGGCGAGCGTGCATTCGGTCGCCGAGGTGATCGGCTCCGCTGCCGGCTGGGGCTTGGGGTACGCCTTCGCCGACCACGAGCAGATGGGGGCGTACCAAGGGGTGCTCAACGGCTGCACGGCGGTCTCGTCCATGATCGCTCCCGCCGTGGTGACGGTGCTCGCCGTCGAGGGAGGTACTCCCGGCTGGGTGGCGCTCGCCGCGCTCTTCGTCCTCGCCGGGACGCTGACTCGCCGGCTGACGACGCGCTCCGCAGCCCCGGCGTCATGAGAGCAGGAGCTGGTAGTCGTGCTAACCGCGCGGCTCTCCTGCGTGCACGACCTCGCCGCTGGCCGGTAACGACCCGTTGAACGTCACGGGCACGGCATTGGCGCGCCCGATGTCGGGGTGGTCGATCGCCTGAACGTGGACGTGAGGTTCCGTGCTGTTTCCGGAGTTCCCGCACGCAGCGAGCACATCGGCGGTCCGCACCTGCTGACCGGCCTCGACCTGGAGGCTGCCCTGCCGCAGGTGGCAGAGCGCCACGATGACACCGTCCCTGTCGATCAGGACGTGGTTCCCGGCCAGCGCGGCCCAGCCGGCCGCGACCCGACGCCGCTGCGTCAGCGCGTAGACGATCGAGGGAAGTCCGCGGTAGGCGTGATGATCGGGCTCGCCGTCGTGCGCCGCGATCACGATGCCGTCGATAGGCGCCAGGAGCGGCCGTTCGAAACCGGGGAATCTGCGAGGAGGCTCGGGCCGCAGAAGGGTCGACAGCGTGATCGGCGCAGTCCGACCGTCGGCCGCGACCGGCACGAAGTCGATGGCGTGGGACGTCGCGAACACGCGCGTTCCATGACTGGGAACCCGGTTCGCGGGGCTGTTCTGCACGCGCCACCGGCCTGCGAACGGGTAGGCCAGGTCGATCGGTGCGCTCATGCTCCCATTCCTCGCCGTGTGGTCACGGGTGCGCTACGACGCTATCGCGCAACGCGCTCGCGCCTTCGCTCAGGACCAGCGGCCATGTCGTCGACATGACAGTAGGGCCCGGAGCCGAACGGCTCCGGGCCCTACTGCGTGACGGGTGACGGTCAGTGGTTGTGACCGGCGTGATCGTCGTCCTCGTCGGCCGGCTTGTCCACGACCAGGGTCTCGGTCGTGAGCAGCATGGCGGTGATGGACGCGGCGTTCGCGAGCGCCGACCGGGTCACCTTGACCGGGTCGAGGATGCCCTGCGCGAGCAGGTCACCGTACTCGCCGGTGGCCGCGTTGTAGCCGTCGCCGCTCTCGCGGACCTTGGACACCACGACCTCGCCGGGCTGGCCGCCGTTGCGGGCGATCCACTCCAGCGGGGCGTCGGCACCCTTGCGGACGATGCGCACACCGACGGCCTCGTCGCCGGTGAGACCCAGGTCGTCTCCGAGAACGCTGACCGCGTGGACGAGCGCGGAGCCGCCACCGGGGACGATGCCCTCCTCGATGGCCGCGCGGGTCGCCGAGACGGCGTCCTCGATGCGGTGCTTCTTCTCCTTGAGCTCGACCTCGGTGGCCGCGCCCACACGGATGACGCAGACGCCGCCGGCGAGCTTGGCGAGCCGCTCCTGGAGCTTCTCGCGGTCCCACTCGGAGTCGGTGAGCTCGATCTCGGCCTTGATCTGCTGAACCCGGCCGTCGACCTCGGCCTGGTCGCCGCCGCCGTCGATGATGGTCGTGGCGTCCTTGGTGACCACGACACGACGCGCGGTGCCGAGCACCTCGAGACCGACCTGGTCGAGCTTGAGGCCCACGTCGGGCGTGACGACCGTGGCGCCGGTGAGCGTCGCGATGTCCTGCAGCATGGCCTTGCGACGGTCACCGAAGGCGGGAGCCTTGACGGCGACCGACGTGAACGTGCCGCGGATCTTGTTGACGACGATCGTCGAGAGCGCCTCGCCCTCGATGTCCTCGGCGATGATGAACAGCGGCTTGCCCGCCTGGACGACCTTCTCCAGCAGCGGCAGCAGCTCGGCGACGGCCGAGATCTTGCCCTGGTTGACGAGAATGTAGGGGTCGTCGAGGACGGCCTCCATGCGCTCGGTATCGGTCACCATGTAGGGCGACAGGTAGCCCTTGTCGAACTGCATGCCCTCGGTGAATTCGAGGTCGGTGCCCATCGAGTTGGACTCCTCGACGGTGATGACACCGTCCTTGCCGACCTTGTCGAAGGCCTCGGCGATGAGCTCACCGATGTGGCCGTCGCGCGAGGACACGGTGGCGACCGCGGTCATGTCGGCGACGTCGTCGACCTCGCGCGCCGTCTCCAGGAGCTGCTTCGAGACCGCCTCGACGGCCGCCTCGATGCCCTTCTTGAGTCCGACGGGGTTGGCGCCGGCGGCGACGGCCCGCAGGCCCTCGTGCACCATCGCCTGCGCCAGAACGGTCGCGGTGGTGGTGCCGTCACCGGCGACGTCGTTGGTCTTGGTGGCGACTTCCTTGGCGAGCTGCGCGCCGAGGTTCTCGAACGGATCGTCGAGCTCGACCTCACGTGCGACGGAGACGCCGTCGTTGGTGATGGTGGGGGCGCCCCACTTCTTGTCGAGCACGACATAGCGGCCCTTCGGGCCGAGCGTGACTTTGACGGTGTCGGCGAGCTTGTCGACGCCGCGCTCGAGCGCGCGGCGGGCGTCCTCGTCGAATTCCAGGATCTTGGGCATTAAGGGATCAGACCTCTTCGACAGATGGGTTCAACGAAAGTGTGGGCGCCCCGGCGCCAACACGGCGCCGGGGCGGGACATCACGAGACGATCGCGAGGATGTCGCGAGCGGAGAGGATGAGGAACTCCTCGCCGCCGTACTTGACCTCGGTTCCGCCGTACTTGCTGAAGATGACCTTGTCGCCGACCTTGACGTCGACCGGGATGCGGTCGTCGCCGTCCTCGTTGAAGCGGCCGGGGCCGACGGCCACGACTTCGCCCTCCTGAGGCTTCTCCTTGGCGGTGTCCGGGATCACGAGACCGGACGCGGTGGTCTGCTCGGCCTCGAGCGCCTTGACGACGACCCGATCCTCGAGCGGCTTGATGGTGACCGACACTGGTCGACCTCCCCTTTCGACGGTTACTGCTACGAATTCAGGTATGGCGGTGGCCGCGCCGTCGCGGGGGTCGAGGCCACCGATGAAGCTGGCACTCGGCGAACCGGAGTGCTAACCAGCACGATAGCAAAACCCTGGCACTCGCCCCAAGGGAGTGCTAAAGAACGCCTCGCCCTTTTGGCGCGTGACTCCCCGGCACAATGGCGGGGTGGACCGCGCGACCTTCGACCGCCTCCTGTCGCCCGAGGGGCAGGAACTGCTAGCCGACGTGCAAGCGCGGGCGGGGATTGAATCCGACCTCGCGCTCGGAAGCCGCCTGCGCGAGCGGTACGACGCGGCCCTGGTGGCCGCGGCGGTCACCCAATGCCATCTGCGCGGACGAGCGACCGCCAAGTTCGGGCCCGACGCCGCGCACCTCTACTTCACCCACGACGCCCTGGAGCAGTCCACCCGAGGCGCCGTCGCCCGGCACCGCGCCGCGCGCCTCGTCGCGTCCGGAGTCCGCGCCGTCCTCGACCTGGGGTGCGGCATCGGTGGCGACCTCATCGCCTGCGCCCGCGCCGGACTCCAGGTGCGCGGCGTGGAACTCGATCCCGTCCGCGCGGCCATCGCCCGAGCCAATCTCGCGGCGCTCGGGCTTCCCGGCGACGTCGTCGAAGCGGACGCGATGACCATCACACCTCGCTCCGACGAGGTCGTGTTCGTCGACCCCGCGCGCCGCGACGGGCGGGGTCGCGTCACGACTCTGGATGGTCTCGTCCCGCCGTGGGACTGGGTGGCCGCGCTGCTCGACGGACCTGCCGTCGCCAAGCTCATGCCGGGGATCGCCCACGACGCGGTCCCCGAGGGCGTCGAAGCCGAGTGGGTGAGCGACGGCGGCTCGCTCGTCGAGGCCTGTCTGTGGGGAAAGCCGCTCGCGCAGGTGGAACGGAGGGCGACGGCGCTCCCGTCTGGCGCGACGCTCACAGCTCGCGGCACGGTCCCGGTGACCGGTGCCCCGCGTCGCTACCTCGTCGAGCCCGACGACGCGGTGATCCGGGCGGGACTCGTGGCCGAGCTCGCCGAGGATCTCGGGGGGACGCTGCTCGATCCGCACATCGCCTACCTCACGACCGACACCGCGCCCGAGGGGGAGCTCGGCCGCTGGTTCGAGGTCGTCGAGGAGCTGCCGTTCCGCGAGAAGGCCTTGCGGTCGGCGTTGCGCGAGCGCGACCTCGGCACACTGACCATCAAGAAACGCGGGGTCGACATCATTCCCGAGCAGTTGGTCGCTCGGCTGAAAGCACGCGGTTCCGTCCCGGCCACCCTCGTACTCACGCGCGTCGACGGTGCCGGCCGCGTCTTCTGGGTCCGCCCCTGCGCGCGATGAGGCCTTTCGGTGACGGGCACAGCCGCCGCGGCCGCTTGGCCGGCGGCAGGTCGCGGCTATGCCATGCTTCGGCTCATGGAATCCCTGCGCCGGATCGTCGCCTGGCTGGTCATCGGCGCATTCTCCGTGGCAGCGGCGTTCGGCATCTACGCGCTGCTGAGCCCCGGGCCCTTCGGCTCGTTCGAAGCCGACATCCTGCTGACGACGCTTGTCGTCGGGCTCGCCTCCCTGGCGGCCCTCTGTCATCTGACCTCCGCCTCCAGTCGGTGGTGGCCGGTCGGTGCGCTCGCAGCAGCGGTGACCGTCGTCCCGGTGCTGATGTCCCTCGCGATGATCTGGCTGAACGTCTCGGGCCAGGAGGCCTGGTGGGACGTCTACGGCATCTCCGTGACGTGGGCGCTGACGCTGACCCAGCTCAGCCTCCTGGGCGGGCTGAGCAGCAAGGCCCGGCGCCGGCTGGACTGGCTCCTCATCGCCACGGCGGCGGTCGCGGTCGCGCTGGCCGCGCTCATCACCATGCTCGTGCTGAGCAACGGCGAGTTCGGCGACGGCGTGATGAGGATCCTCGGAGTCCTGGCCATCCTGGACACGCTCGGGAGCCTGACGCTGATCGCCCTGCGCGTCTTCGGTGGCCGCGAGGAACGTCGCGACCCGATCGAGGCTCCGCTCACTCTCGACGCTGCGCGCTCGAGGCGGCTGCGGACACTTGCTGCAGAACAGGGCGTCTCGGCCGAAGCGATGCTCGACCGTCTGCTCGCGCCAGCCTCAGGCGGCGACGATCTGCGTGACCGGCATCCCGGAGTCGACCGGTAGGTCCAGCGACGACGGAGCGACGCCGCGCGCGACGAGCTCCGCGCCCAGGGCGGCGACCATCGCGCCGTTGTCCGTGCACAGCGAGGGCGGTGGGATGCGCACCTCGACACCGGCCGCCTCGGCCCGTTCGAGGATGAAGTGCCGCAGCCGCTGATTGGCCGCCACACCGCCGCCGAGGACGAGACGGGGCACGTCGTGGGCCACGCACGCCGCGATGGCCTTCTTGCTCAGGACGTCGCACACGGAGTCCTGGAAGGACGCGGCGATGTCGGGCACCGAGACCTCCCGTCCCATGCGCTGCTCGTGCTGGACATGGCGAGCGACGGCGCTCTTGAGCCCGGAGAAGGAGAAGTCCCACCGGTAGCGCTCGACGTCGCGGCCCGTGGTGAGACCGCGCGGGAAGTCGACGGCCGTCGGGTCACCCTCGCGCGCCGCCCGATCGATCTGCGGGCCGCCGGGGTACGGGAGTCCGAGCAGACGCGCGACCTTGTCGAACGCCTCGCCGGCGGCGTCGTCGATGGTGGAACCGAGCAGTGTGATGTCGGTGGCGATGTCGTCGACGAGCAGCAGCTCGGTGTGGCCGCCGCTGACGAGCAGCGCCACGACCCGCTCTCCGAAGCGGCCGTGCTCGAGCTGGTCGACGGCCACGTGGGCGGCGAGATGGTTGACGCCGTAGAGCGGCTTGTCGTGGGCGAGGGCGAGAGCCTTGGCCGCGGCGACGCCGACGAGCAGCGCGCCGGTCAGCCCTGGCCCGCACGTCACGGCGATCGCGTCGACCTCGCTGACGTCGACGCCCGCCTGGGCGTAGGCCTGCTCGAGGGTGGGGACCATCGCCTCGAGGTGCGCGCGGCTGGCGACCTCAGGAACCACGCCGCCGAAGCGGACGTGCTCATCGACGCTGGAGGCGACGGCGTGCGCGAGGACGGTGGTGCCGCGCACGATGCCGACACCGGTCTCGTCGCACGAGGACTCGATACCCAGGACCAGCGGTTCGCTCATCGGTCCATTCTGCCAGCAGCCGGGTCAGGCCTCGGGAGCGGAGCGACGCGCGGCTCGCGCCGCCTTCTCCTCTGCGTCGAGCCGCGCGGCCTCCTCGGGCGTCGGCGCGAGTCCGCCATGACGGGCCGGCGCCCACCACTGCCCTTCGGGCGCGATGGGGTACTCGGTGATCGCCTTGTCCAGCAACGCGCTCATGGCCGCGTGCAACTGCTCGGTCTCCGCCACCGGGTCGGCCCCCGTGACCATGAGCGGCTCGCCCACGTGCAGGGCGATGGTCTTGCCCCTCCCCCACAGATCACTGGGGTGGTCTTTGGTCTTCAGCAGTTGCGTGCCCCAGGTGACCATGGGGATCAACGGGACGCCGGCCTCCGCGGCGATGCGCACGGCGCCGGTCTTGAGTTCCTTGATCTCCATCGAGCGGCTGATCGTCGCTTCGGGGAAGATGCCGACGATCTCGCCGGACCGGGCGTAGTCGACCGCCTGGCGGAAGGAGTCCTCGCCGTTCTCGCGGTCGACCGAGATGTGGTGGAACGAGCGCATCAGCGGCCCGGAGACCGGGTGCTCGAACGCCTCCTTCTTCGCCATGAAGCGCACGAGACGCCCGCTCGGCTGGGCTGCCAGCCCATCGAAGACGAAGTCCACGTAGCCGACGTGGTTCGCCGCGAGCACCGCACCGCCGCTGCGAGGGATGTGCTCGGTGCCGGACATCTGGAATCGCATCCCCAAGAGCTTGAACAGCGTCTTGGCCGTGACGATGACCGGCGGATACGTGAGGTCGCGCATTCGTTCACTCTACAGCTAACAGGTGTTCACTGAACCAGTCGCGGAAGGCCGCGAGGCTCGGCAGCACGACGCTCGCACCGGCGGCCTCGAGAGCCTCGGCGTCACACGGGCCGGTCGCGACACCGATGCCCGGGACGTTGGCGAGTCGTGCGGCGTCCATGTCGTGGACGTGGTCCCCCACGTACGCCGCCGCACCGATGCGCCGCAGCACCTCGCCCTTCTGAGCCCGCCACACGTCGCCGACGACGTCGTCGGCGGGCAGCCCGAGATGCTCGACGTGTCGCCGGGCGTTCTGCTCGGCCTTCGCCGTGATGACCACGGCCCTGCCCACCGCCGCCACCGCCGCGAGTGCGTCCTGGGCCCCGGGCAGGGTCGCCACCCGGTCGATCGCCAGATCGGGGTAGATCGAGCGATAGAGGGCAGCAGCGGCAGGGACATCAGCCGGTTCGTACCAGTGCGCCAGTTCGGTCTCCAAGGGAGGACCGAGCCGCGAGACCACGAGATCGGAGTCGATGGTCACACCGGTGCGTGCGGAGAGTTCGTCGTAGACGGCCTTGATGCCCGCGCGGGAGTCGACCAGGGTCATGTCCAGGTCGAAACCGACGACGAGCGCGCTGTCACTCCTCGTCATCGATGGTGTGGACGGCGGCCTCCTCGGCGCTCGCCGCGCCGGCGTCGATGCCCACGTCGTCGCCCACCAGGGCACCCTCGGTGTCCTCACCGATGCCGCCGTTGGGCTCTGCCAAGCGGCCCGCACGCTCGGAGCCGACCTCGCCGTCGTCGAGGTTCTCCTCCTCGACGGCTGCCTGCTCGTACGGGTCGGGCTCGGGGATCTCCTGGCTCAGGCGCTGCTCGAACGACTCCCCCTCGCGCTGTTCCTCGGCCGTCGTGCCGTACCCCTCGCCGGCCGACCACTTCTCCGGTGCCACGAAGCCCTCGTCGAGCGGGTCGTCGACGCCACGGTCGATCAGCGTCGAGTCCGGCTCCTGGCTGGGGTACTGCGGGTCGGCGGGGATGTCGTCGCGTCCGGTGCTCATGTCTTCACCCTGCCACGATCGGGAGTGATCTCAACTCGAGTGAGCACGACGTCGCGAACGCCACATCAGCGTCGCGACGATGAGGATCCCGGCGGCGAGTGCGACGAGCACCAACGGTTCGCCGCGCAGTCCGGCGAGGGCCGCCATGAACGCCGCCATCCCGATCGTCGACCAGATCGAGGCCCAGAGGGCGGCGCCGGGGATCAGCCCCATCAGGTAGCGCGGCCAGGGCATCGCGATGAGTCCCGCCGCGAGGTTGACCGCCGTCTGCACGCCGACGGTCAGGAAGCTCACCGTGACGGCTGGCGGGCCCCAGCGGCCGACACGGTCCATCATCGCGAGCACACGCTCGTTGGGACGGCGCCACTGCACGAGACCGGCGGTGACGCCCCGGCCGATCAGGTACGTGCCTCCCGCGCGCAGGACAGCGACCACAAAGAACCCCAGCCAGGCCCAGAACCAGGGCCAGGACTGCATCTGTTCGATGACGCCGCTCATGGCAGCAGGCGTTCCATCACGAGTGCGTCACGCCCGCGGTAGTACCCGCGTCGCCGCGCGAGGGTGGCGAACCCGCGCGACTCGTACAAGCCGATCGCCGCGACGTTCTCGGCATCGACCTCCAGCAGCATGCGCGCAGCTCCGCGGTGCTGCGCCGCGTCGAGGGCGGCATCGAGCAGTGATCGGCCGAAGCCGGCGCGACGCTGTCCGGGGTCCACCGCGATGCGCAACAACTCGGCATCTTCGGCCACCACCGAGACGGAGGCGTAACCGGCGAGCGCGGACTCCGTGTCGAGCGCGAGCACGGTCCGCCCGCCGGTCAGCTCCTCCCTCACCTGCGACTCGCTCCACGCCTCGGCCGCGAAGCACGCCGCTTCGAGCGCGACGAGCGACGGGAGGTCAGCGGGGACGGCGGGCCTGACGGTCATGCCGTGCTCGGCTGCGGGGTGGCGTCCGGTCGCCGCAGGTAGAGGGGCTCGAGTGGCAATTCGGCCGCGTCACCGCTCGCGACGAGCCGCGCCAGCGCGGCAGCGGAGGGATCGAGCGGTCCGTCCGCGCGGGTGAGCACCTCGGCATACAGCTCCGCGCCTCTTCCGAGCACCGGAAGGCCGAGCTCAGCGACGACGGCCGGCCGGTCGACCGCCGGGCCGCTGATCCGCCGACCCTCGCGGTAACGGGCCCAGTAGACCTCCTTGCGGCGGGCGTCGGTGGCCACGACGAACTCGTCCATACCGGCGACGTCGGCCGCGAGGATGTCGAGCGAGCACACGCCGTGGATGCGGGCACCGAGCGTCTGTCCCAGCGTCAAGGCGGTCACGACGCCGACACGCAGCCCGGTGAACGGGCCGGGCCCGACACCGACCGCAACATCGGTGACGTCGCGCATCGACGCACCCGCCGAGTCGAGCGCGCTCTTGATCTGCGCGGCGAGAAGCTCGCCGTGCGCCATGGCACCACGTCCCTCCGCTTCGCCGACCACGTCGGTTCCGTCGTGCACCGCGACGGTGATGGCGGGAGTGGCGGTGTCGAACGCGAGCAGCAGCACGCCTCAAGCCTAGCTTCGCCCCTCGACGGCTCGGCGACGACGGGAGGAGCCCGCCGTCAGGACAGCAGGGTGGAGCGAAGCGGAACGCCCACCCACCGCGGGCCGTGCGGCCGGATCGTCACGACCCTCATGTCGGGCGACTTCACGCCCACCGCCGTACCGAGCGGATCGGAGTCGTCAGCCTCTCGCGCCTCGATCGTCACTGACAGCCAGCTGTCGGCGAGCTGCTCGGCACGTCCCTCACCCCACTCGACCACCGTGATCGACTCCTCCGTGGTCGCGTCGAGATCGATGTCGTCGATCTCGGCCGCGTCGGTCAGGCGGTAAGCGTCGACGTGAACCAGCCCGGGACCCCCGAGGAGCGAGGGGTGATTGCGAGCGATGACGAACGTGGGCGAGGTGATGGGACCACGGACTCCGAGCGCCTCACCGAGACCCTGGATGAAGGTCGTCTTACCGGCGCCGAGATCACCGCTCAGCACCAGCAGGTCCCCAGCTCGCAGCAAGGTGGCGAGCTTGTCGGCCAGCGCGTGCATCGCGTCGACGTCGGGGACCTCGCGCGACAGCCAGAGCGTCTTCGCCATGTGGATCATCGTCCCGGTCCTGCCGACGGGCTGGTACAGCTTGCGCGTCCAGAACCGCACGGTGTCCGGCAGTTCCTCGCGCACATCGAGCCAGATGCCGTCCTTGCCGCGTTCTTCGGCGATGTCCTCGGCGACGCCGACCATCGCCGACGCGACGCCACGGTCACGGCCCTGCGGGTGAACGCTCACCCGGCGCAGACCGAGGGTGCCCGCACGCGACTCGTCGAACAGGATCGCGCCGATGGGCCGCTCTCGCCGCAGCGCCAGCAGCCCGCCGGACGCGCGCAGCGCTTCCGCAACGGTCTCCACCGTCTCGTCGAGGGCCGTGGTGGGCGGATCGAGCGGCGGGCGGGCGGCGAACGAACGATGGATGACCTCCACCATCGCCGCAGCGTGTTCCGGACCCGCCTCGATGACGTCGAGCGCGGTCACACGGCCTCCTTCAACACTCGTTCGATCGCTTCCGTCACCTGCTCGGGCTCCTCGAACATCATCATGTGGCCGACGTCGTTGATGATGACGAGCTCGGCGCCCTCGATGTGGTCGGCGAGCCAGCGGCTGTGCGAGAACGGCGTGAGGACGTCACGCGTTCCGCCCACGACGACCGTCGGCACCTTCGAGATCGACTCCAACCCCTCCCCCAGGTCCAGATCGAGGAAGTTGGGATAGAAGTCGGCGATGACGTGCGACGGGGCTCGGAGGATCATCTCGTTGGAGAGATCGGCGGCGGTCTCCGTGGCGTTCGGTCCGAGCGCCCACCGCTTGATGATCGAATAGCTGTTGAACTGGCGGCCCCAGTCCAGCAACGGCGTGGTGGCCCTCATCAGGACCGCGATGTACCGCAGCGCGGGGCTCTTGCGCATGAGCTTGCCCGCGCTCGTGCCGATGAGGACGACGCCCGCGACCCGCTCGTCGAACACGGCACGGTGGCGGGCCGCGAAACGCATGACCGCCATGCCGCCCATGGAATGACCC
This sequence comes from Aeromicrobium camelliae, assembly GCF_003850045.1. Taxonomy (GTDB): domain Bacteria; phylum Actinomycetota; class Actinomycetes; order Propionibacteriales; family Nocardioidaceae; genus Aeromicrobium; species Aeromicrobium camelliae. Next base: position 137,129 of record NZ_RQJX01000001.1, on the reverse strand, counting down.
ACGAGGAGGATGGGGCCCTCGGGAACGAGGCTCTCGACGACGGTCAGGAGGTCGTCGGCGAGGTCGTCGAGACTGGAGTTGGTCGGTCCAGTGCGGCCGGAGCGGCCGTGCGAGCGCAGATCGCAGAAGACGAGGCGTGCCTCCCCGCGCAGCGCGACGCGCTGGTAGTGCCAGGTGTCGAGGTCACAGAGCCACCCATGGAGGAAGACCACCGTGGGGGGTGGGCCATCGTCGACCTCGACGTGCAGGGGGACGTCGTCGTGCGCGGCGAGGACGTGCGATTCGCCGTGCACGGTGCCGAAGGGGATCTCCTCGGCCCGCCGCAGTCGGCGGCGCTGCGTGGAACGGTTCTTGAAGAGCGTGGCCGCGGCGCCGGCCGCCGCAAACGCCCCCGCAGTGGCCGCCACGCGGGTGACGTACTTGCTCATCGCTCTCCTCGGTAGGTGCGCGCCCACCGGCCGGCAAGGCGCGTGACGATCTCGTAGCCGATCGTCCCGGCCGCGACGGCCCAGTCCTCGACGCTCGGTTCGCCGTCATCACCCGGGCCGAACAGCGTCACGATGTCACCGCGCTGTGCCGGCACGTCGCCGAGTTCGACGACGAACTGATCCATGCAGATCGTTCCACGCACGGGGAGCCGCCCGCCCGCGAACCCCACCTCGGCGCGGTTCGAGGCGGTCCGGTGAATGCCCTCGCCGTACCCGACGGGCACGAGTCCGAGCCGCGTCGCGTGCTCGGCCTGCCAGCGGTAGCCGTAGGAGACCCGTGCTCCGGCCTCGACGTCCTTGACGTGGGCCAGCCGCGCCCGGGCGGTCAGCACCGGCCGGACGCCGGGCACCGGAACGGCGGCGTCCGGAGCGATGCCGTACGAGGCGATTCCGACGCGCACCAGATCGAGGTGGGCACTCGGCTGGGTGAGGACGCCGGCGGAGTTGCACAGATGGCGCGTTCCCGGGTCGACACCCGCCGCGCTCAGCTCGTCGACGGCGGAGCGGAACACCTTCTCCTGCTCGTCGGTCGCCGGGTTCCCGGGCTCGTCCGCACAGGCGAAGTGCGACCACACGCCGGTGACCGCGACGCGCCCGAGGGCCTGGGCACGAGCCGCGGCATGCACGAGCGCCGTCCAGTCCGGACCGAAGCGGGCGCCGTTGCGCGACAGGCCGGTGTCGACCTTGAGTTGGACGCGGGGCCGTCGTGGGGCCGCGGCGAGGATCTCCTCCAACTGTTCGGCCGAGGAGGCGGTGACCTCGATGTCCTGGTCGATCAACTCGGCGAACGGGGCGCCGGGCGCCGCGAGCCAGCACAACACCGGCCCGGAGTCCCCCGCGGATCGCAGCGCGAGGGCCTCTTCAGCGGTGGCGACGCCGAGCCACTCGGCGCCCGCGTCACGCGCGGCCCGCGCCATCGGCACCATGCCATGGCCGTAGCCGTTGGCCTTGACCACGGCCATCTGCTGGGCGCCGGGCGCCAAACGACGCAGGACGTCCAGGTTCTGGCGGTAGACGTCGAGGTCGACGACGAGCTCAGCCTGCGGTGTCATCGTGCCTCCTCGTCGTCGAGCGTCCCCTCGAGGAAGTCGTGCAGCACGCCGCGCAACTCGTCGGCGACGACGTGGGCGGGGAACGGTCCGCCGCGCGCAGCCCGCGCTCCCGCGACGCCGTGCAGGTAGGCGCCGACCGACGCGGCCTCGAGAGCGTCGAGACCGGAAGCCAGCAGCGATCCGACGAAACCGGCGAGCACGTCTCCTGCGCCGGCGGTACCGAGCCAGGAGGTTCCTGAGAGATTGACGCGCACCCGCCCGTCCGGCGACACGACGAGCGTGCGCGGGCCCTTGAGCAGCACGGTCGCGTTCCAACGTTCCACGACGCGCCGCGCCGACAGCAGCGGGTCCGCCTCCACCTCGGCACGCTCGACGTCGAGCAGCCGCGCGAGCTCGCCCGCGTGCGGGGTCAGCACGACATCGGGCCGCAGCCGTTCGGGCAGATGCGCGAGCGCGGAGGCGTCGACGACCACCGGGACGTCGTCGGCGAGCGCCGAGATCAGCGGATCGGGACTGTCCTGGCCGCCGGGGCCTACCACCCATGCCTGGACGCGGCCACGGCCCGCCACGACCTCGGGAGCGCGGTCGACGACGCGGGCCGCGAGGTCGGGTTCACCCACGAACCGCACCATGCCCGCCGGCCCGGCCTGGGCGCCGGCGACGCACAGATGCGCGGCTCCGGCGTATGCCGGCGAGCCGGCCTCGATGCCGACCACGCCGCGTGAGTACTTGTGCGCCTCGGGACCGGGAACGATCGACCGATACCGCTGTCCGTCGCCGGCCTCGATCGCCTCGGCGGCAGGCGCGCTCAGGTGCGGCGCGAGGCCGATGTCACGAACCAGCACGCGACCGCTGGACAGTCCGCCCGGACCGACGAGCAACCCGACCTTCGCCGTGCCGAAGGTGACCGTCACGTCGGCGGGGATCGACGGACCCGGTCGCACGCCGTCGTCCACGCCGATGCCGGAAGGCACGTCGACCGCGACGACGAACGGTCGTCGCCCCTCGACCCACCCGGCCCACTCGGCGGCGCGCCCGTCGAGCCCTGCGCGGGCACCGATGCCGAACACGGCGTCGACGACGTGGTCATGGTCGACGGGTCCGTCGACTACACGGACGCCCGAAGCGAGGGCCTCGGCGAGGCCCGCCTCATGGACGTGGCCGCGGTCGAGCAGCGCGACGTCGACGCGACGCCCCCGACGGCACAACGCGGCGGCAGCGAACAGGGCGTCGCCACCGTTGTTGCCTGGACCGACGAGCACGATCGGAACGGCGTCCTCGGGGAGGACTCGGGCAAGGACGTCGGTCAGGGCGGCGACGGCGCGTTGCATGAGGCCGTCCCACCCGGCGGACGCCGCCGCAGCCTTCTCGGCAGCGCGGATGTCGGCGACCCGATGAGCGGTCAGCATGCCGTCACTCGACGGTGACCGACTTGGCGAGGTTGCGCGGCTGGTCGACGTCGTGACCGAGCTGGGTCGCGATCTCGCACGCGAAGATCTGCAGCGGGACGGTCGCCACCAGCGGCTGCAGCAGCGTGGGCACCTTCGGCAGCCGGATGACCTCGTCGGCGTAGGCCACGACGGAGTCGTCGCCCTCCTCGACCAGGACGATCGTGCGCGCACCGCGAGCGCGCACCTCCTGGATGTTGGACAGGATCTTCTCCTGCAACTGGTCGCGCGCCTTGGGCGGCACGACGACGAAGACCGGAACGCCGTCCTCGATCACCGCGATGGGACCGTGCTTGAGCTCACCGGCGGCGAAGCCCTCAGCGTGCAGGTACGCGAGCTCCTTGAGCTTGAGCGCTCCTTCGAGCGCGACCGGGTACCCCACGTGGCGGCCGAGGAACATGATCGAGCGGCTGTCGGAGAGGTCGTTGGCGAGCTTGCGCACCTGCTCGCCGCGGTCGAGTACGGTCTGCACCGCCGCGGGGATCTTCTCGAGCTCGTCGAGGATCGAGCGGATCTCGTCGCCGTACTTCACTCCCTTGGCCTGGGCGAAGTAGAGGGCGAGCAGATAGCAGGCGACGACCTGGGCGAGGAAGCCCTTGGTCGAGGCGACCGCGATCTCCGGTCCGGCGTGCGTGTAGATCACGGCGTCGGACTCGCGCGGGATCGTGGAGCCGTTGGTGTTGCAGATCGAGAGCACCCGGGCGCGCTGCTCGCGGGCGTACCGGATCGCCATGAGCGTGTCCATCGTCTCGCCCGACTGGCTGATCGTCACCACGAGCGTCGTGTGGTCGAGGATCGGGTCGCGGTAGCGGAACTCGGAGGCGAGCTCGACCTCGCACGGGATGCGGGTCCAGTGCTCGATCGCGTACTTGGCCACCATGCCGGCGTAGTACGAGGTGCCGCAGGCGATGACGATGATCTTGTCGACCTCGCGCAGCTCGCCGTCGGAGAGTCGCATCTCGTCGAGCTGCAGGCGCCCGTCGGAGCCGATGCGGCCCAGCAGCGTGTCGGCGATGGCCTGCGGCTGCTCGTGGATCTCCTTGACCATGAACCAGTCGTAGCCGCCCTTCTCGGCGGCGGACACGTCCCAGTCGACCGTGTACTCCTTGGTGTCGACCGGGACGCCGTGGAAGTCGGTGACCCGGACATCGTCCGCGGTGATCTCGACGACCTGGTCCTGGCCGAGCTCGATGGCCGACTTGGTGTAGTCGATGAACGCCGCGACGTCGGAGCCGAGGAAGTTCTCGCCGTCGCCGCGCCCGACCACGAGCGGGGAGTTGCGGCGCGCGCCCACCACCTTGTCGGGTGTGTCGGCGTCGGCGATCACGAGCGTGAACGCGCCTTCGAGCCGGCGGCAGACCTCGCGCACCGCATCGCCGAGATCAGGCGTGGCCTGCAGAGCACGGTGCACGAGGTGCGCGACGGTCTCGGTGTCGGTCTCGGAGAGGAACTCATAGCCCTCGGCCTCGAGCTCCTCGCGCAGCAGGGCGAAATTCTCGATGATGCCGTTGTGTACGACTGCGATCCGTCCGGTCGCGTCGAGGTGCGGGTGGGCGTTGACGTCATTCGGCGCACCATGGGTCGCCCAGCGCGTGTGCCCGATCCCGGTGGTGGCGTGCGGCAGCGGCTTCTCCGCCAGCACGGCGTCGAGATTGGCGAGCTTGCCCGCGCGCTTCGCGCTGGCGATGCCCTCGGCCGTCACGAGCGCGACGCCGCCGGAGTCGTACCCCCGGTACTCGAGGCGGCGCAAACCACCCATCACGACGTCGACGGCGGGGCGCGTCCCCACGTATCCCACGATTCCGCACATAGCTTCCAGGGTACCCAGTGCGAGGTCAGGAGCCGTGATCGCAACAATGGTCCCCATGTCACGCGAGCTGACGCCGTTCGTCGAGCTGGAACGGTCTGCCTGGGCCGAGCTCGCCGACGACTCCCCTGTGCCGCTGACGGAGGCGGAGATCGCGCGCGTCCGCGGCTTGGGCGAGGAGCTCGATCTCGACGAGGTGGGGCAGGTCTACCTCCCCCTCACCCAGCTGATCAGCCTCCGCGTGCGGATGGCCAACACGCTCTACCGCGCGACGGAACGCTTCCTCGGCAATCCCCAGGCCACCAAGGTGCCGTTCGTCATCGGCCTGGCCGGCTCGGTCGCGGTCGGCAAATCCACGACCGCGCGCTTGCTGCGTGAACTGCTGGCGCAGCGCGAGGAACATCCGAACGTGGCGCTCGTGACCACCGACGGTTTCCTGTTGCCGAACGCCGAACTCGAGAAGCGGGGCATCCTGGACCGCAAGGGGTTCCCGGAGTCCTACGACCGCAAACGACTCCTGCGCTTCGTCATGAGCGTCAAGAGCGGCGCCGACCACGTCGAGGCGCCGGTCTATTCGCACTTGACCTACGACGTCACCGACGAGGTCGTCACCATCAGCCGGCCCGACATCGTCATCGTCGAGGGCCTGAACGTCCTCGCACCGGCACGCGCACGAGGAGACGGCAGCCCGGGCCTTGCGATCAGCGACTTCTTCGATTTCGGCATCTATGTCGACGCCTCGAGCAAGGACATCCGCCGGTGGTACATCGAACGCTTCCTGCGGCTGCGTGAGACCGCGTTCGCCGATCCGGCCTCCTACTTCCACCGCTACAGCTCGTTCACCGACGATCAGGCCGTCGCCCGGGCTGAGGAACTGTGGCACACGATCAACTGGCCGAACCTGCGCGAGAACATCGCCAGCACCCGCGGCCGCGCCGACCTCGTGCTGCGCAAAGGCTCCGATCACACGGTCAAGTGGGTTCGTCTCCGCAAGCTCTGAGCGGGCGCGGCGCCTCGTCCTCACTCGGCTAGGGTGGGTTTCCTGCGCCCCGCGGCGGACTGCGCTGTCGCTCCCTGCGCGCCGCAGACGTTCCGAGGCCCGTCCCCTTCGGAGCAGGCCCTGACGACCGACTTCGCCGACTCGAAGGAGCGATATGCCGCGCAGTGCGCCAGCCTGGCTCAAGATCCTGGTGCTCTCCTTGTGCGGCATGGTCTCTGCGCTGCAGTTCACGCTCGTCATCCCGCTGCTGCCAGCATTCCCCGAGCTGCTCGACATCTCCGCCTCGGACTCGTCCTGGCTCGTCACCGCGACGCTGCTGACCGCGGCGGTGGGTACGCCGATCATCGCGCGGATGGCCGACATGTACGGCAAACGCCGCATGCTGCTGGTCGCACTCGGCGCGATGATCCTCGGTTCGGTCATCTGCGCCCTCGAGGTCTCCTTCCTGACCATGATCGTCGGGCGGGCCCTGCAGGGTTTCGGCGCGTCGCTGATCGCCGTGGGGATCAGCATCCTCCGCGATGAGCTGCCACCCAAGCGCATCGGCACGGCGGTCGCGCTGATGAGCGCCACGATGGGCATCGGTTCGGCGCTCGGCCTCCCGCTGGCGGGCGTGCTCAGCGACGTGTTCGGCTGGCACTCGATCTTCTGGTTCGGCGCCGTGGCCGGCGCGGCGCTCGTCGTATCGCTCCTGGTCGTCGTCGACGAGTCCCCGGTGCGCACCCCCGGCCGTTTCGACGTAGGCGGCGCCCTGCTGCTCTCTGCTGCGCTCGTGTGCCTCTTGCTGCCGATCTCGAAGGGCAGTGTCTGGGGATGGGGCGAGCCGGTCGTCCTCGTGCTGCTGGCCTCGTCGGTGGCGCTGCTGGCCGTGTGGATCCCGGTGGAACTGCGGATCAACCAGCCGATGGTCGATCTGCGGACGAGCGCTCGCCGCCCCGTGCTCGTCACGAACATCGCCTCGATCTTCGCGGGGATGGCGATGTTCGTGAACATGCTCGTCACCGTCCAGGTGCTGCAGCAGCCCGTCGAGAGCGGCGTCGGGTTCGGGCTCGACGTGACGTCGGCCGGTCTGGCGATGGTGCCGTCGGGCCTCGCGATGGTCGCCATCTCGCCCATCTCCGGCTGGCTGCTGGGGCGCTTCGGCGGTCGGCTGGTGCTGCTCGTCGGCTCGGCCCTGATGGCCTTCACGTACATCGGTCGCGTCTTCTACGCCGACTCGGTGGCCGCGGTCGTGATCGGCTCGACGCTGGTCGGCATCGGCACCGCGCTCGCGTTCGCGGCGATGCCGACGCTGATCATGTCGTCGGTGCCGATCACCGAGACCGCGTCCGCGAACGGCCTGAACTCCCTGGTCCGCTCGATCGGCACGTCGCTGGCCAGCACCGTGGTCGCGGCCATCATGGCGACCTACACGATCGAGGCCGGCGGGATGTCGTTCGCTTCGCAGCAGGCCTTCCACGCTGTGCTGTGGCTGGGCGCGCTCGCGGCCGGTATCTGCACCGGCCTCGCGACGCTCATCCCGCGGGACCGTCGCACCCACCAGGAACAGGAGCTCGCGCGGGCCCAGGGTCGCGAGAAGCAGGAAGCCGTGGTCCGCGGCCGGATCACGCTCGCCCGGGCGGACGGCAGCGCCCGTGGCACGATCCTCGTCTCGGTGCTCGACGCCCACGGCGAACAGCTCGACTGGAGCCGGGCCGACAACGACGGACGGTACTCGGTCGTGCTTCCGGGCCCCGGCACCTACGTCGTCATCGCGAACGCCGTCGGCTGGGCACCGGCCGCCGAGGTCTTCGAGTTCTCCGGCGGCGAGGTCGAACAGCACCTGACGTTCTCGGAGGAGCTCACCGTGTCCGGCACCGTGACCCGCAAGGGGATGCCTGCCGCCGGTGCCCTGGTCGCGCTCAGCGAAGCGGTGGGCAAGCAGGTCGGCGCCACCCGCTGCGACGGCGAGGGGCGGTACGTCTTCCAGCTTCCGCCGACGGGCCGTTACGTGCTCACGGCATACGATCCGCACACCGGCCAGGCGCGGGCCCGGAAGGTCCTGCTGACGCTCGACTCCGAGGTCGTCGACATCGACATCGCCGCCGCCTCACCCGCACGCCAGCCCCTGCCCGAGCGGTAGTCGACGAGCAGGTGTCTCACCGCTCGGCGGGTGACGCGTCCGACAGGTCGATCGCGTACTCCGTGGCGTAGCCGATGAGTCGATAGCCGAGGCGCTCGTTGACGGCGATCATCGGCTCGTTCGACGCGGCGTTCCATGTCGTGATGCGGCGCCGGCCCGCGACCAGGTCGGCGGCCTCGCGCATGGCGGCTGCTTTCAGGCTCAGTCCCAGTCCGTGGCCGCGGTGTTCGGGAAGCACGAGGGTGTCCCACTGGTACACCTCGTCACTCGCATCCGGCACGATCAGCTGCGTGTGGCCGACGAGCGCACCGTGCGGGGCGACGGCCGCCACGATCTGTGCCACGCGGCCGCTCTCCTGCCACTGCCGCGCTTCGAGCTCGAGCCGGGCGGCGTCCCAGAACTCGTTCTCCCACGCGACCTCCCCCAGCGGCGCTTCCTGGGTGATGAGGCTGCGCAGGTGGGCGTACTCCGCTCGCCACTGCTCCGGCGCGAGACCGCGCCAGGCCGCCAGCTGGTAACCGTCCCGTGCAGGCGCCTTCGGCGGGTCGGCCGGCAGTGGCAGCTCGCGGATGGCGTTGACGAGATCCACGTGGAAGCCGAGCGTCTCGGCGAACCGCTCGCTGTCGCTCTCCACGGCGTCGACGCGCTTGACCGCCTCGCCCGCCACGACCGTGCGGCCCTGGTCGCGCAACGCTACGGCGAGCTCGCGCCACAACGCTGAACCGAATCCGCGACGGCGGTGCTGGGGATCGACGAAGATCGTGGCGAAGGCGTTCTGCAGGTTGTCCTTGAGCGTCAGTTCGGCCCACGCACCGCCGACCGCCTCGTCGCCGTCGACGGCCACCAGCGCGACCGACTGCACGTACTCGTCGCCGGCGAGCTTCATCCGCAGTTCACGGAACTCCCACGGCGGGTCCAGCTCTGTATCGATCGACCGGGCGTAGAGCGCGTGGAAGGCGGCGTAGGCGTCGTCGTCAGCGACGTCGAGCGCGGTGATGATGACCACGGCGCGAGCCTATCGCCGCCGAGGCGCCGAAAGTTAGAGAGCGAGCGTGGTGCGGACGACGTCCGCGAGATGGTCGGCCACCTCGTTCGCCTCCGACTCCGTCGGAGCCTCGACCATCACCCGGACGACCGGCTCCGTGCCGGACGGGCGCAACAGCACCCGGCCGGTATCCCCGAGCTTGGCGGTGGCCGCGGCGATCTCGCCCTGCAGCACCGGGTCGGTGGCCGCGCGGGACTTGTCGACGTCGGCAACGTTGACCAGGACCTGCGGCAGACGCGTGACGACGGCGGCGAGGTCGCTCATCGGGCGCCCCGACACCACCATCTCGGCAGCGAGGTGCACCGCGGTCAACGTGCCGTCGCCCGTCGTCGCGAAGTCGCTCATGATGACATGACCGGACTGTTCACCACCGAGGGTGAACCCGCCCGCGCGCATGGCTTCCAGCACGTAGCGATCACCGACGGACGTACGCACGAGGGTGAGGCCGGCCGCGTCCAACGCGAGCGAGAGACCGAGGTTGCTCATCACCGTGGCGACCACGGTGTCGTGGGCGAGCCGGCCGTCGCGTTGAGCGCGCAGCGCGAGGATCGCCAGGATCTGGTCGCCGTCGACGAGATTGCCTTGCGCGTCGACCGCGAGGCACCGGTCGGCGTCGCCGTCGAAGGCGAAGCCGACGTCCGCGCCCAGCTCGACGACGGCCCGTTGGAGGTCCTCTGGATGGGTGGAACCGCAGCCCTCGTTGATGTTCAGTCCGTCGGGCTCCGCGTGGATCGCGACAACCTCGGCGCCGAGGGTGCGGAACGCCTCCGGGGCGGCCTCGACCGCCGCGCCGTTCGCGCAGTCGAGGACGACTTTGAGTCCTTCGAGGCGCTCCTCGACGCTGCCCGCCAGGTGCTTGACGTAAGCACCGAGCCCGGCGTGGCTATCGCCGACGCGGCCGACGTGCGCGCCGGTCGGACGGTCCCACGGTTCGGCGAGTCGGCGCTCGATGGCCTCCTCGATCTCGTCGGCGAGCTTCTGCCCGCCGCGCGCGAGGAACTTGATGCCGTTGTCGGGCATCGGGTTGTGGCTCGCCGAGATCATGACGCCCATGTCGGCCGCGAGCAGCGCGGTGAGGTACGCCGTACCCGGCGTCGGGACGACACCGAGACGGTGGACGTCGACCCCCGCGGACGCCAAACCCGCGACCACCGCGGCCTCGAGGAACTCCCCCGAGGCGCGAGGATCGCGGGCGACGACCGCAGTGGGCCGTTGATCGGCGAAGGCTCCTGCCTCGCCCAGCACGTGGGCGGCAGCGACGGAGAGATCGACCGCGAGTTCGGCGGTCAGATCCCTGTTCGCCAGGCCCCGAACTCCGTCGGTACCGAAAATTCGGCCCACGGACGGGTCAGCGCTTGCTGTACTGCGGAGCCTTACGGGCCTTCTTGAGACCGGCCTTCTTGCGCTCCTTGATCCGCGCGTCGCGGGTCAGCAGGCCGGCCTTCTTCAACGTCGGGCGGTTGGCCTCGACGTCGACGGCGTTGAGAGCACGGGCCACGCCCAGGCGCAGAGCGCCGGCCTGGCCGGTCATGCCACCGCCGCTGACGCGGGCGATGACGTCGAAGCTGCCTTCGAGACCCGTCGTCGCGAGGGCCTCCTTGGCGATCTGCTGGTGCAGCTTGTTGGGCAGGTACTCCTCGAGCGGCTTGCCGTTGACCGTCCAGGTGCCGGTGCCCGGGACGATGCGCACGCGCGCAACGGCCTCCTTGCGGCGACCGGTCGCGCCGGCGGGCGCGATGATGGACGGCTTGTCGGACGAACCGACGCTCGCCACGGTCTCCGAGGTGTAGGCGACGCCCTCGGCGTTGGTGGTGTACTCGACCTCTTCGGTGGTGGACTCAGCCACGATGTACCTGCTCTTCTCGCTTACTGGGAGATCTGCGTGATCTCGAACGGCTGGGGCTTCTGGGCGGCATGCGGGTGATCGGGGCCGGCGTAGACCTTCAGCTTCGTCATGAGCTGACGGCCCAGGCGGTTCTTGGGGAGCATGCCGCGCACCGACTTCTCGATGGCCTTGCGGGCGTCCTTGGTGAGCAGGTCGCCGTACGCGATCTGCTTGAGGCCACCGGGGTACCCGCTGTGACGGTAGACGTTCTTGTCGCCGCGCTTGTTGCCCGACAGGGCGACCTTCTCGGCGTTGACGATGATGACGAAGTCGCCATTGTCGACGTGGGGCGCGTAGGTCGGCTTGTGCTTGCCGCGCAGCAGCGTCGCCGCCTGGACGGCGAGACGGCCGAGAACGACGTCCTCGGCATCGATGACGTGCCACCGACGGTCGATGTCAGCAGGCTTCGGGCTGTACGTGCGCACGGCGTGACCTTCTCGCTTGTCTGTTACTGGGTTCATGGAGGGCGCGCCCGGCTCGTCGGCCGTGGGCACCACGACAGTCAAGAATAACCGGCAGACCCCAACCCGGTCAAAACGGGGTGCTGGAAATGGACCCACGATCGCATCATGTGAGCACGACCACTAGGTTAGAGGTGCTGCTCCACCATGGGCAGCGCGACCGTCTTTCGTCACAGGAGACCCAACGTGACCCAGAAACAGACGCTGACCGTCCGCGACAACCGTACCGGCGACGAGTACGAACTCGACATCACCGACGGCACGATCCGCGCGAGCGACGTGGGCAAGATCGGCAAGACCGGTGAGGAGCCCGGACTCGCCGTCTACGATCCCGGCTTCACCAACACGGCCTCGACCCGCAGCGCGGTGACCTACATCGACGGCGATCGCGGCATCCTCGAGTACCGCGGCTACCCCATCGAGCAGCTGGCCGAGTCCTCGACCTTCCTCGAGGTGGCCTACCTGCTCATCCACGGCGAACTGCCCACCAAGGAGCAGCATGACCAGTGGGTGCACGAGATCACGTTCCACACGTTCGTGCACGAGAACCTCAAATCGCTCATGCAGGGCTTCCGCTACGACGCGCACCCGATGGGGATGCTGCTGTCGAGCGTGGGGGCCCTGTCCACGTTCTACCCCGAGGCCCGCAACATCAAGGACCCCCAGGTCCGCCATGAGCAGATCGTCCGGCTCATCGCCAAGATGCCGACGCTCGGCGCCTGGTCGTTCCGCCACGCGCAGGGCAAGCCGTACGTCTACCCGGACAACGATCTGACGTACACCGAGAACTTCCTCTCGATGCTCTTCCGCATGAGCGAGTCCAAGTACGAGCCGGACCCGCGCCTCAGCAAGGCCCTCGAGGTGCTGTTCATCCTCCACGCGGACCACGAGCAGAACTGCTCCACGAACGCCGTGCGTTCGGTCGGTTCCAGCCAGGTCGATCCGTACTCGGCGGTCAGCGCGGGCATCGCGGCGCTCTACGGCCCGCTGCACGGCGGCGCCAACGAAGCCGTGCTGCGCATGCTCAAGCGCATCAAGACGAAGGACAACGTTCCGGCCTTCATCGAGGGCGTCAAGAACGGCGACGAGCGTCTGATGGGCTTCGGGCACCGGGTCTACAAGAACTATGATCCGCGGGCCAAGATCATCAAGAAGGCCACCGAGGACGTCTTCGAGGTCACGGGCGTCAATCCGCTCCTGGAGGTCGCGCAGGAGCTCGAGAAGATCGCGCTCGAGGACGAGTACTTCGTGTCGCGCAAGCTCTACCCGAACGTCGACTTCTACTCGGGTCTCATCTACGAGGCGCTGCAGTTCCCGCCGGAGATGTTCACGGTGCTGTTCGCCATCCCGCGCACCGCGGGCTGGCTGGCCCAGTGGCTGGAGCTCGTCGACGACCCGGAGCAGAAGATCGCTCGCCCCAAGCAGATCTACACCGGCGAGCGCCAGCTCGACTTCATCCCGGCCGCCCAGCGCTGGAGCTGAGGTTTACCAGGAGAAGTAGAGAAACTTCCCGCAACGGGGAGATCGCGGTCAGCAGTTGACCGCGATCCTCCCCGTTGTCGTTGGTCGGCCGCCGTGACCTCGTCAGAAGCGGCGAAAGCTAGGCTGGTGCGGTGCGCATGCGGATCGACCTCGCCTATGACGGGACCGACTTTCGGGGATGGGCGACCCAGCCGGGGCTACGCACGGTGCAAGGTGAGCTGGAGGCGGCGCTCGCGACCGTCCTGCGCCTCCCCGAGCCTCCGCAGGTGACCTGCGCGGGCCGCACCGACGCCGGCGTTCACGCTCGCGGGCAGGTCGCTCACGTCGACGTCGACTCTCATCCGGGCGTGCTCGAACGACGCCTGCGCCGGATCGTGCCGCAGGACATCCGGATCAAGTCGGTCACAGCCGCGCCCGAGCACTTCGACGCCCGGTTCGCGGCACTCGAACGCCGCTACATCTACCGGATGACGGACCACCCCGCGGGCCCTGATCCGCTCGCGCGACGCATGATCGTGGCGCATCCACGGCCCCTGAACATCGACCTGATGAACGAAGCCGCCCAGCACCTGCTCGGCGAGCACGACTTCGCCGCGTTCTGCAAGCGACGCGAGGGGGCTACGACCGTCCGCACGCTCCTCGACCTGCGCACCATCCGCGGCGGCGAGACCCTCGCGACGACGGTGCGAGCGGACGCGTTCTGCCACTCGATGGTCCGGTCGCTCATGGGGTGCCTCGTGGCCGTGGGCGAGCGCCGGTATCCGCCCGAGTTCGCCGCCGAGATCCTCGCCGGACGTGAGCGGGACCCGAGGGTGAAGGTCATGCCGGCGCACGGCCTCGTGCTCGAGGAGGTCCGCTACCCCGCCGACGACCAGCTCGCGGAGCGGGTCCAGCAGTCACGTCGTCGGCGCGACGAGCCATGACCGTCCGCAGCGCCGGCATCCTGCTGTTCCGCCGCAGCCCCGATGTCGAGGTCCTGCTCGGTCACATGGGTGGTCCGTTCTGGTCGCGCAAGCACGAGGGCGCGTGGTCGATCCCCAAGGGCGAGGTCGAGCCTGACGAAGATCCGTGGGCGGCGGCCTGCCGCGAGTTCGGGGAGGAACTCGGCGTGCCGCTCCCCACCGGCACACGGCTTCCGCTCGGCGAGGTGCGCCAGTCGCGCAAGCTCGTCGAGGCATGGGCTGTGGAAGGAGACCTCGACCCGGCCAGGATCACTCCGGGGACGTTCGAGATGGAGTGGCCGCCTCGGTCGGGCACCAGGCAGCAGTTCCCCGAGGTCGATCGCGTCGAGTGGTTCGACCTCGACACCGCGTCCGAGGTCATCGTGGCGGGCCAGCGCGCACTCCTCGACCGGCTGCGCGCGCAGCTCGGCTGAGCCCGTTCGCCCGCCTCCGCGTTCTGCCGCCCTTCCCGTCGCGCTCGTCTCGTTCGCAGTGCTCGCCGAGTGGCGCACAATGGGGACGATCAGCGCATAATCTGACCCATTCTGCGGCACTCGGTGGTCACTTTGCGCCACTCGCCGACACGAGCAGAGGACTCAGTCGACCGCTTCGAGCCGGCGCCGCGACGGCACGGCGATCCGATCCAGATCCTCCGCGACGAGCACCTCAGCATCCTCGGCCACGGCGCGTGCCTCCTCCCCCAGCGGCGCGGCATCGGGGTAGCGCGCCGAGAAGTGCGTGAGCACCAACCGCCGCACGCCGCCGCGGGCAGCCAGCCGTCCGGCCTGCCGCGCGGTGAGATGCCGGTACTCGACGGCCAACTCGGCCTCCGACTCGGCGAACGTCGACTCGGTCACGAGCAGATCGGCACCCTCGGCGATCTGCTCGGCCCCCTCGCACCAGGCGGTGTCCATCACGAAGCCGAATCGCTGGCCAGGCCGGTGCACGCTGACGTCCTCCAGCCTGACGTCACCGAGCCGCCCCTCGCGCTGCAACCGCCCCACGTCTGCACCCGAGATGCCGCTAGCGGCGAGCCTCCCTGGAAGCATCGTGCGTCCGGCCGGTTCCGCGAGCTGGTACCCGTAGGTCTCGACGCGGTGGTGCAACGGATGCACCTCCAGCCCTGGCGCGATGGCGCCCGCTACGCCATGCGGGTGCAGACGAAGATCGACGCCGGGCGACGCGACGGAGACCAAGGCACGCACAACCCCCTCGCCAGTCGCGGGGTAGTGCAGGTGCACGGGATGGTCGACGCCGTCGAGCGCCATCCGTGAGAGCACGCCGGGCAGGCCATAGCAGTGGTCGCCGTGCACGTGCGTCAGACAGATGCGGTGGATCTGGTGCGCGGAGACTCCTGCTCGGATCATCTGCCGCTGGGTCCCCTCCCCCGGGTCGAACAGCAGGCCCTCCCCGTCCCACAACAGCACGTAGCCGTTGTGGTTGCGCTCGCGAGTGGGCGCTTGGGAGGCGGTCCCGAGGACGACGAACTCACGCATGCTACGAGTCTGTCGCCCTCGGCCCGCCGCCGCTCGCCCGCCCGCGAGTGGCGCAAAGTGAGGGCCGAGTGGCGCAGAATGGGTCGGCTAGGCCCGCGATCAGCCCCATCTTGCGCCACTCGCGGGGAGGGGAAGCGCGGGCCGGGGTGCGCCGTAGGCTGGACCCGTGGCCGATCACTACTTCGACGCCGACCCGAACGTGGCGGAACGGCGCCGCGACATCACCGTGTCGGTCTGGGGCACGGAGCGCACGTACACCACGGCGACGGGGGTGTTCTCGCACCAGGGCCTCGACAAAGCCACCGACGTCCTCCTGCGCCACAGCACTCCCCCGCTCAGCCCCGGCACTGTGCTCGACCTGGGCTGCGGATGGGGCGCGATCGCGTGCTCACTCGCGGCGGAGGGACTGACGGCCTGGGCGGTCGACGTCAACGACCGCGCCCTGGAACTCACTCGCTACAACGCCGAGCGCCACGCCCTCGACGTCACGGCGTGTCGTCCTGAGGAGGTGCCGCCCGACCTCACGTTCGACGCGATCTGGTCGAATCCGCCGATCCGGATCGGCAAGCAGGCTCTGCACGAGCTGCTGTCGACCTGGCTGCCCCGGCTCAGCGGGAGCGGCGAAGCCCGCCTCGTGGTGGGCAAGAATCTCGGCGCGGACTCGTTGCACCGCTGGCTCGAGTCCGAGGGCTACCCCACCACCCGTGAGGCCAGTGAGAAAGGCTTCCGCGTGCTGTCGGTCCGGCGCCCCTAGCCACTGTCGGTGCTGAGCGCCATGGTGGAACCATGGTGATCGAGGTGCGTCCGGCGGAGGTTTTCGATGACCTCGCCACGATGGTGGGCCCGAAACGGCCGGACGCCAACGTGTGCTGGTGTCTGAGTTATCGCATCCCCAACTCGCTCAACCGCGAACTCACCGGGACCGCGCGTGGTGACTACGTGCGCGAGCTGATGCGCGAGGGCCCACCCGGCGTGCTCGCGTACGACGAGGGCGACGTCGTCGGGTGGGCCGCCGTCCACCCTCGCCGCGACACGAGCTTCGCTACCAACCGCAAGATCCCTCATGTGGACGACCTCGACGTCTGGTCGGTGTGGTGCCTCCGCGTCCGGCCGGGATTCCGCGGGCGCGGGATCTCCCATCAGCTGCTCGAGGGGGCGGTGGCGTACGCCCGCGCGAGCGGTGCGCCCGCGATCGAGGGATACCCGGTCGACAACGCAGGGCAGAAGGTCGACCTCACCATGGCCTACGTGGGTACGCGACGGCTCTTCGAACGCGCCGGGTTCCACAAGGCCGCCGACACGTCGTCGGTCCTCAACGGATTCCCGCGCGTGCTCATGCGCCTGCACCTCGACTGACGCTGCACCCGCAACGCCGAAGGCCCCCGACACCAGCGGTGTCGGGGGCCTTCGAGCGGGTACTTACTTGGACTCGTCTTCGGCGTCAGCCTCGGTCGACTCCTCGGCCGGAGCCTCCGCGGTCTCGTCGGCGACGGTCTCCTCGGCCGGAGCCTCGGCAGCCGGCTCCTCGACGGGGGCCGCGGCAGTCTCAGCCTTGGGCGCCGAAGCGTCGAACTCCTTGGCCTCCACGATCTCGATCACGGCCATGGGGGCGTTGTCGCCCTTCCGGGGGCCGATCTTCGTGATGCGCGTGTAGCCGCCCGGGCGGGTGGCCATGGCCGGGCCGATCTCGGTGAAGAGCGCGTGCACGACGCCCTTGTCACGGATGACCTTGAGCACCTGACGGCGGTTGGCCAGCGTGTCGACCTTGGCCTTGGTGATGAGCTGCTCGGCGTACGGACGCAGACGGCGGGCCTTGGCCTCGGTCGTCGTGATCTTGCCGTGCTCGAACAGCGACTGAGCCAGGTTGGCCAGGATCAGGCGCTGATGCGAGGGGCTGCCGCCGAGGCGTGCTCCCTTGGTGGGGGTGGGCATGTTGTCACTCCAGTCTCAGAGAACTTGGGTTCCATGGGGACGATCCACGGAACAGTTCAGTATTGTTCGTCCTCGGCGTAGCTCGCGTCGTCGTCGTAGTTGTCGACGACCGCGCTGGGATCGAATCCGGCGGGGCTGTCCTTGAGGGCCAGACCCATCTCGGCCAGCTTGGCCTTGACCTCGTCGATCGACTTCGAGCCGAAGTTGCGGATGTCCAGCAGATCCTGCTCGCTGCGCCCGATGAGCTCACCCACGGTGTGGATGCCCTCACGCTTGAGGCAGTTGTACGAGCGGACCGTGAAATCGAGATCCTCGATCGGCAGGGCGAGATCGGCGGCGAGCGCCTCGTCGACCGGCGACGGACCGATGTCGATGCCCTCGGCCTCGACGTTGAGCTCACGGGCGAGACCGAAGAGCTCGACGAGGGTCGAACCGGCCGACGCGATCGCGTCGCGCGGCAGGATCGACGGCTTCGTCTCGACGTCGATGATGAGCTTGTCGAAGTCGGTGCGCTGCTCGACACGCGTGGCCTCGACCTTGTACGTGACCTTCAGGACCGGGCTGTAGATCGAGTCGATCGGCATGCGGCCGATCTCTTCCTCGCCGGTCTTGTTCTGAGCGGCCGACACGTAGCCACGGCCCCGCTCGACGACGAGCTCGATCTCGAGCTTGCCCTTGTCGTTGAGGGTCGCGATGTGCAGGTCGGGGTTGTGCACCTCGACACCCGCCGGCGGCGTGATGGCCGCCGCGGTGACGTCGCCCGCGCCCTCGGAGCGCAGGTACATCACGACGGGCTCATCGTTCTCGGAGGAGACGACGAGGTTCTTGAGGTTGAGGATGATCTCGGTGACGTCCTCGGTGACACCGGGGATGGTCGAGAACTCGTGCAGAACGCCGTCGATCTTGATCGACGTGACGGCCGCACCCGGGATGGAGCTCAGCAGCGTGCGACGCAGCGAGTTGCCGAGGGTGTAGCCGAAGCCCGGCTCGAGGGGCTCGATGACGAACCGCGAACGGAAGTCGTCGACGACCTCTTCGGTCAGGACGGGACGCTGTGCAATCAGCATGGTGACTGTTCCTTTCCGAGCCGACCGCTATTTGACGGCTCGGGTCAATGGACGGTGGTAGAAGCGATCAGATCTTCGAGTAGAACTCGACGATGAGCTGCTCCTGGATCGGGACGACGATCTGCTCGCGGACCGGGGTCTGGTGAACCAGGATCCGACCGCGCTCAGGCGAGACGTCCAGCCACCCGGGAACGGTGTCCGGGTCGTGGGTCTCGCGCGCCACGATGAAGGGCGTCATCTCCAGGGACTTGGGGCGCACGTCGATGATGTCGTGCTTGCTGACCTGGAAGGACGGGATGTTCGTCTTGACGCCGTTGACCAGGAAGTGACCGTGGGTCACGAGCTGGCGGGCGTGACGACGCGTACGCGCCAGGCCGGCGCGGTACACGACGTTGTCGAGACGGCTCTCGAGCAGCGCGAGCAGGTTGTCACCGGTCTTGCCGGGCTTGCGGTGCGCGGTCTCGTAGTACTTGCGGAACTGCTTCTCCAGCACGCCGTAGGTGTAACGCGCCTTCTGCTTCTCCTGCAGCTGGGTGCGGTACTCCGACTCCTTGACGCGCGCGCGGCCGTGCTGGCCGGGGGCGTAGGGACGGCGCTCGAAGGCCTTGTCCCCACCGACGAGGTCGACGCCGAGGCGGCGCGACTTCTTGGTGAGGGGTCCGGTGTAACGGGCCATGGGTGAAAACTCCTAGGAAAGAATCGACGCGGTCGTCAGAGACGACGGTGCTTGGGCGGACGGCAGCCGTTGTGCGGCGTGGGGGTCACGTCGGAGATGGTGCCGACCTCCAGGCCGACGCCACTGAGCGACCGGATCGCCGTCTCGCGGCCCGAACCCGGACCCTTCACGAAGACGTCGACCTTCTTCATGCCGTGCTCCATCGCCTGACGGCCGGCGGCCTCGGCGGCCATGCCAGCGGCGTAGGGCGTCGACTTGCGCGAGCCCTTGAAACCGACGGTTCCGCCGGAGGCCCACGCGATCACCGCACCGGAGGGATCGGTGATCGTCACGTGCGTGTTGTTGAACGTGCTCTTGATGTGGGCCTCGCCCTGAGCGACGTTCTTCTTCTCCTTGCGGCGCACCTTCTTGGCGCCAGTGTTCTTGGGAGGCATCGTCTAACTCACTTCTTCTTTCCGGCGACGGTGCGCTTCGGGCCCTTGCGCGTACGGGCATTGGTCTTGGTGCGCTGGCCACGGACGGGCAGGTGCGCCCGGTGGCGGCGACCCTGGTAGCTGCCGATCTCCATCTTGCGGCGGATGTCGGCGGTGATCTCACGGCGGAGATCACCCTCGACCTGGTAGTTGCCCTCGATGTGGTCACGGAGCGCGACGAGCTGGTCGTCGGTGAGCTCGTGGACGCGAGTGCTCGGGTCGATGCCGGTCGCGGCAAGGGTCTCGGCGGCGCGGGTACGGCCGACGCCGAAGATGTACGTGAGTGCGATCTCGATGCGCTTCTCGCGCGGGAGATCGACTCCAATGAGGCGTGCCATGGTGGCAGTTCCTTTCCTTCAACAGAGGTGTGGACGCCTGAGGCATCCCGGCCGCCTTCCGAGGGGATACTCCCCTCGGGCCGGGCCCCGGCCTCTGCGCCGGGGGTGGCGCCTGCTCACGCAGGCGAGCCGTCAGACGATGGGTGCTGTGTGAAGAAGCTGCTGACGCAGCTGCTCAGCCCTGGCGCTGCTTGTGGCGCGGGTTCTCGCAGATCACCATGACGCGGCCGTGGCGACGGATCACCTTGCACTTGTCACAGATCTTCTTCACGCTCGGGTTGACCTTCATCGAGAAACTCTCTCTTCGGTGCGAACGTGACGATTTACTTGTAGCGGTAGACGATGCGACCGCGGGAGAGGTCGTACGGCGAGAGCTCCACCACGACGCGGTCCTCGGGGAGGATGCGGATGTAGTGCTGACGCATCTTGCCCGAGATGTGCGCGAGGACCTTGTGGCCGTTGGCCAGCTCCACGCGGAACATCGCGTTGGGCAGGGCCTCGATGACCGAGCCCTCCATCTCGATGACGCCTTCTTTTTTCGCCATGACCTCTTCTTCGGTTGCCTTCATCGACCTGACCACGCCACGCGCGTCACCCACCGCACGAAGCGGCTACCCGAGGGCAGGGGAAAACGCGCCTGACAAGGCCGACTCCCCATGATACTCAGCCGACCGCGCCAGACTCAAATCGGGATTCGTCCTGCTCACCGAGACCCGAGATGTGCGCGCGTTCGGTCAACCCAGACCGCGCGCGGTCGACGAATGGCGCGCACATCTGGGTTCAGCGGTGGGCGGTGAGCAGCGCGCGGAAGAACTGGCTTCCTCGCTCGAGCGCCTCGACCTCGACGTACTCGTTCGGCGCGTGGATGGCGTCGCGCTGCTCGCGGCTCATGAGCAGGGGCGCGAACCGGTACACCGAGTCGCTGATGCGGGTGAAGTGCCGGCTGTCGGTGCCTCCTGTCTGGGCGTACGGGACCGCCAGCACGTCGGGCATCGCGACGGCGAGCGCGTCGACCATGGCCTGCCACGCCTCGTTGTCCGTGCGGGAGATCGGCGGCGGGTCCTCGCCGCGGACACTCACGATCTCCACGTCCAGTCCCCGCAGCACGCGGGTCAAGCGCTTCACGAGCGTGGCCTTCGTGTCACCGACCAGCAGACGCACGTTGAGCGTCGCCCGGGCCTCGGTCGCCAGCACGTTGCGCGCAGGACTGCCGGACAGCTGGGTCACCGCGACGGTGGTGCGCACCATCGCGGCCGTCTCGGGCCCGAGCCTGGCCAGCAACTCCGCCACCGGACGGGGCGCCCGGTGGACGTTGGCGAGCACCGCGGCCAACGGCCCGCTGGCCCGTTGAGCCAGAGTCGTCAGCATGAGCGTCACCGGCTCGGTGAGACGCGGCGGAGCCGGGCGGCGCTCCAACCGCGTGATCGCCCGCGCGAGCCGCGCCGTGGCACCACCCTTGGACGGCGTGGACGCGTGACCCCCTCCCCCACGCGCGAGCAACTCGACGTCGACGGTGCCCTTCTCGACGACGGCGATCATGGCGGTCCGACCTTCGACCCCGGGAAGCGCACCTTCGACGACGGCTCCCCCTTCATCGGACACGAGCCACGGCCGGACGCCCGCCGCCTCGAGGTGATCGACGACGGCGACGGCACCGGTACCGAAGACCTCCTCGTCCGCACCGAAGGAGAGGTAGACATCGTGCGCCGGGACGAAGCCCTCCGCCAGCAGCGACTCGACCGCGTCGGCGACCGTCACCAGCGGGCCCTTGTCGTCCAGCGCCCCGCGCCCGTGGACCCGACCATCGCGGATCTCCCCGCCGAACGGGTCGCTCACCCATCGCTCGGGGGGCGCCGGCACGACGTCGTAGTGCGCCATCAGCACGATGGGGCGCTCGGCAAAGGTCCCCGGCCAGCGGAAGAGCAGGGACCCACCCTCGAACTGCGTCAGCTCCAGCTCGGCGTGCAGTCGCGGGTAGAGCTCGGCGAAGGTGGCACGGAACCGCTCGAACTCGGACTCGTCACGCTCGTCAGGCGCAGAGACGGTGCGGCACTGGATGAGACGGGACAACCG
Organism: Aeromicrobium camelliae; assembly: GCF_003850045.1. Taxonomy (GTDB): domain Bacteria; phylum Actinomycetota; class Actinomycetes; order Propionibacteriales; family Nocardioidaceae; genus Aeromicrobium; species Aeromicrobium camelliae. Next base: position 115,343 of record NZ_RQJX01000001.1, on the reverse strand, counting down.
TTCGGCGGCCGTGGTCACGGGACAACCTCCTGGAAAGGTTCGGGATCGGCGAAGGCGAGTCGGGGCACGAACAGCAGCAGGATCGCAGCCACGAAGGCCGTGCCGGAGCACACGAGCCACACCGTGTAGTACCCCGAGAGCGATGCGGCGGTACCGCTCGCACCGGCGGCGAGAGCCACGCCGAAGACGCACGAGGCGAACGATCCGCCGATCGTCTTGGTGGTGTTGGTCAGCCCGGTGGCGACGCCAGTACGGTTCTCGGGGGCCGCGGCGGCTGCCGCGGCCGGCAGCGCGGCGACGAGCGCACCCGAACCGAGTCCCGCCACCATCATGCCGGCGAGGACCTGGGCGACGGTCCCGTGGAACGGCACGAGGATGCCATACCCGATCCCGACGAGCGCGGCCGCGCCGATGAGACACGACCGCGGGCTGAACCGCTGCGACACCCGGGCGAACACCAACGCCCCGACCAGGAGGGACACCACGTAGGCGCCGATGATCGGTGAGACCTGCGAGGCGGACAGCCCGAGGCCGAAGCCGTACTCGTCCGGGTCGGTCTGCGCGAAGGTCGACAACGGAATCTGCGCACCGAGCACGGACACGCCGAAGAGCATCGCCGTGGCTTGGACGGGCCACATGGCCGGTTGACGCAGGACCCTCAGGTCGATGAGCGGGTCGTCAGCGCGGAGTTCATGGCGACCGAAGGGGACCAGCACGAGCAGGCCGACGACGATGGCCAGCCACGGCCAGACCGATCCGACCCCGACGATCCGGACGAGCGACAGGCCACCCGTCACGAGGAGGAGGCTGACGCTCACCAGCGCGAGGCCGGTTCCGTCGAGAACGCCGGCCTGCCATTCGTGCTCGCGTTCGACACCCCAGTGGATGACCGCGACGACCGCCGTGCTGAGCGCGGCCGGGATGGCGAGCACCATCCACAGTTCGTCGAACAGACCGGCCGCCGCCCCGGCTCCCAACGCACCGGCGATGGCACCGGCCTGCAGTGCGGCGACGATGACGCCGGTCGCCCGACGAGTGGCGGAGGGGCGGTCGAGGAGCCCGCGGCTACGCAGGTAGATGAGTGCGACCTCGAGCGGGAGCCACACCGTGAAGACGCCCTGCAGAGCCCAGAACACGAGATAGGTGGGGAAGGTCGGCGCGAAGGCGATGCCCCAGTTCGCGACGGCGACGACCACGGCCGACCACAACAGCAGCCGCTGGTGTCCCCACAGGTCGCCGAGTTTGGACAACGCGGGGACGACGAGCGCTGAGACGAGGAGCTGGGCCGCCTCGAGCCAGTTGACGTCGGCGTCGTTGACCTGCAGATGCCGGGCGATGTCGCTGGCCAGCGGAGTGTAGAAACCCTGGAGGAATCCGCTCACGAACTCCACGAACACGAGCGCACCGACGAGGCCCGCTCCGACTGACGCGCGCCGACGCACTCCCGATGCCATAAGCCCTCCTCAGACCAGGCTCAGCATAGGGCCGGCGTACCCCGATATGCGCCCAGTTCGATCACCGAGGGACACCTCGGTGGCCGGATCGGGCGCACATCGGGGTTCTAGGCGCCGCCGAACGGGACGCCGAGTTCGGCGAGTTTGGCTGCTCCCCCGTCCTCGGCGGTGAGGACCCAGACGCCCGTTTCGGTGCGGGCGACCGTATGTTCCCAGTGTGAGGCCCAGGAGCCGTCCGTCGTGACCGCCGTCCAGTCGTCCTCGAGAATCCGGGTCTGGGAAGTGCCGAGCGTGACCATGGGCTCGATCGCGAGCGTCACGCCGGGCGCGAGCTTGGGTCCGCGGCCGGGCCGACCGTAGTTCGGCACGTCCGGCGGAAGATGCATGGCTGTGCCGATCCCGTGGCCGGTGAACCCCTCGACGATGCCGTACTCGCCCTGGTCGTCCACGTACGTCTCGATGGCGTGGGAGATGTCGCCGACGGTGCTGCCGGTGCCCATCGCCGCGATGCCGCGCCACAGCGACTCCTCGGTCACCCGGGACAGCTCGAGCATCTCCGGCGCCACCTCCCCTACCGGGACCGTGATGGCCGCATCACCGTGCCAGCCGGCGACGACGGCCCCGCAGTCGATGGAGATGAGATCGCCCTCGCGGAGGATGCGGTCGCCGGGGATGCCGTGGACGACCTCGTCGTTGACCGACGTGCAGATCACCCCGGTGAAGCCGTGGTAGCCGAGAAAGTTGGAGGTCGCGCCCTGTTCGCGGATGCGCTCGTGCGCGAACGCGTCGAGGTCCCCCGTGGAGACGCCCGGCGCCACCGCGTCGCGCAGCGACTGCAGAGTTCGTGCCACCACGAGACCCGCCTGACGCATGAGCGCGATCTCGTCGACGCCCTTGGTCTCGATCCGTCCCCTGCCGAACATGCCCACCCCGTCCATTCGCTCGCGCATGCGTCGGGCCGCGCGATGTCGGGCACGAGTCTACTGACACCCGATCGAAGGAGGCTGCTCGATGAAGGCCGTCGTCTGGCAGGGAGTCGGGGACATCCGGCTCGAAGAGGTTCCCGATCCGACCATCCAGGACCGCACCGACGCGATCGTCGAGATCACGACGAGCGCGATCTGCGGCACCGATCTGCATTTCGTCCGCGGGACCATGAGCGGCATGGTCGAAGGCACGATCCTCGGGCACGAGGCCGTCGGCATCGTGCGCGAGGTGGGTGACGACGTCCGCAATCTGCGCCCCGGCGACCGCGTGGTGATTCCCTCGACGGTGGGCTGCGGCTACTGCTCGTACTGCCGCGCCGGCTACTTCGCGCAATGCGACAACGCCAACCCGAACGGTCCGGCTGCCGGCACCTGCTTCTTCGGCGGTCCGCAGACGACCGGCCCGGTGGACGGCCTGCAGGCCGAGTTCGCTCGGATCCCCTTCGCCAACGTCGGTCCGGTGTGGCTACCGGAGAACGTGAGCGACGCTCAGGCCATCATGCTCTCGGACATCTATCCGACCGCGTGGTTCGGCTGCCGCCTCGCCGAGATCGGTGCGGGAGACACCGTCCTCGTCCTCGGTGCCGGACCGGTCGGTCAGTTCGCGATCACGAGCGCGTTCCAGCAGGGCGCCGGGCGTGTGCTGTGCATCGACGGGGTCGCGAGCCGCCTGGAGCAGGCGAGGAGCCGGGGAGCGGAGATCATCAACTTCAACGCCGAGGACCCGATCGAGGTCGTCAAGGACCTCACGGGCGGCATCGGCGTGGACCGCGTCGTCGAAGCGGTCGGCGTCGACGCACAGCGGCCGAAGAGCGGGCCCGCCGCCGAGAAGGCCGATCAGCAGGCGTCCACGTTCGCGCAGGAGCGTGAGCAGGTCGCGCCCGAGCAGAACCCGGACGGCGACACCTGGGTCGCCGGTGATGCTCCGAGCCAAGCGCTTCAGTGGGCGGTGGAGGCCGTGGCCAAGGCGGGCAGCATCGGGATCATCGGCGTCTACTCGCCGCAGATGACCTCTTTCCCGACCGGTCAGGCGATGAACAAGAACCTGACTGTGAAGATGGGCAACTGCCACCACCGCAGATACCTGCCGACACTCATCGACCTCGTGCGCACCGGGGCGGTCGATCCGGCCACCGTGCTGACGCAGGCGGAGTCGATCCCATCGGTCCTCGAGGCCTACGAGACGTTCGATCGCCGCGAGAGCGGCTGGACCAAGGTCGTGCTGTCGTAGGCGTCGACGCGGGCGGCGCCGAGTGGCGCAGAAACGTCAGCGAGTGGTGCAGATGCGCGACGAAATCGACGATCTCGCGACGAATCTGCACCACTCGCTGGTGCGCCGACCCGCGCCGGCTGCGCTGGGGAGCTGGTGGGGGTGAGGTCAGGTGCGCGGCAAGGCCGCGTCGATGCGGCTCGCCACCTCGTCGACGGTGCCCATGCCGTCGATCTCGATGAGCAGACCCCGTTCGCGGTACACGTCCAGCAAGGGCGCGGTCTCGGCCGTATAGACCTCCTGGCGGTGACGGATGACGTCCTCGGTGTCGTCCGTGCGGCCGCTGCTCTCAGCCCGCTTGAGCAGACGCGCGATGAGCTCCTCGCTGTCGACCGTCAACGCGAGCACCCCGTCGAGGCTCGTGCCGAGATCGGCGAGGATCGAGTCGAGCTCGTCGACCTGGTCGGGCGTGCGCGGGTACCCGTCGAGCAGGAAGGCCTCGCGGGCGTCCTCCTGGGAGAGGCGGTCGCGCACCATCGCGTTGGTGACCTCGTCGGGCACGTACTCGCCGGCGTCCATGTAGCGCTGGGCCGTCTGACCGAGCTCGGTCTGCTGCGAGACGTTGTAGCGGAAGATGTCGCCCGTCGAGATGTGAGCACCGCCGATGCGACGAGCCAGCCCCTCGGCCTGTGTGCCCTTGCCCGCCCCCGGCGGACCCATGATGACAAGACGCATTACTTCAAGAACCCTTCGTAGTTGCGCTGCTGGAGCTGGCTCTCGATCTGCTTGACCGTGTCGAGACCCACACCCACGATGATGAGGATCGACGTTCCGCCGAACGGGAAGTTCTGGCTGGCGCCGAGCAACGCGATGGCCAGCATCGGGATCAACGCGATGATGCTGAGGTACAGCGCACCCGGCGCGGTGATGCGGCTGAGCACGTACGCGAGGTAGTCCTCGGTCGGCTTGCCGGCGCGGATGCCCGGGATGAACCCGCCGTACTTCTTCATGTTGTCCGCGACCTCGGTCGGGTTGAACGTGATCGAGACGTAGAAGTAGGTGAAGAAGATGATCAGCAGCAAGAAGGTGATCATGTAGTACGGGTGATCACCGGTGACGAAGTGGTCCTGAATCCACTGCGACCAGGACTTGCCTGGATTGAAGTTCGCGACCAGCGCAGGGATGTACAGCAGGCTCGACGCGAAGATCACCGGGATGATGCCGGCCTGGTTGACCTTGAGCGGGATGTACGTCGCCGACCCGCCGAACATGCGGCGCCCCACCATGCGCTTGGCGTACTGCACCGGAATGCGGCGCTGAGCCTGCTCGATGAAGATGACCGCAGCCACGATCACCAGACCGACCAGGGTCACGAGCGTGAAGGTCGTCCAGCCGTGCTGCACGCGGATCTGCCACATCGCGCTCGGGAAGGTCGCGACGACCTGGGCGAAGATGAGGATCGACATGCCGTTGCCGACGCCGCGGTCGGTGATGAGCTCGCCGAACCACATGATGATGGTGGTCCCCGCGACCATCGTGGTGACGATCAGCAGGAACGCCGGGATGCTGTCGGGGCGGTACAGCAGGTCTCCACACTGGACACCGCCGAAGAGCTGGCCCGAGCGGGCGAGCGCCACGATGCCGGTGGCCTGCAAGATGGCCAGGCCCACGGTCAGGTAGCGCGTGTACTGCGTGATCTTGGCCTGACCGGACTGGCCCTCCTTCTTGAGCGCCTCGAGACGCGGGATGACCACGACGAGCAGCTGGAGGATGATGCTCGCGGTGATGAACGGCATGATGCCGAGCGCGAACACGGTCAGCTGCAGCAGCGCTCCCCCGGAGAAGACGTTGATGAGCGCGAACAGACTGCTCTGCTCGCTCTGCGCGGCGAGGTCCACGCACTGCTGCACGTTGGGGACGTTGATGCCCGGCGCCGGCAGCATCGAGCCGAAGCGGAACAGCACGATGATGAACAGCACGAAAAGGAGCTTGCGCCGCAGATCGGGCGTCTTGAACGCGTTGACGAAGGCGCTGAGCACCGGGGTTCCTCCTCGCGCACCGAGGTGCTGATCCGTTTCATGAGCGGGCCGAGGTGATCACCTCGGCCCAGAGGGTGACTCTAACAGGAGACGACAGCGGCGGGACATGCCCAGTGGCACATCCCGCCGCTCATCAGATGGACGTCCAGCTCACAGCTCGGTGGTGGAGCCGCCGGCCGCCTCGATCTTCGACTTGGCCGAGGCCGAGAACTTGTGGGCGCTCACCTGGACCGCCACCGAGATCTCACCTCCGCCGAGCACCTTGACGGGCTGGCCCTTGCGGACCGCACCCTTGGCGACGAGCGCCTCGACGTCGACGGCGCCGCCCTCGGGGAACAGCTCACCGAGACGGTCGAGGTTGACGACCTGGTACTCCTCACGGAAGGGGTTCTTGAAGCCCTTCAGCTTGGGCAGACGCATGTGGATCGGCGTCTGGCCGCCTTCGAACGCCGCGGACACCTGGTAACGGGCCTTGGTGCCCTTGGTGCCGCGACCGGCGGTCTTGCCCTTCGAGCCCTCACCGCGACCCACCCGGGTCTTGGCGGTCTTGGCTCCGGGCGCGGGACGCAGATGGTGCAGCTTCAGCGGCGCCATGTCAGTCCACCTCCTTGACGGACACGAGATGCGGGATGGTGTTGACCATGCCCCGGATCTCCGGACGATCTTCGACGATCGACGTGTCACCGATGCGCTTGAGACCCAGCGAGCGCAGCGTGGCGCGCTGGTTCTGCTCGCGACCGATCGCCGAACGAACCTGGGTGACTTCGAGCTTCGCCATCACGCACCCACCTCTGCCGGAGCAGGAGCCGCGGCGGGCTCCTCCTTGTCGGCCTTCAGCAGGGCCGCAGGAGCGACGTCCTCGACGTCGAGGCCGCGGCGGGCCGCGACGGCCTCCGGCGACTCGAGCCGCTTGAGCGCGTCAACGGTCGCGTGCACGATGTTGATCGCGTTCGACGAACCGAGCGACTTGCTCAGGATGTCCTGCACGCCCGCGGCCTCGAGGACCGCGCGCACCGGGCCGCCGGCGATCACGCCGGTACCGGGCGAGGCGGGACGCAGGAAGACGACACCGGCCGCCTTCTCGCCCTGCACCGGGTGCGGGATGGTGCCCTGGATGCGCGGGACGCGGAAGAAGCTCTTCTTCGCCTCCTCGACACCCTTGGCGATAGCCGTGGGAACTTCCTTGGCCTTGCCGTAGCCGATGCCGACCTGACCATCGCCGTCGCCGACGATCACGAGGGCGGTGAAGCTGAAGCGACGGCCGCCCTTGACCACCTTGGCGACACGGTTGATCGTGACGACCTTCTCGATGTAGTTGGACTTGTCGGCGCCGCGGTCGCCGCGACCGCGTCCGCTGCCCTGACGGCGCGTGCTCATGCCGAACTCCTCATGTTGGTGTTGATGATCATCAGAACTCCAGACCGCCTTCGCGGGCGCCTTCAGCGACCGCCGCGACGCGTCCGGCGTACTTGTTGCCCGCACGGTCGAACACCACCGTCGAGATGCCGGCGGCCTTGGCGCGGTCGGCCACGAGCTCGCCGACCCGACGAGCCTTGGCCGTCTTGTCGCCGTCGAGCGCGCGGAGGTCAGCCTCCATCGTCGACGCCGATGCCAGCGTACGGCCCTCGAGGTCGTTGACGACCTGCGCGACCATGTGCTTGCTGGAGCGCGTGATGACGAGACGAGGACGCTCGGCCGAGCCCTGGAGCTTCTTGCGACCGCGCAGCTGCCGGCGCAGACGCGAAGCCTGACGGGCCTGCGTGTGCTTACGGTGCTTGATCGAGATTGCCATGGCTTACTTACCAGCCTTTCCGACCTTGCGGCGGACCTGCTCGCCGGCGTAACGAACGCCCTTGCCCTTGTACGGCTCGGGCTTGCGGATCTTGCGGATGTTCGCAGCGACCTCGCCGACGACCTGCTTGTCGATGCCGGTCACCGTGAGCTTGGTCGGTGACTCGACCGTGAACGTGATGCCCTCGGGCGCCGTGAACGGCACCGGGTGGCTGAAGCCGAGGTTCAGCTCGATCTCCGCGGGGCCCTTGGAGAGCACGCGGTAACCGACGCCGACGATCTCGAGCTTCTTCTCATAGCCCTGGGTCACGCCGATCACCATGTTGTTGATGAGCGTGCGGCTCAGGCCGTGCAGGGCCTTGCTGCGGCGCTCGTCGTTGGGGCGCTCGACCGCGAGCGAGCCATCCTCGGCCTTCGTCACCGTGATGGGCTCGGACACGGTGTGCGAGAGCTCGCCCTTGGGACCCTTGACCGTGACGGTCTGCCCCTCGATGGTCACGTCCACACCGGACGGGACGGGAACAGGGAGCTTGCCAATGCGCGACATGTTCTGTCTCCTCTCCTGTTCACCAGACGTAGGCGAGGACTTCCCCACCCACACCCTTCTGGTTGGCCTGACGGTCGGTGAGCAGGCCCTGGCTGGTCGAGATGATCGCCACGCCGAGGCCGCCGAGCACCTTGGGCAGGTTGGTCGACTTGGCGTACACACGCAGTCCCGGCTTGCTGATGCGGCGGATGCCGGCGATCGAGCGCTCGCGGTGCGGGCCGTACTTGAGGGTGATCGTCAGCGTCTTGCCGACCTCGCCCTCCTTCGGCTCGGTGACCTCGAAGTCGGTGATGTAGCCCTCCTGCTTGAGGATCTCGGCCACGCCGACCTTCAGCTTGGAGTGCGGCATCGACACGGAGTCGTGGTACGCCTGGTTTCCGTTGCGCACACGCGTCAGCATGTCCGCGATCGGATCGGTCATCGTCATGAGTGGTGTTTCCGTTTCTCGCGCCGGTTTCGCATCTCGTCCCCGAACGGGTGGGAGAGGACCTGTCGCGTCAGTGGTGAGTGATTACCAGGAGCTCTTGGTGATGCCCGGGAGCTCGCCGCGGTGCGCCATCTCGCGCACGCAGATCCGGCACAGGCCGAACTTGCGGTACACCGAGCGGGGACGCCCGCAGCGCTGGCAACGGGTGTAACCGCGCACCGCGAACTTGGGCTTGCGGCTCTGCTTGACCTTGAGGCCAGTCTTTGCCATGTCAGTTCTCCTTGTACGGGAAGCCGAGCAGCTTGAGCAGGGCGCGGCCCTCTTCGTCGTTGGTCGCGGTGGTGACGACCGTGATGTCCATGCCCCGCTGGCGATCGACCTTGTCCTGGTTGATCTCGTGGAACATGACCTGCTCGGTCAAACCGAACGTGTAGTTGCCCCGGCCGTCGAACTGCTTGGGCGAGAGTCCGCGGAAGTCGCGGATGCGCGGCAGAGCGAGCGTCAGCAGGCGGTCGAGGAACTCCCACATGCGGTCGCCGCGCAGCGTGACGTGCGCGCCGATCGGCATGCCCTCACGCAGCTTGAACTGCGCAATGGACTTGCGGGCCCGGGTGACCTGCGGCTTCTGGCCGGTGATCGCCGTGAGGTCGCGGATGGCGCCCTCGATGAGCTTGCCGTCGCGAGCAGCCTCGCCGACGCCCATGTTGACGACGATCTTGGTGAGGCCCGGGACCTGCATGCGGTTGGCGTACTGGAACTGCTCCTGCAGCGCCGGAACGATCTCCTCGCGGTACTTGCCCTTGAGGCGCGGAGCCGTGGTGGTAGCCATATGGCTCAGATCTCCTTTCCGGTCTTGGTGGCGACGCGCACGCTGCGCTCCGCCTCATAGGTGGACCCGTCCGGACGGGTCTTCTCGACCTTGTCGCGGCGGTAGCCCACGCGCGTCGTGGTCTTCTCGCCGTCGACGTCGACCACGAGCATCACGTTCGACACGTGGATCGGCGCCTCGGCGGTGATGATGCCGCCCTCGGCGCCGGCCTGCGTGGCGCGGCGGTGCTTCTTGACGCGGTTGACGCCCTCGACGATCACGCGGTCGCTGTCGGACAGGACCTCGATGACCTTGCCCTCGACGCCCTTGTCCTTGCCAGCGATGACCTTGACCTGGTCACCCTTACGAATGCTTGCCATCTCAGAGCACCTCCGGAGCGAGCGAGATGATGCGCATGAACTTCTTCTCCCGCAGCTCGCGGCCCACGGGGCCGAAGATGCGGGTGCCACGCGGGTCACCATCGTTCTTGAGGATCACGGCGGCGTTCTCGTCGAACTTGATGTAGGAACCGTCCGGACGACGGCGCTCCTTCACCGTGCGGACGATGACCGCCTTGACGACGTCGCCCTTCTTGACGTTGCCGCCGGGGATCGCGTCCTTGACCGTGGCGACGATCGTGTCGCCGATGCCGGCGTAGCGCCGACCCGAGCCACCGAGCACGCGGATGCACAAGATCTCCTTGGCACCGGTGTTGTCGGCGACCTTGAGTCGCGACTCCTGCTGAATCATCGCTTGTCTCCTACTTGGCCTTCTCGAGGATCTCCACGACCCGCCAGCGCTTGGTCGCCGACAGCGGACGCGTCTCCGCAAGGAGGACGCGGTCGCCGACGCCGGCAGCGTTGGCCTCGTCGTGAGCCTTGAGCTTGATGTTGCGGCGCATCACCTTGCCGTACAGCGGGTGCTTGATACGGTCCTCGATGCTGACCACGACGGTCTTGTCCATCTTGTCGCTCACCACGTAGCCCTCGCGGACCTTGCGGGTGGAACGCTCGCTCACGGTCGTTTCCTTCTTGTCGCTCATGCCTTCGTCTCGACTTCCTCGATGATGCCGAGCTCACGCTCACGGATCACGGTGTAGATGCGGGCGATCTCGCGACGCACGGTACGGAGGCGGGCCGTGTTGTCGAGCTGGCCGGTGGCGTTCTGGAAGCGCAGGTTGAACAGCTCCTCCTTCGCCTCCTTCAGCTTCGCCGACAGGTCATCGGCGCTGAGACCGCGCAGCTCTGCGGCTGTCGTCTTCGACATCACAGGTCTCCTGTCTCTCGGCTGATGAAGCGAGCCTTCATCGGCAGCTTGTGAATGGCGCGGCGCATCGCCTCGCGGGCGACCTCTTCGGACACACCGGACAGCTCGAACATGACGCGTCCGGGCTTGACGTTGGCGACCCACCACTCGGGCGAGCCCTTACCCGAACCCATGCGGGTCTCGGCGGGCTTCTTGGTCAGCGGGCGGTCGGGGTAGATGTTGATCCACACCTTGCCGCCACGCTTGATGTGACGAGTCATCGCGATACGCGCCGACTCGATCTGGCGGTTGGTCACGTAGTGGCCCTCGACGGCCTGGATGCCGTACTCACCGAACGCGAGCTCCGTGCCGCCCTTGGCCATGCCACGCCGCTTGGGGTGGTGCTGCTTGCGGTACTTGACCCTGCGGGGCATCAACATCAGTTCGTCCCTCCCTGGGGAGCCGCAGCCTCGGCGGGAGCCGACGCGGCCGCGTCCTGGTTGGCGGGCGTCTGCTGGCCACCACGAGCCGGACGGCGGTTGGCGCCACCACGGCCCGGACGGCGGCTGCCGGGGGCAGCCGCGCGCTTGGCCGCCTCGGCCTCACGCTCGGCGCGGGTGCCGGCGACCTCGCCCTTGTAGATCCAGACCTTCACGCCGATGCGGCCGAAGGTCGTCTTGGCCTCGTAGAAGCCGTAGTCGACGTCCGCGCGGAGCGTGTGCAGGGGCACGCGGCCCTCGCGGTAGAACTCCGAGCGGCTCATCTCGGCGCCACCGAGGCGACCCGAGCACTGGATACGGATGCCCTTGGCACCGGCGCGCATCGTCGTCTGCATGGCCTTGCGCATGGCGCGGCGGAACTGCACACGGCCGCTGAGCTGCTCGGCGACGCCCTGGGCGACCAGCTGCGCATCCATCTCGGGCTGCTTGACCTCGAGGATGTTGAGCTGGACCTGCTTGCCCGTGAGCTTCTCGAGGTCGCCGCGGATGCGGTCGGCCTCGGCGCCACGGCGGCCGATGACGATGCCCGGACGCGCGGTGTGGATGTCGACGCGGACACGGTCACGCGTGCGCTCGATCTCGACCTTGCTGATGCCGGCACGGTCCATGCCCTTGGTCAGCATCCGGCGGATCTTGACGTCCTCACCGACGTAGCTGGAGTACAGCTTGTCGGCGTACCAACGGCTCTTGTGATCCGTGGAGATGCCCAGTCGGAACCCGTGCGGGTTGATCTTCTGTCCCACTAGCGGTTCCCGCCCTTCGTGGTAGTAACGGAGTCGCTCGGCTGGACCACGACCGTGAGGTGGCTCGTGCGCTTGAGGATGCGGTTGGCCGCACCCTTGGCGCGCGGACGCCAACGCTTCATGGTCGGGCCCTCGTCCACCATGACCTGGGTCACGACGAGGTCGGAACGGTCGAGACCCTCGGTGGTCTCGGCGTTCGCGACGGCCGACTCGACGAGCTTGTAGAAGTTCTCGGCCACGGCCTGCGGCGCGAACCGCAAGGTGGCGAGCGCGTCCTCGACGTTCGCGCCGCGAACCAGGTTCGCCACGCGGCGAGCCTTCTGCGGGGTCACGCGCACGAAGCGGGCCACGGCGAACGCGCCGGGCGCGTCGCCCAGCAGGCGCTCACGGCGAGCGCTGATGTTGTCGCGAGTAGCTGCACTCATCGCCTCTTCGCCTTTCGGTCGTCCTTCTCATGGCCACGGAACGTGCGGGTCGGGGCGAACTCGCCCAGCTTGTGTCCCACCATCGAGTCGGTGATGAACACCGGCACGTGCTTGCGGCCGTCGTGCACGGCGATCGTGTGTCCGATGAAGGACGGCAGGATCATCGAGCGACGCGACCACGTCTTGATCACGTTGTGGGTTCCGGCCTCGTTCTGCGCGTCCACCTTCTTGGCCAGGTGGTCGTCGACGAACGGACCCTTCTTGAGACTGCGCGGCATGTGTCAGGTCCTTCCTTACCGCTTGCCGGACTTGCGTCGGCGGACGATCATCTGGTCGCTGGCCTTGCGCTTACGCGTGCGGCCCTCCGGCTTGCCCCACGGCGAGACCGGGTGACGGCCACCGGAGGTCTTGCCCTCGCCACCGCCGTGCGGGTGGTCGATCGGGTTCATCACGACGCCGCGCACGGTCGGGCGCTTGCCCTTCCAGCGGTTGCGGCCCGCCTTGCCCCAGTTGATGTTGGACTGCTCGGAGTTGCCCACCTCGCCGATGCTGGCGCGGCAGCGCACGTCGACGTAGCGCATCTCGCCCGAAGGCAGACGCAGCTGCGCGCGGTTGCCCTCACGGGCGACCAGCTGCACGCGAGCGCCGGCCGAGCGGCCGAGCTTGGCTCCGCCACCGGGACGCAGCTCGATCGCGTGGATGACCGTACCGACCGGGATGTTGCGCAGCGGCAGGTTGTTGCCCGGCTTGATGTCGGCCTGCGGGCCGGCCTCGACCGTCATGCCCTGACGCAGACCCTCCGGCGCGATGATGTAGCGCTTCTCGCCGTCGGCGTAGTGCAACAGTGCGATGCGCGCGGTGCGGTTGGGGTCGTACTCGATGTGCGCGACCTTGGCCGGCACGCCGTCCTTGTCGTAACGACGGAAGTCGATGATGCGGTAGGCGCGCTTGTGACCGCCACCCTGGTGACGGGTGGTGATGCGGCCCTGGTTGTTGCGACCGCCCTTCTTGGGCAGCGGCTCGAGCAGCGACTTCTCGGGCGTCGTGCGGGTGATCTCGGCGAAGTCGGCCACGCTCGAGCCACGACGGCCCGGGGTGGTCGGCTTGTACTTGCGAATAGCCATGAGTTTGGTCCTCGTCTCAGCTCGGGCTCGAGAAGATGTCGATGCTCTGACCGGGCGCCACACTGACGATCGCGCGCTTGACGTCCTTGCGCTTGCCGATGCCGTTGCGGGTGCGGCGGGTCTTGCCCTTGCGGTTGATCGTGTTCACCGACGTGACCTTGACGCCGAAGATCTCCTCGACGGCGATCTTGATCTGCGTCTTGTTCGCGTCGGGGTGAACCACGAACGTGTACTTGTTGTCGTCGAGCAGGTTGTAGCTCTTCTCGCTCACAACCGGCGCGATGATGACGTCACGCGCATGCGAGTGCAGGGTGCTCATCAGTTGCTCTCCTCCTGAGCCGGGCTGAACCCGGCGGCTTCGGCGGACTCGGCGGTGTCGAACCAGACCTCGGGCGTGACGGCGTCGTAGCCCTCGGCACCCGGCACGACGTACGTCTTGTCGGCGGCACCCTTGATCTCGTGGCCCTTGGGAGCGTTGCCGCTCGCCAGCGGAGCCTTCGAGCCCGGGCCGTACGGCTGGGTCTTGGTGGCGCCCTTCGGAGCCTCGGTGGCCTCCGCGGTCTTCGTCTCCTTGGCGGGAGCCGGGGACTTGGCGGCCTTCGGCTGCGCGGCCGGAGCCGGAGCCTCGGTGGCCAGCTCGCTCAGCTTGAGCGTGGCGACGCCCTCGGCGGAGCGGGCGGCGACGAACGCGTCGTACGCGGCCTTGGTGAACACCACGTCGTCGGCCAGCAGCACGTCGTACGTGTTGAGCTGGTCGAACTCGATGAGGGCGATCGCCTCGGCATTGCGCAGGCTCTTGACCGTGAGCTCGTCGCCACGGTCGACGACGACCAGCACGCGCGGACGAGCGGTGAGCTCGCGCAGCGCGGCGAGCGCGGCCTTGGTGGACGGCGCGTCACCGGCGACGAGCGACTCCACGACGTGGAGACGGCCGCTGCGGGCGCGATCGGAGAGCGCACCGCGCAGGGCGGCGGCCTTCATCTTCTTGTTGGTGCGCTGGTCGTACTTGCGCGGCGTCGGGCCGTGAACCGTGCCACCGCCGGCGAACTGCGGCGCGCGGATCGAGCCCTGGCGGGCGCGACCGGTGCCCTTCTGGCGGTACGGCTTCTTGCCGCCGCCGGCAACCTCGCCGCGCGTCTTGGTGTCGTGCGTGCCCTGGCGGGCGGCAGCGAGCTGCGCGGTGACGACCTGGTGGATGAGAGGGACGTTCACCTGCACGTCGAAGATGTCGACGGGAAGATCGACGTCAAGCGTCTTCGCCATGTTCAGGCTCCCTTCGCGGCGTTGCGGATGACGACGAGCGCGCCCTTGGGGCCCGGGACGGCGCCCTTGACCAGGACGACTCCCTTCTCGACGTCGACCGAGTGGACGGTGAGGTTCTGGGTGGTCACCGTGTCGGTGCCCATGTGGCCGGCCATACGCAGACCCTTGAACACGCGACCGGGGGTGGCGCAGCCGCCGATCGACCCCGGCTTGCGGTGGTTGCGGTGGGCGCCGTGCGAGGCCGAGACGCCGGCGAAGCCGTGACGCTTCATGACGCCGGCGAAGCCCTTGCCCTTGCTGGTGGCGGTCACGTCGACCTTGTCGCCCGCGGAGAAGATGTCCGGGGTGATCTCCTGGCCGAGCGTGTAGTCGCCGACGGCCTCGGTGCGGATCTCGACCACGTGGCGGCGCGGCGTGACGCCGGCCTTCGCGAAGTGGCCGGCCAGCGGCTTGTTGACCTTGCGGCCGTCGATCTCGCCGAACCCGATCTGGACGGCGCTGTAGCCGTCGGTCTCGCGGGTACGGATCTGCGTGACGACGTTGGTGTCGGCGCTGAGCACCGTGACGGGGACGATGCGGCCGTCGGCATCCCAGACCTGGGTCATGCCGATCTTGCGGCCCAGGAGGCCGCGTGCGGTGGCAGTGCTGCTCATAGCGTGCGTTCTCCCTACGTCAGAGCTTGATCTCGATGTCGACGCCGGCCGGGAGATCGAGACGCATGAGCGAATCGACGGTCTTCGGCGTCGGGTCGATGATGTCGATGAGCCGCTTGTGGGTACGCATCTCGAAGTGCTCGCGGCTGTCCTTGTACTTGTGCGGCGAACGGATCACGCAGAACACGTTCTTCTCCGTGGGCAGCGGCACGGGGCCGGCCACCTTCGCGCCGGTGCGGGTCACGGTGTCGACGATCTTCTTCGCCGACGAGTCGATGACCTCGTGGTCGTAGGCCTTGAGCCGGATACGGATTTTCTGTCCCGCCATGCTCTTGCTCGTCCTTTACGTTCGTCTTCGCTTCACTCGCCCCCGGCTGGGAGGAGTTCCGTTGCTCCCCTCCGTCCCCCGAGGTCGGGCGTGTCGCGCCGCTTCCGCGCGCAGATGTCACACACTTCTCGAGTTAGGTGGTTGGACCGGTGCCGCCCCCTGACGGGTTCGGCTCGCCGGACAAGCATGGACTCGGGTCCGACGTCCGCACTGGGACCAGGCGTGAGATTCCTGAGCGCAGACGTCACCGCGACCATGCCGAGGCAACTTGTCTATCTTGACAGACCGAGGGGGGCGAACACAAATCGGGCCCCTACGTGCGTTCGGTCACTCCCCCGTCGACAACCTCTCGTGGTCCGTCGAGGTCGACGAGGTCGCCCGGCGCCAACCCGAGGGCACGTTCGATGTCCGCGGGGGACGTCTCCTCCAGGTAGGCGCAGATCTGGGTCGTCAGCTCGCGCCAGTACCCGCGGAGCGTGGACTCGGACAGGAACAGCTTGCGGCTCAACTGGGCGTAGGTGAGCCCCCGCGCGCGACCGACGAGCACCTCACGCTGGCGCGGGCCGATGAAACTGCGGCTGCGCCGTCGGGTCAGCACATCGAGCAGCCCGAGGACGCGAGCCGGGGCGACCAGCTCACCGGCAGCGACATCACGGAAGGCCGCTTCCGCCGCCTCGAGCGACGACGCCTTGGAGACCATGCCCCGGGCACCTGCCATGAGGCAGGATGCCAGCACGAACGGTCGCTCCTCCTGCGTGTAGAGGCACACGCGATGTCCGGCCTGGGCCACCGAGCGGACCGCTGCGACTCCCTGCCGCACGTCGGGCTGTCCGGAGTTGGCGAGGTGGAGATCGAGGATCACCAGGTCGTGGTCGGGCAACTCGGCGGCGAGCATGTCCTCGACCGTGGCGAAGGTCCCGACCGAGGTGATACCGGGCAAGAGGTCGAGCAGGGAGTTCCTGATGACGGTCGAGTCATCGACCACCACAGCGCGGACCGTCATGGCGTCGCCCCCGTGATGCTGACGCTGGTCCCGAGACCGGGTGCCGAATCCACCTCGACGGCGACCCCGTGCCGCGCGAGAGCCCCGACGACCACCTCAGCGAGGCCGACGCCGAAGGTCTCCGGCACCGGCCGGAAACCGCGACCATCGTCGTCACCGTGATCGTCCAACGCCGTTCGTCCTCCTCCGCATGCACCACCACGTGACTGGCGTGAGCGTGGAGGCGGACGTTGAGCAGCAGGCTCTGGAGTGCCGCGGCGATGGCCTTAGCACACTCCGGCGCGATCCGGATCGTGACCGCAGTGTCGGCGACGGTCTCCATCGGCAGGTCCTCGAAGCCGAGACAACCACGACGGACGACCTCGGCGAGCGTGGCGCAGTCGCGGTGTTCGTCGGCGACCTTCCGGTGGCTGACCCCGTGGGAGGGCGTCAGCGCCTGGCGAGCAGGCCACGGGCTGGATCGCGTTCCAGGTCAACACCCGCTCCGACGCCTACCAGCTGGAGTACAAGCGGATGGCGGCGAGCGTCATCGGCAGCGACGAGCAGATCGACGAGCAGATCTGGACCGTCGCACTGCCGACTGCCTGACCAGACTTCCGCCCGGCCGGGCGGACACGACGACGGTGGCCGAACTCTCGGGGGGTTGGGCCACCGTCGTCGTTTTCGTGCTCAGTGGTGGACGTGGGCCTCGGTCTCGGCATGACCCCGCGTCTCGATCTGCAGAGTCGAGTGTTCGACGTCGAAGTGCTCGGAGAGACAGCCGTGAAGACGGCCGAGGACGGCCTGGGCGTCTCCCATCGCGGCCACGTCGTCGTCGACCACGATGTGCGCGCTCATGACCGGCATCCCCGACGTGATGGTCCAGACGTGGAGGTCGTGCACGTCGACGACGCCCTCCGCCCCCATCAGATGCTCGCGCAACTCGGCGAGGTCGACGTCGCGCGGCGTCGATTCGAGGAGCACCTCGCCCACCTCGCGCAGCAACGAGACGGCGCGCGGAACGATGAGCGCTGCGATGACCAGAGAGGCGACGGGGTCGGCCTGGCTCCATCCGGTCAGCACGATGACACCGGCCGCGACGAGGACCGCGACAGAGCCCAGCGCGTCGCCGAGCACCTCCAGATAGGCGCCGCGCACGTTGAGGTTCTCGCTCGCTCCGTCGCGCAGTAACAGCAGCGCCACGATGTTGGCCGCGAGGCCCACGGCGCCGGCCGCGAGCACGAGCCCGCCGTCGATCTCGACCGGTGCCGAGAGCCGGCGCACCGCACCGATGACGATCGCGACGCACAATCCGAGCAGGATGAGCCCGTTCGCGCCGGCGGCGAGCACCTCGGCGCGATGGAAGCCGTAGGAGGATCGCGCGGCCGGCCCTCCCCCGCGCCGGCCGACGGTGATCGCGATGAGCGCCATCGCCACGCCGACCGCGTCGGTCAGCACGTGGCCGGCGTCGGCGAAGAGCGCGAGGCTGCCGGTGAGCGCCGCGACGACCACCTGGACGACGAAGACCACCAGCGCGATGAGGAGCACCATGGCCAGCCGTCCTCGATGCTGGACGCCGCTGCCGTGGTGGTGACCATGACTCATGTGAATAAGGCTAGGCCGACGTTGCGTAATTCACGAGCCGCCGTCCCAGCAAAAGGACGCCATTGAGAACCGTTCGCGCGGGGCGGCGGTGCGGGCACTCCGCACGTCACGCGGGACAGGTGCGACGAAATCACCGTCACGGTACTGGAAGTCAAGGACGATGTGGTGCGGATCGGCATCGACGCGCCAGGCTCGGTGCCGGTGAACCGCGCCGAACTGCTCGTCGAACTGCAGGACAGCAACCGCGACGAGGCCTCCCCGGCACCCGACCAGGTCGACTCCCTCCGCGCCGCCCTGCGCCGCGACCCCTGAGGCGACGCGGCTGCGGTCGCTGGCGCTCCCCCACGACAACGAAAGAACCCCCGGGCCGAGGCCCGGGGGTTCTTTCGTCGAGAGTCAGAGACTCACTTGATGATCTTCGTGACGCGACCGGCGCCGACGGTGCGGCCACCCTCGCGGATCGCGAAGCGCAGACCCTCTTCCATGGCGATCGGCTGGATCAGCTGAACGCTCATCTCGGTGTTGTCGCCGGGCATGACCATCTCGGTGCCCTCAGGCAGCGTGACGACGCCGGTGACGTCCGTAGTGCGGAAGTAGAACTGCGGACGGTAGTTGTTGAAGAACGGCGTGTGACGGCCACCCTCGTCCTTGGACAGGATGTAGACCTGGCCCTCGAACTCCGTGTGGGGAGTCGTCGAACCGGGCTGGATCACGACCATTCCGCGCTCCACGTCCTCGCGCTTCGTACCACGCAGGAGCAGACCGACGTTCTCGCCCGCCTGGCCCTCGTCGAGGAGCTTGCGGAACATCTCGATGCCGGTGACGGTGGTGGTCTGCTTCTCGTCGCGGATACCGACGATGTCGACCGTGTCGTTCACCTTGACGATGCCGCGCTCGATACGGCCGGTGATCACAGTGCCACGACCGGTGATCGTGAAGACGTCCTCGACCGGCATGAGGAACGGCTTGTCCGTCTCACGCGGGGGCAGCGGGATGTACTCGTCGACGGCGTTCATCAGCTCGATGATCGACTCGCCCCACTTGGCATCGCCCTGGAGCGCCGGGTGAGCGGCGACCTTGACGACCGGGACGTTGTCGCCGTCGAACTCCTGCTCGTTGAGGAGCTCACGGACTTCGAGCTCGACGAGCTCGAGGATCTCCTCGTCGTCGACCATGTCGCACTTGTTGAGCGCGACGACCATCGCCGGCACACCGACCTGGCGGGCCAGGAGGACGTGCTCACGCGTCTGCGGCATGGGGCCGTCGGTGGCGGCCACCACGAGGATGGCGCCGTCCATCTGCGCCGCACCCGTGATCATGTTCTTGACGTAGTCAGCGTGACCGGGGCAGTCGACGTGCGCGTAGTGGCGGTTCTCCGTCTGGTACTCGACGTGCGAGATCGAGATGGTGATGCCGCGCTGCTTCTCTTCGGGCGCCTTGTCGATCGCGTCGAACGCGTAGTCGTCGTTCAGGTCGGGGTACTTGTCGTGCAGCACCTTGGTGATCGCCGCGGTCAAGGTGGTCTTGCCGTGGTCGATGTGACCGATGGTGCCGATGTTCATGTGCGGCTTGGTCCGCTCGAACTTCGCCTTAGCCACTTGGGGCTCCTCCTGGATTGATTGTTGCTGTTGAACGCCGTGTGGTCACCCGATGACGAGTACCTCAGGCCACCCTATTCGATGGTCCGCTGTTACTCGCCGCGGGCCTTCTTGATGATCTCTTCGGCCACGGCCTTCGGAACCTCGGCGTAAGAGTCAAACTGCATCGAGTACGACGCACGGCCCGAGGTCTTGGACCGCAGGTCACCGACGTACCCGAACATCTCGGACAGCGGCACCAGAGCCTTGATCAGCTTGGCTCCGCCGTATCCCTCCTCCATGGACTGAACCTGTCCACGGCGGGAGTTGAGGTCGCCGATCACATCGCCCATGTAGTCCTCGGGCGTCGTGACCTCGACAGCGAACATGGGCTCGAGCAGGACCGGGTTGGCCTTGCGCGCCGCCTCCTTGAACGCCATCGAACCGGCGAGCTTGAACGCGAGCTCGGAGGAGTCGACGTCGTGGTACGCGCCGTCCTCGAGCGTCACCTTGACGTCGACCATCGGGTAGCCGGCGAGGACACCGAACTGCATGGCGTCCTGCGCACCGGCGTCGACCGAGGGGATGTACTCCTTCGGCACGCGGCCGCCGGTGACCTCGTTGACGAACTCGTAGCCGCCCTCGCCACCGACGATCGCGCCGATCGGCTCGATGCCCATGACGACCTTGGCGAACTGGCCCGAGCCACCGGTCTGCTTCTTGTGCGTGTAGCTGACGCCTTCGACCTTCTTCTTGATGGTCTCGCGGTAGGCGACCTGGGGCTTGCCGACGTTGGCCTCGACGCGGAACTCGCGCTTCATGCGGTCGACCAGGATGTCGAGGTGGAGCTCGCCCATGCCCTTGATGATGGTCTGGCCCGTCTCCTCGTCGGTGTGAACCTGGAAGGTCGGATCCTCCTCCGCCAGACGCTGGATCGCGACGCCGAGCTTCTCCTGGTCACCCTTGGTCTTGGGCTCGATGGCGACCTCGATCACCGGATCGGGGAAGGTCATCGACTCCAGGACGATCGGCTTACTCGCATCGGCGAGGGTCTCACCGGTCGTGGTGTCCTTGAGGCCCATGACAGCGACGATCTGACCGGCACCCACCGACGCGATCTCCTCACGCTTGTTGGCGTGCATCTGGTAGATCTTGCCGATCCGCTCCTTGCGGCCCTTGGTGACGTTGAGCACCTGGGTGCCCGCCTCGAGCCGGCCGGAATAGACGCGCACGAAGGTCAGCTTGCCCAGGTGCGGGTCGGCGGCGATCTTGAACGCGAGGGCCGAGAACGGCGACTCCTCGGACGGCTCACGCGTGTCCTCGACGTCCTCGTTGCCGGGCTTGTGGCCCTTGACCGAACCGATGTCGATGGGCGACGGGAGGTAGTCGACGACCGCGTCCAGCAGCGGCTGCACGCCCTTGTTCTTGAAGGCCGTGCCGCACAGGACGGGATTCAGCGAGGTGGACAGCGTGGCGCGACGGATCGCGGCCTTGAGCTGCTCGACGCTGATGTCCTCACCCTCGAGGTAGAGCTCGGCGATCTCGTCGTCGACGTCCGCGAGGGTCTCGAGCAGAGCCTCACGCGCCTCCGCGGCCGCGTCAGCGAGCTCGGCCGGGATCTCCTCGACCTCGTAGTCCTCACCGATGGAGGTCTCGCCGCGCCACGTCAGGGCACGCATGCCGACGAGGTCGACGACACCGAGGAAGTCGGCCTCCGCACCGATCGGAAGCTGCAGGACCAGCGGCGTCGCGCCGAGGCGCTCGCGGATGGTCTTGACGCAGAAGTCGAACGACGCACCGGTGCGGTCGAGCTTGTTGACGAAGCACATGCGCGGGACGCCGTACTTGTCGGCCTGACGCCAGACGGTCTCGGACTGCGGCTCGACGCCGGCGACACCGTCGAACACCGCGACGGCGCCGTCGAGGACGCGCAGCGAGCGCTCGACCTCGACCGTGAAGTCGACGTGGCCGGGGGTGTCGATGATGTTGATCTGGTGGTTCTTCCACCAGCAGGTCGTCGCTGCGGACGTGATGGTGATGCCGCGCTCCTGCTCCTGCTCCATCCAGTCCATCGTGGCGCCGCCCTCGTGGGTCTCACCGATCTTGTGATTGATACCGGTGTAGAAGAGGATGCGCTCGGTGGTGGTGGTCTTTCCGGCATCGATGTGCGCCATGATGCCGATGTTGCGGACGCGCTTGAGGTCGGTGGTGATGTCAGTAGCCATGAAAACCTTCGGATTGTGAGAGGTCGCTGCGAGCTGCCAGGCTCGGCGGTGGAGGAAGGTGACCCACCTCGAAGAGGGACCGAATCACCAGCGGTAATGGGCGAACGCCTTGTTGGCTTCGGCCATCTTGTGGGTGTCCTCGCGCTTCTTGACGCTCGCGCCCAGCCCGTTGCTGGCGTCGAGCAGCTCGTTCATGAGTCGCTCGGACATGGTCTTCTCGCGGCGCTCCTGGGCGTACTTGACGATCCAGCGCAGCGCGAGGGTGGTCTGGCGGCCCGGACGGACGTCGACCGGGACCTGGTAGGTGGCGCCACCGACACGGCGGCTCTTGACCTCGAGGCTCGGCTTGACGTTGTCGAGCGCGCGCTTGAGCGTGATGACCGGGTCGGTGCCCGTCTTCTCGCGGGTGCCCTCGAGGGCGTTGTAGACGATGCGCTGCGCGACCTGCTTCTTGCCGTCGACGAGCACCTTGTTGATCAGCTGGGTGACCAGCTGGCTGCCGAAGACCGGGTCGGTCTCGATGGCACGCTTGGGAGCGGGACCCTTGCGAGGCATCAGCTCTTCTCCTTCTTCGCGCCGTAGCGGCTGCGAGCCTGCTTGCGACCCTTCACGCCCTGCGTGTCGAGCGAGCCGCGGATGACCTTGTAACGCACACCCGGCAGGTCCTTCACACGACCACCACGCACGAGCACGATCGAGTGCTCCTGGAGGTTGTGACCCTCGCCGGGGATGTAGGCGGTGACCTCGGTGCCGCTCGAGAGCCTCACACGAGCAACCTTCCGCAGCGCGGAGTTCGGCTTCTTCGGCGTCGTGGTGTACACGCGCGTGCACACGCCACGGCGCTGCGGCGAACCCTTGAGCGCGGGCGTGTTCGTCTTGACCACCTTGGACTGGCGGCCCTTGCGAACCAACTGGTTGATCGTGGGCACTACATGCTTCTTTCTGCTGACCGATGTTGTTGCCTGAAGGTGACGCGGCCCGTGCGAAGTCGTCGCCGATTCGATGGGCACGCACGCCAGCCTGACAGATGCCAGGCACAGCGCATAAGCCTACCGGAGCCGGTGAGACGGGTCAAAATCGAGGTACCCATCACCGTCTCCCAGCCTATCGAGCGGCCCCAAGCGCGAGAGCGTTCAGGGCACGCGAGGACCGTCGAAGAACGGCACCGCCGCCCCGGTGAGCTGCAGCCGCCCGGCCGGCAGGCGGTTCCACAGGGCCAGGTACAGCTCCACGACGGTGCCCCGAGCGGAGCCGGCCGGGTCCACCTCGTGGCTCACCACGGTCGGCGGCTCGGTGGGGTTCTCGCCCGGAACGACGGTCCAGACACGCTCGATGTCGGTGGCGACGAGATCGATGGGACCGGGGACGACCGGCGGTCGGCCCCGCGCGACCATGCGCCGCAGGAAGACCCGCAGCACCTCGCTGACACCGTCGGCGGCGACGTCGGCGGCGACACCCCACCCGTACTCGGGGCGGCCGAGCGCCTGCGCGAGATCGACCGCGTGGATCGTCGTCTCGTGCAACTGCCGGCGGGGCCAGAACGCGGCGACCTCGTCGATCCCCGCGAAGTTCGGTGTCGGTTCGTCACCGTCGACCGCCTGGAGCGCGGCCAGCAGAGCAGTTGCGGTCCCGGCGTACCACTCCTCGAGCGGCTCGGTCGGGCGGGTGACGGGCTCGCTCGCGATCCGCTGTCCGCTCAGCACAGTGGCCGCGGCCCAGCGGTGCACGTTGCCGAGGTGGCCGACGAGGTCGACGACGGTCCAGTCAGTGCACGCCGGAACCGGTTCGTCGCCCTCCGCCGCCATCGTCAGCTCCGTGAACCGAGCCATGGCGCGACCGAGGGCGATCAGCGGATCGTCCATCCGCTCACCCTGACACTCGCGCCAGCAGCTCGGCCAGCGAGCTCACCTCGACACCCTCACGGCACGTGACCACCCTGCTCACCTCAACTCCCGGGCCAGCAGCTCGGCCAGGTGCAGACTGTCGACGTCGGTGAGGTCGTCGATCTGCGTGCGGCAGCTGAAGCCGTCGGCGAGCACGATCGTGCCGGGCTGGGCGTCACGGAGGGCAGGCAGGAGCTGCTGCTCGGCCACACCGACGGACACCTCGTAATGCCCCTTCTCCACGCCGAAGTTGCCGGCCAGACCGCAGCACCCGCCAAGCCTCTGGATCTGCGCGCCCATGGACTCCAGCAACGCCAGGTCCGGCTCGAACCCGAGCACCGAAGAGTGGTGGCAATGCGGCTGCACGATGATGCGGCGCCCACTCAGGTCGGGCGCCTCCCACTCCTCGTCCCGGCGCAGGAGCTCGGCGAGGGTGAGCACTCCCCCGGCCACCTCCGCCGCGCGCGGGTCGTCGACGAGTTCGACCGCGTCCGAACGCAGCACCGCGAGGCAGGACGGTTCCAGACCGACCACCGGTACGCCAGCAGCCACGTAGGGATGGAGCTGCTCGACAGTGCGCTCGACGAGTTCGCGTGCGGTGTCGAGCTGGCCCGTGGTGATCCACGTCAGACCGCAGCACTGCGGACGTTCCAACAGCTCCACGGCGTAGCCGGCGGCTTCGAGGACGTCCACCGCCGCGCGACCCGAGGCGGTGCCGAAGTACTCGGTGAAGGAGTCCGCCCACAGCAGGACCCGCTTGTCGCCGCGCGGGCGATGGTCGCGCAGCTGACGGCTCAAGGTGCGGGTCGCGAAACGCGGCAGGCTGCGTCGCTGATCGACACCCGCCACCCACCGGGCGACGTGGACGATGCCCGGGATGCGCAGGGCCAGGTTCGCCAGGCCCGCGATCGGCGCGTTCAGTCGCGCCCAGAACGGCAGACGGCCGAGGATGTAGTGGCTGCGCGGTCGGCGTTTGCCGCGGTACG
Source organism: Aeromicrobium camelliae (assembly GCF_003850045.1). Taxonomy (GTDB): domain Bacteria; phylum Actinomycetota; class Actinomycetes; order Propionibacteriales; family Nocardioidaceae; genus Aeromicrobium; species Aeromicrobium camelliae. The sequence goes on along the minus strand of NZ_RQJX01000001.1, from coordinate 90,542 downwards.
TCTGGTAGAGCACCTCGGACTTGTACGTCGCCATGTCGACGCCCGTCGGGCAGTCGCTGAGGCAGCCCTTGCACGACAGGCACAGGTCGAGCGCCTCGTGCACCTCCGGACTGGCCCAGCCCTCAGAGACGAGCCGGCCGTCGACCATCTCCTGAAGCACGCGAGCGCGTCCGCGCGTGGAGTCCTTCTCCTGGCGGGTGGCCTGGAAGGAGGGGCACATGACGCCGCCGGTCGCCTGATTGGGCGCCAGGCACTTGCCGACGCCCGTGCAGCGGTGCACGGCCGCGCCGAAGCTTCCTTCGTCGTGCAGGAGCCGCAAACCCTGGCGACTGCTGCGGAGGCCCGGCGCCCACTCACGGTGCTGACCGCGCAGGTCCGCTTCCACGGGACGCGGCTCCACGAGCACGCCCGGGTTGAGCAGGTTCTCCGGGTCGAAGACGTGCTTGACCTGGGAGAAGAGGTCGGTCGCCTTCGGCGAGTACATCAACGGAAGCAGCTCGGAGCGGGCGCGACCGTCGCCGTGCTCGCCGGAGAAGGAACCGCCGTGCGAGGCGGCCAGGCGCGCCGCGTCGAACAGGAAGTCGCGGAACGTCTGGTGACCGTCGGGCGCGTCGAGCTCGAAGTCGATCCGCACGTGGACACAACCGTCACCGAAGTGGCCGAACGGCACGCCGTGGACGCCGTACTCGTTCATGAGGGTGTCGAACTCGCGCAGGTAGGCGCCGAGTCGCTCCGGCGGCACCGCGGCGTCCTCCCAGCCGGACAACGCCGGTCGATCGAGAGCGCGACCGGCGAGGCCTGCGCCCTCCTCGCGGATGCGCCAGAGGACGCCCTGCTCGAGCGGCGACGTGACGTGCCGGTGCGCGAGGGCGCCGGAGGCGCGGACGACCTTGGCGGCCCGGTCCTCGAGTTCGGCGGCGTCGTCGCCGGACAGCTCGACGTAGAGGTAGCCCCCGCCGTCGGGCAGGTCGGGAACGGCGGCGTCGCCCTTGGCGGCGCGGTAGACCTCGACGATCCGCGCGCCGAGACCCTCGCAGGCGGTCGGCGAGTAGGGCAGCACCGCGGGGGTGTGGTCCGCGGCCTCGGCCATCGACGGGTAGGCGAGCACGACCAGGTGCCGGTGCGTCGGGTCCTTCACGAGGTCGACGGTCGCGCCGAGCAGGAGTGCGAGGGTGCCCTCGGTCCCGGCCATGAACGACCCGACATCGAATCCCCGCTCGGGCAGCAGGTGCTCGAGGCTGTAGCCGGAGACCTGACGGCCGAAGCGGCCGAACTCCGTGCGGACGGTGGCGAGGTCGGACCCCACGACGCCACGCAGTTTCTCCAGCGTGGGCGACGTGACGGCCACGTCGCGGCCGACCTGGATGCGTTCGCCGCCGATCGTGAGCAGGTCGAGGGCGGCGACGTTGTCCGCGCTGCGCCCGTAACCGAGCGCTCGGTTGCCGCAGGCGTTGTTGCCGATCATGCCGCCCACGGTGCAGCGCGTGTGGGTCGACGGGTCAGGCCCGTACCGCAGGCGCTGCGGGGCGGCGGCGCGCTGGAGCGCCGCGTGGACGACACCGGGCTGGACCTCGGCGGTGCGGGTGGCCTCGTCGACGGCCAGCACGCGGTTCATGTGCCGGGCGAAGTCGACCACGATGCCGGTACCGACGGCGTTGCCCGCGATCGACGTTCCGGCGCCACGCGCGGTGATGGGGGTCCCGGTCTCCACGGCGGCGGCCGCGATGGCCATGACCTCGTCGATGTCACGCGGGCGTGCGACGACCCGGGGCACGACGCGGTAGAGCGAGGCGTCCGTGCTGTAGAGGGCGCGCGACAACGACGAGTCGTCGACATCTCGCACTCCGTGCCGGCGCAGGGCCTCGACGACGTCCGTCGCGGCAGTCGTGACCTCGGCTACCACAGCTCCACCGAAGCGTCGAGGATGCCGGCGATGTCGTCCTCGGTGACGATCTTGGGCGCGGTGGCGAGCAGTCGCTGCTGCTTGAGCGTGCCCTCGACGAGCGCGTCGCGATCGCCGGGCTCGAAACCGATCGCCGACAGACCGTTGGGGATGCCGACGTCACGCATGATCGATCGCAGGACGGACGGAAGCAGATCCTCAGGGCGGTCGGTCCGCGCATCAGGATCGAGCAACCGTGCGGCGCGGACGTGTCGGTCCGGATCGGCGTCGAACGTGAACGCGAAGGCGGCCGGCGCGGTGAGCGAGACGGCCATGCCGTGCGGAACCATCGCGTGGTCGGCGTCGTAGCCCTCAGGGCGGAACCCGTCGGGCACCTGGCCGGCGATCGGGTAAGCGTTGGCGTGCGGGATGTGCACCCCCGCGTTGCCGAAACCGAGTCCGGCGAACGTCGCGGCCATCGCCATCTGCTCGCGGGCCTCGACGTCGTCGCCGTGACGCACCGCGGTACGGAACGCGCCGGCCATGAGGCTCAGCGCCTTCTCGGCCCACAGGTCCGCGATGGGATTGGCCCCGCAGTAGGGCACCCGCTCGTCGGCGCGCTTGTGCTCGTAGGACGTGTAGGGACGGGCCGTGTAGCTCTCGAGGGCGTGGCACAGGATGTCCAGGCCCGACGCAGCCGTGACGCCCGCGGGCTGGCTGACGGTGAGCTCGGGATCGACCACCGCGTAGACCGGACGCAGTCGGGCGTGCGAGATGCCGGTCTTCACGTGCTGGCTCACCACGTCGAGAACGCAGATGGTCGTGCTCTCGCTGCCGGTTCCGGTGGTGGTGGGCACCGCGACGAGCGGCAGCAACGGATGCTGCGGGGCACGTCCTCCACCGACGGGCGCGTTGACGTAGTCCATGAGCTCGCCCTCGTTGGTCAACAGGAGGTTGACCGCCTTGGCGGTGTCGATACTGCTTCCGCCGCCGAACGCGATGACCGCGTCGAACGGTGCCGCCGCACGAGCGAACTCCACCGCCTCGACGAGGCTCGCATCGGTGGGCTCGACGCGCGTACGGTCGAAGACGACGACCTCGCGACCGCTCGCGCGGATCTCCTCGGCGAGGGCGGCCGGGGCGCCGGTCTCGGCCACACCGGGGTCGGTGACCACGAGGACCCGTTCGACGTCCCAGTCGCCCAGGTCGGTCGCGATCTCGTGCCGCGCTCCCGCTCCGAACTTGAGCCGGGGAGCTCCGTAGGTGAAGACGGTCTCGGGTTGGTCCGGGTGGAAGGCCGCCACGTCATCTCCTTCGCCGCGCGTGACTGTGGTCAGAAGGATACGCGCCACGCCGGACGGGACGGTTGGTGCGTGGCCTTAGGCTGGTCCGGAACGGACCGGGACGAACGAGGTGGAGATGAAGCGCAGACTGATGGTGACGGCCGGCGTGAGTGCAGCCCTCTTGGCGCTCACCGCCTGCGACTCGGGCAGCACGACGCCCGCCCCGTCTGCGACGCCCACCGCCGTCGCCACCGCGGACGATGCTCCGGTCGACAGCCACGAGTCCGGTCTCGAGAGCCCGATCGTCTTCGGCCTGACCGTGCCGCGCGGCGCGGTCCAGCTCGGTCCGCTCGTCCAGGTGCGCAGCCAGGAACTGCTCGACACCTACCGTCCCGAGCTCGAGGCGCTGCTCGCCGAACAGGCGGCCGAGGAGGCCGCTGAGCAGGAGGCCGAGGCGGCCGAGAACGAGGGCGAACCGACCGAAGAGGCCACCCCGTCCCCCACGCCGACCCCGACTCCTACCGACATCCGTCCCGAGCGAGACACGTTCGCCCCGCTGGAGGAGCCGCCGCTTCCCGACACGGTCACATCGGTCATGCGCATCGACGACGAGCCCTCCGAGGTCACCCGCACGATGCTCGCGCAGATCGCCGCGCTGCTGCCGGAGGAGGAGATCGTCACCGACGACCTCAGCACGTACTGCGACTCGGAGAATGACCGCGTCACGCACTGCGCCCTCGACGTCACCGGCACCACCCCCGGAGACCGCGAGGTCCGCGTCCAGCTCGACATCGATCCGGGTGAGCTCGCGACCCGGACCGCCAACGCCTACGCACAGGAGAAGCCGGTCATGGTGCTCACCGTGACCTACGTCGGCGATCCGCGCGAGGGCCAGGAGAACCGCGAGCCCGAGCAACTCGACGAGATCGATCCGGTCGACACCCCGGAGAAGTCCGGGCTGATCTGGCCGAAGATGGACCTCGACGCCCCGGGCGAGGGCCCGTTCCTCGGCGACTGGACTCCGCCGGAGGACGGCCGCGTCCTGCTGACCGGTCACGATCCGGCGTTCGTCCTCGTGTACACGCAGCGTTCCACCGAGGGCGCGCAGATCGCCCGTGACTACGTCGCCGCGAAGACCGGGGTCGAGGAGCCCGTCCGCGATGTCGTGGCGTATCTCAACGAGGTCAACGCGGTCTACTCCGCGCAGGCTCCCGACGGCACCACGGCCCGCGCCGTCCACGTCGTCACCGCGCGCGGCAGCTACACGTTCCTCTTCTCCCTCCCGCCCGCCTAACGCGGTCGAGGAGGTCGCGCTCCGTGGCGGCTACGCCCTCACTGGCACGCTCCACGCTGCTCGTTCCTCGCCGCTCCTCGACCACCTCACCGGGGCTCCTCGGTCGGGACCGGGCTCAGGGGGTGTAGTCGGCGAGGCGCTCCAGGACGTAGTCGACGACCGGGAGCGTGGAGAGCGTGGCCACGTCCGTCAGCGGCACCCACGCCACCTCGTCGGTGGTGCCGTCCACCTCGACGACACGCGGTTCGACTTCGGGTTCGACCGTGACGGCGTAGAGCACATGAACGCCGTGATAGTCCTCGTAGGCGTCGTCCCGGCCGTGGTCGATGACCCGGAGTGAGTGGATGTCGACGAGCCGGACCGAGGCCGCAGTGAGGCCGGTCTCCTCGTAGAGTTCGCGCCGGACGGCGTCGTGCGGGGACTCCCCGTGGTCGACGCCCCCGCCGGGAAGCGCCCAGAACCCCACGGGGTAACCGCTCGGCGAGATCTTGGTGAGCAGGACGGACCCGTCGCGGAGCACCACCGCGTACGCGCCCAATCGCTGGGTGCGTCGCGGACCGGGGACCGTGGGCTCCTGCGCAGTGCTGCCGAACTCCGTCATCTCGGTAGAGTCAATCACAATGACTCCGCTCGCTCCGCTCCCCCACGAGACGACTCAGCCGAAGGAACGCGTCGCCTACCTGGACAACGCGCGTTTCTGGGTCATGCTGCTCGTCGTCATCGGCCATTCGTTGACCGAGTTGGTCGTGATGAACTCCGCACGCGGCGTCTACACGTGGATCTACCTGTTCCACATGCCGTTCTTCATCCTCATCTCGGGCTACACCGCGCGCCACTACGTGGGTGACTTTCGTCAGGTCCGCCGTATCGTCGCCACGCTGATCGTGCCGTATCTGATCGTCGAGACGTCGCTGCAGCTCATGACCCGGCACTACGACGGCGAACCCGAGCATCTGATGATCCTGTCACCGCAATGGGTGGGCTGGTTCCTCGCCGCGCTCTTCGTGTGGCGGCTCACCACCCCCATCTGGCGGGCGCTCAAGTACCCCATCACGACGTCGATCCTCATCTCGCTCGCGTCGGGCCTCATCGAGATACCCAACGTCCTGGCGCTGCCCAAGGTGCTCGGCTTCCTGCCGTTCTACGTCATCGGTCTGCACTTCAATCGCGAGATGTTCCTGCGACTGACGCAGCTGCCCTACCGGATCGCCGGCGCCTTGCTCCTCGCCGGCTCGCTCGCGGCCTCGCTGCTGTTCGCCGATCATCGGTTCCCGACGCAGTGGTTGCTGTACCGCGGTCGTTACGAGGACCTCGACGTCTCGTGGTTCGAGGGCGTGGCCGTGCGCGGGCTGCTTCTCGCCATCGGCCTGCTGCTGACCCTCGCGGCACTCTCGCTGGTGCCCCGGGCACGGTCGGTCACCACGGTGCTCGGTTCACGCACCCTGTACGCCTACCTGCTGCACGGCTTCATCATCATCTACCTGGACCGCCAGTTCGGCCTCTGGGCGACGATCGAGCCGTATGGCGCGACCGCGGTCCTGGGGTGCATCGTCGTCGGCGCGATCGTCGCGGTCCTGCTGATGACGAAACCGGTCGCCACCGTCTTCCGGCCGGTCTTCGAGCCGAAGCTCACCTGGATGTTCCGCGATCCCTCGCAGGACGTCCACCATCCGCCCAGCGACGTTCCCGTCTGGAAGCAGGACCTGCGTCGACGAGCCCCTGCCACTCGCGGCGACGATCCCGGGTCGGTCGCGTTCACGCGCGTGATCCGCTGATCGTGCCAGACGACGCTGAGGGCGGCCCCAGGATGGGGCCGCCCTCAGCTGCGACGTCGTCGGCCTACCGGCCGGTGTGGACCGCGACCGGCGGTCGCGGAGCCGTCGGCGTCTGCGGACCTTCACCTTGGGCGGGGGGCTGCGGCTGCGGCTGCGGCTGGACCGGCGGAGCCGGGATGCAATCGCCCGTGCCGAAGTAATAGGTGTCGCCGGCGAAGCTGATCGAGTTGATCACAGCGCCTTCGGAGCCGGTGAACCCGACACCGAGGATCTGATACATCCCGCCGAGTTCCTCGAGGCTGGTCTCGAGTTCCTCCAACAGCACGTCCATCGACTCGACCGTTCCACCGTTCGACGCCGTGAGTTCGACGCCCTGGAAGGTGTGCTGGCCCGGCCCGAACGGCTGGGCGTTACGTACCGTCGTGAATCCCGGTTCACCCTCGGGGTCGCCGTCGGGGTAGACGAAGAACGGGAGCTGCAGCGTCACGTCGCCCTGCTCGACGTCGATCGAGATCGACTCGATCAGCGCGCGGAGCTCGTCGGCATTGCCCTCAGGGCCGGCCGTGGGCCGCTGGTCGATCGCGAAGCCCTTCAGCACCTGGGTGACGTCTCGCTCCACCGCGGCGAGGGTGGTCACCGAGCATTCGTTGAACTGCAGGCTGTCGCTGACCTCGGCCGCCGGGTCCTCGGTGTTGCCGATGTGCCACTGGTCGTAGTTGTAGCCGGGGGTGCCCTCGTTGGGGTCCTCGAACCCGATGATGTCCTCCGGACCGAGCTGGTAATCGGCTGCCGACGCCGGTGTCACACTCGCGGCGACCAGGGCGGCGGTCATCGCGGTGGCCCCCAGTGCGGCCATGGCGCGCTTCTTCGTGTGCTGGGTCAGGACGGTCATGTCTACCTTTCGACGATGCTCGTGAGACGCGGCGGCCCGACGATCTCTGCCGTGCAATCAGGCCGAGGAATACGGACGTGACGCTACCAGTGGCGAAGGACGCATGTTCCGGTTTCGGATGAACATCCATCTCGCCGCCTCGCCGGCACATGCCGGATACGACGACGCCCCCGCCGGAGAACCGGCGGGGGCGTCGTCGTGGAGCGTCAGTTGTCGAACGACGTGAAGTCGAAGTCGTCCAACGCGACCGGAGCGGAGTCCGACGGCCCGAACTGGTAGTCGAAGCTGTCGTACCCAGCCACGGCGTACGCGTTCTGGCGCGCCTCCTCGGTCGGCTCGACCCGGATGTTGCGGTACCGGTCCAGACCCGTACCGGCCGGGATGAGCTTACCGATGATGATGTTCTCCTTGAGGCCGCGCAGGGAGTCCGACTTGCCCTGGATAGCAGCCTCGGTGAGCACGCGGGTCGTCTCCTGGAAGGACGCGGCCGACAGCCACGACTCCACGGCGAGCGACGCCTTGGTGATGCCCATGAGCACCGGACGACCCGAGGCCGGCGTACCGCCCTCGGCCACCACGCGACGGTTCTCCTCTTCGAAGAGCGCGCGGTCGGCGAGGTCACCGGGGATCAGGTGCGAGTCGCCCTGCTCGATGACCGTGACGCGACGCAGCATCTGGCGCACGATGATCTCGATGTGCTTGTCGTGGATGGCCACGCCCTGCGAGCGGTAGACCTCCTGCACCTCGTCGACCAAGTGCTCCTGCGCACGACGGACACCGAGGATACGCAGCACCTCCTGCGGATCGGGCGTACCGTGCGTGAGCTGCTGACCGACCTCGACGGAGTCGCCGTCGCGAACGAGCAGGCGGGCACGCTTGGTGACCGGGTACTCGATCGGCTCCGAACCGTCATCGGGGGTGATGACGATCTTGCGGGTCTTGTCGGTGTCGTCGATCTGCACGCGACCGGCGGCCTCGGTGATCGGCGCACGGCCCTTGGGCTGACGCGCCTCGAACAGCTCGACGACGCGCGGCAGACCGTGGGTGATGTCGTCACCGGCCACACCACCGGTGTGGAAGGTTCGCATGGTCAGCTGGGTACCGGGCTCACCGATCGACTGGGCCGCGATGGTGCCGACGGCCTCGCCGATGTCGACGAGCTTGCCGGTCGCCAGCGAGCGGCCGTAGCACTTGGCGCAGGTACCGGTCTGGGCCTCGCAGGTCAGGACCGTACGGACCTTGATCTGCTCGATGCCGGCGTCCACCAGGTGGCCGATCTCGACGTCGCCGAGGTCGCCGCCGGCCGGGACCAGCACCTCGCCCGTCTCCGGGTGGGTGATGTCCGTGGCCGCGTTGCGGGCGTACGCCGAGGTCTCGACGTTCTCGGCCTTGACCAGGGTGCCGTCCTCGAGGCGGGTCGCGATGACCTTGGGCAGACCGCGCTCGGTGCCGCAGTCCTCCTCGCGGATGATGACGTCCTGGCTGACGTCGACCAGACGACGGGTCAGGTAACCCGAGTCGGCCGTACGCAGAGCGGTGTCCGCCAGACCCTTACGAGCACCGTGCGTGGCGATGAAGTACTCGACCACGCTCAGGCCCTCGCGGTAGTTGGCCTTGATCGGACGCGGGATGATCTCGCCCTTCGGGTTGGCCACCAGGCCACGCATCGCGGCGATCTGACGCAGCTGCATCATGTTGCCGCGAGCACCGGAGTTCACCATCATGTAGATGGGGTTGTCCTGGTCGAAGGTCGCGGTCATCTTGTCCGCGACCTCACCGGTGGCCTGCGTCCAGATCTCGATGAGCTCCTGACGACGCTCGTCCTCGGTGATGAGACCGCGGTCGAACTGCTGCTGGACCTTGGCTGCCTGGTCCTCGTACTTGGCGAGGATCTCGGGCTTCTCCGGCGGGCTGACGACGTCGGCCATCGAGATCGTCACGCCCGAACGGGTGGCCCAGTGGAAACCGGTGTCCTTGAGGTTGTCCAGCGCCACCGCCACGTCGACCTTGCTGTAGCGCTCAGCCAGATCGTTGACGATCGTGCCGAGCTCCTTCTTGCCGACCTGGTAGTTGACGTACGGGTAGTCCTCGGGCAGCGCGTCGTTGAAGATCGTGCGGCCCAGCGTCGTCTCGCGGCTCTCGTCGCCGATGCGGATCCGGATCTTGCTCTGCAGCGTGATCTCCCCACGGTCGAACGCCATCTGCGCCTCGGCCGGCGAGCTGAACGAACGCCCCTCACCGGGGTGCCCGTCGCGCTCGAGCGTCAGGAAGTACAGACCGATGATCATGTCCTGGGTGGGCATGGTGACCGGTCGGCCGTCCGACGGCTTGAGGATGTTGTTCGTGCTGAGCATGAGGATGCGGGCCTCGGCCTGCGCCTCGGCGCTCAGCGGCAGGTGCACGGCCATCTGGTCACCGTCGAAGTCGGCGTTGAAGGCCGAGCAGACGAGCGGGTGGATCTGGATGGCCTTGCCCTCGATCAGCTGCGGCTCGAACGCCTGGATGCCCAGACGGTGCAGCGTGGGTGCACGGTTCAGCAGCACCGGGTGCTCGGTGATGACCTCTTCGAGCACGTCCCACACGACCGGGCGAGCACGCTCGACCATGCGCTTGGCGCTCTTGATGTTCTGCGCGTGGTTCAGGTCGACCAGACGCTTCATCACGAAGGGCTTGAACAGCTCCAGGGCCATCTGCTTGGGCAGACCGCACTGGTGCAGCTTGAGCTGCGGGCCGACGACGATGACCGAACGGCCCGAGTAGTCGACGCGCTTACCGAGCAGGTTCTGACGGAACCGGCCCTGCTTGCCCTTGAGCATGTCGGAGATCGACTTGAGCGGGCGGTTGCCCGGGCCGGTCACCGGACGGCCACGACGGCCGTTGTCGAACAGCGAGTCGACGGCCTCCTGCAGCATCCGCTTCTCGTTGTTGACGATGATCTCGGGGGCACCGAGATCGAGCAGTCGCTTGAGGCGGTTGTTGCGGTTGATGACGCGGCGGTACAGGTCGTTGAGGTCCGACGTGGCGAAGCGGCCACCGTCGAGCTGGACCATGGGACGCAGCTCCGGCGGGATCACCGGGACGGCGTCGAGGACCATGCCCTCGGGGCGGTTGTTGCTGCCCATGAAGGCCGACACGACCTTGAGACGCTTGAGCGCACGGGTCTTGCGCTGACCCTTGCCGGTGGCGATGATCTCGCGCAGCTTCTCGGCCTCGGCCTCGAGGTCGAAGTCCTGCAGGCGCTTCTGGATCGCCTGCGCGCCCATGTAGCCCTCGAAGTACTGGCCGAACCGGTACTGCATCTCGCGGTAGAGCATCTCGTCGCCCTCGAGGTCCTGGACCTTGAGGTTCTTGAAGCGGTCCCAGACCGCCTCGAGACGATCGATCTCACGCTGGATGCGGTCGCGACGCTGCTTGGCCTCACGCTCCGCGGCGTCCTTGACCTTGCGCTTGGCGTCGGCCTTGGCGCCCTCGTCCTCGAGCTGCTTGAGGTCCTCCTCGAGCTTGGCCATGCGCTCGTTGACTTCGTTGTCGCGCTTGTTCTCGAGCTGCTGGCGCTCCATGTCGATCTTGGCCTCGAGCGAGGACAGATCGCGGTGACGCGCCTCCTCGTCGACCCGCGTGATCATGTAGGCCGCGAAGTAGATGACCTTCTCGAGGTCCTTCGGCGCGAGGTCGAGCAGGTAGCCCAGACGGCTCGGCACACCCTTGAAGTACCAGATGTGCGTGACCGGGGCGGCCAGCTCGATGTGGCCCATGCGCTCACGGCGGACCTTCGAGCGGGTGACCTCGACGCCACAACGCTCGCAGATGATGCCCTTGAAGCGCACGCGCTTGTACTTGCCGCAGTAGCACTCCCAGTCCCGGGTGGGACCGAAGATCTTCTCGCAGAAGAGGCCGTCACGCTCGGGCTTGAGCGTGCGGTAGTTGATCGTCTCCGGCTTCTTGACCTCACCGAACGACCAGTTGCGGATGTCGTCGGCGGTCGCGAGACCGATCTTGAGCTGATCGAAGAAGTTCACGTCGAGCACGTTGTCTTCTTTCCCTTTCGAAATTCTGTGGTGCGAAGAGGGGTCCGAGCCGTGGCTCAGACCTCCTCCACGGACGAGGGCTCACGGCGGGAGAGGTCGATGCCGAGCTCCTCGGCAGCACGGAAGACGTCCTCCTCCGCGTCGCGCATCTCCACGGCAGTGCCGTCGGCGGAGAGCACCTCGACGTTGAGACACAGCGACTGCATCTCCTTGACGAGCACCTTGAAGGACTCCGGGATACCCGGCTCCGGCACGTTCTCGCCCTTGACGATGGCCTCGTAGACCTTGACCCGTCCGAGGATGTCGTCGGACTTGATGGTCAGCAGCTCCTGCAGCGCGTAGGCCGCACCGTAAGCCTCGAGTGCCCAGACCTCCATCTCACCGAAGCGCTGGCCACCGAACTGGGCCTTACCGCCGAGCGGCTGCTGGGTGATCATCGAGTACGGGCCGGTCGAACGCGCGTGGATCTTGTCGTCGACCAGGTGGTGCAGCTTGAGCATGTACATGTAGCCGACGCTGATCGGGTCCGGGAACGGCTCGCCGCTGCGGCCGTCGAACAGCCGAGCCTTGCCGTCGGGACCGACCATGCGCTCACCGTCGCGGTTCGGCAGCGTCGAGTTGAGCAGACCCTGCAGCTCGTCCTCACGGGCGCCGTCGAAGACCGGCGTCGCGACGCGGCTGTTGGCCGGCGCCTCGGCGGCGTCGATCTTGCGCAGACGCTCGGCCCACTCGTCCTTGACGTCGTCGGCGACCTTCCAGCCGGCCTTGGCCAGCCAGCCCAAGTGGGTCTCCAGCACCTGACCGACGTTCATGCGGCCGGGCACGCCCAGCGGGTTGAGCACGATGTCGACCGGCGTGCCGTCCTCGAGGAACGGCATGTCCTCGACGGGCAGGATCTTGGCGATGACGCCCTTGTTGCCGTGACGGCCGGCCAGCTTGTCACCGTGGCTGATCTTGCGCTTCTGCGCCACGTAGACCCGCACGAGCTGGTTGACGCCGGGGCTGAGCTCGTCGCCTTCAGCCGCGTCGAAGACGCGGACGCCGATGACCGTGCCGGACTCGCCGTGCGGCACCTTGAGCGAGGTGTCGCGGACCTCACGGGCCTTCTCACCGAAGATCGCGCGCAGGAGGCGCTCCTCGGGGGTCAGCTCGGTCTCACCCTTCGGCGTGACCTTGCCGACGAGGATGTCACCGTTGCCGACCTCGGCGCCGATGCGGATGATGCCGCGCTCGTCGAGGTTGGCGATCATCTCCTCGCTGACGTTCGGGATGTCGCGGGTGATCTCCTCGGGGCCCAGCTTGGTGTCGCGCGCGTCGACCTCGTGCTCCTCGATGTGGATCGAGGTCAGCAGGTCGTCCTGGACCACACGCTGGCTGAGGATGATGGCGTCCTCGTAGTTGTGGCCCTGCCACGGCATGAAGGCGACCAGCAGGTTGGTGCCGAGCGCCATCTCGCCCTCGTCGGTGCAGGGGCCGTCGGCCAGCGGGGTGCCGACCTCGACGCGCTGCCCCTCGCGGACCAGCGGACGCTGGTTCGTGCAGGTGCCCTGGTTGGAGCGACGGAACTTGGCGAGGCGGTACGTGGTGTACGTGCCCTCGTCCTCCATGATCTCGACCGCGTCGGCCGAGACCTCCTTGACCACACCGGCCTTCTTGGCGACGGTGACGTCACCGGCGTCGACCGCGGCACGGAACTCCATGCCGGTGCCGACGAGCGGGGCGTCGTTGCGGATCAACGGCACGGCCTGACGCTGCATGTTCGCGCCCATGAGCGCGCGGTTGGCGTCGTCGTGCTCGAGGAACGGGATCAGCGCCGTCGCGACCGACACCATCTGGCGCGGCGAGACGTCCATGTAGTCGACCTCGGTCGCGGGCCGCAGCTCGGCCTCGCCGCCGCGCTGGCGCACGAGCACCATGTCCTCGGCGAAGGCGCCGTCATCGGTGAGCGGCGAGTTCGCCTGGGCGATGATGTAGCGGTCCTCGTCGGTGGCGACCAGGTAGTCGATCTGGTCGGTGACGACACCGTTCTCGACCTTGCGGTACGGCGACTCGATGAAGCCGAACGCGTTGATGCGGCCGAACGAGGCGAGCGAACCGATCAGACCGATGTTCGGGCCTTCGGGCGTCTCGATGGGGCACATGCGGCCGTAGTGCGACGGGTGGACGTCGCGGACCTCGTAACCGGCGCGCTCACGGGACAGACCACCGGGGCCGAGGGCGTTCAGACGCCGCTTGTGCGTCAGGCCCGCGAGCGGGTTGTTCTGGTCCATGAACTGCGACAGCTGGCTGGTGCCGAAGAACTCCTTCAGCGCCGCGACGACCGGCCGGATGTTGATGAGCGTCTGCGGCGTGATCGCCTCGACGTCCTGGGTCGTCATGCGCTCACGCACGACGCGCTCCATACGGGCCAGACCCGTGCGGAGCTGGTTCTGGATCAGCTCGCCCACGGTGCGGATACGGCGGTTGCCGAAGTGGTCGATGTCGTCGGCCTCGACGATCGTGGTGCCGGCGGGAGCCTCGATCTCGGTGCGGCCGTCGTGCAGCGCCACGAGGTACTTGATCGTCGCGACGATGTCGTCGATCGTCAGCGTCTGCTGATCGAACGCCTCGGCGGTGCCGATCTTCTTGTTGATCTTGTGGCGACCGACCTTGGCGGTGTCGTACCGCTTGGGGTTGAAGTAGTAGTTCTCCAACAGCGTCTGCGCGGCCTCCTTGCTCGGCGGCTCGCCCGGACGCAGCTTGCGGTAGATGTCGAGCAGGGCGTCGTCCTGGCCGGAGACGTTGTCCTTCTCCAGCGTGAGGCGGATCGACTCGTACTCGCCGAACTCCTCGAGGATCTGCGCCTCGCTCATGCCGAGGGCCTTGAGCAGGACCGTGACGCTCTGCTTGCGCTTGCGGTCCAGACGCACACCGACGGTGTCGCGCTTGTCGATCTCGAACTCGAGCCACGCGCCGCGGCTCGGGATGACCTTGGCCGTGAAGATGTCCTTGTCGGACGTCTTGTCGGCGGTGCGCTCGAAGTACACGCCCGGCGAGCGCACGAGCTGGCTGACGACGACACGCTCGGTGCCGTTGATGATGAAGGTGCCCTTGTCGGTCATCAGCGGGAACTCGCCCATGAAGACCGTCTGGCTCTTGATCTCGCCGGTGTCGTTGTTCATGAACTCGGCGGTGACGAACAGCGGCGCGGCGTACGTGACGTCGCGATCCTTGCAGTCCTCGACCGAGTACTTCGGCGGCTCGAACCGGTGATCGCGGAACGAGAGGCTCATCGTCTCGGAGAAGTCCTCGATCGGGGAGATCTCCTCGAAGATCTCCTCCAGACCCGACTTGGTGGAGACGTCATCGCGGCCGGCGGCGAGCGCGGCCTCGACGCTCTCCTTCCAGCGGTCACTGCCGATCAGCCAATCGAAGCTGTCGGTCTGGAGAGCGAGCAGTTCCGGAACCTCGAGTGGCTCGGAGATTTTGGCGAAGGAGATGCGGCGGGGAGCCGAGACGTGCTGGGTGGTGCGGGCGTTACGCGAGGCGGCCAAGAGAAGTCCTTCCGAAAGACTCGCAGGCGAATGACTCATTCAGTTCGGTATGGTTGGCGCACAGAGCCGTGCCGAAGGGATCCACCGGAGGGCATGACAAAGGGCGCGCGAAGAATCAGTCTAACCCGAACGCCACGCCCATGACAAGCCACGTCTTGACAATCGATGAGATTTCGGCAACTATCGGTCTTTTTCCTCGTGACTCCCGCAGCTTGAGGGCGACCCCGCCCCCGCCGTGACCGCCCGCGGAGCTTAGGTAAGGTAACCCTCACCATCAAGCCTGGAGTCTCGCCATGCCCCGCACTTCCCGTCCGATGCAGGCCCATCCCATCGTCCTGCGGAGGGCCACCGTCGAACGCGTCGTCGACGTCACACCCCATATGCGCCGCCTCACGCTGAGCGGGCCGGACCTGGCGGCGGGCGTCATGGGCGACGGCTACCCCCGTCCGGCGTTCCGCTCCGACGGCTTCGACGACCACGTCAAACTCGTCGTGCCGCCCGCCGAGGGCGAGCTGCCGCGGATCGGCACTCAGGAGGAGCAGCGCTTCGCCTGGAACCCCGAGGTGCTCGCGTTCACGCGCGACTACACGGTGCGGGCGTGGGACTCGGCGAGCGGCCGGTTCGACGTCGACGTCGTCCGCCACGACCACGGGCTGGCGTCGTCCTGGGCGTATCGCGCCCAGCCGGGTGACGAGATCCATTTCGCCGGACCGAAGTCGTGTGCGTTCGTCAACACCGACGCGGACTGGCATCTGCTCGTGGGCGACGAGACCGCCCTGCCCGCCATCGGCCGCTGGCTGGACGAGGCGTCGGCCGGCATGCGCGCCCGCGTGATCGTCGAGGTGCCGACGGCCGACGATCGCCAGGAGTTCACGACCAAGGCCGATGCCGAGATCGACTGGCTCGTGCGCGACGACGTCCCTGCCGGACGCAGCACGCTGCTGTTCGAGGCGGTGCGCGACCTCACGATGCCGGAGGGCCGCGTGTACGCCTGGGTCGGCGGCGAGGCCATGACGATCGCACCGATCCGCCGGTACCTGCGAGGCGAACTCGGACTGCCGAAGGACGACGTCGAGGTCGTCGGCTACTGGCGCCTGACCTCCGAACGGGTGGTGCAGGAACCGCGCGACTCCGCGGACCGTCTCGCACCGCCGGAGGAGGGCGACGAGACGGCGCTCGACCTCACCCACGACGTCCACGAGATGACCGAGCTCGGGCCGCCAATCGTGACCCGGGCGGCCGTGACGCTCGGTATCGGACCGCTCGTCGCGGCCGGTCACACGACGCTCACCGAGCTCGCCGAACGGACGGGCGTGGCGGCCGGACTCCTGTCGCCGCTCCTGGACGCCATGCAGGCTCTCGGCCTCCTCGACCGCGAGGGCGACGTGTGGCGCAACACCGCGCGCGGCGGCGTCCTCATGGAGGACACCGCGATCGAGGAGCTCTCCCTCGACAATCCGGCCAATGCCGCAGCGCTCGCGCTCGTCGATCTCGTCGACGTGCTGCGTTCGGGCATCCCCTCACCGCGCGCGGGCCGGGACGGCTGGCGCGCACGCCGTGCGACGGATCCGGCCTTCGACGCGGCCTACCACGATCTGGCCGCCGACTCCCTGCAGTACGTACTGGAGCCGCTGACGCAGCTTCCGGTGGTGGCCCGCGCCTCGACGCTCGCGGTGCTGGGCGACGCGGCGGCCTACGTCGCCACCGGCGTCGCCGCGGGCCGCCACGTGCATCTCCCCGCCGACACGGCGGCCTCCTGGCCCGCGCACGACTGCGCGATCCTCGTGGGTGCTCTGGAGGGGCGTGACGACGAGGGAGCCACGGCACTGTTGCGCACCGCGCTCAGTTCCGGCCCCGCACTCGTCGTCGCCGAATCCCTGGCCGATGCCGCGGCGGTCGACGAGCATGCCGCCGAGCACGCACTCACCTCTCTCGCCCTCACCGGCGCTCCGCAGCGCACGAGCGCCGACGTCGAACGCCTCCTGCGCACCGCCGGAGCGCGGACCGTGGAGAGCGCCATGCTCGGCTGGGGCTTCGGTCGCTTCGGATCGGTCATCGTCGCGCATGCATGATCCGGTCGGAGCGACAGCCCACGCGACCGGATCACGACTGGTCCTCGCGCTCGCCGGCCTCACCGCGGGGCTGGTCATCGCGATCGCCCTCAGCCTCATGGTGGGTACGGAGACGGTCGCGCCCTCCCGCATCCTCGCGGGACTCAGCGGCGAGTGCGACCGTGAGGCCACCGCCCTGCTACTGCACTACCGTCTCCCCCGCACCGCGATCGCCATCGTCGTGGGCATCGCGCTGGGCACGGCCGGCGCCCTCATGCAGGCGTACACGCGCAATCCGCTCGCGGACCCGGGCATCCTGGGCGTCAACGCGGGCGCCGTGCTGGGCGTGACGATCGCGATCGCCACCGGAGTGTCGCTCTCGGTCACGACGCTCGCCGTCCCCGCGCTGATCGGCGCGGCGTTCGCAACCGTCGCCGTACTGCTGCTGGCGTCGACGGGACGCGGACCCGCCACCCCGATCCGCATGACCCTGGCGGGCGTCGCCCTCGGCGCGGTCCTGAGCGGCATCGCCACGGCCATGCGGCTGTACGACCCGTCGACGTTCGAGCGGCACCGTTCCTGGGCGGCCGGCTCCGTGGCCGGGCGACAGCTCGACGAGCTGACCGGTATCGCGCTCCTGGTCCTGACCGGCGCGGTGCTGGCGCTGCTGTTGCTGCGACCGCTGAACGCCGTCGCGCTCGGCGACGACGTCGCGGCGTCGCTCGGCGTGAACACCCGGCGGACGCGCACGCTCACGATCATCGCCGTGACACTGCTGGTCGGCGCAGCCACCGCGATCGCCGGGCCCATCAGCTTCCTCGGCCTGATGGTGCCCCATATCTGCCGGTTGCTCGCGGGCAACGACCACACGCGCATCGTGCCGCTGTCGATGCTCGTGGCGCCACTCGTCCTGGTCCTCGCCGACACGATCGCGCGCGTCATCATCCCGCTGCGCGAGACGCCGGTGGGCATCGTCACGGCCTTCGTCGGCGCACCCGTGCTGATCTGGCTCGTCTCCGGGCGGAGGACGAACACGCAATGAGTCCGCTGCTGAGCCGTGACCACGGCGCCGTCACCCTGCGCACCCCGGCGGTCTCGGGTCGTATGTCCACGCGCGCGCTCGTCGCGTGCGTCCTGCTGCTCGCCGCGACGGCCGCGACGACCCTCCTCGCACTGATGACCGGGAAGGTCGGCTACAGCCCCGGCGAGGTGCTCGCGGCGCTGGTCGGCGACGCTCCCGCCGACGTGGAGCTGTTCGTCGTCCGATGGCGCCTGCCTCGCGCCGTCGCCGCGGTGACGTTCGGCGCCGTCCTCGGTGTCGCCGGCGCCCTGTTCCAGTGCGTGACCCGCAATCCGCTCGGAAGCCCGGACATCATCGGATTCTCGGCCGGTGCGTCCGCGGGCGGCGTCGCGGCCGTCACGCTCATCGGCTCGTCCTTCGCGGTCGTGGCCGCCGGGACGCTGATCGGCGGGCTGCTCGTCGCTGCCCTCATCATGCTGCTGTCCCGCGGAGGCGGGACGGGCGGCTTCCGGCTCGTGATCGTCGGCATCGGCCTGTCGGCGATGCTCGTCAGCGTCGAGTCATGGCTCGTGCTCACCGCCGACCTCGACGTCGCGCAGGTCGCGGCGCTGTGGAGCGTGGGCACGCTCAACGGCACGAGCTTCACGCACTCGGGTATCGCGATGGCGCTCGGCATCGCGGCCGTCGTCGCGGTGATCGTGCTGCTGAGCCGCCGCCTCACCCTGCTCGACCTGGGCGAGGACCTGTCCGGGGCGCTCGGCGCCGATCCGCTGCGGACGCGCACGGTGGCCGTACTCGCCGGCGTCCTGCTCATCGCGATCGTCACGGCCGCGGCGGGACCGATCGCCTTCGTGGCACTCGCCGCCCCGCACATCGGGCGGCGGCTGGCGGGCATGGCCGGCGTCGCGCTCGTCCCGGCGGCTTGCACCGGGGCGTTCCTGCTCGCGCTCTCCGACTTCGTCGCGCAGCACGCGCTCCCGGGCCGCATGCTGCCCGTCGGCGTGGTCACCGTCGCGGTCGGCGGCCTGTACCTGATCACGCTCATCGTCCGTGAGAACCGCAAGGGGGTTCTATGAGCCAGTCCGTTCCCGAGCCCTCGTCGCTGCGGGCCGACCGCATCACCATGGCCTACCAGGACCGGATCATCGGCGAGGACCTGTCGGTCGACATCGCCGACGGCCGGTTCACCGTCATCATCGGTCCCAACGGCTGCGGCAAGTCGACGCTGCTGCGATCGCTCTCGCGGTTGCTGCGCACGCGCTCCGGCACGGTGTACCTCGACGGCAAGGACATCCACCGCTCGCGAGCCCAGGACGTCGCGGGCCGCCTCGGCCTGCTGCCGCAGACGGCCATCGCGCCACCGGGCATCACGGTGTTCGACCTCGCGCGCCGCGGCCGTTACCCGCATCAGAGCATCCTGTCGCGCTGGAGCGCGCAGGACGAGGCAGCCGTTCATCGCGCCCTCGCGCAGACGGAGATGACGGAGCTGGCCGATCGTCCGGTCGACGAGCTCTCCGGTGGCCAACGGCAACGGGCGTGGGTCGCCATGGTCCTCGCACAGGAGAGTTCGATCCTCCTGCTGGACGAACCGACCACGTTCCTCGACGTCGCCCACCAGATCTCGCTGCTCGATCTCTTCGCACAGCTCAACTCCGACGAAGGCCGTACGACGGTCGCGGTGCTGCACGACATCAATCACGCGGCCCGGTACGCCGACGACATCATCGTGATGTCGCACGGCCGCATCGTGGCGCACGGCCCGCCCGTCGACGTGCTCACGCCCGAGCTGCTCGCCGAGGTCTTCGGCGTCGAGGCCGTGGTCATCGACGACCCCGTCAACGGCGGCCCCCACATCATCACCCGGCACCGGACCCGCATCCCCGCGTCCGTCGCCCCCACCCGAGAGGAAGCACCATGAGAACCGTCCGCACCACCTTGCTGACCGGCGCCGCCGCCCTCGCGCTCGCGCTGAGCGGCTGCGGCTCATCCTCGGACGACGCGTCCGAGGACGGAGGGAGCTCCGGCGAGACGCGCGACGTCGTCGACGCCACGGGCGCCGAGGTCACCGTTCCCGCCGATCCGCAGCGCATCGTCACCCTCCACTACGCGGCCACCCAGCCGATCCTGGATCTCGGCCTCGCGGACCAGCTCGTCGGTCAGGGAGTCTTCGAGCCCGGCATCATTCCGGAGGACCTCGCCGATACGGTCGAGGACATCCCGGTCGTGGCCGAGAACGTCGAGCCGAAGCTCGAGGAGATCGCGGCGCTCGAGCCCGACCTCATCCTCGTCCCCAACGTGCTCGAGGAGGAGGTCACCGACCAGCTCGCGGCCGTGGCGCCGGTGTACACGTTCACCCTGCGCGGCGGTGACCGTGCCAACTGGGGTCAGCGCACCGAGGAGGTGGCCGACGCCACCAATACGAGCGATCGCGTCGACGAGCTCGAGGCCGAGTTCGAGGAGCGCCAGCAGTCCATCGCCGAGGAGTACGCCGACGTGATCGAGGGCAAGACCGTCGCGGTCCTCGGCGCGTACGAGGAGAACAACTTCTACGCGTGGGGCGAGAGCAACATGATGGGCACGCTCCTCATGCCACTGGGCTTCACCTGGTCGGAGCAGGAGAATGCGATCGTCGAGGGACAGCCTGAGCCGGAGGCGACCGTGTCGAACGAGAAGCTCACGTCGGCCGTCGGTGATGCCGATCTGTTGTTCCTGGACTCCAACCTGCGTGCGGAGCCGAACGCGTTCATGACCGCGCTCCAGGAGACCGCGCTCTACCAGGACCTTCCGGCCGTCCAGGCGGGGCACGCGTGGTTCGCCGGCAAGAACACCGTCGCGGGCTACACCGACGCGCACTACACCCTGGACCGCGTCGAGGAGGCGCTGCAGGCGCTCGCCGAGGAGTGATCCGGACGAGGGTGGCGCGGTCTCCGCGCCACCCTCCCGATCAGAGGGCGCGGATGTCGTCGACGAGCCAGGTGCCCTGCGACCGCTCCATGGTCATGACCACGCGGTTGCCGAGCACGGCGGGCTCCTCCTCCGCACCGGCGATGAGCCGGACCTGGTCGACGAACACGAGCACCTGCACGCGGTCCAGCGAGCAGTCGTCCCCACACGGGACCGCGCCGGCGTCCTGCACCTGAGCCCGGACCTCGAACTCGCGTTGCGGGGCGATGTCGCGCAGCCCCGGTGCCACTTTGTCGAACTCGGACTGGAAATCCGGCGTCATGAGCGCCTTGGAGTTCTCCTCGTGCTCGTCGAGCGAGTCGTGGCTGAAGGTGAAGATGGTCTCCGCCGCTTCGCCGGCGGCGCGAGACGCCTGGCGGTTCGCGGCCTCGAGCCCCTGCTCTCCCCCGCCGCGCAACTCCCACAGCCCCCAACCGCTGAGCGCGACGCCGGCGACGAGCGCGAGGACCGCCACCACCACACGCCAGGACGGGAGTCGGCGCGGGCGGCGAGGACCCGCCTCTTCGGGGACCGGGGGCTTCTTCTCGGCGGGTGTCGCCCTCGGTGCTCCGGGGGGACGCCCGGCCGGCCGAGAGGACGGCGGTTCCTGCGCCGGCTTGCGCACCGGGCGCGGCCGGGCTACGGGCCGCGGACGCGGTGGAGTCGGACGCTGGTCGCCGACGCTCTCGGTGACCCGCGGCGCGCTCTCCCCCGCGATCCTGCGCCGACGCGGCTTGCGCTGGTCTCCCTGACTCACTGCTGGCCTCCCTCGCCCGCGTCGCCGCCCTCGCCCTGCGGCACGGCGCTGGCCTCCACCGAGGCGACGCTCTCGAAGTTCTCGACCTTCCAGTCGTCACCCTCCTTGACCAGATTGAGCTTCCACCGGAAGTGGCGCTGCACCCCCGCGTCCTCGGTGTCGCTGTTGCGGATCGTCGCGTCGACGGCCACGAGCGTCTGCGCGGAATCCTCATCCAGGATCGCGACGGCCGTCGACAGGACCTCGGCGTCACCGCTGGTCTGCTGCTTCTCCTCCAGGGCGCCGAAGATCGCGTCGATGACGCTGAACGCCTGCTCGCGATACTCGTCGGTCAGCAGGCCCTCGAGCCGACTCTTGTAGTCCTCGACGTCGGCGACGTCGTAGGTGTTGTACGCGACCGCGAAGTCGTTGCTCACCGCGACGACCTGCTGAGCCTCGGCAGGCTCGCTCGCACCGGCGATCCGATCGCCGAAGGCGACGAGACAGATGCCGATCACGACCAGGACCACGCCCGCCGCGGTCGCCCAGAGAGTCCACCGCCGTCGAGGCTCGACCTCCGTCACTGTGCCGCCACGTCGAGCAGCATCCATCCCCAGGCCTTCCCTTCCTCCGTCGCCGCGGGCACCTCCGTGCGGGGAGCGTACTCCGTCTTGGCCGCCTGCCGGGCGATGTCGTTGTCGGGCAACCGGCAGTCGATCGTCGTGTCGAATTCCCGACGCTCCACATCAGCGGGGTTGCGACGATCACGATAGCCAGAGCTGGGGCCGTCCTCGTAGTAGCTGCAGGTATGCGGTGTCGGCGTCAGCACGAGACCGAAGTTGGCGTCGTACTCGCCCTCCTCGTCACTCGGCGAGACGACGGAGAACGTGCCCTGGAGGAGGTAGGGATACAAGATGAGGATCGACTGCAGGCCGATCTTGCCCTCGAGCAACGGCTCACCGGCGACTGCCAGGTTGTCGAGCAGCGCCGTGAGGTCCTCGGCGTTCTCGTCCACGACCTCGTCGAGAGTCTGCGCCGTCGGAGCACCGTTGTCCACGACCGCCCGCAGATCCGGGTCCGCCTCCCGCAGAGTGTCGCTGAACAGGGCGAGGTTCTGAGCGAAGGTCGCGATCTCGCTGCGCTTGTCGACCTGCGTCTGCAGCACAGTGCCGGACTTGCGGATGAGTTCGCGGGTGACGTCGATGTTGGCGTGAGCCTCCTCGATGAACGAGGTCGATGTGTCGAGGATCGTCTCGAGGTCGCGCCCCGTACCCTCGAACGCCTGTCCGAGTTCGGACACGACGGTGTTGAGGCTGCCGGTGTCGATCGAGGATACGAGCTCATTGGTGTTGATGAGCAGCGTCGTGGTCTCGATGGGCACCTCGGTGTCCTGGCGGCTGATGACGTCGCCGGCCTGCAGGTACGGCTCGCTGTCGCTCTGCGGGCGCAGGTCGACGTACTGCTCGCCGATGGCCGACTTGTTCGCCACCACGGCCGTCGCATCGCGCGGGATGTCGGGGGCGTCGTTTTCGATGGCCAGCACGATGTCGACACCGTCGTCGGTGAAGTCGACCTCGTCCACGCGGCCGATCTTGATGCCGCGGTACGTGACCTCGGCGCCCTGGAAGATGCCGCCGGAGGCACTGAGCTGCGCGCGCACCTCG
This sequence comes from Aeromicrobium camelliae, assembly GCF_003850045.1. Classification (GTDB taxonomy): domain Bacteria; phylum Actinomycetota; class Actinomycetes; order Propionibacteriales; family Nocardioidaceae; genus Aeromicrobium; species Aeromicrobium camelliae. Next base: position 67,440 of record NZ_RQJX01000001.1, on the reverse strand, counting down.
TACGTGCGGTCGACGACGAGGCGGTCGATCTGGGCGTAGCGTCCACCGACGATCGTGCCGCCGATGAGCGTCACGACGGCGAAGATCAGCAACTGGATCTTGGTCAGGCGAGTGATCACGGCGCGGTCACCACCTTGGTGAAGAGAGAGTCGAGGTCGTGGTCGCTCGACGCCGCTGCGGCCGGGGCCGTTCGGCAGGAGCCGAACCAGCACAGCGGGTTGAGCCATTCGCGCAGGCCGCCCGACTTCTCCTCCGCCGGCTTCGTCGGTGTCGGCGAGGGCTTGGGCTGCTGCGGTCGCTCGCCCTGTCCGGGCTCCTCGCCGGGCTCGGGGACGAGCTCGTCGCCCGGAAGGCCCCCCTCGCTGCCCGGAGGCAGCAGGCCTTCGACGAGACCCAGCAACTGCTGCGACGAGTCGTTACCGGTCAACGGCGTCTCGGGCGCGAGGTTGGCCAGCTCGGGGAGGGTGTCGAGACCGAAGCCCTCGAACAGCTGCTGCAGTTGCGCGGCGCTGATCTCCAGCTTCATGGAGAGGTTGCCGTAGTCCCCGGTGCAGACGCCGGTGTTGGCGGCGCGGTTCTGGTTGCTGCAGCGGCCCGCGGCGCCCTCGACGGTGCCGCCGACGAACTGGTCGCTGAACGGGAAGGTCAGCAGCAGCTCGGAGGCTTGCGCGACGCTGTCGCCCGCCTCGACCAGGTTGGCGAGGATGGGCTCGAGGTGCTGCAGGGACGCGACGGTGTCGGCCTTGGAGTCACGCACGACCTGGGTCGCGGTGTCACCGAGCCGGTCGAGCGCTTGGAGCAGTCCGACGATGTCCGAGCGCTGGCTCTCCAGCACCTCGAGTGCCTCGGGCAGCCCGTCGAGCGCGCCGGTGATGGCGTCACGTTGCGCGTTGGTCTCGCGTGCCAGTCGGTCGACCTTCTCCAGCGCCGTCAGGATCTCCGCGGAGTTGGCGTCGAGCTGGCCGATGAAGTCGGTGGTCACCGCGATGAGATCGCGGACCTCGGCGTCCTTGTCGCCCAGAGCGAGGTTGAGCTCCTTGACGATCGTGTTGGTCTTCTCGAGAGCGCCGCCGTTGAACAGCAACGACGCGGCCGAGAGGACCTCCTCGACCTCCGGGTTGCGCCCGGAACGGTCGAGACCGATCACGTCCCCGTCGCTCAGCCGGCCCGTCCCGCCCTCGTCGGGCGCCGCGAGCGACACGAACTTCTCGCCGAGCAGGTTGGTCTGGCGGATCGTGGCTTCGGCGTTGTCGGGCAGCTTCACATCGCTGTTGATCAGCAGCGTCACACGGGCGTTCCACCCGTCCAGTTCGACATCGGTGACGCGGCCGACCGCCACGTCGTCGACACGGACCGCGCTGTGCGGCACGAGATCGAGCACGTCGCGGAACTCGACCGTGACCTCGTACGGCTCGGCACCGACGTCGGCACCGCCGGGCAGCGGGAGATCGTACGGCGAGAAACTGCACCCCGCCAACATCGTGACCGCGGCTGCGGCGACAGCCGTCCGGGCGGCGAGCCGGTTCACTGGGGCACCTCCATCAGCTCGGCCAGCGAGCCGGCTCGCTGGTCCGTGGTCGGCGCCGCACTCGGAGCCGTTCCCGGAGCGGTGCGCGGCGCCGCGTCGGCCGCACCGCCGCCCAGCAGCTTGGTGAGTGTCGCGCACAAGCCCTGATCGGACTCGCTCTCGTCGAGCAGGTTGCACAGCAGCCCCGCGGGATCCTTGAAGCCGCCGAGCAGGAGTTCCTCGAGACCCGCCCGGTTGTCGAGCGTGCCGTACTGCCCGTTGTAGGTCAACGCGACGTTCGACAGCACTGTGGGCGCGTTGACCAGCAGTTCCTCGAACTCGCCCTGGCGCTTGCGCAGCACCTCCGACAGCGAGGTGATCTTGTCGACGTTGGTGCGCAGCACGTCACGGTTCTCGGTGACGAGGGTGTTCACGTCGGTGAGTGCCACACTGAGCGCCTCGAGGGTCGCGGCGAGGTCGTCGCGCTCGGCCTCCAGCACCCGCGACACCTCTGCAGTGCTGTCGTTGAACGCCCGCACCGTCGCGTCGTTGCGGTTCAGCACGTCGACGAACTCCTCCACCTCGCGGACACTGCCGAACAGCTCCTCGGAGTTGGCGTCGAGCGTCGTCGACAGCTTGCTGAAGTTGCGGATCGTCTCGTTGACCTGAGCGCCTTGTCCGTCGAGCTGGCCGGCGAGGCTGTCGACGAGACTGCTCAACGAGCCGTCCTCGTTGGCGCCCTCCGGGCCCAGCGCCACGGCGAGGTCGTTGATCGAGGAGTAGACCTCGTCCAACTCGACCGGGACGGCGGTCCGTTCCACGCCGATCGTCGCTCCGTCCTCGAGCGACGGGCCACCGGTGTACGCCGGGGCGAACTGCACATACCGGTCGCCCACGATGGCCGGCGAGATGACGGCCGCCTGGACGTCCTTCGGCAGGTCGTAGTCGCCGTCGTAGGAGATCGTCGCGGTGACGGTCTCGCCGCGAGGCTCCAGCTTCTCGATGGTGCCGATCGGCACACCGAGGACCTTCACGTCCGACCCCTCGTACACCGCCGTCGTGCGAGTGAACTCGACCGTGACGGTCTTGTCGGTGTTGCGCGCGGTCCACGCGATCCCCGCCGCCGCGATGAGCGCGAGGACGACGACCACGACGACGAGCTTGGAGACGCCGGCCACGCGCATGGCGAGTGCTTCACGCATCACTGAACACCTCCCAGCGCCTTGCGCAGTTCATTCGCGATCCCGAGGTTGGGCGGCAGGTTGCCGAGGTACACGTCGAACCACGGGCCGGTGCCCAAGGCGTTCGCGTACACGTTGTAGAAGCCCGGCAGCACGCGCAGCGCCTCATCGAGGCTCGCCTCATGCTGGTGCAACATCTCGGTCACCGCGTCCAGCTGATCGAGCGCGGGGCGCAGGTCGGCCCGCGTCTCGTCCACGAGCGCGGACAGCTCGGTGGAGAGGTTCGTCGCGGCGACGAGCAGCTCGTGGATCGAGTCACGGCGTGCGGCCACGGCGGAGAACAGCGTGTTGGCGTCCTCGAACAGCTTCACGAGCTCCTCGTCGCGGGCGTTGAGCACCCCGGTGACTTTCTTGATGTTCTGCAGCAGCGTGTTGATCTGCTCGTCACGCGCCGCGAGGTTGCGCGACAGGTCCGAGACACCCTGCAGAGCCGCCTGGAACTCCTCGGGCACCGCCGTGGCCACGTCGTTGAGGGTCCCGAGCGCGGCGGAGATCTGGTCGACATCGAGCTGGTCGGTGGTGGTGCTGAGCTCGGAGAACGCCTCGACGACGTCGTAGGGCGGCACGGTACGGTCCACCGGGATGGTGGCGCCCTTCTCCAACTCCTGCTCCCCCTCCGGAACCAGCGCGAGGTACTGCGCGCCGAGCAGCGTCCGGATGCGGATCTCGGCCCGCGTCTGGTCGCCGAGTTCGGTGCCCTTGTCGAGAGTGAAGGAGACCTTGACCTTGTCGCCGTCGAGCTCGATGTCGTCGACGTTGCCCACCGACACCCCAGCCACCCGGACCTCGGCGTCGTCGGACAAGGAACCGACTTCGGCGAACTCCGCCACGTAGGTGTCGCCACCGCCGATGATCGGGAGGCGGTCGGCACGGAAGGCGGCGAGGAGCAGCAGGGCGATCACGGCGAAGCTGAAGACACCGATCACGGTGTGGTTGCGTTCGCGGAACGGTTTCATGACTCGCACCTCGCTCCCCCGGCGCGCAGCCCTTCGTCGCCGCCGAGCTTGAGCGGCGTCTCGTTGTTGAGGCCGAGGACCGGGATCGCCGGCAGGATCAGCTGGCCTTTGAGCTCGCACAGGTAGAAGTTGAAGTAGCTACCGGACGACGCCGCGTTGCCGAGCGCCTCGGCCTTGTGCGGCAGGATCTGGATCGACGTCGAGAGCTTCGTGAGGTTCTCGTCCTTGCTGAGGTTGGCGGTCAGTGCGTTCAGCTGGCGGACGTCCTCGGCGAGAGCGGGACGTCCCTGTTCCAGCAGGTCGGCGGTCTCGACCGAGAGCGCCGAGATGGAGTCGATCGAGTTGAGGATCGCGTCGCGATCCTCGGTCAGCCCGGAGACGAACTGCTGCAGCGTGTCGATCGTGCGGGTGAGCTCCTGATCGCGGCTGCCGATCATGTCCAACGTCGTGCTGAGATTGACGATGACGTCGCCGATCAACTCGTCGCGGTCGGCGAGTGTCGAGGTGAGCGAGGCGGTCCGCGCCAGCAGGGTCTCGACGTTCCCGCTCTCGCCCTGGAACGTCCGGACGATCTCGTAGGCGAGCTGGTTGGTGTCGTCGGGCGAGAGCGCCTGGAACACCGGCTTGAAGCCGTTCAGCAGGACGTTGAGGTCCAGCGCCTCGTACGTGCGGTCGGTGTCGATCGTCGACCCCGGCTCGAGCGGCGCGCTGGCACCGTCAGCGCCTTGCGTGAGCGCGATGTACCGCTGACCGACGAGGTTGCGGAACTTGATCGTCACGTTGGTGTTCTGGGTCAGCGGGACGTCCTCGTCGACCGCGAAGGTGATCTCCGCCTTGTCGGTGTCGACGACCTCCACGCTGCGGACGCTGCCCACTTGCACACCGGCGATCCGCACTTCGTCGCCCTTCGCCACGCCTGTCGCGTCCTCGAACAGCGCTGTGTACTCGTGGCGCTGGTCGAAGAACGTGGCGCCGAGGGTCAGCATGAGCACCCAGGTCGTGGCCGCGGTGAAGGCGAGGAAGACGGCGAGCTTGGAGGCCGCCCACCACGAGGCCTTATCGAGCTTCACTGATCGTCACCTCCGATCCACGCAGCAGCGGGCTCACCAGCAGCGGCGCGAGATCCGGCATGGATTCGGCCTCCTGCCCGGTGCTCGCCGCCAACAGGTTCTTGATCGCCGAGCGCTGCGCGGGCGTATCTGTCGTGACGCTGGGGCGCACGGCGTCCTGCAGCGCAGACGCTCCCGGCGCCACGCGCTCGAAGTCCTCGTCCGCGCCGAACTTGTTGTGCGAACGCATGATGCCCACGAGTTCGTACACCTCGGGCGCGACCTTGAACGGATTCTCGTGCGGGTAGGGGTTGTTGCCGGCGACCACGTCCTCGAGGGCCAGGCACGTCGGCTGTGCCGCGGGGTCGGTGTCGAGGACCTGCTGCGATACCCGCGCGTTCTCGTCCGGCCCGTAGGCGGTCGGCTGGTTCGCCAGCGGGAGCAGCTTGAGATTGATGTGCACGGTGTTGTCGCGGAAGACGGAGTCGAGCCGCTCGTCGGCGTACGCCATGGCGTCGAGGAAGCACGGGAACGTACCGGAATACCGGTCGACGATGTCCAGCACGGGGCGCGACTGGGCCGGCACCGTGCGCAGGTTCTCGCCGTTCACGTCCACGAAGTCGGTCAGGGTCCCCGAGAGCGCCGTGCCCTCCTGGTAGAAGGCCAGCAGCTGCGACTCCTTGGCCACGACCGTGTTGCCGGTGAAGACGGCGTTCTCCAGCAGACGCCCCACTTCGGGCATCGCGTCGGCGTACACATCGGAGACCTCCCCCAACGCGGTGAGGTCGTCGATGAGCTGAGGCACCTCGGGCGACAGGTCGCGCAGGTAGTCGCGGGCGGTGACCAGCGTCTCGCCCAGCTTCTCGCCGCGCCCCTCGAGCGCCTGCGAGACCGCCGAGAGCGTGTACGCCACGTCCTGAGGCTCGACCGCGGTGAGCAGCGGGTAGAGGTCGTTGAGCACCTCTTCGACCTCGATGGGCACCTCGGCCCGCTCGATGACGGACCCGGCCTGGAGGGTCTCGCCGCTCGACTGCTCGGGCGGCACGAGCGACACGAACTTCTCGCCGAACAACGTCTTGGGCACGATCTGGCCGGTCACCCCTTCAGGAATGCGGTCGACGTAGTCGGGGTCGAGGGCGAGCGAGAGTTTGACGCCGTCGCCCTCGGTCTCGATGTCGCGCACCTCGCCCACGATCATGCCGCGGAGTTTCACGTCCGCGTTGCTGGGAAGGCTCGCGCCTGCGGTGCTGGCGTACAGGGTCACTGGCACCGACGAGGTGAACTGCTTGGTGAAGAACGCGTACGTCACCCAGACCGCGAACACGACGAACGCCAGGAAGGCGACGCCGAGCAGACGGATGACTGGGGTGCGTTCGAGGACAGGAGTACGTGCCATGTCAACCAGCCAGCCTTACCGTGACGTTCGTGCCCCAGATCGCCATCGAGGCCAGCAGGTCGACGGCGGTGATGGCCACGATCGAGGTCCGCACCGCACGTCCCACGGCGACACCCACGCCGGCGGGCCCCCCGGAGGCGTAGTAGCCGTAGTAGCAGTGGATGAGGATCACCACGACCGCGAAGATCAGCACCTTGGCGAACGACCACAGGACGTCGCCGGGCGGCAGGAACGTCATGAAGTAGTGGTCGTACGTGCCCTGGCTCTGACCGAAGATCTGCGTGAGCGTCAGCCGGGTCGCGAAGTACGACGACAGCAGGCCGACGATGTAGAGCGGCACCACCGCGATGAGCCCGGCCACGACGCGGGTGGTGACGAGATACGGCAGCGAGGCGATCGCCATGACCTCCAGCGCGTCGACCTCCTCGCTGATCCGCATGGCACCGAGTTGAGCGGTGAAACCACACCCCACCGTGGCGGCCAGAGCGATCCCGGCCACGATCGGCGCGATCTCGCGGGTGTTGAAGTACGCGGAGACGAAGCCGGTCAGGGGTGCGGTACCGAGCTGGTCGAGCGCCGCGAACGACTGGATGCCGACCTCGGTGCCGGTGAAGAACGTCATGGCCGTGATGACGCCGACGGTGCCGCCGATGACCGCCAAGGAGCCCGAACCGAGCGTCACCTCGGCGAGCAGCCGGACGATCTCCTTGCCGTAATTGGCGATGGCCCGTGGGATCGAGAGGATCACCCGCAGGTAGAAGAGCATCTGCCGGCCGAGCAGGTCGAGCGTGTTCAGCGGCTGTTCGTAGAGGGAGGAGAGGCGCGCCATCGCGGTCACATCCCCTTGGGCGGGACGAGCTGCATGTACACCGCCGAAACGACGAAGTTGACGACGAACAGCAGGGTGAACGTGATGACGACGGACTCGTTGACCGCGTCGCCGACGCCCTTCGGTCCGCCCTTCGCGTTCATGCCCTTGTACGCGGCGACGACGGCCGCGAGGAAGCCGAAGATCATCGACTTGATCATCGCCTGCAGGAGATCGGGCACTTGGGCGAGCGCTGAGAACGACGCGATGTAGGCGCCCGGTGTGCCGTCCTGGAGCACGACGTTGAAGAAGTAGCCGCCCGCGACGCCGACGATGGTCACGAGCCCGTTGAGCGCGACGGCCACGAGCACGCAGGCCCACACCCGCGGCACCACCAGTCGGTGGATCGGATCGATGCCGAGCACCATCATCGCGTCGAGCTCCTCGCGGATGCGCCGCGCGCCGAAGTCGGCGGCGATGGCCGAACCGGCGGCGCCGGCGATCAGCAGCGCGGTGGCGATCGGCCCGGCCTCGCGCACCACGGCGAGGACGGCGGCCGAGCCGGTGAACGACTGGGCACCGAACTGGCGGATCAGTCCGCCGACCTGCAACGCGATGACCGCACCGAAGGGGATCGCGACGAAGATCGTCGGGATGATCGTGACCGTGACGATGAACCAGGCCTGCTGCAGGAACTCGCGGATCTGGAACGGAAAGCGGAACGTCGCGACGAGGACGTCGAGCATGAAGGCGAACAGGCCGCCTGCCACACGCGCCGGCGCCGCGACGACGCCCAAGCTCATGCCGACGCCCCTGGAGCGGCCACGGCGTCCTCGAAGGAGCCGGGCGGCGGAACGACGCCGTTCTCACGGCACCACTGGCCGGCCGGGCGCTGCGCCCGACGGCGCAGGCCGTTGCTGGGCTCGAGCTGGCGCGTGATGGGCGGCAGCGGCGGCATCGAGAAGCCGGCCTCGGCGGCCAGCTGGTCGGCGTCCTTCTCCTCGCTCATCCCGATCGGCCCGACGCGCTGAGCGTTGAGGAACTGCGCGACGACCGGCTCGGTGCTCGACAGCAGCATCTCGCGGGGGCCGAACATCGCGAGGTGCTTGTGGTAGAGCAGCCCGATGTTGTCCGGAACCGTGCGCGCGGTGTTGATGTCGTGCGTGACGATGAGGAACGTGGCGTCGATGGCGGCGTTGAGGTCGATGAACAGCTGGTTGATGTACGCGGTGCGCACCGGATCGAGACCGGAGTCGGGTTCGTCGATGAGCAGGATCTGCGGATCGAGGACGAGGGCACGCGCCAGACCGGCACGCTTGCGCATCCCGCCGGAGATCTCTCCGGGGAGCTTGTCCTCGGCGCCGATGAGGCCGGTGAGCTCCATCTTCTCCATGACGATCTGACGGATCTGCGACTCGCTCTTCTTGGTGTGCTCGCGCAGCGGGAAGGCCACGTTGTCGTAGAGCGTCATCGAGCCGAACATCGCGCCGTCCTGGAACAGCACACCGAACAACTTGCGGACCTCGTACAGCTGCCGCTCCGAGCAGGTGGCGATGTCGACGCCTTCGATGATCACACTGCCCTCGTCGGGCTTGATGAGGCCGATGAGGGTCTTGAGGAAGACCGATTTGCCGGTACCCGACGGACCGAGCATGACCGAGATCTCCCCCGCCGGCAGCGTCAGCGAGACGTCGCCCCAGATGAGCTGCTTGCCGAACTTCTTCGTCAGATGCGAGACCTGCACTTCGGCACCCACGAGACCCCCTCCTTCTGGCCTGGCCGAACTCCCTGTCGGGGGCTCGACGAACGTACTCCCTTGTGACCCCCGACACAGCTTCCAACGAGAAACCGCCCGAAAGGTCACGGGCGGTCACTCCCAGATGACTCGCGAGTAACACGTCGACCGTCGGCCAGGCTAGCGCAAGGTAACTCTCAGTGACAGTCGTGGCCCCCGTCACAACCCGCTGCGGGCCCTTCGCCCCAGCACGTGTGTCGGGGCGAGTGTGACGTCTGGCAGGCGAAATCGCGGATTCCACCTGCCGGACGTCACACTCACCCGGCCCCGGGAACAGCACGAGGCGCCCGCCCCCGATGGGGACGGGCGCCTCGCGGAGACGTCAGTGACGTGAGGTCACTTGAGCGTGATGGTGGCGCCGGCGGCCTCGAGGGCCTCCTTCGCCTTGTCAGCGGTCTCCTTGTTGACCTTCTCCAGGACCGGCTTGGGCGCACCCTCGACGAGGTCCTTGGCCTCCTTGAGGCCGAGGCTCGTGAGGCCACGCACCTCCTTGATGACCTGGATCTTCTTGTCGCCGGCCGACTCGAGGACGACGTCGAACTCGTCCTGCTCGGCGCCGGCGTCACCGGCGTCGCCGCCGGCAGCGGCGGGGGCACCCGCGGCAGCCACGGCCACCGGAGCGGCAGCGGTGACGTCGAAGGTCTCCTCGAACTGCTTCACGAACTCGCTGAGCTCGATGAGCGTCATTTCCTTGAAGGCATCCAACAGTTCGTCGGTGCTGAGCTTCGCCATGATGGCGTCCTTTCTGCTGTGAGACCCCGAGGGGGTCCCGATGGGGATCGGGCGGTTCAGCCCTCGGTGGTTTCGGCCGGAGTCTTGTCCTGAAGAGCCGCAACGGTGCGCGCGGTCTTCGACAGCGGCGCCTGGAAGAGCGCTGCCGCCTTGCTGAGGTTGGCCTTCATGCCGCCCGCGAGCTTCGCGAGGAGGACCTCACGCGACTCGAGGTCGGCCAGCTTGTTGATCTCGTCGGCGCTGAGCGTCTTCCCCTCGAGGAAGCCGCCCTTGATGACGAGGGGGGTGTTCGCCTTCGCGAAGTCACGCAGACCCTTCGCGGCCTCCACCGGGTCGCCCGTGATGAAGGCGATGGCGGTCGGGCCGGTGAGCAGCGAGTCTTCGAGCTCGATTCCGGCGTCCTTGGCAGCGATCTTGGTCAGCGTGTTCTTGGCGACGGCATAGCTCGCGGACTCGCCAAGCGAACGCCGCAGATCCTGCAGCTGCTTGACCGAGAGGCCGCGGTACTCGGTGAGAACGGCGCCATTGGAGTCGCGGAAGCTCTCCGCGAGCTCGGCAACGGCTGCCGCCTTGTCCGGGCGTGCCATGGGTCTCCTTCCAGCACTGGTGTCAGTGCCAAAGACCGGTCCCGACACGAAAAAAGCGCCCCGGCGCATGCACGGGACGCGGACCGGGACCTCGCGAACGAGAGTCCCAGCGGGACGTACGTGCCTGCGCGGGCCGCCCTGACGGGCGCTTGGAGCGACTCGGGTGAGTCACCACCGGCGGTCTACGGCAGGTTCCATCCTAGAGGCCGAGCGGTGAGGATCCAAATCCGCCTCCGCCCCTGCGGCCGGGAGCGGATGACAGCAGCCGTGCCGCCCCTGGTAGGGGCGACACGGCTGCGATGTGTCGTGCGGGAATCGGGCGTCAGCCGCCGAGGCCCGCGAACGGGTTCTGGTCGGTGATCTCGCTGTCAGCAGGGGCCGAGATCTCGACGTCCTCGCCCCACTTGGTCCACTCGTTGACCGCGGTGGTGCCCATCACCTCGGCCTCGAGACGACGCGGCAGGTTGTCCTCGCCGACGTACATGACGTACTCGAGGGTCTCCGGCAGGCCGGCCGTGGTGCTCGGGTCGGTGCCCTGAGCCTCGTACATCTTGGCAGCGTTGAGGGTCACGCGGTACTTCGTGGTGGCCACGCCGTCGATCTCGCCGCCGTCCCCCTCGTCCTCGAAGGACTCGATGGACTTGCCCATGGCCTCGATCTGCTTGGACGGGTCGGACTGCTCCATCATCTCGCCGAACTGCGAGCTCATGGGGTTGTTCGGGTCGTTGAGATCGACCTTGACGAACTTGTCGCCGGTGGCCTGGCCCATCTTGATGTACATGACCTGGTCGACCAGGCGGGTCTCCATGTCCATACCGCTCGCGCCGAGGGCCGCGCCGTCCAGGACGATCGCGACCGCGGTATCAGCGGGGTCCTCGGCGACCCGCATGTCGCCTTCCATCGAGATGTCCTGGCCGCCCATGGTCATGGTCATCACCAGGTGCGCGGTGCCCGCGTCGAGCTGCGCCTTCATGATCTCGTCCGCGAAGTTGTCCTTGGTGAGCTCCGTGCCCTTGTCCTCGCCGACGTTCTCCTGCGAGCCGGACTGGTCACCGGAGGAGTCGGAACCGCCGCACGCGGAGACGAACATCAGGGCGAGGGTCGCCATCAAGGTCAGGAGGAGCTTCTTCATGCTCTGCACAATACCCGTCCGCTTTCAACGACGAAGACCCCCACCGTGAACCGGTGGGGGTCTTCGGATGAACAACCGAGAAGCGTCAGGCGTCCTCGCCTGCGGCGAAGTTGCGCAGGTGGGTCGGATCGACCGGGATGCCGGGGCCGTTGGTCGTCGAGATCGTCACCTTCTTGAGGTAACGGCCCTTCGAGCTCGAGGGCTTGAGCCGCATGATCTCCTCGATCGCCGCGCCGTAGTTCTCGGCGAGCTGCTCGGCCGAGAAGGACGCCTTGCCGATGACGAAGTGCAGGTTGGCGTGGCGATCGACGCGGAAGTCGATCTTGCCGCCCTTGATGTCGCCGACGGCCTTGGCGACGTCGGGCGTCACCGTGCCCGTCTTGGGGTTCGGCATGAGGTTGCGGGGACCGAGGACGCGGCCGAGGCGTCCGACCTTGCCCATCATGTCCGGCGTCGCGACGACGGCGTCGAAGTCGAGCCAGCCCTCGCTGACCTTCTCGACGAGGTCGTCGGAGCCGACGAAGTCGGCACCGGCCTCACGGGCGGCGTCGGCGTTGGCGCCCGTGGCGAAGACCAGGACCCTGGCGGTCTTGCCGGTGCCGTGCGGGAGGTTGACGGTGCCGCGGACCATCTGATCGGCCTTGCGGGGATCGACGCCGAGGCGGATCGAGACGTCCACCGTGGAGTCGTAGTTCTTGCTGCCCGACTCCTTGGCGAGTTCGGCCGCCTGGAGCGGGGTGTAGAGCTTGTCGCGGTCGATCTTCTCCGCGACGGCGCGGTACGCCTTGCTGTGCTGTGGCATGACTGGTGTCTCTTTCTGACCAGGTGTGGTGCGGGTCCAGCTGACCCTTCCACAGGGACGGAGCGGTCTCGTGACGCTGCGCGTGGACAGCGACGCGAGTACCAGGGGATTACTCGGTGGTGACGCCCATGGAGCGCGCCGTGCCCTCGACGATCTTCATGGCGCCGTCGATGTCGTTGGCGTTGAGATCGGGGAGCTTGGTCTGCGCGATCTCGCGGATCTGGTCGCGCGAGATGGAGCCGACCTTGTCCTTGTGCGGGACCGACGAGCCCTTGCTCAGGCCGGCGGCCTTCTTGATGAGCTCGGCCGCGGGCGGCGTCTTGGTGATGAAGTCGAAGGTCCGATCCTCATAGATCGTGATCTCGACGGGCACGACGTTGCCGCGCATGGATTCCGTCGCGGCGTTGTACGCCTTGCAGAACTCCATGATGTTGACGCCGTGCGGGCCGAGCGCGGTGCCGACGGGCGGCGCCGGGTTGGCCTGACCGGCCTGCAGCTGCACCTTGACGACAGCTGCGACTTTCTTCTTGGGAGGCATTGATGGGTCCTTTGCGTGGTGTTGCGGTGTTGAGGGTCTCGCTACGCCGCTCGATCGCGGCGACTCAACCTATGATCGCCGGGGCGATCAAACCTTCTGGATCTGCGTGAAGCTCAGCTCGACCGGCGTCTCGCGGCCGAAGATCTCGACGAGTGCCTTGACTCGCTGAGCGTCGACGTTGATCTCGGTGATGGTCGCGTGCAGCGTCGCGAAGGGGCCGTCGACCACCATGACGGAGTCGCCGACCGCGAAGTCGCTGAATTCGACCTTCGGCGCCTTCGACTGCTGCGCGTCGGGAGTCTCGGTCGCCGACGGGGCAGCGGCCTCGGCCTCCACGGCCGGAGCGAGCATCTGCTCGACCTCGGCCAGGCTCAAGGGGACCGGCTGATGGGCGTTGCCCACGAAGCCGGTGACCGACGGGGTGTGGCGGACGACGCCCCACGACTCGTCGGTCAGGTCCATGCGAACGAGGACGTACCCGGGCAGCACCGTGCGCTTGACGAGCTTGCGCTGGCCGTTCTTGATCTCGGCGACCTCCTCGGTCGGCACGATGATCTCGTAGATGTAGTCCTCGGCGTTGAGGGACGTGATCCGGTTCTCGAGGTTCTGCTTGACCCGATTCTCCATGCCCGAGTACGTGTGGATCACGTACCAGTCACCGATCTGGTTGCGCAGACGCTCGCGGAACTCCTCCAGCGGATCGCCCGCGGGCTCCTCGGTCGCGACGTCGGCGTCCTCGACCTCCACCGCGTCGGCCGAAGCCTCGTCCGCGGTGGTGTCCGAAGCCACGTCGGTGACCTGTTCGTCGACAGACGTGTTCTCGTCGGGGTGTCCCTGAGTCACAGTGATGCAGTCCTTAACCGAAGATCCAGAACATCAGCTGGCCGAATCCGTAATCGAGCCCGGAGATGACGGCCATCATGATGAGCACGAAAGTCAGCACGACGAAGAAGTAGTTGACGACCTGCGGGCGGGTGGGCCAGACCACCTTGCGCAGTTCGGCGACGACTTGGCGGTAGAACGTGAGCGGCGACGTGCGCTTGCCGCGCGCGCCCACCAGTTCGTGACGATCGCTCACGATGCTCCTTCTCTCGTCGTGCGTTAACTCCTTGCAGGGCAGGAGGGACTTGAACCCCCAACCTTCGGTTTTGGAGACCGATGCTCTGCCAGTTGAGCTACTGCCCTCAGTCGATCCACGGTGCCGCGTCCGCCCCGAGTGCAGGCATGACGAAACCGTGAGGATCCACCGGTTTACGCCAGTGTACGGGGTCGGACCCCGCGGAGTCGAACCGGCTCGCTTTCGCCCTCAGGATGACCGGGCACAGAAGCATGGAAGGATGATGCCGATGCGTCCCCTCATCAGCACATTGCCCAAGGCGCACCTTCACCTGCACTTCACCGGTTCCATGCGCCACAGCACCCTGCTGGAGTTGGCCGAACGCGACGGCATCCGCCTGCCCGCGGCTCTGGTCGAGGAGTGGCCGCCGCAGCTCACGGCCGCGGACGAGAAGGGCTGGTTCCGCTTTCAGCGGCTTTACGACACCGCGCGGTCGGTCCTGCGCACCGAGGACGACGTCCGCCGTTTGGTCCGCGAGGCGGCCGAGGACGATGTCGCGGACGGATCGATCTGGACCGAGATCCAAGTCGACCCGTCGGGGTATGCCGCCACTTTCGGTGGTGTCACGGCGTTCACCGATCTCGTCCTCGACGCCGTCCGGGACGCGTCGCAGTCCACCGGCCTCGGGATGAGCGTCGTCATCGCGGCCAATCGCACGCGCCATCCTCTCGACGCGCGGACACTCGCGCGCCTCGCCGCCCAGTACGCGGGGCGCGGCGTGCACGGCTTCGGTCTCTCCAACGACGAGCGACGCGGCGACACCGCGAGTTTCGGTCCTGCCTTCGCCATCGCGGAACGGGCGGGCCTACACCTGGTGCCCCACGGCGGCGAACTGCGCGGGCCGGACCACGTGCGCCAGTGCCTCACCCACCTCCACCCGCACCGGCTCGGGCACGGCGTCCGGTCCGCCGAGGACCCGCGCCTGCTCGACGAACTGGCTCGGCAGGACGTGGCACTGGAGGTGTGCCCGGCGTCCAACATCGCCCTCGGGGTGTACCAGACGTTCGAGGAGGTGCCGGTACGCGAACTGATGGCGGCCGGGCTCGATGTGGCGCTCGGGGCCGACGACCCGCTGCTGTTCGGCACGCGCCTCGCCGGTCAGTACGCCCTGCTGCGCGCCGCGCAGGACTTCACCGACGCCGAGCTGGCCGACCTCGCACGCCGCTCGCTGCGAGCCGCCCACGCCCCCGACGACGTCAAGGCCGCGGGGATGCGCGACATCGATGCGTGGCTCTCATCCGCGGCGGGGCCGTCGCATGACAGGATGAAGCCATGAGCGACCAGAACCCACCGTCGCAGGATCCCTCGCAGGATCCGCAGCAGCCCGGCCAGGACCCGACCCAGGGGTCCGGGAGCTACCCGCCTCCCCCGCCGGGCAACGAGCCGCCGTACGGCCCGTACGGCGAGCAGTCGGACACGTACGGCCAGCAGCCGGGACAGGGCCAGTACGGTCCGTACGGCCAGCAGCCCGGGTACGGAGCCCCCGGACAACCCGGGTACGGCCAGCCGTACGGGCAGCCGGGCTACGGCCAGCCCTACGCACCCGGCGCCTGGCAGCCGGCACCCAAGCACCCGCAGGCGACGCTCGCGATGGTGCTGGGCATCGTCGGCCTCGTCGGGGGCTTCGTCTGTGGTCTCCCGCTGCTCGCTGCACCCTTCGCGTGGTTCATCGGCGGCAAGGCGGTCAAGGAGATCGACGCCAACCCCCAGCAGTACTCCGGTCGCTCCGAGGCGTCCACGGGCAAGATCCTCGGGATCATCGGCAGCGCGCTGCTCGCGCTCGTGATCCTCGGCATCGTGTTCATCATCGTGCTCGGCCTGTCCGGAGCGTTCGACTCGAACTACAGCAACTACGACGACATCCGTTCGGTCACCGCCGCACTCGTGCGCTGACCCTCCCCCCGCACGACCTTCTTCCATCACGCATGCCGAAAGGGCTTTGATGAGTTCGTACCCCACCGCGCCGATGGGCGGCGGCGACTGGCAGCCGCCCGCCAAGCACCCCCAGGCCACGCTGGTCCTGATCCTGGGGATCCTCGGTCTCGTGCTCTGCAGTGTCCTCGCCCCGATCGCCTGGGTCATGGGGAACCGCGCCGTCCGCGAGATCGACTCCAGCCCGCAGCCTGTGGCCGGCCGTGGCGAAGCCAACGCAGGCCGCATCATGGGCATCATCGGGACCGTGCTGCTCGCGATCGGGCTGCTGGCGTTCATCGCGCTGATCGCGTTCGGCGCACTCGGCTTGTTCGCCAGCTCCTCCAGCTACTGACCGGCTCGTCGGCGTCAGAGCTCGGCGCCGACGAGCACCGGCTCGTTGACGAGCCGCACCCCGAACCGCCGCTCGACCCCGTCACGCACCTCGCGCGCGAGTTCCAGCAGCTGCTCGGTCGTGCCGCCGCCGCGATGAGTGAGCGCGAGCGGGTGCTTCGTGGAGAGCCGCACCGGCCCGTCGCCGTAGCCTTTGCCGTAGCCCGCATGGTCGATGAGCCAGGCCGCGCTCGTCTTGACGCGTCCGTCGGGCTGGTCGAAGCGCGGTGCCTCCGGCGGGAGCCGGTCGGACTGCTCGGGCTCGAGGATCGGGTTGGTGAAGAACGACCCGGCGCTCCACGTGTCGTGGTCGTCCGGGTCGAGCACCATGCCCTTGCCGCGGCGCAGCGCCAGGACCGACTCGCGCACCTGCGCGAGCGGGACACGGTCGCCGAGCTCCACGCCCAGAGTGCGTGCGAGTTCGGCGTACGCGATCGGCGCGCTGAGCTCGCCGAGCCGGAACTGGAAGGTCACCGACAGCACGAGGTAGCGCTGGGGCTGGGCCTTGAAGGCGCTCGAGCGATAGCCGAAACCGCAGGCGTCGTGCATCACCGTGCGGATGCGCCGGTCGTAACGGTCGAACACGCGGACGGAGACGATGGTCTGCGAGACGTCCTGGCCGTAGGCACCGACGTTCTGGATGGGTGTGGCGCCCGTCGACCCGGGAATGCCGGAGAGCGCCTCGGCCCCGACCCAGCCCTCGCTGACCGTGCGAGCCACGAAGGCGTCCCAGTCCTCCCCGGCGGCGACGGTGACCATCGCGCCGCTGCAGGCGTCGGCACTCACCGAGATTCCCTGCGTGCGCACCAGGACGACAGTGCCGTCGAATCCCTCGTCGGCGACCACGAGGTTGCTGCCACCGCCGACGATGAGCACGGGGTCGCCGGCCTCATCGGCGATCCGCACCGCATCGATCAACGTCCGTTCGTCGGTCGCCTCGATCACGTTGCGCGCCGGACCCCCCAACCGCAGGGTCGTCACCTCCGCCAGCTCCACACCGCGACGCTAGCAGGCTGACGGTTTACCAGGTTCAGTGGGGAAACTGCCAGCAGAAGGGAGATCTACGGTTACCAGATGGCAGCGTTTCTCCCCACTACGCAGCGTTGGCCGCACCGATCCGGTCGTCCCGTCCAGCCGAACCGCTGCAGGAGCGCCGCGACGCGGTCGGCAGTGGCACAGGCCTCCCCGAACACGTGCTTCCAGCCCAAGCGGATCGTCGCCTGCCCGCTCACGGCCGCGTCGAGGTCGCGGGTGAGGTCGTCCGCCTTCGTCTCCCCGTGCTGCCGCCCGTCGAGTTCCACGAGGATCGGCCCGTAATCGACGTCGCGATAGCGCCGTCCGCTGCCTGTGGCCACGACCCGCTGCCGCTGAGCGGCCGGCAACCCGTGCGGGCGCTCCACACGTACGAGGTAACCGTGTTCGAGCACCGAGTGTGTGCCATTGTCGATGTCTCCGAGTACACCCAGCAACCAGGGACGATCACGAACGCGCGGCCGCCGCTCCAACTCGGTGCGCAACCGAGCCGGCGTGGTGAGTCGCGCTCCGCAGACCTTCGCCAGCACCGCCACAGCGTCGAGTGGCGCCCCCGCCAGCGCGACATCGAGCGCGGCCTCCTCGACGGCCACGCGTGGTGGGCTGAGATGGAGCCGCGCGCGGCCGATCACGTCGCGCCGACGGTGGATGACGATCCCGTCGCGCGGGGAGAGCCGGCGCTGGTGATCGACGGCGAGGTGGAGGCGCTCACCGCGCACGTCCACGCCGTCGGCTCGCAGGGCGGACGGACCGGCGAGAACGGCGGGCCATGCGGCGAGCACGGCGATCCAGGCGCGTTCGGTCCAGTCTCGTGGCCCGTTGTGTCGGATGTAGACGCCCGGCGCCGCGACGAACAACTCGCGGCGCCTCAGCAGCCGTCGGATGTCGTGATCGCGCAGACCCTGCTCTCGCAACTGCCAGCGGGCGACGACGCCGTAGGTGTCCATGCCGACAGGATGCTCTGACTCGGCGCACCCGCACTGCCGCTATCCACAGGGGAGATTCACTGCCACGGGGTGACAGCAACGCTCCCTTGAGGCGGACGATTCCCTACGTAACCTGGTAAACCAACGACCCCCGGCGAGGGCCGGGGGTCGGAGGATGAAGGGGGCGAGAAGCCGTCAGCGGGTCTCGCGGTGGTCGCGGTGCGTTCCGCAGCGCGGGCAGAACTTCTTGACCTCGAGACGATCGGGGTCGTTGCGACGGTTCTTCTTGGTGATGTAGTTGCGTTCCTTGCACTCGGTGCACGCCAGAGTGATCTTGGGACGAACGTCGGAGCTCTTGCTGGCCACGGGGTGCCTCTTCTTGTGGGATCGGGGGTGGTACCGGGTATGGAGTTCTGTGGTAGCGGGGGCGGGACTCGAACCCGCGACACCACGATTATGAGCCGTGTGCTCTAACCACCTGAGCTACCCCGCCACGGGGCGGGTTGCGTCCGCCACCGTTCGACGCGGATCACCGCGCCTCAGAGCCCCTTTACGGAATCGAACCGTAGACCTTTTCCTTACCATGGAAACGCTCTGCCGACTGAGCTAAAGGGGCAAGCCGAGGACTTACATTACAGGGTGTCCACACACGGTCACAAACCGGGGTGCCCCGAAGGCCTCCCCGCCTCCCTCAGCGGGCCGCGGCCGCAAGGCGCGACGGCCATGCCGGGCCCTCGTAGGCGAAGGCGGTGTAGGCCTGCACGAGGTCCGCGCCGGCGTCCAGCCGGGCGCGAACATCCTCGGGAGTGGTCACTCCCCCGACCGCGATGATGGCGAGCTGGTCGCCCACGCGCCCGCGCAGCCGGCGCACGATCTCGGTCGCGCGCTCGGCGAGCAGCGGCCCGGACAGGCCCCCGGCTCCCGCGGCCTCCACCTGCGGGCGGGGTGTGCGCAGCGTCTCGGGACGGGCGATGGTCGTGTTGGCGGCCGTGATGCCGTCCAGCCCGAGTTCGAGGGCGAGATCGGCGACGGCGTCGATGTCCTCGTCGGCGAGATCGGGGGCGATCTTCACCACGAGCGGGACGCGTCCGGTGGGCACGCGTTCGGCGATCCCCTGCACCGTCTCGAGGATGGGGCGCAGGGCGTCGACCGACTGCAGATCGCGCAGGCCGGGCGTGTTGGGCGACGAGACGTTGACCACCAGGTAGTCCGCGTACGGGGCCAGCAGCCGGGCACTCTCGGCGTAGTCGTCGACCGCGCGCTCGGCCGGCACCACCTTGCTCTTGCCGATGTTGACGCCGATCACGGCACGACGGCCCGCGGCAGTACGGCGGAGTCGGTGCAGCCGGGCCGCCACCTGCGCGGCGCCGTCGTTGTTGAATCCCATCCGGTTGATGATCGCCCGGTCGTCGACGAGACGCAGCAATCGCGGCCGCGGGTTGCCCGGCTGCGGACGTGCCGTGACCGTGCCGATCTCCACGTGCCCGAACCCGAGGTTGAGCAGCGGCACGACACCGCGAGCGTCCTTGTCGAACCCGGCGGCCAGCCCGAACCGGTGCGGGAACGTCACGCCCATCACGGTGACCGGTGCCGGCGGCACGCGGAAGATCAGCGGGGTGACGGGGCGCGCAAGGCGGATCGCGCGGAAGGCGCGCTCGTGCGCCACCTCCGGGTCCATCCGAGCGAACACCGTGTCGAAGAAGGCGCCGTAGACCACGGCCCCACCCTAGCGGCGTCCTCGGCGGGCCGGACACGACGACGCCGGGAGAGGCGGATGCGTGATCCGCCCTCCCGGCGTCTCCCCTCGCCGCGCCCCGGCGCGGAGTCAGGCGGCCATGTCGTCGCGAAGTCGGGCGAGAACGCGGCGCAGCCGACGGCACACCTGCATCTGGCTTGTGCCGAGGATGCGGGCGATCTGCCGTTGGCTCAGTTCGTCGACGAAGCGCAGGCGCAGTAGTTCGCGATCGTCCGGGTCGAGTTCGCTGACCAGGGGCGCGAGCGAGACGACGTTCTCCACGCGGGTGAAGTTGCCGTCCTCCTCGCCGTGGACGTCGGCCACGGTGTCGCGGCCGTTCGCGTCGGTCGACTCGATGCTGAAGCAGTGATGGACCGAGGCGGCGGCGCGCACCTCCTCGATGTCCTCGTCGAGGTGCTCGGCGATCTCCGCCAGCCCGACCTCGCCGCCGGCGTCGGCCTCCAGATCGGCCCGGGCGGCGTTGATGCGGGCCTGCAGCTCCTGCAGACGCCGCGGCGGGCGGATCGCCCACTCGGCGTCACGGAAATGATGCTTGATCTCTCCCAGGATCGTCGGAGCGGCGAATGCCGCGAACGGACCCCGGCTGGGGTCGTAGCGATGCGCCGCTCGCACCAAGCCGACGAGGGCGACCTGCTTGAGGTCCTCGTACTCGACACCGCGGCTGGTGTAGCGGTTGGCCAAGGACTTGGCCAGGGCGACGTGACGGGTCACGAGTTCATCTCGCCATGCTGCGTCTGTTGTCGGATTCGTCATCGTGGCAGCGCTCATCAGACATCCCCCCTTGGATGAAGTAAGGCCGCGCTCTGACCTGATCCCAGCGTGTGCCCGCGTCGACACCACCGCAACCGGAGCGACGGCTACCGGAACCGCCGGGCCTCGTGTCAGCACCGCTGTGAGCGGGCACACCTGCCTCGACCACCGAAAGGAGATGAGTACGTATGGCAACAGGAGAGACCGGATTCGACGATGTGACGTTCGACCTGATCTCGGTGCAGTACCACGCGCTCAAGGCGGGGCATGACTACGGCCAGTACGTCCGCGACGCACGCAACGCCGGCCGTGACGACATCGCGGAGTTCTTCGAGGACGTGATGAAGACCGATTCCGAGCGCGCCCACCGGTGCCACCAGTTCCTCGCGGAACTCGGCGGGACCGACAACACGTCGCCTCAGGGCGGCTGAGCACGAACGACAGCGCCGCCGACGATCGCTTGATCGTCGGCGGCGCTGTCGCGCGATGTTCAGATGTGCTCTTCGCGTTCCGGTCCGCCCGGATTGCCCAGCGGATCCGGCTGGTACGGGTTCCCCTCGTCGGAGGTCGGCAGATCCTGCGTGTCCTTCTCGCCCCCTGCTCCGCCGCTGCCCTGATCGTGGCCCTGCTGCTCCTTGTTGGCCTTCTCGGGGTCCTGAGCCGCCGGGTCCAGGGCGTCGTCGTGGTTCTGCTCCGTCATCGTGTCCTCCCACGGGTGAGTCACGCGCCGGACGAGCTCTTCGCCCGGCCTTCGTGCTGTCGGTCTGCCCGGCCGAGGCGGCTGCGAATCACCGGCGGTTCGTTTCCGGTTCCGCGGGGCACCTGCCAGGAAACGGAAGGAGCTTCACATGAACGCCACCACACCTCCTCGATCCTTAGCCAGTACCCTGGCGGTGGCCTCCGGCGCCGTCTTCCTCCTCGTCGGCATCCTCGGGTTCGTCCCTGGCGTGACCCAGGAGTTCGACGCCCTGGGTGGTGCGGGTCACCACAGCGAAGCGATGTTGCTGGGCATCTTCCAGGTCTCGGTGCTGCACAACATCGTCCACCTGGCCTTCGGCGTCATCGGGCTCGCGGTCGCGACTCGCACGGACTGGTCGATCACGTACCTGATCGCCTCCGGCGTCATCTACGGCGTCCTGTCCATCTACGGGTTCGTGATCGACATGCAGTCCGAGGCGAACTTCGTGCCGGTGAACATGGCCGACAACTGGCTGCACGTGATCCTCACCATCGCCCTGCTCGGCGGCGGCCTCGTCGCCTCCCGCCAGCGCCGCGATCGGGACCGCACCGTCCGTCCGTGACCCGCGGCGCGGCGCACACGGACGCGAGAGGTCGGCTCGCCGTCGGGCGGCGAGCCGGCTTCGTCGTGCACTCGTCCGACGCCGCCGGGCATGTGCAGGCCACCGGGTGACGCCCGTGGACGGTGCCGCGTCGGCTCGAGAACTCGTCGTCGTGACCGATCTCGACGGCACGCTCGTGGAGGGTGACGGGTTCGACTTGTCGGTTCAGGCCCTAGCCCGCCGTTCCCCGGCGCGGCGTCTAGCGCTGGCGCTCGTCACCCCGGTCGCCTGGGCGCTGATGGCCGTTCGGCTCGGGCGCGCTACCGCCGCGTCGCTGCGGCTGTGGGTCGTGACGGTGGGCGTCTCCCCCACGGTGCTCGACGCGGCGGTGAATGACATCGTGCGGCGCACGGTGCCCGTGAGCGCGGCCCGACCCGGCAGCGCGCTCGCCGAGATCCGCGGCCACCTCGCCGACGGTGCGCGGCTGGTCGTGGTACGGCGGGGACGCGGCCCCTCGCCGAGGCGACGTGCCGTGTTCTCGGTGTGGAGGCGGAGGTCATCGCAGCTTCCTGGCGACCGTGGTGGGGCGGCGTCGGCATCGACGCGTGGGTGAGCGGGCGCCGCAAGGCCGAGGCCACGGCGGACCTCGGCGATATCGCGATCGCCTACGGCGACAGCATCACGGATCTGCCGATGCTCCGATGCGCGGAAGCACCCTGTCTCGTGGCGCCCGGGCGCTTGACGCGCCTGCTCGGGACCCTCGTCGTGCCCGGCGTGCGCGTCGTCGCCGACGTGGCCTGACTCAGACCGGCTGGTCGGGCTCACCGTGCACGTCGCGGCCCCCGGTGGGATCGTCGGCGTCCTGACTCGTCTCGCTCGGATCCGGGGCGTGGTGCGGGTCCGGGCTCTCGGGCGTGTCGGGTCCTTCGGCGGGCTGTTCGGGATGCGGTGTGGTCATGACCGTCATGTGCCCGCTCGGCCTGCGGTGAATCGCCGCTCGAAGTTCAGCTCGCGATGGCGGCGGCCAAGCGATCTCGCGAACCGCTCCACTGCCGCAGGGCGTCGAGCAGGAGACCCTGATCGCTCGCCACGTTGTGGACGACGATGAGATCGGGACGGCACGCGTCGGTGAGCGCACCGACCCACTCCATGAGCGCCTCGGGCGAGTCGAGGCAGCGAATCCGCTCCTCCACCCGACTCACCGGGACCTTCGCGGCGGCCTCATCGAACTCCTCAGGGGTGCGCAGCTCGCTCAGCAGCTCGGGGCTGAGCAGCGGGTTGCGCCACTGCTCAGCGGCTTCGGCGACCGCCTCGTCGTGCGTCCGCCCGTAGGAGATCTGCGCCTTCAGCGCGACCGGCCGGTCCGGACCGGCACCCTCGCGGTACGCCTCCACCCGCTCACGCGTCTCGTCGAGGACGTCGGCGACCGTGACGAAGCCCGGCGCCCACGTACCCAGCCAGCGAGCCGTCGCCGTCGTCAGGGCGCATCCGCCGATCGTCGGCGGCTCGTCCGGCGTCTCGTAGATGCGCGCGAGACCGCCGGCGCGAGCGACTCCCTCGCCACGCAGCAGCATCGCGATCGACTCCAGGTCTCGCTGCAGAGCCCGTCGCCGGTCCGACTTCGAAGGCCAGCTGCCGTTCACGGCCGCCTCGTTGAGGGCCTCGCCCGTACCGAACCCCACGCTCAGACGCCCCGGGTACATCGTGGTGAGCGTGCCGATGGCCTGCGCCAGCACCGACGGCGGGTAGCGGTATCCGGGCGTCGTGACCACGCCATAGCTCACCGAGGTCGTCGCGAGCGCGGCCCCGAGCCAGGACCACACGAATCCGCTGTGGCCCTGCCGCGCCGACCAGGGCGCGAGGTGGTCCGACGCCCACACCTCATCGAAGCCAGCACGTTCGGCGTCGGCCGCCCAGCCGAGGAGTTCGGCGGGTCCGAACTGCTCATGCGAGGCGTGCCA
Source organism: Aeromicrobium camelliae (assembly GCF_003850045.1). Lineage (GTDB taxonomy): Bacteria > Actinomycetota > Actinomycetes > Propionibacteriales > Nocardioidaceae > Aeromicrobium > Aeromicrobium camelliae. The sequence goes on along the minus strand of NZ_RQJX01000001.1, from coordinate 43,771 downwards.
TCCGAGCCTGACGGGTCGAGCGCTGTGGTCCATCGGTCTCCTTCGACTGCGAGGTCGGGACGCCAAGGGTATGCCCTTCCCGGAGCCTCCTGACGCGATTCGCTGCTCCCTGTTGGGGAACACCGGTTCCATGAGCGATCGACCGAGCTGGTGGGGTTCGCCCGCCCCCGCGACGAGTTCCGACGCCTGGACGGAGGACGCCGAGTTCGACGACATCGTCATCGGCGCGGGCCTCACCGGCACCGTGACCGGCCTTCGGCTGGCGCAGGCCGGGCGACGCGTCGCGATCGTCGAGGCGCGGTCCGTCGGCGCCGGAACGACGGGTCGCTCGACCGCCAAAGTGACCGCGCTCCAAGGCGTTCGGGCCTCGAAGATCGAACGCCAGCACGGTCGGCAGGTGGCCCGGGCTTACGCGACCGCTCAGCTCGCCGGACTCGACTGGCTCGTGCGCTTCGCCGACGACAACCCCGGCTGGCTCGAGCGGCAGGACGCGTACACCGTCGCGCAGTCGCCTCCGCAACGCTCCACGGTGATCCGCGAGCTTCAGGCCGCCCGACGCGCAGGTCTCGCGGTGGAGTGGGCCGACGACACCGAGCTGCCCTTCCGGACGCACGGCGCCGTCCTCCTTCGCGATCAGGCCCAGGTCGATCCGATGGCGTTCGTGACCGACGTGGTCGCACGATTCCGTGCGGCGGGAGGCCTGCTCGTCGAAGGCGTGCGGGTGACCGAGGTGCTGCCCGACGGCGAGGGGTATCGCGTCCAGACCGACCACGGCGAGGTGCGCGCCCGCACCGTGACCGTGGCGACCGGCACGCCGATCCTCGATCGCGGCGGCCATTTCGCCCGGCTCCACCCGGAGCGTTCGTACGCGCTCGTCACTCGGATGGACGCTGACCCGCCTCGCGGGATGTACCTCACGGCCGGCTCGTCCCCCTGGTCGGTGCGCTCGTCCGAGCGGGACGGTCAGCGAGTCCTGCTCACCGGCGGAGCGGGGCATGTCACGGGCCGCGGCCCGACCGAGAGTTCCTGCCTGCGTGAGCTCAAGGCGTGGACGCGCATCCACTTCGACGCGACCGAGGAGCTCGCCTCCTGGTCCGCCCAGGACTACGCGACGCCGGACGGGCTGCCGATCGTCGGGCAGATCGCCGGCGAGGACGGGCTCTACACGGCGACCGGATACGCCAAGTGGGGCTTCACGAACGGGGTGGCAGCGGCGCTCGATATCAGTGGGCGGATCCTGGGTGACCGTCCTGACTGGGCCTCGACGCTCTATCGGAACCGGCCGACGTTGCGCAAGACCATCGGCCTGGTGAACTACAACCTCGGCGTCGCGGCACACGGTGCCCTGCGGTGGACGAAGGGGCTCGTTCAGACGACTCCGGGCGCGGACGAGCCCGCGGTCGTGCGGCAGGGCGTGTCACCGACGACGTCCGGGCCGCAGGAGCTGTCCGCCGTCTGCACGCATCTGCAGGGAGTCGTCCGGTGGAACTCGTTCGAGGAGTCGTGGGACTGCCCCCTCCATGGCTCGCGCTTCGACGAGGACGGCAGCGTCATCGAGGGTCCCGCCGTGTGCCCGCTGCGCGCGAAGCAGGAGCACTACGACGGGTCGCGGTCGTAGACCAGGCCGTCGGGGGTGACGCGAGCGCCCGCGGACGGGATGTGCTCGGTGAGCCGACCGTCATGGCCCAGATGCCGGACGGGCACGTCGCGCAAGAGGACGGCGGCATCGCTGATGAGCCGTCGATGGCAGCGCCACCACACGCTCTCGCTGCACATCACCAGTACCGGGCGCTCGGACGTGAGTTGCGCGAGGACCTGGTCGAGGCCCTCGCTGAACTCCTTGGTGCGCATGTGTGCCGCGTACGCCCGGAACTGCTCCACCCGCCACCATCGGTCGGTGGCCGGGTCGACGTCGGGATCGATGCGGCGGCGACCGCCGAGTCGGGCGTCCCAGCGATAGTCGATGCCGGCCTCGGGAAGCCAGCTCGCCAGGGCGTCGGAGCTGACGTCCGGGTTGCGCCGGCTGCCCGGATAGCGGCGCACGTCCACGACGCCGGTGGCCTCGATACCGGTCAGCAGCGCGGTGATCTCAGCGCGGCCCGCGGTGCCGTGCCCGAACGTCAGGAGCGGCATCGGTCCGCGTCAGGCCGGCTTCGTCCGGCGCAGCAGCTTGTGCGACCCGTCGCACCACGGCCGGGTGGCGGACTTGCCGCACCGGCACACGGCACTGAACGGCCGCTCGGTCTCGAAGACGTCGCCGGACTCGTCCGCGACGCGGTGATGGCCGCGCAGGAGCATGGGCCCGTCCGGGCACATGATGACGTCAGGCTCGTCCGCACTCATGCGGCATCCCACTCCCCGAGGACCGTGCGGGCATAGCGCGCTTCGAGTTCGAGGCAGGTGGCCGCTCCGAACAGCACGCAGTCACGCTGATCGGGTTCCTCCTCGACGAGGACGTCGCAGATCAGCCGCAGCGCCAGCTGTTCGTGCACCGCGTCGGCCTCGACGTGCTCGTCGTAGTAGTGGGCGACGGCCTCGGGGAAGCCGAGTCGCCGCAGGCCCTGGGCCATCTGGCGCGACGGGATCGAGCTGGTGGCCTCGAACACGGCGAGGTGGCCCAACCCCGCGCCGCGCCAACGGCGGTGGAGACCGAACAGCGACATCGCATTGTTGAGTTCGAGGATCTCCACCGGCGCGTCGTCGATGTAACGCCCGTAGGTGTCGTCGAGCTCTGCCGCGCGCATCCCCTCGGCGAAGAGCCGGTGATGCAGGCGCGAGGGCTGACCGGAGCCGTACTCGTCGAACTGAAGCCCGGCGAGCGCCGCCTTCGGTCCCGCATCGAGCCGCGGGACGATCCACGACACCGGATCGGACTCCTTGAGGTGGTAGATCGAGCGGTGCCTCAGCACGGTGCGGACCTGATCACCGGTGGCGCGGCGTTGGACGAAACGCGCGATCGACGGCGCGTCGTCGACGGCGATGAGCTTCTCGATGACCTCCGAGACCGGCCCTGCCGCATCGGGGATGCTCACCCACGAGCGCAGACGGTCCTCGAACGACCTCTCCAGGTCGCGGCGCACCCGCAGCAGGTCGGGATCCCACTCGAGGTCAGCGTCGAGCTCGTCGAAGCCGCGGTAGTGCAACTCGTACAACGCCCACAGGGCGATCTGTTCGTCATCGCGGGACTCGGCCTGCGGGAACGACCGTCCGGCCAGGGGTTCGTTGGCGACGAGCGCAGAGAAGAGCTCCTCGCTCAAGCGGCCTCGCGCAGCCGGTAGCACCACATTCGCTCCTCGAGGTAGGGACAGAACCTGGTCCTCATACCAGCACCTCCGTGGCAGGTCCGCCACTCGACGAAACCGTCCACTGCCTGAGAGACCGCGTTCCGGCTGGGCACACCGACCTAGCGTTGACCCATGACGTCCCCCTCTCTACCCCTGGTCTCTGCCGAGTGGCTGCGTGAGCATGCCGGCGATCCGCACCTGGTCATCGTCGACGCCACCGTCCACCTCTCCTTCGACGAGGACGGCGCTCACATCGAGTCCGCGCGTGACACCTACCTCGCCGAGCACCTCCCCCACGCGACGTTCATCGACCAGAACGCCGACCTCAGCGACCCCGGCTCCGCGCTCCGCTTCACCCCGGTGGCCTCCGAGCGCTTCGCCGAGGTCGTCGCAGCGGCGGGCGTGGGCGATGACAGCACTGTCGTCGTGTACGACCACGCGAACGGCATCTGGGCCACCCGACTGTGGTGGCACTTCGGCCTGGAAGGCTTCGACGACGTCCAGGTGCTCGACGGCGGCCTCGCGGCATGGAAGGCCGCCGGATACCCGACCGAATCCGGAGGCGCCCACTACCCGCCCGCGCATTTCACCGCCCGGCGCCGCCCGGAACGCATGCTCTCCACCGAGGAGGTGGAGGCCGCGACCGGCGACGACCGCATCCTGCTGGTCAATGCGCTGGACGCCGAGTCCTTCGCGGCAGGCCGCATCCCGGGCAGCGTGAACGTGCCGTTCCCCGATCTCGTCCGGCCCGACGGCACCTTGAAGGACCGCGACGAACTCACCGCGCTCTTCGAGAACGTCGGTGCCCTCGACCCGCAGATCCGTCCCGTCACCTACTGCGGAGGTGGGATCGCGGCCACCGCAGCCGCCTTCGCGCTCCTCGCGGCAGGCCGCAGCGACGTGGCGGTCTACGACGGATCGATGACCGCGTGGACGGCCGACGGGCACCGGCCCCTCGAGCGGGACTGACTTCCTCAGCCTCGCGCGAGGCCCGTCACAGGTTTCTGTCAGGAAGATCCGAGAGGGTGGAGTCCGACACGACGTCTCACCCGCGAACGGAGTCCCCCCTGATGCATCGATCTCATCGGTTCCTGGTACCGGTCCTCATCCCGGCGTTTCTCCTGACCGCCTGCTCGTCGGACTCGTCCGAGGAGGAGGACGCGGCCGCCGAGCAGTGCCGCGAGTACAGCGCCGGGGCGTCCAGCGACGCAGTCGAGGTGAGCGGGACCTTCGGCGAGACCGAGCCCGAGGCGACATTCGAAGCGCCCCTGGACGCCGACGGCCTGCAACGGACCGTCGTCGACGAGGGCGACGGCGAGACCACTCGGCCGGGTGACTCGGTCTCGACGATCGTGACGGTCTACAACGGCACCTCCGGCGAGTACGCCTTCTCCGAAAGCGCCGACCTGGCGGTCGCGGACGAGCAGGTCTTCGAGGCGTTCACGGCGGGAATCGAGTGCGTCCCGATCGGCTCGCGCGTCGTCACGGTCGCGCCGGTGGCGGACGTCTACGGCGACGCGGGATATCCGGACCTCGGCCTGAACGCCGACGACTCGATGGTCGTCGTCGTCGACGTCGTCGAAAAGGACGTTCCGCCCGAGCCCGCCGAGTGGACCGAGAACGTTCCCGAGGTGGAGTCGGGCGAGGACGGTGTACCGGTCGTGACCCTGCCGGACACCGATCCGCCGGCCGACCTGCAGCTCGCGGTGCTGGAGGAAGGCGACGGGCAGGAGGTCGAGAGCGGCGACTCGGTGACCGTCGACTACCAGGGCACCAGCTGGGACACCGGCGAGGTCTTCGATCAGAGCTACGGCAAGGAACCGGCCACGTTCAGCACGAGCGGGGTCGTGGAGGGCTTCGAGGCCGCGCTGGTGGGCCAGCGCGTCGGAACGCGCCTGCTGGTCTCCATCCCGCCGGAGTACGGCTACGGAGAGGACCCGGCCGCAGCCGAGCTCGGCGGACAGACCCTCGTGTTCCTCATCGAGATCAAGAGCATCGAGTAGCCCCAACGCCGAGGCCCCCGTCCGGACGGATCCGGGCGGGGGCCTCGTGTGCGTGGCAGGTAGAGGATTCGAACCTCTGAAGGCAATGCCGGCTGATTTACAGTCAGCTCCCTTTGGCCGCTCGGGCAACCTGCCAGGACACGTCACCGTGGGGTGACAGCATGCAACACTACCGCAGCCCCCTAGGGTGGAAGAAACCAGCCCCACTCGTCAGGAAGTGAAGCACTCATGGCCGATTCGTCCTTCGACATCGTCAGCAAGATCGACCGTCAGGAGGCCGACAACGCCCTCAACCAAGCCGCCCGCGAGATCGCGACCCGGTACGACTTCAAGAACACCGGCGCCAGCATCGAGTGGAAGGGCGAGTTCGGCATCGAGATCACGGCCAACGCCGAGGAGCGCGCTTTGGCTGTGCTCGACGTGTTCCAGGAGAAGCTCGTCAAGCGCGGCATCTCGCTCAAGGCGCTCGAGACCGGCGAACCTCGCCAGTCCGGCAAGGACGTCAAGATCGACGGCTCGTTCGGCCAGGGCATCAGCACCGAGCAGGCCAAGAAGCTCAGCAAGCTCATCCGCGACGAGGGCCCCAAGGGCGTGAAGGTCCAGATCCAGGGCGACGAGCTGCGTGTCTCGGGCAAGAAGCGCGACGACCTGCAGGCGGTCATCGCGCTCGTCAAGGGCGCGGACCTCGACTTCGCGGTGCAGTTCACCAACTACCGTTGATCCGCCCGGCCACGAAGAGACTCACGGCGAAGTCGGCCTCGTCGCCGAACGGCTCGAGGTCCCACGTCGCGAACCGCTGCGTGAGGCGGAGTCCGGCCGCCTGGGCGTCGCGGTCCAACTCCTGGAGGCCGTATCCGCGGTCGAGCCGGAAGCCGATGAGCAGCCTGCCTGCGGGACGCAGATGCTCGGCGAGGCGCTGCAGCACCTGACCCTCGGTGCCCTCGGCGACGAAGACCATGACGTTGCCCGCCATGACGATGGCGTCGAAGCGGCTGCCGAGATCGAGCGTGGCGAGGTCGGCGACCTCGTAGCGCGGCCCCGGATGGTCGACCTTCGCCGCCTCGATGAGCACCGGGTCGACGTCGACGCCGACGACCTCGTGTCCGCGCTCGTGGAGCGCCCCGGCGATCCGGCCAGGACCGCATCCGGCGTCGAGGAGACGGGACCTCGGAGGGACGATCGCGTCCAGGAGCCGCGCCTCTCCGGACAGATCCGCCCCTTCGGCCGCGAGCGCGCGGAACCGCTCGACATACCACTGCGAGTGACCGTCCGGTGTGTCGGTGAACCAGCGTGGTGTCGTCATGTCCCCATCCTGCCGGACGTGGTGACAGTGGGCGGGCGTACATTGCGATCGTGGCACAGCAGTCTCGCAGCGGGTTGACCTACGGCGTGGCGGCCTATGTGTGCTGGGGGACTGTTCCCGCTCTACTGGCCGTTGCTGGAACCTGCCGGCGCTCTCGAGGTGCTGGCCCATCGCGTGGTGTGGTCGCTCGTGTTCTGCATCGGGCTCCTCACCGTCGCGCACCGATGGTCCGCGTTCGGGACGATCGTCCGCAACCCCCGTCAGCTCGTGTGGCTGGCGCTCGCCTCGGTGGTGATCGCCATCAACTGGGGCGGCTTCATCTGGGGCGTCAACAACGGGCACGTCATCGAGGTCTCGCTCGGCTACTTCATCAACCCGCTGGTCACGGTGCTGCTCGGCGTCTTCGTCCTCAACGAGACGCTGCGCCGCGCACAGTGGATGGCGGTAGGGCTGGGCGCGATCGCCGTCGTCATCCTCACCGTCGACTACGGCCGTCCGCCCTGGCTCGCCCTGACGGTCTCCGGCTCGTTCGCGATCTACGGCTTCCTGAAGAAGCGCGCCAACCTGGGGGCCGTCGAGGCCCTCGCGGTGGAGACGGCCATCCTGTTCCCGTTCGCGCTCGCGTTCCTCGTGGCGCTGCAGTTCCGCGACGACCTGGTCTTCGGTCACCACGGCGCGGGCAACCTCGCGCTGCTCATGGGCACGGGCATCGTCACCGCGGTCCCGCTCCTGCTGTTCGGCGCCGCGGCGACGCGCCTCAACCTCTCGACGATCGGACTGCTGCAGTACCTGGGCCCGATCCTGCAGTTCATCCTCGGACTCACGGTCTTCGGCGAGCAGATGGGGTCGGCGCGCTGGTTCGGCTTCGTGCTCGTATGGCTCGCGCTGGTGGTCTTCACGGTCGACGCGTGGCGTTCACGCCGGCGCTCCCTGCGTCAGGCCGCCGAGGGCTCGACCGTCCTCTGAGGATCAGTGCGCCGGCTCTCGTAGCGTCGCGCTGGGGCGGTGACCTGCCACGCACCGCACGGCACAAACCTGCGTGATGACTCACCGCCCGCTCGGCGCCTGCGTGATGACGCACCGCCCGTAGCGGGTCAGCCGAGTCGGGTGACGACCGTGTCGCAGAGCTCGGCGAGAGCCGCCCGAGCGGGGCTCTCGGGGAGCGTGTCCAGCAGAGCGCGGGACGCGTCGGCCTCCCCGCGCACGTAGGCGCGCGCCTCGTCCATCGCGCGATGCGATCGCAGCTGCGCCAGCGTCGTGCCGACGGTCTCCTCGTCGGTGATCGGGCCGGCCAGGAGGTCGCGCAGGTGGGCGTCGGCCGGGTCGGTCGAACGACGCACGAGCAGGGTCGGCAGCGTCGGCACACCCTCGCGCAGGTCGGTCCCGGGGGTCTTGCCCGAGTCCCCACTCTCGCTGGCGATGTCGATGATGTCGTCGGCGAGCTGGAAGGCGATGCCGATGCGCTCACCGAACTCGAGCAGCGTCTCCTGCACCTGAGTACTCGCGCCGGACATCTTCGCGCCGAAGAGCGCGGCGGTGGCGATGAGCGAGCCGGTCTTGTCGGCCACGACGTCGAGGTAGTGCTGCAGCGGGTCCTCGCCCTGGGCGGGGCCGATCGTCTCGCGGATCTGGCCCTGGACGAGACGGGCGAAGGTCTGCGCCTGGATGCGCACGGCCTCGGTGCCCAGACCTGCCACGAGGTGGGACGCCTGGGCGAAGAGGTAGTCGCCGACGAGGATGGCGATGGAGTTGTCCCAGCGCGCGTTGGCGCTCGGCGCTCCGCGTCGCACGGACGCCTCGTCCATCACATCGTCGTGGTAGAGCGTGGCGAGGTGGGTCAGCTCGACCACGACGGCCGCCGGCACGACGTCCGCGGACTCCGGGTTGCCGAACTCGGCGCACAGCACGGTGAGCAGAGGCCGGAACCGCTTGCCGCCCGCCCGCTGAAGGTGCGCGGCCGCCTCCGCGAGGAACGGTTCGGGGCTGTGGACGGATCGGGCGAGCAGCTCCTCGACGCGATCGACCCCGTTCTGGACGCGCGTCGTCAGACCCGGGTCGTCGAACGACACTCCTACAGCCACGCGGTTCTCCTCAGCAGTGACGACTCAGCGCACGAACGCGCCGGCGTGCTGCACGACATCGAGCATCGGCCCAGGAAGGATACCGAACACCACCGTGGCGATGGCAGCCAGCGCAATGACCACGGTAGTCAACACGCCCGGCGCCGCGATCGTCGGGCCGTCCCCGACCGGCTCGGTGAAGAACATCAGGACGACGACCCGGACGTAGAAGTACGCCGCCAACGCACTCGCGAGCACGCCGATCACGACGAGCGGCCAGGTGCCGCCAGCCCACGCCGCCGCGAAGACGCCCCACTTGCCGATGAAGCCGGCCGTCAGCGGAATGCCGGCGAACGACAGCATGAACAGCGTGAAAGCGCCTGCGAGCCACGGCGACTGCCGCCCGAGTCCTGCCCACTTGGCGAGGTGGGTCGTCTCCCCTGCCGAGTCGCGCACCACCGTGACGATCGCGAAGGCTCCGATCGTGGCGACGCCGTAGACGAACAGGTAGAACAGCACGCTGGACACCGACGTCACGGACAGCCCGTCGGCGACGCCGAGGTAGGCGGCGGAGACGCCGACGAGCAGGAAGCCGGCGTGCGCGATGGACGAGTACGCCAGCATGCGCTTCACGTCGGTCTGCGCGATCGCGACGATCGAGCCGAAGATCATCGTGAGCACCGCGACGGCCCAGATCGTGGGACGCCAGTCCCACGAGGCGCCGCCGAACGCCACGAAGAACACTCGCATGAGGGCGACGAACGCCGCGGCCTTGGTGGCCGCCGCCATGAACGCCGTGACCGGCGTGGGCGCACCTTGGTAGACGTCGGGCGTCCACGCATGGAACGGCACCGCGCCGATCTTGAACAGCAGGCCCACCGCGATCATCGCCATCGCCACCAGGAGCAGGCCGCCGCTGTCACTGCGGGCCGTGACTGCCTCATCGATGAGCGTGAGGTTGAGGCTGCCCGCGTAGCCGTAGGCGAGCGCCGCGCCGTAGAGGAAGAAGACCGAGGAGAACGCGCCGAGCAGGAAGTACTTGAGCGCGGCCTCCTGGCTGATGAGCCGGCGGCGCCGCGCGACGGCGCACAGGACGTAGAGCGGCAGGGACAGCACTTCGAGCGCGACGAACATCGTGATGAGGTCGTTCGCCGTGGCGAAGAGCATCATGCCCGACAGCGCGAACAGCATGAGCGGGAAGACCTCGGTGTGCTCCAGCCGGTGCGTGACGGCCTCGCTCTCCTCGCGCGAACCGGGGACGTCCGCCGCGCGTCCGGTGAACGGGCTCAAGCCGGCTTCGAAGCGACGTTCGGCGAAGAGGCCGAGGCTCAGCAACGCGAACACGACGAGCAGGATCCACGTCAGGACGCCCGGGCCGTCGACGGTCACGGCCCCTTCGGCCTCCACCGCTCCGCGCGCGACTCGCTCGACCTCGTCCACGTCGGGTAGGTCGAGGTAGACCAGGACGCTGGTGACGAGCGCGACCACGAGTCCGGCGGCCGTCACGATCGCCTGGATGACGAAGCGACGTCGCCGCGGAAGGACCGCTTCGAGCACGAGCCCGAGTACCGCGACGCCGGCGACGATGAGCAGCGGCGACAGTGCGCCGTAATCGATCTGCGCGGCCGGGATCGGGGTGTCGGCGGTGGGCGCGATCATTCTTGTGCTCCTTCGCTCGCCCCGGCTTCGACCGGTTGGGTGGGGACTGGATCGCCGGCGGAGACCGCCGCGAGCACGGGCTCGAGGGCCGGCTCGATGACCGACAGCAGCGGCTGCGGCACGAAGCCGAGGGCCACGATCAGCACCACGGCCGGCGCCAACGTGGCGACCTCGCGCCGATCCAGCTCGCGGACGCCCTCGGCTCCCGGAGCCAGCGGTCCGGTCATCGTGCGGCGGTACATCAGCAGGATGTACAGCGCCGCCAGGATGATGCCGAGCGTCGCGACGACGGCCAGCGGCCGCGACACCGTGAAGGTGCCGGCCAGCACCATGAACTCCGAGACGAACGGCGCGAGTCCGGGCAGCGACAGGCTCGACAGGCCACCGATCAGCAGGACGCCGGCGAGCACCGGAGCGATCTTCTGAACGCCACCGAAGTCGGAGATGTTGGCCGAGCCGCGTCGGGCGATCATCATGCCCGTCACGAGGAACAGCACGGCGGTCGACAACCCGTGGTTGAACATGTAGAGCGTCGCGCCGGCGGTGGACAGCGTCGTGAAGGCGAAGATGCCGAGGATGATGAAGCCGAAGTGCGAGACCGACGTGAAGGCGATCAGCCGTCGCAGATCGTCCTGGCCGATCGCCAGCAGCGCTCCGTAGAGGATGCTGACGACCGCGAGCACCAGCACGACGGGACTGGCCCACTGCGAGGCGTTGGGGAAGATCTCCAGGCACCACCGGATCATCGCGAAGGTGCCGATCTTGTCGACGATGCTGACCATCAGGACCGAGGTGGACGCCGAGGCCGAGGCCGCTGCATCGGGCAGCCAGGTGTGCAGCGGCCACAACGGTGCCTTGATCGCGAACGCGATGAAGAAGCCGAGGAACAGCAGCCGCTCGGTGCCTTCGCCCATCTCGAGTCCCAGCAGGTCGCTGTGCAGGAAGCTCGCTTCGCCGGCCTCGGCGGTCAGCGCGTAGAGCCCGACGATGGCCGCGAGCATGAGCAGGCCGCCGACGAGGTTGTAGATGAGGAACTTGACCGCCGCGTAGGAGCGGCCCACGCCGCCGTGCGCGCCGATGAGGAAGTAGAGCGGGACGAGCGTCGCCTCGAACAAGACGTAGAACAAGAAGACGTCGGTCGCGGCGAAGACGCCGATCGCGAGTCCCTCGAGCGCGAGCATCCAGGCGAGGTAGCTGTTCGTGCGGCTGGGATCGGGCAGCCGGTCGCCCCAGGCGGCGAGGATGACCACCGGCGTGAGCACCGTCGTGAGCAGCACGAGGGTGAGGCCGATGCCGTTGAGCCCGAGCGCGTAGTGCACGCCGATGGCCGCGATCCACTCGCGCTCCTCGACGAACTGATAGCCCGCACCAGGGTCGTACTGAATCGCGATGACGACCGCGAGCACGAGTGCGACGAGCGACACCGCGAGGGCGATCGTCTTGACGAGGCGCGGGTCGGCCGACCGCGGCCAGAACGCGAGAACGAGCGCTCCGAGCAGCGGCGTGAGAGCCAGGACAGTCAGCATCATCCGAGGGTCACCGCCAAGAGTCCGAGGACGACGGCGAGCGCGCCGCCGAAGATTCCGAGGGCGTAGGACCGGACGTACCCGGTCTGGGTGGCCCGCAATCCCTGCGCGGCCTCACCGATGCGGTCCGCTGTGCCGCGCACCAGACCGTCGATGCCTCTCGCGTCCAGCCAGACGAGGAAGCGGGTGAGGTACCGCACCGGGAAGACGGCCAGGGCTCCGTTGACCTCGTTCGTGTAGATCTCGTGGCGCCCGGCCCGCGTGAGGATCGAGACGTCCGCGTCCGCGGGAGCAGTATCGGGGACGTCGCTGCGGTACAGCCACACCGCGAGCGCGACCCCGGCGGCGACCAGGGCGAGGACCGCCAGCTGGATGACGATGACCGGGGCAGGGAGCTCATGATGTTCGGCGTGGCCCGCGACCGGCTCGAGCCAGTGGCCGATCCAGTTGCCGAGGTAGAGCGCGCCGCCGAGCACCGAGAGCGCGGCCAGCGCGATGAGCGGGATGGTCATGACGCTGGGCGATTCGTGCGGGTGCACCCCGTCGCGCCAGCGCTGGTCGCCGAAGAACGTCATCATCATCAAGCGGGTCATGTAGAACGCCGTGATGCCCGCGCCGATCATCGCGCCGACACCGATCCAGAGGTTGTGCGCGAGCGCGGCCTCGATGATCTTGTCCTTGCTGAAGAAGCCGGACATGCCCGGGAAGCCGATGATCGCCAGGTACCCGAGTCCGAAGGTGGCGAAGGTGATCGGCATGGCCCGGCGCAGCGCACCGTAGTGCCGCATGTCGACGTCGTCGTCCATCGCGTGCATGACCGAGCCCGCGCCGAGGAACATGTTGGCCTTGAAGAAGCCGTGGGTCAGCAGGTGGAAGATCGCGAAGGCGTAACCAGCCGGGCCGAGGCCCGCGGCCAGCATCATGTACCCGATCTGGCTCATCGTCGAGCCGGCCAGCACCTTCTTGATGTCGTCCTTCGCGCAACCGATCCAGGCGCCGACGAGGAGGGTCACGAGACCGACGACGATCACGAAGGTGCGGGCGACCTCCGAGGCGTCGTAGATGCCCGCGGAGCGGACGACGAGGTAGACGCCGGCGGTGACCATGGTGGCCGCGTGGATGAGGGCGGACACCGGCGTGGGGCCTTCCATCGCGTCGAGCAGCCAGGCCTGCAGCGGCACCTGCGCAGACTTGCCGCAGGCGCCCAGCAGGAGGAGCAGGCCCAGGGCGGTGGCCGTAGCGGCGCTGACCTCGCCGGCGGCGCCGTTGACTGCCGCGATCGAGGTGGTGCCGAAGGTCGCGAACATCGTCATGATCGCGATGACCATGCCGACGTCCCCGATGCGGTTCATGATGAACGCTTTGTTCGCGGCAGCGGCGGCCGACGGCTTGTGCTGCCAGAACCCGATCAGCAGATACGAGGCGAGTCCGACGCCCTCCCAGCCGAGGAACAGCACGAGGTAGTCCGCCGCGAGCACGAGAGTGAGCATGGCCGCGACGAACAGGTTGAGGTAGGCGAAGAAGCGGCGGCGGCGCTCGTCGTGGGCCATGTAGCCGATCGAGTAGACGTGGATCAGCGTGCCGACGCCGGTGATGAGCAGGACGAACAGGCTCGACAGTTGATCGAAGGTGAATGCGAACTCGACGTGGAAGCGGCCCGCCTCGATCCAGGTGCCGAGGGAGGAGGTGACGGAACGGTCGCCGGCGTCGCGCCCGAGCAGTTCGATGAACATGACGAGTCCGAGCACGAAGGCGGCGGCCGAAGCCGCCGTCGCGATCAGGTGACCGAAGGCGTCCGAACTCCTGCCGGCCAGCAGGAGGAGGGCCGCGCCCGCGAGCGGGATGGCGATGAGCAGCCAGGACAACTCGAGCATCGTGCTCCCTCCCCTAGGCCTTCAGCAGGTTCGCGTCGTCGACCGAGGCCGAGCGACGCGTGCGGTAGATGGACACGATGATCGCCAGGCCGATGACGACCTCGGCGGCCGCGACGACCATGACGAAGAAGGCCGCGGTCTGCCCGTCGAGGTTGCCGTGCTGGCGGGCGAAGCTCACGAACGCGAGGTTGGTGGCGTTGAGCATGAGCTCGATGCACATGAAGACCACGATCGCGTTGCGGCGCACGATGACGCCGACGGCCCCGATCGTGAACAGCAGGAACGACAGGGTGATGTACTCGGTCACGCGTCCTCGTCCTTCCGGTCGCCGCGCTCGATCTCGCGCGCGCGGCGCTGCGCTGCGCTGATGTCGACGTCGGTGCGCTCCTGGCCGCGTTTGCGCAGGCTGTCGGGCACGGACTCCTCCGCCGGCGAACCGTCCGGCAGCAGGGCCGGGACGTCGACACCGTTGTGCCGCGCGAACACGCCGGGAGTCGGCGGGTTGCCCGGGTGCCGCCCGGTCTCCGCGTACTCGCGCATGCGCTGGCGCTGGACGTCGATCTGCGTGCGGCGCGGCGTGAGACGCTCACGGTGCGCGAGCACCATCGCGCCGAGCACCGCGGTGATCATGAGGGCCGCGGTGAACTCGAACGCGACGACGTACCGGGTGAACAGCAGCTCGGCGAGCCCCTCGACGTTTCCGCCCTCGTTCGCGGCGTCCAGGCCGATGGTGGAGCTCACGACGACCTGGCCGACCGCGACGGACATCGTGACCGCGAACAGGACCCCGACGACTGCCGCGGCCAGTCGCTGGCCCCTGATCGTCTCGACGAGCGAATCGCTGCGGTCGACGCCGACGAGCATGAGCACGAACAGGAAGAGCATCATGATCGCGCCGGTGTAGACGATGATCTGCACGGCGAAGAGGAACGGGGCGTCCTGCAGCGCGTACAGCACCGCGAGGCTGATCATCACCACCGCAAGGCACAGTGCGGCGTGCACGGCCTTCTTGGCGAACAGGAGCCCGAGCGCGGCGAGCACCATGAGCGGCGCCAGCACCCAGAACGTGGTCATGAGTCGGCCTCCACGATCGGCAGGGTCTTGCCCCGGTAATAGTCGTGATGGTCGTCGCTGATGAGCATCTCGTGCGGCGGTTCGACCATGCCGGGCAGCAGCGGCGCCAGCAGATCGGACTTCTCGTAGATCAGATTCGCCCGATCGTCGTCGGCCAGCTCGTACTCGTTCGTCATCGTCAGGGCGCGCGTGGGGCACGCCTCGATGCACAGTCCGCACAGGATGCAGCGCAAGTAGTTGATCTGATAGACGCGGCCGTACCGCTCACCGGGGCTGTACCGCTCGTCCTCGGTGTTGCTCGCGCCCTCGACGTAGATGGCGTCGGCCGGGCACGCCCACGCGCACAACTCGCAGCCGACGCACTTCTCCAGACCATCCGGCCAGCGGTTGAGCTGGTGGCGCCCGTGGAAGCGGGGCGCGGTCGGCACCTTCTCCTTCGGGTACTGCTCGGTGACGGGCTTCTTGAACATCGTCCGGAACGTCACCCCGAATCCGGCAATCGGATCCCACAGGGTCTCGCGCAGGGTGCTCACGGTCGGCCGACCTCCTTCGAGGCATCGCGGTCAGTGGTGGCCCGGTCCGGCATCGGGGGTACGGGGTAGCCGCCGGCGAAAGCGTCGAACTCCGCGTCGTGGTCGTCCTCAGGAGCCGGCTCCTGGGTCTTCTTCTCCGGGATGAGGAACGTCGCCAGGAGCAGGATCGCGACGACGCCAGCGGCCCACAGCACGTTCTGCTGCGTGAACAACTCCTCCTGCATCGCCTTGCGCATGAAGGCCACCGCGATCGTCCAGCCGAGCGCGATCGGGATGAGCCATTTCCAGCCGAAGTGCATGAACTGGTCGTACCGCATGCGCGGCAGGGTCCCGCGGAGCCAGATGAACAGGAAGATGAACAACAGCGTCTTGCCGAGGAACCAGATGACCGGCCAGTAGCCCTCATTGGCGCCGGGCCAGATCTGGGCGATCCCGAACGGCGCGCGCCATCCGCCGAGGAACATCGTGGTGGCCAGCGCGGAGACGGTGACCATGTTGATGTACTCGGCGAGGAAGAACATCGCGAACTTGAACGACGAGTACTCGGTGTGGAAGCCGCCGACCAGCTCGCCCTCGGCTTCGGGAAGGTCGAAGGGGGCGCGGTTGGTCTCGCCCACCATCGCGATGACGTAGATGATGAACGACGGCAGCAGCGGCAGGAAGAACCACCATTGTTCCTGCGCGGCGACGATCTCGGACGTGGACATGGATCCGGCGAAGATGAACACGCTCACCAGCGCCAGTCCCATGGCGACCTCGTAGGAGATCATCTGGGCGCTCGATCGCAGGCCGCCGAGCAGGGCGTAGGTGGAGCCGGAGGACCATCCCGCCAGGACGATGCCGTAGATGCCGACCGAGGTGACGGCCAGGATGTAGAGGACCGCCACCGGAAGATCCGTGAGCTGAAGGGCGGTGCGCACGTCGGTGAAGGGGATGGTCACCTCAGGTCCGAACGGGATCACGGCCCACGCGAGGAAGGCCGGCACCACCGCGAGGATCGGCGCCAGGAAGTAGACGATCCGGTCGGCGGCCTTGGGGAAGACCTCCTCCTTCAGGCCGAGCTTCACGCCGTCAGCGAGGCTCTGCAGCAAGCCGAACGGGCCGTGCATGTTCGGCCCGACGCGGTGCTGCATCCGCGCGACGACGCGGCGCTCGAACCAGATGTTGAAGAGCGTGTAGAGCACCAGGATCACGAAGATCAGCAGCGCCTTGAGCAGCACGACCCACATCGGGTCGTTGCCCCAGAGGTCGTCGTTCATGCGCCCTCACCTCCGTCGGCGGGGCCCAACGTCACCCGGTCACCGAAGCCCGCGGCGAGCAGCGCGCGGACGTGCACGCCCTCGGAACGAGCGGGCACCCACACCACGCCGTCGGGCAGGTCGGCGACGTCGGCGATGAAGACCGCGCGCCCGGACGGCGTCGACAGCGTCGCCGCCGCCCCCGGTTCCACGCCGGCGGCGGCGAGGGTCCCGGCGTTCGCCTTCAGCCGGGCGGGTCGGGCCGTGGCTCGGTACTCGCCCGTACCGTCCTGCAGACGGCCGTCGTCGATCAGCTGCGACCAGGTGTCGAGAGTGACGGTGCCGACCGGGCCGGCTCCGCGGGCCGGCGGGGCCGCGGCCGGCGCAGGTCGCGCGCCGTCCCACAGGCCGAGCTCCTCGAGCTCGGCGCGGGCCTGCCCGATCGTGCGGACACCGAGCGGAGCGCCGAGTTCCTCGGCGATCCCGGCGAGCACCCGGACGTCGGGAAGCGCCCCGGTGTCCAGCACCGTCTCGAACTGGCGGGGTCGGCCCTCCCAGGTGAGGAACGTGCCCGGCTTCTCGACCGGCGGGGCGACGGGGAGGACGACGTCTGCGTACGGCGTGACGTCGCTGCGGCGCACCTCGAGGCTGACCACGAATTCGGCCGCGTCGAGGGCGCCGGCCGCAGCGGCCGGGTCGGGCAGGTCGGCGAGTTCGAGTCCGCCGACGACGACGGCCTGGAGGTCCCCGGCGGCCAGCGCGGCGACGATGCCGGCGGTGTCGCGACCCGGCGTGGCCGGCAGCTGCTGCACGCTCCAGGCGGCAGCGACGTCGGCGCGGGCCTCGGCGTCCTCGACGGGCCGACCGAACGGCAGCAGCGTCGGCAGGCAGCCGGCCTCGACGGCACCGCGGTCACCGGCGCGGCGCGGCACCCAGGCGATCCGCGCGCCGGTGCGTTCAGCGAGTCCGGTCAGCGCGGTGAGCCCGCCCGGCACCTGCCCGAGCCGCTCACCGGCGAGAACGATGTCCTGCTCGCCGAGCTGCAACCCGGCGAGCGCCTGCGCCTCACCCCCGGGGACGACCTGCAGGAGCTCAGCGTTCAGCTTGGCGGCTCCGCGCGTGCGGTGGCTGGCGATCGCGACGACCTTCACGCCGCGCTTGATCGCCTTGCGCAGCCGCAGGAAGATCGTGCCGGCCTCGTCCTCCGGCTCCAGGCCGACGAGCACCACCGTGCTGGCGGCTTCCAGCGCCGCGTACGTGACGTCCGGTCGCCGGCCGGCGACCCGGCTGGCGAGGAAGTCCGTCTCCTCGGTACTGAGCGCGCGGGCCCGGAAGTCGATGTCGTTGGTGCCGAGGGCCACGCGCGCGAACTTCGCGTAGGCGTACGCGTCCTCGAGGGTCAGCCGGCCTCCGGTGAGGACGCCCGCCGGCTTACCCGCGAGGCCGCGGGCGGCGACGGCGAGAGCGCCGGGCCACGAGGTGGGCACGAGTTCGCCGCTGTCCGGATCGCGCACCAACGGGGTGCGGAGCCGGTCGTCCTGGCTCGACCAGGTGAACGCGAAGCGATCCTTGTCGGTGATCCACTCCTCGTTCACCTCGGGGTCGTCACCGGCGAGTCGCCGCATGACCTTGCCGCGACGGTGGTCGACGCGGATGGCCGCGCCGCACGCGTCGTGCTCGGCGATCGACGGGACCGAGACGAGGTCGAACGGTCGGGACCGGAAGCGGTAGTCCGCGCTGGTCAGCGCCCCGACCGGGCAGATCTGGATGGTGTTGCCGGAGAAGTAGGAGTGGAAGGGCTCCCCGTCGGCGATGCCGATCTGCTGCTGCGCGCCGCGCTCGAGCAGGGCGATGAACGGATCACCGGCGATCTCCTCGGAGAACCGTGTGCAACGCTGGCAGAGCACGCACCGTTCGCGGTCGAGCAGCAC
The DNA here is from genome assembly GCF_003850045.1 of Aeromicrobium camelliae. Lineage (GTDB taxonomy): Bacteria > Actinomycetota > Actinomycetes > Propionibacteriales > Nocardioidaceae > Aeromicrobium > Aeromicrobium camelliae. The sequence goes on along the minus strand of NZ_RQJX01000001.1, from coordinate 25,286 downwards.
CTGCTCCGACACGTGGATCGGTTTGGGGAACAGCCGCTTCTGGTCGATGAACCGCGACTCGCCGTTGCCGTGGCTCATCGCCTGGTTCTGCAGCGGGCACTCTCCGCCCTTGTCGCAGACCGGGCAGTCGAGCGGGTGGTTGGCGAGGAGGAACTCCAGGTTGCCGCGCTGCGCCTTGTCCGCGACCGGCGAGCTGACCTGGGTCTTGACCACCATGCCGGGCGCGACCTCCAGGGTGCAGGAGGCCTGCGGCTTGGGCATGCCGCGGCCGTTGCCCGCGTCCGGGATCTCCACGAGGCACTGGCGACAGGCGCCGACGGGCTCGAGCAACGGGTGGTCGCAGAACCGCGGGATCTCGACGCCCATGAGTTCGGCCGCGCGGATCACCAGCGTGCCCTGGGGAACACTGACCTCGACGTCGTCGATGGTCAGGGTCACGAGCTCGACGGGTGCCGCTTCGGTCGAGCCTGATTCGGTGACGGTCATGATGTCGCCCCCTCTCCGGCGAGCACGGTCGTCGCGAACAGCGTGGATCGCGACGGCGGGAAGAGCTCGGAGGACGGCGTGGTCATGCCGGCCTCGAACTCCTCTCGGAAGTAACGGATGGCGGAGGTGATCGGGCTCGTCGCGCCGTCGCCCAGCGCGCAGAACGAGCGGCCGAGGATGTTGTCGCACAGATCGAGCAGCGTCTCGATGTCGCCCGGCTGGCCCTCGCCCCGGTCGAGGCGGCGGAGGATCTGCACCATCCACCAGGTGCCCTCGCGGCACGGCGTGCACTTGCCGCACGACTCGTGCTTGTAGAACTCGGTCCATCGCAGCACGCAGCGGACGACCGACGTGGTCTGGTCGAAGATCTGCAGCGCCTTGGTGCCGAGCATCGATCCGGCCGCGCTCACGCCCTCGTAGTCGAGCGGGACGTCGAGGTGCTCGGCGGTGAGGATCGGCGTCGAGGAGCCGCCGGGCGTCCAGAACTTGAGTTCCGCCCCCTCGCGCATGCCGCCGCTCAGGTCGAGGAGCTCGCGCAGCGTGATGCCGAGCGGCGCCTCGTACTGGCCGGGCCGTTTGACGTGCCCGGACAAGGAGTAGATCGTGTGGCCCTTGCTCTTCTCGGTGCCCATCGAACCGAACCAGGAGACGCCGCCGCGCACGATGGCCGGCACCGACGCGATGGATTCGACGTTGTTGATCACCGTGGGCGAGGCGTACAGACCGGCGACCGCGGGGAACGGCGGGCGCAGCCGGGGTTGACCGCGCCGCCCCTCGAGCGAGTCCAGCAGCGCCGTCTCCTCGCCGCAGATGTAGGCGCCCGCGCCGGCGTGCACGACGATGTCGAGGTCCATGCCGCTGCCGTGGATGTCGGTGCCGACGTGCCCTGCCTCGTACGCTTCGCGCACCGCGGCGCGCAGCCGGCGGACCACGTGCAGGACCTCCCCGCGCACGTAGATGAACGCCTGCCGGGCCTCGATCGCCCGGGAGGCGATGATGACGCCCTCCACGAGCGTGTGCGGCGAGGCCATCATGAGCGGGATGTCCTTGCACGTACCGGGCTCGGACTCGTCGGCGTTGACCACCAGGTACGTGGGGTTGGGGTTGTCCTTGGGGATGAAGCTCCACTTCATCCCGGTGGGGAACCCTGCGCCTCCGCGGCCGCGCAGGCCCGAGTCCTTGACGAGGGTGACGAGTTCGTCCGGCGTCATCTGCAACGCCTGGCGAAGTGCCTGGTACCCGCCCTGGTTCTCGTAGGCCGCGAGCGTCCACGCGCGGTCGTCGGCCCAGTTGGCGGTGAGCACCGGGGTGAGGGTGTCAGTCATCGTCGGCTCCTCCCTCGACGTCGGCCGGCGACTGCTCGGCGACGGTCTCGGATTCGGCGCGTTGCGTGTCGGCCTCGGCGGCGGCCTCCTGCTTGGTCTCGCCGCCGCGCCCGGTTCCGGAATCCTCCTCGAGCGACGGTGCCTGCCAGCCCCGTTCCTGCGCGATGCGAAGTCCGGCCAGCGACGCCTCGCCCGCGGCAGGACCTTCGTCCACCCGGCCGTCCTCGAAGCCGGCGAGCACGCGCTCGGCCTCGCGCCAGGACGTGATCTGCGCGCCTCGCGGCGACGCCACGCGCTCCCCCGCGCGCAGGCGCTCGACGAGGTCGATCGCCGATTCGGGTGTCTGCTGGTCGAAGAACTCCCAGTTGACCATCACGACGGGGGCGAAGTCGCAGGCGGCGTTGCACTCGACCCGCTCCAGCGTGATCGCGCCGTCGGCGGTCGTCTCGTCGTTGCCGACGTCGAGATGCCCGCACAGCCGCTCGAAGATCTCATCCCCGCCCATGACGGCGCACAGCGTGTTCGTGCAGACGCCGACGTGGTGCGTGCCCATCGGGCGGCGCTTGTACATCGTGTAGAACGTGGCGACGGCCGAGACCTCCGCCTCCGTGAGATCGAGGATCCGTGCACACGTCTCGATGCCCTCGGTCGTGACCCGCCCCTGCACCGACTGCACGAGGTGCAGCATCGGCAGCAGCGCCGAGCGCGCCTGGGGGTACCGGCCGGCCAGCTCCTTGAGCTCGGCGAGCGTCGTGGGGCCGATCGGGGTGTCGGCGGGATCGGTGGGCGTCTGCGTCACCATGCCGTCGACCGAGTCGGGCAACGGTGACTGCGCGGGATCGTTCGTGGTCATCGGTCCACTCCTCCCATCACCGGGTCGACCGAGGCGACGGCGACGATGACGTCGGAGAGCATGCCGCCCTCGCACATCGCCGACACCGACTGGAGATTGACGAACGACGGGTCGCGGAAGTGGGCGCGGAACGGCCGCGTGCCCCCGTCGGAGACGGCGTGGCACCCGATCACGCCCTTGGGCGACTCGATCTCGGTGTACACCTGGCCGGCCGGCACGCGGAAGCCCTCCGTCACGAGCTTGAAGTGGTGGATCAGCGCCTCCATCGACTCGCCCATGATGTGGCGGATGTGCTCCGGGGAGTTGCCCTGTCCGTCGGCGCCGACCGAGAGCTGGGAGGGCCACGCGATCTTGCGGTCGGCGACCATGACGGGCTGACCCTCGGTGGCGGCGAGCCGTTCGATGCACTGCTCGACGATCTTGAGCGACTCGGCCATCTCGTCCAGGCGGATGCGGAAGCGTCCGTAGGCGTCCGGCTCGTCGCGGGTCACGACCTCGAAGTCGTACGTCTCGTAGCCGAAGTACGGGCGCTTCTTGCGCAGGTCCCAGTCGTACCCCGTGGCCCGCAGCGGCGGTCCGGTGACGCCGAGGGCGAGGCAGCCGGCGAGGTCGAGGTGACCCACGCCCTTGAGGCGACCCATGAAGATCGGGTTCGCGTTGCAGAGCGCGGCGTACTCGGGGAGCCGCTTGCGCAGCAGCGCGACGCCGTCACGCAACTCGTCGAGCGCCCCCTCGGGCAGATCGAGCGCCACCCCGCCGGGACGGAAGTACGCGTGGTTCATGCGCAGGCCGGTGATCGTCTCGAACAGTTTGAGGATGATCTCGCGGTCGCGGAAACCGCACGTCATGACGGTGAGCGCGCCGAGTTCCATCCCACCGGTGGCGATCGCGACGAGGTGCGAGGAGACGCGGTTGAGTTCGAGCATCATGACCCGGATGATCTGGGCGCGCTCGGGAACATCGTCGGTGATGCCGAGGAGCTTCTCGACGGCGGCGACGTACACGGCCTCGTTGGAGAACGGGGCGACGTAGTCCATCCGGGTGCAGAACGTGACGCCCTGCGTCCAGGTCCGGTACTCCATGTTCTTCTCGATGCCGGTGTGCAGGTATCCGATGCCCGCGCGGGCGCCGAGGATCTGCTCGCCGTCGATCTCGAGGATGAGTCGCAGCACCCCGTGAGTGGACGGGTGCTGCGGACCCATGTTGACGACCAGGTGATCACCTTCGATGCCCTCGACGTCGATGGAGTCCCAGTCCTGCCCCGTGACGTTGAAGACCGGCCCCTCAGGGGTCTCGGTGGTCCCCGCGTACGGGTCGTCGTGGATGGTCATGAGTAACTCCTCCGATCGTCGGGTGGAGCGATCGTTCCGCCCTTGAACTCCACGGGGATGCCGCCGAGCGGGTAGTCCTTGCGCTGGGGGTGTCCCGGCCAGTCGTCCGGCATGAGGATGCGGGTCAGCGCGGGGTGCCCGTCGAAGATGACGCCGAACATGTCCCACACCTCCCGCTCGTGCCAGTCGGCGGTGGGATACGTCGGGACCACGCTCGGGATGTGCGGATCGGCGTCCGGCGCGACGACCTCGAGGCGGATGTGCCGGTTGTGGGTCATCGACGTCAGCTCGTACACGACGTGCAGTTCGCGCCCGGTCTCGTGCGGGAAGTGCACCCCGCTGACACTCGCGCAGAACTCGAAGCGCAGCTGCGGGTCGTCGCGCAGGTGGCGAGCCGTGGCGGCGAGCCGCTCGCGGCGGATGAAGAAGGTGATCTCGCCGCGGTCGATGACGACCTTCTCGATCGCGTCCGTCAGACCGTCACCGCCCGCGAGCCGCTGCGCGACGTCGTCGTACCAGCCGCCGAACGGCGGCGTGGCGGCACCGGGCATGATGACCGGCCGGCGCAGGCCCCCGAAGCCGGTGGTGTCGCCCGTGCCGTGGACCCCGAACGATCCTTCGCGCACCTCGACGATCTCGAGATCGTGCGCCTCGGAACGTTCCAACTCGTTCTGCGTCTCGTGGGACGGGTCCTGCGTGCGGTCGGCGTCGGTCGGCGTCGGGTCCGCACCGGTGGGCTTGGTGTCGTCGCTCACCGCATGAGCCCCTTCATCGCGGACGTCGGAACAGCGGCCAGCGCGTCACGCTCGGTCTCGGCGATCTCCCGCATCCGGTCGGCGCCGAGGTTGCCGTGCTGCACCTTGTCGTGGATCTTGAAGATCGCGTCGATGAGCATCTCCGGCCGCGGCGGACATCCGGGCAGGTACATGTCGACCGGCACGATGTGATCGACGCCCTGGACGATCGCGTAGTTGTTGAACATGCCGCCGGAGCTGGCGCACACGCCCATCGCGAGCACCCACTTGGGCTCGGCCATCTGGTCGTAGATCTGGCGCAGCACCGGGGCCATCTTCTGGCTCACTCGGCCGGCCACGATCATCAGATCGGCTTGGCGCGGCGACGGGCGGAAGACCTCCATGCCGAACCGCGACGAGTCGAACCGGGGCGCGCCGAAGGTCATCATCTCGATGGCGCAGCAGGCCAGACCGAAGGTGGCGGGCCACATCGAGGCCTTGCGGAAGTAGCCGGCGAGCCCCTCGACCGTCGAGAGGAGGACGCCGCTGGGCAGTTTCTCTTCGAGTCCCATCAGGTCCAGTCCATTCCGCCCCGACGCCATTCGTAGACGTAGGCGATCGTGATGTTGACGAGGAACAGCATCACCGCGAGGAAGGCGAACCAGCTGAGCTGGTCGAAGGCGACCGCGAACGGGTACAAGAACACGATCTCGATGTCGAAGATGATGAACATCATCGCGGTGAAGAAGTACTTGATCGAGACGCGGCCGCCGCCATCTGGCAGCGGGCTGGGTGCGATGCCCGACTCGTAGCGATCGAGCTTGGCGCGGTTGTACCGCGCCGGACCCGTGAACGGAGCGATCCCCACGCTGAACAGCGCGAAGGCCAGTGCGATGGCACCCAGCACGACGATCGGTACGTAATCGTTCACGACACCTCCCAGCAGACGGTGGGCGACTTTGTGAAGTGATTCACATCGTCGTTCACCCCACTGTATGACGGAGCACACAGCCGGTGTAACTGAGGTCACACTTACCTCGCCGACCGGTCCTCACAGGCAGCACCCTACGAGCGCGATGTCACCACGAGGTTTCGACACGCGCGGTCTTCGATGACGCCCAGATGACCGTTCGCCGCACCACTCGCGGAACGCGATGCAGCGCTCGCCCCGCGCCGCGACAAAGCGGGGGTGCGCTGCGCCTTGAGGTCAGCGCGGAGCGACGGCGTGGTGCAGGGCCACGATGCCGCCGGTGAGGTTGCGCCAGGAGATGTCGCGCCAGCCGGCCTCGCCCATGCGCACGGCGAGTCCGCGCTGGTCGGGCCATGCGCGGATCGACTCGGCCAGATAGACATACGACTCGGGGTTGGACGAGACGGCGCGGGCGATCGGCGGCAGGGCGCGCATGAGGTAATTGGCGTAGACGAGTTCGAACGGCTTCCAGGTCGGGGTGCTGAACTCGCACACGACCACGCGCCCCCCGGGCTTGGTCACGCGCAGGAGCTCGCGAAGACCCGTGAGGGGATCGTGGATATTGCGCAGTCCGAACGAGATCGTCACCGCGTCGAAGGAGTCGTCGGCGAAGGGCAGGCGCATGCCGTCACCGGCCGTGAACGGCAGATCCGGACGGGCCGCCTTGCCGACCTGGAGCATGCCGATCGAGAAGTCGCAGGGGACGACCATCGCCCCAGCGTGCGCGAACGGCGCGCTCGACGTGCCAGTGCCCGCCGCGAGGTCGAGGATGCGCTCACCCGGCTGCGGGTCGACCATGGCGACGACCTTCGTGCGCCACCGGCGGTCCTGCCCCAGTGAGAGCACGTCGTTGGTGCGGTCGTACTTGGCGGCGACGTCGTCGAACATGCGCGCGACGTCGCGGGGATCCTTGTCCAGACCGGCTCGGCTCACCGCCTTACTGTCCCACGAGTAGGCTCGATCCACGTGAGCAACCCCATCGCCGATCCGTCTTCGGTGGACGACACGGCACCTCTCGTGGTCCGCACACGGCGCATCGACGATCCCGGCGATCTCCTCGCCCTCCTCCCCCCGGATCAGGCCCTCGCCTGGGTCCACGGCGGCGACGGACTGGTCGCCTGGGGGCGGGCGGCGACGTTCTCCACTCGGGGCGCGGACCGCTTCGCCGATGCGGACGCCTGGTGGCGCGCTCACGTGGCGCGCAGCGTCAGCCGTGACGACGTCAACCGGCCGGGCAGCGGGCTCGTGGCCTTCGGCTCCTTCGCCTTCGCCGATCGCGGGGAGGGGACCACGCTGGTGGTGCCCGAGGTCGTGGTCGGTCGCCGCGACGGCGTCAGCTGGATCACCACGATCGGCACGACGCTGAGCGCTCCGCCCACGCTGACCGCGCACGACGATCTCGGCTCGGGGCCCGCCGTGGACTTCGAGGACGATGACTCCCGCCGTGCCCGCTGGCGCGACACGGTGGCCGCCGCGGTCGACCGCATCGCCGCCGGCGAGCTCGACAAGGTCGTCCTCGCGCGGTCGGTCGACGCGGTCAGCGACGAGGTCGTCGACGTCCGGCGCCCGCTCCGCCGCCTCGCCGCGCAGTACCCGAGCTGCTGGACCTTCCACGTCGACGGTTTCTTCGGGTCCACGCCCGAGATGCTGGTCCGCCTCGAGGGCGGTCTCGTGACGTCGCGGGTGCTCGCCGGCACCATCCGCCGCAGCGGCGACGACCACCGGGATCTGGCGCTCGCCGCGTCCCTCGCGCACTCCAGCAAGGATCTCGAGGAGCACGAGTACGCCGTCGCGTCGGTCGCCGAGGCGCTCGCTCCGCACTGCACCGGCATGAACGTGCCAGAGGCGCCCTTCGTCCTCCACCTGCCCAACGTCATGCACCTGGCCACGGACGTCACGGGCGTCCTCCGCGCCGACGCGAGCGCGCTCTCGCTCGCGGCCGCCCTCCATCCGTCGGCTGCCGTCGGGGGCACTCCCCGGCCGGCTGCCGTCGACCTCATCGAGGAGATCGAGGGGCTGGACCGCGCGCGCTACGCCGGCCCGGTGGGCTGGATCGGGGCCGATGGTGACGGGGAGTGGGGCATCGGGCTGCGGTCAGCGCAACTGCTGGACGACGGCCGTCGGGTACGGCTGTTCGCCGGCTGCGGAATCGTGGCCGACTCCGTGCCTGCCGACGAGCTCGCCGAGTCCGACGCCAAGCTCGTCCCGGTCCGCACCAGCCTGACCGAGGCCTGAGCCGGAGCCGGGCCGCAGGGTCCGCTCCTCCGCTCACTCTCCTCGCGAGTGGCGCAGTTCGGGCCCGAAACCCGGCAGATCGGCCCCACACTGCGCCACTCGATGTGCACGTTGCGCCACTCGCGAGACGCTCGCCGCGCGACACCGCCGACCGAGTGTCGGAGCCGGGCCGTAGGGTCCGCTCCATGGCACTTCCCCGCATCGACGACGCCGAGCGACGCCGCCGCTTGAGTGTCCGGCACGCGCTCGCCGTCCCCGCCGCCTCCACCGAGGAGGTCGCCCGCTCCGTCGTCGCGTTGCACAGCACCGATCCCGCGTCGATGACGCTCGCGGTGGCCGCTCGTCTGAAGCGCCCCGACGTCGCCGATCTCGAACGGGCCCTGTACGAGGAGCGCACGGTCGTCCGCGTACTGGCGATGCGGCGCACCGTCTTCGCCGTACCGGCCGATCTCGCGCTCGCGTGCCTCGCCGCGACCGCCGACAGCGTCGCCGCGCCCGAACGTCGCAAGCTCCTCGCCATGCTGCGCGACTCCGCGGTGTCCGACGACCCCGAGACCTGGCTCGACACGGCCCACCGCACCGCGCAGGACGCGATCGAGCGTCTCGGCACCTTCAGCTCCGCCGAGCTCGCCGCCGCGGACCCCCTGCTCGCGACCCGCATCGAGATCGGGGCGGGCACCAAGTACGCCACGCGCCAGTCGATCGCCAGTCGGCTGCTCACGGTGATGTCTGCGGAGGGGCACGTCGTCCGGGCGCGGCCGGCCGGGGCCTGGGCGTCCACCCAGTTCCGGTGGGCCGCGATGCGCGGGTGGAGCGATCATCTCGTCGAACCGACCGATGCCGCGTCGGCTGCGGTGGAGATCGCCCGGCGCTGGCTTCTCGCCTACGGGCCGGCGCGTCCGGAGGACCTGCAGTGGTGGACCGGCTGGACGAAGCGCGCCACCGTCGCCGCGCTCGCGCCGTTGGAGACGGTCGAGGTCGAGGGCGACGAAGGCCCGCTGATCGCGCTCGCGGACGACCTCGAGCCGACGCCCGAGCCCGCTCCCTGGGTCGCTCTGCTTCCCGCCCTCGATTCGACCACGATGGGCTGGAAGCACCGGGACTGGTATATCGGGCCGCACCGACCGGCGCTGTACGACACCAACGGCAATGCCGGACCGACGATCTGGGCGGACGGACGCGTGGTCGGTGGCTGGACGATCCGCGACGACGGAACGGTCGGTGTGCGGCTCCTCGACGACCCCGGCTCGACCGCTCGCGACGCCATCGACTCTGCGGCGCACCGGCTCGAAGTGTTCCTCGACGGCACCGTCATCAGAGCCAGGGCGCGGGGGTGGACGCCGGTGGAGCGTGAGCTGCGCTCATGAGGGGACCCTTTCTTTAATCATTCAAAACAAGCCGCTAGACTGGGGGTGATGACGACGACCTCCGCGCCGGCCCCGGCGCATCAGGAACCCACCCCGCGCCAGCAGTTGCAGGCCGCGGGGCTGCGGGTCACGACGCCCCGGCTCACGGTGCTCGACGCCGTCGCCCGTCATCCCCACTCCCCCGCCGACACCGTCTTCCAGGTCGTCCGCACGACCCTGCCCGGCACCTCGGTGCAGGCGGTGTACAACGTGCTCGGCGACCTGACCGAAGCCGGCCTGCTCCGCCGGATCGAACCCGCCGGATCCCCGGCCCGGTACGAGCGGCGCGTCGGGGACAACCACCACCACCTGGTCTGCCGCGTGTGCGGCGCGGTCGAGGACATCGACTGCGCCGTGGGGCCGGCCCCGTGCCTCACGCCGTCGCAGACCCACGGATTCGCCATCGACGAAGCCGAGATCACGTTCTGGGGCCTGTGCCCCACGTGCTCGGAGTCCGCAGCACCCACCCACTGAAGGAGAGAAATACATGGGACAGATCCCGCAGCCGAACGACGGAACGTCGTTCGCCGCCAAGCCCACGGTCGAGGCCGAACTGGGCTCCACGCGGGGCAATGGCGCGCCGGCGGAGTCGGATCGCAACAGCCTGACCGTCGGCGCCGACGGGCCGATCCTGCTGCACGACGTGCACTTCATCGAGCAGATGGCGCACTTCAACCGTGAGCGGGTGCCCGAGCGCAACGTGCACGCCAAGGGGTCCGGCGCGTTCGGCGTCTTCGAGACCACCGAGGACGTCAGCGCCTACACCAAGGCCGCGCTCTTCCAGCCCGGTGCCACGACCGAGATGCTCGCCCGCTTCTCGACCGTCGCCGGCGAGCAGGGCAGCCCCGACACGTGGCGCGATCCGCGTGGTTTCGCGCTGAAGTTCTACACGACCGAGGGCAACTACGACCTCGTCGGCAACAACACGCCGATCTTCTTCATCCGCGACGCGATCAAGTTCCCGCACTTCATCCGTTCGCAGAAGCGTCGCGGCGGCAGCGGCCTGCGCGACAACAACATGCAGTGGGACTTCTGGACGCTGAACCCGGAGTCGGCCCACCAGGTCACGTACCTCATGGGTGACCGCGGCATCCCCAAGACGTACCGCCACATGAACGGCTACGGCTCGCACACCTACCTGTGGATCAACGAGGCCGGTGACAAGCACTGGGTCAAGTACCACTTCCACAGCAACCAGGGCGTCGAGGGCCTGACGGGCGAAGAGGCCGACCGGATCGCCGGTCAGGACGCCGACTTCCACCGTCGCGACCTCTACGACGCGATCGAGCGCGGCGAGTACCCGAGCTGGACCCTGTCGGTGCAGCTCATGCCGTACGAGGAGGCCAAGACCTACCGCATCAACCCGTTCGATCTCACCAAGATCTGGCCGCACAGCGACTACCCGCTGGTCAAGGTCGGCACGATGACCCTGAACCGGAACCCGGAGAACTTCTTCGCCGAGATCGAGCAGGCTGCCTTCGCTCCCTCGTCGGTCGTCCCCGGCATCGGTTTCAGCCCGGACAAGATGCTGCTCGGCCGTACCTTCGCGTACGCCGACACGCAGCGGTACCGCATCGGCACGAACCACCACCAGCTGCCGGTCAACCGTCCGCGGGCCGTCGCGCAGCACAACACCTACCTGTTCGACGGCTCCATGTCGTACGAGCACAGCGGTGACGCTCCGGTCTACGCGCCGAACTCCTTCGGTCGCGGCTACTCCGACGAGACCGGCACGGTGACCGACGGTTGGGAGACCGACGGCGACATGGTGCGCCGCGCCTACACCCTCCGCTCGGACGACGACGACTGGTCGCAGGCCGGCACACTCGTGCGCGAGGTCTGGAATGACGAGCAGCGTGAGCAGTTCGTCAACAACGTCGCGGGCCACCTGCTCGGCGGCGTGAAGGGTGACGTTCTCGAGCGCGCGTTCGAGTACTGGAAGAACGTCGATGCCGAGTGCGGCAAGCGGATCGAGGAACTCGTCCGCGCCGGGCTGGGACAGCCCAACCCGGGCACCGAGACCGAGGCCGCCCAGGCCAACGCTTCGGCCCCGATCGTGGAGTCCACCACCCACGCCGGCTGACGTCTGACCCCACGCAGGAGCCGCCCACCGCGAAGGTGGGCGGCTCCTGCGTCGTTCTCGCGTCATGTCGGTGGTCGGGCGTAGGTTCGGGGACATGACGCGTTTCGTCTTCAACACCGCTGCGACGCTCGACGGCTACCTCGCCGATCCGGACCATTCGCTCGGCTGGCTCTTCGCGGTCGAGGGCGGCAGTTCCACCGACGAGCCCGAGCATGCGGACGCCTGGCAGGCGTTCATGGCCCGCGTCGGTCTCGCCGTCTACGGCTCCTCGACGTACGAGTGGGTGCTGCGCGAATCCGATGCGCTCGCCCATCCGGAGCGTTGGGAGGAGACGTCAGGCGGCAAGCCCGTCGTGGTGTTCAGCACCCGCGACCTGCCCATCGCGCCCGGCGCCGACGTCAGCATCGTGCAAGGACCCGTGAGCGAGCAGCTGGCGGCGATCCAGGCCAAGGCCGGTGGCGGCGACGTGTGGATCGTCGGCGGTGGCGACCTCGTGGGGCAGTTCGACGATGCCGGGGCTCTCGACGAGATCCAGGTCAGCATCGCCCCGGTCACCCTCGGCGCGGGGGCCCCGCTGCTGCCGCGGCGCATCGAGTCCCACCGCATGCGGCTCGTCGACGTCGAGCGCCGCGGCCAGTTCGCTCACCTCACCTACGCCGTCTCGCGAGGCAGGACGTGAGCGGTGGCCATGCGCTAGTTTCGTCGTGTACCCACCAGACGAGGAGCACAACGTCGTGAGCCAGTCCCCAGTCAAGGTCGCCGTCACGGGTGCGGCCGGTCAAATCGGTTACAGCCTCCTGTTCCGCATCGCCAGTGGCGCGATTTTCGGACCCGATACCCCCGTCCAGCTGCGACTCCTCGAGATCACCCCGGCGCTCGGCGCCCTCGAGGGCGTCGTCATGGAACTGGACGACTGCGCCTTCACGACGCTCGATTCGGTGGAGATCGGCGACGATCCGCGGCACATCTTCGACGGCGTCAATCTCGCCCTCCTCGTCGGGGCTCGGCCTCGCGCCAAGGGCATGGAACGTGGCGACCTCCTCGAGGCCAACGGCGCGATCTTCACCGAGCAGGGCCGGGCGCTCAACGACGTCGCGGCCGACGACGTGCGGATCGGGGTCACCGGCAACCCGGCCAACACCAACGCGCTCATCGCCTTGCGCAACGCGCCGGACATCCCGGCCGAACGCTTCAGCGCCCTCACCCGCCTCGATCACAACCGTGCGATCAGCCAGCTGGCGGCCAAGACCGGGGCGAAGGTCGGCGACATCCGCCGCATGACCATCTGGGGCAACCACTCCTCCACGCAGTACCCCGATCTCTTCCACGCCGAGGTTGCTGGCAAGAACGCGGCCGACCTCATCGACGACCAAGCGTGGATCGAGAACGAGTTCATCCCGACCGTCGCCAAGCGCGGAGCCGCGATCATCGACGCGCGAGGGGCCTCCTCCGCGGCGAGTGCCGCCTCCGCGACGATCGATGCGGCTCGCGACTGGCTGACCGGCACACCGGAGGGCGACTGGGTCTCGATGGCGGTCGCGTCCGACGGCTCCTACGGGGTGCCCGAGGGCGTCGTCTACTCGTTCCCCGTCACCTGTTCGGGCGGGGACTGGCAGATCGTCCAGGGGCTCGAGATCGACGACTTCAGCCGGGAGCGCATGGACGCGACGGCCGCCGAGCTCATCGAGGAGCGCGACGCCGTCGGCCAGCTCGGTCTCACCTGAGCCGGCCGCCGCGGCCGCTCACAGGGGTGGCTGCGGCGGCACCACGATGGCCAACGTCACCAGCGCGACGCCCAGCAGCAGCATCCACGCGATGTCGAATACCTTGCCGCGCACCCGCAGCATGCCGTGCTCGTCGGGCGTGACGACGGCACGCAGCCCCGCGGCCACGATGAAGGACGCACCGATCACGCCCACACCCAGCCGCCACGCGTCGACCGCGATCAGCAAGAGCCCCACGGCGACGGCGACCAGCTGCGCGAGGTAGATGCGCGAACCGCGGCTGCGGGGGAGTTTCACTGCTGTGCCTGCGCCTCGGAGAAGTCGACCACGTTGCTGAGCAGCATGGCGCGCGTCATGGGGCCGACGCCGCCGGGGTTGGGAGTGACCCAGCCCGCGACGTCCCACACGTCCGGTGCCAGATCGCCGACGATCTTGTTGTTCTCGTCGCGGCTGACACCGACGTCGAGCAGCGCGGCGCCCGGCTTGACCATGTCCGCGGTGATGATGCCCGGCACCCCCGCCGCGGCGATGACGATGTCGGCCCGCCGGACCTCGGCGGCCAGGTCCTCGGTGCCGGTGTGGCACAGCGTGACCGTGGCGTTCTCGCTACGACGGGTCAGCAACAAGCCCATCGGCCGGCCGACCGTCACACCGCGGCCCACGACGACCGCGTGCTGACCGGCGATCTCGATGTCGTGTCGACGCAGGAGCTCGATGATGCCACGCGGCGTGCACGGCAGCGGAGCCTCCTTGCCGAGGACGAGCCAGCCGAGGTTGGTGGGGTGCAGACCGTCGGCGTCCTTGGCCGGGTCGATACGACCGATGACCGCGTTCTCGTCGAGGCCTCGAGGCAGCGGCAGCTGGACGATGTAGAGCGTGCACGCGGGATCGGCGTTCAGCTGGTCGACCGCAGCCTCCACCTCGGCCTGCGTCGCCGTCGCGGGCAGGTCGATGCGGATCGACTCGATGCCGACCTCCGCGCAGTCGCGGTGCTTGGCTCCGACGTACCACTGGCTGGCCGGGTCGTCGCCCACGAGGATCGTGCCGAGTCCCGGGACGATCCCCCGTTCGCGGAGCTCGGCGACCCGCTCGGTGAGCTCGGACTTGATCGTGGCGGCGACGGCCTTGCCGTCGAGGGTCTGCGCAGTCACCCCGACAGTTTCTCACGCGCATGGTCGCCCGCGTGTACGCCTAGGATGATCCAGACCCTCATCCCCACTCCCTCATGGAAGAGGCCACCTTGCCGCGTGCCCGTTTGTCCCAGGAACGTAGTCGACAACGCCGTGAAGCCTTGCTCGACGCCGCTATTCGCGTCTTCGCGGAGGGAGGTATCCGAGCCGTGACCCACCGGGCCGTCGCGGCCGAGGCCGACCTCCCTCTCGCCGCGACGACCTACTACTTCGCGTCGATCGACGAGTTGGTGCGCGATGCCCTGCTCCATCACGTCGCCAACTTCATCGCGTCCTTCGAGCAGCTGCCCGACGTCTCGATGGACGGCGAGGGCCTCATGGACCTCGATGTCGGCACGCAGATCGTCGAGACCGTGTTCGCGGTCCGCGACCTCGACTCCTCGGCCCTGGAGCTGGCCGTCTACCTGCACGCGGCGCGTGACCCCGAACTGCGTGAGGCGGCCTGCTCGGCGATCGACGCCTTGGAGTCGTTCATCGCCGAAGCGCTCCGGCGCGCCGGCGTGCTGGATGCGCAGGACGTCGTCCCCGCCGTGACGGCGCAAGTCATCGGCGCAGCGATGCGGCGTCAGTCCCGGCCGGACGACCCGGCGGAGGCACGTCGCCTGGCCCACGCGATCCGCAACCTCATCGCCGCGCACCTGCTCGGCGACGACGCCGTGACGGGCGTGTTCGCCGACGTCAGTGGAAGAAGTGCCGAGTCCCCGTGACGTACATCGTGACCCCGGCGGCTTTGGCAGCCTCGATCGTCTGATCGTCGCGGACGGAGCCGCCGGGCTGAACGATGGCGCGCACGCCGGCGTCGAGAAGGATCTGCGGACCGTCGGCGAACGGGAAGAACGCATCGGACGCCGCCACGGCGCCGCGTGCGCGCTCCTCGCCGGCGCGTTCCACCGCAAGGCGGCACGAGTCGACCCGGTTGACCTGCCCCATGCCGACCCCGACGGAGGCACCGTCTTTGGCCAGGAGGATCGCATTCGACTTCACCGCCCGGACGGCGGTCCATGCGAAGGCGAGGTCCGCGAGCGTCGCCTCATCGGCCGGTTCGCCGGCGACGAGGGTCCAGTTCTGCGGATCGTCACCCGGCGCATCGACCCGGTCACGCAGCTGAACCAGTAGCCCGCCGCTGATCTGCCGGAACTCCGCGGAGGAGTACTGCCCCAGATCCGGGGCCCGCAGAATGCGGATGTTCTTCTTGCCCTGGAGCACCTCGACCGCACCCGGTTCGTAATCGGGCGCCACGATGACCTCGGTGAACACCTCCGCCACCTGCTCGGCCATGGCCACCGAAACGGGCCGGTTGGCGGCGATGACGCCACCGAACGCGGAGACGGGGTCACAGGCGTGAGCCCGCGCATGCGCCTGCGCGATGTCATCGCCGACGGCGATCCCGCACGGGTTGGCGTGTTTGATGATCGCCACCGCGGGACGGGCGTGGTCGAACGCCGCCCGGATCGCCGCGTCGGTGTCGACGTAGTTGTTGTAGCTCATCTCCTTGCCGTGCAGCTGCTCGGCGCCGGCGAGACCACCGAAACCGTCGGCGTAGAGCGCAGCCTCCTGGTGCGGGTTCTCGCCGTAGCGGAGCACGGCCTGCTTGTCCCACGTCTCGGCGACGAACGCGGGCCAGCCGTCCTCGGCCGTGTCGTAGGAGGACGCGAACCAGGAGGCGACGGCGGCGTCGTAGGCCGCGGTGTGCGCGAACGCCTGCGCCGCGAGATGACGTCGCTGCTCGAAGGTGAAACCTCCCTCGGCCAGGGCGGTCCGCACCTCGCCGTAGGCCGACGGCGACACGACCACGGCGACGCTCGGGTGGTTCTTGGCCGCGGCCCGGACCATCGAGGGTCCGCCGATGTCGATCTGCTCGACGACCTCGTCGGGCGCGGCGCCCGAGGCCACCGTCTCGCGGAACGGGTACAGGTTGACCACGACGAGGTCGAAGGGCTCGATCCCGAGCTCGGACAACTGCTCGCGGTGCCGCTCGAGACGGCGGTCGGCGAGGATGCCCGCGTGCACGCGCGGGTGGAGCGTCTTGACGCGGCCGTCGAGGCACTCGGGGAAGTTGGTCAGCTGCTCGACCGGGGTGACCGCGACACCGGCCGCCTCGATCGCCTTGGCCGTCGAGCCGGTGGACACGATCTGCACGCCCGCAGCCTGCAGATCACGGGCCAGGTCCTCGAGGCCGGTCTTGTCGTACACCGAGACGAGCGCCCGGCGGAGCGGTTGACGATCAGAGGAGGTCATGCGGAGGAGTCCTTTGTCTGCTGGCGGATGATGCGGCGCCCGTCGACGGTGAAGGGCTCGCGGGCGAGTCGCCCGACCCAGTCGACGAGCATCTGACGTTCACTGACCTTGATGCGTTCGTGGAGGGACGCGACATCGTCGTCGTCCAGGACCGGCACGGCGACCTGCGCGACGATCGGTCCGGTGTCGACGCCCTCGTCGACGACGAACAGCGTGGCGCCGGTGATCTTGACCCCGTACTCGAGAGCGTCACGTGGGCCGTGCATGCCCGGGAACGAGGGGGACAGCGCGGGATGCGTGTTGAGCGTGCGCCCACCGAACTTCCGCAGGAACACGGGACCGGTCAGCTTCATGAAGCCCGCGAGAATCACGAGATCGGGCTCGTACCCGGCGACCTGCTCGGCGAGCGCGGTGTCCCACGCGTCGCGGTCGGCATGGTCGCCGAGTCGCACCACGAAGGTCGGCACACCGGCGCGTTCGGCCCGGCGGAGTCCCTCGATGTCGTCGCGGTCGGCGCCGACGGCGACGACTCGCGCCCCGTAGGCGGGGTCCGCGGTGGCGTCGAGGAGAGCCTGGAGGTTGGTTCCGCTGCCGGACACCAGCACGACGAGTCGCGCCGGCGCGGCGGCGCGGTCATTCGCTGTCGGCACGGGCTCCACGATAGTGGGACGCGAGCCCGCCCAGCGCGCCGCCCACGGACATGGTGCCGATCGCGATGAGGAGCGTGCTGAGCACGGGCGGCCCGGCTTCGGCGAGGAGACCCGGGCCGATGGCCCCGTGGCCGCTGACGGCGATCGACGCCAGGAGCAGACCTGCGGTCGCACCGGCCAACGCCGCGTGGCCGACGCGCTCCAGGAGCCGCTCGGTGGCGAGACGGTCGACGAGCCGCCATCCCGCCCACGCGGCGGCGAGCACCGGCACGGCCATGAGCACCACGACCACGTCGGCGAACGGCCCGGGGTCGGGGAGGATCGCCAGGGGCGGGAACGCTGGAAGCACCCCGACATCGACTCCCGCGATGTCGACCCGTGTGTCGGCACCGAGTGCGATGCCGGGTCCGAGGATGATCGCCAGCGCCCACGCGACGAGGGTGGGCAGGGCGAGGAGGCACAAGGCGCCGAGGACGAGGCCGCCCAGGTACCCGGGGTTGAGCGCGGCCCACAGGTCGGCGGCGGCTTGGACGCGGCTGGCCGCGACGATCATCACCAGCACGAAGGCGATCGCGACCACTGCTCCTGCGGCGCGAAGTCCCGCCGCCAACGCGGGCACGAAGGGTCGCACCTGGGCGGGGAAGCGGCGTGACGCCGGATGGCGCAACGCCATCGAGACGGCGGCCCCCGCTCCCACGACGACGAAGGCGCCGAAAGCGGCGCGAACGAACGACGTGCTCACCGACGAGGTCGACGTCACGGCGGAGAGCACCGCCGCGAGCGCGCCGGCCACGCCCCCGCTGATCGCTCCGAAGCCCATCGCGTCGTCGGCGCCATCACGCGCCGCGACGCGGACGACGGCGGCCGCGACCACAGCCGCGAGCACCGTTCCGCCGAGCGGAAGGAGGCTGATTTTCGCACCCGACACGTCGATGGACGCCCCCACGGCCAGCAGCCAGGCCCGGGCGCCGATGCGCAGGGTGTCGAGGCCGAGATGCTGGGTCGCGGCCGCAGCGGCGACGGCACAGACGACGACCGGTAGCAGCACCGCGAGCAGCCCGGTCAGCAGTGCCGGCCGCCACGGATCGGTTCGCTGGAGCGTGGAGGGAGCGGGCACCTGACAATCCAACCTGTAAAGTTGCGACGTTGCACCGAGCCACGCCGAGACCCCCGAGGAGGCGAGTGCGATGACCCGCGTCGACGAGTTCGACAACTTCTACCGCGCCACCCGCCGCCGGGTGCTGGCGACGACGTACGCCCTCTGCGGCGACCGCCAGGTGGCTCGTGACGCGACCCTCGACGCCTATCAGCGCGCCTGGCGCTCGTGGGGCAGCCTGCGCGGTCGCGACCCGGTCGCCTACGTCCGTGACCAGGCCGCCAAGCTCACCATCTTCAATCGCAGCGCCCACCCGCTGCGCCGGCGGCACGAGGAGGACGGCGACCAGGCTCTGCTCGAGGCACTCCACCGTCTCGACTACGACGAGCGCCGCATCGTCACCCTGCTCACCGTCGCCGGCGTCGATCTCGACGACGCGACCGCGGAGATGCAGGTCGACGACGCCGTCGGCATGGAGCTGGCGACCAACGCCCTCACCTCCCTGGAGAAGGCCCTCGGGCAGCCGCTGGACACCCTGGAGGGCCGCCTCACCGGGCTTCGCGAGACGGTCGAGAGTCTCGATCTCCCCGAGCCGGACCGCGTACGACGGTCGGCCAAGCGCAGCGGGCGCCGTAACTCGATCCTGCTCGTCGCCGCCACCGTGCTCGCCCTGTTCGCGGGCGGTTTCGCCGCCACCAGCGGTGACGCGTTCGGCACGCTGGACGCGGTGCCCTACCGCGAGAAGATCGGCGCCGAGCGTCCCGACATCATCCTCGACTCCCACAACATCGACACCGACGATCTGCTCTCGTTGACGCAGGTGGAGCGCCTCAACTCCGAGCGCGAGTGGAAGGTCGACGCGACCGAGACGGACACCGTCAACACGACGCCGTACTCGACGTGTCCTCCGACCCGGTTCGCCGATCCCGACCCCCTCAAGGTCTTCGTGCGGGCGTACAGCACCGACCCCTCGGCTGAGCGCGTCGCGCAGTCCATCGAGGTGTCGCGCAGCCGGGAGGCGTCCGAAGCGGCCTACGGCACGCTGCTGGGCTGGTACGCCAACTGTGCGCATCCGCGCACCCGACTGATCGACTCGTACACCGTCAAGCGGCCGTTCGGTGACTTCAAGATCCTGCGGTTGCAGTCGTACCGCGAGCCCGCTCGCTTCATCAGCGTCGGGTTGGCGCAGTCGGGGACGGTCACCAGCACCCTGATCCACGAGGTCAACGGCACCGAGCCGACCGACGTGGAGACGTTCGCGCGCAGCCTCAACGACTCGATCGCCAAGGTGTGCGCCGACTCCGGCGGCGAGTGCACCGACGAGATCACCGTCGAGCCGAGCCTGCCCCCGCAGACCGAGCAGTTCCCGCGTTTCCTCAGCGTGGTGGACATGCCCCCGCTGGGCCGCATCGACAAGGTGTGGGCGGCTGGGCCGGCTCAGGCGCCCAGCAACGGCCTCAACCCGGCCGCCTCGCTGTGCGACAAGACCGACTTCAATGGCGAGGCCTTCACCGACGTGGCGACGCGCCTGGTCGCCATCCCCGACGCGTCGGAGCTGCCACAGGAGTTCGCCGTCGCGCAGACCGCCGCGCGCACCGCGTCCCCCGAGGCCGCCGAGGCGCTCGTCGGCGAGATCGCCGGCAAGGTGGACGGCTGCGGTGACACGGAGTTGTCGGCCCAGATCGACGAGCGACAGGACATCGCCGGCGAGGGGTACGCGGGCGTCAGCTGGCGGTTGAGCTTCGAGACCGGTCGCGACCAGCGCGTGTACTACCGCATGGGCGTCGTCCGCCGCGGCGCCGACGTCACCCAGGTGCTGGCTCCCCCGTCGGGCGAGAACGTCTTCTCCTCCGAGGAGTTCGCCGCCCTCATGGACCGCGCCGGCCAACGCCTCGCGTACGCCGACCAGTGACGACCCACAACGGTCGAGTAGCGGCGCCCTTCGATCCGCCGCTCGTTCCTCGCGACTACTCAGAACCGGAACAAGCCGCCATGGAGCCTGGCAAGGAGGACGTAGCCGCCACGGAGCGAGACCACATGACGTGACGTGGTCTCGCTCCATCGCGGCTATGCCCCTGCTGCGATGGCTCCACTGGCCTCCGCTAGCGCTCCGGCCTACTCGACCACCTACACCCAGCTCACCTGCTCAAACGGCAGCCCCGTAGGTGGTCGAGTAGCGGCGAGGAACCAGTGGCGTCGGAACGACGAGAGCCCCGGCCGGGGCCGGGGCTCTCGTGGTCGTGCGTGGCTCAGAGGTTCTGCAGGATCTCCCGCATGAGCGCGGCGGTCTCGCTCGGCGTCTTGCCGACCTTGACGCCCGCGGCCTCGAGGGCCTCCTTCTTGGCCGCCGCCGTGCCCGAGGAGCCCGAGACGATAGCGCCGGCGTGGCCCATCGTCTTGCCCTCCGGCGCGGTGAAGCCGGCGACGTAGCCGACGACCGGCTTGGTCACGTTGGCCTTGATGAACTCGGCCGCCCGCTCCTCGGCGTCGCCGCCGATCTCGCCGATCATGACGATCGCCTTGGTGTCGGGGTCCGCCTCGAACGCCTCGAGGGCGTCGATGTGCGTCGTACCGATGATCGGGTCGCCGCCGATGCCGATGGCGGTCGTGAAGCCGAAGTCACGCAGCTCGTACATCATCTGGTAGGTCAGCGTGCCCGACTTGGACACGAGACCGATCGGGCCCTTGCCGGCGATCGTGGCCGGGGTGATGCCCGCGAGCGCCTCGCCCGGCGTGATGATGCCGGGGCAGTTGGGGCCGATGATGCGGGTCTTGGTGCCCTGCGAGTGCGCGAAGAACTCGGCCGTGTCCTGCACGGGGATGCCCTCGGTGATGACGACGAGCAGCTCGATGCCGGCGTCGATGGCCTCCATGGCGGCGTCCTTGGCGAACGCCGGTGGCACGAAGACGACCGACACGTTGGCGCCGGTCTCCTGCATGGCCTCGGAGACCGAGCCGAACACGGGCAGTTCGACGTCGTTGCCCTGGGCGTCGACGTGGCTCACGGTCGTGCCGGCCTTGCGGGCGTTGACGCCACCGACGATGTTGGTGCCGGCCTTGAGCATGAGGGCGGTGTGCTTCGTGCCCTCGCCGCCGGTGATGCCCTGGACGATGACCTTGGAGTCGGAGTTCAGATAGATCGACATGCTGTTCCTCAGTCCTTACGCGTTCGCGAGCTCGGCGGCCTTGTCGGCGGCACCGTCCATGGTGTCGACCTGGGTCACCAGCGGGTGGTTCAGTTCGTCGAGGATGGCGCGGCCCTCCTCGACCTTGTTGCCGTCGAGGCGCACCACGAGCGGCTTGGTGGCGTTGTCGCCGAGCAGCTCCAGCGCGCCCTTGATGCCGTTGGCGACGGCGTCGCACGCCGTGATGCCGCCGAACACGTTGACGAAGACGCTCTTGACCTGCGGATCGTTCAAGATCACGTCGAGGCCGTTGGCCATGACCTCGGCCGAGGCGCCGCCGCCGATGTCGAGGAAGTTGGCGGGCTTGACGCCGCCGTGGCTCTCACCGGCGTAGGCGACGACGTCGAGGGTGCTCATGACGAGGCCCGCGCCGTTGCCGATGATGCCGACCTCACCGTCGAGCTTGACGTAGTTGAGGCCCTTCTCCTTGGCCTTCGCCTCGAGCGGGTCGGCCGCGGCCTTGTCCTCGAACTCGGCGTGCTCGGGGTGACGGAAGTCGGCGTTCTCGTCGAGCGAGACCTTGCCGTCGAGCGCCTCGAGCTTGTCGCCGGCGAGGCGGGCGAGCGGGTTGACCTCGACGAGAGTGGCGTCCTCCTCGACGAAGACCTTCCACAGCGCGAGGATCGTGCCGACGGCCTGGTCGGCGAGCTCGAGCGGGAACTTCGCGTCGGCGACGATCTCGCGAGCCTTCTGCTCGTCGACTCCCGTGGTGGCGTCGACCGGGATCTGACGGACGGCGTCGGGGTTGGTCTTGGCGACCTCCTCGATCTCCACACCGCCCTCGACGCTCGCGATCGTCAGGTAGCTGCGGTTGGCGCGGTCGAGCAGGAAGGAGAAGTAGTACTCCTCGACGATCTCGGCGGCCGGGACGATGAGGACGCGGTTGACCGTGAGGCCCTTGATCTCCATCCCGAGGATGTTCGACGCATGCTCGTAAGCCTCGTCGGGGGTCTTGGCCAGCTTGACGCCGCCGGCCTTGCCACGGCCACCGGCCTTGACCTGCGCCTTGACGACCACCGTTGCGCCGATCTGCTCGGCAGCGGCCTTGGCCTCCTCAGCGGTGGTGACCACGGTGCCGAGCGTGACCGGCACATCGTGCTTGGCGAAGAGCTCCTTCGCCTGGTACTCCATCAAATCCACGGTGACAACCGTCCTTCGTCGAGTTAGCGGCGCTCCCCCAGGGCAGTGAGCACCCTTCGAGCCGTGCCGACTTTAACGCTCCTTACCCCTCCTCGGCACGGCGGGGCGGGATTCGGCCCTGCAACGACGGGGACCTAACACTCGACGACGCGGACGGCGATGTCGAGCGCGTCGGCGGCGGCGAGGGCGTCCAGAAGCGCGTCACGCGCCTGCGCGTCGGCGACGACCACCTCGCTCACATCCTCGCTGACCGCGGTCGCAGCGAGCCGGCCAGCGTCGACGGCGGCGCCGGCGAAGATCACCTCCGCGCCAGCGTCCCGCAGTCGCCGGGCCTCGATGACGAGCGCGGCTTCGTCACCGTGAGGAGAGCCGACCACGATGCGCTGTCCCTTCATGGCTCAACTCTGGCACGTGTGCAGGGACACGCGGACGGATGCGCTTCACTTCGCCAAGATGGTTGAAAACGGTCACCACCCATGCGCTAGGCTCGACCGAGTTGTCCGCCATCGATACGGAGTGTGTGTGAAGTCGACAGGGCCTCGTCGCCGACTCGACAGTCCGCAGACCCCGCGCACCCCTCGTAAGGGGAAGCGCGTAGCCGCCAAACAGCGAACCCTCAATCTTCGTGTGACGCCCGCCATCGTCGGCCTCGTAGCCGTCGCGTCGGCGGGCGTCGGCACTGTTGCTGTCGGCGGGGTCGCCGACAGCGGCGCCCTCTCGTCGAACTCGTACCAGACGCTCAGCCAGAACTACGTGGGCGGCATGGACCTCGGCGGCACCAACGCCGCCGACATCAGCCGCGATTTCGACCGTCAGCTCATCCAGGAGCAGAGCGACCGCCAGGCCGAGCAGATCGAGCTCGCGCGCCAGCAGGTCGAGCAGGCTGTCGAGTCCTACACCGAAGAAGTCGCCAACCAGTGGGTCGCGCCGGTTGCCGGTTACCGCCTCACCGCGCGCTTCGGTCAGTCCAGCGGCCTGTGGTCCAGCGGCCGTCACACCGGCCTCGACTTCGCCGGCCCGTCCGGCTCCACGATCGTCTCGATCGCCGCCGGCACCGTGAAGTCCGCCGGTTACGAGGGCGCGTACGGCAACAAGACCGTCATCGTGCTCGAGGACGGTACGGAGATCTGGTACGCGCATCAGAGCCGCATCTCGGTCTCCGAGGGCGACACGGTCCGTCCAGGTGACGTGATCGGCTACACCGGCTCGACCGGTAACGTCACGGGCCCGCACCTCCACCTCGAGGTCCGGCCCGGCGGCGGCGACCCGATCGACCCCGTCGCCGCGTTCAACGAGCACAACGTCTCCCTCTGACGCCGTCCTGGCGGTCATAGCTGGCCGAGTAGCGACGAGCGGTTATAGCTGGTCGAGTAGCGGCGAGGAACGAGCCGCGTATCGAGACCAGCCACGCAACGTGGTCTCGATACGTCGGTCGCTGAGCGACCTCCTACTCGACCACCGACACCCGGCTCAGCTGGTCGAGGAGCGGCGAGGCGGTCATAGCTGGCCGAGTAGCGGCGAGGAACGAGCCGCGTATCGAGACCACATGACGTGACGTGGTCTCGATACGGCACTCCGCTAGCGCTCCGGCCTACTCGACCACCGACACCCGGCTCAGAGGCGGGTGTAGCTCGGGTACTTGGCGGCGAGTCCGTCGCCGCTGGAGGTGCCGGTCAGCCGACGCTTGACCCACGGCCCCGCATACTCACGAACCCATTCGACATTCGCCGCGCGGCGTTCCGCGCCTGACAGCGGCGGGATCTCCACGAGCGGGAGCGCTTCCAGATCGTGCCGGACGCCGAGCGCGTCGAGCACCGCCATGGCCATGCGCTGGTGACCGGCGCTCGACATGTGCATCCGGTCGACGTCCCACATCCGGTCGTCGCGGTAGTCGCGCAGCCGCCAGAAGTCGACGATCGTCGCTCCGTGACGTTCGGCGATCTCGCGCACGAGCTCGTTGTAGACGGCGAACCGGCCGCGCAGGGAGCCGAAGATCGGGTATCCCGCCGGGTCGAAGGCGGTGAAGACGACGAGCCGGGCGCCCGTCGCAGCGAGCTTGCCGAGTGCGGCGTCGTACAGCTCGATCAGATCGTCGATGTCGACCTTGGGACGCAGAATGTCGTTCGC
The DNA here is from genome assembly GCF_003850045.1 of Aeromicrobium camelliae. Classification (GTDB taxonomy): domain Bacteria; phylum Actinomycetota; class Actinomycetes; order Propionibacteriales; family Nocardioidaceae; genus Aeromicrobium; species Aeromicrobium camelliae. The sequence continues at coordinate 513 of NZ_RQJX01000001.1, read as the reverse complement.
GCCCGCGTAGATGGTGACGAGGTCCGGCTGGAGAGCGATCGCGGGATCGAGCTGCTCGGCGATGATCGGACGCAGCTTGCGGCCGCGGATCGCCAGGTTCGCGTACCCGAAGTCGGGCTCATCGCGCCCGAGCACCTCCGCCACACGATCGGCCCACCCGCGCACGCCGTTCGGGCGGGACGGGTCCGGGTCACCGACACCTTCGGTGAACGAATCTCCCAAAGCCACGAAACGTCGAAAAGTCACGAACCTACGGTACTCGGCGGTAACTAACGCGCCTGCTCCCGGTAGGGATGTGCTCACGGGCGGCTCACCTCGGCGGCCGCTCCAGAGACGGCACCTGTCGATATCCGGGAATGGAGCCATCGCATAAGGGGCATAGCCGCGATGGAGACGAAGAAAACGCAAAACTGCGACCTCGACCACCGAGAACGGTGAAGATGGGTGTGGGCTGTTGCTGGCGTTCTGACTTGTATCGAGACTGACGCCCTGCGGGTTGTCTTGGAGTGGACG